>JAEWYS010000020.1 GCA_023458555.1 Bacteroidota bacterium | reverse complement strand
CGGAAATAATTATCCAGTCGGATCAGGGCACATCGCTTTGCCAGGGAGCTGAGCTTACCCTGCACGTATCAAGAGTGGAAAACTATGACCGTTTTCGTTGGAATACCGGAGAGACAAGCGCATCCATTACTGTCAATAAAGCCGGCGAATACTTCTTAAATGCCGTGACGAAAGAACAGTGTCCGGTGGATGACCGCATCAGTATCTCGCTGATCCACCCACCGGAAATTAAGCTCACAAATCAGCAGACTATTTGTGAAGGCACCGAAGCAGTAATAACCGCCGAAATAAACAATGCTGATAGCAGCTCATGGAATGGTGCTGCCAACAGCTCATCACTGACCGTAAGCGCTTCCGGGATATATACCATCAAAGCGTTCAATCAGTGCTTTATAGCATCCGATTCGGTCATGATCGAATCGGTGGATTGCCGGCCTTTTATTCCTAATCTGGTTACACCTAACGGCGATAGCAGAAATGACGCGTTTTTGATTCGATCCGAAATACCCAGAAGCTTTCAGGTGGAAATATACAACCGGTGGGGGAAACGGGTTTATGCAAATGATTCGTATACCAGTTCCTAGCCGGGGAAAAGAGAGAATGACGGTATTTACTTTTACCGAATCTACGATAAGCTTTTAAATCAGCATTATGAGGGCTGGATAGAATTGAAAAGCTCCTATTGATCTGAAAAAAGCCCGGATCATTCAATCCGGGCAACCATTATAACTAACCTGCTCCCAAACGAAGCATTCTACCAAAAAAAACAGATATTCTCTATCCCGAAAAGCTGCAGCATTAGCAACTCAAACCTAGTGCTGTTCAAGAAAATCAATAAGATGCCCTCTCAGATCATAGTAGTCCGGATGCGCCAGTACAGCTTTTCGTTCACGCGGTCTTTCCAGATATATGGAAAGCACATCGCCAACTTTTGCAAATGGTCCGCCCGTCATCATAATAACCCGATCGGATAAAAATATTGCTTCGTCTACATCATGGGTAACCATAATAGCCGTAATCTTTTCTTTTGTCCAGACCTCCATCAATACTTCCTGCAATTCGCTTTTGGTAAGGCTGTCAAGCATTCCGAAAGGTTCATCCAGCAGCAGTATTTTAGGTTTCAGAGCAAAAGCCCTTGCTATTCCGACCCGTTGCTGCATGCCATTGGACAACTCTCCTGCTCGTTTATGAAAAGCATCACCCAGACCAACTTTATCCAGATAATACCTGGCAATATCATCGGCCTGCTTTCTGGTAGCATGCGGGAAAACTTTCTTTACTCCAAGCAGCACATTTTCCAGTGCCGTCATCCAGGGAAAAAGACACGGTGACTGGAAAACCACTCCCCGGTCCGGGCCGGGACCGGCGATATGCTTCCCATCCAGAACAATTCCGCCACGGGAAATTTCATTTAGTCCGGCAATCATGGAAAGCACCGTCGACTTGCCGCAACCGGAGTGCCCGATGATGGATACAAACTCCCCCTGACTGACTTTCAGATTAAAATCACTCAGCACTGTAAAATCTCCCTTCTTTGAAGGATATACTTTTGCAAGATCGATGCAGTTGAGCATCATTCTTTGTTCATTCGCTACCATGATCTGTTTTATTTAAAAAAAACACTGTTTCCTACTCTCAAATCGACCGGACGTAAATCCGGCAGCACATAAGCGCCCGAACTCTTCTGCTTTCGGGTTTCTCCAGCCTCAATCAGATAAGCCGTTACAGCATTTCTGACTTTTTTAAACTCCGGATTATTATTCAATCCGGTTTTGTTCCGGGGTCTCGGAAGGGAAACCGGAAAAGCAGGGCCAAGAGTGGCATCAGGACCGGGATTGAGAGGCACAATACGATCTGCAAGCAGAACGCTTTCATCCACATCATTGGTAATCATGATAACCGTTTTCTTTTCTTCACTCCAGATTCGCTGCAACTCCGTCTGCAATGTACCGCGTGTAAGAGCGTCCAGTGCGCTCAGCGGCTCATCGAGCAATAAAACAGAAGGATTCATTGCCAGTGCTCTGGCCACAGATACACGTTGTTTCATTCCGCCGGAAAGCTCGGAAGGGCGTTTGTCCATAGCGTGTTGCAGATTGACCATATGAATATATTTTTTCACATGATCTTCCCGCTGCTTTTTTGTCCATTGAGGAAAAACCTTTTCTACCGCCATAAGCACATTACCATAGACCGTCAGCCAGGGAAGCAATGAGTAATTCTGAAAAACGACACCTCTGTCCGGCCCCGGCTCAAGAACTGGTTTGCCGTTCAGCAAAACCTGTCCTTCATCCGGCCTGATCAGTCCGTTGATCAGATTGATCAACGTTGATTTACCGCTTCCGCTATAGCCCACAATCGCCAGAAACTCTCCTTCCTCCACATGCAGGTTTATATTTTTCAGCACGGAGGTACGCTTACTGCCGGTACCATATCCTTTGCTCACATTGTTCAGTTCCAGAAAAGCCATAGTTATAATCTGTTTATAGTATCAGGTACTTACTTTGCTATCTATCAATTTACAAGCAACATCCTCGTTAAGAAGGAAGCAGTTCAAAACCGAAGGCTCAGCCCCATTTCGCTGCAACCTTTCAGCGTTGATCTTTAAGCTTCTCCACTCCTTAAACCTGACCTTTGCCTCAGGCTGTCTGCAGGTTTTTATCAAAGCTAACCAGCCGTTGCAGTGCTACCATAACACGATCGAGCATAAACCCTACAATACCAACCGTAAATACTGCTACCATGATACGGGCAAGAGACTGACTGCTGCCATTCTGAAATTCATCCCAGACAAATTTTCCAAGACCGGGGTTCTGGGCCAGCATTTCTGCGGCAATGAGCACCATCCAGCCTACTCCCAATGAAATTCTAAGACCGGTAAAAATATATGGCAGCGATGCCGGCAAAACGATTTTAAACGTTTTCTCCAATGGACCGAGCTTCAGCACTCTTGCTACATTGATATAATCCTTGTCAATAGACCCGACCCCAAGCGCGGTATTAATGAGCCCTGGCCAGAGTGAACACAATGCCACCGTAATAGCGGAAATGATGAACGATTTTGCCAGCCATCCATCACCGGATACATACAGCGCACTCACCACCATCGTCACTATCGGAAGCCAGGCAAGCGGAGATACCGGCTTAAATACCTGTATAAGCGGGTTGAGAGCCGACATAAAAGTTCTGCTCAGCCCACATACAATCCCCAAAGGCACTGCCACCATGGTCGCAATGGTAAAACCCGCGAAAACAGTAAGCAGGCTGGTTCTGATCTGATCGATATAGGTTGGTTTTCCGGTATACTCACGCACCTTAACCACCTGTGCCGGATTGCCGGCCAGCAGTTTACGGTTTCGCTCTTCCTGGCGCTGATAGAACTGAACCTCCTTTATCCGCTCCTCCTGATGCTGCCGCCAGAGATTTTGCGCGGCAGCATATACTTCAACCGGCCCGGGCATTTTCCCCAGGCTGGTATTTACTTTGGAAGCTCCGTAAGCCCACAACAGCAGAAATATCGCAATGGACACCACAGGAATGCCCTGATTCTTCCAAAGCTGGAGAAATTGCTCTTTCGTAAATTCTCCCGAGAAAATCCGCACTACCGGTACAGACCAGCCCATACCGGAGCGTGTCAGCGTTAGAATAAGTTTATCTTTCATATCTGTAAACGTAAACTCAAAATTTGCTTTATATCAGATTATAACCGACCGTCTTTCAGACCAATTGAAAAAGACTGCAGATAGGCATTGGGTTGTTTTCCATCATAGCTCTTGCCGTCGATAAACCCATTATCCACCGGCTTGTAACCGTCACCCTTCGGAATGTCATCTTCGCTCAAAACGCCCTCCGCAATCAGCGCCTGTGCCGCTTTCAGCCATATGTCCGGCAAATAAACCTGTCTGGCAGTTGCCGCATACCACTCATCACTTTTTGCTTCTTCTATCTGTCCCCAGCGGCGCATCTGTGTAAGATACCATACACAGTCACTGTAAAAAGGATAGGTCGCGTGATAATTGAAAAAAACATTAAAATCAGGCAGAGCCCGTTTATCTCCTTTTTCATACTCAAAAGTTCCCGTCATACTATTGGCAATCACGTCGTAGTCAGCGCCGACATACTCTGGCATGGAAAGAATTTTCGCAGCTTCCGCTCTGTTTTTTCCATTGTCTTCATCCAGCCACTTAGCAGCTCTTATCAGCGCTTTAGTAAGCGCGATGACTGTATTCGGATGCTTGTCAACAAACTCCCTGGTCATGCCAAACACTTTTTCCGGATTATTTTTCCAGATTTCCAGATCCGTAATTACCGGTACTCCTATGCCTTTGAAAACCGCCTGCTGATTCCATGGCTCTCCTACGCAATACCCGTTGATTGTTCCTGCTTCAAGGGTTGCAGGCATCTGAGGAGGCGGAGTCACCGAAAGTAAAATATCAGCGTCCGTTGTACCTGTTACATCTCCGGAAGTATAATATCCGGGATGAATCCCACCAGCAGCCAGCCAGTAGCGCAATTCATAATTATGCGTGGATACGGGAAACACCATCCCCATCCGAAACTGCTTGCCTCCCTTCCTGAACTGCTCAATGACTGGTTTCAGCACCTCGGCACGAATCGGATGCTCCGGTTTTCCGTTACTCTGAGGCAGGGACTGTTTAATGAGCGCCCAGACTTCATTCGACACGGTAATACCATTTCCGTTCAGATCCATACTGAAAGGAGTTACAATATGCGCTTTGGTTCCGAAACCAATCGTTGCCGCGATAGGCTGCCCTGCAAGCATATGAGCACCATCCAGCTCACCGGCAATCACACCATCCAGCAATACCTTCCAGTTAGCCTGAGCCGTTAGCGTTACATATAAGCCCTCATCTTCGAAAAAGCCTTTTTCCCTGGCGATTGCCAGAGGAGCCATATCTGTCAGTTTTACAAATCCCAGACGAAGCTCATCTTTTTCAGGCTGACCCGATGGCTCCACACCTGCTACCCGCACATCAGTCTCCGGCTGGTTTGCTCCGCCGCCACAGGATAGTACTATTCCTGCTACCATGACATACATACCAATATTCAATAGTCTCTTTAGCATAATTTTGGTTATTATCAGGTTAATAAAATCGTTTCTTCTTTACAGTTTAAACATGCCCGGGTTAAATGAAAGCATCAGATAGGCCCAGTTGGCTGTTCTGTCGGTAGTAACCCCTTTGATAGCCTCCATAGTAGAAGTATACAGCATATGCGAATAGCCTCCGGTCACGACCACTCCCGGACTGAGTTTGAGTGTATAGGTAAGATCAATTTCCTGACCTATTGACGAGGATAGTTTGGTTGCTGCATCAGAAGGATCGGCTACCGGTACTGCAGCCATAAACTGATGCAGATCCATGGCAAGCTGAGATTTGGAAGAGAGCCTGACAGATGTTTTGATATAGGGGTTGATCAGCCCGACATTGCCATGAGGGCTGCCTACATAGAAATAATCCATATATCCGTAAAATTTGTGGTGAGTGCCAAACAGCGGATCAAATGCACCGGTAGTTCCCGCTGCCGCATCCTGTCTGTTACCGGAAACATAATCTCCGCCTATGGTCATAGTTACTCCGGGTGACAGCATACAGGAAAAATTGGCAGATGCAAGCATCGCATCCACCGTATTATCCAGCCTGTCTTTGCCAGACTGATAATAGAAAGACAGAAAAACTTTCATTTTATCCGATATACGATACTCCGGATTAGCTCCCAGTGTCCACATAAAATTGACCGATGAATCACTTTGTACCTGCCACCCGGTTCCAAGTGCCAGCAGCGAATACCTGAGTTTTCCTGCATTATGTTGCCACCAGAGATAGTATAATTGTTTGGGATTGGGTAACCCACCGCCAGGCACAGCAAAAGAAGCCGTTGTCTGATAAAAGTTATCTGTCAGCTTGGACGGTTCAGGCGGAGAGCTGTTTTGATTATAAGCAGCCCCGGCATGGAGGCTCCATAACGAATCTGTATAGCTGAAAACAAGCGCATCATGACTTCTTGCCTGTGCCGCCCAGTCAAGATTTCCCAATATGCGGGCATCATCATAATTCAGCTCCTGCCTTCCCAGCTTTACCGAAAAGCCTTCTGCCAACGCATACTCTGCATAAGCCTCATGGAAAGAAGTAAGCCCGTCTGATTTATTAATCTGTCCCGTTTCTCCCCATATCCGGACATCCTGGACGGAAAGTCCGACTTTTAGCTGATTTCTGGTATAAGCCATCAAAACTCTGGACCGCTGTTCCGTAAAAAAAGCCGGATCCTGCCCGTCTGCGATAGGCGTCTTAAAACCATGTCTGTACTCCGCTCTCGGGCGTAGTTGTGCTCCCAGTTCTACCTGAGCACTCGCTGTATACCATCCGACGAGAATGATAATCAGCAGATTCATTGATAAGATTCTGTTCATGGGCCTGCTTGAGTGAAAATAAAACAAGTGTATTTACTTATCACAATAGTAAGTAAATAAAATTTAAAACGTACGTATTTTTACGTAAAAAAATTAAAAAAGAAGAAAAGTATAAGTTAAAATAAAATACATGCAATTAATTCAAATTATATCAGGCACAAGAATGGATTGATATCGGTGCTGCCTGCTTATCAGCAAAAGAAAAAAAGAAAGGCATCAGATGACACACGGTCAGTTGTGGTAAAAAAATACAACTATCGCATTACTATAATGAGAGTTAATCAAAAAACAGGGAAAACTGGCTCTGCAAGAACCACAGTCCCATCCGCGATTTCTATACCAGTCTTTCAGAAATTGCCTTCTTCACCATTTCAACAGCATTTTTCACTTTCATTTTTTTCATGATATTGCCACGATGAGTCTCGATAGTCCGAATACTTATAGCAAGCTGTTCAGCAATCTCCTTATTATTCTTACCTTCTACAACCAGCTTCAATATATTACGTTCCCTCCTGGTAAGGTTGGCATCATCCGAACCGCTTTCTACCGAGCTCCCTCCTACTCTACCGGATTTTACCTTATGCAAATATCCGTTGACAAGTATCCCGGACACTGTTGTGCTGAAGTATTTTTCTCCCTTTGCCACAGCATATATCGCTTTAATAAATTCTTCGCGTTCCGTGTCCTTGAGCAAATATCCCGCAGCACCAGCTTCAATCGCTTCCATCACATACTCCTCCTTGTCATGCATGGATAAAATAAGACACCTGGTCGGGAGCTTCATTTCCGTAATTTTACGAACTGCTTCAATACCGGTCATTTCCGGCATGGAAATATCAACAATCGCTACATCCGGATTAAGCTTTGAAATAACCTGTACTGCTTCTGCTCCATTAGCTGCCTCTCCTGTCACTTTGATTCTTTTCTCACTGCTGAGCGTTGACTTTATTCCGTCTCTTACGATACTATGGTCATCTGCCAGAACAATATTTACTTTTTCCATGCCTTAAATATACATATATTCTATAACAATCATCTCAAACCAATACCCCACATGGCACCTTGATCAAAATTCTCGTTCCGTGTCCCGGAGCACTTTTAATCTGAAATTCTCCGTTAATCAGATCCGTGCGTTCCTGAATATTCGTAATTCCGTTGCCGGACCCCGCTGTTTTCTTTCGGTCTGCTTCTTTCACAAGAAACCCTTTGCCATTGTCTGTTATTTCAAGACGAAGACAATCTGTAAGCCGGTCGATAGCAATAAAAACCTGATCCGCTTCTGCATATTTCACAGCATTGTTCAGGGCTTCCTGAATTATACGATAAAGATTGGTCTCTATCTGTCTGCCAAGACGCTCGCTCTTCCAGTCGCTCTCAACACTCACCTCTATCTGATGATATCTGGCAACCTGATCAGCCAGATGCTTTACTGCCGGCAGCAACCCATAATCATTTAATACACTGGGCATCAAATTAAAGGAAATACGTCTGGTCTCCTGAATCGTATCACTGATCTGTTTTCTGATCTCACCAATTTTTTCCTGCTCCGATTTACTTCTTCCTCCTTTTATTCCTTCAAAATTAAACTTAAGCGCGGTCAGCATTTGGCCGAGTCCGTCATGAAGCTCTCGGGCTATATTTTTCCGTTCTTTTTCCTGACCATCAATAATGGATGATGACCGAATCTTCTGTTCATTAATGCTTTGTCTGAACCTTGCCGTCACATCCGAATATATGGCGATATAGCTTTCCGGCACTCCCTGATTGTCAAGAACAGGCACAATAGTAGCATCCAGCCAGACACTGGTTCCTTCTCTGGTCTTATTCTGTATTTCGTGATTCCACACTTCTCCGGCAGATATCTGCTCCCACATGCGATCAAAAAAAGACTTGCTGTGATAGTGACTGCTCACCAGATTGAATCGTTGCCCGATCAGCTCAGAAGCTTCATAGTGCATAATCTGGCAAAACTTATGATTCACGTACGTAATAATTCCGTAGCGGTCTGTTTTGGCAAGTATAGTTGCCTTATCCATTGCAAAGTTAACATCTTTGAGATCCTTCAGTGATTTCTGAAGGTTCATATTGGCTATTTTCAGCTTTGCGGCCAGTTGGTTTGACCTGTCTTCTGACTCAGTCAAATCACGAATCGTTTCTTTGATTTTTTTTGCAGCAGGCCTGAAAATAAACAAGCCTTCCAGCAGCAATATTATAAGCGTTGCCAGCACCAGTACATATTCTGCCTTTTTAAGAAAAGCCACTTTTGCCTTTGCTTCCTGATCATATTGATGTACAATACGATCCATTCCCTTAAAAAAGGCATCTTCATTCTGTAATATATTCTGTACATGCTCTCCCATCTTCCTGTGATCCGGTGCTCCGCCAGAAGCCAGTACAACAATACTATCTGCGCTTTCGGCTATTTTTTCAAAAAAAGGATCAATTTCTTCAAACATACGGGTAATCACCGCGCTGTTCTCCCCCGGCAGATTAAGAGCCTTGTCACCGAACTGCAAACCACAATGCCCTTTCTTCCACATATGAATGTACTTAAGAAGCTGCCCGGCTTTTGCCGGATAATCCTGATGCTCGATTTCTTTATGAATCAGAATACTAAACTTCACAATCTGCTGACTAAGATAACGCTGACTTCCTGCCAGATTGATCACATGTGAATCTGATTGTTGAGAGCTAATCGCCCTTTGTATCAGCACCTGCCCTGCAATTGTCAAAACCGCTACTGCAGAAAGCGCAAGAATATACAACTTACTTAAAGATTTTCCGGTATTTTTACCGATTTCTTTCTTTTCCTGATTATTCATTAACTACTGATAATAACTAATAAGATATCCGAAATTACGCATAATTCCAAGGAGCAACTGTCCAATTTCATTAATATTCTTATCATTTTAAACTCCCTGACAAATATCCCCTGGAATAAATACGTAAATTTTTTCAAATTTAAATTACGTATTTTTACTCATATTTTGAAAAATATTTACTATGTTTGAATACGAACTTTAATCGGGACAAAACATGAACTCAGAACATACTTCAACAGCACGAAAAAGAATTATTGTCGTAGGCAATGGCATGGTTGGTTACAAGTTTTGCGAAAAGATGGTCAGTAAAGGCGGACATCTTCAATACGAAATTATTGTTTTTGGGGATGAGCCCCGCCCCGCTTATGACCGAGTTCACCTGTCAGAGTATTTTAGCGGCAAATCGGCCGAAGACCTGCTCATGGCTCCGGCAGGATGGTACAAACAGAACAGTATCAGGTTAATCACAGGAGAGCAGGTAACCGGCATTTTGCCAGCAGAAAAGAAAATTACAACCATATCAGGACAGTCACTGACCTATGATAAGCTCATCCTGTCAACCGGTTCATCCTGTTTCATACCACCTGTAGCAGGAATTGACAAACCGGGAGTGGTGCCATACAGAACGATAGAAGATCTTGAAGCTATTTATTCCCTTGGACAAAAAGCGGTCAGAGGCGCTGTGATCGGTGGCGGTCTGCTAGGGCTCGAAGCTGCCAAAGCCCTTAAAGATCTGGGCGTAGAAACACACGTGATAGAATTTGCTCCCAGGCTTATGCCCCGGCAGCTGGACGAATCAGGTGCAGAGCTGCTAAAAAACAAAATTGAGGATCTCGGCATCAAAGTGCATCTCAATACGGCATCCAAAGCTATAGAAGGAGAAAAATCCGTTGAAAAAATAGTTTTTGAAAACGGCGCTTCCATAGATCTCGATATAATTGTTGTATCAGCAGGTATACGCCCCCGCGATGAGCTCGCGAGAGAAGCAGGATTAACCACCGGAACCCGCGGCGGCATTGAGGTCAATGACCATCTTCAGACTTCTGATCCGGATATTTATTCTATTGGAGAGTCAGCTCTGCACCAGGGAATGATCTATGGCCTCGTAGCCCCCGGCTATGAGATGGCTGAAGTGCTGGCAGATAACCTGACCGGCGGTAATAAGGCGTTTGCTCCCTTTGATTTATCAACTAAACTAAAACTGATTGGTGTGGATGTAGCCAGCTTCGGAGATCCCTTCTGCCAGGAGCCGGATGCTAAAGTCATTTCCTATTACAATAAAAGCAAGGGCACTTACAAACGTATCAATGTCAGCAATGATGGTCAATATCTGCTCGGAGGCATACTGGTAGGCGAAGCTGCCGATTATAACATGCTGCTGCAAACTGTCAAAAACCAGCTAGTGCTGCCGCCGGATCCGGAAAGCCTGATTCTGCCAAAAACATCCGGAACCGATGATCAGTCAGCCGGGCTTATGGCGCTCCCTGACTCCGCCCTGATCTGCTCCTGTGAGGCTGTAACCAAAGGCGACGTATGCAATGCCGTAAGCTACAATGAGCTGAGCGATATAGCCGGGATTAAAAAATGTACCAAAGCGGGCACAGGCTGCGGTGGCTGTGTACCTATGCTCAACGACCTGCTCACAGCCACGCTGGCTGCTTCCGGAAAAGAATTAAAGAAAGAGCTTTGTGAGCATTTCAGCTATACCAGACAGGAGCTTTTCGGAATTATAAAATCATCCGAAATAAAATCCTATGATGAGCTGCTGCTCCGGTACGGACAGGGAGACGGTTGCGAGGTCTGCAAGCCGGCTATTGGTTCGCTGCTGGCAAGTATCTGGAACGAGCAGATACTTCAGCAGGCAACTATTCAGGATACCAACGATCGTTTTCTTGCCAATATTCAGAAAGGTGGCACCTATTCAGTAGTACCGAGAATTGCAGGCGGTGAGATTACCGCAGATAAGCTTATTGTCCTTGGCGAAGTAGCCCGGAAATATGATTTGTATGTAAAAATCACCGGTGGCCAGCGTATTGATATGTTCGGAGCCCAGCTCAACGATCTTCCATACATCTGGGAGGAGCTGATTGCTGCCGGTTTTGAAAGCGGGCACGCCTATGGAAAATCGCTCAGAACTGTAAAAAGCTGTGTAGGATCAACCTGGTGTCGTTTCGGAGTACAGGACTCGGTTTCCCTTGCCATCGAAGTCGAAAACCGCTACAAGGGTCTCCGGGCTCCTCACAAAATCAAAGGCGGCGTATCTGGCTGTGTAAGAGAATGCGCCGAAGCACAAAGCAAAGACTTTGGTATCATTGCTACAGAAAAAGGCTGGAATCTGTACGTATGCGGCAATGGCGGAGCTAAGCCGCAACATGCCCGGCTGATTGCCTCTGATGTCGACAAGGAAACATGTATCAGATATCTCGACCGGTTTCTGATGTTTTATATACGTACAGCGGAACCACTGACCAGAACAGCAACCTGGCTCAATAAGCTGGAAGGCGGCATGGAATACCTGAAAGACGTAATCATAAACGATAAACTGGGTATAGGAGACGAGCTTGAACGAGACATGGCCTATCACATCGAAACCTATCAGTGTGAATGGAAAAACGCAGTGGAAGATACAAACAAAAGAAAGCTTTTCAGCCACTTTATCAATAGTCCGGAAAAAGATCCCTCCGTCGCATTTCAGCCTATGCGTGATCAGAAGATTCCGGTCGACTGGAACAAATAAGCATAACTAACCAAAACCGCATTTACTAACCATTTAACCGATTTTAAACCATGTTAGCCAAAACCTGTACCGAAGTCTGGGTTCCGGTAGCCCATGCGTCCGACTTTCATCCCGATGGCGGCGGTTGTGTTCAATACAACAGCCATCAGATCGCCATTTTCAATTACACCAGACGCAACCAGTGGTTTGCTATAGACAATCAATGTCCGCACAAAAAACAGATGATTCTGTCCCGCGGAATGATCGGAGATCAGTGCGGCACTCCTAAAGTAGCCTGTCCGTATCACAAAAAGACCTTTTCTCTTGAAAACGGACAAAACCTTAACGGAGACGAATATTCCGTACGCACATATCCCGTAAAAGTGGAGCAGGGAGTTGTCTATCTGGAGGTCAGCGCACTTGATTCCCTGTAATGATGGTATAGAACAATAAGCACGGTACAATGAGAGATATCACATACAAATCTGTCAGCTTACGGACTGCCAGAGCAGTAGGCTTTGTAAGCTGTCCGGACGATATTATTGATCGTATCCGGCAAAATCAGTTGCCCAAAGGCAATCTGCTTGATATTGCCAGAGCCTCGGGTCTGCTCGCGTCAAAACAAACCCATCACCTGATTCCTCATTGCCATCCGGTTGCCATAGACAGCCTGAATATCGATTTTCAGCTAAAAAACAGCAAGAGTACCCTTGAGGAATTTCCTGATGATTTGAACGCTGCAGGCGGAGTCGCCATTATTATTGAAGGTAAATCAATCGGCCGCACCGGAATCGAAATGGAGGTGCTGACTGCTGTATCTGTAACAGCACTTACCATTTATGATCTTCTGAAACCATTGGGACAAGCAGAATTGTCCATTGGCCCGATAAGGCTGATGCATAAAAGTGGCGGAAAAAGCGATCGCGCCCTCTATACAAAAAGTATAAAAAATGCTGCTGTTCTTGTCTGCTCCGACTCTACAGCTACCGGAAAAAGAGAAGATAAATCAGGCAGACTGATTCAGGAAATGCTGCTGGCCAATAACTGTCATGTAACAGATTATCAGATTGTACCCGATGACCCGGACCGGATCAGAGATCAGATTCTGCAATGGACTGAACAAAAAATACCATTTATATTTACTACCGGTGGAACAGGACTTGGCCCAAGAGACAATACTGTTGATACGGTAAGAAAAATCATAGAAAAAGACGCCCCCGGCATTGCGGAAGCCATGCGAAATCATGGCGGAATGCGCACCCCGGTAGCCATGATGTCCCGTTCAGTTGCCGGGAGTATTGGTGAGTCACTGATTATCACTCTTCCCGGAAGCACCAATGGAGTGCGGGAATCACTGGATGCCATTCTTCCGGTAGTCTTTCACGCCAAAAGCATGTTACGGGGTAATGGTCATTAATTATCCTTCAAACTCTTTTACCTATGCACATTCCCCTACTTAGTGTTGCCGAAGCCAGAAAGGTAATTCTTGAGCATGCCAGACCGTTCGAATCAGAAAAAGCACCTTTGCGTGAAACACTCGGAAGAGTCGCAGCAGCCAACATATATGCAGACCGTGATTATCCTCCCTTCGACCGGGCTGCGGTAGATGGATTTGCTGTCAATAGCCATTATATCCGGACTGATAATCCGCTGATCATAGCTGGCGAGGTTCTGGCTGGTTCCTTCTGGCAGGGAGAATCCTGTCCGGAAAAAGCCATCAGAGTAATGACAGGAGCTCCGGTTCCGCCTTTTATGGATACTATGATTCCGGTAGAAAAAGCAGCCATCGGCGACCATACTGTCTCCTTTTCATCCGCCACCCTCAAAAAAGGTCAGAATATTGCCCTTAAAGGGGAAGATCTGACGGCCGGCAGAGAAATCCCCATAAGAGGCCGCATGATTCACTGGCTGGAATATGCTGCCCTTGCCGCACTCGGGATTGGCCAGCTCCCCGTGTTTCGTCTTCCTGTTGTCCGCATCGTATCCACCGGCAATGAAGTAAAACCGGCTGATTCCTCTGTGTCCGATTATCAGATACGGGACAGCAATGCGTACTCCATAGAAGGTTTTCTCCGGAAATACTCCATTATTCCCGACTCCGTCGCCCATGTCCCGGACAATCTGCAGCTGCTTCAGCAGACTTTTGACAATCAGCAGTCCGACATTCTGATTATCAGTGGCGGAGTATCCATGGGAGAAGCAGACTTTGTTCCCAAAGCGCTGGAACAGGCAGGCTATAAATGCCTCTTTCATAAAGTCTCCATCAAGCCCGGCAAACCTCTGTGGGTTGGCATCAAAGGCCGGTCCATAGCATTCGCCCTGCCCGGCAATCCGGTTTCTGTGCAGGTCGCCCTGAAAGTTTTCGTTGAGCCGTATATCCGCAGGAGCTTTCTGGCCGAAGAGCAAACCTGTATTGTACTGCCCGTTGATATAGAACGAATAAAAAAATCAGCTATGGACGAATACTTCCCGGTCAGGATATCCGACTATAAGAATAGTCTCCTACCCTGTCACAGCAATGGCAGCGGTGATATCAGAGTCACCATGTTTTCTCATGGTATTGCGTTACACCCCGCCGGGATACCTTGCCTTTCTCCGGGTACTCCGATTCAATTTTATCCCTGGTAAGACGATCATACCATTATTGCCAAAAATTGTGTTCTTTTGTCAAAGGATAGCAGAGCAACAGAAATGGCCTATATAAAAATCGGCGGAGCCGCACTCAATCAGACTCCCATTGACTGGGAAAACAATATTCACAACATCAGAAGTGCAATTGATGAAGCACGAGCTACAGGTATCCGGATTTTATGCCTCCCGGAGCTATGCATAACAGGATACGGCTGTGAAGATCTCTTTCTGAGCCGGTGGGTACCCGAAAAAGCCTGGGAACTATTAATAGCCCTGCGTGATCATTGTCATGATATTGCCGTTGCCATAGGATTGCCTGTCCGTATCGGAGATAATCTCTACAATTGCTGTGCTTTTATTGAAAATAAAGAGATAAAGGGCATCGCCGCCAAGCAGTTTCTGGCCGGAGAAGGCGTGCATTATGAACCCCGCTGGTTTACTCCCTGGAAAGCCGGTGAACAAACACATCTCACAGTCGAAGGAGCTGAAATCCCTTTCGGCGAGATCGTGATCGAGTCACACGGCGCCCGGATTGGCTTTGAAATCTGCGAGGACGCCTGGGTATCGGATTCTGTCAGACCAGCCTGTCGTCTGAGCCGGAAAAACGTTGACCTGATCCTGAATCCAAGCGCCAGTCATTTCTCCTTTGGCAAATCCGAGTTTCGTTATCAGCTTATCGCCTCCAGCTCCGATACTTTTCACTGTACATACATTTATGCCAATCTGCTGGGCAATGAAGCCGGACGCATCATATACGACGGAGAGGTGCTTATATACAAAGAAGGGAAAATGTTGCAGCGAAACAACCGTTTTTCCTTCAAAAACAGCAATCTCATATACGCCGAAGTTGATTTTGAGACAAATACCAGCGTTGTTAAAGAGATTACCCACGATGAACGGGAACGTGAATACGAGTTTTGGGAAGCAACGTCTCTGGGACTATTTGATTATCTCAGAAAAAGCCGGAGCTCAGGCTTTGTACTTTCTCTGAGTGGCGGAGCCGATTCCTCAGCCTGCGCAATCATGGTCTCTGAAATGATAAAACGGGGAGTAGATGAACTCGGCCTGAAAGCATTCCGGGAAAAGCTTGCTATCTCCGGTGATAAAAAAGCCGATACGATCCCAGCGTTGACCAGACTATTATTGACTACTGCCTATCAGGGGACAAAAAACTCCGGGCCTGCCACATTAAAAGCGGCACAGGAACTTGCTCACTCTATTGGAGCCACCTTTCATCACTGGACAATCGATGAAACGGTAGACGCTTATACAAATACGATTGAAAAAGCTATCCAACGTGAGCTTTGCTGGGAAACAGATGATATTGCCTTGCAAAATATTCAGGCCAGAGCCCGGTCTCCGATCATCTGGATGCTGGCCAATATAAAAAATGCCCTGCTGATCACGACCAGCAACCGCAGCGAAGGTGATGTGGGATATACCACTATGGACGGAGATACCTCGGGCAGCATAGCGCCCATTGCAGGTGTTGACAAGCACTTTATCCGCAACTGGCTCATATGGGCCGAGAAAAACCTGAATCAGCCGGGTCTGAGCCACGTAAATGCATTGCCCCCCACAGCAGAATTGCGCCCGGAAACACATGCGCAGACGGATGAGAAAGACCTGATGCCCTATTATGTACTCCTGCAAATCGAGCTGCAGGCAATCAGAAACCGGAAATCGCCTCTGGAAACCTATGAACTATTAAAAGCACAAGAATTGGAAACCCCTGCCCTTCTGAAAGAGCATATAATTAAGTTTTACAGAATGTGGTCACGGAATCAGTGGAAGCGTGAGCGTATAGCGCCATCTTTTCACCTGGATGATTTCAATGTGGATCCCAGATCATGGTGCCGTTTTCCGATACTAAGCGGTTCCTTCAGCCTGGAGCTTGATATACTCAGAAAGCTGCCGGAATAGCTTTCCCGGCTCATTATTTCCGAAAATATCTTCCTGTTCGCTTAACAGATCATTCCCGGTGGAGTTAATCCATTAAATGAGATGTTGAAAAGCGATGGAGAAGTTCTTGTTCATAAGCGGAGTGGTTTCACTCATAATCGGAGTTACAATCTTTCTGTTTGTCTTTAAGGTTCTAAAGCCTTTACTTAAAACTCAGGATTCCAGGGAACAATACGATTTCTGGTTATTAAAACACACGAAAAAAGCCAAAGGTTTCGCGTTTCTGCTCAGTTTCTTCGGTATCATCACTGTCATTCAGAACAATCCCGACAAATCCGTCAGCTTTGCCCCGGTTACTAAGGGACGTGCCTGGACAGACACGGACAAAGAGAGCTTAACCACTGAATGTGTGCAGCTTTATGTAAGCCAGGAACAGCTTTCCGCCGGCGATGAAGATCTTGCTCAGGATTATTGCCAGTGTACGACTGAAAAAATGACAGAAGAGTTTTCAATCAACGATCTTCTTTCCCACGATTCGTTAAGTCAGATGGAAAAAGTGCAGCTTTATGAACCTGTGGTTAAAAACTGTCTCAACGATCTGGAATATCAGCTAAACGAACGATACAGACAGGGAATTACAAAATAACCGGCTTAGTAAAGCCGGGTTTTTACCACTTTCCCTTTTTTATTGTATTGGCGCCAGACCCCGATGCGGTTTCCCTCATCCATCTCCCCTTCTTCCTGTATATATCCTTTCGGATGATATACTTTCCATAAACCGGTTTCCTTAGCTTCTCTATACACCCCTTCATGACTGAGCAGGCCTTCTGAATCATAAAACCGCCAAAGTCCGTCAAGCATTCCCAGGACATAAGCCCCTGACTGACTCAGCCTGCCGTTTTCGTGATATCCCAGCCAGATGCCGGCATACAGACCGTCCTTAAAAACACCTTTACGCTTCAAAGCACCACCTGGATAATAGTAAAATGCAGAATCCTGCTCCAGCCCGTATTCGTAATTTTCAATACTGACAAGCCTTCCCTCAAAATCATAGCTCTTTACTTTTCCGTGCAGCTCATCATTAAGATAACACTCTTCTGAATTGGGCATCTGATTGGGATAATAAAAATACCAGCAGCCCTGACGCATACCTTCACTGATCAATCCTGCAGATTTCATCTGTCCGTTATCGTAGTATGTCCTTACAGTATCCTGAGCCAGCAAACCGTCCGTTATGCCCAGTACCAGCAAACAAAACAAACTTTTACAGATCCACATCTTCAATATCCAGATTTTTAATTGATATAACCCTTCCCTGTTCGTAAAACTTCCATATACCGGACATTTCATCATTTGTATAGCTTCCTTCCGCCTCCAGCTTACCTGTATTCACATAAAATTTCCAATGCCCTTCACGCAGTCCAGCCTTCATTTCTCCTTCTCCGCTCAATATCCCATTGTCAAAATAATATTTCCACTTTCCATCCGGAAGTCCGTTTTTATATGTTCCTTCTGCGGCCGTTTTGCCATTCTGATGATAGGTTTTAAGGGAGCCGTTGCCTTTGGCAAAAGAGCCCTTGGCAACCCGTTTACCGCTTGCATTGTGCATATCCCCAACCTCCATCAGTTTTCCCCTGTCATAGATCTCTTCATGACTAAATACTCCGTTGGCATAATAATTTTTCCATACACCGTCCTCTTTCCCTGCCACATAATTTCCTTCTGCCTGCAGTTTCCCGTCGGGATAATATTCTTTCCATGGACCGGATTCCAGACCGGCAGTATAAGATCCTTCGGAAAGAAGCTGTCCGTTATCATAATAGATTTTCCAGAAACCATCCTCAAGGCCATTAATAAAATATCCTTCCATACGTACTTCGCCATTTGGATGCCAGCTTTTCCAGAAGCCGGTTTTCAGGCCATTCTCATACTTTCCGATGCTCGCCGGCTTGCCATCATAGGTAAACTCCTGCCATATTCCGGTCTGTTTGCCATTTTCAAAAGATCCGAATGACGCAATAGTATCATTTTCATAGTACTGATACCAGTCTCCTTCCGGCAAGCCGTTGACATAATACCCTTCTGTAAGTATTTTGCCGTTTTCATGAAGCTCCAGCCAGAGGCTGTCCTCCAGTCCGTTTACATAATACCCTACAACAGCGGGCTTCCCCGATTTCAGATATTCTTTATAAACACCATGCGGCTTACCATCCCTAAAAATTGTTTCGGCAGCCAGTGTTCCATCCGGGAAGTATTCTTTCATTACCCCCGATTCCTTATCCGCAATATAACTAACCTGCGACTTCAGCTTACCATCCCGGTAGTAAGAGCTGGCAGCTCCTTCCTTTCTGCCATCCTTATAAGTAACAGTTGCCATCAGAGCTCCATTGGAATAATACAGCTTTTGTACTCCTGTTCCTTCTTTGACACTGCCCGGATCCAGTACTTTACCATTCTGATCACTGGCGCTTACAGTTTGCCATAGCAGATTATCTTTCCATTCATTAACAGATTTTAGCGTACCGTTTTCATAGTATTCCGTCCACTTGCCATCGAGTGCTCCTTCTTTGTACAAACCTTCGCTTTCGGTCTGACCATTGCTATAGAACTCGTGCCATAAGCCAGTCTCTTTCCCGTCTTTATATAAACCCTTTTCTGCTATTTTTCCGTTTCCATGATATCTTATCCATTCTCCCTGCTCCAGGCTGTCAATATATACCACCTGCCAGTGCAACTGCCCCGCCGGGTAGTATTTCTTAAACAGGCCATCGGGCTTACCTGCCTTATAATGTGCTTCAAACGCATACTTTCCATCCGAGTGATATTCTTTCCAGGATCCTTCCTGCCGGCCCTCCTGGTATTCGCCATCTGATTTGACAATACCATCCGGGTAGTATTCAAGCCACTTACCGGTTTTCAGCCCCTCTTTATAATAGCCTTCCAGCGCTGGCTGGCCATTGGAAAAATACTCTTTCCAGCTTCCGTTCTTCTGACCGTTTTTAAAAGCTCCTACCACTTTTTCTTTTCCGGAAGCATAAAACTCCAGCCATTTGCCATTTTCAATTCCTGCTTCGAAAAGGGCTTCCAGCTCAATTTTTCCGTTATCATGAAAATGCACCATTACTCCTTCAGCCAGTCCTTCTCTGAACGAACACTGAGTGATCCGTACTCCGTTTTCGCTGTAAAAACTCCAGGCGCCGGTAGGCAGTGAATCTTTTATAAACCCTTCCGCCTTCAGTGTTTTATTATCTTCATAATATTCCCTGTAGGGTTGCTGACCATACAAAATCACACTAAAAAGAACCGATAACAAAAAAAGGATACCTCGTTTCATAAGAAAACCAACTATACGATATAATTTTTACAGAACTAAGTTACGGAAAACTATTTCATCTAACGATTCAAAAACACATGATAGTGCACAAAAATCAGTACTTTCCCTCTTAAAATCCTCCCCCTTGCCTTCAATATATTATTGACTATTGAAAGAACATCTGCATTTCTACGAAAGTAAGAATGGGAAGTTTATGAAAAAAATCAAAAAAATACCTTTATAAAACATTTATACAATCACAATCTAATCCCTCTGACTATGATTTGTAAAAAACTTCATTCAGAATCTTATCAAACTTAGCTCCGGTTAATGGTTTTACCACGTATGATACTCCCAGATCTCTCAGAATTTTTTCCTGCTCCCTGGATGGGTCCACACCAGTAACCACAACTACCGGGATATCCTCGGGAACTCCAAATCTGCTTTTATTCAGCAGAAACTCCATACCATCAATATAAGGCATATTAAGATCCAGCAATATGAGATCAGGGCAGGCATATGCCTCATCTCCCTCACATTGATGTTTCAGGTAGCTCAAAGCCTGTCTCCCATCCGTCACAGAGGTAACCATACGCACCTCACCATGGCTCCTTATCACTCTTTCCGCAATAAAATTGCTCACATTATCATCATCCACTATCAGCACCCCGTTCAGCATAGCAATCAGTTTTTAATCATCCCACATCCATTCCGCTTAGCTAAAAACACTCGGGGCTGAGGAGTGGTTCCTCATAATTTTATTTTCCCGGATAAGGCAAGGCACTCACTTCGCTATATGTTGATTTATAACTGGTACCAATCACAGAAAATAAGTCAGAGACAAGGTACAAGATCGTGGTATGACTGCTGACAGAAGCTGAATTTATTGAAGTCGGAAACGCTTTGTTTGAAAAAAACAGAAGAATGAATATTTGCCGGCAGCGGTCAGTGAAGCATATTCTCGTTTTGTTGTTTTTGATATGAATGTTTTACAACTATTTACCTGAAAACAAAACACGTAAAAATTTAATACCGAATCACATATCCGGATTTACTTATAGAAAAAGCGCCTGATATATTGTATCAGGCGCTTTTTCTATAAATCATGTTTAAACTTACTTCTTATTCATATCATGGAGTATCTGCATGGCTTCATAGACATACACATCTTTTTTAATTTCGGTATGCCAGGTTTTAACTCTGTTTACCTTGGCTGTATCCGACTCAAGAGCGCTTACCTCTGCCCGGATCATATCTACATTAAAACCGTCTATATTACTAAAAAGATTTTCAAATTGTTTACTTTCCTCTTCCAGCTTGTTCTGTTCCGTCTGATAAGCCTGGAGATTTAGCGGGAACACCGAACGTTCAGACGTCTTTTTCAGACGGCGGGCGTTCTGATCAATCTTTTTAAATACCGAACTGGTATCAATCCGGGCATGACTTTTCTTTTCCAGCTTTTCCAGAGCAGGAGCATCTTTCCAGTCTTTGTAATATACCTGCTTGATCTCATCCCAAGGCATAGGATGCTCCAGTTCTCTTTCACCAACTTTCATATAAGCATAATCATCCGGTAAAATGATATCCGAAGCTACGCCCTTGAGCTGCGTCGCTCCGCCATTGATTCTGTAAAATTTCTGAGTGGTAAGCTTCATCGCTCCCAAAGGCTTCACACTGCCGTAGGCAGGCGGAATGAGCATATCAAGATCTACCATACGCTGCACAGTGCCTTTGCCATACGTAGAAGCGCTTCCAACCACAACTCCGCGATCGTAATCCTGCATGGCTGCTGCCAGGATTTCCGATGCCGAAGCGCTCAGCTCGTTGACAAGAATAATAAGAGGTCCTTTATACTGCACTCTGGAATCGTAGTCCTCCAGAATCTCCAGCGTTCCGTCGCTGCTACGAACCTGCACTACGGGACCTTTTTCAATAAACAATCCTGCCATTTCGACCACGTCCCTCAGCGAGCCGCCGCCATTGTTACGAAGATCAAGAATAAGTCCTTCTATTTTTTCATCAGACAGCTTTTCTATCTCCTTTTTCACATCCTGCGAACAGCTTCTCCCGCCACTATTATTAAAATCAGCATAAAACTGAGGCAGCTTGATATAACCTGCTCTTACACCATTATCCAAAACCGCCGATTTGGCATACGTTTCTTCAATAATTACAATATCTCTCGTAATAGGAACAATCTTGATGCTTCCATCTACCTTTTTTACCGTAAGCCGCACTTCTGTTCCTTTTTTCCCCCTGATCAGCTGTACAGCATCGTCCAGACGCATATTTACGATATCCACCGGCTCATCAGCAGACTGACCAACCTTCAGGATAATATCACCGGCTTTAAGCTCTCCCTGCTTCCATGAAGCGCTGCCAGGCACAATCTTTTCAACCTTTATATACCCATCCTTTTCCATCAGAGTAGCTCCTATACCTTCGAGCTGCCCGCTGAGCTGAATATCGAAGTTCTCTTTGGCTTTTGGCGGGAAATAATTGGAATGCGGATCATACGTGCTAAGTATGGCATTGATATAAATAGCCTGATAGTCCGTTTCATTCAGCTGCTTTATACGCTTAAACCAGGTCGTCTGGGATTGCGATACCTTTTCTCTCGCTTCCTTTTCAAGCTCTGCAACCGGCTTGGGAGCAAAATCCTTGTCCGTTTCAGCTTTTTTCAGCTGTTCTTTTTCAAGCTCATTGAGGCGTATCAGTGTCTGAAACTTCAGATACTTCCTCCAGGACTCCTCCAGCTCCTTTCTGTTTACAGGAAAATCGTACTTTTCAGGATCTGTCTCTATTTTTTCATCCAGTGAAAAATCAAAAGGTTTTGACAATATCTGCTGATAAATTTCCTCAACCTCTTCTATTCTTTTTTTCAGCAGCGTATAGCTGTTTTTCATCAGATCAAAATTGCCAGCCTTAAATTCATCATCAATTTTATACTCCCACTTCCTGAGCTTATCTATATCCTGCCTGGTAAAAAATCGCTTATTATAGTCAATGTTTTTTATGTATGCATCAAAAGCATTTTTCGAAAATTCATCATTAATCTCCTTTTGCTGATAATGTCCCGCCACAAGACTGTGCAGAATGACTCCCGCCAGGACTTTGTCTTTATCCTTATCCCCCTCACCCGAAGGCATGGAAGAGTTAAATACAAAAAGTAAGGAAACAAAGGTGAGTATTGAACTATTTTTTCTCATAGAATCGTAAAAGCTATACTAATAATTTGCCAGGTGAATATTCATAAAATCAATAAGTATTCCAAAAGTTTCATCCATTTATATAATAATTATCTAAATTATCCATCGTTTATGTCGTTCAACAAAAAACATTGATCAATATGAATAAGCTATATTTAATGAAATACAGAAACTAAGTATAAGAATTTAAGAAAATTCTAATATTTTTGGCTTTAATTTTGCCAATGATGTGCACAGTGCTTTTCTCTGGCGAAAAGCCTATCTATACGCTATACATTATGAAACATTACTTATTCTTCGTGTTTTTTCATATAATGCTGATCTCATCTGCCCAGGATTACAGAAGCTCGTACTGGCTGGAGTCCAAAGATGAAGTCAAGAAAAAAGAAACGGCTATCTTTCTTGAAGAATTGTCCAAACCAAACTATGTAGACGAAATCCACTACGTTCAGTTTGATTCAGGATATGCATCCCATATTTATTATGTATTCAGAAAAAACCAGCTTATAGGTGTAAAAACACAAAAGCTCAGGCTCTCAGGACAAAACACCAAGTTCAATGCGCTCGAAGCCTATAAAGCAACTTACGAGCACTATGAAGAGCTATATGGAAAAGAAAAGCTACGTGAACGTAACGGGCAAGAGCAAGCCATAAAAATTCTTGAAATCAAGCTGGCAGACCGGGAACTATTCCTCACCGTAGAGCGTAACGGAAACGAATATTATCTTATAGAGAACCATTTCAGAAACAGTCTGTACTCCAGCAACTGACAATACAGAAGCCATTTTATCACAATCCACACCTATTGAGCTTTTTTAAAATAAAAGTTGCAACATATATTGTTTAGACATATATTTGCGTTATTAATTTCCACAACCAAACTATATCAATTAAACGAATTCTGATTATGAAGAAAGTACTCTTTAATACCCTGGCAGCCTCAATCCTGATAGCAACCATGGCTGCCTTTACACTGAGCAAGCAATCTGTACTGCAAGTAAACCCGGATAAAAGTAACATAACATGGACAGGCAAAAAAGTAACCGGAGAGCATACAGGCAATGTTCGGATCAAATCCGGTACCGTACAGCTCACAGACGGGAAGATAAGCGGTGGTAACTTTGTTATCGATATGACATCGATTACCTGTACTGACCTGACCAATGAAGAATATAACCAGAAACTGGTGGGACACCTTAAATCGGATGATTTTTTCAGCACACAAAAACATCCTGAGGCAAAACTTGTGATCAGTTCAATATCACCTGTTCAGCAAGATGAATATACTATAAAAGGCCAATTAACCATAAAAGGAAAAACCTTACCGGTAGAATTTCCTGCGAAAGTGATTACCGATGGAAAAACCCTGAGCGGAACAGCCAAAATTGATGTAAATCGTACAAGCTATGATATCAAATATGGCTCAGGGAGCTTCTTCGACAATCTGGGAGACAAAGCCATTGATGATATATTTACCCTGAATATCAACATCATTGCAAAGATATAACCCGTAAAATTTGTATAAATAAAAAAGGCTCAGTTGCTGAGCCTTTTTTATTTATACCCCTTATATTCGATACTGAATAAATCATCCGCTATCTCCGAACGCATTTTTTTCTGCCAGCGTTGATATATCAGAAGGATTAAAAATGAGGAGGAGATAATGAGTAATTTAGCTTTAAGAATTCTGGCATTGTTTTTCCCGCCGATTGCTGTAGTAATCCGGTTTGGAATAGGAGGCAAATTCTTCTTAAACATATTACTGACACTGATAGGCTGGCTGCCCGGAGTAATTCACGCATTCATACTTCTGGTAAAACATCCGGTTTCAGAAGAAGTATCAACCACATAATCAATAAGCGGCAGCAACTTACGAAACAGACTACTGAATCGGAAAGGCCTGCCGCTTTTCTTTTCCCAAATCTTTTATCCGTTTTCCCCGTTAATACAGATAGGTGTGCATCTTTTTATAACCCACTTTTAGTTATGAATCTGAATCAAAAATACCATCAGTGGAGACTTATCCTTAAACAAAATGACTTTCGTTTTTCTCCCCAACTCCGGGATCAGTACAATAAGCTCTACGCCGAAAATCATATACCAGTAATATGGATGCCGGATAATAAGCTGCTGGAAGAAGCAAATCTTGCCAAATGTATGAGGGAGCTGAGCCTGGATAACTATCAGCAATTTTTCAGCTGGGCCAGCATCAAACGAAAAGATTTCTGGAAATATGCAATACGCAAACTGGATATAAAATTTAGCATTCCTTATCAAGCTGTCCTTGACACAAGCGTAAGTTTTGAGAATCCAGCCTGGTGCAAAGGCGCACGTTTAAATATAACGGACAGCTGTTTTCAGGCCCCGGATGAAAAGACCGCATTGGTTGAAGGCACAGAAAACGGAACTATACAAAAACTGACCTATCTGGAGCTGCAGCAACAAGTGAATTGCTTTGCCTCCGGTCTGCTCTCTCATGGCTTTGGTCCGGGAGACAGAATCATTCTTTACCTGCCATTCTGCACAGAAGCTGTTATTGCATTTCTGGGAACAATACGAGCCGGTATTACCAATGTGCTTGTAGCTGACAGTTTCACACCAGCCGAGCTGGAAAAACGTATTTCTATCAGTGAAGCCAAAGCCATAATAACCATTGACGAATATCTTTACAACGGAAAAAGTATAAAAACATATGAAAAAGCGAAGCAGGTTCCGGGCAAAATCCCGGTTATTGTGATACGCAAAGCAAAAGATACAGCTATTCGGGAAGGCGACTATGATTATGAGAAAATCATTCATGGAGGTAATCCGTACTTTGACAGTTACCAGACATATCCCGAGTACATAAGCAGCATACTGTTTTCCTCCGGCACGAGCAATACCCCCAAAGCCATCCCGTGGACCCAGCTGACCCCGGTCAAATCGGCTTCAGATGCTTTTTTCCATCATGACATACGCCCTGAGGACCGGATAACCTGGACAACCGGTATGGGCTGGATGATGGCTCCCTGGCTTATTTATGCGGCCCTTATCAACAAAGCAACGCTCGTTGTTTATACGGGCGCTGCCACAACACTGCAATACGGTGAATTTGTAGAAAAAGAAAAAGTTTCAATTCTTGGTACGATACCATCCGTGGTAAAATCATGGAAAGCCCAGGACTTTCATGACAAATTCAATTGGACTGTGCGGTTGTTCAGTTCCACCGGAGAACCCAGCAATCCCGATGATTATTTCTATCTGATGGGACTCGCACGTTTTCAGGCGCCCATAATCGAATATTGCGGCGGAACAGAAATAGGCGGCGCTTATGTAACCGGAACCGTTTTGCACCCTGCCTCTCCCTCCGTTTTTACAACACCAGCCCTCGGACTGGATTTTATGATTCTGAAATCAGCAGGCAAGCTCGCACCGCTCGGAACAAACGGAGAAGTATATATCTTGCCACCCTCTATTGGTCTCAGCCAGCAACTACTGAATAAAGATCATCATCAGGAATACTATGCCAGCGTACCGCCCGGCCCCAATAAAGAAAAACTCCGCAGGCATGGCGATGCTTTAATGCGGATTCTGAGCGAAGGCATGATTTTCTACAGAAGTGCAGGCCGTACAGACGATGCCATGAATCTGGGCGGAATCAAGGTAAGCGCACTGGAAATTGAAGAACAGGTCAATACCCATCCTGACATCAGAGAATCTGCTGCCGTGGCAATTTCCGAAAACGGAACAGGCCCTGAAAGCCTGTATGTATTTGTTACTTCAGACAAAGAGCTGGATACCGAAAAAATGAAAGGGGCGCTACAGGAAAAAATCAGCAAAAACCTCAATCCGCTGTTTAGGATAAAAGCGTTGAAACAAATTGACCAGCTACCCAAAACTGCGTCAAATAAGCTGATACGAAAACAGCTGAGGGAAGAAATTGAAAAAAAGTAAAAAAATGAGTGTCAAGTCAAGAATAACTTTGACACTCAAATATATCTTAATGTTAATAAGTCATCAAGACAATCTAATATTTAATAAACTTTTCTTTCCCAATAACTTTATTTTCCTGATCATATGTTATAAAAGTATAAACACCAGTATTACCAGCAAAGAAGATTCGGTTATTACCCGAGTAAAGTGTTCCCATATCAACAGTATTGCCCAAGGAATTGATAATTTCGTACCGTGCCTTTCCAATCATGTCAATAGAGAAACTGCCATTGTTAGGATTAGGGGTAATTTTTTCACAAACAGCTTCGTTCATTGGCAAAACTTCCGGATATTCACGATTATAGGTAATATGCGTAGTATCACTGCCAGTCGCAAGTCTCGAACTGAAATTGTTATAGTCCTCTGATTGCCAATGACAAGCCTTTTCTGCACACGGCCTTATTTCTGCAGCTAAAATGGCTCCATTATTCACTAAAAGCCCAGGCTCAAATACTATACTCTGAGAAGCAAAGAGACCTACATTTGCTCCAGTTTGAACATTGTAAGACGAATTGTTATAAACTTTCACTGCACTTCTGACAGCTATATTCTGACCATTATTCACCGTTCCTGACAATGTCTTTGTATCATATGCACAAGTTCCCCCATAATCGTTACTAATTTCATCTAATATAAAGTTAACAATGGGATAGACCTGCGAATAGAATGAAGTATTTATCATATGCGAAGTATTATCGCCTGTTATACCTATAATATTGTCAAAGGGAGTCTTTTTTAACTTGTTAGCATCTGAAGCTATATTATAAAATGCATTATCAGTGTCAAAAGCCAATGCGCTTATGGTTGGAACAAATGTACTATTTTTAGCATATCCTGCATAACAATCTATAAAACCACCTAAGGCTGAAGTTATGTCATCGTATAAAGGCATAAATCCTCCAGGTGCAAAATCCAGAGGTTCCTCATCTTTATACCACCACAATCTACTGGAGCCTCCGCCAGGAAAAATGAAAGGAAAAAGTTCTGTATTTAAATACCAAAATGTTGCATATGAATCATTCCCAAGTCCTGAATAGCTATATCGATTGGAAAAATCCGGATATGCACTAGAAGCACAGGTTGAAATGAACATCTGAAAAAGAACAGATGCCATTATTTCACATTCATTCATATCAACTATCCACAGTTCATCCCGACTTCCCTTAGGAATATTAATTTCAATTATTGGGAAAGCTGAATGTTGTAAATCTCGTATACCATTATTATCCAAATCGAGCTCAGAGCGCTGCCCAACCCCGTTCCAACTTCCCAAAGATACAGCAACATTTCTACATTTACTTGGAAACCCATTACATCCATTCATTCCATCAAGTTCCGAGAAAAAGGATACAAATTCAAAATTTAATGGAAGCTCCCCTGAAAGAACTGAAGAGCTACTAAGTCTATATTTTAACATTTGTCTGGCAGCCGGAGCATTTAACTGAGATAAACTACTTGCTAAATCAGGAAACATTGTTAGATAGGCAGGAGAATCGAACATCTTAGCCATTGCCTGAATTCCGGCAGGAACATGCGCCCCTTTATGCGGAGAGTCTATAGAAATGAACAATTGAACCTCATGATCTATATTATTCTCCTCCATATAATTGAGTGCATACCGAGCCACCAAGCCTCCCATGCTATATCCCATAATAACAACAGGATCTGTTCCTGGTTTATTACTATTCACCAACTCAATTAACTCGACAAGCAATAAAGCATTTCTTTGAATGTAATCTCCACCATCGTTGAAGTTCAAAATGATAATGTCATAACCTCTAGTATGAATGCTGGAAGCCAAATTATTAGTAGCAATACTATTAATCATTGAGTAAATATTCCCGGATGTTCCAAAACCAAAGCTATTATCCGGGTCAAAACCTTCCACAAAAATCAATGGCTTACGCAGATTATTTAGTGTAATTGAATGATTTACACTGCTTCTATAAATCTGGTACTGCCCTGAAGCATTTGAACCTAAATAACTTCTTGTCGAAGTTAGACTAAAAGGCTGAGCAATCAGCATACCTGATGACACAATCAGTACCAATAACACTAATACTCTAAATTTCATTCTCTTCTCGATAATAAACTAAATCAAATCTCCCTTCGGTAATTTCTTTTACCTCATGTTTTATACTATCTTCTAATCTTAAACTAAAAATCCCCGATACAATTTTGTTTATAGTATCAAATCGGGTTATTGTAATGTTACTCTCCAACGAATCATGCAAAATGTAATGCTGAGTCAATAGCGAATATCTGGTCCGATACAGTATGGGATCCCAAACTTGATCTGTCTCTTTAACATAAGGCGAAAATGATTTATTAAAGTAATACCTTCCCAAACCGTTAATCGTTACGGAAAAAAAACATTCGCCATCGCCAACTGCTTCAAGCATCAATGTTGAATTGTTGGGAAAAAAAACCGCCTTCGGTTTTATCTTTCCATTAAAGAAAGTTTTAACATCAGGAGTCCACTCCACTCCGTTAATACGCATGCCGAACGTATTGATTCCATCATTCGTTACATTAGGAAATTTTTCTTTTTCACACGACAACAATGACAACAGCAAAATAGCAAAGCATATGTTTCTCATCGCTTAACGCAACTTAATACAATGTTCTAATTCCTTAATTCGCTTATCCTGTTCGATAATATACAACGTCAACTCTTCAATCTTTTCCAGAAGCTTGGCATCCATCCTGGCTACATCGATTCCATGTTCGACTACTTCCTGAGCTGAAGGCATATTAGGCAAATGATTATTCGTTTTTACAAATTGCTCTACTTCTTTCAAAGGCATTAGCTTGTATTTATCAGAGAACACATAATCAGCCCAATCAGAAGTTGTTTTTACAGCCACTTTCAGCTTTTCTGTTATAATACCATTAGAGACAAATAAATTATAACCTGAAGGAGTCCCTTGTGTAAAAGAATCATACGGCCCAATGACTACTTTATTTGTAAAGTTTGCATCTCCATTCACTCCTAGCCTATAGCCTGTTGGCAACGAATATGTAGGCCCCGATGTTCCTGAAATAATTATACTATCATTAACTTTCAATTTTCCAGCCTGGATTCCTTCTTTTACAAACAGCTGATACCCTAAAGCCAAGGATGTTATATTGCCAATCACAACTTCATCACTAAAATTTGCTTTACCATTCACAACAAAGCGATAACCCGCAGGTGGCCTATAGCTATATGGAATCACTGATGAATAATTTGCTATGATCAGCGTATCTCTGACCCAGACATTTCCTCCCCCAAAATTATAACGACCGGCATAACCCGTTTGACAATTTGGCGCAGTACCAAAATGAATTCTGCCGCTTCTCATAGTAATTTCGGCTCCATCTCCGCTTATCAGAAAATCTCCACTCCCACATGCGGGTATCTGTCTGGAGCTAAGACTTGCTGCATCTCCAATCTTAATCCCATAGGAACCATATGGAGCAGTTGGAGCACTAGCCCAATCTACTCTCAAATATGCACTAGGCCCAATCAAATGAACTAAAGCCGCCGGATTATCTGTACCAATTCCAACATTGTCATTACTTGAAGTTCCGATTGTTCCTCCAGGCGTATATACCGTTTGAGCAGATAAAAAAGCGGAAGAAATAAACATTAAAACACCAAATAAAAATAACTCCTTTTTCATACAATCAAGCAAAGTAATATTATCAATAATTTATACCAAAAATATAAAAATCAAGACAAATGACAAAATTAAAACTACAAAACATTAATTCAATACACATGCAATTAGATTAAAATACAGGAAACCTACTATCCAGATTATATACGAGAAACTAAGAACTCAACATCCTTCATACTTAGAATCCAAAAAGAAAACATTTTGCTCGTTTCTGAGTTACTTTCCCTATCAACCAGATATATACCCATATCAATGCTGATAAATCTGACAACTCCATAAGAAAAAAACAGCTATCGTCCATTTAAATGATAAAAAAAACATATATTTGAACTGGAAATTGTAAATTTTTAACCTTTAATAACACATGAGAAAACTATTACTAGCATTGTCCCTGACAATGGCTATGCCTTGTGCTTTTGCGCAGCTGGGGCCAACTTGGGTAAAGGATGATTTTTCCAATGAAGAAGAATTTACTGGCGCATATGGCGGAGTATATTGGTATATAGCCAATGAAAAGGGATCAACCGGAACAATGAATCGTACAGCAAACGGTCTCGAATTTACCTTTAATCAGCCAGCCGGTACCTACGATGGCTTTGGTGTATCATTCGGTGATGGTAATACCATAGATCTTTCCGGAAATGCTACCATCAATCTAACAGTTGCATACTTATCCGGCAACGTAGATAAAATGAACCTGCGTGTACAGCTTAAGGATATTGAAGACCGCAGCGCAGAAATCATCATTCCGGCAGGAGCTGTTTCATGGGACAACAGAAAGTTACAGGCAGGTTTCGAAATTGCTGAAGGAACAACAGAGACCTATTCACAAAGCCTGTTAGGTCTTGAGATTGTTGACACATTATCAGCCGGAAATGGTTGGAGCTGCGGTTCAGCTCTTGACTGTCCGACAACATTAAACAACTTTGATTATACAAAAGTTACTGAACTTTATTTCACTCCGTTAAGCACCGAAATAGTTTCCGATACTCCTCAGGAATTTGACGGAACATTTACTGTTACCAACTTCTCTATCGGTGCAGTAGGAACAACTCCTGCCACACCTGCTATCGAGTATGCTGCATCCGGAGCTGACCTGGTATTCACATGGACTGAGACTGCCGGTGCATCTTATATTTTTGAAAAAGGTGATGGCAATGACGGATGGATCACTGTAGAAGAAAATTTATCTGCTAACAGTTATGCTATCGCTTTATCTGAACTAAGCGCCGGAGACCAATTCAGAGTATTTACCATCCTGAACGGTGCTTCTTCTGCAGCTGCTTATACAACTGTTGAAGAGGTTCCGGATCCTTCTCAGGAGCTTAGCGCTCCGACTAATGTAGCAGCTTCTGCAATTACTGAAAGCTCAGCAACTCTTACCTGGACTGCCGTAACCGGCGCTACAGGATATAGAATTGAAACACTTGAAGATGGTTCATGGACAGAAGTACAAATCGTAGAGGAAACTTCTTATGGTTTGACTGAACTTGCTTCTAACACTACATACCAGTACAGAGTGATTGCAATTAATGATTCAGAAGAAGAATCAGAACCCTCTGAAGCAGTTTCTTTCTCAACACTAAATCCGGTTGCAATATTCAAATCACTGTCAGGCAAGCAGCTTTCCATCTTCCCTAACCCGGCAAATGGTCTGACCAGTGTAGTATTTGACAACTCAGGTGCTGCAAACGTTCAGATTAAAGTTGCTACCATGATGGGTACAGAAGTAGCTTCTTTCAATGCAAGCAACGATAGAGCTTCTTTTGATGTATCAGGATTCACAAAAGGCATGTACATGATCCATGTAATCGCTGACGGTGAAACGATCGCAATTGATAAGCTTATTGTAAAATAGCAGTTACAATACAGATAAAAATCTGATTTGAAAACGGCCTGTGATTATAAATCACAGGCCGTTTTTCTGTTATTATACTTCTGCAAAATACATCTGGCACAAAATGCTTAGGCTACTTATTTGAAAACACCTTATAAAAATGAATTCCATCACTCACCAGGAAACAATCAAATCGTTTAAGACTCTCTCTCTCTCTACAAGTCCGACATCGCATAGTACCCTTGTGGTCATGTGGCATATACATTCAGCACCAAAAAAGATGTCACTGGTATAGTATGGAACAGTTGAAAGTATCTTTCTCCTTAAATGACCGGAAAGAAGATGATTCCTGCATCAGTCATCGGAGAAACAGGACAGATCGTTTTTACAGCTAAGAATTGAATAAGATCCGGAAGCAGCAGGGATTGATGATGTCAGACCTACAAAAACAATATTCAATTATTCCAAAGATCAATAACAGCAGCAATCATTATAGATGTGATCCGCAAAGAAAGGTAGATACAGCGATTTGCAAGCCGCCAAGCTCTGTATAGGCTAACCTGCTTTCTCCAATAGTAAATCCAGTACAAAATTAGATTCATATGTTTTTGCCTTATGCAAAACATAAATATAAAAAAAGAGGCTGTTGTAGAACAGCCTCTTTTTTGTACTATTAGTAAGGAGTTAAATTACTTAACTACAATTCTGGCAGAACCTTCTGCAGTGTTGATAAAATAAACGCCTTCCGCATAGGTGGATACATTTAAGCCTTCCGCAGCATTGAATGTATCAACTACCATACCCTGAGCGTTGTATACAGATCCGTTTGTCAGCGTCTTGCCAAAAGTAACATAGCTGCTGGCCGGATTTGGATATACATTTACACTGTTTGATGATACTTTCGCTCCAAACAGACCTACTACTTTCGCTCCAATGATAACGTTGGATAGCTCAACAGTACCGTCAAAAGCTTCTTTTGTCCAGCAATCAGCCGCATTATTATAAACACCACCATTATTATTTACCACAGTGATAGTCAAAGCCTTCACCTTAGAATAATCGAAACAGGTACCGCCATCACAACCTTCCACCCATTGAGGTTTGTCTTTACAACCGTACTGACTATTTGGATTGTCTACATATTCAGCAGCTAAAGCATTCTTGAAATCATACGAAAAGTCAACAGAGGCCCCGGCAGCTACAGAAGTCTCTCCGTTTGCTCCGATACCCTGCGTAGAAGTCGCACCAATTTCATATTCGTACAAGGAACCATCCGGAGTACCCAATGCCTTGTCAAAGCCAAGAGTTATACCGTTTATGTCCTGTAAAGCAACTTTGAATTCTACAGCATCTTCACTCGTATTCTTAAACGTAAAGCTTACGACAGCATCTCCTGACAAGTCAACTGTAAAAGGCTGCTCTTCCGCATCTTCTCCAAAGCCAACACCAAATGGCTCGTAAGCTTTGGCTGGCTGATGAATATCAACCACTAAAACACCGTTGCCATTTCTGACAGTGCTAAATTCAAAACCATTTGCAGCAGGCTCTTCCTGAGACCACCAGAAAATGCCTTTGTACACACCTGATCCAGCGGGTGTTTCTACAGCATATTCCGTTTTCTTGGCAAAATCATCAAATGCGCCAAATTCAGAAATTCCTTGCGCCGAAGCACACAGTGCCATTCCTAAGGCGATAGCAGAAAGTAAAACTTTTTTCATGAGTTATTTAATTGTTTGAGTTAATAATAATTTCTCTAAAAATATCTGTGCAATTTATAAAAATTGTCTAAAAGTCTATATACAATAAATCTAAAAATTTCTATTCAAAGTGTAAAAACAAGCTCACCGTATGGGTAGAGATGCGATTTAAGCTTTGTGAATATACATTCGGATCATCGTTTAGCAGATTCAGCAGCCCGTGCGAAAAACGAATTTCCGGCGAAAACTTAAAAAAAGGATAAAAGATATCCAGGCCGAATCCATAATCAAAGGACAGGTCATAGTTATTTGTCCTGAGATCCGTCTCCTTTTTTTCTTTCTTTTTGGCCCCGGCTTCTATGCCTGCCTTGAGTCCGGCGGTCATATACATGCGGAGATTGCCTCTGCGCTCTGAACGATACTGCCCCATAAGCGGAATTTCAACAAATGTAGACTCCGTCACCTGCTTGTTTCCCACTCCTCCTTTAAGGATATAATCTACGCTGCGCTCATAAAAGGAGACTGTAGGTAAAAGCCGTACGGTAAAATAGTCGGCAACCTTGTAATTGAGAATAAAACCGAGTGAAAAGCCTGTTGACCGGGGAGCCAGCACTGACATGGCCGTATCCTCACGGACAAAATGCTCTGAATGCAGCAGTCTATAACGGGTTGTATTTATCCCCAGGGTAAATCCGTAATGCAGCTTTCGGTCGTCATAGTTCGGAAGATTGGTTTGCTTTCTCTTAATCTGACTGTGTACCGGTCCGGCAAAAAGTATTACAAAACAAAAAGCAAAAACTATTTTATTCCGGTATAGATCGAGCTTATGCCAAAAGTTAATTTTTTCCATTGTACATTTTTAAATCCGGCATCTTTGAGTTTTTCCAAAAATGCATCGCCAAACGGAAACTTCTCTACAGACTCCGGAAGATATGAATAAGCAGACATATCTTTCGAAACGAGCCTCCCAATAAATGGCAAAATATAGTTAAAATAAAAGTTATACAAGTAGTTGACCGGAAAAGTTTGTGGTTTGGAAAACTCAAGTATCATTACTTTGCCGCCTGGTCTCAGCACCCTGTTCAGTTCTTTCAGACCCTTTTCCAGATTCTCAAAATTCCGTACACCGAAAGCCACCGTCACCGCATCAAACGTATTCTCTTCAAAAATCAGATTTTCGCTATCACCCTTTTGCAGTGTAATAACGTTGTCGAGGCCGGTTTCTTTTATTTTTTTTCTGCCGACTTCCAGCATTCCTTCCGAAATATCCACTCCGGTAATGGATGCCGGCTTCAGCATCTTTTCCGCCATGATGGCCAGATCTCCCGTACCTGTTGCTACATCCAGCAGGTTTCCGGGCTTGAGCGCTTTCAGTTCTTTAATTGCCTTCTTTCTCCAGTGCACATCAATTCCCACACTCAATACCCGGTTTAACAGATCATAGCGTGCAGAAACATTATCAAACATGGCTGCAACCTGCTCTTTTTTACCGGCTTCGCTTTCTTTATATGGAACAACTGTCATAACAGTAAGGCTTCAATGTTAGCATTAAAATATTGAATGCTGCGAAGGTAACTAATTTTTAAAAAAATCCCCTCTTTTACACAAGCATTCTGAAATATGCTTATCCGGCCACAAAAAAACGGCTTTCTTAAATCCGGTTATTCCCAAATTAAATCAGGTTCATTGGGGCTAAAAACCGGATTTAAGAAAAATTGTTTATAAGCTATTTAATTTTTCCGGCTATACTACCCGGTATAAGCCTCGACCGGCGCACAGGTACAGATCAGATTTCTGTCTCCATAGGCACTGTCTATTCTGCTCACTGAAGGCCAGAATTTTGCCTCTTTAATCCAGCTCAGGGGAAATGCAGCCTTTTCGCGTGAATATGGCCGGTCCCAATGATCTGAAGCAACGACTTCTGCTGTATGCGGGGCCCGCTGCAATACATTATTTTCTCTATCCGCTTTGCCTTCTTCTACTTCTCTTATCTCTTCCCGAATAGCGATCATTGCTTCGCAAAAACGGTCAAGCTCTGCCTGAGACTCACTTTCGGTCGGTTCGATCATCAGCGTCCCGGGAACAGGGAAGGAAACTGTCGGAGAGTGAAAACCAAAGTCCATGAGACGCTTGGCAATATCCTCTACCTCTATACCGGCACTTTGCTTAAAACTGCGGCAATCGAGTATGAACTCATGTGCACAGCGGTTATTTGCTCCTGAATAGAGCACCGGATAATGCTTTTCAAGACGCGCCTTCAGATAATTCGCATTAAGAATGGCATAGCGGGTCGCGTCTTTTAATCCGTTTTCACCCATCATGGAAATGTAGGCATAGGAAATCGGCAATATCGAGGCGCTTCCATAGGGAGCAGCAGAAACAGCCGTAATTGCCTCCGTGCCCGATACCTGAACTACCGGATGTCCGGGCAAGAAAGGAACAAGATGTCCGGCAACGCCTATCGGGCCCATACCAGGTCCTCCACCGCCATGTGGTATACAAAATGTCTTATGCAGATTCAGATGACATACATCTGCTCCTATAAATCCGGGACTGGTTAAGCCTACCTGTGCATTCATATTCGCTCCGTCCATATATACCTGTCCGCCTGCGGCATGTATCGTTGAGCATATTTCACGCACCTGCTCCTCAAACACGCCATGGGTCGAGGGGTATGTAATCAGCAATGCGCCCAGATTATCACGATGCTTTTCTGTCTTCAGCCGGAGATCATCCAGGTCAATGTTTCCTTTATCGTCACATTTGACAACTACTACTTCAAAGCCTGCCATGACCGCGCTTGCCGGATTGGTACCATGCGCAGAAGATGGAATAAGCGCAACGGTACGGTGGGCTTCTCCCCTGCTTTCAAAATACCTGCGTATCACAAGCAGTCCTGCATACTCTCCCTGCGCTCCGGAGTTGGGCTGCAGAGACACGTCCGCAAAGCCGGTAATCTCAGAGAGCCAGCTTCTGAGTTCGGAAAAAAGACATTTGTAGCCTTTTACCTGATCGTCCGGCGCAAAAGGATGAATACCGGCAAATTCCGGCCAGGTAATCGCCAGCATTTCGGTCGTAGCATTGAGCTTCATGGTACAGGAACCCAGTGCTATCATTGAATGCACGAGCGAAAGATCTTTGTTCTCAAGCTGTTTCAGATAGCGCAGCAGCTCATGCTCGGTATGATACGCATTGAATACCTTATGATGCAGATAATCATCCTTTCTCCGTAATGATTCAGGATAAACAACAGCAAGATTTTCTGCCAGCTTATGCCAGTCTGCTGACACTCCGAATGCCTGTGCCACCACCGCAACATCAGTAATTTCTGTAGTTTCGTCTACTGATATCTGGATACAGCCACTCTTTTCATCGTACAAAAGATTGATACCGGCAGCCAGTGCCCGCTGTCGGATTTCTTCAAGGCGATCCCCAGCCTCAATACGGATTGTATCAAAAAAACAGGGATTCAGCTGCTGAAAGCCTCCGAGCTTTAACCCCTCTGCCAGTAAACGGGCCATGCCGTGTACTCTTTCAGCAATTCCTTTTAAGCCCTGCGGGCCGTGGTAAATCACATAAGCGGCAGAAATAACCGCCAGCAAAACCTGTGCGGTGCATATATTGGAAGTTGCTTTTTCCCGTCGGATATGCTGCTCACGTGTTTGCAGCGCCATCCGGTAGGCCGTCTTGCCTTCCGCATCTACGGATACACCAATAATACGTCCCGGAATAATACGTTTGAATTCTTCTCTGGTCGCAAAATATGCTGCATGAGGTCCGCCAAATCCCATAGGCACCCCAAACCGCTGCGTAGTTCCGATCACAGCATCCGCTCCCATTTGTCCGGGAGATGTAAGAATAGCGAGACTCAGCAGATCGGCGGCAAACCCGACGGGAATATCCTGGTCATGCGCTGCTTTGGTCAGCTGGCTATAGTCACGAACCTCTCCTTTCGAATCGGGGTACTGCACCAGAATACCAAAAAGTGCGGTATCCTTGAAATCAATATCTTCAATCCGGCCAATCCGCAGCCTGATGCCAAGCGGAGCAGTACGGGTTTTAAGCACATCAAGCGTTTGCGGAAAGCAGGCCTCCGAAACGAAAAAGGTATCCGCGTTTTTCCTGTTACCTTTCCTTGCATTATAAAACATATTGACCAGCTCCGCAGCCGCCGTAGCCTCATCCAGCAACGAAGCATTGGCAATCTCCATACCCGTAAGCTCCGTCACAATGGTCTGGTAGTTGAGCAGCATTTCCAGCCTTCCCTGGGCTATCTCAGCCTGATAAGGAGTATAGGCAGTGTACCAGCCCGGATTTTCAAGAATGTTGCGGACAACAACATTAGGCGTGATACAATCATAGTATCCCTGTCCTATATACGATTTAAAAATGCTGTTTTCTGCTGCAAGCTTTCTGAACTCGTTCAGAAAAACATACTCAGACTTCTCCTGAGGCAGCCTGAGCTTTTCCTTCAGCCGGATCGTATCCGGAATGGTCTGATCAATCAGCTGATCAAGCGATTCGACCCCGATCACTGACAACATTTCTGCCAGCTGCGCATCTGTAACACCAATATGTCTTTTGGCAAATTTCTTCCTGTTGGTAAGATTAATGCTCATTTTTAAAACCCGATTAATTTTTTAATACAAAGGAAAGAGCGGCAAATTTAAAAATAAAACCAGTGCCGGTCCTATAAACTTATGCACATACTCTCATGGAAACACTGATAGAAGCTATCTGTTTTTTTAAACTATGATTTAACCTTGCGACATCTTTCAATCGTATAAAAGCACAAGTTTAACGTTTAAGGCTCAAAGAGCGCAATGCAGCAATCAATTAGGAAACCCGGCACAATCAATCTGTCGGGAAGAAACAATACGATGAATACTCTTTGTACAACAGGCAATGATGCCTATTATCGTTTTTATATAGCTGACACGAGGAATGCCTGCTTATTTCCAAAATCTATTGGTCGCTATTCAGGCGCCTAAGCCCACTCCGGTTTTCAGGAAAGCCCTCACTTATTTCCGTACCAGCTTTTGGGCTTCTTCCATGTGCTTCATTGCCTGAATAAAAATCTCGTCACTTGCATTCAGGATCGGATAAAAGCCGTTGTTTCCCCAGATACTGCGGGCTATGTACGCTTTCATATTCTGCTTGATATATTCCCTGGATTTCCGGAATTCCTTCTCTCTGAACTTCAGCCCGGAAGCGGTCGCCATCCGTACCAGCTCATCCAGCATGGCATCGGTAATCTGAAAGGATTTCCGGAATTCCTCCACATCGTACTGCTCCAGCTTTTCTTTATTATTTGAATAATAATTAAGCGTGTATTCCCGGATAATATTCCGGTTAAACAGCTCAACCAGATAATTGGTAAAGGACGAAGTATCCCTTGGAACAAATATATCAGGCATAATACCACCTCCACCATATACTGTCCGGCCGTTGAGCGTAGTAAATTTCAGTGAATCATTAAGCCGTATGCTGTCCAGATGAAAAAACTCCCCGTGATTGTATCGTTTCAAAAGATCGTTATTATACTCATCCAGAGAAGCACCTGTGTATGGTTTCTGAATACAGCGCCCGCTTGGTGTATAATATCTTGAAATCGTAAGCCTGAGCTCAGAATCATCCTTGAGGGTTATCGGCATCTGAACCAGTCCTTTGCCAAAGGAACGACGCCCGATAATTAATGCACGGTCATTATCCTGCAATGCGCCCGAAACGATTTCCGAAGCTGAAGCGCTGCCTTCGTTGATTAATACAACAATGGCTCCCTCCTCAAAAACGCCTTTTCTGCTGGCATATACCCGCTGATCATATTTGCTGTCTTTGCCATCGGTATACACGATAAGCTTGTTTCCGCTGATAAATTCATCCGCCATTTTAGTTGCCCGGTCCATATATCCTCCGGGATTATCACGCAGATCCAGAATCAGATTACTCATTCCCATCGCTTTCAGCTTGTCCAGCGCTTCCTTAAACTCGTTGTACGTACCGGCCGAAAAGCGGCTTACTTTTATATATCCCGTCTCTGCGTCCACCATATAGGAGATATCAAGGGAGTACGTAGGAATTTTATCTCTTACAACCTGAAAATCAAAATGCTTTTTTTGCGCACCCCGCTGTACAGTCAGCGTAACAATCGAGCCTTTTTTACCACGCAGCAACGAAAATACATCGGCATTGCTGATGGTTTTGCCGGCAACAAGGGAATCATTGACTCTGACAATCTTATCTCCGGCCAGTAAACCCGCCTGATCTGAAGGGCCTCCGCTTATAGGAGCCACGACAATAATCGTATCCCGGATAATGTTGAATTCAATACCCACACCTTCAAAGTCGCTTTCCAGCTGGCTATGGGCCAGCTGAATATCCGATTTCGGAATATATACCGTATGCGGATCAAGCTTTTCGAGCATTTTAATAATGGAATATTCTGCGAGTTTCTCAAGCTCGACCGTATCTACATAGTCCTTGTCAATATAGGTAAGTACATCGGCAATTTTCCTGTATGCTGCAGTTATATCACTTTTCCTGGATGAGTCGAAAAACATTGCTCCGATAAAAATTCCGCATACAAGGGCCAGCGCAAGAAAAACAGGTAGCTTAATCTGGGAACGGCTGTTATAATATTTTGACACGTTATGAGTAGCAGGTTATCGTATAATATATACCGCTAAGTTAACTATATTTTTAAAAGTAAAGTTTGATTGTACTGCATATATGTATACCGATATACGCAGAAATTGCATTTGCGCTGATAAAACCCGTACATGGCTTTTCCATCTAAATATAATTCGGCTATCTTTGAAAATTGAAAATCAGTTAAACATTCACCGGGCTTGGGAAGAATTGTCGCAATAGATTATGGAACCAAACGGGTCGGACTGGCAGTGACCGATCCTCTGAAAATCATCGCTACTGCTCTGGATACCCTGCACTCAAAAGACGTAGAAGCTTTTCTGCTATCTTATCACAAGCAGGAAGTAATTGAAGCGTTTGTGGTCGGCCTTCCGCACAATACCACGAATCAGGAAGAATCGGATAATGCAAAAAATGTACGTCATTTTGCGAACCGGCTGGCCAAAGTATTTCCGGATATTCCCCTGTATTTTGAAGATGAACGGTATACTTCCAGGATCGCTATGAACGCCATGATACAGGGCGGCATGAAAAAAAAGGACAGACAAAACAAAGGGAACGTTGATAAAATAAGCGCTGTTATTATTTTGCAGTCTTTTTTGGAGAAAAAACACTAACTACTCAAACGATAAAGAATAATTATGATATATCCGATAGTTGCATTCGGTGACCCGGTTCTGAAAAAGAAAGCGGAAGAAATTGAAAAAGGCACCGATATACATAAGCTGGTCGAAGACATGTTTGAAACGATGTATGAAGCAAACGGAGTTGGTCTTGCTGCCCCGCAGGTCGGTCTCAGCCTCAGGCTATTTGTTGTTGATGCGGAACCGATGGATCCGGACAATCTGCAGGGATATAAAAAGGCTTTTGTCAATCCTGTTATTCTGGAAGAATATGAAGAAGAATGGTCTTATGAAGAAGGCTGTCTGAGCATTCCGGGTATCAGAGCACATGTGGACCGTCCGGAGGCAATCAAGGTAAAATACTATGATGAAAACTGGAACGAGCACATTGAAGAGCTGGATGGCATGAAGGCCAGAGTATTTCAGCATGAGTACGATCACATCGAAGGGGTTCTTTTTGTTGATTATATCTCTTCTATTCGCAGAAAACTGCTCAAAAGCAAGCTGGCAGACATTTCCAGGGGGAAAGTTGATGTAAGCTACCGGATGCGGTTTCCTCTGAAAAAATAAGCCGGATGCGCTCTGTTATATTTCTTATGCCGGTTGTCTTTGCAAGCTGACATAAGAAATATACATGTCCGATCACCCGGTCCGGTCAATATCCCCCGCTATATTTCCGTATGCTCCACTCTGCGGAGATCAGTATAATAATCAGAATCAGCAGCCAGGGCAGATGTATAATCTCCCTGAAATCTTCCGTTGAGTGGATAACTGAACGGAATTCTGTATTTTTCAACTGATTATTAAGATCACCCCATTGAGTCGCTGCAAAAAACTGTCCGTTTGTTTTTAGAGAAAGTTCCTGAAGCATACCATGATTCGCCTGGGTATTCAACGCTTCCAATCGTTGTTCTCTGATCAGAAACTCCCCGGCTGCCTGATACGTCTGCCCGGCATGCTCCACACTACCGGTATATGAATATAGTCCGGGCTTCAGTCCTTTTACTTCAAAAACAGAACTGCTCTCCGTATTGGTAAAGGCGTACTGGAGCACACTGCCATCTTCTCCTTTAATATTCAGACTGATTTTTTTGCCATATACCGGCTCATAGATATCATTATACAACTGGGCCTCAAAAGCAACATGTTCATTTTCATTGACTTCATTATGCAAGGGAGCCAGCCGGAATTTGCGTTTATCTTCCCTGGAAGAGAGATATTGGAACAAGGAATTAAAGAACGTATCAAAAAACTGTGTTGATCCGGTTGATTTGAATTCTTCCAGTCTCCACTGCCATATACCTTCAGCCGTCAATACTGCGGCTTTTTTCCCGCTTTCGTTTCGTAAAGCAAGCAAGGGATTATCGGTAACCACTGATCCGATCTTCTGATACAGGACTATTTCGCAATTGGCTTTAAGGACGATGGTTCCAAATGGTGCAATCAAGGGCGGATATTTACCAAGCACGGAAGCTTCGCCCCGATCCAGCCTGAATCTTTCAAATCCACTGCTTAAGCTGGCATAGACGAGATCTTTCTGTGTGCTTCTGGTGGTAATTTCCAACACTTCGTTTACCTGATTCAGCTTTGCAATATTGCTTTGATTGCCCGCGATATAAAAGAAAGATGATGACATGGATTTCAGCTTTTGTACCAGCATATCTGTTCCGCCACTGAAGTCCGGCAACTGATGAAAAATAACAAGATCGTATTTATCCTCCTTCAATGAAGTGATGCCAGGAATAAAAAGGCTTAGCTCATAGTTATCTTTTTGTTCGATTACACTCTTCAGGACCTTGATATCAGGATGAGGGCCACTGGCAGCCAGCAGAATTTTTTCTCTGGCATCCATAATTTCGATATAGGCATGTGCCGAATTGTTCTGGTCGGTAAACTCCTGATCCAGGGGTTCCACTTCCACAATATAATGCTGCAGGCCGGGTTTGGAAGACGCGATTGAAAACTCTGTTTCCACTAGTGTCTTTCCCGCCAGCTGTATACTTTTTTCTTCCAGTGTTTTTCCGCTCTGCTTTAATTTAACACGGATCGTCTGCCCTGAGAATCCGGTATTCTGTATTTCGGCAATCAGAGGAAACTTATTACCTGTATAAGCAATCCTGTTGTACAGCAGATTTTTGATTTTAAGATCCCGCCGGGTAGTCGTATCGCCAAAGCCCACAGTCAATACAGGAAAAGTATAGTGACGAAACAAAGGATCCATTCCTTCATTAAAAATTCCGTCGCTAAGCAATACGACACCGGCCAGATTTCGGTTTTCGTAATTGGTTTCGATGCTGGCAAGCATGGTACCCAGATTGGTTGATTTCTCATCGAACCGAAGTGAATCAAGTGTTTCCGGATCTGCCTGTCCTGCCAGCGTTATAATTTCAACATCTACTTCCTCATTCTGCAGCCGGGAAGCAAGCTGCCCGATTTCTGCTCTCAGCCGGATAAGTCCTGTCGTATCCATTCCATAATGCATGGATTCCGAATTATCGACGGCAATAACAATTGAGGGTTTTTCAAAATAGTTTCTGATCAGCTGGATCAAAGGGCCGGTCAGTAAAAAACAAATCAGAAATACCGCCAAAAAGCGGATAGAGAACAAAATCCGGCCGGTCATCTTCGTCCAGGGCCCGGATCTGGTATAAAGCAACGCTGCATATGTCAGACCAGCCACCACACAGAGCACAATATACCACGGTGAAGTTTCAGTAAGTATCTTAAATTTCTCCATACAAAAGAAAGCCTTTCCGGTTGATTGGAAAGGCTAATATAAAAACTTATGTGAATATGCAATGAATATAATAAACGCTTTAGGTAAGCATACCACCATCCACCTGTATTACCTGACCGGTAATATAAGCCGACAGATCAGATGCCAGAAATACCGCCGCGTTGGCCACATCATCCGCACTTCCTGCACGTTTCAGCGGAATACCGTTTTTCCACTCCTCCACTACTTTTGCATCCAGCTCACCGGTCATTTCTGTTTCAATAAACCCCGGAGCAATCGCATTGGAGCGAATATTTCTGCTTCCCAGCTCCAGCGCTACTGATTTGGTAAAACCAATGATGCCTGATTTGGAAGCAGCATAGTTAGCCTGACCCGCATTTCCTCTGATACCAACTACCGATGTTATATTAATTATTGAACCGTATTTTTGTTTCATTAATTGTTTAACCGCTGCCTTCGTCAGATTAAAAACCGACTTCAGATTGATCGTAATTACCGTATCCCACTGCTCCTCGCTCATACGCATCAGCAATCCGTCTCTGGTCACACCGGCATTGTTGACCAATGCGTCCACTGAGCCAAAATCAGCAATTACCTGACTGACCAGCTCTTCGGCTGCTGCATACTGTGATGCATCCGAACGATATCCCTTCGCCTTGACACCAAGCGCAGAAAGCTCTTTTTCAAGAGCTTCACCCTTTTCAACACTGGACAGATAGGTAAAGGCTACATTGGCGCCTTCCCGGGCAAACCTGGTAGCAATTGCTCTTCCTATTCCTTTTGAAGCTCCTGTGACAAGTATGTTTTTACCTTGTAGTAGTCCCATTATTCCTTGATTATTTTCAATTATTCTGTTAATCAGTGGCCAAAAATAGGGAATTCATGGTAAGTACCAAAAACATCCGTCCAAAGAATTTGGTTGTGAAGATAATTTTCAGTCCCAAATACATCCGGTTTTAAGTAATTTGTGGACAAATCAATAAATACTTCCCAAATTTAACTTGGTACTTTGTACACTCTGGTATAAATTTGCCGCCTAAGATTGTATTAAGTTAGAAAAAAAACTGAATATACTATGTCAGCAAAATATGATGTGATCGTAATCGGCAGCGGTCCGGGCGGATATGTAGCTGCTATCCGTGCCTCCCAGCTTGGCCTGAAAACGGCAGTTGTTGAAAAAGCCGAACTGGGTGGAATCTGCCTTAACTGGGGTTGTATTCCAACCAAAGCCCTGCTTAAAAGCGCTCAGGTATTTGAATATATCAAACATGCTTCCGATTACGGCATCCAGGTAAAGGAAGCCAGCGCAGACTTTGGCGCAGTGATCAAAAGAAGCCGGGATGTAGCAGCCGGTATGAGCAAAGGAATTCAGTTTCTTTTCAAGAAAAACAAAATCGATATCATCAATGGCTTTGGCAAGCTGAAGGGAAAAGAAAAGGTTGAAGTAACCGATGAGAAGGATAATAAAACGGTTTATGAAGCAAAGCATATCATTCTTGCAACCGGCGGACGGTCAAGAGAGCTTCCCAATCTGAAAATCGACAACGAAAAGGTAATCGGCTACAGAAAGGCAATGGTTCTGGAGAAGAAACCGGAGTCAATGGTCATTGTAGGTTCCGGAGCCATCGGAGTTGAGTTCGCTTATTTCTACGCTGCCATGGGTACGAAGGTAACCATCGTGGAATATATGCCAAACATCGTACCGGTAGAAGATGAAGATATCTCCAAGCAACTGGAGAAAGAATACAAGAAGCTTGGAATAAGCATTATGACCAAATCTTCTGTGGAAGCCGTCGATACCAAAGGAAGCAAAACCAAGGTAAAGGTTAAAACTGAAAAAGGCGAAGAAACGCTTGAGTGCGATATCGTGCTGTCAGCAGTGGGTGTACAAACCAATCTGGAAGGTATCGGTCTGGAAGATGTAGGAGTAGCTACGGATAAAGGTAAAGTAATCGTTGACGATTTCTATCGTACCAATATCCCTGGAGTATATGCTATCGGTGATATCGTGCACGGACCGGCTCTTGCGCACGTTGCCTCAGCCGAAGGTATCATATGCGTTGAAAAAATCGCCGGTGAGCATCCTGAGCCACTTGACTACGGCAATATTCCGGGATGTACCTACTGTACTCCTGAAATCGCCTCTGTCGGGCTTACCGAGAAGCAGGCCAAAGAAAAAGGCTACGAAATCAAAGTGGGCAAGTTCCCGTTCAGCGCTTCCGGCAAGGCAAGTGCGGCAGGCGCCAAAGAAGGTTTTGTAAAAGTGATTTTTGATGCCAAATACGGAGAATTCCTCGGAGCACACATGATCGGCGCCAATGTGACGGAAATGATCGCTGAGGTCGTAGTAGCCAGAAAACTGGAAACTACCGGACATGAAATTATCAAAGCGGTACATCCGCACCCGACTATGTCCGAGGCAATTATGGAAGCAACGGCAGCCGCTTATGGTGAGGTGATTCACCTGTAATTGATCTTCTAAAAGATATATAAAAAGGCAATGGGAATCTCGTTGCCTTTTTGTTTTATCCCGGAATAGAATCGTACCGGCTTCACGATATATCTATTTTCAAGCAGAAGTGCAAGGCTTAAGGCTTAAAGACCGCTATGCAGCCTCCGGGCGCTCTGTTAGAAAGGCAACTGGCATACTTCAACAAAAAAGCCTCTGAATGATTTTCAGAGGCTTTTTTATTTTGCAGTTTCCGTTTCCTAAACATTCACATGTCTCTCGGCATGATAGCTGGATCGTACCAAAGGTCCGGACTCTACGTACTTCAATCCGATTTTTTCTCCCAGCTCCTTGTATCGCGCAAACTGATCGGGATGAATAAACTCTGCTACCTCAATATGCATTTTTGTTGGCTGCAGATACTGTCCCAATGTCAGAATATCCAGTCCGTTTTCAACAAGGTGTTCCATGGCCTCTACCACTTCAGCCTCTGTTTCCCCCAATCCAAGCATGATGCCCGACTTGGTTCTTTTGCCATAGGCCTTGGTGCGTTTGATTTGCTCCAGGCTGCGCTCATATTTTGCCTGAGGACGCACCATGCGATAGAGACGCTTTACTGTTTCCATATTGTGCGAAACTACTTCCTGCCCTGCGCTAATCATCGTTTCAAGCGCTTCCCAGTTACCTTTTACGTCAGGAATCAGTGTCTCAATGGTTGTTTCGGGGGAAGTTGTCTTTATTTCCACAACGGTCTTATGCCATATATCAGCCCCACGGTCCTTTAGCTCATCACGATTTACCGAGGTAAGCACACAATGCTTCACTCCCATCAGTCTGACAGCTTCCGCTACTCTCCTTGGCTCGTCCTCATCGTATTCATTTGGTCTTCCGGTAGCTACTGCACAAAAAGAGCAGCTCCGTGTGCATACATTGCCCAGAATCATAAATGTGGCCGTACCGGCTCCCCAGCATTCTCCCATATTGGGGCAATTACCGCTTTCACATATGGTATGCAGCTTATATTCATCTACAAGCGCCCGTACTTTTCGAAACTCTTTACCAACCGGAAGCTTCACTCTCAGCCAGTCAGGCTTGGCTGTTCGTTTATTGGCCTCAGGTGAAATCACTGGCAGTTCAATCATCGCTTTCGATTTTTTAGACTATAATTTAGTAAATATAACAAAAATGGTCAAAAGAAATGCACGCTGCAGGGGCTTATTCGGGGCCGGGCAATCCGATTACTTTCTCCAGCCCAGAAAGACATTCAGAAACAAAGAGGTATACAGCCAGGGATTTTGGGTATAAGGTATCAGTACGATGCGGTTTCCCTCAATGCCCCCGGAACCATTCCGGACAAAGGCTTCGATGAGCCCGCCGGCCTCCAGGCCTGAAATACGTTTGCCGTAATTGCCGAAATAAAAGGACAAAGACCCTCTTAAATGAAGGCCCGGCGCAATCTGTGATTTGTCAAAGCCCCGGAAAAAGCCGCCGCTGCCCATAATACGATTGGCGTTGCTATGCCTGGCCGGATCAAAAGGCTCTCTTTCCACAAGGCTGAAATCGCCTGATCTGGAGTAGTCAAATTCAATATAATACGGTTTTACAATACCGATAGACAAGCCGCCTGAAAGGTTTCCGTTGACCTGCACACCTTCTTCCCTGGCAGGCGGAAACAGTATCCATTGTCTCCCGTAATACGGGCGCACAGAGAACAAATAGTTCTGTTTCCCCAATATGAATGTATTGCCGGTATTAAAGCTGCTTACTTTTACCTCCTGAGCATGTTTTATATGCACTATTTCAAGCCCGGCCAGCCGGCAGCTGTTTCGGCCTGTTTTTTTGACAAATTGTGCCATCACCCCCCCGATCAGACCGGCATTGGTGTGAAAGTTGGCGCCAATGATTTTTTCCTGCTCATAGTTCAGCACCATAATGGTTTGCTGCGCAGACACCAGTCTGGCAAGTACCACAAAAAATAAGGCCATAAGCCATGTACGGAACTGCATTTTATCAGATCTTTATTGTTACTTACTACCGGATTATACTCTAACCTGCAATGTGCCTATTGGTTCAGGAGTAAAAAATCATCTGTAATAAAAAAAGCAGGGTGATTGCTTAAAACCGCCCCTGCTTCTACTGTTGATTATCGCACAAAAAGCTATTCTGATGCCTTGGTTACTATATCTTTGTAACTGATTCCCATGTGACTGGCAGTATACACACAATTGCCATCTTTTATCAGGAGCACCTGAGGTGATTCATGCTCGACTGCAAACTCCGAAGTGATCCGATCGGATATCTCCCTGAATGAAAGCAGATCGAGATAGTATGGCTTTACCTTACCCGTTTCCCCATCCTGCCATGCACGCTCCAGCCGGTTTAATGCCGCTGAACTTATAGAGCATCTGGTACTGTGCTTAAAGATCAGCACATTTACATTCTCCGATTCTGTCTTAAGTTCCTGCAGTTGCTGCAGATCTGTCAATTTGTTCCAATTCATATCAATACCAGATTTCTGCTTCGTTTTTATTGTGTTTCGGCTTATGCATCTTCTGCTTCATATAATTCGCGTCTTCCACTCCTTTCTGTCTTCTCATGCGCTTCATCATACGTTTTCTGTAACGCTCTTTCGCGGTGTATGAATTCTTCACCTTGCCACCACGATAGACAGCGCTCGGATGCATGCCCTTCTTACGTTTTGTAACAATGATATCTCCTTTATAATTCGCAATATCCTTGTTTTTCTTACGTATCTGACGGGCTCTCTGATTCAGTGTCCTGACCAGGATATCTCCGGAGCTGCTGGCAATCTCCTTGCCTTTTTTGTGACGCATGGCCTCACGCCTTGCCAGATAGTTGCCACCGATATCTCCTTCATTACTGGCAATCTTTTTCTGGGTTTTGCGACTTTCCGCACGCGCCTCATTGACTGCCTTCATATCAATACTACCTGTATTGCCGGCAATGGCTTTGGCTGTCTTACGCTGACCGCTGAAATCAACACGCATATCCCCTGTATTGTTTGCCGCCAGCTTGGCAGTCCGCCGGTTATCTACCTGCGAAGCAACCCGTATATTGCCGGAAGAGGTTGTACCCTGGTATTTCCTCATATTGGCATTTTTAACGGCTATGGTTCCGGAGTTTTCACCCATTTCCTTATTGCTCTGACGCATCTTCCGGGGACGGGTGTCGATTTTGTCGCCCTTATTACCAGCCGCTTCCTTGTCACTTGTCCGCTCAGCTTTGCGCTGCGCGTTAACAGCTCCGGCAGACAGCAGCACAAATCCGGACAATACAAGGAAAAAGGAAATATATTTCATGAACGATGTGTGACTAAACAAGACAAAATTAGATTCTGGTTCTTCTCTGCTTCTGTATCTTCTTCGGGTTTTTCTTATTGACAATACCCGTTTCCTTGTTGATTCTGCCCTTCTTTTTGTGCTTATCCTTCAATTGCCCGTCGGAATTAAACATGCTCAGATCAGCAGCATCAGCCTGGCCGAGTCCGGGACAGGGATAGCTCTTATTCGCACAGGATGCTCCGGCAACAGCCAGCATGCCTGCAAGACCGATCATCCAAAGCTGATTTACAAGACTCTTCTTCGACAAAATCTTCATATCGCACTAAGTATTACGTCCAAATTTAACGATAAAATATAATAATTTATTAGAAATCCAACAAATCTTTCATTTTCATACGCAAACGTTCTTTAGGCAGGAAGTTATCCTCCAGCTTTCTGGCAAATGGTACAGGAGTGTCCAATGCCCCCACCCGCATTACCGGAGCATCCAGAAACTGAAAAAGATGTTCCGCAACCCATGCAGCAATCTCACCGCTTACACTTCCGGTGAGCGTATCCTCATTTGCGATCAGCACCTTTCCCGTTTTACGGATACTTCGCTCCATGGTTTCCTTATCCATAGGTACGAGCGTACGCAAATCAATCAGATCTGCCGATATTCCCGTTTCATCAATCAGAGAAGCAGCCCAGTGCACCGGCAGTCCGAAAGTGATTATGGTCATATCATTGCCTTCCCTGACAAGCCGGGCTTTGCCGGGTTCTATCGTATAATATTCGTCAGGAATATCCTCGCTGACCGAACGGTAAAGATATTTATGCTCAAAGAAAAGAACCGGATTGGGATCTTCAAACGCCGCATTGAGCAAGCCTTTGGCATCGTAGGGACTGGAAGGATACATGATTTTCAATCCGGGTGTGGTGAAAAACCAGGCTTCATTGGTCTGAGAGTGAAAGGGCCCGGCTCCCACTCCGGCACCGCAGGGCATACGGATTACAACATCTGCATTCTGCCCCCACCGGTAATGAGACTTGGCGAGATTATTAACAATCTGATTAAACCCGGAGCTTACAAAATCGGCAAACTGCATTTCGACCATGGATTTGTAGCCGCATATGGACAAGCCAAGGGCTGTACCAAGGATGGCAGACTCACACAAAGGTGTATTTCTGACCCTGTCTTTACCAAAACGTTGAACAAAGCCTTCGGTTATCTTGAAGACCCCGCCATATTCGGCGATATCCTGCCCCATAAGAATCAGGCGGTCATAACGCTCCATACTCTGGGCCAGCGCATCTGACAAGGCATCGACAAACCTGCGGGAAGAGCGGTTGCCTGTTTCCGGTCCGGCCGGCCTGAAATCATACGACATAAATACGTCTCCCAGCTCCTTCTGCTCATCACCATCCGGCTGCGGCTCTTCTTTCAGGGCTTTCCATGCCTGATCGATTTCTTCTTTCAGCGTACTTTTTATTTCATCGGCTTCTTTGCCGGTGAGAAAGCCTTTATCAATCATAAACAGCTCATAACTGAGTATCGGGTCTCTGGCAGCCCACTGACTGAGAAGTTCTGCCGGCACATATCTGGTACCGGATGCTTCTTCATGACCCCGCATACGAAAAGTCATGGCTTCTACCAGGCACGGTCTGGGGTTTTGCCTCAGATCTTCGGCCAGTGTCTGTATAGTCGTGTACACTTCAAGAAGATTGTTGCCGTCTACCTGTATGGCATCAATACCATATCCGATGCCCTTGTCTGTAAAGCTCCTGCAGCAGAACTGCTCCGAATTAGGAGTGGAAAGACCGTATCCATTATTTTCGATAAGAAAAATCACGGGAAGCTTCCACACTGCCGCGACATTTACTGCTTCATGAAAATCTCCTTCGCTGGTACCGCCATCTCCGGAAAAAACAAGCGTTACCTTCTTTTCTCCGGATAGCCGTGCAGCCAGCGCAATACCATCTGCAACAGCCATTTGGGGGCCAAGATGTGATATCATACCGATTATATGATGCTCCCGGCTACCAAAATGAAAGGACCTGTCCCGCCCTTTCGTATAGCCGTTTTTCTTCCCCTGAAACTGGGCAAAGAGGCGTAACAGCGGCATATTCCGACCTGTAAAAATTCCGAGATTACGATGCAGAGGCAATATGTATTCATCGGGATTGAGGGCATTGACCGCACCTACTGATATGGCTTCCTGACCGATACCGGAAAACCATTTGCTGATTTCCCCCTGCCGCAGCAGGATCAGCATCTTTTCTTCAATAAGCCGGGGCTTTACCAATTGCCGGTACAGGTATACCAGCCGGTCTTTTCCGATACCTTCGTAGTTGAAATCCATAGACACATCCAATAAAAGCGTACGTCGTTCTGTTTTTACTAAAAATAAACGGTAAAACTTAATTTCAACAAGTATATTTGCCTATACTTGTTCACAGGAGCAAGTTTATTTTTTTAGACGGATTATAAAAACTTTTACACTGAAATGATCCATTATAACTCATTTACACTCGACAACGGACTTACTGTCATCGTGCATGAAGATCATACTACTCCTACGGCAGTAGTCAACATACTATACAATGTAGGGAGCCGGGATGAGCGTGAGGACAAAACCGGGTTTGCGCATCTTTTCGAACATCTGATGTTTGGCGGATCAAAGCATATCGGCTCTTTTGACGAGCCTCTGGAAAAAGTGGGCGGAGAAAACAATGCCTTTACCTCACCGGATATTACCAATTATTATATCACCCTTCCGGCCAATAACCTTGAAACGGCGTTCTGGCTGGAATCAGACCGCATGCTCAGCCTGAGCTTTGACCCGAAGGTTCTGGAAGTACAGCGCAATGTGGTGATCGAAGAGTTCAAGCAGCGCTACCTCAACCAGCCTTACGGTGATATATGGCTCAGGCTGCGCCCTCTTTCATACCAGGTCCACCCTTATCGCTGGGCGACGATCGGCAAAGAGATCAGTCATATTGAAAACGCAAGCATGGACGATGTCCGGAATTTCTTTTACAAATTTTATATCCCCAACAATGCCATAATGGTCGTAGCAGGCGGAGTAAAAACCGACGACGTAAAGCGCCTGGCAGAAAAATGGTTCGGACCGATACCGGCGGGCACTCCCTATCATCGTGCACTACCGGCCGAGCCGGTACAGACAGAGGCCCGCAGACTGGATGTGTCGGCCAACGTGCCCCTCAATGCCTGGTACCGCACCTACCATATGGGAAGCCGTATGGATCAGGACTACCACGCCAGCGATCTGCTTTCGGATATGCTGGGCAGGGGAAAATCCTCCCGGCTGTATGAGCGGCTGGTCAAGGAAAAAGAGCTATTCAACTCCATCAGCTCGAGTGTCATCGGATCGTTTGAGCCTGGTCTGCTGATCATCGGTGGCAAGCTCAATGATAACTACAGCATCGAAGACGGAGAAAAAGCAGTTGACGAAATTATTGAAGAGCTTTTGTCCGAATCTGTACCCGAACAGGAGCTCAGCAAAGTAAAAAACCAGGCAGAATCAACCATGGCTTTTGATGAAGTGGAGCTATTGAACAAGGCTATGAATCTTGCTACCTATACCCTGCTGGGAGATACGGAGCTGATCAACCGCGAAGCGGACAAAGTCGCTGCGGTAACCCCTGGCGATATAGATGCAGTCAGGCACAAGATACTGCGAAAGGAAAACAGCAATACATTGTATTATCATAAAGCATAATTTTAAAAAGAAAAACGACATGAAAATCAGGGTAGGATTTGGTTATGATGTTCATCAGCTGGCAGAAGGAAGACCGTTGTGGCTGGGCGGCATCAGACTGGAGCATCCTAAAGGCGGGCTGGGACATTCGGACGCAGACGTATTGATACATGCTATCTGCGATGCGCTGCTGGGGGCAGCAAATCTCCGCGATATCGGGTTTCATTTTGCCAATAATGACCCAGCTTACAAAAATATTGACAGCAAAATCCTGCTGAAGAAAGTGACTGAGCTGCTGGCTGACAAAGGTTATCGTATCGGAAATATTGACTGCAGCCTGACCCTTGAGGCGCCGAAGATCAATCCGCATATCCCTGCCATGCAAAAAACGCTGTCATCCGTAATGGAAATAGATGAAGATGCTGTTTCCATCAAGGCCACTACCAATGAGCAGATGGGGTTTGTAGGCCGTGGAGAAGGGGTATGCGCCTATGCAGTCGCTCTGATTCAGAAGAATTAAGCCTCAGCTATTCGCAAAAAAACAATGCGGTCATGCTGCTATGAGCTTCCGGCACTCAGGGTGTTCCGGAAGCTTTGTTTTTATACAAAACAGGCAGGATAGACAGCTGCTCCTTATTTCCGATCTTATCCATGAGGGCAAAGGCGATTGATTCATCCGGGCACATTCCCGTAAATGCCAGCATATGCAGCTTATTGTTCATATCCTTTAAGATTCCGATTTTATAGCCGGGCTCTTCAAACACGGTTATGTGCAAATGGCCGATGGCTTCTCCGTAGCGATTGAGCAGGGTATATTGTTTATTTCCCATACAAAAATGTAATACAAAACGATCAAATGTAAAATAATATTTACCAAATGTAAAATTATATAAACAAAAATCACAATATAAATTCATCAAAATGAAAGATTTTTGGGCATGGTTCATATCGGCAAAAAAATTGAAGAGGTAGTAAGGGCTAAGCGAATAGGAATAAGTGAACTGGCCGAACTGATCAGCAAAAGCAGACCGCTTGTGTATGATATTTTCGACAGGGAAAGTATCGATACGGCTTTGCTGAAACGGCTTTCGGAAGTTTTAAACTTTAATTTCTTCGATCTCTATTTTCCAAATAATGAGCTCAATGCACATCAGCAGGGTCCGCCTCTCAGCAAAGACGAGCTGATTGAGCTGCTGAAACGGGAAATTATCGAGAAGAACAAAGCGCTTGATTCTGCTTATGTGGAAATTGAGTATCTGAAAAAAATCATAATGCTTCTCGAAGAAAAGCTAAAAAGAACAGGCGACAATCAATAAAAAACCCCTGCTTTTATCTAAAAACAGGGGTTCTGATATTAAGATCCGAAAAAGCGTTGCGCTTATTTCACAGAGTCAATATACTGGATAAGATCAACTACTTTGTTTGAGTAGCCCCACTCATTGTCGTACCAGCTTACTACTTTTACAAAGTTATCGTTTAGTGAAATACCTGCTTTGGCATCAAAGATAGACGTTCTTGCATCACCAAGGAAATCGGTAGAAACCACTTCGTCTTCCGTATATCCCAGGATACCTTTCAGTTCACCTTCTGAAGCAGCTTTCATAGCAGCCTTGATCGTCTCATAAGAAGCTGATTTTTCAAGACGGCAGGTCAGGTCAACAACCGAAACGTCAGCCGTAGGAACTCTGAAGGACATACCTGTCAGCTTTCCTTTCAGCTCAGGAATAACAAGTCCTACCGCTTTGGCAGCACCTGTAGAGGAAGGGATGATGTTCTGATAAGCGCCACGGCCACCTCTCCAGTCTTTTACAGACGGACCGTCTACCGTTTTCTGAGTAGCTGTCACAGCATGTACAGTGGTCATAAGACCTTCGAGTATTCCAAACTTATCATTCAATACTTTTGCAATCGGAGCCAGACAGTTGGTTGTACAGGAAGCATTGGAAACGATGTTCATATCATTTGTGTACTTCTTCTGGTTTACCCCCATTACAAACGTCGGCGTGTCATCCTTTGCAGGGGCAGACATTATTACTTTTTTCGCTCCGGCAGCAATATGCTTCTCCGCAGTTTCTTTAGTCAGGAATAAGCCGGTAGATTCTACCACATAGTCCGCTCCTACCTCATTCCACTTAAGGTTTGCAGGATCCTTCTCAGCAGTAACACGAATAGTGTTGCCATTAACTACCAACTGCCCGTTTTTAACTTCAACCTCGCCCTGAAATCTTCCATGCGTAGAATCATACTTAAGCATATATGCCATATAATCTACATCAATCAGGTCGTTGATACCTACAATTTGCACATCCGATCTTGTAGAGGCAGCACGAAAAACAAGTCTTCCGATTCGTCCGAAACCGTTTATTCCGACTTTAACTTTAGCCATATTTTTATAGATAAGTTTATGTTAACAAAATTATCGTACAAACATACAATAAGTACAGGCCAAAATCAAAATTTTTTCCATGTCCGTATGAGTGAAAAAAAATGAAAAAAAATCATGCTTATACTTTGCATTTACGCTTCTGATCTTCTACTTTTGCATCACCATTCGAAAATGGCATTAACAAAAGCTAATTCTCTTAAAAATGGCCCGTTCGTCTAGGGGTTAGGACGCCAGATTTTCATTCTGGAAACAGGGGTTCGATTCCCCTACGGGCTACACAAGCTATCCATACAGGGTAGCTTTTTTGTTTATACCCACTCCTACCAAAGCATTCACAGTCCTTTTCCGGTTTCACATAGTTCCATTTCGTTCCACAAGGTTCCAGGTTTATTTCCCCCTCTGTTTCCCAGTACTCTTTCCTAAAAGCAGCTACAAGCTACTGGACAACCGGTCTCAGATTATTCTTTCGGAAGCCAAAGGCGAAAGCTGGGTACAAAGAAACTGGCGACCGATGCCTGATGCTGATTTGTATATTCATTATCCTGAACAACTACGTGCTTGTTCCTTATTTCAAGCTTCCTATGCTGGTACTTGATGATAACATCTGGAACCTGATGGAAATGGGTGTGACAGGCTATGTCGAAGGACGGTCCCTCGAAAAAATCACCGACCAGCTAAACCCCGCGCTTTTTGTCAGGGAGAAGAAAAAGAAAAGGTAGATGGAGCTATAATTCATTCATATATAACGTTTTGTGTATTTACGAAGGCAGGTTTTTTTAGCACAAATGTTCACATTGAACCTTGCACAAAAGTTTCATAGAAGCACTTCAGCCGCCATATTACCAAACCGATGTTAGCACCAGTAAATCTTTCAGTCGAGTCGTATTCCATTTGTCTTTAAATAATTTTCAAAGTTGTCATATTTGTTTTGGGTTGCAAGATTTAGCACTGAACTTTAAGCCAATCTCTTCTTTTATGAAAAATAAGTAATCATAGCAATCTTTATCTGTGCTGAATTTATCGGCAAATTCCAGATAATTAAGTCCTGTAAATTGTTTCATATCTCTTAACTTTGACACAAAGCTATGAGCCTAGAACGCAACCAAGCTGCGGACTGCGATTTATCAGCCTAATCCTATCAGTTTTTAAAAGACTAAGAGTAAACGTTTTTAAATAAAAAGATTAATGATATAATTCCCTCAGACAGCTAATCGCTGCGTTAACGATATTTTCGCCTCGCCGGCTGGGCCTTACCCAAGCGAGGCCAGGCCTCGCAATTCTCATTGCTCGCCTCTATAGCTGAAAAAAGTAAGCTACCCCGATGCATCGGGGCTAAGGGCTTGAGGCCATCACACAAGCTGGCCAAAAGCTCTTGTTTTTGCCTTCTAAAAATTTTCTTTTCGACCCAAAATCATCAAACTCACCCATCCCAATTTGTCACCCCGATGCATGTCACCGGGGGCAAGGCCCGACTCTCCCTCTAACGGGAAATAAATGGCTAATCCTATTAAATAATAATGGCTCACGCCTTTCGACGTGAGCCATTATTAATGTAAGATTCTTAATGAGGATTAATTACCATCACATCCCGGCTTCGTATCAATATCGGTTTCCAACCTTATTTCACCAAGGCCGATATCCACACCTTCACCGGCCGTGATCATCATGGCAGTGCTTATTTGTGTCATATCTACTCCCATATTACCAAAACAACTTAAACTGATGCGGTACTCTTTCCACTCTTTCCCAATCACAATATCCAACGTTTTATCGCATGGCTGTTCCTGATTGCAACCCATTCCTACCTTAATGGTTACTTTATCGCCTCCAAAAGACTTAGCAAAGAACGCCAATTCCATGGCACCATTCATTTGACGAGACATATCGCTTGGCGTACCGGAGCTTAAACGGACCTGATCATAGTCTGCTTTTGTCCATTTAATACGCAAGGCATCTTCCTGTGCTTTGTGGTCTATTTTGCTTATGATCAAACCACCTACCGATGTAGGGAAGCTTGCCACTTGTTTCTTAAGCGTTCCTGAATTTAACCACAATTCCCACGGAGCAATTGGTGCTCCCTTGCCATAGAATTGACCGGTTGAAGCCATTTGACTTCTATCCAGACCTGATTCTTCTGATAACATGTCAACTTTTTCAGTACTTTCATACGTTAAGCCATACCCCAGTGCAAAAAGCGGTTTGGTAGTATCACCGGCAACAACGGCGATGTTTGGCCATGAGAAAGAAAGACGGCCTGTAAAATTGTAAGAAGGCTCTGTTCGGAACAACATATCTGCCACTCCTCCACCTTCAGAACCTGGTAACCATGCGGCCACAAAGGCATCTGAGGCATTAATCTCAGGGTTCGTCCACATTGGTCGACCAGACAAAAATACAGATACCACAGGGATTCCTTTATTTTTGAATTCATTGAGTTTGTTGACGTCGAAGCCGTTTGGTACGAAATCCAGGTTTTTACGATCCCCCTGAAACTCTGCATAAGGATCTTCACCGTAAACGGCTATGACAACGTCTGCTTTGATATTGGTATCTCCTTCCGGTGAAAAGATCACTTTTCCACCTGACTTTTTAACGGCTTTCTTAATCCCTGCCAATATCGACTCTCCGTTTGGAAATTCGTCGTTGGTGTGTCCTGTACCTTGCCAGGAGAGAGTCCAGCCACCACAAGCTTTAGAAATATTATCCGCTCCATCACCTACTACAAGAATAGTCTTGCTGGCATCAAGAGGAAGCGTTTGCTTATTGTTTTTTAATAAAACCATGGATTCACGTACTGCTTGTCTTGCAATCGCTCTATGTTCCGGAAGAGCAAGAAGGCTGGTATTGCCGGCATTAGGTCTGGTGCTTGGTGCCCCTTTTGTGAAAATACCTGAAGCGATTTTCACACGAAGGATACGTCTTACAGCATCGTCCAGTCGCTCCATTGGGATGGTTCCATCTTTCACATGCTTCAACGTACTTTCGTATAATTCTTTCCAACTGTCAGGTGCCATATACATGTCCAAACCAGCATTAAGAGCTTGAGGGCAATCAGTATTGGTGCATCCCGGAACCTGTCCGTGTCCGTTCCAGTCACCAACAATAAATCCGTTAAACCCTAACCTTTCTTTGACGATCTTTGTGAGGAGGTCGTAGTCGCCATGCGGTTTTCTTCCATGCCAGCTCGAAAAAGAAGCCATCACTGTTTGCACACCTGCCGGAATGGCGCTGTAATAGCCCGCTGCATGAACATCAATAAGTTCTTGTTCACTTACTTTTGCGTCACCTTGGTCTACACCATTTTCTGTAGCTCCGTCGGCAACGAAGTGCTTAGCACTTGAAATTACCTTACCCTTACCCATGAAATCTTTTTCTCCAAAATTTCCTTGCAGTCCGGTTACAATCCTGTTTCCATAAGATTTCACGATCGCCGGATCTTCTGAAAAACCTTCATAGCTTCTTCCCCATCGTAAATCCTGAGGTACAGCTACAGTAGGTGCAAATGTCCAGTCGTGCCCGGAAACCGTTAATTCGTGAGCAGTAACTGCCGCTATTTTTTCCATTAGATCAGGATTGTTCATAGCACCTAATCCAATGTTGTGAGGAAATACAATCGCTCCAAGCAGGTTGGAATGACCATGAACTGCATCAATGCCCCAAATATATGGAATAGCCACTTCTACCCCTTCTGTATCCAGTGAAGCATAATAAAACTCATCTGCCAGGGCCAACCACTCTTTGGTTCCTGCATAAGGAAGTGGGCCTGGTGCTGAGTTACCACCGCTTAACACAGAACCCAAACGATATTTTTTAACATCTTCCGGGGTTACTGATCCATTATCGGCCTGAATTACCTGACCAACTTTTTGTTCCAAGGTTAGCTTAGGTAAAATCTCATCTATTTGTGCTTCAATTTCAGGGTTTAAAGGAAGCGGTTTAATTGCCGGCCATTTTTCCGGGTGAATGATACCTACCTCCTGTTCTGATGTTTCAGGGTTTTCTGTTTCTTTAGTTTCTTGTTGTCCCGTGCAGCTTACCATTAATATTGGGCCTATGCACCAAAGCAATAAGTACTTACGTATTGTGCCGATCACTTGCATTTTAAATTCTTGATTTAGTGAGTTTAAAATTTTGAAAAATAATTCAACCCCGAAATTATCATATTTTTAGTTCTGATCCTACTATTTCATATCGACCATGTAAAGGAAATTTATAGGTGCAGGTGTACCTGAATTAGTTACTGGTAATGAACTGAAGTGTGATTATACAATTGTCACCTGCATTAAGAACCTATTCCTTTAACTTCCACTATGGAGATGAATTAATAAAGTTTTCATTATTCCCTTAGATTTAAAAATCCAATCAATATCAATTGTGGATGTTTTACCTGATTATTCAGGCAATATTAAAGTATTTATTAAAAACGAAGATCGTTTTAAAGTATACAATCTGTATGATGATTATACGTATGCAATTGCTCATAACCTAGGCCAGGTAGGTCTCCGCGATAATTTCCCCTATATAACTGATTTAGAAAATATTGAAAAAACAGAAATATTTATGAAGTATTTTAAGAGTGATCCAAACTCTCCATTACCTGACACTTATCCTACAAACATCACTTTTGTCTTTGATTATAAATAATTAGGAGAAAGACAAAAATTTTACACTTTCGCTATCCAATCCCTTCAAACCTCTCCAGATTCTGCACAAAAAGGTTCGAAAACCTCCTCTCCCAGTCTACACAAGCTATCCATACAGGGTAGCTTTTTTTGTTTATACCCTATCCTAGTAAGGGATCTATTTTCTCACATCCCTGTCCCAACTGTTCGGGATTTTGTTACTTTTCTCATCGATGGAGAAAAAGCAATCTATTATCTGATAATGACCATTTTCTTTTTATCAAATGGTTTTCCGTCCAGATATAGAGTATACACATAGACACCGGGAGGATAGCTGGTCAGGTTAATGGTTACCTGCCCGTTGCCCCGGTCTGGTATCCGGTGCTTCTCCAGCGATGCTCCTCTGTGAAGCTCATTGATTTCCAGATATGCCTCTTGTACCGTGTGCGGAACAAAGAAGCCGATTATTGACTCAGCGACCACAGGATTGGGTGTATTCTGCGCAAGGAAAGCATAGGCCGGTGCATCACTGGCAGTGGTTTTCGAAGCAGTCACGACTGTTGAGATAGCCTGATCCGAACATGAGCAGCTGAGGTTATACAGCTTGAGCATATGACAGGCTTCCCAGGCAATGCTCATGCCTGAGCTGGCCAGCCGGTCCAGCACCAGACTATCCGAAGCGGTAAAGCGGTATGACGCAGGACTGCTCAGATTATTGATTCTCCCGATCACATCAAAATACTCTTTTTGTCCCAGCTGATCGGGGTTAAGCTCCCTTACGCTCAGCTCATTCAGTATAATTTGAAAAAAGGCATAATCTCCCCGTGCAAAAGCCTTACGCACTTCCTGTAACAGCTCATTGCTTTCCGCTGTGACCAAATCAGACAACGTAAGCGCAGACTGGTAATCCGGAACGGCCGGAGCCCTTCTTGACGCAGGCGCTGAGCACAGATCTTCTCTTGTCAGGCTGGTAGTAACCGTAGTCACACTGCCACCGGTAGCCCCGCCTATAGCCGACACATTTTCTTCCGCTATCGAATACCTATAATAGGTAAAGCCGGTAGCCAGACCATTATTTGCTACTGCGGTATGTATACCGGGAAAGGCATTGGCTCCGCCCTGTGAGGCCGAACCCAGCGCAACAACAGGACTGGCCGTACGTATTTCAATGCCAGTGGTATTATCCAGCTGCGTATTGACAAAGGTATTGCAGCTGACACTGTAGGCACAATCCACATTGTTAAACAGGCTCAGACCGGTTTCCGCATTCTGTACCCGGTTTCTTTCTACACCGATGTTGTCATAATTGACAAACAGACCATATTTCACCCGTTCGATTTCATTGGCTTGTACCTGCACAGCGTTAATGGCCTGAATGCCGAATTTATGATGATTTACCGCTGTCGTATGGTTCCCGATGACATTATTTGCGGAAACCACACCGCCTGAAACGGCTATTCCGAATATATTGCCTGTCGGAGACCAATTATGGGATTGTGCGGAAAGTGCATTGACATATATGGTATTGTCCCTGACCAGCAATCCCCCGGTATTGGTCAGACCCTGTATACCTGAGTAATAGAAGTTTTCTATGGTATTGCCCCTGATGTCCACCAGATAGTTTTCATCACCGGGACTGTTTTGTACCACAATACCCAGTCCGCAATGATTGATATCATTGTCCCGGATGACATACTGCTGATGTTCGCTGCCCACATGTGTCCAGAGATACACCCCCATAGAGGAGTACTGGCCTGTCCGGGGTGAAAGCATAGTCGCGGGAGCACAGTCAAAGCTGTTGGAGCTTATCGTATTGTCCGCATAGTATGACCGGGCACGGGGCAGGTAGATATGCTGATAATTATTGTAAAAACGGGTATTAGTGATTCTCAGTCGATAGCGGTCCGATGGCACTCCACCGATCATCCGGGGCTGATCCAGCGGATTCGATGGTACAACGGCCACAATACCATACCAGGCATTGCTGATTTCCGAGTTGTTGTGGCTGTATATCTCCACTCCTTCCGTTCCGGGCTCCCTTACATCCAGCTCGATCCCGTACCACATCGTCTCACAGGCAGCCGTTATGGTTGCCCCGTTAAGCTCCAGTGTAGCGTTTTTGCCTACCGTAATTCTGCTTCCTGTGACATTCATACCGCTGGCAGCTCCCTCTACATAAAACACGGTACCCGGACGCAGGGTATAATACCCTTCTTTCAGCTCAATATCACCCAGCACATGATAGATCCCGTCAAAAACACCTCCTCCCGTGTAGGTGACCTTGGAACCGTACCTCCCCAGGTTTTCCGGGAAAGCTGTTTGTGAGCTATACAGCCGCTGGCAATCCTGCGGACAGTTGGTATCCGTATCCGATATTTCCAGCTCATACTCACCTGTATTCAGAGCATTTCCTTCTACCACCAGATAGTAGTCGCCGGGAGCAAGACTGGTCGTATTGATCAGTGAGCCGGTAGCCTGCCCGCAGCTTCCGTGATCATTATTGTAGGTGATTCGTGTTCCATTGGACCTCAGCAAATGAATATAGGTATCCAGCGAAGAGGTGCAGGTAGAAAAACGCAGGGTCTTCGAAGCGCTGAGGCTGAATTTATAAAACACATCATGGCTTGACTGGTCTGCATAGGTATTTCCGAAACACTGCTCAAAGGTATTGCGCTGTCTGTCTGAATAGCTGCGGCAATGGGTCAGATCTCCTATTACTATAGGGTTAGCCATTGAAGACCCAGGCCGCCCACCATCAATAAGAATTACTTCCAGATCTATATTGCCCGAAGCTGAGGCTTCTCCCTCCACGACAATATAATAGGTACCGGCGCTCAGAGCCAGCTCCGCAGAGCTGCGGTTTTCAGCACACAAGCGACCGTATTCCAAACCGGATTTCAATACATTGTGCGAAGCATCCAGCACATGCAGCCAGGTACGAAAACCGGACTTGCACAGGGATATGGCTACGGTACCAGCCTGCGCGAGGGTAAAGGAATAGAACACATCATCGCTCACCTGACTGGAGCTGCCTGTATAGGTATCTCCGTAGCAGCGCGCAGGCTCGTTACCGGTACGGCTGCTCAGCAGCTGGCAGGGTGCCAGTGTTCCCAGCGCGATTGGATTGGCAAAAGAAGCGCCGGGCCGCTGGGTATAATTCTCAACCTGAATATCAACCAAACCCGCAAGGTTTGAATAGCCTTCGCAGACAATCACATAGGTTCCTTTCACCAGATTGCTGCGCAGGTAGGACATCCGGTACTGCGGATACGATGCTCCGCAGATACTGTGATCATCATTGGACAGGAGCCGGTTGCCTGCCTCATCCAGCAAATGGAGAAAGGTATCGAAGGACGATCCGCACAGGGATATTTCCACATCCGAATCATATTCCAGCTCAAAGCGTAAAAACACATCGGGGCTGATCATTGACAGCAAACAACGGCAGGAGGCCTTAGCAATACTCATCATTCCGCAGAGCGGAACGACAGAAAGCAGCTTATGTAAAGGCATTTATAGTTTCGGGTGATTTACAGGATATAAAGGGAAAATACGAACAAATACCCACCTGTATTTGTAACTTTTTGCCTCCCACACTCACCCGAGTTCTCCGAGTGATTACTATCCCTGTGGCCGCCAGCCAACCCTTCCATTGACAGCAAACTAATGGCCGGAGGACTTATCAATAATTATCAAAGTACTCCAGCCCCTATAGCAGCTGTTGGCAATAGTTATTTTTCTATACCCGAATATTTTTTATAAATAGCACGATAACCAAACAGCCGCCCAATAGGTGCAATGATATTCGCTAACAATTTCTGTACACCAACCGGCATATCGGCAAGATAGGATTTGCTGTCAAGGTATTTAAGCGTCACCAGTTCCTGAACCAGGCCATATTTTCCGTTTTTACTTTTTCCGTCAGCAGCAAGTCCCACCAGGTTTTCAATTAAAAAGTCAAAGTCCATGGCCGGTGTGACCGTATGAATATAAGTCACCGCGCTATCTTCATTGTTATAATGGTTATGCGCGACGTTTTTGGGTAAGGTTATTTTTTCTCCTGCTGACAATATGCTTGTTTGTCCGTCGGACAAAATTGTTAATTGTCCTGAAATAACCTCAAAGGTTTCATGCTGAAATACGTGATAGTGATCAGGCACCAGATGTCCTTTGCTTTTAATGGTCGCTTTCAACGTAACACGTTCGCCTCCAGTATCCCTGGCTGTTTCAAGAAACTCATAGGAGTCTCCGTTTGCGGGGTTGGTCAGTAGTTGTCCTTTTATCGGCATATTGATTTTTATTGTAGTGTAAGTTAAAATTATTTCCAGACTGAGCGCACAATCTGTGCTCCCTCCATTGGTTCTGTTTATTCTGCTGGATACACATCTTTAAAAACACAGACCCGAAGACACACTCTTACGGGCCTGATGCATGCGCACAGCGCTTTTATTACCTTGCAATGCTCCATTTCAGATACTGCCTTTCTGCACCTGTAGTGATCTCGATCAGGTACATTCCCGCATTCAGCTGGGGCATCAGCTGGTTCAGCTTTTCGTTGACCAGTATCAACGGACCGTGGATAGTATCCAGGCGCTGCCCGTCCAGGCTGCTTACCCGCACATTCAGTCGGGCAGCACCTGCCGATGTGCACTCCGTACCCAAGGATACATAGTCGCTTCCCGGATTCGGAGCAAGGTAGAACAGATTTTGACAGGCCGCCGGTGCATCAAGCCCCGTGGTGATACAATCGTCCGGATCTTTCAGGGGAAGCTCTACCGTATAGGCTACCTGGCATTTGTTTCCTTTTACGATCAGCAAAGGGGTAGCCGGCGCATCAAAGACGGCGGGATTTTCTTCGCTATCAGACTCACTCCAATAAAAACCGGTATAGGCAGAAGCCTCAAAGCCAACTTCCACTGGTTCTCCCTCGCAGGCCTCCTGAGGGCTAAAGGAGAAGACCGGAGCCGCCACAGCTTCCCGCTCTACGATCAGTGGCTGGGACCAGGGAGCATCGGGGCAGCTGGCTTCTCTGACACGATAAACACCGGGCTGCGTAACGACTAATTCATGCAACCCTGCTTTCTCTACTCCCAGCGAATCCCACACATACGTAGCCCATGGAAAATAGTCTGTGCTGATCTGCATCGATTCATTTTCACAAATCAGGGCTTCTCCGCTTATGGTCAATATCTTTCCGCCTTCGTAGATCACAATGGTATCACGCAGGATGCAATCGTCGCTCCCGACAGCAAGGGTATATGTGCCGGCACTGCTCACTGTTATTTGCCGCCCAGCGCTTCCATTGTCCCACTGGTACCATCCGAAATCTTCTCCGGCATCGAGCGTCAGCGTCGCTCCCGGGCAAAGCAGCTTGCCGGGGCCGAGATCCAGGCTGGCATTCTCGGCACGCTGAATATGAATCGTATCGGCATAATCGTATCCGCAATAACGGGCCTGCACATGGTAGGTGCCAAATCCATAAGCGGTAATCGCTGGCTCCCGCTCACCGGTATTCCACAGATAGCTGTCAAATCCCGGGCCTGCATTGAGCGCGGTAATATTGCCTTCGCAATAGCTCAGATCGGGGCCCAGATCGATGGACTTATCCGGACGCGTAGCCGCGCTGTCCAGCGCTATGTATATCCGCTCAAAAATGGGGCAGCCGGACATATCATTGAGCTCAAAATAACCTGTGAAAACATAATCGCCGGAACCAAAAATGGTCACTTCCCTTCCGTTTGATTCATACGTATTGTAATTAGCCGCATCGACATACTGAATGTTTACAAAATCATTGAGCGTGGTAAAGGTAACCGTATCGGCACAGGTGATGAGGGTATCAAAGGGCGCTATGCGAATCACGTCATAATAGACCGAATCGCCGGCAGCTCCGCAGCGACTGGCATACTCCAGTACATAATAGCCGGCTTCCTTTACATCAATATTCCTTTCGTGCGAGACATCCGCGTCGGGCCGCCTCCAGGTATAGCTGTCAAAGCCATCCGTAGCGGTGATTGTCGAAGCGTTTCCAATGCACGCCACCAATGTATCCATACCGAGAATATGCTCCGGCACACCCTTCCATATATGAATCGTATCTGTAAACAGGCAGCCGTACTGACCGACGGTCACGCTATACGAACCGGCCTCTGTTACCTGGCTGGCTGCCGTGGTAGCTCCGTTGCTCCACAGATAAGAATCCATTCCGTCGGGCGCCGTAAGTACGATGGATTCACCGGAACAGATGGACGTATCTCTGCCGAGATTCAATTCAGGCAGCTTTCGGAAGACAATGGCTGCGGAATCCCGAGCGATACAACCCGCAGGTGTTCTTACCTGCACGGAATAAGTTCCTTCGCTGGTAACACTGATTGTTTGTGTTCTCGCGCCCTGACTCCAGCGATAATCTGCAAAATCAGGCCCTGCATCAAGGGTGACGGATGATCCGCCGCATACCAGATGATCCGGTCCTAATGAAACGGACACCGGAGAACCAGAGGTAATGTACAGAGTGTCGTATAGCTCATTGCATGGAGCAGTACGCTGCAATATCAGGGTATCCCTCCCCGGTATGCTAAATCGTACAGCGATAGCGGTATCATTCACCGTGATCAATGTATTAGGCCCTTTATGGATCCATTCATACGTAGCCCTTCCTCTTGGCGTAAAGGTATAATGGACGAGCGTATCTGTTTCCGGGATACAAACTTTATCTGCTCCATAAATGACCGGGCGTACAGAGAACAGTACACTTTGTACCGGATTGGGTAGTCCGTAAAAAGAACGGCCGGTTCCTGCCAGCTTAAACGACTCCGGCTCAAAGCCGCAATCTGCCACATCCTCCGCATTGGGATTGGATATGACAGACAGGTACTGACTATTCCTGTGCGCCATATAGATCCTGCCATCGGGTCCTGACTGTATGCTGCCTCCGCTAATTGATTTTATATTACTTATAAGCACCACAGAGTTGTTAACTGCTTCCTGACCGCCTGCATGCAGATCAAAACGAATCAGATGAAATTGTGTGATCGGAGTGCCGTAGAGATAGCGTTCGTTGGGAGAAAAGCTGACCCCGTAGGCGCTTCCGGTAAGATTATTCTTAAGCAACAGGGCATTGGATAGCTTTCCTGTATGGTTATCAAAATCAAACACCTCGTACGATCCGGTTCCCTGAGTAGCCAGCACTATTTTTCGTCCGGAAGGCGATGCTTTCATTTCCCCCAACGCAAGCGAGCCTATACTATTTACCGGAGACTGATGCACGGAACCTGTTCTGCTGATTACCGGAGTACCAACTCCCGCCGCCGTAACAGGCCACGCGTAGAAGGCATCGGAATTCCATTCATGCCCGATCACCCAGATGCCGTCGCCTCTGTGGTTTTTAACCGCGGTTATTTTTTCTACTGTCGGAGTAAGCAGCAGGGTATTCTTTTCCGTCACTTCCCCCTTTCCGTTATCCCCCAGACGATCGATGACGGAGTAGGAAATACCACCATTGGTCGCCAGATGGGTTTCTCCTGCCTGCGCGTCTACGGTAAACAAATATACATAGCGATCACTGCCGGGCATCGGAACAAATAAGGCCGATTGGGTCGTGGTAATCGTACCGGTCAGGCCGTTACCGTTTAAAAGCTGTACCCCTGTCTGACTATTGCCTACTGTGCTTCCGTTGGAATAGAATAAGGGTGTGCCATCAGCATCACAAAGCACCGCGCAGCCTTCTTCCGTAGTCAGTTTCCCAGGAATGGCTCTGGCGGGTTTGTAATTAAAATCAATTCCGGCATATGATCCGAAATACCAGACATTGTTTTCCCTGCTGTCGGCACAATTGCCGGGAAGCAGATAGTAAGGCTCACTCACCGCCTGGCATGATCCGTCGTTGGCTGTCAACGTAACCAGCCTGCCCTCTGTTCCCTCCACCAGATAATCGAACGTAGCACCCATAGCCTTGCTGGCGCCATCTACCTGCCAGCTGTACTGGTAAGCGGATTCCCCGGTCTCAAAACGCACGGTTTCACCCGGACTCGTCAGACCATCCGGGCTGTTTGCCGTAAATACCGGCTTGGGCACGGGACAGGTAATAGTGATTGTCGCAGTCAGCTCCTGATCGCAGCCAAGCATATTCAGATCATACACATAGGCTTTTACCGTCACTGTCTTCGCCTCATAAAACGTACGCGTCACGATATTCTCTGATGCTCCGGTATTGTCGATCATCCAGAAAATGTACAGTAACGGACTTTCATTATCCGTGTTAACGGTAAACTCCAGCGGTACTCCGGCAGGCCATGTATCAGGCAGGTGGCTGATATCGGCCTGAAACGGTGTCGCGCAAGGCCGGCATGTATGCGCATTGCTAAGCAGACTGCTTCGGGCCTCCAGCAAGGCATCGCGCATTCGTTTGCGCTGCCCTGCGGTAAAGGTATTCTGGCATTCCTGAAAGCCGTAATCCATATAGTTCTGATGCATATCCGGCTGGTCGCCCAGACCGCCTGAAGCCTCTGCACGGAAAGGATTATGAACGGAGGCATCGTCTTCGTCTGACGTGCAGGTATTGGCAAAGCTGTCGCATCCTACCGGCGCGACGGAACGATCCGGCGGAGTATCGCAGACTTTGTCTCCATCGGTCTGGCAGTTGTCGTTTTTACAGCCTCCCTCAAAAGTATGATACAAACCCAGATAGTGCCCCATCTCATGTACCAGCACTTTCACCTTATCCGGATTGGCATTGACAAAAGCGGCTTCAACCACCACCCCGTCAACCGGCGCTCCGTGCATATACGGCAGCATCGCGTAGCCTGCCACCGAGGGGCCCATGGTGAGCGATGAGATCGAATTTACGACCCATATATTCACGTAGTCTCTGGCGGACCATAGCCCGATCTCCTTTAACGCGATGTCGTCGTTTTCCATAACTACATTTGTAAGAGAAGACTGATGTCTGGTAATATTGGCTGAGCCAGATCCCATGCAAAAACGAATTCCTGCGGGTACTCCCCCGGGAGAAGCAAAGGGAGCCGCATCACTAAAGGCATCGTTCAGAAGCCGCAGGGCATCATGCACATCCGAATCCGGAATATTTTCCGCTCCGTTCTGGTGCACAATATGAAAGGCTACCGGCACCCTGTATTCTGTTAACTCTTCTTCGTCACCCAGAGTGTTCATAGTGTTCTGCAACAAGCGTTGTTCAAACGCATCACGTTTCGTATCCTGACGGTTCAGCAGAATATCGGAACCGCAATGCGGCTCCTCTTTTTCAGCGTCTTCTGTTTCCGGCGACTGCGCATACATGCCGAAGCTTATCATAAGACAAGACAGCAAACATGCATAGCGGTTAAAAATCAGTGGTAGTCTCATACGTTATTTTTTGGCGCTTACCTCTCCTGCCCCTCTGTGTAAGCAATTATATTTCAGTTATTTTATACAACTCCTCCTTTTAAATTCGCTCGCTATATGAATAAGCAGAAAAGAATTTAGCTTTTAAGTATACTAAAAAAAACGGCAGGGGTTACCATAAAAAAGCATTAAATGGCCGGCAGAACGAAACAGTCATACGCCTGATGACAATATGTGTGACTGCATATCTCCAATCCGTCGGCTGAAAAAATCATCAACTGCTTAAGTCTCTTGCTTTTTGTCGAGGATAAGAATAGAAACAGATAAACAGCAACTCTCTTCGATTAGTAAGAGGGGGCGCATTTCCCAAGTACAATTCAGTTGCCGTACAGACAGACAAGAATAGATGCTTAAGCCTAAAAAAGAATAGGGAGGACATTTTTTCTTCCAGCATAAATTACTCATATTGCATGCATTATCCCTTTTTAAAATTTAGCACTTTATGAAACTTGCAAATTTTTTAATTCTTCTGGGTTTCTTTTTATCCTTTAACTATTCCCGGGCCCAAACTATTTCAGCGAGCCAGGGATTCGGGCCTTTTGTCGAAGGGCTTCCTCTGGAAAACGAGTTTACCTACTCCGGCCCTGTTCCTGCCGGAACCGAACATGTTCTTTTCATTATTTCCGATGCTGCGCACTCAGAGGAGTATGGCTACGCGCTAGATGCTGCTCCCGGAAACAATTCCGCCAGGGCCACTATCGATATGAAAACGGCAAAGCCCGGCGCTGTGCTAACCGCATTTTTTCTGAATGCAGCCAATAATATGACAGGACTGTCAGAAAGCTACTCCCTGCAAATAAAGCCCAAACCGCTGTGGGCAAAGGATGCCTTGATATATTATACAGCCACCAAGGGAGACAGCATTACCTGGGCCGTATACAATCCCATTAACTTTACCCTTACAGAATATCTGCCTGCCGGACTGACCGGATTGTCAGGGCGGCCTTTTGGAGTAGAAGCTCCTTATCTTGCCTACTACTTTACTCTGGACAAACATACGGGTGAAGCCAAAGCTGCCGGGGAATGCATACTTTTCAATCTGAATACTCTTGGGTTACATACCGAATTCAGGGAGCTTTCTCTCGGAGCGGTTATACGCTTTGATCAGGATCTGAACTTTTCGCTGATCGCTTCGGCACACGCGGAGACAAACAGCTATTCTTTTGCCCTGCCGGGCATAAGCTTTCCTCTGGCTCCTTTTATCACAATTAAATTTGATGCAGGCCTCACCTTCCAGGCATCTCTTGACGGGAAAATTGTAGCAGGCCATCAGGACGGACAATGGGGATTTCTGCAATCAGGAACACATCAAACATCCATCGCTGTAAAGGCATCGGGAGAGGGCTACATCAGAGGAGACGTAAAAGTACTGGGAGGAATGCTTTCGGCAGATGCGACCTTAACCATACGGGCCCGATTAGGCGCCGGCATGTACTACCGGAATGTACCGGCAGAAAATACGGAACACCAGTTTGGGGGAGATTACAGCCTGCTGGGACAGGTTAATGTAAAAGCCTTTTCATTCTGGTCATCTGGCGGCCTCGGGCTTTATACCTATGGCCCCAAGGCATTTGTGGACGAATCCTTTGGCTCCTACCCGGGAACGCTAACACCGGTCTATGATCCGGACAACCCGCAGTCCATCGTAAATACCTACAGGATAAACGAATCCTTTGTGCTGCCTGAATTCTCACCGGAACCCGTATTTACAGGAGCCGGCGAGCATATGGGGGCGGTATGGGTGGACAATACTGCCGGGACCAGCGCATTGCTGTTTTCCATCCTGAATAAATCGGAAAATAAATTTGAGCCGCCTGTGCTGCTTGCTGAAAATATGCATGGCATTAATAATCCTTCGCTGGCTTTTACGCCGGATGGCTCTGCTTTTATAACCTACTGCCAGAACAGATACGATCTCAGCAATCTCCCATCAGGCATATCGGTGCAGGACCTGCTGAAAGCGCAGGATATTTACCTCGCGTTTTATGATGCGGCATCCAATGCAATCGTGTATAATGAAATGCTGGCGGACGATATTTCGGGCTTTCAGACCGGAAGAGCAGAAAGCCGGGCAAAAGTAACAGTCAACGGTTCTGATTTCGCATTAATCACCTGGATGGTGCAGGAAAATGCACAGAATATGAGGAACAATATCTGGTATACAACACTCAGGCTGACAGGGTCAACATGGTATCTTGCCCAACCGCAGCAACTGACCAATATACCGGGTGTCAATAAGGATCTTCAGGTCAAGTTCAATGAGGCGCATGATTATGCCGTGCTGGTCTGGATCAATGATCCCGACGGCAATGAAAATACAAGAGACAGCAAGCTCTACGCCGCTTCCTATATCAATGACGCGTGGGAAACACCCGAAGTAATTGAGGGATTTGAAGGAGCTTCGGGCTTCTCATTTGATGAGCTGTCCTTTGATATGAATGATGACTATGCCATCATAGGCTTTACGACCACCAGCGAAACGAATGAGGGGCTGAAAAACGAATTCTATATCGGAGTGTACCACCAATCTCAGGACGTATGGGATTATTATGTCGCTGATGAAGGAGCGGACTATAATTTCTGCAAACCGGTTGTATCTGTAAACTCGCAATCCGTTGCCTCTGCCACCTTCCAGAAGATACGACCTGTGTATACGACAGACAGCATTGATCAGGGAAGGATTGAACTATATCTTAAAAACTTAAGGAATGACAGTCCCTGGAAAGAAATTACCAGTTCGCCTCTGGTTGCCGACTCTACCTTTTATGTATGGGAAATGGACGCGTCTTTTGGTGATGATGACAAGCTCTATATTCTGACACAGGAAACTGATTCCATTGCCGGAAACGAGGATCAGACACCTAAAAACGGGATTGTATTCGGCGTCAGGGAGCTGAATATGGTATTGCGGGGACTCGAGGTAAAAGACAATCTGGAGATCACCGGCGCATTTTTGCCGGACGGAACGGTTACCAATATCAATAAAAAGAAGCTCGCCTACAAAACCAGCTTTATAAAGAATATATATCCTAATCCGCTCACTGATTTTTCTACTATCGAATACCGTCTTGAGAGGTCCGGAAAAGCAGAGATGTCTTTGCATGATCTGTATGGAAATCAGGTAAGAGAGCTACTCAGCGCCCACCTGGGTCCGGGCTCTTATCAGACAATCATAGAAAAAGGCTCTCTTCTGCCAGGTATCTATCTGCTCAAAATAACTATCGGGGAGCATAGTGAATCTGTGAAGCTGGTAATAAAATAGGCTATCCGGAATTCATATTGATTTTGGGTAAGAGAGAAGCAGCCATGCTTCTTCTCTTACCCCATAAGACCGACAAACCTACAGAGATTAGTGTTCTAAATTAAAAAGGGAAGCGTGCAGGAAAGCCCGGACTCTCCTCAATCACCCGGACAGAAGTACAATCTTTCTGTCAAAACACATACGAATAGCCGTATATTTTTTTAGATTTGGCGCCTGGCATTTTTCAATTTTATTCTGATGATCAAAAAACTACTCACCTGCCTGTTTTTGCTCCATACATTCATGGGGATGGGACAGGACGAAGCAATTTTCCATACTTCGGGAACCTATACTGTACCGCAAAACACAAGCCGGGTTCTTATTGAAGTTGTCGGAGCCGGCGGCGATGGCAGGGCAAACGGATTAAGCGGCGGTGGCGGTGGCGGATATGCCTCCGGTATCTATGAGGTCACTCCCGGGGAAATCCTTACCGTCACTGTAGGGCAAAATGCGGGCACAAGCCGTACATCTTCTGTCAATAGCTTCCTGGAGGCTACCGGTGGTACAGATGCTACATATGACAGATCTCCCGATGGTTTCGGCATTGCGGGAATGGGTGGTAAAGGCTCAGGCGGAAACATTGCCAACCGAAACGGCGGCAACGGCGGTAAAGGCTTCTGGACATACTATGGAGGCGGTGGTGGAGGCAGCGCCGGAAGAAACGGCAACGGAATCCCGGGAGGTTCCACAAGCTCATATAATCGAGATTCGTGCCCTCACAATGGAGGAGCTCCGGGTATTTCAGGCGGGTATCCCGGCGGAAACGGTGCCAAGGGGGCAGGCTATTTAGATTGCCAGTCCGGACGGGAGCATATATCTCCGGCTACCGAGGCGGGTAACTACGGAGCCGGCGGCGGAGGCGGAAACGGCAACGGCTCTCCGGCTACAAACGGCGCCAACGGCTGGGTGCGTATTTCAACCTGTCTGATAGACCTGGGCATAACTCAACTAGGGCTCACCCTGCATGCCAACCAGGCAGACGCAAGCTATCAGTGGATCGACAGAAATCATACGCCTATGCAGAACGCTGTTAACCGGACATTGGCGGTACAACATGCCGGAAGCTATGCGGTCATTGTTTCGAACGGATCCTGTACCGACACGAGCGCCTTTATTCACATTTCCAAAGCCGATCTGATCAAAGACAGCCAGCAGTACGGAACCATCATTTTTGAGCAGGATGCCATATACAATCACCAGAACGGTATTGTCTCCACTCCTCTAATCGAGGTGGCCGGCGCGGGAGGCAACGGCGGAAGCAACGGACTCGGCGGCGGCGGTGGCGGAGGATATGCTTCCGGCATTTATACATTGACTAGCAATACGGACTATACGATTACGGTCGGACAGAACCAGGGTAACCGAACCAGCAGCTTTTCTACGCTGCTCAGCGCTTCGGGAGGAGCAAATGCCCCGTTTTCACCCGATGATAACGGCTACAGGCCGGGAGGAGCCGGAGGCAGCGGCCAGAACGGCAACCTCGCCAACTATCAGGGCGGCAGCGGTGGTAAAGGCTTCTGGACATACTATGGCGGCGGGGGCGGCGGGGCTGCCGGAAGAAAAGGCAACGGCAGTGACGGCGGATATCCTCAGCCATATGCTCCGGGAGGCTGTCCTGATCAGGGAGGAACCGGAGGATATTCCGGTGGATACCCCGGAGGTCATGGCAGCAAAGGGGCTGGTTATAATAATTGCTCACATGGATTGGATAATTCTAACCCGGCTGCACCCGCACAAAAGTACGGAGCCGGTGGCGGCGGGGGCAATGGCTCTGGTTATCCGGCAACATCAGGAGCAGACGGGGTAGTCATCCTCAATTTCTGTGCTATTGATTTTGAGGTAACTCAAACCGGAGATCTTCTGGAGGCCACGGCTGGCAATGCCACCTTCCAATGGGTCAGCCTCTCCGAAGACAGTACCGTTTCTGTACTTACCGGTAACACAGACAGGACTTTCACAATGCCGGAAAGCGGCAATTATGCTGTATACATTTCCAATGAAACCTGCTCCGGCTATTCCGCCATTTTTCAGAAGGCGGTCATCACGGGTACTGCTATCAGCCTGCCCGCCGGCAGAATACGCTTCTACCCTAATCCGGCCAGCGGTTATATTACGGTGGAAGCAGCAGACAATACGGATCCCGAAGCTATCCGTATTCTGTCACTAAACGGCACTGAGCTGCTATCCACGGCCGGAAGGAAGCAGATAGATACTGGCGGTCTGCCTGAGGGTATGTACATACTACAGGTCATTACCAAAACCGGGACATATAATCAGCAGATGCATATCCGATAGGGCTGCAAGCATGTTTCCTGTTAAAATAAACAGCCAGCTTGTATAAAATGAGCTGGCTGTTGCTGTTTTAATCCGGATTGAAAAAATACTATGCTCCCGGTGAGCCGGGGCGGTATCGGTTACCGCACCACGTTCGGCCTGTTTCCAAATAGGATGTACCGTATTTTATTTCTGATCAGGCAACACGATCAGTTGCAAAGACCGGACACTGACTACATTCTCAGCATATCTGAAATATTCTGCTTTACTGCTTCACCAGCTTCAGCACGCTCGTTTCCGACTGACTCTGTATCTGCAGGATATAGGTGCCGGACGGCAGGGTCTCTCCTATTGCACAAGAACCGGAGCATTGGCCGGCCACGATGTGGAGATTTTCCACACTCCGGATCGTATATTCCACCGGCTCCTCAGCATGAATTATAAAGGAGTGTTCAAACGGATTGGGATAAGCCGTAAACCGTTCCTTATTATAAGCAGCAATATCCGTTACCACCGATTCGCAGTGGCCCCATGCATCATTGATCTCATGCGTATCCGCATCAGGAATTTCATAGCCGCGATCGACATTCCACCAGAGGGCACAGGCAGCAGGCACAGTCTCCCTTGCCCCCCAGTCATTGCCGTTGAGATAGTAATACGCTCCGGTCTGCCCTGGCTGCATGGTAAAAGTCCGTGAATAGAGCCCATTGCCCATAGCCGTCATGGGCAGCAGCTGCCAGTTGCCGTTTACCGAAGTCATTTCACCCGTGATATATACACCATTTTGCGTGGATTGTCCTGTCATATCGACGGCAAACGTAGTCTGTACCGGGCTTGCAGACTGACAGTTATACTGAAAGCCTTTCATGGCTTCGGTTGCCTGATAGGCGTTTGCACCGGTATTGCCATTCCATGCGACTTTGCCATAGCCCCGCCAGTTGTAAGCCTGCGGTTCCCACCAGAACACCCCCAGCCCCCGGTTGCCCGCAATGGATTGCAGATTGCGGATAACCTGCTCTGTAAACTGCCGGGCCGCCTGCGGCTGACTGGTCGGCATGCCGATCTCGGATACTATAACGTCTTTATTGTACCGGCTGATCATATCCTGCATATTGGCCAGCGCCTGTGTGGCATACTCCGGCCAGTCGGGTGTATTTCCCGCTTCCGGATACATGGACATGGCGATGGCATCAAAACGGGCATTATTACTGACCAGACCTCCGATATTCCAGCGAAACAAGCCATTGTCATACCCATTGGCCACATGCACCAGCACTCTGGCAGCCGGAAACACCTCTTTGACTGCCTGATAGCCGCTGTCCACAAACCGGGCGTAATTGACCATATTCGCATTGTTATTGGCCGAAGCACGGCCTTCCGGCCACAGCATGCCATCGTTGGTTTCGTTGCCCACCTGTACCCATTCGGGGGTAATACCCTCGGCTTTCAGAGCCGACAATACGTCAAACGTGTGATCATATACCGCCTGTACCAACTGCTGCATAGTATAGCCTGCCCAGGCGGCCGGCTTGTTTTGCTGGCCGGGGTCTGCCCAGGAATCGCTGTAGTGAAAATCGATCATCAGACGATACCCTCTGGCAACAGCTCTTTTGGACAGGCTGATCACATCCTGCCTGCCGCTCCAGCCTCCCTGCGGATTGACCCAGACTCTGAGGCGTATGGAATTGATACAGTAATCCGGTAGTATATCCAGCAGATCCTTTTGTACACCATTGCTGTCCCGCCATACCCTGCCGGAAGCCTCCATCTCCGAAAGCCAGCCTACATCGGCTCCGCGGGCCAGATCCTGGGCGCGAACGGCAGCTGTACAACATAACAAAATCATAGAGAGGGGCAGCAAAAACCGGAACATCATCGTCTGTTTTTTTATGATAAAAATAATAGCAGCAATCTTTCACGGATTTTCCGGCACAATCCATACATAACTTCCGCCCAAAGATACTAACTTTTAAATATATAAATTTTTATAGAAAAGATCCAATACACAAGCAGTAGCCGAATTTTCAATCGGGATATTTTTACGGTACGCGCAAATGCAGTCAGAACAAATACGCACTAAGAGCAGCCCCGAAATACAGAAATAAATACTTTTCCATTATTCATATAATTTTGCCCGTACAAACCGGCTGATTAATTTGCGCTAAAAGTCCGTTACAGACGTTTCAGAAAAAATCGGCAGACTCACAAACAACCATGCAGCTAAAAGCAGATACTCCGGAACACTATATCGACCAGCTTCCCGAAGACAGAAAGCCGGTTATTCAGAAGCTTAGAAAAACCATCCTGGATAATCTGCCGGATGGATTTTCCGAAACCATTAGCTACGGCATGATTGGCTATGTAGTGCCGCATTCGGTCTACCCGGCCGGATACCACTGCGACCCGAAACAGCCTCTGCCTTTTATAAGCATCGCCTCACAGAAAAGCTTTGTTGCTCTTTACCATATGGGTCTGTATGCCTGTCCGGAGCTATTGAAGTGGCTTACGGAAGAATATCCCAGACACTGCAAGACCAGGCTGGATATGGGCAAGAGCTGTATACGCTTCAAAAAAACGGATCAGATACCCCACGAGCTGATTGCCGGACTTACAGGAAAAATAAGCGCTGCTGAATGGATCCAAACCTATGAAACCAGCATAAAACGGAAATGATCATAAAACGAAAATCAAGCTTTAAGATCCGGTAAACGATCGGGCATATTGCAGAAACCGGGATAAGCGCTCCGGAGGAGACAACGGCAGAAATACGAAGAGCTTGAAGTAAAAACGTCCCTTGGCACAACCCATGTCCGGGTCTGCATACCAAAGAAACCGGCCTCGATACACTGGTCATATTTCCGGGAGCCAGAACTATCTCCCTGTTCCGGGATTTTGACCGCGGGCTGGGCAACCTGCAACATAAGCTGCTACGGTGTTTGGGCAGCGGAGATACTGGCGGGCCTGAAAGCAGATCAGGCATTTGTAGCGGGCGCTTCTTTTGGCGGACTGAGAAGCTCCAGGATTCGGGATGCGCCAGTTACCTGAAAACCATATACGGCACCGGTTACCGCTAGTGGGGGATAGTGTATGAAAACATGCCCGAAACGCCTGACTCTCCGGACCATTAAAAAATCGTTATTTCATCCTCCCCCTTCCGATCACTCTTTACTCACTTTTTGTATTGGTCTGCGAACCATACTGGCCGGACGCGTAGGAATTGGCAATATCTTTGGCCATAGTCTTTCCCGCGAGGATCGTCTTTTCTTTATCGGTATAGGACAAACGTTCTGATTGCTCATTTACCAATCACCTCCTGCCGGTGCTTTAATCCCCAGTAGTGCAGCTCCGCCAGTACCTTTTCCAGCGACATGCCATGCTCGGTAATGGCATATTGCACGGCAGGCGGAAAAGTATCGTAAACTGTTCTGGTAATCAGCTTATTTTCTTCCAGCAGCTTCAGTTCTTTGGAAAGAACTTTATCTGTGATAGCTCCCACTTCCCTGGCGATTTCCTTAAACCGTCTGGGGCCGGAAGACAAAGAAAAAAGAATAAGCAGTTTCCATCTGCCTTCGAGCGCTTCCAGCGCGTCGCTGATCGGGCGCATACTCTGAGGACATCTGCCGTCTGTCAGCATAAATTATTCATTTTTAATGATACTATCCTGTCAGAAAGCGCTATCTGACAGGATAGTACTTTCCGGGTAATATGTAAAGGTACGTATTTTTACAGCAATCAAAACTACAAATGCACATGATCAACTCACTGACAACTGCCCGGTTTTACAACATTCTGCTCTGGATCGCTCAGGTTCTTACAGCCGGCAGCCTCATATGGGCTTCGGCCATGAAACTATTTCAGCCGGCTGAAACACTTGCCGCCATGTGGCCATGGACTGCTGATCATCCGGTTCTGGTAACGGTCACCGGCATCGCAGACCTGCTCGCCGGTATCGGGCTGATTGTGCCGGCTATTGTCCGGATCTATCCGGTACTAAGCGTGTATACGGCGGCAGGCGTCGTTGCTCTGATGATCGCAGCGGCCATCTTTCATATCATACGAGGCGAAGCGGCACAGATCGGGATCAACGTATTTCTGGGTTTGATCGCTTTGTTTATAGTCTGGGGGCGTACCGTCAAAGCGCCTGTGCAAACACGATAGTACCATCAGCGACGTCTGGTATCCGCTTTTTTTGCATATTTGCAGATGATAAAAAAATCCGGTTATCCGAACCGGATAAGGGAAATTGAACGTTGAAGCCATCAGGCCCTGCTGTCTGCAATCATTTGATACCCGAAAAAAAAAAACCAGCTGCCAGACATGAGCTTTCTGACCATTCCTCCATGCAAAGAACTAAACGGATATGTCCATCATTTCTGGGTAGCATCCTGGGAAGAGCAGGATCAGTATACTCCTGCCACCTATTATGCCACTGCCAGCAGCCTGACAGAAATCGTCTTTGCCTTCCGGGGCAGTCAGAAGCATGCCGAGCTGGCCTTCTCTTCCGTACAGGGACAGACTAGTCTGCCGGGGCAATATCCGGCCGGCGGCTTTTTCGGAATGTTTGGAATATCCCTGTATCCGCATGCCATACCTGCTTTCTTTAATCTGCCGGCAGCAGAGCTCAATGATCAGTTTCTGGATCCGGATACACTCTGGGACAACCAGGGCGACAGTATCACAGAAAAAATAGCGCTCGCTGCTTCCACTACTGAACGAATCCGGATTGTCAGCGATTATTTCCTGTCCAGGTTGTCCCGGCAGCGGTTTGATGACTCATATGCCCTGCAGGCAGTCCACCATATACGGCTAAGCAAGGGCAATGTCAGCATTGCCAGCCTGGCCGATGACTTCTGCCTGTCTCAGAAACAGTTTGAAAGACGTTTCAGAATATATACCGGGTTTAACCCTAAGCTTTACGCCCGGATTATCCGTTTCGAAAATATCCTGAACAACTACAAAGCCTACACACACCTTACCGAAGCTGCGCATGCTTTCGGTTATTACGATCAGGCGCATTTTATTCACGATTTCAAGTCTTTTTCCGGATATAGTCCGGCCCGTTTTTTTGAGCTGAGCGGATACTGAATGTCCATTTTTTACAATTCTGCTACCAGCTTCCGGAGTAGCTTTGCATTAAAAACCGCATGAACAAACTTATGGATCAAACCCCGCTATCCGGCAGAAGAGGCCTTGCTCCCGATCTGGCCAGGGGATGTATACTGCTGCTGATCACGATGGCCTATACCAACGCGCATCTGAGCGACCCGGGAGCGCATGCTTCGGAAAGGGCGCAACACAGTATGGCCGATTTCCTGGCTGTCTGGACAACAAAAACATACGGGGACCCGGAAAATTTACGTACAGCTTCAGCAATTACTCCGTCAACAAACAATACAATACTCTGAATCATGGATAACAAAATCATCATTGACGTACTTGATTCCCAGTACAGAGCAGCGCTCCAGGCCCTGCGTACCGTAATCGGGAAAACACCGGAGGAATTGTGGAACGACACCAGCCATAACAATCCTAACTGGCAGATCGCTTACCATATTCTCTGGGGTGTAAAGTTTTACCTGTCCGCCAGCCCGGAAAGCTTCCGGCCATGGCCTCATGCCATCATCGGGGCCGAAAGCCTTGGCGGTAGTGAGGATTGGGAAAATCCGGAGGATGGTGTGGTGGTGGAAGGCTATCATACACAGGAAGAGCTCCTGGCTTTTATCGATGATATTGAAAGCAATCTTCTCCAGGCGATTGAGTTCCTGCCTCTGGAGGAATACTCCGGATTTGTATGGTATCCATACTCCCGCATGGAGCTTCATATCAATACCATACGTCATATTCAGCACCATACAGCCCAGCTTATCGAACGGCTCAAAGCAAAAGGCATAAGCGGGTTTGCCTGGGTTGCGGACCGAAACCCTCCAATGGAACGGAGCTGATGAAAAACCTGCCAGAAGCCCGCTTTTGTGTATGAAAGACTAAAATGTACTTTATTAATTCAGGACAAAACGAAGCTGCTCCCGCACAACTTCGTTTTGTTATTTCTTTTGCACCGCGGAAATCAGGAAAAACCCCTGCTACAAGGGAATATTTCCAACCAGAGACAGCACAAAACCTGGACCATTCAATGCCTGCGATGTCAATCCCCATTTGGTCTGTCCCCCTGTATATAACCTGTAGCTGGCACCGGCTTCAAGTGCGATAAACCTGTGCAGTCTGATACCTGCTCTCAGATCAGGATTGACGAAGAGCGAGCCAAGCTGCTCACGGCTCATGGTTTCATCACTGTCTTCACCATTATTGAAACGGTACTCCATATGCAGCGCGCCGTATCCTCCGCGCAGCCCCGCCATTACATACAAATTATCGGTCAGAAGCTGCTTCCACGCTATATGCAAGCCATATTCATACATACGAGTCCAGTCCGGACTGTAAGGATTATTGCTCCATATATCCTTCGGAGCGAGACTGCTATACTGACTTATACCCAAATAGACTCTGTCTTTGAAAAAGACTCCGATCTCCCCTCCCGGCGCATAGTAGTTTTTCAGCGGCGTTTTTCCCAAATGAAGAAGATTGTTGACCTTGACAGTCACAGCGGAAACAATTTTGGTATCTCCCGTCTTTTCCTGTGCATAAACAACTGATCCGGTCACCAGCATCAGAATGAAAAGCAAAATTTTTCTCATGGATAATTTATTTTTAAAATCTATAACACAAAAGAAAGCTTTTCCTTGCTTGTTTTTCGGACATCTTGACGACCGTACTTATTAACTTGACAAGCGACGCGGAGAACAAAGTTTTATAATGTAGCTTTACTTTTATCGCTGTCGGTATATATAAAATGGTGCTCCAAAACCTCAATATAATTTTCTGGATTCTGATCTTCCTGATCCTGACATTGCAGCTATTTACCAGCGAAGAGTTCAGCCTGATACTTTCTCTGTTTTACTCATTCTCTGTCACCTTTACCTGCTACCTGTATGCCCGGGGCATCAGCATGTATGTAATCCGGCCCCGATTCCACCACTCCGGCGCCGGCCTGCTTTTTTTCCTCCGGCTGCTTCTGCTTAGTATCCTATGCGCCGTTATACTCACTACGGAAGACTATCTGATCGAGAGCATAAACCGGCAGCTCCCGGTTTTGCCACTAAAGCCCGGCCCTTTGCTGCCGGTATTTTTCGGCACCTGGATGGCTTCCATACTGATTACTGGTGTCGGTTATGCCTTTGAGCTCAACAGACATCATATTGATTCGCTGAAAAAACAGCAGCAGCTGAGAGAGGAGCTCATGAATATGGAACTACAATCTATCCGCTATCAGTTAAGCCCTCATTTCACATTCAATATTCTAAACAATCTGCAGTTTCTCATACAAAAAGACAGTAAGGAAGCCCTGAAGCTACTGGCAGAGTACAGCAAGGTCCTGCGCTACTATGTATATGAATCACGTAATCCCGTGATACTGCTTACCGATGAAATCGCCTTTATCAAAAGCTATATCGCCATTGAGCAACAGCGGCTCGGAACCGGTCTGCTGCTTGAAACCCGTTGGGATATTCCCACAGAAAGTACCATTAAAATTGCACCGTTCATTCTTTCTTCCTACGTTGAAAACGCATTCAAACATCTTGCATCCGGCTACAAACACATCCGGCTGCAATGTTTTATAAAAGAAGAGACACTTGTTTTCCGGCTCGAAAACTCATACGACAAACATCGCTCCGGGCAAGGCGGTGTGGGCCTCAGTCACACGCTGAAACGGCTCGGGCTGATCTACCCTGACCGGCACCAGTTGCGAATCAGCAACGAAGAAGGCTTTTTTATTGTTGAACTGCATATTAAACCAGAGACAGGTATATGGAAATCCGATGTATAATTATTGAAGATGAGCGAATTGCCCGGGAAGGCATCGCAGACTATATAAGCCGGTTTGATTTCCTGACACTTGCAGGAAGCTTTGATAATGCCACAGAAGGGTTAACGTATATACACGAAACCCGGCCGGATCTGCTGTTTCTGGATATCCATATGCCCGGTATGAATGGTCTGGAACTGGCACATCAGCTAACCGGCCATGATACAATGATTATTTTTACTACCGCCTACTCAGAATATGCTCTGGAAGGCTATCAGGTAAATTCGGTCGGTTATCTGGTAAAGCCGGTGTTTTTTGAGGATTTTGAAAAAGCGGTATTAAAAGCCAGAACATTTTTTGAAAGAAAACACCCTGCCGGTAAAACCTGGCTGCACATCAAAGCAGACAACGAAGATCTCAAAATCTGTACAGACGATATCCTCTATGTAAAAAGCCTTCAAAACTATGTGGTTATCCAGCTCGTTCAGAAAAGCATCATAACCCTGCTGACACTGAAAAAAATCAGTACGCTTTTGCCCGACCATTTTGTACAGGTACATCGGTCATATCTAATCAATATGGAGAAAGCGGACAAAATAAGCGGTTATGAAATACAGGTGGGCGCACATCGCATTCCTGTATCCCAGCGGATGAAAAACGACGTTCTTAAAAAATTTACCAGCTGCCTGAACAAAAAAAACGCTTAATTTTCCTTCAGATCACCGATCCTCTGTTTTGTACCCACCTGGCATAAAATCTGCCCATCGGGACTTCGACAGACTCAGCCTTGGAAATTGGAACAAGTCCAATCACCACATCACCTTATTCTTCTCTTCTCTACCTGCCTTTCAAAACTTTTCCCTGTTTTTAACGTACCTTTGCCACATTGTCAACCGGCATAACGCGTGCCTCAGAGAAAACCAATGACTGAAAACAACGACAAGATCCGGCAATTGCTGGACAAGCTGCACATACTCCAGAAAAAACAGGAAGATTTTTCGATAGAAATCAGTGATCTGCGCCGGGAGATTTACGCATTAAAGAGTACTTCTCAGGAATCTGTCAGAGTAGCTGCTCCCGTCACTCCTGCGGTACCTGTAAAAGAAACAGCTCAGGCGCTATCTGCGAAGCCATCCGTGAATACAATACTACCTCCCCCCCCGCCTGTTACCAACATACGCCCGCCAAAATCCAAATCAGATCTGGAAAAGTTTATCGGGGAAAACCTCGCCAACAAAGTCGGTATTCTGATCATTGTGATCGGTGTGGCTATAGGCGCAAAATACAGCATTGAGCATCAGCTGATCAATCCGCTCACCCGTATCATACTCGGCTACCTGACAGGTGTCGGTCTGCTGGGATTTGCCATAAAGCTGAAACAGAAATACCATAATTTCAGCGCTGTGCTGCTCAGCGGCTCCATGTCCATATTCTATTTCATAACATACTCGGCTTACAGCTTCTATGACCTGATTCCGGCGTTTGGGCTGATGCTGCTGTTTACCGTCTTTACGGTCATCTCGGCCCTGCATTACGACAGGCAGATTATCGCGCATATCGGTCTGGTGGGTGCCTATGCGGTACCCTTCCTGCTTAGCAAAGACTCCGGACAGATTGCCGTACTGTTCAGCTACATGACGCTGATCAATGCGGGCATACTGGCTATAGCCGTCAAAAAGCTCTGGAAGCCGCTCTGGTACTCTTCGTTCGGTATTACCTGGCTGATCGTGGCAGGCTGGACACTGAGCGATTATCGGCCTGACGAGGACTTTGCTATCGGCATTGGTTTTCTATGCATCTTTTTCGTGCTGTTTTACCTCACGCTTGTCTCCTATCAGCTGCTCCACCGGACAAGACTGGGTAAAGAAGACATTCTGCTGCTCCTGGCCAACGCCTTTACATTTTACGGTCTGGGCTATTATATGCTTGAAGAGCAGCCAAACGGGGCCGAATTGCTTGGGTTGTTTACTCTGGCCAACGCGCTGCCTCATTTTGCATTGGCCATGATAATCCACAAGCGGCAGACTATTGACAGAAATCTGTTTTATCTGATTTTAGGACTGGTACTGGTCTTTATCACGATAGCGGTACCCGTACAGCTGGACGGAAACTGGGTTACCCTGCTCTGGTCAGGAGAAGCTGCTCTGCTGTTCTGGCTTGGCAAAACCAGAAATATTGCCATCTACGAGAAGCTTGCATACCCGATGATTTATCTGGCCTTTTTCAGTCTGATTCACGACTGGTCAGTGTCGTATGATTCCTATTATTATACCAGACAGCCGGGATACCACATTCCATTCCTGCTCAACATCTATCTGCTTACTTCACTGCTGTTTGTCGCTTCGCTGGCGCTGATCAACTACCTTAAGCACAGATATCCGGCAGAAACTCCGCCTTTCAAATGGAAGCCGGTAAATGTATTTATTGATTTCTCGCTGCCGGCGCTGCTGATTTTCTCACTGTACTATGCTTTCAGAATAGAAATCGCCGCGTATTGGGATCAGCTTTATACCTCTACGATGATCGAGACAGACAATCCGAACGGCAACTACAAAGACTATTTCATGAACTATGCGCTGAACAATTTCAAAGCGGTATGGATCATCAATTACTCCTTGTTTTTCGTATCGGCGCTGGCGCTGGTCAATTATACCCGAATACGTCACCATCTGCTGAGTAAACTAAGTCTCCTGCTGATTTTGCTGACGCTGCTGGTTTTCCTTACCCAGGGACTTTATGAGCTGAGCGAACTGCGTGACCGCTGGCTCGCTCCGCTTCATCCGGAATATTTTACCGGCAACTGGTTTTATATCGGCATTCGTTATGTTTCGCTGGCTTTTGCCGGTCTCGGCCTGTATGCCTGCTACCGGTACATACCACGGGATATGATAAAGAATTTTCCTCTTTTCTACGATTGCGTCTTGCATATCGCTCTGCTATGGATGGCCAGCAGCGAACTGATCAACTGGATGGATCTGGCTCATTCATCACAGTCCTACAAGCTCGGACTGAGCATACTCTGGGGCGCTTATGCTCTGCTGCTGATCGTGCTGGGTATCTGGAAAAAGAAACGACACCTGCGCCTGGGAGCCATGGCGCTGTTTGGGATTACTCTGCTCAAATTGTTTTTCTACGATATCGCTCATCTCGATACTATTGCCAAAACGATTGTCTTTGTGTCGCTGGGTGTGCTGCTACTGATTATTTCCTTTTTATACAACAAATACAAAAACAGTATTTCGGATGAAGCTTACTAATTTTTTACTTTGTCTGCTGATCCTGGCCTGCTGTTTCGGCACCAGCGCGCAGATGCAGGATTATACCTACAGCAGGGCGCTCGACGGAGTTTCGGAACAATGGCATCTGCTGCGGCTCCCGGATGATATTTTTGGGAAGGTATCGCCCGGAATGGCCGATATACGCATCATTGGTATCAATGAAGAAGGTGATACTCTTGAAGTACCTTATCTGATACGAACCACGGCTGAAAAGATCGTCGACAAGGAAGTGCCTTTTGCTCTGCTCAATCAGTCATACAACAAACAAGGTTACTACTTCACCTTTGAAATCGCCTCTTCCGAGCCGGTCAATCAGATTACCCTGGACTTCCGTCAGAAAAATTTTGACTGGAAAATACGTCTCGAAGGCAGTCAGGATCAGCAGGAATGGTTTGGCATTATAGACAATTACCGTATTCTGTCTTTTCAGAATGAATCCACGGAGTTTCAGTTTACCCGCCTGCTTTTTCCCCGTTCCAGATACCGGTATTACCGCCTGTTTGTGCCCGGTCAGGAAAAGCCGGAGCTGATCTCGGCCAGCAGCCGCCAGCACGAAATAATCGGAGGGGAATTTCAGCATTACCCTGCCCGCATCACGCATACGCAGGAGAAAAAAGAAGCCCGCCAGACGGAAACCGAGCTTTCGCTGCCCACGCCCATACCAGTATACAGCATACGGATCAGCATCAGAGATACCTTTGACTATTACCGTCCTGTCACTATAAAATACCTGAGAGACAGCGTACTCACGCCACAGGGCTGGAAATACAATTACAGCCTACTGCGGTCAGGTATACTCAAATCCGGCAAACGAAACGAGTTTATCACAGACAGCCGCTTTATACAGAAGCTCAGGATACAGATTCATAATCAGGATAATCAGCCGCTGACAATAGACTCAGTGCATGTCTCGGGCTATATCTATGAGCTGGTAGCCCGCTTTCCGGAGCAGGCTGATTATTTTCTGGTATATGGCAACCGGGCAGCTTCAGCGCCACAATATGATCTGAGTCATTTCGCGGAACGTATTCCGGACTCACTGACAGTGATCAAACCGGGCACAGAGCAGCGGATCAGAGACGAAGAAGCCAATACCGCTCAGCCTTTGTTTGCAAACAGCATCTGGCTCTGGGTGATCATGATTCTTATCATTGCCGTATTAGGGACTTTTGCCATAAAGATGCTGAGGAACTGAGGGGGCCAGGCAAATAGTTTAATGCTTAAGGCGGAAAGCTCAATGATTGGAGTGCAGGATCTCGCAGCGGAGTCCCGAGATCACGGGAAAGCCCGGTCTTGCCTTCGAACCTCAGGCAACCAGCAGATGCTCGTTTCTGTTAAGAACATTTCAGACAAACCATAGGCTACTCAGACAATCCGTCTTTCCCCTCATCCCAGTAATAGCTGTCGGGATACATGCGCTTGCCGAAAACAGCGGTGCCCACACGAACCATCGTGGCGCCTTCTTCGATGGCGATTTCCAGATCATTGCTCATACCCATGGACAGTTCGCGGACAGAAACTTTTGGAATCCGGGCTTCAATAATCTGCTGCTGAACGGACCGGAGCAGCTTAAAGCAGGCTCTGACCTTCTCCTGTTCTGCACTGAACAGCCCTATAGTCATCAGACCTTTTACCCTCAGCGTATCCAGTTCGGCTACCTGCCCGGCCAGCTCAACAGCCCTATCCGGATGTACACCAAACTTGCTGGCTTCTCCCGAGGTATTGACCTGAATAAATACATCCATAGCCTTTCCTTCCATTGCCAGACGCTGATGCAGCTTTTGCGCCAGTTCTGCCCTGTCGAGTGACTGAATACAGACAACTCCACACTTAATCAGGTCTTTTATTTTATTACTTTGCAGATGCCCGATAAAATGTTTCTCGTGAAACACATCGTTCAGCGCTTCATATTTCGACTTTACCTCCTGCACCTTGTTCTCTCCGATCAGGGTCTGTCCCGATTGCAAAGCAAGCCGGATGGTTTCCGCATCTACAGTTTTCGTAGCCAGCAGAAGTCTTACTTCCGAGGGGTTTCTTCCGCTGTGAGCGCAGGCAGTCTCTATTCTGCCAAGAATCTCATTCAGATTTTTTATGATCGGGTTCTGCATAGTTTAGCATTTTATTATCTGTTGCCTTTCAAATCAGCAAAAGGGCGTTGTATCAACGCCCTGGTATGTCAGCAATCCGCATATTACCGCCACCAGTGATAGTAATTGTGCAGGCCATCGTACTCAAAGCCACAACGCGGGTAGAGTGTATTTCCGATCTGATTGGTTTTTTCCGTTTCAAGCATCAGTCCGCAGGCGCCGGTTTCCTCGCACCATTGCTTGCTGCGATCGATCAAGGCCACAGAAAGACCGTTGCCCCGATAATCAGGGTGTACAAACAGATCGCTCAGCGACCACTGCTTTTGCAGCTTTGTATAGTGAAACAACTTGTACAGCTGGACAAAACCAACCGCTTTGCCATCAACAACTGCCAGGAAGATATCCGACTCGCTGTTAAGAAACCGTTCCTTCAGAAAAGCTTTGCCCCGCTCAAGATCCGATGCCTGACGGTAAAAGATCCGATAAAGATTGAACAGGGCAGCCGTTTCGTCCAGATCTTCCAGACTGGCTTTTTTTATCTGATAATCCATACGAAAATAATTTTTAGTTGACAATACAAAAATACCACCCGACAGGACTACCTTTATCATCCAGTTTTAATATATCAGGTAGTCCAGCATGTTTCCTTACGAGCATCTTATCGGGATCGAAAAAGACAGTAAAACACCTGTCTACAGACAAATAGCTATATCGGTAACCAAAGCTGTCAGAAACGGTGTGATAAAACCAGGCACTATACTGCCCGGAAGCCGTGAGCTTGCCGGTATTCTGGGGGTACACCGCAAAACAGTGACTGCGGCTTATGAAGAGCTTGCTTCACAGGACTGGATTACGATTGTGCCACGCAAGCATGCCGTGGTATCTGAAAGTATTCCTCTTCTTAATCCTCAGAAATGGAACCCGGTCAGATCTTCTTATGAGCATGATCTTACCATTCCTTTCAAAACAGCGGATAACAAAGCCGACAATGAAATTTCCTTTCCACTTCCGGAACTGATTATCGATGATGGTCACCCGGATATCAGATTATCACCCATTGACGCTCTGCTGAAAACCTACCGTTCCCTCACGTCCCGAAAGTATACCGCAAAACATGTCATCGCCGGAACAGTTCAGGGTACATTACAGCTGCGTAGCGAACTAGTTACCTATTTGTCAGAGACAAGGGGCTTAAATCTTTCCGCTGACAATCTGCTGATAACCCACGGCGCACAGATGAGCATATACCTGACCGCCCAGCTCCTGCTTGGTCCGGGATCCACTGTAATCATGAGCCGGCCCGATTACCCTCTTGCCAAAAGGGTATTCGAACAAACAGGGGCCCGCGTGCCGGAAGTAGAAGCAGATGAAAACGGCATACGGACGGATGCTATTGAAATGTTGTGCAAAAAACACAGAATAAACGCGGTATATGTGATACCGCACCACCACTACCCGACTACGGTAACGCTAAGCGCTGAAAGAAGAATGAAACTGCTGGAGTTGTCCGCGCACTATCAATTCGCGGTCATTGAAGACGATTACGACTACGATTATCACTATACTTCGTCTCCCTATCTGCCCCTGGCAAGCGCTGGTCATAACGGTAATGTGCTTTATATCGGCTCCTTTTCCAAGGTACTGGACCCGTCGATCCGGATCGGTTTTATGGCCGCACCCAAAAACTTTACAGACCAGTGCACGGCTTTGCGAAAACTCATCGATGCCGGCGGGGATGGCTATATGCAAAACGCGCTGGCCTCTCTGATCAGAGAGGGCGAGCTCAGACGTCACCTCAAAAAAGCGAGAAAATGTTATCACCAGCGCAGAGATCTGCTGGACGCTCTCCTGAAAACCAGACTCTCAGAATACGTCTCTTATACCCTGCCTTCCGGCGGTATGGCTGTCTGGGTCCGGCTCAAGCCTGATTATCCTGTCAGCGCACTGAACACAGATCCCAGGCTGCGAATCATCCGGACAGACATGGAGCAAAACGCTTTCCGCTTCGGATTTGCCTCAATGAATGAGAAAGAACTCACACAGGCAGTCGGGCTGTTGGAAAATTGCCTGCAAAGAATGAAGTAATGCGACCGGGAAAGAATGCACACAACATATCTTCAGGGAAGCTGTTTTTCTTTGTGTGTATTAACAAAATTTGATAAACTTAGGAATCTTTTGATTGGTCTCCCATGAATATAAAGATATACCAGATCGATGCCTTCGCAGATAAGGTGTTTGCAGGCAATCCCGCGGCTGTATGCCCGCTGGACAAATGGCTGCCCGCAGAAACCATGCAGCAGATCGCGGGTGAAAACAACCTGTCTGAAACCGTATTTTTCGTAAAGCAGAATGATCATTTCCAGATTCGCTGGTTTACCCCTTCTGTAGAAGTCGAGCTATGCGGTCATGCTACGCTGGCCGCAGCCTGGGTATTGTATCATTACCTGAATTATGAGGAAAATACGATCCGTTTTTACTCTCCGCACAGTGGTATGCTGACCGTAAGACAGCAGGAAGATTTTCTGACACTCGATTTTCCCGCCGATACGATACAGGAAACAGAGCCGTCGGAAAAGCTGCTTCAATGTTTTTCCCTGCAGCCTCAAGCCATTTGGAAAGGCAAAACCGATTATCTTTTTGTCTTTGAAAACGAGCAGCAAATCCGTGAGCTTATTCCCCGTCTGCCACAGATCGCCTGTACCAGCGCCCGGGGTATCATTGTGACCGCCAGAGGTGACCGGGAGGACTTTGTTTCCCGCTTTTTCGCTCCCGGAGCCGGAGTCAATGAAGATCCGGCAACCGGCTCTGCCCATACGACCCTTGCTCCGTTCTGGGCAAAGCAGCTCGGCAAAACAAGCCTTACTGCCCGGCAGCTTTCTGTAAGGCAGGGATATCTCCGATGCCATGTGGCAGGAGACAGAGTCGAAATCAGCGGTCAGTGCGTACCCTATATGACCGGAGAACTATACATTGGCTGAAAATGCTAAAGCAGCAGCCACCACTATTATATGTCAACTATTATGATCAATTACTTCAAAGAGCTTTTCGAATACAACCATCACTTCAACCAGAAACTGGCTGAGGCTATGAACAACAATTCCGTATCAGACAAAACTATAAAGCTGTTCAGTCATATACTGAATTCAAATCATGTATGGAACCATCGCCTGGAAGGTAAAAAACCGGTCTATGGTGTATGGGAAATCCAACAGACGGAGCGCTTCGCGGATATAGACCGGGAAAATTACGAAACCGGCCTTGGTATTCTTAACACGCTTGACCTGACTAAGGAAATCCGCTATACCAATACACAGGGTGAAAGCTATGTCAACTGCGTACGGGATATACTGTTTCATATTATCAATCATTCGACCTACCACCGGGCTCAGATTGCTACAGAGTTCAAGCAGCATGGTCTCGATCCCCTGGTTACGGATTATGTCTTTTATAAAAGGAGCTAAGCATGTATCAGACGGCCAATACCTCTCCGGATATCAACTGGCAGCCCTCCGGCCTTGCCAATGAGCTGATCCGGCTTCAGCCATTGACTGCAGATGATTTCGAACAGCTCTATGCTGTAGCGTCCGATCCCCGCATCTGGGAGCAGCATCCCGAAAGCGACCGCTACCTGCGGGAACGTTTTCTGGTATTTTTTGAGGGAGCCATACGCTCGGGAAGCGCATTCCTGATTATCGACAATACAACAGGACAGCCCATTGGCAGCACACGATTTTACCATCATGACCGGGAACAATACTCCGTTTTTATCGGCTATACTTTTCTGTCTGCGAAATACTGGGGCGGCCGTTATAACAAGGCGCTGAAAAAGCTGATGCTGGACTACGCTTTTCGCTTTGTCGAGAAGGTCCGTTTCCATGCAGGCATGCGCAACCTGCGCTCGCAAAAGGCTGTTGCCCGACTGGGCGCTCAGAAAACCGGAGAGCTCATTGCGGAGCATGAAAAAGACAGTCGCTACGAGTATACGCTCAGCCGGGAAGAGTATGAAACAGGCAACTTCTAATACGCTCAAAACTCTCCTCACCGATACGCAACAGCCCTTGCTATGCGTGACCTGAATCATAACCCTTTCTTTCAGCCCCCGCGTCCCAAGTGGCAGAAGTTTAAAAGCTTAATGCCTAAAGATTCCGGTATAGCTAACAATAGCCGAGTTTATTAATCCACAGGTTTCGAGAACCTCAGTCGCCAGAAATTCTAAAAGTGTGAGGGTACTGAAAGCAACAGATCCCACGATATACCTGTTTATTTTTTCCGTATAAGTTCCGGAGTACGTATCCCATCGGAGCAAGCATAATACAAAAAAGATTTTTCAATATTCTGCCTGCCTACACAAATATACACCGGACAGTCTCTTCCCGATGCGTCAATGTATTCGCTCATACCGGATAAATTACCGCTATCATCTTCAAACACAGCTTCCGCTCTTAGATAGAAAAGGGCTTCCAGATCAGCAGTCCCTTGTTCACGGTTTATCTCCCTGCCTCCCTCCGATTCGTAATAGACATATTCCAGACTAGATATATTTACCCTCTTTAAAAAAAGTGTGTAGCTTTTATCTTCGTCGGTCCGGGCATACTCCACAATTTGGTTCAATGGCAAATCAACCGGAATAGTAATTATATTCTTATAATCATTATTGATAAGAATCGTATCACCCAGCAAAGCCACTTCTTTATACGCACGATACGTTCTTTTAAACTCCTGAAGAAAAATCCCTGAATACAGGGATGAGTCACGCACGTAAAACACGGTTTCTGAAGACTTATCACCAGCATCCGCTGCTACCGAATCTTCCACAACTGAATGTGTCACAGAAAAAGAACCCTGCGCATCCTGCTGAGAAGTGGAACAAGAGACTGCCAAAGTCCCAATAACGGACAATATGAAAATGCAGAAATTCATTTTACCATCATTTTCAAATGGCATGAAGTGTTTTGAAAATCACAATAGAGATACCATGACCTGACTATATCTCCGCTCTGAAAACGCTGAGAGGTGAGATAATCTTTATGCATTCATTTCGGAGTCTTTACTAAAGATATCCAATCAGCCCCGTTAAAGGAAAAATATTCTAAAAAATATCAAAACTCATCTCCACATCTCTATCAGTTCGGCAACAGGAAAACCCTTCCTGCTATCACCATGACTACATGATCCATTCCCACCATTTGTCCCAGGCCTTATTCAGATGGTCGAGTTCCGCTTTTTCACCGATCAAAGGAGTGATTACAGACACATTGCTTTCCCCGGCGATCCTGGTTACCTGCTGCAAGGGCTCATACCAGGGATGCGGCGCCAGCTTGAATTTCGAATTGTGTACCGGCATAAAACTATCTGCCCTCAATTCCTGTGCCTCTCTGATAACCTCATCGGGCAGCGAATGAATAAACGGCCACTTTTTATTGTATTGACCGCATTCCAGAATAGCCAGATCAAAAGGCCCGAAACGGTCTCCAATTTCTTTAAAATGCGGCCCGTAGCCACTGTCTCCGCCAAGAAACAGTCTGAAGGAAGGCGTTTGTAGCACAAAAGAGGTCCAGAGTGTGCTGTTCCTGCTCAGGAGCCGACCCGAAAAATGCCTGGCCGGTGTAAGGGTAACGCTGATTCCTCCGCCCAGGTCCGCACTTTCGTACCAGTTCCTTTCGATCAGCTTACTCCTGTCCCAGCCCCAGTACTCAAAATGCTGCCCTACTCCCAGACCGCAAACCACCTTGCTGACCTTATGCTTCAGCTTCTGTAGCGTTGGATAGTCCAGGTGATCCCAGTGATCATGCGTTATAAGCAAAACATCTATCGGCGGCATGTCATCCGCCTGATACTGGTTGGATCCGGGAAAAACTTTTACCAGTCCGTTTACAGGCGATGCATTGCCGCTGAAAACAGGATCAACCAGCAGCTTCCGCCCATCTGCCTGAATAAAATAAGAGCTATGCCCAAACCATATCAGTACATTTTCATCCGGCTTCAGGCTTTTCAGATCCGTATGTACAGAGGGCACCGGCTTCCCGGGTCCGGCATCGGCGCGTTTATCCAGAAAACTCCGGAAAGTTTTCAATATACTCCCTTCTTTTACCAGCGTCTGTGTCGGAGTCTCATTCTGAAACTTTCCATTTTCATAATTGGCAAGCCTCTTATAAGCGGATTTCCGCTTCGCGCCGGGCACCTGACCGATTTTTTTAAATAAATCCATTTAGCCATGCTTTATTTTTTCTTCTTCCAGATCGATCTGACGAAGATATCTTCTGATAATCTCATCATCGATACGCTGCTGCTTTTTGTTGTGCAGCAGCAATTCCCGCTGCCTGTCAAGAACTTCTCTGTAGATTGATTTAATATTTTCGAGGTCGATAGGTTTTTCGTACGATTCCAGCTGATTTTGCCATCGGCTGACCAGCTTTTGTAAATGTACATTGTCTTCCAGCTCTGTGCTGTACTTTTTTTCCACATAACGCAGCGATTCTCTGGCCAGCTCTTCACGTAGTATTTTATCCGCTTCTTCTTCCGGCATATGATCGTTGAAATCAGGCAGCTTTACTTTTCTGATAATAACCGGAAGTGTCAGTCCCTGCAAAACCAGTGTGATCAGAATCACTGTAAAAGTAATGAACAGGATCAGATTGCGATGAGGAAAATCCGCTCCGCCGGCAAGTGTGACCGGTACAGACAATGCCGCGGCCAGCGAGACCACACCGCGCATACCTGACCAGCCGATTATAAGTGAGGCTTCCATACCCGGATCCTCATCCGCCACGGTAATAAAATGGCTTGCTATCTTTGTCACAAATACCGCTCCGTAGGCGGCAAGCAGCCTGCCCAGAACTAAAACCAGCGTAATTAACAAGCCATAACCCATTGCCTGATACAAGCCAATGCCTTCCTTTTTCAGCCCCGAAACGATTTCGGGCATGTCCAGTCCGATCATCATAAATACCAGCCCGTTGAGCAGAAATACAAAGCTCTGCCAGAAACTATGACCGCTCAGCCGCGAGGAGCTGCTCAGGAAACGATGTCTGTGATAAGATAAAAAAAGTCCGCCGCCAACCACTGCCAGCACACCGGAAGCATTCAATTGCTCCGCTATGATATACATGACAAATGGTGTGACCAGCGTAAGGATGATATCTATATTGACATCGGTCGGAAGCCATTTGTGCGCTTTCAGGAAAAGGAGCCCGACCAGGAGCCCGATACCGACACCTCCGATCACCATCCAGACAAAGCTCAATGCCGCCTGATACCATACAAATTGTCCGGTGGCAACAGCAATCAGTGCAAAACGGAAAATAATAAGGGAAGAAGCATCATTGAGCAGACTTTCGCCCTCCAATATAGAGGATATTCTTTTAGGTACCTGTACAAATTTTAAGATAGCGCCTGCGCTTACCGCATCGGGCGGTGAAACAATTCCTCCCAGCAAAAAGCCCAATGCCAGTGAAAATCCTGGTATAAACCAGTTCGCTATCAGGGCAACCGATACGGCTGTCAGAAAAACCACGACAAAGGCAAAGCTCCCTATGATCCTACGCCAGTACCAGAGCTCTTTCCATGAACCGGACCAGGCAGCTTCATACAGCAACGGCGGAAGGAACAGGACAAAAATCAGCTCGGGATCTATTTTCAAAACAGGAATACCGGGAATAAAGCTGATCAGCAGTCCTGCCAGCACCAGCAATACAGGATGTGCCACTCTGATTTTGCTGCCCAGCATGATCAGCAGCACGATAAGAATAACCAGCCCCAGATAAAAGGGAAAATGTTCCAGCATCGAATCGAATGATTTTCTTTGCTGTAAAACATTAATACGCGCATTAAGTTTGTCCCACCTTCTTCTGTCTTGCGGCAGCACTCTCCCTTCCGCAGCCCAACTTCCTGTTGATAATAAAATCGCTCATCAGTCATTTCCTTTTTGTAGCTTAGCCGGACCGGAAATCTCTGTACCCATGAAAAAAGCTTATACCACCGACCAGCGTTTCGACAAAGTAAACGTTACCCAGGACGCTCTTCTGCCAGGGGAATACGATAACTGTGAATTTTTGCATTGTGATTTCAGTCAGTGCAATCTTTCCGGCTTTATATTCACCGACTGCCTGTTTCACGAATGCAACCTGAGTCTGGCCCGGCTCGACAATACGTCATTGCGCGATGCCCGCTTCAAAGACTGCAAGCTTATGGGGCTCCGCTGGGACAACTGCAATCCCTTCGGGCTTTCCTTTTCATTTGAGCAGTGTCTGCTGGATCATTCCTCTTTTTTTCAGGTCAAGGCACGCAAAACCCGCTTCAAAAGCTGCCGGCTGCGGGAATGTGATTTTGTCGAATGCGATCTCAGCCAGTCTGTCTTTGACAACTGTGATCTGCTGGGCGCTGTCTTTGAGCGCACACTGCTGGAAAAGACAGATTTTCGCACCGCATTCAACTATACCATACATCCGGAGTCAAACAAGATCAAAAAAGCCCGGTTTTCGCTACAGGGTATACCCGGACTGCTGACACGATACGATATTGATATCTCACTTTGACCCGGTCATCGGGAAAATACATACCTTATGAAAGCAAAGACGCATACCACCAATTACTACAATGCCTTTATCGAAGTGTCGGAAGACTGCAAGGCGGTGCAGGGACAGCAGCCCGTTTCCAAAGGAGACAGCAAAAGCATAGCGGAACGCCAGTACGAGCTCATAAGCCGGCATCCGTATCGCTATACTTCCGACGAAGTGCTGTTTCAGGTGCATGCCGACCGAAACGACCTGACCACCGGCGAATACGAAGAAGCGCGCCGGGTATTTTTCTCCAGAGGACAGGCCTGCCTCAGAGCATCTCCCCTACCCAAGCAGTACGGCTTTGGCATCCATTTCGATCAGGAGGGAAAAATGGCTCTTTATGGGCGTGAAACGGATGAATACCAGAAGCTGCTCGAAGATCCGGATATCAAAAAAGTCAAAGCGATGCGCAGCTCCCGAAAATAATTCTAAAAAAACACTACTATAATCCAGTCAATTAGTCAAAACTGCGCTATGACAGAAAATATTTTCCATAAAACCATTTGCACCTGACTTCAAAAACGCTACCTTTGCAGCGCAAAAAGGGAAAAAGATACACTACCGGCTTCCCGAGTGCAAAACCCGGCCCGTTCGTCTAGGGGTTAGGACGCCAGATTTTCATTCTGGAAACAGGGGTTCGATTCCCCTACGGGCTACACGAGCTATCCATACAGGGTAGCTTTTTTTGTTTATTTCCTTTTCTGTCAGGATTTCATAGTACTTTTCCATTTTCACATAGTCCCATTTCGTTCCACAAGTTTCCAGGTTTATTTCCCCTCTGTTTCACGAAGTATCTGCATTCTGTTCTACACTAAAATGTCTTCTTGTTTTTCCCATTGATTTGCCAAGGTGACTCTACTAAATTATTTCCCCATTTAGTCCGGTTCATTAAGGGGGCTAAGACAATTTGGATAATAAACTCAACAAAGGCCTTACTAAAAGGTTTAATCAGATTCAATTCTAAAATAGCGTTATGAAAAAAGAGACGGTCATACTTAACACAGAAGAAGGTATAACTTCTGATAGAAGAAGTTTCATAAGCAAGGGCATATTCCTTGTAACCGCAACAGGAATTGGAGGATTGAGTTTACTTACAGGTTGTGAAAAAGAGGGAGATAAAGAAGAAAAAGAAGTCTCTCCTCCTGAAGATTTGATGCAAGAACATGGCGTATTAAAACGTATTCTTCTTATTTACGATGCCTGCCGTATTTATCTGATGAATAAAGAGACCTTTCCCATTGAAACGATAACCAACTCCGCTGGCATCATTAAAACTTTCATTGAAGACTACCATGAAAAGCAAGAAGAGGACTATATTTTCCCCCGTTTTCAGAAAGCAAACCAGTTGACCGACCTTGTTCAGATATTGCTGGAACAGCATAAAGCAGGGAGAAAAGTAACAGATGAAATCATACAAATAAGCAAAATTGGCAACCGGACAGATAGAGAGAATCAGCGGTTGATAGAGTTACTATCCATGTTTAACACAATGTATAGTCCACATGAAGCCAGAGAGGATACCGTTTTATTTCCTGCTTTCAGAAAAATTGTTTCACAACATGAATATGATTCTCTGGGTGAAGATTTTGAAAAGAATGAACAGAAAAAATTCGGAGAAGACGGATTCGCAACCATTGTGGACAAAGTTGCCGGTATTGAAAAGCAATTGGGAATTTATGAACTATCCCAGTTCACTCCTAAGATATAAATGGATGATTCTGAAAAAGTATGCTTAGAAGGATCAAAGAAAAGTACTTTTCCGGGTTAACTAAGAACTCCTTATTACTTGCCTGTGCTTCTCTCTTTGCAGATATTTCTACGGAAATGCTATATCCGGTTTTGCCTGTTTATTTAACGCAGAATTTAAAAGCCAGTGGAGGAATAGTAGGGCTTATTGAAGGATTAGCACAAGCTATACAGAATATTATTCAAGGTTTTTCGGGGTATTTATCTGACAGATGGCAAAGAAGAAAGCCCATAGCCTTGTTTGGCTATATCCTTTCTGCAATCTCTAAGCCCTTTATAGGAGTTGTCTCTTCTTGGCCTGGAGCTTTGACTGCAAGAGTTTCAGATAGATTGGGAGCCGGAAGCCGTTCTGCTCCCCGTGACGCACTTGTTGCCTCTTCCGTCGCTGAAAAAAATAAAGGAAAAGCATTTGGCCTGGAAGGTGCTGGTGATAATGCAGGAGCATTCCTTGGACCTATGATTACTGTTCTGCTCTTTTTTTCGCTTCAAATAGACATACGATACATTTTTTACCTTGCTTTCATTCCTGGCCTGCTGTCAGTATTAATGATTCTGCTTGTCAAAGAAAGAAAAGTGGATGTGAAAGCAAAATCCAAAATTGACTTATCTATTCGAAAATTTCCCAAGTCCTACTGGAAATATCTTATTGTTACTGCATTGTTTGGAATAGGCAATTCCAGCAATTCCTTTCTTATTCTTCATGCTAAAAATACAGGTTTGTCTTACTCACTGTTGTATTAATCTATGCACTATATAATCTTATAGCAGCTCTTATTTCTTATCCTGCCGGAACCCTGTCTGACACATTCGGCAGGAAGCATTTAATTGCTGTTTCCTTTATCATTTTCTTTATTTCTTATATCGGTTTTGCTTTTTTCTCGAGTTTATTTCTGATTAGTATTCTATTTGCTTTCTATGGGTTATTTCAGGGAATATATCGTTCGGTAGGAAAAGCATTTGCGGCAGATTTTGTTTCTGAAAATTTACGAGCCAGTGGTATAGGATGGTATTCTACAGTAGTAGGATTATCCGAATTAATAGCCAGCATTATAGCAGGACAATTGTGGGATCAGGTAAGCCATGAGGCAGTGTTTATATATGGTGCTTTCTTTTCAGTAATTGGAATACTTTCGTTAATTATCTTAAAGCCTTAGTTTAATCATTTCTTGAAAAGTCTTTTATTTGTACATAAACTGTTTCCCGAAATTTTGAAAAGCAACCGGTCTTCCATGAATTAGCACACCTTGAGTCAAAAGCGTAAATTGGCTAATAGATTATTTTGAATAGTTATGATAGTTTTTTGCGCAAAGCCAAAAGGCAATAAAAGCAATGTTTTTGCAGCCAGAAAGGTATTTTTCTTGTAATTTTGTTTCTAACAAAAATTAAGACATATACGCCAATGAAGCTATAAGTAACTGTCTAATGAAAGAAATGAAAATCATTACTTTACATAAGTGATAAAGAATTGTATTACAAAACTTTAAATTTAGCACGATGACACAGTTACAAATGATTGATACTACCAAATCAATAGCTCAAAGAGATGAAAATGTTTCCGCAGTCTTAATGTATGGTTCATTTACCAAAAATGAGGGGGATCAATATTCTGACATTGAATTTTATATCTTTCTGAAAAGCAAAGAAAATTTTTCTGCCGAAAAGTGGGTAAATCAGATTTATCCAACGGCTTTGTATTTTACGAATGAATACGGAAGTGAAGTTGCAATTTTTGAAAACCTGATTAGAGGCGAATTCCATTTTTTAACAGTAAAGGAGATTGACGTTATAAAATCGTGGGAGGGCTTTGTAACGTTCAGTGATTTTGACCAAATGAACGTAATTGACAAAGACGGTCTTTTGACGGAAACACTTAATCAAATCAAAACAAAATCGCCCGACCGAACTACAAATGAAAATATCTTATTTTTAAGTCAATCATTACTAAATGTACTATTGACAACAAACAATTTGATAAAAAGACAGGAATATGCGCATGCATACCAAAGTCTGTCAAACGTACAAAAGTATCTGATTTGGTTAATCCGAATAGCAACAAAGCAAACCCATCATTGGGAAAGCCCGACAAAAAGTTTAGAGAAAGACATAGAAAAAGATTGGTATTCAGAATTTAGATTAACAGTATCTGATTTGGATGCCGACAATTTAAAAACAGCTTTTCAAAATTCATTGAGCTTATCAAAAAAGCTGTTTGATGAATTAAGTATTGCAACAGACTTAAAACGATTGCTAAATAGAATTGGATAAAATCCCGTTCTCAAAAAAATAACAAAAAAGCAGCTAAGATGAAGCGAACACCCACCGCACCGTCCCAGCCAACAGACTACGGCATAATGGCAGGGCAAATAACGTGGCTTCGCCAAGTTGCTGTATTGCCCTGCCACCCTTCGGGACTTTCCGCTTCTACCCCTCACGCAAACCGAACGTTGAAAAAAATCACGAACTTTGTCCCCGTTGTGCAATCTCAATCGTCATTAAGTCGAACAATAAAATTTAAAAAAGATGAAAGAATTTGCATTAATTTTCAGATTAAAAGACCTTTCGGATTTTAAACCAACTCCTGAACAAATGCAGGAACGGATGAATTGGTTGGCAGGCATTGCATCACAAAACAAATTGGTGGATAAGGGAAACACTCTTTTACCATTTGAGGGAAGTGCAAAAACTGTAAAGCCCAACAATGTGATAACGGACGGAGCTTATACCGAAATCAAAGAATTTATCAGCGGTTATATTATTGTAAAAGCCGATACCATTGATGAAGCAGTTGAAATGGCAAAAGGCAATCCGATTTTTTACCAGGCAGGCGGAAGTATTGAAGTTAGGGAAGTTTTAAAACGTGATTAACCCAAAATCACATAATGAACTTTTACCGCATTTATTCCGGCAGGAATATGCTAAAATGACGGCTGTTTTATGCCGTCATTTTGGTTTGAAACATATTGAAATTGCGGAGGACATCGCAAGTGATACATTTCTGAAAGCGTCCGAACATTGGGCAATCAATGGAGTTCCTGAAAATCCGACAGCCTGGCTTTATGCGGTTGCTAAAAACAAAACCAAAGATTATTTCAAAAAATTATCCGTTTTTGAAGAGAAAATAAAAAACGAACCAACACCTAATATTCAAAGCGAAAATGATTTTGAGTTTGACAATCAAATTATTTCAGATAGTCAGTTAGCAATGATTTTTGCCGTTTGTAGCCCTGCAAATTCGGGCGAATCACAAATCTGTTTAGCGTTACAAATTCTTTGTGGTTTCAGTGTAGAAGAAATCGCCAATGCGTTTTTAATTAAATCCGGAACCATTAAAAAACGACTACAAAGGGCAAGAGTCAATCTGCGCAATGATAATTTTCAAATCAAAAATTTAAGCACGGAAGAAATAAAAACGAGATTGGATACTGTTTTAAATACGTTGTATTTACTTTTTAACGAGGGTTATTTTTCTAAAACAAATGATAAGCAAATCAGAATTGAGCTTTGTTCCGAAGCAACAAGACTTACTTTGCTATTAACGGAAAACCCATTGACAAATCAACCGCAAACAGCCGCTCTATTGGCTTTAATGTGCTTTCAAAGTTCACGATTGGAAGCAAGAACGAATGATAAAGGCGAAGCTGTTTTATTTGATGAACAGGATAAAAGTTTATGGGACAAATCGCTTATCGAAAGAGGAAATTATTATTTGATAAATGCTACAAACAGCAACGAAATCTCAAAATATCATTTGGAAGCGGGCATTGCTTATTGGCATGCCACACCAACGGACGAACATAAATGGAAACACATTTTACAGCTTTACAATCAACTTATTTTAATTGAGTATTCGCCGATCACAGCATTAAGCAGAACATTTGCTTTTTCCAAAGTTTACGGAAATAAAAAAGCCATTACCGAAGCCGAAAAATTAAATTTGACAGATAGCAATTATTATCACGAATTGTTGGGCTATCTGTATTCAGATACAGACATTGCAAAAGCTATTCAACATTACGAACAGGCTATCGGGCTGACAAAATCAAAAACTGAAAAACAAACTCTGACAAAGGAAATCAAACGACTTAAACAAGAAACTAACATTAGTTAACTTTTGAAAGTGAATCAATATTTTTCGTATTTACAAACAAGATACCGAAGGTAATCGTACGATAAACTGTTTTGAGGATAACTTGCATTTCCTCTACTTCCACCAATAACCTGTATAATTTCAGGCGAGACACTTCCGGGGTTATCGACATGAAGAATTTCTCTTCGACTGTCTCCATTTACATAATAATAGTTCAATGTCGGATACCATCCGTAATTAGAAGAGAATTGTGTTTTTAAAATACCATTTTCAGGGTATTGTCAGCTTCCCTTAAAATGGCCCTATTAAAATTAGAGAAATTGTAATCAATATTTATCTAACTTAAATAAAGCCTATGAAAAAGACGAAATTTACTGAAGCGCAAATCGTCGCTGTTTTAAAGAGACAGGAATGCGGAATCAAAGTATCCGATCTATGTCGTGAAATAGGCATCAGTGATGCTACTTCCCCGCTCTTTCGGATTTGCAATCCGAAAGGCTTATTATGAGGATTTACAATCCGCTTTAGTTTGCAATAATGAGCTTCAACAGGCCTTTATTTCCGGCATAATCTCTGGCAGAAGAATATAAGTAATACTCAGGTTCATCTACCAGTTCAGCCTTTACCGGATTCATATGGATGTAATTTAGTTTCTGATCTAAAAAATGACTCGTATGAATTTCTTTGGCTTCATTTCCATCTTGCCAGAATTTATAGTTTTTAATCTTTTTATCATTTCTGCCTGCATACTCAAATCTGTTTAGCATCCATGCTCTCCTGCTTTCATTTTCTTCTCCGATTGCAGCCACAATCTGTTTGCTTGTATATTTTTTAAAATCCCTTAAAATATCTGACAAATTACATCCCTCTTTTGCTGAAGCTATCAGATGCAAATGATTGGACATTAAACACCATGCATATAGCTCAAGGCCTTTTTCATTCTGGCAATGTTTTAATGAATCTAGTAGTATATGTCTGTATACAGGACGAGTAAAAACGTCAACCCAATCTGTGACAGTAAGTGTTAAAAAATAAAGATATCCTTCACTGATTTTATTCTTAATCCCCATAGCGACGGTAATTTATCGATTTATCAGCGCATTACAAATGCTTATAGTAAAAAGGTTCGGATTTCAAATCCGAACCAGCATGCCTCTTTTTATAATTTCTGCTTTAATTTGGGAATATATCGAACAGCAAGGGGGCATCGCTGCGCTAAAGAGGGGATACTTACATATCTCTGGTAATCCTCTCTCTTCAATATTCAACCCTTAATCCTCACTCCTCAGGCAACATGCTGTCCTCAGTCTCCGTTCTCATCAGCCTTTAATTCCAGCCTGCTGAGGTTTCCGAAGCCCGAGACCCAGGAAGCTCTGTCAGCCATATAGCACAAAAAAAGCGGATTGAAAACTCAATCCGCTTTTTTCATTAAAAGAAATAAGGTCCTTTACTTGACGATAATCCGGAGCAGCTCGGAGCCTTTGGCGCCGTTCAGCTGCAGCAGGTATACGCCGGTCTCAAGCTCTTCTACCGATAGCTGCTCACTGGCAGATGACAGCGTAGAGGATTTGAGCACTTTTCCGGTCAGATCCGTTATGACAGCTTTGTCGTAATCGAAAGTGACCTGATTAATAGTAAGCATATGGGAGGCAGGTATCGGGAATATCGAAACACTGCTGCCGGCAGCCGATCGTAGTCCGGTTACCCTGTCTGCGATAAATTCTATATAATCAAGGTTAAAATCGCCTTCATTAATAACCAGGCGGAGCACATGATCTCCTTTGGGTAGGTAGACCGGTTGTGTCGCGGCTACAACTCCATATGTCTGCCATCCTCCGGTGCTTGTTGCCGAAAGTCTGGTACCCTCCAGTGGCTGACTGTTCAGGAACAGCTGCCATCCTCCACTACCGGCATTGGAAGCGATACGGAATCGCACGATATACGTACCGGTTTGCTGTACATGAACGGTATAGTTCAGCCATTCGCCGGTGGCGGTATAGGCAATATTATAATTCCCCTGGATGTTTTCCGCCAGCTCTATATCTACTCCTTCCTTATCGCGGAATGCTCCGCCCTGGTTTGCCGCTTCCGTATCATTGTATCCAACACCCTGTCCGCCAAGGTCGAAATGTTCCGCCTGCAGAATGCCCGGAATGGTGGTAGGGGTTCCGTTGTACGGCTGACCGGTACATGCGGTTTTTCCGGTGGTTCCGCCCACACACTGGTCACAGTTGTCCATATAGGCATCGCCGTTGATCTGTCCGGCACAGTCTACCGAGCAGTCAGATTCGGCTATGCCGCAGCCGCAGTTGCCGGGCTTCGTTTTGGCAGGATCGTTCGGACAGCCGTCTTCTCCGTTAGGCACGCCATCGTTGTCGTCGTCCAGCTGGGAATAGGCACAGCCGTTGCCGTCGACATTTTCACCCGAAGGAGTATGCGGACACAGGTCGTCTCCGTTGAGCACCCCGTCCTCATCATCGTCTGCGTTAAGCTGAGCCTCAGAACACCCGTAGGCATCAACGCTCACACCTTGCGGCGTATCAGGGCAGCGGTCCTCAATATTCATGACACCGTCGCCATCGTCATCGCCTTCGTTGGCTGCGCAGCCGCGGCTGTTTACGACAGCGCCTTTGGGCGTATTGGGGCACAGATCATCCGGATTGGCTACACCGTCTCCGTCATCATCCCGCTGGAAGCTCGCACATCCGTTGGCATCCACCGTAGCGCCCGGAGGCGTATTGGGGCAGCGGTCTTTCTCTTCTCTGACCCCGTCACCATCATCATCGCGTATCGCTGTGCAGGTCTGAGCATTCTGTGCATCATAACCAACGCTGAAATCATCCATTTTCCATACACCGCTGAAAGGCGGGCGTGACCAGCTTTCTCCGGCTCCCGGGTTTACATTCATCTTCACTTTATTCACTTTGGTGAAGTCAAACTCATTAGTGATATAGCATGGAGTAGTGGAAAAGCCTTTGGCTAAGCATTCTGCCTCAAGGTGTGATTCCTTGGAACCCATGGAAAAGTCAGCAACGACATTCTCCCATTTGTTGAGGGAAAGGGTTTTGCGCATGACTACTCCGCTGTTGGCATTGACCACATTGCCGTTTACGTCTTCCAGCTGGATATCCAGCAAAACAGTGGAGGAGCTGTAATTGGTGCCGGCAAAGTGCACCTTCATTTCGACTGCCGGATGTCTGGAAATATCCAGCGGCAATAGTGTTGTATCGTATTTTGTTCCGTTAAATGTATAGACTTCTCCGAAGGAGAATCCCATCGTAGCGTATTTCGGATCCGCATTGGTCACCTGTATGACCAGCTCACCGTTCTGAGTTCCGGCCGAATAGACAGGATTGTTGACATCCGGGCGGTTCCAGTAATTGACATTGGCCAGCGAGTCTTCCGAAAAATCGGTACGGGCATAGCCCTGATAGTTATTGAACCCGTTGCAGACATTGCTTACAAAATCATCCAGAATCGGACAGCCGTTCATATTGACAGGCGTGCCTTCCGGCGTATTGGGACAAAGGTCCCTGGCGTCAATGATGCCGTCATTATCCGCGTCTCCCTGCAAGGCAGGGCAGCCCCTGTTGTCTACATACGTGCCCTGAGGTGTATTGGGGCACAGGTCTCTCCCGTTGGGCACACCGTCGCCGTCATCGTCCGCGGCAGAATTACACTGCCGGAAATTGTCGGGCTTGCTGATATAGTTGTAAATATAATTTCCGGCTTGTGTGCGGTTTGTCCAGCTTTCCAGCGTACAGGAGTTGGGAGCCAGGGCTGATGCGCTTTCGTTTTTGTCGACAAAGGCCCAGTTGGCCGAGCTCACCAGCTGACCTCCGTCATTCTGGCCATCAAGGACACCCAGCCAGGTATCCGCGCTCCCGGGATTGTAGCCACCATTGCCGGAAGCATCTACCGTGCCCCATTCGGTTGCGAAGACAGGAATTCTGCCCAGCGCCGAACGCAGGTATGCGTAGTCAAAATGCGAGCCGGCGTAAAAGTGGAAAGTATACATGACATTATGGGCATTGGCTCCGGTCAGCGGATTATTGGCTGCGTCCCAGACCTTGCTGCTCCAGTCTGGTGTTCCGACCAGAATAATACCTTCCGGATCGTTGGCCCGGATAACAGGAATAATTTGCTCAGCGTATGACTTGATGGTTCCCCAGCTCACGCCGCCGTTAGGCTCGTTGCATATCTCGTACAGAACATGGCGCTTGTCCTTGTACCGTTCGGACATAAGCTGAAAAAAGGCCTTGGCTTCGTTGATATAGGTCATCGGGTTGCCATCAGACAGAATATGCCAGTCGATGATCACATACATACCATGTTCTTCGGTAAGGTTGACCATATTGTCAATCCAGGTATTCCACTGCTGGCGGTTGCCGTCAATGTATCCCGGTGTGCCGCCGCTTGAAGCAGTATAGATGGCCAGACGGACCAGATCGGATTTCCAGTCTTCGGCCAGTGACTTAATCGAAGCCGGCGTATAGCAGTTCGTGTGAAACATAACACCGTGCGTGCTCATGCCCCGAAGCTGGACTCCGGAGCCGCACTCGTTGCTTAGCTGATTACCGACTAGCTTGAGTCTCCCGTTCATGGAGAGCGGTGTGTTCTGAGCAAAGCAATGCATAGTTGCCAAAAACATGCTCAAAATGAATAGAAAAAATTTTTTCATTATTTATATAATTTATTTGAAAAAAAGATGCTAAAGATAGGTATAAAAAAGAAAAATCCGGGATTTTATTGGAAAAATTATAAAATGATCAATCTTTTTTAAGAGGAGGGGCTTAAGCGGCAAATGGTTTAGTATGAGCGGAGTAATTTCAGATCCTGATACCGGAGGCATAAAAACGGGAACAGGCCCCACCGACAGCCCGAAGCAGTCGTTTTTTACCGGCAGGTATGCCGGAGTCTTTGAGCTTTAAGCTCTAAACCCTTTCTTTAACGATTAAAAACAGTGATAAAGCAATAGATAGCCAAGCAGGCTCTTAAGGCTATAAGATGAAATAGTGGGCGTACGGTAAAATTTTCTTTTCAGAAATTCTGTTTATTCTACAATTGCAACTAGTACTTTTACAGATACAGAACCCATTTGTGTTATGCTCAGATTTGCCCAGTTATCCGGCATATGTACAGAAAGCCGGCTTGATATGCATGAAGACCGACCGGTTACACACCTTTTTTTTGACAGCCGCAAAGTGATGCGAAGCCCCGGTACGGTTTTTTTTGCGATCCGGTCGGCACACAGAGACGGACATGCTTTTATTCCCCAGCTGTATGCGTCCGGAGTCAGGCAGTTTGTGGTCTCAGCCGGCTGGCAAAAAACCGGTGAATACAAAGAGGCCAGCTTTCTGTTTGTGCCTGACACGGTACGTGCGTTGCAGCAGATTGCAGCTTTTCACAGGCAGCGCTTTTCCTTTCCTGTTATCGGCATTACGGGCAGCAATGGCAAAACCATCGTAAAAGAGTGGCTCTCTGCCCTGCTTTCAGGCAGCTATCATATCGTAAAGAGCCCGCGTAGCTTCAATTCCCAGATCGGAGTCCCTCTGTCTGTATGGCAAATGGGCGATGAGCACCAGCTGGCCATCATAGAGGCCGGAATTTCAAAGAAAGGGGAAATGGCACGGCTGGAAAAAATCATTCACCCTCAGATAGGTATCTTTACCAATATAGGCTCTGCGCACGAAGAAGGCTTTCATGACCGGAGAGAAAAAATCAGGGAAAAGCTCCGCTTGTTTGAAAGCTCGGAGGTGCTGATATACAATTCGGATCAGCCTGAGCTGGAGGATGAGCTAAAAAAGGCGGGGATAAAAAATACCTTCTCCTGGGGATGGTCCGGAGAGGATATCCGGATTATAAGCGTAAGTCCCGGTGAGAAGTCGACACATATGGTAGTTGACTATGAGGGAAAACGCTTGCCGCTGGAAATCCCTTTTAAGGATGCGGCCTCGGTTCAGAATGCGCTTACCTGTCTGGCAACGCTGATTTATCTGAAGCTGGACTATGCCCGGATCGCTGAGGGGATACAGGAGCTGCGGCCTTTGCGGATGCGGCTTGAGCTGAAAGAAGGGATTAACAACTGCCTCCTGATCGATGATGCCTATAATAATGATGTGGCAGGGTTGATCAACGCGCTTGATTTCCTGGATCAGCAAAAGCAAAAGGCAAAAAAGACAGTTATTCTGTCCGATCTTTTTGAATACAGTACCGAACCGGAGCAGTTATACGCCTCCATTGCCGGGATTGTCCGGAGCCGTTCGATAGACAGAGTGATTGGCATCGGAGAGCAGCTCTCGCAGTACGGATACCTCTTTCCTACAGACAGCCTCTTCTTTCAGGATACCGATGCATTTCTGAAAAGCATGGATACGGCACAGTTTGCCGATGAGCTTCTGCTGATAAAAGGCGCGAGGACCTTTCAGTTCGAACGTATCGTACACTGGCTTACCGGGCGGCTGCATGGTACTGCGCTCGAGATTAATCTGGATGCGCTGAGCCACAATCTCAACTTTTTCCGGTCGCGTCTCAGCGCCGGCACCAGGCTGATGGTCATGGTAAAAGCCCTGGCGTACGGAGCCGGCAGCGCAGAAGTAGCGGGCTTATTGCAGTTTCACAAGGTCGATTACCTGGGGGTTGCCTACGCGGATGAAGGAATCCGACTGCGCCAGCAGGGTATTTCAATGCCTGTCATGGTGATGAACCCTTCCCTGGATGTCTTTCATAAAATGTTTCAGTATAACCTGGAGCCGGAAATATACAGCTTCAGGCTGCTTCAGGCGCTTCTTTCGGTCAGGACGCCTGAAAATAAAAAAATGGTTATTCACCTCAAGCTGGATACCGGTATGCACCGCCTGGGATTTGAGGAAGGAGAGCTGGAGGAGCTGATCGCCGTTCTCCGGCAGCATAGCGGGCGGCTTGAGGTTCGCTCCGTATTTACCCATCTTGCGGCTGCGGATGATGCCGCCTTCAATGAGTTTACCGGCAGTCAGCTCGACCGCTTCGGATCCATGGTGACAAGAATCGAAGAAGCCCTCGGATACAGCGTCATCCGGCATGCGCTTAATTCGGCCGGTATTGTCCGGTTTACCGGCAGGCAGATGGATATGGTGCGTCTGGGTATCGGTCTCTACGGTGTAGATGCGACCGGAATGCATCAGGAAGCGCTGTTGCCGGTTAGTACCCTGAAGACAACGATTTCCCAGATCCGGCAGCTCGGGCCGGGAGAAACCGTTGGCTACAGCAGAAAAGGGAAAGTCAGCAGTCCGAAAAAAATCGGCACCATCGCTATCGGGTATGCGGACGGCTATGACAGAAGATTTGGCAATGGGGTGGGAAAGGTGCTGGTCAGCAATGTGCTGTGTCCGGTTATCGGCAACGTCTGTATGGATATGTGCATGGTAGACCTTACGGGAGTGGATGCACGCGAAGGTGACAGCGTGGTTGTATTCGGTGAAACACCATCAATTACGGACTGCGCGAAAGCGATCGGTACCATCCCGTATGAGATACTGACCAGTGTAGGCGAACGGGTAAAGAGAATCTTTTATACCGAATAAAATTGTAAAACTAAGTAGTAGGAGCATACTATTAAGAATTAGTAGAAAAGCGGGCCTTTGAAAAAATGCGTTAAGAAAATTATCCTGAAAGACGTTTAAAATCGGCACTGTCTGACGAAGGAGTTTGGCGATTTTCGTCTGAAAGGATAATTTTTAGCTATTTTTTCGACAGCTCTTGATTCTTTTTGCTTACTTTTTCTCATCAAGGAGAGGCGAGCAATGGGAATTGCGAGGCCGGGCCTTTGCCAGGGTAAGGCTAATTCGATATGGATACATTCATGTGTTGATTGGAAATTTATGCTTACCCTTGCATGTAATTATGGCTATCTATTGACGTTAAATTTTGAGATTTTGATTTTGTCTTTACATGAATTGAGGTTACCTTTGTTTGAATCCATTCTAAATAACGCATGAGTATTACGGAAAAAAGTCTGGCAGAGCTGCGTGTTGGTGAAAAAGGGACCATCCGGACGATTCTGGATGAAGAGGTTTCTGTCAAATTGTTCGAGATGGGCTGCCTGCCCGGAGTGGAAGTACGCATGTGCTGCCGCGCTCCCTTTGGCGGTCCGGTATGTTTTGCCGTTTCCGGCTATCATTTATCACTTCGGAAGGATGAGGCCAGCCTGGTAATGCTTCATGATTGAAATGACTACAAAAAAAAATCTTAAAATCGCCCTTCTCGGTAATCCGAACTCCGGAAAATCATCCCTTTTCAACCATCTGACCGGTTTAAATCAGAAAGTAGGCAATTTTCCCGGAGTTACCGTTGACAAAAAGATCGGGAAGGCCGGAATAAGCGACACTATTCAGGCAGACATTATTGATCTGCCGGGGGTATACAGCCTATATCCGCGTTCCGTTGACGAGCAGGTTGTTTATGACTATCTGAATGACCGGAAGTCAGAAGATTTTCCGGATCTGCTGCTGGTTGTCGCGGATGCTTCCAACCTGAAACGAAATCTTTTCCTGTACAGTCAGCTGTATGATCTGGGTATTCCCCTGATTCTGGTGCTGACCATGACCGATATTGCGCAGGATCATGGGCTGAAGCTGGAGACCGGCGCGCTGCAGAATATTCTGAAAGTGCCGGTGGTGCTCATGAATGCCCGGACCGGCAAAAACCTTTTCCGTCTCAGAGAGCTGATCGCCTCCGAAACAGTGCATCCGGGAGACTATACCTTCCCGGTTGACGAGCTGGCTCCGGAGCTGATTGCGGAGCTTAAGGCGGCATTTAATCTGGACAATTCTGCCCAGGCGCTTCATCTGGTGCATCGCTATGATCAGATAGCCGGCCTGAAGAACGAGCAGAGGGAACTGGTCCGTGCTATAGCCAAAAAGCATAATTTCAACAGCAGAGCTTTGCAGGTAAGCGAAACCATGAATCGTTATGCGTTTGTGGACTCGGTCGTGGCACAGGTGCAAAGCGGACAGGGTAAGGCTGCCTTTAGCGAAAAGCTGGATCGTATACTGACACACGGAGTATGGGGATACCTCCTGTTTTTCCTTATCCTGTTTATCGTATTTCAGGCTATTTTCTCCTGGGCTTCGCTGCCTATGGATCTTATTGATCAGGGATTTGGCGCACTGGCTTCGCTGGCAGAAGAAAATCTTCCGGAAGGGCCCTTTACCAGCCTGCTGACCGAAGGCATCATCGCAGGCCTCGGCGGGATTATTATTTTTATTCCGCAAATCGCCATATTGTTTGCTTTTATCGCTTTGCTTGAAGAGTCCGGCTATATGGCCAGAGTCATGTTTATCATGGACAAGTTTATGCGCAAATTCGGCATGAACGGCCGCAGCGTAGTGCCCCTGATTTCCGGAGTAGCCTGTGCAGTGCCGGCTATTATGGCCGCCCGAAGCATCGACAATGTCAAGGAAAGGCTGATCACCATATTTGTAACTCCTTTTATGAGCTGCTCGGCCCGGATTCCCGTTTATACGGTGTTGATCGCCCTGGTTATTCCGCCTGTTTCATACGGTGGCTTTATCAATCTGCAGGGACTGGTGCTGATGCTGCTGTATCTGGCAGGCTTTGGTATGGCTGTTCTGACAGGAGTCATTATGAACAAGGTGATGAAGGTAGGTGGTCCCAGGAGCTTCTTTATCCTGGAGTTCCCGACGTACAAAATGCCCCGCTGGAAAAATGTGCTGCTCACCATACTGGAAAAAGTAAAGTCATTTACTTTTGAGGCCGGAAAAGTAATTATGGCTATTTCTGTAGTGCTATGGGTGCTGGCTACTTACGGACCTGCCAGCAAGATCGAGCATGGTAAAGAAGAAGCGGTCTTTAAGGCGCAGATGCAGAATCTGTCGGAAGAAGATACAGAACATCTTGTCTCTTCTGCTGCGCTGGAAAACTCCTATGCCGGGCATCTGGGTAAATTTATTGAGCCGGTCATCCGGCCGCTGGGCTTTGACTGGAAGATCGGCATCGCGCTGATTACCTCGTTTGCCGCCCGCGAAGTATTTGTCGGAACCATGGCTACCATATACAGTATAGGGGATGATGCAGAGGAAACATCCGTTATGGAGCGGATGCGCAAAGAGCTTCATCCTGTTACCGGCGAACCGTTTTATAACCTGCCTATGGGCTTGTCGCTCCTTGTATTTTATGCCTTTGCCATGCAGTGTATGAGCACCCTGGCCATTGTGTATCGGGAAACAAAAGGGTTTAAATGGCCGCTGATCCAGTTTTTTACGATGAGCGGAGTCGCTTATTTGTGCAGCCTTATCGTATTTAATCTCTTTTCCTGAAAGTTTTGCCGAAGGCTGAGGCCCTCGAAGCCTGTGATGGGGACTGAGGCTCTCGAAGGCCCGGGGGCTGAGGTTCTCGAAGCCCTCTCGATTAGCCTCTGATTTTAAGAGTTAGTAAGTACTATCCCCTTATCTCCAAAATACTTAGTCTGCAAAAAAGTGGCTTCGGTCTCTACGATAACGGGTTTCTTTTCCGGCGATATCTTTTTGCCTTCGGGAGCCTCAGGCAACAAGCGGAACCGAAGGCTGAGGTTCCCGAAGCCTGTGATGGGGACTGAGGCTCCCGAAGCCTGTGCGATATCCACAGAAGGCTGAGCCGAATGTTTTTCCGGCAGAGTGTTCCGGACCGGTCCCTGCCACGGTCTTTGAGCTTTAAGCTTTAGACTTCTGCCTGCTTCTGATAACTTTTACAGCAAAAACAGGTTACTTTTCTTCGCTGCTCCGGATTTAACTCATGATATCGTAATAAAAATTGTAAAAAAAGTTCACGCCGTTGAAAAAAAAATGTAATTTTAAAAATTAATTTTTTCAATTTAACTATATACCATACATACAACTTAATCTTTCACTATGAAGAAAATGCTACATTTGATGATGTGCTTTCTGAAAAACGGGATGAGAATCAGGGTATCGCTCAGCATGCTGACGGCTTTCCTGGTGGTCTTTTCGCTTGCGAAAGAGGCTTCGGCCCAGTCGTATCCCTTTCCTCAGAATGTGGATTATTCCTTCGGTTTAGCGAAACCTGCCGGAGTCAGTCAGCAACATGTTGTTGCGGCTTACAATCACTGGGTTGATAACTATGTTACATCAAACCAGGCCTGCGGTTTTCGCAGAGTTATCTTTGATTACTATCCGGGGACTACCAGAGGTAAGGCAGATCGGTCCAGAACGGTATCAGAAGGCATTGCCTACGGGATGCTGATCTCGGCCTATATGGGAGACCGCAGCCTGTTTGATGACTTGTGGGGTTACTATAAGCGTCACAGAAATCAGAACGGTGTGATGCACTGGATGATTGAAAACTGTAATGTTGTAGGTGCGAACGGAGCTTCTGACGCGGAGCTGGATGTGGCGATGGCACTTATCGTGGCTTCCCATCAGTGGCAGTCCGATTCATATGTGAATGATGCAAAAATGATGATCCGCATCATTCGGGAAAAACAGTTTGAAGGTGATGTTTTGAAGCCGGGGGATATGTTCGGAGGAAACAATCTGGTGTGCCCTTCTTATTTTTCACCTGCTTACTACAGAGTATTTAAAGACTATGATCCGGGACAGGGCGCCTTCTGGGACGCGGCGATTGCCAAGTCCTACCAGATTATCAACGCAGCAGGAGGAACCTCCGGGCTGGTACCCGACTGGTGTACCGCTGCCGGACAGGTATCGTCAGCAGCGAATCAATACGAAGATCAAGGTAAAAACTTTATCTTCGATGCCATTCGTACGCCTTTCCGTGCGGGAATCGATTATCTCTGGCACGGAACTCCTGCGGCCAAGACCTATTGCGAAAAGATATCTACCTGGCTGATGAACAACCATAGCTCACCTGGTCAGATAGGATCCAAATATGGGACAAGACTTAATAATAATGAAGGAGCCAAACTTTCGAGCTATTCGAACAATACTTTTTTAGGTTGTTTCGCTGTAGGTTTGATGGGAACGGATCTGGGTACAAATGCACAAAATTATCTTAACCAGATTTATCAGACCAACCTGAACCTGAACCCGGGTTATGGTGAATATTTCAACGCGTCTTTCAAGATGTTGTCCTTACTGGTCTTAACGGGTAACTTCTATCTGCCTCCGCCCGATCAGTGTGAGGGGCCGGAGCTGGGGGATAACCGCTCACTTTGTGAAGGCGCCATTACACTGGATGCTGGTGTGGCAAACAGAACCTATGTATGGAGAAGAAACGGAACAGTGATCAACGGGCAGACAGCCAGAACACTGGCCGTAGCACAACCCGGAGTCTATGAAGTAATTGCTACCGATCCGTCCGGCTGTGTGCGCCGTGATAATGTAGAGATCTATGCCGGAGCTATAGTGGCTGATTTTTCCTTTACTATTGGAGCAGGTAATCTTACGTTTACCAATACTTCTTCCGGAGGTATCTCAAACTATACCTGGACAATCAATGGTGGAAACTATTCAAATGAGGAGTTTGGTGATGAGCGTAATGCATTTATCAATCAGGTTCCTGCAGGTTCATATCAGGTAACTTTAAAAATTGATAATAAAGGATTTAATGGCTGTACCAGCGAAGTATCTGTTACCAAGACAGTCGTAATCGGAAATGGTATAGGCTGGACAGTGGATGATTTTAATATATCATCTCAGTCGACTCCGTGGGTTCCGAGCGATGGAAATCCCAGACCATTCTATGATTTGCCTAAAACATATTGTTCGCGGGCTGATTATGATGCTGGAGGAATTCCACAGTGTCCGGGTAATCCATGTGGTCTATTGGAGCTTAGAGCAAAACCGAAGGCAGAAGTTACCGGAGATAGAACATATTCACCGGCAGGTATAAACTTTGACAAAGCGTATGATCTATCAGCTGTGCCTTTTGCAAGTATCCGGATAAAATCAAGTAAGGCTGTGACACTTGGCTTCGGTCTGAACCAGACAGTGTCCGGACCTGACGGAGAGATTACTACTGTAAGAATAATGGAAGAGCTTCCTGCGAATCAATGGCAGGTAATTGATCTCGATTTTACGGATTATATGATGGGTTGGAGCAATTCACAGGAAAAGAATGTTCCGCTTGACTTTAAGACTGTAAAAGCTTTTCAGATTTTCGCTTTTGAAGATAATAATGCTTATGATGGTGTAATTACTATTGACTGGATTGTTGTGGGAGCAAAGAGCTTGCCTAGTCCTGTATTTGATATAAAGAGAGATGAGATGGGCTTCCCGGTGTATGAGGATCCGGATGGCGATGATGTATATACAACGGTAACAAGCTGGATTAAAGAAGCTAAGGCTTGTTCTGGTGAAGCTATCCTGAAAGCTTCATCGTGCTCAGCCAGTGAAATAAAATGGTACTCAGGCACAACAGAGATCGGTTCTGGTGAGGAAATAAGCGTGGGACCAGGTACCTATTTTGTACACCTTATTAATAATGGCGGTGTAACTATTGATACGGTTAGCGTTACCGGAGCAAATCTTGGTGCTGATTTTACTATTTTAGTTGAAGAGGAAGATAAAGGTTTTGGATATAGGTTTATTCCTAATATGAGTAATGCCGATGGCTGGGAGTGGAACTATGGTGTGCCGAGAGCGCAGCAGGTAGACCCTGCCGCCCATACTTGGGAAGAAGGATACCATTACTATGCCAGTGAAGGACCATACAGAGTATGTCTTACAGCTACCAACTCGCAGTGTGCGCTGGACTCTGTAATCTGTAAGGATATTGACGTGGTCTGTTATGCTCCCTTGTCGGATATCAGCGCTTTCAAGTATAAGGGAGTAGCTGTCGCTGATGATACCATCCGGGTATGCAGTGGTGAGATTGGCAGAATATCGATTGATGAAGTAGAGAACGCTGCAAAAAAAGGATATGGATGGTTTGGCATTGGTACAGCGTCTATAAGCGATACCAATTTTGTGGAGCGCGCTCAGACAACTTCGCACTGGCTGAAGGTAGAGGCATACAATGTGTGCGGAGAAAAAGTACAGGATTCTGTATACGTGCAAGTGCTCCCTTCTGCAAGTGCTGACTTTACGTTTGAACGTATTTCTGAAACAACCATGAAATATGCGTTCGAAGCAGAATGGGTAGGCGATGAAGATAAAGTGACGTATTCCTGGACATGGGGTAGTGTGGTAATCGGTACAGGTATATATATAGAGTATGAGTTCGAGACAGACGGAGTAAAAGAAGTTACGCTGACTGTAATCAATGATTGTGGCACTGACGAAATTACCAAGCAGGTTGGCTGTACCTATCCTGTAGTGGCCAATGCAGCAATTACCGGCTTGAATTCAATCTGCGGTGCGGTGAATTGCCAGTCTTATTCGGTAGCCGGAATTACCGGTGCGGATGATATTACCTGGTCTGCTACAACCGGTGGAACCCTGTGTCAGCAGTCGGGCAATACGGCTTCTTTCTCTTTCACTCAGTCTTCTACGATCAGAGTGGTTGCTTCCAATGCCTGCGGCGATGCTGCACCGGTAACGCTGAATGTGGAGATTAAAGAAAAGCCGGCTACTTCCGCGATTAGTGGTGAAGCGGCACCGGCTTGTGCTTCTTCCGGAAATGTGTATTCCGTAACAGGCTCCGCTGGTTCCACTTATCAGTGGACAGTGCCTACCGGATCGCAGATTGTATCAGGAAATAATACCAACAGCATCACGGTTGATTTTGGTACTACAAACGGAGTAATTTCCGTAGTGGAGACCTCGGCAGATGGTTGTGTGGGTGAGAAAAAAGAATTAACTGTAATGCTGGAAGGATGCGCGCTTTCTGCGAACTTCTCTGTCAGCTCTGCGACGGTATGTACCGATGCGGCTGTTACATTTACGGATCTGTCGACCGGTGTTACTCCAAACACAGTCTATGCCTGGTCATTTGGTACGGGGGCGACTCCTGCTACGGCAACTACAAAAGGACCTCATCAGGTAACGTATGCCTCAACAGGACCTAAAACCGTAAAGCTGGTTATTACGCTTGGTACGCTTCAGGAAGAGCATACGATGGAGATCAATGTAGGTGCGAAGCCGGTTTCTCCGGCCAGCATGACTGGTCCCGAAGTGCTTTGCCCTGGTGTAAGCGGCACATACAGCATAACTGCTGTAGCCAATGCAACTAAATACAACTGGACGTATCCTGTAGGCGCGACAGTAAGCCAGACTAATAATCAGCTTACAGTAACGCTTGGCAACAGCGGAGGTGCAATCACTGTAACTCCTGAAAACGCCTGCGGTACAGGATCCGCTGTTTCGAAAATGGTGACGCGCGGTACGCAGCCGTCTACTTCGGCGATTAATGGTCCTGCTTCAGGATACTGCAAAGATAAAATAACATACTCCGTGACAGGAGGCCAGGGATCAACCTACCAGTGGACAATTCCGCAAGGACATACACTGGTATCGGGAGCCGGTACGAATTCTGTTGTCATTGAGCTTGGAACAGCTCTGGGCGAGAGTACAATATCCGTTGTGGAGACATCTGCTACCGGTTGTGTCGGTACAGCAGTTACAAAAACGGTGACGGTTGATGGCTGCGGGCTTACGGCCAACTTTACACCTTCAACGGCAACCCCGTGTGTTGGTACAGCGATGACCTTTACAGGTACCTCATCGGCTTCTCCGAATGCTACGTATTCCTGGAACTTTGGTGAAGGAGCGACTCCTGCCACCTCATTCTCAAGCCATAAAGATGCGCCGATCTCTGTGACGTATTCTACATCTGGCACGAAGACTGTAACACTTACAGTTACGGATAACGGGGAGTCAGATACAAAACTGTTTACCCTGAATGCCGGTGTGAAACCTGAGATTACAGGACAGATTTCCGGACCGTCTACAGTGTGTAAGGATGCTACAGCTCAATTCAGCATTCCTTCTGTACAGGGAGTTTCTGTATATCAGTGGTCGGCTACAGGCGGAGCTGTTGTGACAGGAACCGCTTCAACAGTTTCCATACAGTTCCCTTCAGGAACCTCTTCCAATATAAGAGTGATTGCACATAATTCATGCGGAAGCTCTGCTCCTGTTGAAAAGAGTGTAACGGTTGTTGCTGATGGTGTCGCATCTGTTAGTGTTGATGTACCTAAGACTACAATTAAAGAAGGAGAGCGCCTGACGTTTAAAGCGATCAGTCAAAACGGTGGCGAGACTGCTTCCTATTCCTGGTACGTCAATGATCTGTTTGTCGGCTCGGGAACGGAATATTCTTCTGCGAGTCTGCGAAACGGAGATGAAGTACATGTGGTAATGATTTCTAGTGTTGCCTGTGTGCTTGTTAAAACGGTAACATCTGATCCTGTAACAATTACAGTTGAGGAAATTCAGCCTGGTGAGGCTTTTGCGGGCTCAGACTTTGATACCTGTGATGACTTTGTAAGTCTTGATGCGAATGTTCCGGCTTGTAATAGTGGAACAGCTACTGGTACCTGGACGCTGGTGGAAGGAAGCGGAAACTTTGCCATGCCAAATATGGCGAAATCACCTGTCAGCGGGATGACTCCTGGAAGGAATGTGTTCCGTTGGACGGTTACCTGTGGTGGAGTATCCAGCTATGATGATGTTGTTGTTACTCTGAAAACTCCTGCAGTTAGCATTACCGCTGATAAAACGGAGATTTGTGAAGGAACCAGTGTTACCTTCAGGGCAACTGTGTCAGAGACCGGAACCAGTGATTCCTATAAATGGAGTGTGAATACCACAGAGGTTGGAGCAAGTTCGACTTTTACCTCCTCTACACTGGCTAATAATGATAATGTTCGTCTGGCTTATACTTCTTCGGTTTGTCCGACCGCGAAGATTCTTCAATCGAATGTAATCAGGATGACTGTGTCTGCACAACCATCAGTATCAGTTGCCGGATCTGCGATCAGCACAGATGTGCCTCAGGCATCGCTTAAAGCGAATACGCCTGTTGTAGGACAGGGAACATGGACGGTGGTTTCCGGTTCCGGAACATTTGTGAACCCGAATAGCCCGAATACGGTCGTAAGAAATCTGACTACAGGAAGAAATGAGTTCCAGTGGACAATTAGTAATGGTGTTTGTAATGCAAGTCAATCCCGTGTCAGTGTAACCTATGGTACAACACCGGTGATTGCTGGTAACATTACTGGGCCTTCTTCTGTCACAGAAGGAGAGACAGCGACCTATTCCGTTCCGAATATTCCTGGAGCTGAGTTTGTCTGGTCTGTTCCGGCGGGTGCAACGATTGTCAGTGGTCAGGGTACCAATACGATTACCGTTCGTTTTGGAAACGGTGTTTCCGGTCCTGTTTCAGTTCATGCTGAAAATGATTTTGGGGCTGGTCCGGCCGTAAGTCTGCCGGTTGTTTCGGTGCCTGGTGTGGTGAGTCCGGTTATTACGGGTCCGTCAAGGGTTGAGCCAGGGGCTATGGTTGATTTCTATGTTCAGAATCCTGAACTGTACCAGACCATAACCTGGAGCTATCCTGCCGGTGTGCAGAAGGTCTCTGAGAATGTTGTGACGGGCAGAGCTACAGTCATGATCTTAAGCAACTTTACGAGCGGAACTCTTATGGTCTCTGTAACCAGCTTGTCTGGTAAAGCGGCAAGTGCATCGAAAGAAATCGCAGCTGGTACAAAGCCTGTTAAGGAGAAAATTGTCGGACCTACTGTGGTTGAGCCTAACAATGAGTATACCTATGAGGTACCTTACTATGAAGGTTCGACCTGGGAATGGTCTGTACCGGAAGGAGCCGTTATTGTTGCGAATAATGGAAACAAAATAACAGTAAGATTTGGCTCCAATGTAGACGGTATTGTTTCTGTAACAGAAACAAACAATTCCGGTACGGCAACTTCTACCCTTCAGGTAAACGGAGTTGTTGGTTATGGCAATGCGCTGGCTGTAAGCTTCGAAGTATATCCTAACCCGTTTGCAAATCAGGCAACCATCTTTGTAAATACACCTTCAATGATGCCTGTATCGGTGTCTGTAGTGAATGAACAGGGACTGGTTGTGAAAGAGTCGGCTAATTACTATACCAATCAGGCGATTATGCTTGGAGCTGATCTGAATACCGGAGTGTACTTTGTAAAAGTAACAATGGAAAGCAGAACAGAAGTGTTCAAGCTGGTGAAGATTAAATAAGAAGACCTTATTTGATAATAGAAGGGGGCTGTCTGAAAAGACAGCCCCTTTTGTTTTACTGAGCATCAAACTTTAGCGATTATCTTATAAGTATTTTTGTTAAATGATTAAGATATTGCTTGAGAAAATATATCAGGTAGTTTGCTATCTCCCCTGGGTATACATCATCGTTTTTTATTCTTCTATGCTTCGGGCAATTATAAAACTAAGCTATGTGCCATCTTTTGATAACCCTGATCCTAAGGCTTTAGAATTTTATATTCATCATGAACTGATTGATTTACTTGGGGAGTTTTCGATGTGGGCAATAGTGGCATGGGGCATACTACGCCTTATCATGTACTTTATGGAAATAAAGATTTCAAAGCGTGAAACTAAAGTATTTAGAATAGCGGTGATTGTTTTCATTTATAATATCACCATTGATCCTTTTATGATGTGGTTTGTGGATTGATTATTTTATTGTGATTCGCCTTTCGACTCCTGAGAGGACAAATTCGGTTTTAATGAAAGATATCTTTAAAATAGTAGTCTGTATATTTCTGTTTTTGTATGCATCTGATCTGATAGGAGGAGATCGATATGCTTATTTGCAAATTCAAAAGAAAACTCTTGTAAAGCAAAAGGATACAACTTCATTTTTGAGCTCTATAAAGCTCCCGATAGCTTTCTCGACTCAAAATTTTATCATTGGACAAGAAGATTTAGCGTTACTTTCAGAAGTGACTATAACGCGGATAGAACTTTACTATACCAAGTATCGAGAAAGTCAGGCATTTAATGAAGACTCTTTAAACTATAAGCGGCTTGATAACCTGAAAAAACAGATCCCCTCAGTTTTTTCTGATAATCGTATAGAGTGGGCCTGGGTTAAGCAAACCGGAGCATCTTCGGCAGAATCGGCTAGAAGGTTATTTCATGGCTTTATTATACACTATCGTGAACCAGGGAACTATAGGGATATAAAGCTCTTCTTAAACACATTGAATAAGAAAGACCCTTTGTATCGCATTGATGAATCGGAGGAGCTAACTGTAACTTATGATTCTTCATTTGCAGGTGCTGACTTCCCCATGATTGATACAACTGTAATAGCTGTTCTTAATCGTCATACTGACTGGAAAAACCTGGTTATAGTAGCGGATTATACCGGAAGTATGTCGCCTTATTATTCCCAGTTGCTCCAGTGGAATGACCTTAATCAAAAGTTAAACAGAAACAGGGTTCTAGGGTATGTTCTGTTTAATGATGGAAACAATATGCCGGATAATGAAAAAAAGATCGGAAAAACGGGTGGAATATACGTCCTAAAAGGAAGCTCATTAAAGGAATTAGCCTCTCTTTCACTACAAGTTATTTTGTCTGGATCAGGTGGAGATTGGTGGGAAAATGATCTTGAAGCAGTTTGGGAGGGGGTAAAAGTTTTTGGAACCCAAAATGAGATAATCTGGCTTGCTGACAATTTTTCATTTCCTCGTGATTATGTTCTGAGCTCTGCATTGAAAGGGCTGAATATCAAGATTGTTTTATGTGGCGCAGAAGCAGGGATGAACCCAAATTATCTAAAATTTGCTTTTGAGAACAATTGGCCAATTTATACCATGGAAGAGGATATAGAGAATTTAGAGCAACTTGTTAGTCCGGAAGGCATGAGATATAAAGGTAAAAAATACAAATTGAATAATGGTCATGTTAAAGTCAGAAATTAGTCTTTAACTGAATAGCCCTGCGAAAAACGTTGATTTTTCTCTTTCTTTCCCGGCAAAGTGCTCTGCGTTTCGATAAACAGCATTCGCTGATAATCGCCCCACAACCTTTGAGCCTTAAGCTTTAAACTCATCCATTTTAGTGGTTATAAGAAGTAATAAATCAGTGTATAGTGAAGTGTACGCTTCCTGGTTTTAATTCCTCCTTTTCACAAGAAGCCTGTTGTTAATCAGGCCGTTGTTGAAATACTGAATATGTGATTTTAACAACTCTGTATCGGAGTGCAGCTGAGAGGGTAACAGCTCTGGATTTTGGGTACTGCTGAAAGGATTTGGCAGTATACTGTTTAGTGTGTTATCGGAGTACTGAACAATATATTTCTGACGTATCACTCTGTATACTCCATTAGTCTGGTTGATCGCAAAACCTTTGTCTTGGCCCGCAAATACAGAATAGCCAAAGGGAGTCATAGCTTCGTCTTTGATTCCCAGATAATCAACAATACTTGGGCTGATATCAGTATGCTGTACCACACGGCTGGTATCTGCCTGTAAACTGGTCTGGGGTTTAAAGAATATCAGTGGAATGAGGTAATCACCTGCTTCGTTCTTATAGCTGTCTTCAAAATGCTCCTGCGTGTGATCTGCCGTGATTACGAACAATGTATTGGCATACCAGTCCATATTGCGTGCTTCTTCAAAAAAGCGTTTCAATGCGTAATCTGTATAGCCTATGGTTTCATGAATAGGTAGTGTGCCCTTAGGAAATCGGTTGATATGTTCCTTCGGAATGCTGTATGGCGGATGGGAGCTGAGTGTAAAGACGGCGCTGCAGAAAGGTTGCGGAGTAGAATTTAGCCTGCTCGCATAAAATTGCAGAAAAGGCTCATCGTAAATGCCCCATTTGCCGTCATAATCTTTCTTTACCTCAGGATATTCATTCATACCATAGTACTGATCAAAGCCGGCCTGGGCAGAAAACGCATCAAATCCCATCGTGCCGTTGATTCCTCCATGGAAAAAAGAAGTGTGATAGCCTTGTTTTTTGAGTATGCTACCCAGGCCTGAGATATCATTGTTCTGGTACATACTGTTGACATAGGGCTCATCCATTAAGGACGGAATGCCGGCCAGTATGGCGGGTAATGCTTCTATGGATCGTCTTCCGTTGGCGTAGCACTGAGTAAAGAAAAGACCCTGCCCGGCCAGACTGTCAAGGAATGGTGTATATCCGTTGAATGGGTTGCTATAACCTATGTATTCCCGGCCAAAGCTTTCAAGAATAATGATCACAATATTATCCTGTCTGCGATCTGCGAAGATGGATGAAGAATCGGAAAGCGCCGGGCTTGATCTTTCCTGCTCAATGCGAAGAAGACATTCTTCGTCTGAAGGATAGTATTTTTTAGCCTCAATGCTCCTGGACTGGATCGTATACAAAAAGGAGAAAGGTGTATTAAGAACCAGATGGCCTAATTTTACCGGGGTGACGGTAAACGCCTGCTTCAGTGTAATAGGTCTTTTGTCCGTAGTGCCGCGTAATATCAGAATGCAAAGCCCTATGGAAAATGCGAGTACAATATATGGGGTGTAAGCAGCGGTCCTTTTATCGTTCTTGACAGAAGAAAGAGAAGGGTAGCATTTATAGATAACTATGGTCGCAGCTATGGTTAATAGCGGAACAGGCCAGTAATTGATCATCAGCTGGAGCGCCTGATTTAGTATATCATTGGCCATTCTGAGCAGGTCAAAGGTTGATCGTTTGCCTGTAAACTTGAAGTATTCGGAGTCGCTTAGGTTCAGAAATATAAACGGAATATTGGTCAGCAGAAACCAGCCTTTCAGGAAACGCTGGTACCCCCCGGAGCTTAGTTTCCGGATTGGCAGAAGGCTTAAGAAAATAAAGGGTAGATTGATAGCGGTTACGGCAATGAGGTCAAAGCGGAGCCCGAGGATGAAGCCCTTTAGTAATGAAGGTGCCGACGCATCAGAGAAATAGGGATAATTGCTCAGAAAGAAATACAATCTGATGAAAGAGTATAGTACAAGTACTATGGCTAGTCTTTTTATGAGCAATATGTATTGTCCGCGGGTCACCTGCGATCTATAAACGGATGAGAGTATAATTAAAGTGCGATAACACAAGATGATATTTCTTCTGTTACCGCACGTTTGGTGAAAGCTTCTGTAAAGTTTCCGCCCGATTTATTTAATATAGTTTTTTCTCTTAAGGATGGTTTCCGTAAACTTTATATCGTGCTCGGAATTGAACGACTTGAAAGGGAGATATATAAACTGTGCTTTTGACAACACAAAAAGAAAGTAATCTTTACCTTTCTTCGCTTCTTTAATCTGAGCCCATTGAATAGGGCTTCCCTGCTTTACATTAAGCTTAATGAGAATCTGGCGGCTGTCTATTTCATAGCTCAGCTTCTGAAACATAATCTGGTTTTGTTCGAGCTGGCTGACTCCGGTAAACTGTATAACCCAGAAAAGTATGTATAATAATAGCAATATCAACGGAGATATAATGAACCACAAGGCATATTTGGGAAATACAAACGCCAGGCAGGCTATGGCAACGGGAATCGCAAAAATCCACCATTGTTGTCTGAGGAGATTTGTCAATCCGATTTTGATATAGGTGCTTTTAGGTAATTCGTATTTTTTGGTTTTTACTATCATTTTTTACTTCACTTTTCTAAGGCCGCGCAAAGATAATGTATTTCTTTTAATTTTATTTTCTGTTTTGTTTCCCGGAAGGAGCGCTGTTGAATTTATATGGCTTTCAGGCTTAGATCAAGGCTTTTGATCGAATGAGTAAGGGCTCCGACGGAGATATAATCAACGCCTGTTTCTGCAATATCGATAATTGTTTCTTCCGTGATCCCGCCGGAAGCTTCCGTCTCATACCGTTTATTTATCATCCGGACAGCTTCTGTCATTTCTTCCACAGACATATTATCCAGCATAATGCGGAATATCCCTCCGGTGTCAAGAGCCTCCCGAACTTCTTCGAGACTTCTGGTTTCCACCTCTATTTTGAGCGTTTTGCCCGTACGTTGAAGATATTCATTGGCAGCCTGAATGGCCTGGCTTACTCCGCCGGCAAAGTCAATATGGTTGTCTTTAAGTAGGATCATGTCATACAGGCCAAACCGGTGGTTGACGCCCCCGCCGATTGCTACAGCCCACTTTTCCGGAATGCGGAAGTTTGGTGTTGTTTTGCGGGTATCCAGCAATCTTGCCGGTGTATGGGATATCAGCCTGGTCAGCTTATTGGTATAGGTGGCGATTCCGCTCATGCGCTGCATGCAGTTTAGCACAAGGCGTTCACTTTTGAGAATATCCTGAATGTCGCCATGGACGGCAAAAGCTTTTTCTCCGAAACGAGCCAGATCCCCGTCTTTCTTATAAAAGTCAATATGGATATCCGGATTGACAAAATGGAATATATGTCTGGCAAGCTTGATTCCGGCCAGAATTCCATCGTCCTTTATGTATAGCTGGGCCTTCCCTTTTTCATTGGCAGGAATGCAGGAGAGAGAAGTATGATCGCCATCGCCTATATCTTCTTTTATGGCTTCGGAGATAAAATGAAGAATGGAGTTTTGATTTAGATAATTCATTGTTTGCAGAGTAAGAAAAAAAGCTCCGGTTTTTCTGAACCGGAGCCCCATGAAAGAATTACCGGCATCACTCTTCGCTGAAATTGAGTGTGTCTATGAGGTAATTGCCTTTAAATTGTTTTATAAGTATATACACTCTGAAAGAACCTTTGCTATGAGAGTATTGCCCGATCGCATATTTTACTCCCTCTTTGCTTGCTCCCTGATGAATGAGCTCGAATCCGGTCGGCGGATATTTCCGAAAAAAATCTTTCATGACAAATTCAGCCTGAGTACGGCTGTAATTGCCTTTTTCTCCACCCAGGCTGATCTCCACAAAATCATTGAAAAACTTTGTTAAAGATTTGGGGTTAGCCTGTGCAAGGGAAACTTTTGTATTGGATAGCACCTCGTTCTGAGCTGCACCGTCCAGATGCATAAGATACATCCCGAGGAAAAACACCGTGAAAATGGTTAGTTTCTTATTCATGACCGGAATTTATCTGCAAATTATTAATACTGCCAAAATTATGCCAATGTTTCCTCTATTTCAAATCTAAAATCTTTATTTTGAATATGTATATTTGTACTATGGATAAGAAAGTACTTTTAATGATACTGGACGGCTGGGGATTGGGTAAAAACCCCAGCGTGTCCGCTATTGCTTCGGCAAATACACCCTTTATAGATTCGGTTTTTAAGAAATATCCCCACAGTAGGCTGGAAGCATCCGGGCTTGCCGTCGGATTGCCTGAAGGTCAGATGGGAAATTCAGAAGTTGGCCATATGAACCTCGGAGCCGGACGTGTTGTATACCAGGATCTGGTTAAGATAAATAAGGCTGTAGAGGAAAACACGCTCGGTAAAGAAGAGACGCTGCAGAAAGCATTTGATTATGCAAAGAAGAATAACAAGAATATTCACTTTATCGGACTGGTATCAGATGGGGGTGTGCACTCGCATATAAAGCATCTGAAAGGCTTGTGCTCTATTGCGGCAGAGCAGGATCTGAAGAATGTATACGTGCATGTCTTTACGGATGGCCGCGATACTGACCCGAAGAGCGGACTTGGCTTCGTCAAAGACCTGAAAGCACATATGGATAAAACGACCGGAAAAGTAGCTTCACTGATTGGCCGTTATTATTCCATGGATCGGGATAACCGATGGGAACGGGTGAAGCTTGCCTATGATCTTCTTGTAAAAGGCGAAGGAGAAAAGACAAAAGATGTGCTTAAAGCAATCGAAAAGTCTTATGAAGAAAAAATAACTGATGAGTTTATCAAGCCGGTAGTGGTTGTTGGTGAGAATGACAAGCCGCTGGCTACCATCCAAGAGGGCGACGTTGTATTGTGCTTTAACTTCCGTACGGATCGCGGCAGAGAAATTACGATAGCGCTGACTCAGAAGGATTTTCCTGATCAGGATATGAAGAAGCTTGATCTTTATTACCTGACCATGACCAATTATGATGACACATTTGAAGGAATCAAGGTGATTTTTGATAAGGATAATCTGAATAACACACTTGGAGCTGTATTGGAAGCTGCCGGAAAAAAACAGATCCGTATCGCTGAAACGGAGAAATATCCGCATGTTACCTTCTTTTTTTCGGGAGGACGGGAAAAGCCTTTTGAAGGAGAAAACAGATTGCTTTGTCCTTCGCCCAAAGTGGCGACCTATGATCTTGCACCGGAAATGAGCGCTCTGGATATAAGAGATGCCATCGTGCCTGAAATAGAGAAAAAGAGCGCGGATTTTATTTGTCTCAATTTTGCCAATCCGGATATGGTCGGACATACCGGGGATTTTGAGGCAACAGTTAAGGCGTGCGAGACGGTTGATAAATGCGCGGAGGCTGTGGTAACCGCTGCGTTGAAAAGCGGATATGCATCAATTATTATTGCTGACCACGGGAATGCCGATATCATGCTCAATGAAGATGGATCTCCGAATACTGCTCATACTACGAATCTGGTTCCATGTATTCTGGTAGATTCCTCTTATGATAAACCGCTTAAGGATGGAAAGCTTGGCGATGTGGCGCCCACGATTCTGGAGCTGATGGGCGTAAAGCAGCCTTCTGAAATGACAGGAGTTTCTTTGTTGTAAACTCTTTTGGGCACTTATGAAAGAGGCTGTCCGACTTTTAGGACAGCCTCTTTATCTGCTTCATTATATTATAATTATAAAGATTGATTAGTTATGAAAACGATCAAACTTGTATTTAGGGCCTTTAGAATTGTATTTTTTTATTTTTATCTGATTGTCAGACGCTTTAATTGTTCGGTTGTTTTTATATTCCGGGCCTTTTAGAGAACTGGTTTCCGCTTCAGATACATTGTTATATTCAGATGCTCTTGCCGGAGAGTATCTGTTCTTGTATTTAGGGCCTTTTAAAGTTGTCGTCTTCGGGTTCCGCACTTTTTCTCCACTATCCTGTAAATTAGCAAACGCTATTGATACCCCGAAAATAAATACCAGTGAGAATATTGCCTTTTTCATAATCGTAATTCGTTTAGTTTCTCACTATAACAACAATTCTTTTGCCATTAACATCCTTAAAGTATCGTGTTTTTTTTGTATAAAAAACACGTATAAATACTTATTTTAATTTTATTAAATTTTGATAAATGCGACGGGTGGCTGATATAGGGTAAGCTAGTTGGGGGTAGGATTTTTTTGCTGGAGCTTATTCTTTTTAAGGATGTTGTTGAAAAGGTGTGAAGCCTTTTTTTGCTGTGTTTTTTACTTCAAAACCGGGGTTTTTAGGGTTGCAGCGAAAATGGTCAACGGCTATAGTTATTTGCAGAACAAGGAAGTTCGTAATCTTGATTTTCCCCTCAGGATCTTTGGCGGCAGTTCTGAAATCATCCGCTTCGCCAGGTGGATATGGTTTTTAATCTGCCGGATATTAAAAGTCAGCATGTGGCTTTTGTTCGGATGATAGAATGGGTGCTGTTGGACAGAGAGAGGTTTGAAAGTAGAAGAGAGATGTCAGGGCTGTTGATCAGCGAAGAGCCTTTGTTTCTCGCTGCAAACGATAGAAATAGAAAAGTGGTATTCGGATATGTCTAGAGTAGCAATAAACTCAATATGCTTGATATTAAAATGATTATGTGGCTGTTGTGGCTGGTCGTTATGGGGTAATATGCTATTTGCTCTCTTTTTTTATCTCGACTCGTTTGCTTGCATTATAAATCCGGATTTTTGGTCACTATAAAGAACTGCCTTTTGAGGTAGTGTTTTTTTGTTAATAGGTTTAAATTTTATGAATTATTTTTCATTTTTTATATTTTTTTTACAAATAGGCACGAATATTTAACCTGTTTTTATATAAAAGTTATTTTTTTACAAAAATGTGGTTCAAATAATAGGTGATTTTGTAAATTTGTTTTATCTTGGTTTAACTGCCATGTCTTGTCTGGGATTTATTTGCACTTTTTAAATTGATGTATTTTTATTTCTCTGCTCTGTATTTGCTCTAAATAATTGTATTATTCTTATTGTATTTTGTTTTATATCTATTGTTTTATGGCTTTTATTATTTTATATTTTGCATTTTTTATTTAAAAATATTTTTGTTTTTAAAATATATACCTATCTTTGAATGGTCGTGATTATATAACTATTTAAATATATCTTCCCGGCAACTAACCATAAACCATTTATTAACCTATTTACAAAACCTTAAAAAGTACTGTTATGCGGAAATTATGTACGTTAACACTAGCCTGCTTATTTGGCGTCTTAATTGTGGCGAAAGCGCAGGATGAAACGGAAGTTACTGAAGAATCATCAGGAGGGCTCGTAATTTCAGGTTCTGTTGATACCTATGCAAGAGGTGTAATCGGAGCTGATAGAGATTGGGCGCCTCCGACAGCGTTTGCCAACAAAAACGGAATTGCTTTGGGTATGGTCAATCTTGTTGTAGCCAAAGAAGGAAAAAAAGCTGGCTTCGTGGCAGATCTTGTCTACGGGCCAAGAGGAGCAGATGCTGTTTTCCTTTCTGCCGGAAGCTCCAATATTGTTAATCAGTTGTATGCCTATTGGAAAGTGACAGATGCGTTTAAGCTAACACTGGGAAATTTCAATACATTTCTAGGTTATGAAGTAATATCGCCTGTGGGAAATTTCAATTATAGCACTTCTTACATGTTTTCATATGGGCCTTTTTCTCATACTGGATTGAGAGCTGATATTGCTATCTCTGAAAAGTTTAGTGCTATGCTGGCAGTAATGAACCCCACAGATTTTACAGAGTTTAATCCAACCAATACCTACACCTTGGGAGCCCAGCTTGGCTATACGGCAGATGCCGGTTCGGCTTTTCTTAATGTGATCTACGGTGATCAGGACGGAACAGTAAATGCAAGTAAAGATCTTGTGAAAGCTGCTATTTTGGGTGGGGAAACTATGGTATCTTCCAAACCTCAGTTTCAGATTGATCTTACTACAGGCTGGAATCTGACAGACGCATTCTATCTTGGTCTGAATACAACATATAATGCATTTTCCGGCAGCAAAGTCTATTCGGCATCTGCTGACGGAACTTCCGTTGAAGAAACAAGTACAAGTGTGTCTAATGGATATTGGGGACTAGCTTTATATCCTCAGTATGCATTTACTGATGCCTTTGCTCTCGGTTTCAGAGGAGAATATTTCAGTGAATTTAATAGTGGGTTTGGAGTGATCGGAGCCTATGATGCTTCCGGAAAAGCAGATGTGCTTGCACTTACTCTTTCCGGCAATATCAAAGCGGGAAATCTGACATTCATTCCTGAAATTCGGATGGACAATTATTCTCAGAAAGTTGTTCCTGATGGGGCGAGTGCTAAGAATATGGGCATTACTGCGCTTTTGGCAGCAGTATATGCTTTTTAATGCTGGCAATAGCCAATACCTCATTTTTTCATCTGGTTAGTTAATAAGCCCTGGCTCTTTTGTGAGCAGGGCTTTTTTTGTTCTATATGGATGGTAATAACATGTCCGTATTTGTATAGTTATTGTAATTTCTGTTTGAGATGGAATAAAGGTCTGCCGGCTTATTTCTATATTGAGCTAATTTTATTTTTTATACAATAATATATGCAGCAGCATTTCAGGCAACGAATAGAACATTTTGAAAAGGAGAAAAGTAGTCTTGCCACCCGAAGCAATCGGTTATCAGCTATTCGCTTATTCATCTTCGTAGTATTCCTGGTGCTATCGGTATGGTTTATCAGGAAGCAGGATTATGCGTATGTTTTTTTGTCCGGAGTAGTTTTTCTTTGTGCTTATCTGCCTGTGGTAATCTGGCATCGCCGTATAAAAGCCGGTATAGTGGAAAATGAAATTCTGATACAGATTAACCGGCAGGAAATAAACCGCCTTGAAGGAAATCTCGGAGAGCTTGATTCGGGTATCCGGTTTTACTCACTCCGTCATCCGTATGCCAAGGATCTGGATGTTTTTGGAGAAGGCTCCCTCTTTCAGTTGCTGGATCGCTGTTTTACAGAGAGCGGACAGCGCAGGCTGGCGTATGCATTGACCTCAGCCAGGAAGATTAATGAAATAAATGAATATCAGAAAGCGGTACAGGAAGTCAGACCGGAAATAGATTTCAGACAGCATATGCAGATGCTGGGAAAAAAGAACCGGGTTGGAGAGCAAGCTCAGAACCTGCTCCTGGACTGGTTTGCGTCAGAAGATGCATTAAAGTGGCAAAAGCGTATGCGCCGGCTGGTCATTTTTGCAAACGGACTTACATTGTCTGCGATTATAGCTGCTTTTTTCTTTATAGGCTGGCAATGGCTGCTATTGCCATTTGCCCTGAATCTGTATTTATTAAGGCTCAATAGAAAAAAAGTCCGTTCTGTAATGGAACACACCGATAAAAATACTCCTTTCCTCCAGGGACTGAGCAGGCTGTTGCAAAATATTGAGCATAGAGATTTTAAGTCAGAGCGCCTGACTGCAATCAGGAAAGCATTAGAGATAAACGGTCTTACCGCCTCTACACTTATCAAATCGCTTGCTTTTCGTTTTGAAATGCTTGAGTATACCAGAAATCCTTACTTTTATCTCATAGCCAACGGAACATTTTTGTGGGAACTGCACTGGATGACGAGCATTGAACGGTGGAGATTACTGGTTCGTCCGTATGTGGAGAACTGGCTTAATGCATTGAATGAATTTGAGGTTATAGCAAGCTTTGCCGGAGCAGCCTATGCCAATCCGGACTGGACTTTCCCGGCTATAAAGAATGAACGGTTCTGCTATTCTGCAGAAAATATGGGTCATCCTTTGATTTTTTCTTCTGGCAGGGTTACCAATGATTTTTCAATGAGTCAGCCTGGTGAAACCTGGGTCCTTACCGGAAGCAATATGTCTGGTAAAAGTACTTTTCTCCGCACGCTGGGTCTGAATGCTGTGCTTGCGCTTGCCGGAGCGCCGGTGTGTGCAAAGACTATGATGATCTCTCCCATGAGGGTTTTTTCATCTATGCGTACAGAGGATAATCTTCAGGAAAGTACTTCATCTTTTTATGCGGAGCTTAAAAGGCTGAAGCAGCTTCTTGATTATCTGAACGGGGAGGAACCTGTTTTTTATCTGCTGGATGAAATCCTCAAGGGAACAAATTCTGCTGACCGGCAGGCTGGCAGCAAAGCGCTGGTTCGAAAACTACAGAATCAGAATGCCTCCGGAATTATTGCAACGCATGATCTGGAATTGGGCGCTTTGCATTCGCTATATCCGGATACGGTGTTCAACTATAGCTTCAATAGTACGATTCATGACGGAGAACTGCATTTTGATTATACGCTTCATAAAGGGATTTGTCATAGCTTCAACGCAACAGAGCTTATGAAGAAAATTGGTATCGATATATGTCCCGAAGACCGGTGTTAATTATCATCGGTCTTCAGATAGTTGACAGGGAGAGGTATTGTAGTACATAAATTCAAAATGTACCTTTGTCCCTGCAAAGAAACAGATGATAGTAAATGAATTTTTACAGTGATTTTAAAATAGGAATCCTTGGCGGCGGCCAGCTGGGGCGGATGCTGATTCAGGCAGGTATTGACTTTAATCTGGAGTTTTCCATAATGGACCCGGACAAAGAAGCGCCCTGCAGGCAATTGGTACAGGAGTTTTTTAATGGGGATCTTACCGATTTTGATCAGGTATATGCATTTGGCAAAGGTAAAAATCTGGTTACTATTGAGATTGAGAATGTAAATGTTGAGGCGCTTGAGCTTTTGCAAAAAGAAGGTGTATTGATTTATCCGCAGCCGGAGGTGATTCGTACCATTCAGGATAAACGGCTGCAAAAGCAATTTTATAAAAAGCACAATATCCCGACATCAGAATTTGTGCTGGTTGCAGACAAGCTGGAGATTGCGCAGCATACGGCTATGTTTCCGGTTTTTCAGAAGCTGGGTAAGGCCGGCTACGACGGAAGAGGGGTTGCCAGAATTCAGAATCCCGAAGACATCGACAAGGCGCTGGAGGGCCCCGCTGTGCTGGAGAAGCTGGTTGACTTTGAAAAGGAGCTGTCGGTTATTGTGGCCAGGAACAGGAAAGGAGAAGTTGTTACATATCCTGTAGTGGAAATGGTTTTCCACCCTGCTGCGAATCTGGTTGAGTTCTTGTTTGCTCCTGCGCAGATTACCGAATCGCAGGAACGAAAAGCAAGGGAAATTGCCTGCAAAGTAATCGAATCGCTCGATATGGTTGGCTTGCTGGCAGTAGAGATGTTTCTTGACAGAAAAGGTGATATATTGGTCAATGAAGTTGCTCCGAGGCCGCATAATAGCGGGCATCAGACAATTAAAGCCAATTATACATCACAGTATGAGCAGCATCTCCGGGCCATTCTGGATCTGCCTTTGGGCCAGACCAATCTGAAAAAGCCGGCGGCAATGATCAATCTGCTCGGAGAGCCCGGATATGAAGGCATGGCCATCTATGAAGGCCTGGGAGAAGCATTGGATCAGGATGGTGTATTTGTGCACCTGTATGGAAAGAAAAAGACCAAGGCCTTCAGGAAAATGGGACATGTGACGATTCTTGATGAGGACGTTGACCGGTTAAAAGAGAAAGCAAACTTTATTAAGCAAACTATAAAAGTAAAAGCATGAGCACACCGTTGGTAGGTATTATAATGGGAAGTCAGTCTGACCTGAAAGTAATGAGTAAGGCGGCAGAGATTCTGGAAAAACTGGAAGTCCCCTTCGAAGTCACCGTTGTTTCGGCACACCGCACACCGCACCGGATGGTGGAATATGCCTCAGCAGCCGATGCAAAAGGGCTGAAAGTGATTATTGCCGGTGCCGGTGGCGCAGCACACCTGCCGGGTATGGTTGCATCTCTTACTGTTTTGCCTGTAATCGGTGTACCTGTCAAATCGTCCAATTCCATTGATGGCTGGGATTCCGTTCTTTCAATTTTGCAAATGCCGGCAGGAGTGCCGGTTGCTACTGTGGCCCTTGACAATGCTGCCAATGCAGGGATTCTGGCTGCGCAGATTGTGGCCACAGCCGATGATAAGCTGAAAAAACGGATTGCCGGCTATAAAAAAGAGCTGGAACAGAAGGTAATGCTGTCTGTGGAAGCGTTGAATGAAAAAGGCTACAAAGAGCTGATCTGATCATATTTTTTGTAAAACAACAATGATTGATTTTTCTCCGATTCTGAGCGCCGAAGGACTGATGAGCCTTTTGACGCTTACCCTTATGGAAATCGTTTTGGGAGTAGATAATATAATCTTTATTTCTATTCTGGCTGCCCGGTTAAAAGCCGAGCAGCAGCAAAAAGCCCGAATGATAGGAATTAGTCTCGCACTGATTGTACGCTTGTTGCTTCTTTCCGTGATCACATACATTGTGAAGTGGAACCAGCCTCTGATGACTATCAGCGGGTTTGATCTCAGCATCCGGGATCTTATTCTTTTGCTGGGAGGAGGTTTTCTGATATACAAGAGTACCACAGAAATACATGATAAGCTGGAAGGCAGCGCCCATGAGCTGGATAATACAAAAGTATACTCCATGGCTTCGGTAGTAATGCAGATTATTCTGCTGGATATTGTTTTCTCCTTCGATTCTATTCTAACCGCAATCGGGCTTGTTGATCACTTGATTATAATGGTTATTGCGGTTATTATCAGCATGATTGTAATGCTGGTATTTGCTAAGTCAATCAGTGACTTTATTGAAAAGCATCCGACCGTGAAAATGCTTGCCCTTTCGTTTTTATTGCTTATTGGCATATTGCTGGTCACAGAAGCATTTCACCAGCATGTGCCCAAAGGATATATTTACTTTGCGATTGCCTTCTCCCTGTTTGTGGAATTGCTTAATCTGAAAATGCGGAAGAAAGCGCAAAAGCCTGTCAGGCTGAAAACCAGGTATACAGTGACAGATGAGGATAAAAAATCATAATTAATCAGAAAGAAGCATGTTAGTTACTATTGAGAACAGTTTTCTGAGGCTGAGCGTCAAAGGTAGTGGGGCAGAGATGGCTAGTCTGTGTCATCTGGAAAATAACCGTGAATATTTGTGGCAGGGTGACCCCTCTTTCTGGCCCCGGAGAGCCCCGGTACTCTTTCCTGTAGTAGGCAAGCTGAATCAGAATACATACAGAATTGCCGGAAAGAGCTATACGCTGCCGCAGCATGGCTTTGCAAGAGATAAAACATTTGATCTCGTGGCAGGTACCGATGATAAGCTTGTATTTCAGCTGAGAGACGATGAAGAAAGCCGGAAAAATTATCCATTCCTTTTTAAGCTTTTTATATGCTATCAGCTGATCGGCAATAAGCTGCTTGTAACATATGAGGTGAAAAACCCTGATCAGAAAGAGCTGTTGTTTTCTATAGGCGCCCATCCCGGATTTGTGCTGGACTCAAAGGACGGCAATACCCTCGATGAGTTTTATCTTGAATTTGAGGAAAAAGAAAATGCGGAACGTCACCTGCTGAAGGAAGGATTATTTAGCGGAGAAAAAGAAGCAGTGCTGACTGACTCGGCCATCCTGCCCCTGAATTATAAACTGTTTGAAAAAGATGCCATCGTATTGAAAGATCTGAAATCTTCAGCCGTCAGCCTGAAATCCCGTTCGGGAGATTATAATCTGAAATTCGGATTTGAGGGCTGGCCGCATTTTGGCATCTGGACACCCAAAAATAATGCTCCTTTTCTTTGTCTGGAGCCATGGCAGGGATTGGCGGATACCTATGAGTATACCGGGGAGTTTGCAGGCAGGGAGGGTGCGATAATCTTACCGGCCGGAGAATCGTTTAAAAGAAGCTATTCAATAGAGATCATGGGCTGAACGAAAAGTCTGTGATCGCTATTGAAAAATTGCTTAAGCTTTGGTCAGTACTACCCTGTGAGGAGGCGGAATCTGTATACCAGCATCATCAAACCGGTATTTTACCTGTTCGTACAGGTCACAACCCAGTTCAAAGGCATCCGGTGGATTACGGGTCCATATCCAGGCTCTCAGGTTAATGCATGATTCGCCCCAGCTGATAACACGAACAATTACCTGAGGGGTATTTTCTGCGATCTGCTGGGCTGTCCGGACATCGATACACTTTGGATGACTGACAGCGGTTTCCTGAATAATGCTTTTTGCCAGTGCTATATCATCGGAAAGTCCTATCCTGAATTCCATGATCTTGCAGATTTTTTCATCGATAATCGTAAAATTGGTAACCGTGTCATCGCTGATGACAGCATTGGGTATAACAATGCGCTTATTCTCAAAATTACGAATCACGGTGTGGCGTAGTGTGATGTCCTCTACAATTCCGACATGCATTCCTACCTGGATCCGGTCATCGACCCGGAATGGCTTGAAGATCGCAATAAATATTCCGCTGATGATATTGGAAAAGGCCTTTTGCGAAGCGAACCCGATTATGGCAGCCATAATACCGGCACCAGCAAATATGGATAATGAAAGGCTTCTCAGGGTAGGCATGGAGTATACAGCCAGGCCGATCCCGATTACATAAATAGCGCTTACCAGCAGGTGTTTTATGATATTGTACCGGGACAGATCAACATTGATCAGTTCCGCTGAGCGGTTAAAGAACCTGTTCAGTATTGCTTTGACAATTCTTCCCAGGATAAATGTGAGCGCCAGAATGATCAGAAAAGTAAGGATATATTCCCAGTTGTTTTCCAGCTGTGTTCCGTCCAGTATATTATTCATGATTCCAAACTTTCTCCAAAAGTATAAAATTTGACGAATTGAGACCAGCCGCCGCCTGCTTATGCCTTTCGGCTGTAATCCCTGTAAAATTCTTGTTTTTTGCGGATAGCATCAAAATCCTCGCCAAACGGATCAGCCGGATGGATCATTAAGAGAAGAAAATTGAGTCCGGTTAAAATGCCTTAAAAATCTTCTGATGTGATTCTGCTGTGAAATTCAGATCAGCTTAAAAAATTGAAAATATTCTATCCGGCCTGCAACCTTTTGATTTTTCATTTTATCCTGTATTTTTGCAAATCCAAGTCAATTACGCTGCAAATAGGTAGTTGATTTATAAAGAAGAGGGGAGAGAATAGGCTCTGAGAACCTCTAGCAACCTATCCGGGTGGAAAAGGTGCTAAATCCTATCCCGCAAAGCGGGATCTATAAATTGATTATCACCATGACAATTAACATTCTTTTTCCTGAGATAGCAAGACAAGCGGCGCTTCCGGCCGGCCGGCTTCCCGTCATTTTCTGCAAAAGATTACTCTGTTGTTGATGCTGGGCTGTGTACTTATATACTATGTGAGGAAAATAACCGAATCTGATCTGTGGAAAATCATCTCTATAAACATACATCTCCCATAACACTTGAATCGGGCAGAGTTTTAAGTGAACTGGAAATAACCTATACAACGTACGGAAAGCTGAATGAGGATAAAAGCAATGTGGTATGGGTATGCCACGCTCTGACTGCCAATGCAGACGTAATAAGCTGGTGGTCAGGCCTGGTTGGTGACCGGAGGCTGTACAATGGCGAAGACTATTTCATCGTTTGTGCAAATATACTCGGAAGCTGCTACGGAACTACAGGGCCTTTGAAAATGAATCCGGAGGCAGGCGAGCCTTATTACCTTGATTTCCCTCAATTCACTATCAGAGATATTGTAGCGGTACATAATATACTAAGAAAGTATCTTGGTATAAGTCATATTCATACCTGCATAGGCGGATCCCTCGGAGGACAGCAGGCAATGGAGTGGGCTATTATGGAGCCCGAGCTATTCAGCTATCTGATTCTGATGGCGACCAATGCATTTCATTCACCCTGGGGCATTGCCTTCAACGAGTCCCAGCGCATGGCTATCAGTGCCGATAAAACCTGGACGGAACGAAGACCGGATGCCGGTGCGGAAGGCCTGAAGGCTGCAAGAGCTGTTGCGCTTTTGTCCTACCGGAATTATAGTACCTATCAGTTTTCCCAGTCGGAAAATGATGTGGAAAAGACAGAAGGCTTTAAAGCTATTTCTTATCAGAATTATCAGGGAGAGAAGCTGGTAAAGCGTTTTAACTGCCACTCCTATTACTATCTGACCAAGGCGATGGACTCCCACAATGTGGGCAGAGGCCGGATTTCTGTACAGAATGCCCTGAAGCAGATCCGTGCAAAGACCTTGTGCATAGGTATCAGGACAGACCTGCTTTTTCCGGTAAGTGAGCAAAAGGTGCTGGGGCATGGTATTCCGGATGCTGTGTACAAAGAGATTGATTCTCTTTTCGGGCATGATGGTTTTCTTATCGAAACAGACAGAATTACAGAGCTCATTACAGATTTTTATAAGCAAAAGGCAGTTAACGTGTAAGTGGAATCGGGTTGTCCGGAGTAGTATTCCATTGAAAAAATAGTTCGATAAATAGACTATGTGTTGTATTAAACTGCATTTTTTGGCGTTTTAACTTTCGTAGCAATGCGTTTTTGTAATGCCGGAAAAGTGTTATAAATTCAGGCAGTTTTAATGGACAACTAAAGGTATTTCCTGTTATGGAAACAGGAAGGAATAATTTTTGTGCAGTCTCAAAATACGTTTGCAGGTAATCAATATTAACAGAGTTAAAGTCTAATTGCTGATTTTATGAAAAAAGGTTTGCTTATTACGCTCGGCGTAATTGCTTTTGTTTTTGTTTCCTTGTTACTGATTCCCGTTCTGTTCAAAGACCAGATCAGGGCAAAGATTGAAGAAGAAGTTTCTAAGACGATCAATGCTACCATCGTGCTGCATCCTGAAAAAGTCAGCCTTTCTCTTCTCAAAAACTTCCCCAATGCTACGATCTCGGTGGATGATTTTGCTATTATAGGAAAAGCAGAAGGTTTCCGGGGCGATACACTCTATTATGCAAAGTCAACCAGGCTGGTTGCCGATATCATGAGTATTATAAGCGGAGACAAGATAAAAATAAAAGGGCTGCTTCTGGATCAGCCTTTGATTCTTACCAGATTTACCGCTGATGGCCGGATGAGCTGGGATATTGTCATTTCTTCCGGAGAAGAAGAGGAGGTTCCGGTATCAGAAGAACCGTCTGAGTTTAATATCGGTATTGAAAAGTGGGAGATACGCAACGGACGCATTATTTATGAGGATCTGTCGATGCCGGTTTATACAGAGCTAAAAGGATTTGATCATACAGGAAGCGGAGATCTGACCCAGGAAATATTTATAATGGATACCTGGACGAAAGTGGCCAAAACGTATGTGGTTTTTGAAGGTGTAAAATACCTTGATGCCGCGGAGCTGGAACTGGCCGTGAAGATGGATATGAATTATGATAAGATGATTTTTAAGTTCCTTGACAACTCATTCAGAGTCAATAATTTTATTATGGGTATGGATGGTGAGATCTCTATGCCGTCAGATGATATTAATTTTGATATTACCTATCACGCCAGAGAAACATCTTTTAAAACCTTGCTTTCACTTGTACCGGCTATTTATGCCAGGGATTTTGAAACTATTAAAACAGAAGGCTCTCTGAGCTTTGATGGGTGGGTAAAAGGGACCATGAATGATTCGCTGATGCCCGGATATGCGTTAAATCTTGTGGTTAATGATGCAATGTTCCAGTATCCGGATCTGCCGACAGCAGTGAAAAATATTGGTATCGACCTGCATGTATTGAATGAAGATGGTGTAATCGAGAATATAGTTGTTGATCTGAAGAAGTTTCATATGGAAATGGGCGGCAATCCGGTAGATGCCCGTTTGTTTTTAAAGGGGCTTGAACCATCAGAGATTGATGCCAATGTGCTGGCAACCATAGACCTGGAAGATATTACCCGCATATATCCCGTTGACAGCATTGAGCTCAAAGGATTATATGCGCTTGAGGTGAAGGCCAAAGGAGTATATAGCGAAACCACCATGCCTCAGGTAAATGCAGTGATGTCCATGAAAAATGGCTATGTCCGCTCACTGGCAGTGGCCGACCCCCTGGAAGATATCAATTTTAGGGCGATTGTTTTGAATGACAACGGCACCTTGGAGGCTACAAAAATTCATCTGGAAGATTTTAACATGAAGCTCCAGGATGAGCCTTTTAATATGAAGGCATATGTGGAAAATCTGGACGATCCCAAATATGACGTGCATTTAAAGGGAATTCTTGATCTGGGAAAACTGACCAGGCTCTATCCTCTGGAAGATATGACTGTATCCGGCAGAATCGTTGCTGATGTTGCAACCAAAGGGGTAATGTCGGATATTGATGCCGGCAATTATCTGAACACGGCCACTTCGGGAACAATGGAAATGAAAAATATCGTGTATTCAAGTCCGGACTTTCCTCAGGGGATGAAGCTCACAACAGCCAGCTTTTCATTGAATCCGGATAAAGCGACCATCAATTCGATGAAAGGGTATGTTGGAAAAAGTGATATTGATATAGATGGCTATGTCAGCAACTACATGGGATATCTGTTTGGTGCGGCAGATTCGACAATCAGAGGGAAAATGAATTTTCGGTCATCTGTTTTTGATGTCAATGAATGGATGACGGACGAGGAGGAAGCGATGGCTGAAACAGAGACTGTGGCTGATACTGGTATAGTGCTGGTTCCTAAAAATATCGATTTTGTGCTTAGCTCTTCTATTAAAAAAGTATTGTATACCAATATGGCCCTGGAGAATCTGACTGGCGATATCATCATTAAAGAAGGAGTGGCTAAACTGGAAAAGTTAGGATTTAACACGCTGGGAGGCTCTATAGTTGCTAATGGATTTTATGATACAAAGGATGAAAAAGCTCCTAAATTTGATATGGATTTTGATCTCAGAGAGTTAGGGATAAAAGAAGCGTACAGCACGTTCAATACAATAAAATCTTTTGCACCGATTGCACAGAACATAGAAGGTAACTTCTCGACGAAGATGTCGCTCGGAGGAAATCTTGATAATGCAATGAGTCCGGTGATGGAATCTCTTTATGGAGGCGGAGCACTTTCTATTGTCTCGGCTACTCTTCAGGGAGGGAAAGTATTTAAAGGTATTGAAAGCGTAACTAAAATGGCCAACGTGCTTCCTTTGCAGCTAAAAGATGTGCTGGTACAGTTTGAGGTTAGTGAAGGAAAAATCGCTGTAAAACCCTTCGATATCAAAGCGGGGAATACCAAAATCAATGTTCAGGGTAATCAGAGTATTGCCGGAGGACTTGACTATATGATTAATATGGATGTGCCGGCGGGTATTGTCGGAGCACAGATTAATTCAGCTATCAGCAGTCTTACAGGTAAATCTGTTGCCAATAGTGAGCGTATCAATCTTGATCTGAAAGTAGGTGGTACGTCTGATAGTCCTAAAATTACGCTGGCAGGAAGTTCTTTGACAGGCGGATCTGCATCCGTCAAGGAAGCAGTAAAGGATAGGATGAAAGATGAGTTGAAAAATAATGAAGAACTGAACAAAGCCAAGGCGGAGTTGGAAGCTAAGAGAAAAGCTGAGGAAGAGAGGATCAAAAAAGAGGTTGAAGAAAAGCTTAAGGCTGAACAGGAAAAGATGAAAAAAGAGGTGGAGAATAAAGCGAAAGAAGCATTGAAAAAACTGCCAAAGTTTTGACCGTAAAGATGCTCATAAGAAAAGCGTTGCTGACTGAATAATGGCAACGCTTTTTTTATGTCCCGAAAGTATTTAGAAGCCTTCCGGGTTTTTAATATATAAGCATATGTAAATCTTTGGCAACTATTGGATTGTCTGTATGGCTGCATGATGTTTTTACGGGTTTTATACTATATGAAAAATCTGTTTTAGCATCTGCATTCTGTTTGTCCGCAATTCAGCTTTTCCAAGATTAATGGTTGGACATAGTCTGGTTGATGGCCAGAAACTGGTCAGAGCCAAATGCTGGAAACCTGATAGAGCTAATGGAGAGATTCTCGGCAGCCTCTGGTAAAACGTACTCAAGCTACAGGCATACTATTCCGGGAGCTCCCATAGGCTGGAGCTGGGGAGTATTGGGTTCATGGAACGATGTGCAAAATAAAATCAGATCATTGACAGATCCTGCACATGATGACATTTGATGTTATGGTGATGACATTCATGTGAGCTGGTCTTAATATAGCATAATGCGTTAACGCATTATGCGGTTATTTACGGTGAGGATCCCAAAGATCTGCCGCTTGCCGATTATGTCCCCCAGAATATTGCAGCTATTTTTTTAAAGAGGTTGTCTGGGACTATGTAACAAGGATCCCCGTACAGGAGTCAATGAGGTGGTGACATCTCTTGTCGGTACAAATGAAACCAATGTGACTATCTGGCCTAATCCGGCAAAAGATCTGATCTGGATAGAGGATATTGAGGGCGGATTATCCAAGATACATAGCTTGGATGATGAAGCTCTCGTCAAAGAAGACTCTCTGAATATCCGGACGATTGATGTGTCAGAAATACCTTTAGGCACGTATATCCTGGAACTTTAGATATCGTCGGGGAAAATAAAAAAGGGATTAATTCTAGAATAGAAAGCTTATCAGGATTAGTAGGGTGGCAATAACCACCTTACCCGATTCGGTTATCAGGCTATAAAGAATTGCTTATTGCTTCTCTTTAACCTCTTTAATTTTCCCTTTTGACTCTCTTACGATAGCATATGATTTCCTTTTCTTGCGACCGTTTTTTTTCAGGCGCTCATAATAATGCAGGGCTGCTTTATAATCACCTTCCTCTTCAGCGATTTTTGCCATATTGTTGATCGAGTATAAATAATATCCCTGATCAGTATACCCGGCTCTCTCGGAATAATCAATAGCCTTCTCATAATAATACTTGGCGGAGTCAGTCTTTTTTTCGCGTTTATAAATATCTCCTAGTATATAGCCGGCATATCGTCCGCTGGTTTCTTCAAAGCCAGGCATCCCGTTATCCAGTTTCTCTATGATAGTCTTACAGGTCCTTTTTGCTTCGTCATATTTGTTTACGAACCAGGAAAATTTGGCATATTGACGAAGGAAGTACGCATTGTCGGGATAAGTTGCTGCCAGATATTTTGCAATCGGATAACCTTTGTGATATAGATCTTCATTGTCGTAAATACGCAGCAATTGATACTGTGCTTCTGTTCGCGAATAAAAGGAGTTGTAGGTAACTTCTTTTAGCTGCTGAATACCCAGCTCCTTATCACCGGACGGGAAAAAAATAAGAAACGGCGTTAATAAGGGGTATTCTTCTCTGAGCCAGGTCCTGTAGTAATTTAATATGCCTTTGCCGTATAAAAATTCGGGACTTAAGTCAGAGTTGTCTGAGGTAACACTTGCATAGCTCAGCGCATTTTTTGCAGCAAGCGCTGATTTAGAATAATTTTTTGCATTCCCATAAAACTCTCCTTTCAGGCCATAGGCAGCTGCAAGAAAGAAGGCAGCTTCAATATTGTTTTTATTTTCAGTGTATAATTGATCTGCACGGATAATCGTGGTATCTATATAAGCCAGGAATTCTTTATCATGCGTGTGTATATCGGTATTGGGCAACATTTTCCACCAGTTGTTTAATGCCATTAAAAAATAAGGCAGCGGATGGTCCGGATACCGGTGGCGGAGTTCTGTGTATTTGGCCTGCGCTTTATCAAATTTAAAATTGTACATTTGATGTACAGCGTCACTTGATTCGATTTGTATATCGATATCGCTCAATAACATTTTGGGGCATAGCTGATTCTCTGATTGCGCAACTGCCGGAGTATATATCAGATACATTGCCGGAAGCAGGAAAAGAAAAATCCTTTTAGCCGAAAACTTTTCTTTCATAGCTTTATAACGATAGAGTTGACGCCAATATGTTACCAAAATAATAAAATTCTAAGATAGCATTTAATTAATTATAAATGGAATTACTAAAAAAACTGTGCCAGATTCATGCGCCTTCAGGTAATGAAGCGCCGGTGAAGGAGTTTATACTGGATTATGCCCGGAAAAATCTGACTTCTAATAGGCCGGTGATTGTGCACGGTGATGAGTTTCAGGACTGTGTTTTGCTGGTATTCGGAAAGCCCAGAACTGTAGTATTTGCGCATATGGATACGGTGGGCTTTACAGTTCGTTATGGCCGGGAGCTGCTGCCGGTGGGGAGTCCGTATTGCAAAAAGGGATACCGTCTGGTCGGGCGCGATTCGCATGGCCCTGTAGATTGTACCGTTGCTTCGGGAGAAGAGGAGGATAGCTGGGAATATGAATTTTCAAGAGATATAGATCCGGGAACAGATCTTTGCTTTTATTGTGATTTCAGAGAAACAGAAGAGTATATCCAATCCTGCTATCTTGACAATCGTCTCGGGATATGGACGGCATTGAAGCTGGCCGAAACGCTAAAGGATGGTATTATTGCCTTTAGCTGCTGGGAAGAGCATGGAGGAGGCTCTGTTGCTTATCTGGCCCGCTATATTTATGAAAAATATCAGGTTAGACAAAGCCTCATTGCAGATATTACCTGGGTCACAGAAGGAGTGCAGCATGGAAAAGGAGTGGCAATAAGTCTGAGGGACCGGTATATTCCCCGCAAAGCCTATCTGAACCGGATTGTAGATCTGGCAAAAGAATCCGGTATACCTTATCAGTTGGAGGTGGAGGGTGCAGGTGCCAGTGACGGTCGGGAATTACAGATGTCGCCCTATCCGTTTGACTGGTGCTTTATCGGGGCTCCCGAGAAAGATGCGCATACGCCGGATGAGATTGTTTATAAGAAAGATATTCAGAGTATGCTCGATATGTACAAATTTCTTATGGAACGACTATGAAACCGGAAGCAGAAAATCTGCTTCCGGTTTCATAGTAAAAATTAATATGCTTTGGCGAATAAAACCCGCTTTGAACTAGGTTTTCCTGTATAAACACAGCTTCCTGCTTCCGTTTTTCCTTCCAGCGGAATACAGCGAATAGTTGCCTTGGTGAGTTCTTTTATCTTTTCTTCGGTCTTAGATGTCCCGTCCCAGTGAGCAGAAATAAAGCCGCCTTTTTCTTCCAGAACTTTCACGAAAGTATCAAAATTGTTTACTTCTGTTATGTTTTCGGTCCTGAAACGTAGCGCCTTTTCGAATATATTATCCTGGATATCATTTAAAAGAAATTCTACAACCTTGGGAAGCTCATCAAAGGAATGTACAGACTTTTCTTTTGTATCTCTGCGTGCTACTTCTGCGGTGCTGTTTTCGAGATCTCTCGGCCCAACAGCAATACGAACGGGAACTCCTTTTAGCTCATATTCGGCAAATTTAAAACCGGGACTTTGATTGTCTTTGTCATCAAATTTTACTGAAATACCTTTGCTTAAGAGTGTTTTCTGCAACTGGGCTACTTTTTCCCGGATTGCTTCCAGCTGCTCCTCGGTTTTCGAAATCGGAACAATTACTACCTGAATCGGCGCAAGCTTAGGCGGGAGGACCAAGCCATCATCATCCGAGTGTGCCATAATCAAGGCGCCCATTAAACGTGTGCTGACACCCCAGGAGGTACCCCAGACGTGCTCCAGCTTGCCTTCTTTTGTGGCGAATTTTACATCAAAGGCTTTGGCAAAGTTCTGACCGAGAAAATGTGAAGTGCCAGCCTGAAGAGCCTTGCCGTCCTGCATTAATGCTTCTATACAATACGTCTCTTCCGCACCTGCAAATCGTTCGTTGGGAGTTTTGATGCCTCTTACTACCGGCAGAGCCATAAACTCTTCTGCAAATCGGGCATATACATTTAGCATGGTCTCCGTCTCATCGATAGCCTCTTCTTTTGTAGCATGGGCTGTATGGCCTTCCTGCCACAGAAATTCTGCTGTGCGGAGAAACAGCCGGGTTCGCATTTCCCAGCGTACGACATTGGCCCACTGATTCAATAGCAAAGGAAGGTCTCTGTAGGACTGAATCCAGTTTTTATAGGTATTCCAGATGACTGTTTCAGAAGTAGGACGTACGATCAGCTCTTCTTCCAGCCGGGCTTCCGGATCAACAACCACTTCTTTCCCATCCTCGGAGTTTTTAAGCCGGTAATGTGTAACTACTGCACATTCTTTGGCAAAGCCTTCCACGTGGCTTGCTTCCTTGCTCAGGTATGATTTTGGTATAAATAGAGGAAAATAAGCATTGGAATGCCCCGTATCTTTAAACATTTTGTCCAGCTGAGCCTGCATTTTTTCCCATATGGCATAACCATAAGGTTTAATCACCATGCATCCTCTAACCGCTGAGTTTTCCGCCAGATCTGCCTTTTTTACCAATTCATTGTACCATAAGGAATAATCGTCACTTCTTTTGGGTAGTCCTTTGCTCATGGGCTTGTTGCTTGTATTATTTCTGGTATAGGTTTTGTGTATACAATAAGCAAAGATATTGGTTTGTGTGTTGTAATGTAAAAGATTTTAAAAAATTAAATATAAAGTTCCAAATTGCGTTTTACATTTGGGATATGAAAGGGCGTCTTATGAAAAAAATACTGCAGTTTTTAAGCATAGCTCCGCTGGCCGGGCTTCTTTCATGCGCGCAGGATCAGTATGCGCAGCAGGGAGAGTATGACGATCTGTATTTTTCATCGAAAGATCGCCAGAAAGTTTTGTATGAGCAGGAACTTCGAAAAGACCTGCAGAATGAGCAGCCATCGTACCAGTCCGGGAATAACAATAACTATCAGAACAGTGAGTATTACCAGGGCGGCAGCTCGTACTCATCTGAGCCGGCTGAATCCGAAGACAGATATGTAGATTATTCTGCTTATACAAGGAAAGAATCGACCGGACAGACCACAACCACAACCGGTGGCAATACCTATATTACCAATAACTACAATGAGTTTTCTGATCGTTTCGACAGACGCTCAGACTGGTGTTATTCCTGTGGCTCCGGTTTTATGAATATCGGATCTTATTATGATCCATGGGGCTGGGGTGGCAGATCAAGAGTGGGCGTTGCCTTCGGGTTTGGAACCGGCTGGGGCTGGAACTCATACTATGGCTATAATTCTTTTTATACTTCTCCGTACATGAGAATGGGGTATATGTATAGCTATGACCCCTTCTACAGGCCGTATTGGCATAATCCGTATCATACCCGCTACTACGGATACAACCCATATATGGATCCTTTCGGTTACGGACATTGGGGATACTCCAGCTCTGCCTACTACCATGGTTATTACAACGGTTTTTATAACGGGTATTATCAAAACCGATATAGTAACTCATATTCGTCCGGGAATAATAACAACAATACCACAGCGAGACCCAAACCTGTGAATCAGCCCAGGACTTCGGTCGGATCGGCTGTTAACAATGGCCCTGCCGGCAATTCAGGTACAGGCGGACGTGCTGCCGGAACCAATAACTCTAACAGAAGGACGAATAATAACTCGTATAATCAGAATGCCAGAACCCCTTCCAGCTATTCTAACGGGACAAACTCCGGGAATCAGGGATCTGGCAACAGGGTGAATACTAACCCGCAGAATCAGAATAGAACTCCGCCGCCTGGTTATGGTTCTCCGTCGAATTCTCAGAATCAGAACAGAACAACTTCGCCGCCCGGTTACAGTTCACCATCAAATAATTCTCAGAATCGGAATAGAGCGACGCCTCCTCCAGGTTATGGTTCGCCATCGAATAATTCCGGGAATCAGCGGAGCAATAATAGTTCAAATTATTCTGGGGGCCAGCAGAGGCAGCAGCCTGCATCTAGTCCTACCTACAGGTCTGCACCTTCTCATAGTCCGGGCAGATCATCAGGATCATCAGGAGCTCCATCGTCTTCTCCGTCAAGATCCTCTTCTCCGAGAGGAGCAGTTGGCGGAAGCTCGCGGTAAGGCCCGGATAGCAGAGGGAGTGTCAGATATTTTTATTGGAATTATATTGTTTATGAATAATTGGTTTCTCAAAAGCACCGCATGTTTTATAATGCTTTTAAGTGCCGGATTATCCGGCGCTCAGAGCATGCTTGAATATGCATCTATGTTTTCTGGTAGTTCATTAGGTGGCTCCGCCCGATTTCAGGGCTTTGCAGGAGCTGGCACTGCTTTAGGGGCAGATTTGTCAATGGGCAGTCTTAATCCGGCGGGATTGGGAGCGTATCGCAGCTCAGAGGCTGCCGGATCACTCGGGATCGGATTTGCAGGTTCGAGATCAGGCTATTTCGGAAATGAAGACAGAGACAGTCGTGGCTATATGTTCTTCCCAAATTTCGGAATTGCTTTCTGCGGTGCCAAAGATGATATTGAACCAGGGGATTTCCGGGGAGGGACTTTTGCTATTACCTACAACCGGATTAACAACTTCCAGAATCAGATCTTTTATTCAGGTTATAACAATCAGAGCTATATAAATCAGTATTTTACTAATTTATTGCAGAATTCCGGGTATTACCCCGAAGATCTGGATGATATTGATGTAAATAGCCTTTATTCACTTGAAGAGCTGATATATCAGTCTTTGATCGTTGAGCCCGATTATGATTATTATCCATATTTCTATAACCCGGTTGATTCTCTTCTCGGGAATGATGGAATATTTTATCCGGCCAATGTGCTGCCGGAAGAAGTCTACCAGGAACAGCTGATAACCACCCGGGGCGCTCAGAATCAGTTTGATATCGCCTATGGAGCCAATGTATCAGACAAATACTACTTCGGGGCATCTTTGGGAATCGTTTCTGTTCGTCACCATCTGACTAAAGATTATTATGAGAAGCTGGATCAGTCAAGTTCGGTTGAGGAAATAACCTTTAGTGAGATAATCAAGACAACAGGAACCGGCTTTAACTTCAAAATTGGCTTTATTGCGCGACCAGTTGAAGCGATTCGGATTGGATTCTCTCTTCAGACGCCTACGGCTTATTTTCTGAAACAGAATTACGCTTATACATTACGGGCAGTATTTAATCCGGCATATGAGGTGCCGTTTGCCGGTTATAGCCCCGGAACATCTGAACTGAGTACAGTTCCTTTGGATTATAGTTACCGGATAACCACTCCGGCTATATTAAGAGGCGGGTTGGCGTGGTTTTTAGGTAAAAGCGGTTTTGTATCTGCCGATCTTGAGTATTTACCTTACCAGATGCTGAGCCTGTCGGATAAGGTAAACCGCAATATATATAACGCAGACAACCGTTTTATCAAGAATAACTACAAAGGTGCTGTAAATTACCGTATCGGCGGAGAAATAAGAAATAATATATTTCGCTATAGGGCGGGCTTCGCGCTATATTCCAATCCTTTGAAAAATCTGGATGAGCTAAATACAGCCACAAAGGTTTATACGGTTGGCTTTGGAGTAAAATGGCCGACTTTTTATCTGGATATGGCTCTAAATCACTCGCGATCAGGCTCGATTAATGTCCCATACAGCAATCCCATGGGCCCATCTCCCGTAGCGCATCTTAGTATGAGAAATACTGCTTTTGTTTTGACGATTGGTTCACACTTTTAATGCATGCTTTTATTATTCAGATTTATTAGATAAATTGTTGTAGTTTATTTAACACTAGTATACAGCGTGCGCTTTAACAAAATTATTATTCTTATCCTGATCATATTTGCAGGGAGATCGGGAAGCACCGTGTTGGCCCAGGCAGGAATAAAGAAGGGGGCTTATGCACCTGATTTTGAAATTACAGATCCTGCCGGGAAAAAGATTAAATTAAGTGATTTAAGGGGGAGAATGGTCCTTCTGGACTTCTGGGCATCCTGGTGTCTTCCTTGCCGCATGGCCAATCCGGAACTTGTTGACCTTTATCAGCGATACAATGAATATGGATTTGAGATATTCAGTATTTCCCTTGATACAAAAAAAGAAGCCTGGGAGAAAGCGATCCGGAATGATGGATTGGTATGGCCTTTTCATGGATCAGATCTTAAGGGCTGGGACAACAGTATCGGAAAATTGTATAATGTTGAGGCTATTCCGGCAACATTTCTGATTGATGAAAATGGGCTGGTGCTTGAGGCGAAAGCTGATATATATAAGGTTGCGAAACGCTTGAAAGCAACATTCGAAGAGCAGATATTTATGTATCCCCATACTGTCAGAGATTCCCTGTTCTTTTCCGACAAAGTAAAGTATGTTATTAAGGATACTTCAGGAGCTGAGATTTTAAAAGGAAAATCCCAAAGTATCTATGTACAGGACCTGATGCAGGGTGAATATGTCTGTCTTTTTGCAGGTAAGGAAGACCGCTTCGTAAAGAAACAATTTGCTGGAGGAGACAGCATAACTTTCTATCCTGTAAATGTACACGATGTAGTTACTCTTTCGCGCAAAGTCAACTATGAAGTGGTTAATAAAAGAGGGCTGGTGAGACTTTCTGCAAATGGGAGTGAGATAAATATGGCGCATCTGCCCAAAGGAGTGTATTATATAATCATTGAGGGGAAGTTATATAAAGTATTTAAAAACTGACTCTTCTGAATATTGAATAATGTTGTTTTTACAGAATCAGAATGAATGGTCAGATTAAACCGTGTCTTCTCAGACCGGTAATAATTTCATTACCGTGAATATTTTCGCCATTTAGTATCAGCGCAGCTTTTTGATAGAAAGTAAGTCGCTCTCGAAGTTTCTGCTCCAGAAAATCTGTTAGCTCTTCAGCGGACTTTCCATTTAGCATTGGTCTGTTTGCATCATGGGCATGCATTCGTGCTACGAGAGTATGAACAGGGACATTTAGAAAGACTGTTATACCGGTCTTATTCATGGTTTCCATATTGTTGTGAAAACATGGTGCGCCGCCTCCGGTAGATATTACTGCATTCTCAAGTTTACAGACTTTTTCTACCATTTGCCGTTCGATTTCCCGGAAATATTCTTCTCCATTGTCGCGAAATATGTCCTCTATGCTTTTTTTCTCAAAGCTTACAATTTCTTCATCAAGATCTATTCTTTTCAGATTAAGTTTTCCTGAGAGAAATTCAGACAAAGTAGATTTGCCGCAACCAGGCATACCGATTAAGAATAATAACATAAAAGAATAGAATTATTGAAGACGGACTCTCGGGTCAATCAATGCATAGAGAATATCAACAAATATATTGATAAGAATAAAGACAACTCCGACAAACAGAGTAGAGCCCATTACAACAGGAAAATCCAGCTGATAAACAGCTGCAATTGTGATGGAGCCAAGGCCCTTCCAGTCAAAGATATATTCAACAAAAAATGCCCCGGCCATAAGTGATGCAAGCCACCCGCTGACAGCTGTAATAACAGGATTGAGCGCATTTTTGAGGGCATGTTTCATAATAATGATCTTATCCCTGAGGCCTTTTGCTCTGGCAGTTCTGATATAGTCCTGACTAAGTACCTCAAGCATAGAACTTCTGGTCAGCTGCACGATGATGCTTAATGGTCGCAAGCCCAATGTAAATGCAGGAAGTATAAGGTTTTTGAGCATAAGCCGGCGGCCATGTAAATCGGTTTCCCACAGCTGACCAGTCAGATTCAGGCCGGTATATTCGCTCAGATAGAATCCGAATATCATGGCAACGACTGCGGCAAGAACAAACGATGGAGCAGATATTCCTGCTACACTTAGTGTTATAATTGTATGATCGAGAAGCGAGTTCTGTTTTAGAGATGAAATGACACCCAGTGCAATTCCGAAAAAAGTAGCAAAAGCCATGGCTGAAAAGGCCAGCCAGAATGTGCTTTCCATATTGTCAGCTATAATCTCACTGACTTTCTTATTTGTTTGAAAAGATCTGCGAAGGTAGGGCCATTTTACTACATACGCATTATCGTCTATGCTGAATAGTTTGACATAATCATATTTTTTTTGATTGTCAGGAGTATCAGCATGTGAAGAAAGCGGGGAGAGATCCTTCAGATACATCAGAAGTTGCTCTGGCAGGGGTTTGTCAAGTCCCAGGTCTTTACTGATTGTTTCCCGGGTAGCAACATCCGTTCTCTGTCCGGACATCATTGCTACCGGGTCGCCTGGCAATACATTGAAAAGGAAAAATACAATTACTACAACTCCGATCAGGACCAGAAAACCGTAGAAAAGTCTTTTTATTATATAAGTAAGCATACTATCCTTAATTCAGCAAACTAGTTAGTTGATCTGTATCCGGAAGGTCATTCTGATGCCACTTTCCTTTGATTATACCATTCTCTAAAAGAAGTAACCCAAAATTGGCACGGATCATTGTTTTGATTTGTGTATCATCCATATAATAATACGGAGCCGCCAGTTGGGTTTCGTGCCTGAAGTTTTCAATGCTTTCGGGAGAGGAAGATGAAATAATCATCGGGGTGATATTGGTCTGTTCAATTGCAGGAAGCTCATGAGCGAGTATCTCTGCATTCTTTCTTGATTTTCCATCGCTCAGAGCTTTGTCAGTATTTTTGAGGATGATGAGAAGGACTTTGCCGGTAAGGCTGGAGTCTGTGTAATCTCCTTCATCGTTCCATATCTGATAGTCCATTATTTTGGGCTGGCTCTTTTCCGGATTAAGGACCCGATAGCTTATATATTTATAGGAAGGGTCTGTCGGGTAGTTATTCATTTCAACTTTTTGTCCGTCTTTTTCTAGAATGTATACAAACATTGGCTCTTCTTCCGGTTTCATTTGTTGCGGTATGCTTTTTCCCACGGCATAGGGCAGCCAGTCAATAAATGGCAAATGGGCAATGCTGTGGAAACCTGCATACATTACAATTAATGCTGATATCGATACGAATATATCGCCTTTAAGGTTATTGAAATTGCCCTTTAAATCGTGTCGTTTGGCGAACAGAAAGGAAATCAGAACAAGGAGAATAATATCTTTCCAGAAGGACTGCCAGGGAGTAAGGCGAATAAAATCACCAAAGCATCCACATTCCTTTACTTTGTCGAAATATGCAGAGTAGAATGTCAGGAAGGTAAAAAATACAATCATCAGAAGCAGCAGCCAGGTTACCGGAATCATACGGTAGAACAAAAGAACTGCAACTCCAAGAACAATTTCACTTACACATATAATAAATGCCAGCTCAAGGGCCATTGGAGTAAAGAAATGGAAAAACGGACCAAAATCCGCTGCAAAAACTTCAAAATATTCGGTCAGCTTATATGAAAATCCATAAGGGTCATTAAGTTTAATCAGGCCGGAAAAAATAAAAAGCAGTCCGACAACGAATCTGAATATCTGGAGAAGTACACGCATTGAAGTTCTTTACTTAAGTTTTATGAGACAAAATACGGCATAGTTGATCATGTCGCGGTAGTTGGCATCTACACCTTCGGAAATGACTGTTTTACCAGAATTATCTTCTATCTGTTTTACGCGGAAAAGCTTCATCAGTATGATGTCAGTGATAGAGCTGACACGCATTTCCCGCCAGGCCTCTCCATAATCATGATTTTTATTTAACAGAAGCTGTATGGTCGCATCAACTTCCTGATTGTACAGCTTTTCAACTTGCTCCGTATCAAGATCCATGTCCTGGTTGTCCTGTGCCTGTAATTGTAATTGCATCAGAGCAATAATGCTGTAATTGACAATCCCGATAAATTCAGATCGGATATCGTCAGCAACTTTCTGGATGCCTTTTTCCTGAATAGAACGAATACGTTGAGCTTTGATAAAAATCTGGTCAGTTATTGACGGTAAACGAAGAATCCGCCATGCAGTGCCATAATCCTTTGTTTTCTTGATAAAAATATCTTTACAAAGACTGATAACCTCCTTATATTCGGTGGCAGTTGTATTAATCAAAGTTGTAATCGTTTCGTTTTTAAAATTTTGCTTTCGGAGTGGATAAATATACGGTTTTTTGGGAAAAAAAAGCATTGAGGCTTCGGGGAAATCTGATTTGCCTGGATAGTCCGAAAGTGATGGGGATTCTTAATCTGACACCTGATTCCTTTTACTCGGGCAGCCGTTTTGGCAGTGATCTTGCGTTACTTAAGAAAGCAGAAGAGATGCTTGATCAGGGGGCATTTATACTCGATATCGGAGCATATAGCTCCAGGCCGGGAGCACCGGAAGTTTCAGAACAAGAGGAGGAAGGACGCCTGGTGCCTTCGTTGAAAAGACTGGTTTCGGAGTTTCCGGACGCTTATTTTTCTGTAGATACTTTTCGGTCGGCTGTTGCCCGAAAAGCTGCTGAAGCCGGAGCCTCGGTAATCAATGATATTTCAGGGGGAACTCTTGATCCGGAAATGTTTGCAACAATAGCATCACTGGATATTGCGTATGTACTTATGCATATGCGGGGAAGTCCGGAGACAATGATTCATCTTAATGAATATGAAGATTTAATTTTGGATTTGATTCGATATTTTCAGCAAAAACTGGAAATATTAACTAATTTAGGGGTAAGGGATATAATACTGGATCCAGGGTTTGGGTTTGCCAAAAACATAAATCAGAATTTCTCGTTGCTGAAAGAGTTGAGCAGTTTCAGTATGTTAGAGTATCCGGTGCTTGCGGGTCTTTCCAGAAAATCTTTAATTTATAAGACACTGAATGTGTCTGCTGAAGAAGCAATGCCGGGCACTATTGCGCTAAATATGGTCGCACTTCAGCAGGGGGCAGTTTTTCTGCGTGTGCATGATGTCAGAGAAGCTGTTGAGACAATTAAACTTTTTAATAAACTGTATTTTTGATAGCAGGATATAAAATAGGGTTTCTGGAGATCACCACTATAGATGTTATTGACATCCTGCTGGTCACTCTTCTTCTTTATCAGTTGTACAAGCTTCTGAAAGGTAGTGTTGCCGTTAAGATTTTTTTAGGTGTTCTTTCGATTTATCTGTTTTATCTGGTAGTAAAAGCTGTCAAAATGGATCTCCTTACATCGATCCTCGGGCAATTTATTAATGTCGGTGTTATTGCGGCATTAATCCTTTTTCAACAGGAAATCCGGAAGTTTCTGGTTATTATTGGAAAGACGACGGCCTTCAATAATGATAATCTGTTTAAACGCTGGCCCTGGAAGAAAAAATCAAAGAAATCGGGTTTTGATCTCACGCCGGTTATTGAAGCTGCAAAAATTCTGGGTGGAACAAATACCGGTGCATTAGTTGTGTTTAGCCGTAGCTCAGAGCTTAAGTTTTATGCAGAATCCGGTGATATTATAGATGCGGAGCTTTCTAAACGTTTGCTATTATCGATTTTTCAGAAAAACAGCCCGTTGCATGATGGAGCTGTTATTATCGCCAACAAACGGATAAAAGCTGCCAGATGTATTCTCCCGGTTTCGGAGAATGAAGAAATCCCGGCAAATTATGGTTTACGTCACAGGGCCGCAATTGGAATGACCGAAGTTACCGATAGTGTTGTGCTGATTGTATCAGAAGAAACAGGAGAGATTGCACTAGCCTACAACGGACAGCTTTTTCATAATCTTTCCAAAGCTGAGCTTAAGCAAAAGCTTAGCTTCTATCTGTTCGAGGATGAAGATAAGTTGCGTCTTGAGGAGAAAGGAGAGAAAAAAAAGAAAAGCGGAGAGAGCGGAACCGAGCAGTATCAGTGATCTATCTGATAATGGTATAAAAAAACCTGCTCTGATCGGGCAGGTTTTTTTATAATTGATCCCCTATTTCTAAGCCTTTTCGGTAATACTCTTAGGTTTGACAGGATAATATATTGTATCAGACAGGCTGGTGCCGGGGGCAACCATCGGAAGTACATTTTCTTCTTTCAGAACTCTGGCATGGATAAGGAAAGGCTTATCTTTACATGCCTGTGCCATTTTTATGGCTTCATTAAGCTCTTCCGCGTTGTTGGCTCTTACAGATTCCATATGACATGCCTGTGCAAGCATTACAAAATCCGGATTGAGTAACTCAACGCCGGAGTAGTTACGCTCATAGAACTGCTCCTGCCACTGTCTTACCATTCCCAGGTAAGCATTGTCAAGCAGAAGTATCTTTATCGGCCATTTCTCCTGAACACATGTGATTAGTTCCTGAAGATTCATCTGGAAAGAACCATCTCCGGAAATACACCAGACTTCTTTATCAGGAGCAGCAGCCTGAGCACCCATGGCGGCCGGCAGACCAAAGCCCATTGAGCCAAGACCGCCGGAAGTAAGAAAATGATTAGGCTGTATACGCTGACAATATTGGGCTGCCCACATCTGATGCTGTCCAACATCGGTGGTAATGATTGCATCGTCACTGATCATTTCTTCCAGAACTTTGATTGCAGTTACTTCATTGAACTGTGTATATTCCGGAGACATAATCGGAAATTCTGCTTTCTTGTCATTTAGAGAGAGAAGCCATTTAGCCCGATCGGCCTTGTTTGTTTCAGTTCTGGTATCCGGAAGAACAGAAAGAACTTTTTTCAGATCTCCATGCAGGAATACATTCGTTCTGACATTCTTACCGTGTTCACTTTTGTCGATATCTATATGAAGAACTTTGGCTTTAGGAGCAAAGTCATCCAGTTTGCCGGTAATCCGGTCATCGAAACGGATACCAAAAGCACATATCAGATCAGCTTCCTGAACAGCAAGATTGGTATACTTCATACCGTGCATGCCCAGCCATTGAAAATTGAGCGGATTGTCATGCTCAATGGAGCCCAAACCAAGGATCGTGGTGATCACTGGAATATTCTCACGGGCGGCAAATTCACGAAGCTCATTCCATGCTTCTGATAGCAGTATTCCATGACCTGCAATAATCAGCGGTTTTTTTGCTTCTGATAATAGTTCTACCGCTGCTTTTATTTCTGCGTCGGTTACGTTGTATAAGATTCTCTTTTCAGGAATTGTATAGCTTTGCTCCCAGTCTTCTTCCAGTGTAATGTAGGCGTTTTGTACATCCTTAGGAATGTCGATCAGAACGGGACCCGGACGTCCGTCCATCGCCACACGATACGCTTCCTGAAAAATGCCGGCAGCGTCTTCTATTTTGCCGATTAAATAAGTTTTCTTGGTAATAGGAATACATATACCAGTGATATCTGTTTCCTGAAAAGCATCGGAGCCGATAAGTGAACTAACGACCTGGCCGGTAATGGCAATCATCGGAACAGAATCTGCATAAGCATCTGCTATTCCGGTGACCAGATTAGTTGCTCCGGGCCCAGAGGTTGACAGACAAAATCCCGGCCGTCCTGCAACACGTGCATATCCGTTAGCAGCAAAAGCAGCACCTTGTTCATGTCTCACCAGCACCGAGTTTAATTTGCTGAAAGCTAATGCATCATATATCGGAAGAATTGCTCCGCCGGGATATGCGAACAAATCCCGGGCTTCAAGCAATTCGATCAGTTTAATTATGTATTCAGCTCCCCTGAGCTTGATCGTTGGTTTCATAATCCGCTATGCTTTAATTACCGTCAGTCACACAGCCTTCAGAAGCTGATGCAACTGCTTTCATGTATTTATAAAGAACTCCGCTTTGAGCCTTATAGGCAGGCTGTTTCCATTCTTTCTGACGAATGCTTAGTTCTTCGTCAGATACGAGTACATCAATTGTATTATTAACAGCATCGACAATAATGTTGTCTCCATCTCTGATAAGGCCGATTGGGCCTCCTACCTGTGCCTCAGGAGTAATATGGCCAACAACAAAGCCATGTGTCCCACCTGAAAAACGTCCGTCGGTAATCAGCGCAACTTTGTCGCCGAGACCGGCACCGATGATCATAGATGTTGGTTTAAGCATTTCAGGCATACCTGGTGCTCCTTTCGGGCCGACGTAACGAATAACCACAACATTGCCGGCTTTTACTTCACCTTTTTCAATACCGGCATTAAGAGACTCTTCTGAGTCATATACCTTGGCAGTGCCCTCAAATCGCTCGCCTTCCTTACCGGTAATTTTGGCTACACATCCATCCGGAGCGATATTTCCGTATAGAATCTGCAGGTGTCCCCGCTGCTTTATAGGATTCCTGAGAGACATTATAATATCCTGCTCTTTCGGAAGATCCGGAAAATCTTTCAGGTTTTCTTCAAGTGTTTTTCCGGTTACAGTGAGACAGTCTCCGTAAAGCATGCCTTCTTTAAGCATCATGCGCATAATGGAAGGGAGGCCGCCGATATTGTCCAGATCTTCCATCATATATTTCCCGCTTGGTTTAAGATCGGCAAGCAGCGGAGTTTTATCAGATAGCTCCTGGAAGTCTTTTAGGGTAAAGTTAACTCCTGCTGCTTTGGCTATAGCAAGGAAGTGTAATACCAGATTGGTTGATCCGCCGAGGAGCATGGCTACCCGAACAGCATTGGAAATAGATTTATATGTAATGATATCTTTAGGCTTGATATCTCTTGCCAGCAGGTTGCGTACCGCCTGGCCTGCATCATAGCATTCCTGCTTCTTTTTCTCACTGGTCGCGGGGGCAGAAGAGCTGTATGGTAAACTAAGCCCGAGCGCTTCAATGGCAGAAGCCATGGTATTGGCAGTGTACATTCCGCCGCATGCCCCTGCACCGGGACATGCATTCATGATTACGCCTTTATAATCCTCTTCGGATATATTACCGGCAAAACGCTGGCCTAATGCCTCAAAAGCGGATACAATATTTAGTTTCTCTCCTTTCCAGTGGCCTGAACGTATAGTTCCGCCGTAAACCATTAATCCCGGCCGGTTTAGCCGACACATGGCGATAATGGCTCCCGGCATATTTTTATCACATCCCATTATGGTGATTAATGAATCATAATAATGAGCGCCGGCAATTGTTTCGATTGAATCTGCGATGACTTCACGTGAGACCAGAGAATAACGCATTCCGTCTGTTCCCATGCTCATCCCGTCGCTAACTCCGATTGTATTAAAACGTAATGGTTTCAGGCCTGCCTGCTCAACTCCTTCCTTTACGTATTTGGCAAGCAGGTTTAAATGCATATTGCATGTATTCCCTTCATAACCGGTAGAGGCTATACCCACCTGAGCCTTATGCATGTCTTCTTCAGAAAAACCTGCTCCGTACATCATGGCTTGTGAAGCGGGCTGGGTTACATCTTCTGTGAGTCTTGAACTTATTTTATTGAGTTTGTTTTCCATTTTTATTGTAGAAGAGAGAGTATTAGACAGGTTTATACGGTGGCAGCTTTCATTTCCTTTACCAAAGAGGCAACTTTATCGCCTACTTCACGAGTTGTGTAGTGTTTGGTCCTGTTTATGTCCTCAGTAACGAATCCCTGGTTAAGAGCTTCTTCTACAGCTTTGCGAATAGCTGCACTTTCTTCTGTTAAGCTGAAAGATGTTTCAAGCAGCATGGCAGCTGAAAGAATAGCAGCCATAGGGTTGGCTCTGTTCTGACCCGCAGCTTCGGGATATGACCCGTGAATCGGCTCGTATAAACCAACCTTATCTCCAACAGAAGCGGAAGGAAGCATGCCCAGCGAGCCGGTTATCACAGATGCCTCATCGGTGATGATATCACCGAACATATTTTCGGTCAGTACAACATCGAAATATTTCGGATTCTGAATGATCTTCATGGCTGCATTGTCTACAAACATAAAATCAAGTGTGATCTCCGGATGCTGCTTTGCATATTCTTTTACTACTTCTCTCCAGAGTCTTGATGTTGCAAGCACATTTGCTTTGTCAACAAGGGTAACCCTTTTATTTCTTCTGTAAGCAGCTTCAAATGCAAGTTTGGTAACTCTCAGGATTTCCTCACGTGAGTATACACATGAGTCGAATGCGACGTTTCCATCTTCGCTTCTGCCTCTGGGTTGTCCGAAATAAATTCCTCCGGTTAATTCCCGAAATACCACAAAATCCACATTCTGAACCAGCTCGGCTTTTAGAGGAGATGAGTTGGCCAGAACCTGATAAGTGTTTATTGGCCGAATGTTTGCAAAAAGATTCAATGCCTTACGCATGGCCAGAAGCCCTTGCTCAGGTCTCACTTTGGCAGTAGGATCGTTATCGTATTTGGGGTGTCCTATTGCACCAAAGAGAATAGCATCGGAGGTCTGACAAACATCAAGGGTTTCTTTGGGGAAGGGATTGCCGGTGGCATCAATTGCCGCGGCGCCAATTAATGCTTCCTTGTATGAAAATTCGTGATTGTAGTTCTTTTCAATGACTTTCAGAACCTTTAATGCTTCATCAACAACCTCAGGGCCGATTCCGTCTCCTTTTAGTACTGCAATGGTTTTTTTCATCTCCTGCTATATTTACCTGTATCCCGGCCGGAATACGTGAAATTAAATTATATATTATATACTAGTTTTATATTTCTGTTGCGATAGTAAAAAAATCATGGATTATTATTCGTCAAAAGCGAGCTTTCTGTATGTGCTGGTTTTTTCGTATGCAACAATCTTGTCCTTAATGCTCAATAAATAATCAATATCGTCATAGCCGTTGATCAGACAGGTCTTTTTATATTGATTAATCTCAAAACGCTCCTTCTGGCCGGTTCCGACAATAGTGATCTCCTGTTTTTCAAGATCCACACTTATCTGGGTATTGCTATCGTTATTAACAGCGCTGAAAATCTTCTGAAGAAAGCCTTCGGATACCTGAACAGGCAATAGGCCGTTGTTTAGGGCATTATTCTTAAAGATATCGGCAAAGAAACTGCTGACAACTACCTTGAATCCGTAGTCATAAATTGCCCAGGCGGCATGTTCACGACTTGAACCACATCCAAAGTTTTTACCGGCAAGGAGTATTTTCCCGTTATAGGTAGCATCATTCAGAATAAAATCTTTTTTTGGACTATTATTTTCATCATATCTCCAGTCGCGGAAAAGATTATCTCCGAAGCCTTCTCTGGTTGTGGCCTTCAGGAATCTGGCCGGAATGATCTGATCTGTATCAATATCTTCAATAGGTAAAGGCACTACGGAAGACTGTATTTTTATAAACTTATCCATTGTTCAACACACTTCTATAAATTTCTGACATCCGTTATTTTCCCTGTTACTGCGACAGCTGCCGCAGTCAGAGGGCTTGCAAGAAATGTTCTGGCGCCCGGTCCTTGTCTTCCTTCAAAATTACGGTTGGAAGTGGATACGCAATACTCCCCTTTAGGGACCTTGTCTTCGTTCATTCCGAGACAGGCAGAACATCCGGGTTCCCGAAGTTCAAAGCCGGCTTCTGTAAATATTTTATCCAGGCCTTCTTCCCTGGCTTGTTTTTCAACCTGTTTTGATCCGGGAATAATCAGGGCATGTATATTGGAGGCTTTTTTCTTCCCTTTTACAAATTCGGCAACCTGTCTGAGATCTTCGATTCTCGAGTTTGTGCAGCTTCCAATGAAAACATAGTTCACTGGCTTATTCAGAAGTTTTTCACCGGGTTCAAGCCCCATGTATTCAAGTGATTTTCTAAAAGAAACTTTATTACTTTCTTCTTTGATGTCAGACAATGTCGGAATTGCATCAGTGATCTTAATACCCATACCCGGATTGGTGCCATAAGTGATCATTGGAGCGATATCGGCTGCTTCATATTGAAGAACAACATCGAATTTGGCATCTTCATCGGAAAACAGTGTTTTCCAATATGCCACGGCTTCTTCGAATTTTTCTCCCTTAGGAGCGAACTTTCTGCCCTGAACATAATCAAATGTCGTCTGATCCGGCGCAATCATCCCGCCTCTGGCGCCCATCTCTATACTCATGTTGCAGATGGTCATTCTTGCTTCCATGGAAAGACTGCGAATCGCAGAGCCGGCATATTCAACGAAATACCCCGTTCCTCCGCTGGCGGAAATTTTTGATATGATATACAGGATGATATCTTTTGAGGTCACGCCTTCTGCCAATTCACCATTAATTTCAATTTTCATGGTTTTAGGCTTTGTCTGCATAAGGCACTGGGTTGCCAGTACCTGCTCTACTTCGCTGGTTCCGATACCGAATGCGATTGAGCCGAATGCACCGTGTGTAGACGTGTGACTATCCCCGCATACCATAGTCATGCCTGGAAGGGTAATTCCGAGCTCAGGTCCCATTACGTGGACAATTCCCTGAAACGGATGTCCAAGTCCATACAGGGTAATATCATGGTTTTTACAGTTTTCGGTTAACTTGTCTACCTGAAAACGGGATAAGGCTTCTTTGATCGGAAGATGCTGATCCTTGGTAGGAACATTGTGATCTGCCGTAGCTACAACGTTTTCTTTTCTGAAAACCGGAACACCTCTTTTTTCAATACCGGCAAAAGCCTGGGGGCTTGTTACCTCATGAATCAGATGTTTATCAATATATAAAACGTCTGGCCCCTCAGGTATGGATGTTACTACGTGAGCATCCCAGACTTTTTCAAATAATGTTTTCCCCATTGTTTACTTCTGTAATTATTCTCCTTTTACCAATTCCAACAGATCCTTGTCTTCTACCTGCTTCAGACGGTCAGCTAATTCCAGAAACTGATTGTATAAAGAATCAAGCTCTTCTTTGGAAACAATATAGCCAAGGTTGGCCAGTCTGTGATTTAAAGCTGCCCTTCCGCTTCTGGCGGTCAGAATGATGGATGAAGCATCGGCTCCAACTTCAGCCGGGTCGATGATTTCGTAGTTTTCCCTGTTTTTGAGAAACCCATCCTGATGTATTCCGGAAGAATGTGCAAATGCGTTCGCTCCTACTATTGCTTTATTTGCCTGAACAGGCATATTCATCAGCCTGGATACCAGCTTGCTGGTCGGATAGAGCTTTTTAGAGTTAATATTCGTCTCAAGATTCAGAGAGTTCTGATGACATTTGATAATCATACTGATTTCTTCAAGTGATGTATTACCGGCACGTTCTCCGATTCCGTTGATTGTACATTCTATTTGTCTTGCACCGTTCATCAGTCCTGCTATTGAGTTGGCGGTAGCAAGCCCCAGGTCATTATGGCAATGCACGGATATAATAGCCTTATCGACATTCTTCACATTGTCCATAATGTATTTTATGCGCTCACCAAACTGATGTGGCATTGTGAAACCGGTTGTATCCGGGATGTTCACAACAGTAGCACCCGCAGCAATAACCGCTTCAACCATTCTGGCCAGAAACTGGATATCAGCGCGTCCGGCATCTTCACAATAAAATTCAATATCTTCAACAAACTTCTTCGCATATTTTACAGCGGCAACACCCTGCTCAAGAATTTTGTCTCTTGTGGAGCGGAGTTTATGCTCGATGTGAATATCGGAGCTCCCGATACCGGTGTGTATACGTTTTCTTTTGGCATATTTGAGTGCTTCAACAGCACTGTCGATATCCATTTCCTTCGCACGGGTAAGCGCGCAAATGATTGGTTCAGAAACTGCCTTGGAAATTTCAACCACCGAATTGAAGTCACCGGGACTGGATATGGGAAATCCGGCCTCAATGATATCAACGCCTAATCCTTCAAGCGCTTTGGCTACCTGTATTTTCTCTTCAGTGTTTAGCTGACAGCCGGGTACCTGCTCTCCGTCTCTCAGTGTTGTGTCGAATATATAAACTCTGTCTGCCATAATCTAAATTAAATCTCCTTCTAGTTAATACTGCTTTTAGCAAAAAGCCATTCTCTGATGTTGAGAATGGCTTTTCTTAGTTTTATGAACATAGCCTACCCAACCACATGAGTGTTTGTATACGGCAACAGCAGTAATTCTTTTATATCAGAAAAAATAATGGTTCTTTTTGAAGTCATTGGACTTAGTTGAAATGGTGTTTTTTCCTGTGAAGATTTGTAACACCTTAATCGCAAATCTAATTATTTTTTTTCAATTTTTAGTGATCAGGTATAAAAAAAAGGATAGTAAACCGGAGTGAAATATCCTCTGCAAAGGAGAAATGAAACGATGAGGCGGAAAATGCAGAAACTATTGCTGCAAATGACGAAGTGTGAAAAGGAAGTCATTCAGGTTAAATTCTATATTCTCTGCCTGGGCGGGTAGGACGATCTTCGTATAATGAGCGCCTGATATCGTACTGATTCTGAATTTTACGTTATCATATGACAGTGTTACAGGGAGAGAAAAATCAGGGAGAAGCGTATCCCATTTGAGATAAAGATATTGTCTTTTTTTGCTTTTCCTGACTCGCCAGGAAAGTACCGGTGGTTCTCTCTGATCAAGGTAATGGCTGATTACCGGATTTATATCCCGGCCTAACAGACGTCCCCATGTATTGATGAATTCATCCCGGCCGACTGTTTTGTATGCAAATTGCTGTTGTAGTTGCTTTAGTGAGTTGAACCAGACCGAATCGTTATTTACCATATATCGGATTGTGTGGAGCATCCAGCTTCCTTTATAATACTGATCAGTATCTTTGGGAGCAGATGTGCTGGCTGAGGCTGTAATAGGATGTCTGTTTATTATTTTCTCTTTCTGCTTCAGCAGATATCGGCCTGCAAGCTCGTCTCCATAGAGTTTTTCCAGAAGGAGAATCTCAGAATAAGTGGCAAATGCCTCATGAATCCACATGTTTTTCTGTTCATTGGCAGTGAGCTTGTTGCCCCACCATTCGTGGGCTGTTTCATGGACAATGATATAATCCAGTTCGAAGAAATTATTAATAAAATTATTGCCATAGGCAATGGCACTTTGATGTTCCATCCCCCAGTACGGGGTCTCAATAAGCTTATAACCATCTTTTTCGAATGGGTAAGGGCCAAATAATTCTTCGAATGCTTGAATAATTTTCGGTACCTGCCGAAAATGTTCATTTGCTTTATGGTAGTTATAATCCAATATATAGTAATCGGCAGAGAGTACACTATTGTCTGATCTTTTCAGGGTATCGCTGAAATGTCTGAAGGTGCCAAGAGTAAACGAAACACAATAATTATTAATCGGATAATTTACCTCCCAGGTATAGAGTTTTTTGTTGTCCAGTAGCTGGACTCTGGTCAGCACTCCGTTGGCTACAGCTGTTAATGAGCTATCGGTAAGAATGGAGAACCGCATGCTGTCCGCTTCGGAATCCCATTGATCCTTACAAGGCCACCAGGATGATGCGCCGATACTTTCACATGCAACTCCAACCCATGGTCTCGACAGGCTGTCAAATGACCAGATCAGGCCGCCATCCCATGGAGGATTGATTGAGGCTAGGGGATGCCCCTGATAAAAAACATGAATAGCAGAGCGCTTATTCGCAGTGATTTCTGATTGGGGAAAGATAAATATCCTGTCGGAGAAGTGCCTGAAGGAGACTGGTATATCGTTGAGAAAAATACTGTCAATTCTTAAACTGGAAGAAAGATCGAGCTCGATCACTGATAACTCACTTTCGGGCTCAATTTGAATCTTATTGCTACCCCTGATATATTGATTTGCAATATCAGGCGCTATAGTAAGATCGTAGTGCCGAATGCGGAAGTCTCTTGTTGTGTTTGGCTGATCTTGTGAAAACAGAATTGCCGGAGCGTAGAAGCATATGATGAAAATGGAAAAGACTCGGAAATATATATACATTCCTGGCAGCTCTACTTCCTGACCATGCTCAATAATTCTTTTTGTATTCCCCAGTCTTTGGCAAGCTTCAGCATCGCCATTGCTTCCATTTCGCTTATATACCCTTTCTCGTTGGTTGCTTCCCAGACAGTATTGAGGTAGTCAAGCCTTATGGCTGTATCATAAGTCGCGATTGTGCCGGCAAAAAAGCTCCGGGCTCTTTCAAAGCTGCTGACAGGGTCAGTATTGACAAAGTCTTCTACCCACTTTAATTCCTCCTGAGCATTAAGCTTTTCAGCTGTTTTCTGAAGAATTACAATTTCATCCTGATCAAGTCCGTGATAGCAGAAGATGACAAATTTAAGCAGAAGAAAGGCTTTCTTTTGTTCGGTGGTCATTGATGTAACCATAATTCTCAAATATACAACTTATTCAAAATAATCACTGTTTATTTTCTACAAAATAAACATATCAGACTACTAATAGCCGAGCGGTAATTTCATCTGCTAATAACTTGCCGGCCGGTGTGATGGTTATTTTATGCTCTGTCTGAGACAGCAACCCGTTTTCGACAAGCCTGTTTAAGTCCGGTTTTATTCCTTTATAAAGCGAAGGAAATGTTTGTGAGATAGTTAGGATATCGATACCCCACTTGGTGCGTAAGCCGGTTAACAGAAATTCGTTAAATTTATCTTCTTCCGAGAGGGCTTCCAGTGTTGCGGGAATATTTCCTTCTTTTATATTTTTAATATACAGGTGATTGTTGGAAATATTATACTGCCTGTGTGTAGTATTAAACGAATGTGCTCCCGGGCCGATACCAAGATAGGGTATTCCTTTCCAGTAATTGGTGTTATGAACAGAGTATCTTTCATCACGGGCGAAATTTGATATTTCGTATTGTTCGAAGCCGTGATGTGGCAAAAAATCCATTAAGATTTCCAGCTGCTCTGCTGCAAACTCTTCTCCCGGCATTATAAGTTTGCCATTCTTTTCCCATTGGCCAAATACCGTTTTTTCTTCGACAGTAAGGCAATAGGCAGAGATATGGCAAGTGCCCAGAGCCACCATTTTTTCAAGATCTTTTTCAAAAACAGAATGATCTATATGCGGTATTCCATATATCAGATCTACGGTAAGCTGCTCAAATCCAGCGTCTCTGGCAATATGAACTGCCCGCTCTGCCTCTTCTGCATTATGGGCCCTGTTCATAAACTTTAAGAATTCATTATGAAAACTTTGTATGCCGATGCTTAAGCGGTTTATGCCGGCGCGATATAAATCGCTGAGATAGTCTTTGGTGAGATCATCCGGATTGGCTTCAAGGGTAATTTCCGGAGTTGCTTCAACAGAATATCGGGCGAATATCGTATTTATAATCGATGCTATTTCTTTTACAGATAATAATGATGGTGTTCCCCCGCCCAGATAAATGGATTGGATCCGGGCGTTCCCCAGAAATTTTTTTTGCATTTCAAGCTCTCTTACTATGCATTCAATCATCAGAGATTTGTAGCTTTGGTTGGTTGAGAAGTGGAAATCGCAGTAATGACAGGCTTGTTTGCAGAAAGGAATGTGTATATATATACCTGCCATATGTATAATGAATGCTAATTTTTTAATTGACCATGCGTTATTCTGCTAATGTTGAAAGCAAAAAAAATATTGTTTATTTTTCTTTTATGGCCAATATTTTTGCATGGACAGAGCAAATATACATTGTTTTTTCATCCCTTTTCAGATCAGAGGACATGTGATAGTCTGGAAATTTCGGCCTCAGTCAGCAGTTTTTTGATTGATCTTTATGCCCGGGGACATTTACTGGCTTCAGTAGATTCTATGAATATTATCTCCAAAGATGTTCATGTTTACATAAATCAGGGAGATATCTTTAAATGGGGGAAGTTGAAAGAAGGGAATCTTACACCTTATCTGAAAAATAAATCAGAATATAAAGATCGATTCTTCGCTGAAAAGCCCTTTCGTTATAAAGAAGTCGCAGATTTGATGAAACGAATTGTTGTTGCGTCGGAGTCAATTGGCTACCCTTTCGCTCAAGTAAAGCTTGACTCTGTTCAGGTCGAAGGTACACATTTTTCTGCATCGTTGAATTACATCGGCGGGCCGATGATCAGGTTTGATTCAATTGAAGTTCACGGCACTGCCAGAATAAAGAAAAATTTTCTGCAAAGATATCTTGGGATACAGCCCGGAGCGCTGTTTGACCAGTCTAAAATCGATAATGTTTCTTCTGAACTGGGCAAACTGCCTTATATAGAACAGGAGAGACCCTATATGCTTTTGTTTGGTGATAATAAGGCAAAACTGGTACTGTTTCTAAAAGATAAGAAGGTTAACTACTTTGATGGAATTGTTGGCTTATTGCCTAACGAAGGCGCAGAAAGGAAGATGTTAATCACTGGACAACTTTCGTTGACATTACAGAATTTTTTCGGTTCAGGGAAAAAACTGGATATCGAATGGCAGAGGTATAATAAGGAAAGTCAGCTGCTCGACCTTGCTTATGCTCATCCTGTTTTTTTAGGCAGCTCTCTGGATCTGGGTGCATTTTTTAATCTATTAAAACAGGACTCTACTTTTATGAATATTGACAGGGGTATTGGTCTTTATCAGAATCTTAGAAAGTATGGCAGAATCGGGTTCTATGTTAATGTAAAATCGTCAAGAGTGATTGGTGCGGGAGATATGGATAACAGAGATTTTAATGTCTATCAGTATGGAATAAGCTACCAGTATCAGAATCTGGATAATGTTTTTTTTCCCAGGAAAGGCTGGCATGTGACGGGAACATTGGCAGCGGGTAATAAAACGATCAGGGATACCAGAGATACCGAAACAGAGGTCCCTAAAAAAACACTACAGATGTATGGGGATTTCAAGATAAGCAAGTTTAATAAGACGTCACGACGGACAACGTTGCTTGCTGCACTGAAGAATTCTGCAGTTGTAAATAACAAGCAGGTATATTATGTCGCGGATTTTTACAGAATCGGCGGGCTGAAGTCGATGAGAGGATTTAATGAAAATAACTTCTATGCGCAATACTATACAATAGCGACGCTGGAATACCGGATTTTTCTCGAAGAAAGCACTTATCTTCTGTCTTTTGTGGATCAGGCGCTGATTGTCAATCCGCTTTTAAAACAACTTGAAAAGGATTGGCCTACCGGAATCGGGATTGGTTTAAGCTTTAATTCCGGTCCGGGAGTATTTACTTTTATATACTCTGTAGGGCGAAATTCGGAGCAAAGCTTTAATTTTAGCTTATCAAAAATTCATTTTGGTTTTATTAGTCGTTTTTAATTTAACTCAACTGTATTTCCTTATTTTCGTATCTGAGACGAAACAACCTTTATGTCATTTTATTTTAACCTGCTGGCATTCTTTTGGGCATTTTTCGTTAGTGTATTTGCGATACCTTCAATAATAAGGGTTGCTCATACCAAGATGTTACTGGATGAGCCTAATGGAAGGGCCCTGCATCTTAATTCTACTCCAAGACTTGGAGGCCTGGCCATTTTTGCAGGATTTATCTCATCATTGACCTTGTTCGGCCAGTTAAATAAAGGGATAAGAGAAATGCTTGCCGGGGCTATTCTTATTTTTTTTATAGGGCTTAAAGATGATATTGCACCGGTTTCTGTTTTCAAGAAAATCTTCGTACAGCTACTGGTGGCGGGAATTGTTATGTTTTCGGGTGATATCAGGATCTCAGGCTTCTATGGCATAATGGGTATTTATGATATTAATGCGGTATATGGTTACCTGATGACGTTTCTGTGTATTATAGGAATAACCAATGCTGTTAATCTGATTGACGGACTGGATGGGCTTGCCGGGTCTGTAATTATTCTTGCTGGCTGTTTTTTGGGAATGGGCTTTTTTCTTTTCGGGGGGGGTGCTGAAGGAATATATGCTGTTGCGGCTTTTGCGTTAGTAGGGGCAGTGCTTGGATTTTTAAAATTTAATATCCGTAATGCTGCTATATTTATGGGGGATACAGGGTCTCTAGTATCCGGTTTTATTATTTCTGTTCTGGCAATCCGTTTTTTGGAAATGAATCCGTTTGAATATAGTCCCATGTATGTAATTGCTGTATTGTTTATCCCTATAATGGATACATTGCGGGTTGTAATTCTGAGAATACTCAATGGCAAATCGCCATTTCTGGCAGATAAAAATCATTTGCATCACCGGTTGATTGACCTCGGTCTCAGGCAGCCCTATGTATTAGCCCTGATATTAGGAATTAATTTGGGGGCCGTCGGACTGGTTCTGATCTTCAAACAATTATCCAATAATGATCTGCTGTTGATCCTCGCTGGTTATGCCTTGTTTGTTATAACGATCATTGAACTTCTTTATCGAAGAAAAAGTGCGCGTATATCTGATCTTGTATAAGTTAATTCTACTGGTAGCCTTTGGGCTGGGACTGGTTGATGGTTTTAATCTGAAAGCAGAGACAATCGGAGAAGGGACAATTATTGTAAAAGACCTTAGCGGCGATTTTATACACTATGATCATAGTTCGGAAAGTTATCTGCCACATCTGGGACAGGAAGTTCTGAATACGAATAAAAGTCTTACAATACCGGTCAGTGCATACAGGGATTATCAGCTTATTTTTAAAGCTCAGCCCGGGCTGAGTGTTTTCCAGAATTATAAACTTATTTATGAAAATACCGGAGCTCAGGCAGAATACGTTTTTTTGCCATTGACAGAGCTAGTGTCAGGTAATTCACTTGATATGTTTTCTTTTTATCAGAAAGATGGTCTGCTGCCGGAAACGGTAAAGATTGGTTATATGGGCAATCTGTCTGAAAATCACGACCAGGTTCTGATTCAAAAACGGGCAGGCATGCTTCTGAATGAAGTGCCTTTTTTCATGCTGCTGTTTGTGCTTACTCTCGGGGTCTTCATAAAACAACGATGTGCTAAAGAAATAGCATGGATAATGCATTCTGAGAAAATGGGATATGGGCATATGGAAGAACTTGTAGCCTCTGCGAATTATTTTCAGTGGCCGTTTGTGCTGATTGTACTTTTAAATTCTCTGAGCCTTGCATATTCGGTTTCTTTACTTGATGAGGGTGTATCGGGCGAAATAAAGAGCTTCGAGTTTTTTTTCATCTGGACCATCGTAATTTTCTTACTTTATTACCTGAAATATATTTTTTTCGAGATTATGGCCAGGATATTCAATATTGGCTCGATTGCAAAAATCCATTTCAGGGAAGTAATAAGGATAAGCTTGGGTTTTAATATGATCATTGTACCGGTGATTTGCCTCAGCTACTCTTCTACCTTGATAGAATGGCGGATTTCTTACATTGGTTTCTTAACTATTTTAATGCTAGCGCTGTTGTTCGGATTGCTGAGGCTTTTAGTTTTAACATTTCGGGTGCCTCAGTTTAATTATCTTTATTTATTTTCATACCTTTGCATGGCTGAAATTATTCCGTTGGCATTCGTAATAAAAATTACATTGTTATCTGGTTTGAGTTTATAATTACTTTAATTTAATTAAGGATAAATGAGCGAGTTTGAAGCTAAAGAGATAAACGAAAGATTAACAAAGGTTTCGAGCATTCTTGTTACCCAACCCGCACCTGCTGATGATAAATCACCCTATTATGCTCTTGCGGAGGAATATGGTCTTAAAATTGACTTCAGACCTTTTATCGAGGTCCAATCTGTAGACTACAAGGAATTCAGGAAACAGAAAATAGAGATACTTGAACATTCTGCTATTATTTTTACCAGCAGAAATGCTGTAGATAATTTTTTCAGGATTTGTGCGGAGGCTAAGATCGATGTTCCTGCAGATATGAAATATTTCTGTATTTCCGAGCAAACTGCAAACTATCTTCAAAAGTATATAGTGATCCGTAAAAGAAAAATATTTGTCGGACACAAGACTGCAAAGGATCTGGAAGATATTATCATAAAGCATAAAGATGAAAGATTCCTTTTCCCATGTTCCAACATAAGAAAAGATGATCTCCCTGCTTTTTTAAGGTCAAAAGGCATAAAGTTTACGGAAGCCATAATATATAAAACAGTTGCCAGTGATCTTTCTGATCTTGCTTCTGTAAATTACGATATTATCGCATTCTTTAGTCCTTCCGGAGTAAATTCATTGTTTGTTAACTTTCCGGATTTTAAGCAGAAAGGAACAAGAATCGCAGCATTTGGTCCTACTACAGCGAAAGAAGTCAGAGATAGTGGCTTAATTTTGGACATTGAGGCCCCTCTTCCTAATGCCCCTTCTATGACAGGGGCGATTGAATTGTATATAAAGAAAGCAAATAAGATATAACTATCACTTAGGCTTTAAAGAACAATTGTGCCGGTAAAGCGTATAATATGTCTGTGCTTTATATAAAAATATCTATGAGATTTTGGAATTTTGATTTTAGTTAGGAAATTTAGAAGAATTTTTAGTTTGGATACTCCTAATCTAATTTAAGATATAAAAAGTATTTGCTCTTAGGAGGTTTATATACAGTGATATGAGAAAATTTAGACTTATTTTTCTGTTGATATTTGCTGCCTTGCACTTCGGTGCCTTTGCCCAGCAGGATGCACAGTTTAGCCAATATATGTTTAATGGCATGTATTTTAATCCGGGGTATACCGGTATTGAGCAAGTATTAAGAACTACGCTGATTGTGCGTGACCAATGGACCGGATATCAGCCAACCAATGGAAAAGGCGGAGCACCCAGAAGTATGGTGCTGAGTATTGGAACCCCCGTAAAAGATTACAAAATCGGTATCGGAGGGTTTCTTCTGGTTGATGAGATCGGACCAATGCGGAACATAAACGCTAATTTAGCTGCATCAAAGCATATCGAGCTGAATAATGGTTTACTTGGGCTTGGAATTAACGGAGGAATATATTCGCAGAAGTTACAGCAGTCATATGAGGTCTATCAGGAAGATGATGATGTATATCGCTACCTTATAAACCCTAATAATCAGGTTTCTCAGGTGCGTCCGGATCTGAATGCCGGAGTATGGTACGAGCATCAAAAATATTACGCCGGAGTAAGTTTTTATCATATACCCCGTTCGAACTTCAGCTATGGGTCAAGCAATATTTCATCGGAACTGGTAAATCATATGTACATTACAGGCGGTTATCGTATTCAGCCAGCATTTAATATTGTGGTTGTGCCTTCATTTATAGTTCAGACGGATCTTCATCAGGTCACTTATTTGTTTGGGGGACTCGTTGAATACAACAAGAAAATCTGGGCTGGTCTTAATGTAAGACAGTCTGTTGCCAGACGGGAGCAAAGCCGGGGAGGACGTACTTTAAGTAATGATGATATAATTCTGTATTTGGGAGTCAATCTGTTGAAAAATAAACAGAATCAGGATGCGCTTCGGTTGGGCTATGCATTTGATCTGGTAACCAATGGAGCTATTGCAAAAGCAAGGACATCTCATGAAATTATGCTTTCCTATATGATACCAAATGTTTGGGGACCAGCTAAGCCTCCGGTAAGAACACCTAGGTATCGGCATGAAAATTAATTAAGAAATATTTGCATTTTTTTTAAAAAAAATAGAACTTACAAGACTTTTCCGTTTCGTATGTCACTTTAATTGGTTTTAGTTGTATTATTGCAATAAGTTGATATCTGATGCGTTTTGCGGGAATGGAAGGGTTGGTTAAGGATTGAAGATCGAATTTATTTAAGGATAACAGATTTAAAACAGGAAACAAAAAAGAAATTAAACTGGTGAATTATGAATAAATTAGGTGTTATTTCAAAGTTAGGCTTTTTAATGTCACTGGGCTCTCTGGTATTCCTTCAGAGTTGTGGTGGAGGGAAGTTTGATGGAGGAGGGGATCTTGTCGGGGTTCTTGACAGAGAAGGCTGGGTGATGCAAGTGCCATATGGTATGACAACTTGCCCGTCCGGAACGTTCCACATGGGACAGGCAGACGAAGATGTTCCTGCAACTCAGATTAACCTGAATAAGCAGGTGACTATTGGAGGTTTCTATATGGATGATACAGAAATCACCAATAATGAGTACAGACAATTTGTTGAAGTGATGCTAAATGACTCGCTTGAGGTACTGGGTGAACAGTATATCATGACTGAGTTATATCCTGATACTACTGTCTGGGTTAATGACTTCTCTCACCATATGGGAGATCCTATGATGGAATATTATTATGCGCATCCCGCATTCGATGAATATCCTGTTGTAGGAGTGGATTGGTTTGCCGCTAAGTATTTCTGCGAATGGAGAACCAAACACATGAATAACTGGAGAGCAGAGCAGGGATTGTGGAAAATGCCTAATTTCAGATTGCCTTCTGAAGCAGAATGGGAATATGCTGCAAGAGGCGGAAGAGATATGGCGAAATATCCTTGGGGTAACCCTTATATCAGAAATGCCAAAGGCTGTATGCTGGCAAACTTTAAGCCTGGAAGAGGAAACTACTACGATGACGGTTTTATGTATACTGCCCCTGTTGCATCTTATTTCTCTAACGATTTTGGTCTTTACGACATGGCGGGTAACGTATCTGAATGGTGTGAAGATGCCTTCTATGAAGCTGCAGTGCCTATCGTTTGGGATTTGAACCCTACTTACAATGATGACAATGAGGCAAGAAAAGTAGTAAGAGGAGGGTCATGGAAGGATATTGCTTACTATCTTGAGACAGGTACAAGAACTTATGAATACCAGGATACTACCAAGTCTTATATCGGGTTCCGTTGTGTAATGACTTATCTTGGCCGTTCATCCGGATCGGAGTTCTAAAAGAAAGCTTAATCTATAATTAATTACATACTTAAAGTTCCAATTAAAACTATTGTTAAACTAAATTTCTAAATTCTTACGAACATGAGTACAAATAAAGGTGGATTCGCAGATTTACTGTTCAACAAGTTCATGCCGTTACTTTATGGTTTAGGTGCTGCTGTTGTTATTGTCGGTGCGATGTTTAAAATTATGCACTGGCCGGGAGCTGGTCCTATGCTGGTTGTTGGTTTGAGTACTGAGGCTGTAATCTTTGCTTTCAGTGCATTCCAGCCAGTTCATAAAGATCCGGATTGGACCAGAGTATATCCTCAGTTGTCTGATGATTATGAAGGTTATGAAGATGAGGTATCCGGAGAAATTTCTACAGGTGAATCTGTAACCAGAAGACTTGATGATATGCTTGCAGATGCTAATATTAATCAGGATGTAATTAACAGATTGGGAGCCGGATTCAGCAACCTTGCAACATCTGTAAGCAACCTTAAGGATTTATCTGATGCTTCTGTAGCGTCAAATGAATATGCTACTAATGTTAAAACTGCTTCTGCTGCAATCGTTGAAATGAATAAATCATACTCAAGAACAGTTGATGCTATGGCTGAAATGGCAAATGCTTCTCATGATGCGAGAGAGTACCATTCTCAGGTTCAGAGTATTACTAAGAATCTGGGAGCTCTTAATGCCGTATATGAAATGGAGCTTGCTGATGCTAACAACCACTTGAGAGCTATGAACAAATTCTATAGCAACCTTTCTTCTGCTATGGAAAACATGGCTGATGCTTCTAAAGATACTGAACAATTCAAGCAGGAACTTGCAAAATTGTCTGGTAATTTAACACAACTTAATACAGTTTACGGCAATATGCTGACTGCAATGAAAGGTTAATTTATCTTTCGATTTAAATGAATTGTTTAATAAAAAAGAAACAGTAAAACATGGCTGGAGGAAAAGAAACCCCAAGACAGAAGATGATTGGTATGATGTACCTGGTTCTTACGGCGCTTCTCGCCTTACAGGTAAGTTCTGCCATCATGCAAAAATTCATGTTTCTTGACAATAGCTTAGTAATAGTTAAGCAAAAGTCGGAAACTGAAAATACCGATTTGGTACAGAAGATTGCTACTGCGGTTGCTCAGGAAGGTAACAAACAAAAATCTGTTACTGACAAAGCTGCTTTAGTTAGAGCAGAAACTGCAAAGTTGATCCAGTATATGGATGATATCCGTAAGGAAATGATTGATGTAACCGGTGGCTATGATGACGACGGTATTAATTACAAAGGCGGAAAGGAAGAAGAGAAAATCGCACAGATGATGCTTGGAGCTGAAGGTTCAAAGAAGGGCAAAGGATATGATCTTGAAAAGAAACTTTTGGACTATCAGGCATATTTGAACGGACTTGGCTTGGAATTAAAAATTCCAAAGCTTGCATTGAGCGGGGAAGAGGATCCACTGGCTAAAAAAGATCCTAACCAGAAAAGGAAAGATTTTGCACAATTGAATTTTGCAGAAACTCCTATGGTTGCCGCATTAGCAGTACTTTCTCAGAAGCAGACTGAAGTGCTTAAGTATGAAACTGAAGCGTTGAATGCGTTGGCTTCTTCAGTAGGGGCGAATGATCTTAAGTTTGATAACGTTGTAGCGATGGTTCGCCCTGAGTCTAAGTATGTAGCTGCTGGTACAAAGTATGAAGCCGATATGTTTCTGGCTGCGTCTTCCAGCGCTATTACTCCTACAATGACGGCAAGAGGGCAATCTCTTAAAGTTGATGTGGAAACTAAAATAGGAAAGGTGTCTTTCCCGGCGCAGGCTTCTTCCTATGATAAAGAAGGTGTTTCTGAACAGAAGTGGAAAGGTGAAATTTCTTTCAAGTTTAAAGGAAATGATACTACCTTCTCGATCAATGAGACTTACTATGTAGTTAAGCCGGTAATTCAGGTTCAGTCTGCATCAGTACAAGCTCTGTACAGAAACTGTGGTAATGAACTGAGTATCCAGGTTCCTGCTTTAGGGTCTGCTTACAATCCTGATTTCAGAGCATCTAATGCTTCTGTATTTAAGAATCCGACTAAAAAGGGATATGTAACGATCGTTCCTACTGCTACTGCTCGTGAGGTTGCAATTACTGTAGTTAACAGTGGTAGCGAAATCGGAGTTGAGAAATTCCAGGTAAGAGGTATTCCAAAGCCAACCATTGAAGCTAAAATCGGAACAAGAGTGGCAAACGAGAAAATCGGTGAACCTGCTCCTGGTCCAAGATCGCTTACAATGGCTGCAATTGCTGAAGAAAACTTTAAATCTTTCCTTCCTAAGGATGCAGATTACAGAGTTCAGGAATGGGAATGCGTACTTGTAAGAGGAAGAAGACCTCTTAACACTCAAAAAGTAAGTGGTCCGACCGCAAATCTTACTGCTTTCGCTTCTACAGCACAGGCAGGTGACCGTATTCTGATTGATGTTAAGAAAGTTGTAAGAAAGAACTACAAAGGAGATACCGAAACAGTTGATGTAGGAATGGTCATCAAGAATATTCCTCTATATTAATTTGAACATTTTAAATCTCTAGGTTATGAAAAAATTAAGTGTTTATATCTCAATTCTTGCAGCCGGGCTGTTTTTAACAGGGACTGCTGTGGCGCAGGATGATATGACTGATTATCCAACCTCTTCCTCTTCTGCCGTAGAAGAGGAGGCGGATGGTTATAATAAATATTCTTTAAGACCCATCCATGAGTCTGATATCATGTATAAAAAGACTATTCTCAGGGCTATGGATCTTAGAGAGAAACAAAACAAGCCCATTTTCTCAAAGAATAAGGAGATTACCCGTCTTTTGATTGAGGCTACCAAGCGTGGCGAAATTACTCCTTATGCTACTGATTCTTTAAAGGATGGACGTAAGTTAACCATTACTGAGTTTGATGAGGCGATGAGCATACCTACCTCCATAGATACAATGGCGCTATATGATATGTACGGTCCGGAGTGGAGAGTACATCCGGAAGTTGCGCCTATGTTAGGATCTCAGTTTTATTTTCCGCAGGATTTGTACCAGATGCAAATCAAAGAGGATTTGGTTTTCGATAAGCAAAGATCTCGTATGTATTTCGATATTCATGCGATCACAATCCTTGTTCCTGCAGACCATCCACAAAATGTTAAGGGGATTGAAATACCTGTTGCCTCTTATGAGTATAAAGAGCTTGTAGAAAAGGTATTCAAGGATAATCCTAATGCAGTGTGGTATAATCCTCAGAATGATTCTGAGCATAGAAATCTTGCTGATGCATTTGAGTTAAGACTGTTTAGTTCTTATATCATCAAGGTTTCCAATCCTTCTGATGCTTATCTGGTTGATATCTATGGTGGAGATCAGCAAAAAGGTATTCTTGCTTCTCAATGGGCAGCATTTGAGCTTCTTGAGTACGAGCATAACCTATGGGAATTCTAATTGAACGCTTAATTTTTTCATAAATGAAAGAGGCTGTCTAAAAGGCAGCCTCTTTTTTTGTACCTGTGAAATAATCTACACAATTGAAGTGTAAACGAAAAGTCTGAGATCTTTAACTTTATACAAGTGTATACAGTCTGTCAGCTACCCAAACATATAGAGCAGCTTCCTTTTTAGTAAGTAACTAGAGAATTTTTCTGAAATGGAAGAGTTTGCTAATTTTCAGCTTTTTCCCTGATAGTGCTCAATTATCAGCTGTGCTTTGGATCTGCCTACGATTGCTGAAAGCTCTTCCAGTGAGAGCTGGCGTATTCTTGCTGCGGATTTGAATTCCTTTATGAGCTTTTGGAACGTCTTGTCTCCTATGCCTGGTATATCCGAAATGGAGCTTTTCAAGGCATTCAGACTTCTTTTTGCTCGATGAAAAGTGATTGCAAATCTATGCGCCTCGTCTCGTATTTGCTGTATCAATTTCAGACTCGTTGACTTTTTATCAAGAAATAGCGGATACTGATCTTCCGGAAAATATATTTCTTCCAGTCGTTTTGCGATGCCTATAATCGGGATGGCTCCATACAGTTTTAAATCAGAAAGAGCATTGACAGCAGCATTTAACTGGCCTTTTCCGCCATCGATAATAATGAGGTCCGGCAGGTTTTTTTTCTCCTCCAGTTGCCTTTTATAGCGTCTTGATACAATTTCATACATGCTTGAGAAATCATCCGGACCTGTAACAGTTTTAATATTGAAGTGCCGATATTCTTTTTTTGCCGGCTTACCGTTGATGAAACAAACCATTGCAGCAACCGGATTAGTTCCCTGAATATTGGAGTTGTCAAAACACTCAATGCGTGCAGGCACATTTTTTAGTTGTAAATCATTTTTTAGTGTTTCAATGATTTTAATGTTTGTATCCGTTTTTTCCAGATTGCGGGATTTTATCTTTCTTAGTTCAAAAAATGCATTTTTGTATGAGAGTTCAACTAGTTTTCTTTTGTCTCCGATTTTGGGTATAAAGATATTGAGGGCTTCAATTTTACTTTGAATCTCTGTGTTTGTAATAACCTCTCTGTTGTTTGTCTCAAGTTCTTTTTGGATACCAGCCAGAGTTGTTAAAATAATTTCAGAATCTGTTTCATTCAGTTTCTTTCTTACCTCGATTGTTTTCGTTTTGGTAATTAGTCCGTTGGATACAAACAGGTAGTTTACAATTGCTATTTTTTCTTCAGAGGCAATTGTTATTACTTCAAGATCAGAGATTCTGGGGTTAACCACTACTGAACCTGCCTGAAATTTTTCCAGCAGCTGAAATTTATCTTTATGAATCTGGGCTTTTTCAAACTCTAATGCTGTCGCCGCCGCCTGCATATTTTCCCTGAAGTACTGTTTCACCAGGCTGAGGTTGCCCCGTAGTATTTGGTGTATCTGTTGTATATTCTGATTATATATCTCTTCGTCAATTAAGTCTTCACAAGGACCTTTGCAATTCCCAATATGATATTCGAGGCAGACTTTATATTTACCATTGGCAATGTTCTCCTTGCTAAGGTTGTAAGAGCAGGTACGTAGAGCAAAGAGTTTGCGAGCCAGTTCCATTACTGTGTTCATTGCTTTTACACTCGTATATGGTCCGTAAAATACCCCAAGTCTCCTGTCTAATTTGCGGGTGCTGATTAGTCTGGGAAAACGCTCATAGGAAACATATAAATACGGATAGGTTTTATCATCTTTGAGGAGGATATTGTATTTGGGCTTGTGAGATTTTATCAGGTTGTTTTCAAGCAGGTAGGCATCAAATTCAGAGTCAACAATCGTAAACTCTATTGATCCAATCTGGCTGACCAGCCTTTTGGTCTTGTTGTCAAGCCCTGACAGTTTCGAGAAATAGCTTGATACTCTCTTTTTTATATTCTTTGCTTTCCCGACATACAGCAACTCTTTATCCTGATTATAGAATTTGTAGATGCCGGGTTTTTCAGGAAGTTCTTTAATTGAATTTTTTAGTGTTTCTTTCTCTGCAAGCATTAATTAAAGAAATCATCTGGTATATTATTCTGATAGTGCATCTTTAGGGTATCAGAAGGAACATTTCCCTCGCTTCGCTGCACGTATTTATTGCAATTCAATTCAACATTGAAACCGGGAGGAACCGGGAATCGCTCTTTTTTTACGCCGGAGGTGCTATCCTCATAAGCCTTTTGCATAAATCTTGCCCATATCGGCATCGCCATTCTTGCTCCCTGACCAAGATCCATTGTTCTGAAATGAATGGAACGGTCATCACCTCCAACCCAGGCACCAGCGACCAGTTTAGGAGTAACACCGACAAACCAGCCATCGGAGTTGTTCTGAGTGGTACCTGTTTTTCCGCCGACTTCGTTGCCATAGCCGAGCAATCCGAAGCGATGCAGACCGAGGGCAGTACCGCCTTTTTCTTCGGTAGCCCCTTTTAGCATATGAATCATCAGATAAGAAGTCTCTTCATCAAGTGCTTCAATAGTTTTGGGAATAAACTCCTGCAGAACATTCCCATACTTATCTTCAATGCGTTGAATGAAAAAAGGCTCGGTATAGACTCCGTTGTTTGCAAAAGTGCTGTATGCCCCGACCAGCTCATATATTGAAACATCATACACTCCCAAGCATAAAGCAGGAACCGGGTCCAACGGACTTTGTATGCCAAGATTTCTGGCCATGTTGACCACTGCAGCAGGAGTTATTTTTTTTATCATAAATGCGGTAATGGAATTTACCGAGTTTGCCATTGCTTTACGCAGTGTGAATACTTCTCCGGAGTATTTGCCTTCACTATTTTTAGGAGTCCAGGTTTTATTTGGCTCATCATTGGTTGGAATTGAAAAAGTAACCGGAGCATCAATGATCTGATCACAGGGCCGATAGCCCGCATCCAGTGCGGCGGCATAAACTATGGGCTTAAATGTTGACCCCGGCTGACGTTTGCCTTGTTTTACATGGTCATATTTGAAGTGCTTATAATTGATTCCGCCGACCCACGCCTTGATATGACCGGTTTGAGGTTCCATGGCAAGAAAGCCTGTATGCAGAAAATGCTTATAATATCGGATAGAGTCAATGGGAGACATAAGTGTATCGATATCCCCGTTCCAGGAGAAAATGGTCATTTTGACAGGTTTCTCCATTTCTTTGAGAATTGCCTCTGTATTATTGCCCAATTGATTTCTGAGCTGTTTAAACCGGTCACTTTTACGGGCGGCAGAGATCAGAAAATCCTTTATTTCTTTCCCATCTTCGTCGATCCATGGATTGCGGCCTTTCCAGTGATCGAAGAACTGCTTTTGAAGATACTTCATGTGTTCTGCTACTGCTTCTTCCGCGTATTTCTGTAAAGTAATGTCAAGTGTAGTGTATATTTTCAGACCATCAGAATATAGATCGTAGCCATTCTGGCGGCACCAGTATAGAAGATAATTGGTAATTACTCCCCGGAAGTAGGTAGCGATTCCCTGATTCTGATTTTCCACGCTATAGTTGATATTTAGATGCTCTTTGCTCAGTGTGTCATATTGCTCCGCATTCAGGAATTTATATTTCGTCATTTGTGCCAGCACAACATTCCGTCTGTTCAAGGCATTCTCCGGATTATAAACAGGGCTATAGTAAGTGGGAGCTTTCAAAAGGCCGATGAGTGTTGCTGCCTGATTTGTTGTTAAGCTGTCCGGAGTGGTATTATAAAATGTATTTGAGGCAACTTTAATTCCAAATGAGTTACTTCCGAAGTCTACGGTATTGAGATACATGGTCAGGATTTCTTTTTTTGTATAAGCTTGCTCAATACGAATAGCAGTTAGCCATTCTTTCGTTTTGTTGATAAGCAATCCTACTTTATTGTTTCCCTGGTGGAGTTTTCCTTCATATGCAGAACCCCTGGTATTAAAAAGGTTTTTGGCCAATTGTTGAGATATAGTACTGCCACCGCCTGCACTCCGCTGTCTTAAAATTATTGTTTTAAAAAAAACTCTGAACATTCCTCTGACATCAATACCGGAATGGTGCTCGAACCGGTAATCTTCAGTCGCAATAAGAGCTTTGACCACGTTGGGTGAGAGTTCTTCAAAATCAACTGGTGAGCGGTTCTCCCGCCAGTACTTGCCTATAAGCTCTCTGTTGGCACTATAGAGCTCTGAGGCTTCTTCTGTCTTTGGATTTTCCAGAACTTCCAGTGAAGGCATTGGGCCAAAATAGTTGCCGGTATTATGAGCAACCATTGAAATATATAGATAGAAAAGCCCGAATCCACCCAGAACTATTACCCAGGTTGCAATGACAAGCGTACTAAATATCTTTCTCTTCATAGTTTTGGTGTACGAAAATTAATCGCCGTATATCAAACGATCGTTATAATTCTTTTTAAAGAAGTCCAGGTAAGTAGAGGTGTCTCCTGATCGTTCGAGTATTGCAAAGTTATCTGAACTTATAATAAAAGGAGTGCAGCTGTTGCCATATTTCGATAAGACCTTGTCTTTTTCGCATAATTGATCCATATATTCCTTAGCTGTATCCTTGTCAGGAAAGCCGGAGATATATACGACCTTTGTGCCTTCTGAAATTCCTTTGTCCTCAGGAAGAGAGATCGTAAACTTTTTCAGATTGTTATATCTGGCAAGATCAGATTTTATACGTTCGCTGCTTAATTGTTCAGCGCTGTAGAGAACAGCGAAAGAGTGAGGTCTGTTGAAGTTCTTCATATACTTCGTCTGTGCTTCCAGTGCTATACCTTTTTCTTTTTGTTCTTCAATGTATCGGCTGGTTCGTTCAATCAAGGCATTAGCCTCGGGCAACAAAGGACTTGAAGGGTTTCGCTCCACAAATCCCTCAAGATATCTTTTATATAAAAAAGGATTTACCGTTTTTCCCTTGTTCTGCACACTTAAGAGGTCAATTTTGTCTCTTATGTCGTTGTCGGGGTAAAGCGTATTAATTGTGGCCAGAATGCTGTCGGATGAAATATATAAACCTTCTTTGTACAGTATGAACGCCTGTTTGTATATAGCCTCAGCTTTCTGGTTAGAGATCTTGTTTTCTGCGAGATAATTTGGATTCTTGATAAGCTTTGAATACAAGCTTTGAGGAAACTCATTAAACAACCGCTCTCTGAAAGTGATATATTGCTCATCGTTCAGGTTCTTGTATATCAGATAAAGAAAATAATATACTTCCGGCTTTAATTCGGACTGAGGGAAGCGATCTATGAGTTTCATAAAGGAAGCAATTGCATTAGGCTGCTCCAGAAGTTTCTGGTTGTAGATCTTGCCTAGATTAAACAGTCCATCTTCAAGACGGGCGTAGGAACTGTCAAGCTCCTGCTTAGAGAATGGAATGGCACTATACATGGATTCTTTTCTTGCTTTAAGAGCTAACAGGGAATCCTGAACCCGGTCAACCTGGATTTCTTCCACTTCCTCTTCTTGTTCCGGAGTATCAAAGTTTATCATTGACTGTTTGGCGGATCTTCTCCAGTTATCTTCCAGCGGTCGGTTGCCCCAAAGCCTTTTAAATTCTGTTTTTCCTTTTGCCACCAGTGGTGCGTTATAGAAATACCAATCCTGTGGACCTTTGTTTGGCATATTTAGTTGAGGAAACTGATCTTGTTCCTGGGCCATTGCCAGATTTTGCTGACGCCGTTTTTCAGCCAGAGCCTGCTGTTTTACACGCTCTCTTTCTGCCAGCTCTTCATCTTCAATTATTTTATCAAGGAGTTTTGAAAGAGAAACCGAATCCATTTTTGCCAGACGCTGCAAGCTGTCTTCACGCTGTACTGTCTCATAATAGCTGACAAACTCAGAAAGAATCTTCTGGCGGTTTTCTATCCATTCATAGTCTTTGTCTTTTTTATCCCAAAGAACTACTGTACTGTCAAAGTATAGCTTGGATAACTGAAATTTCTGAAGTCTGTCGTAGTATATATTGGCCAGTGCGAGATAAGAACGGGCTTTCTGAAACTGATTGCCTTTGTTCTCAATAACCGATGTTTCAAAATTTGTAATAGCTTCGGGTAAACGATTCTGTTTGAGCTCGTATTTCCCTTTTTCATAGTATATTTTATCCCGATATTCTATGTTTTTCTGATCTTTAAGGAGCTTCTTAAAATATCTGTCAATCTTTTTCTGGTCACTGGCAGCGAGCGAGCTTACCTGGGCAATGTACAAACGGGCATAGAAGAATAATTCATAAGGAGGATTGTTCTTAAATACGCTCATGTAGCTTTCATAAGCTTTCTGATCATTACCTTCCATCTGATATATCTGGCCGATAATAAAATGGACTCTTGCTTTGCGGTCGCTTTTCTTTAAAAAGCTCAGAGAAGCCTCAAGGTTAGCTTTCATTTTTGGAAAATCTTCTTCTGCCTGATATAATGCAGCTTTAGCCAGATAGAGATCGGCTGCATTGACTTCAGCAATTTTTTCCTTATTGATGTACTCATTTGTTGCACGGGCACTCTCAATCTGAAGGCTGTCCAGATAGGTCCTGAGCAATAATATCATGGCTGCATGTCGTGCATTCTTATCATCGCTCTTGGTATTTACATATTTGAATGTCTGTGTGGCAAGTTTATATTCCTTTTGGTAAAGTCTTGCCTTTCCGATAAGATTGTAGCTGTCGTCTACCCATTTGCTGTTTTGATGCTTGTTGATAGGAAGGGCTGCTTTGGTAATAATATATTCGAGGTCGGCTTTAATAGATCCTTGCGAAGCCTCATTGACCAGAGGGTATACTGTAAGGACTTTATTGTAGTCATCAATATGACCGGCAACAATTTTCTGCTCAACTTCCTTCATTCGCTCACGGGCAAGAAAATAAGCGTTATAGTGAGCCGTTGTATTGTGAAACGCTTTGCTTGCTACAGTGTTTTTATGCTGGGAGCATGCTGATACAAGCAATATGGCCGAAGCAACAGAGCATATTGTTAGTATGCAGTTCATCAGACGAATATTGAAATATTGAACTATTGTCTTCAATAGGAAAATAAAATTTTGGTTAATTTGCCTGTACAACCTTTAAAACTTGAAATAGCTCTTGAGATTTAAAAATACATTTTATAATTGGTTAACGAATAGATTTATTTTAATTATTCGTAATGAAGAAAATTTTGCAATTCGAAGCACATATCGTTTTACGAACATTAAATTAATTGTACTCGGTATATCTGCATTTTTGATAACTTTCTTCTTTTCCGTATACTTAATTTCCACAGTGCTGGCAAAATGGTTTAACCCGGAGTATGCTCAGCTGGAGATAGCAAAGCGCACCATTATTCTGTCTTCCAAGGTTGATTCGCTTTCATATGAGCTTGACCGGAAGGATCAATATATAAATCGGTTTAAAATGCTGGTAACCGGTGATATAGTAAAGCTTAACGAAGATAATATAAAAAATAATAACTTTGAACATGGTAGTTCCGTAGTAAATGCAGGTATATCTCCGGAAGACTCCATTCTGCGTGCCAAGTTTGAGAATGAGGATCTGGCTTCAGAGTTGATTGATAATATTTTTGCATTCGATGGCGTTGCTTTTTATACGCCGGTGGAAGGTGTTTTAAAAACCAGATTTAGCAAGCCTGAGAATAATAAAAGAGTTGAGTTATACACGACTACTGGTATGCCTGTAGTTGCAATGGTGGATGGTGTAGTAATTCATCACAGCTCTTACAAAGAAAATCACCTTGTGATGGTTGGATCCTCGAAGCTTAATCTTCTTGTTAAATATATATTTGAGGGAAAGGTAAGCGTGAGAGAAGGGAATGTATTAAAAGGCGGTGATGTTATTGGTTTAATCGGAGAATCGGATTTGCCGGTCCTTGGGATTGAGACATGGCTTGATTCCAGAATTGTTAACCCTGAATACTTTGTTTCATTTTAAAATATAGAAATCACATGTTTGCGAAAGCTGATAAAAAGGAAATGGCTGAGATTATAAAATCAAGTACAATCGTTGGTAAGGGGACGGTTATTGAAGGGAATATTGATACTGTAGGAAATATATCAGTGGACGGAAAGCTTCTTGGCAATCTTAAGACAAAAGCCAAGGTTAATATTGGTCAGACCGCAGAGATTAATGGTAATGTATATGCACAAAATGCGGAGATTGCAGGGAATATTACAGGAGTAATTGAAGTGTCTGAGTTATTAATTCTTAAGCCTACAGCTGTTATAAACGGAGATATTAATACGAATAAGCTGAGAGTAGAGGAAGGTGCAGTTATAAATGGAAGCTGCAAGATGGGGGCAGTAGTGAAGGATCTGAAAAAAGGAGCCAATGAATTCGGACAAGAACCAGCAAAGGAAAAATCAGCTTAAGACGTACGTTAAGTTTTCCGGCATTGCCATGCAAATGGTTGTAACTTTTTGTCTGGCTGCCTGGGCCGGATTAAAGCTGGACGAATATTTTCAGGTTAAGAGCCATTTGTTTACTGTCTTTTTGTTGTTGTTTGCTGTCATTTCTTCTATTTACTTTGCAATTAAATCCGTGACAAGGTAATCCAAGATGGCAACAAAAATCTCTTCATTTTATAAGCGGGTATTCCTGCTGTTTTTTCTGATAAATTTTTCAGGATATCTGGGCTGGGAATTATTCGGGAGTAATGAGCTGGTGCATTATACGTACTGGTACAGTAATCTTTTCTTTTTTATAGTTATAGCGGCAAGTCATCTGATTGCTTCACAGGGCTTAAAAAGTGTGCAGGAATTCCATATGTTCTACTTTACTAGTATGGGGATGCGCTTTCTGTTATCATTAATATATGTATTTTGTTTTGCATTTTTCAAAGTTGAATACAAAATAGGATTTGTTTTGAACTTTATGTACTTGTATTTGGTATATACTTCATTTGAAATTTATACCTTAATACGTAACTTGCGCCACGATTTTAAGTAGAGCAATGAAAAGTATAATAAAAATTCTTTTGTTACTTGTGCTGGGGGGTGATTATCTGGCTAAAGCAGAGAATGTTGGAGGAGATTCTTCAGTGGAGCATGCGGAATCAGACTTTAACCCGGGAGAGACAATCATGCATCATATTGTAGATGCTCATGAATGGCATTTTGCCACAATCGGTGAAACGCATATTAGTATTCCGCTGCCAGTGATTCTTTTTTCCCAGGAAAAAGGATTGGTATTTTTTATGTCCTCTAAATTTCATAATCCGACCCATTCCTATATGGGGTACATACTGGATAGCCATGATCATATCGTTTCAGAAAATAAGGATGAGGTCTTTTATGATCTTTCGATTACCAAGAATGTTGCGTCATTATTTCTAAGTGTTGTTCTTCTTCTGGTTATCTTTATATCGATCGCCGGTAAATACAAGAAAAATCCGGTATCTGCTCCAAGTGGATTACAATCGTTTTTTGAACCCATTATTGTATATATAAGAGATGATATCGGTAAAAGCATGATAGGGCCCAAGTATGAACGTTTCATGCCTTATCTGCTAACCATATTCTTTTTTATCTGGTTTAACAACCTTCTGGGCCTTGTACCGGGTGGAGCTAACCTTACAGGAAATCTTGCGGTAACAATGGTGCTTGCGCTTTTTACCTTTATCATCACATGTTTTTCCGGAAACAAATATTACTGGGGACATATTTTTAATCCTCCTGGACTACCGCTTCCGATTAAGTTTTTGATGGTGCCGATTGAAGTTGTAAGTATGTTTACCAAGCCATTCTCTCTTATGGTCAGGTTGTTTGCCAATGTAACAGCCGGGCATATTATTATATTGAGCTTATTATGTCTGATCTTCATATTTAAAAGTGCAGCAGCCAGCTTGATAAGCCTTCCGTTTGCCATATTTATGATGGCACTTGAGTTGTTTGTTGCGATTCTGCAGGCATATATATTTACATTGCTTTCTGCCATGTATCTGGGTGCTGCGGTTGATGAGCATGCTCACAGCGATCATGACCTTGACAAAGCATTGTATTAATCGGAAACTTGTTTCACTTTATATATAAATAGTTTTATTATGTTTAACATGATGTTTCTGGCTGATTTAGGCTGGGCTTTCCTTGGTGCTAGTATCGGGGCTGGTATTGCTGCGTTAGGCGCAGGTCTTGGTATTGGCAGAATTGGTGGTACTGCAGTTGAGTCAATTGCAAGACAGCCTGCCGAAAGCGGTAAAATTCAGACAGCTATGCTTATTGCATCTGCCTTCATTGAAGGTGTTGCTCTGTTTGCGGTAGTTGTTTGTCTTCTAGTCGCTCTTAAGTAATTCAGACCTTACTCCTGATATCGGCGATAGGCTGGTATCAGGAGTTCTCTTCTTTCGAGAAAATAACAAAACAACTCTATAGATAAATTAAAATGGATATAGTAACCCCCGGATTAGGATTAATCTTTTGGCAGACCGCTCTTTTTCTGATTATTTTATTTTTGTTGGGAAAGTTTGCCTGGAAACCGATTTTATCTGCTTTGGATGATCGTGACCGTGCCATCGAAGGAGCGCTTGAATCAGCAAAGCGTGCAAGACTTGAAATGGAAAACCTGAAGGCTGAGAATGAAAAGCTGCTGCAGGATGCCAGAGTTGAGAGAGACCAGATTTTAAAGCTGGCGAATGATGCGGCAAATGGGATTATTGAAGAAGCAAAAGGGAAAGCTGCAGTGGAAAGCAATCGTATGATTGAAAGCGCTAAGGCTGCCATTATTACTGAAAAGCAGGCGGCATTGACTGAGGTGCGCAATATGGCTGCAGGCCTATCTATAGAAATAGCGGAGAAGCTTTTAAGAAAAGAGCTTGAGAATCCGACTGCGCAGAAAGAGCTGGTTGATGTGTATATGAAAGAAGTAAATCTGAGCTAAGCATGAAAGAATCGATAGTTGCTTCCAGATATGCTAAGTCACTGCTTGGACTTGCTAAAGAAAAGGGATTGCTGGAGGAAGTAAGTAAAGATATGCTGCTTTTAACTCAGGTTACTAAAAGCAGTGCTCAGTTTTCCAGAATACTGAAAAGCCCGGTTGTTTCCCACGATAAGAAAAAGGCCATACTGAATGCTTTATTTAAAGGCAAAGTGGGGCAGCTAACTGCGGCTTTTTTTGATCTGCTCGCAAGAAAAGGAAGGGAAGGCTATCTGCCACAGATAGCCCTGGAGTTTGATAAGCAGTATAAGCATTTGAAAGGAATTCAGGAGGCTGAGGTTGTTTCAGTAACAGCACTGAATGGTGAGCAGAAAGAAAAAGTTAAGCATTTAGTCAATAAGATTTCGGGAAAAACATCCATCGAGCTTATTGAAAAAATTGACAGATCTCTGCTAGGCGGTTTTGTTCTTACAGTTGACGATTTTCAGATTGATCAGTCTGTAAAGAGCAAAATCAATAGTTTAAAAAATAAATTTAAAGATAATCCATACATAGCTAAATATTAATCATGGTAGAAGTTAGACCAGATGAAGTTTCTGCGATTCTGAGAGAACAGCTCTCAAACTTCAAAACAGAAGCAGAACTTGAAGAAGTGGGGACCGTACTTCAAATTGGTGACGGTGTTGCCCGTATTTACGGATTAACAAAAGCTCAGGCGGGAGAGTTGATCGAGTTTGAAAACGGTCTGCGCGGGCTTGTTCTAAACCTGGAAGAGGATAATGTGGGTGCAGTATGTCTGGGTGATTATAGCGGTATTAAAGAGGGAGCAACTGTTCGAAGAACAAACCGTATTGCCAGCATTAAATGTGGAGAAGGGATGGTTGGAAGAGTTGTTGATACTCTTGGAAATCCTATTGACGGAAAAGGGCCAATCGCCGGAGAATTGTATGACATGCCTTTAGAGAGAAAGGCTCCCGGCGTAATTTACAGACAGCCTGTAAATGAACCTTTACAAACCGGTATCATTTCTGTTGATGCAATGATTCCGATCGGAAGAGGACAGCGTGAGCTTATCATCGGAGACAGGCAGACGGGTAAAACGGCTGTTGCTATTGATGCTATTCTGAATCAGAGAGAATATTATGATAAAGGGGAGCCTGTATTCTGTATTTATGTTGCTATCGGGCAAAAAGCATCAACAGTAGCTCAAATTGTCAATGCTCTTGAAAAAGGCGGAGCAATGGCATACACAATTATTGTGGCTGCGTCTGCGTCCGACTCTGCTCCTATGCAGTTCTATGCTCCATTTACCGGAGCAGCTATCGGAGAATATTTCAGAGATACAGGAAGACCTGCTCTTGTGGTATATGATGATCTTTCCAAGCAGGCAGTAGCATACCGTGAAGTTTCTTTGTTGTTGAGAAGACCGCCGGGACGTGAAGCTTATCCCGGAGATGTATTTTATCTTCACAGCCGCTTATTGGAAAGAGCTGCTAAGATTAATGCTTCTGATTCTATTGCGAGTCAGATGAACGATCTTCCAGATTCTCTGAAAGGAAAAGTAAAAGGGGGTGGTTCATTAACTGCTCTTCCGATTATTGAAACACAGGCCGGTGACGTGTCTGCATATATACCAACTAACGTAATATCTATTACCGATGGGCAGATATTCCTTGAGTCTAATCTATTCTTATCAGGTGTAAGACCTGCGATCAACGTGGGTATTTCTGTATCCCGTGTAGGTGGTAGTGCGCAGATTAAGTCAATGAAGAAAGTTGCAGGAACCCTGAAACTTGATCAGGCCCAGTTTAGAGAATTGGAAGCATTTGCAAAATTCGGTTCTGATCTTGACCCTGCTACCAAGCTTACTATCGAAAGAGGAAAGAGAAATCAGGAAATATTAAAACAGGCTCAGTATTCCCCAATCCCTGTAGAGCAGCAAGTTGCTATAATTTATGCTTCTACCAAAGGGTTTATTGACAATGTGCCTGTAAACGAAGTTAAGAAATTCCAGAAAGAATATTTCGCACTTTTGGTTGCTCAGCATAAAGATACATTGAATGCTGTTAGATCTGGTAAGTTTGATGACTCTGTAACCGGTGTTTTAGGTCAGGTTGCAAAGGATCTTGCTAAAAAATATGCTCAATAATTATGGCGAGTCTTAAGGAAGTAAGAGGAAGAATACAGTCTGTTCGTACAACACAGCAAATGACTAAGGCCATGAAAATGGTTGCTGCTGCAAAGCTCAGAAGGGCTCAGGACAGTATTGTGAAAATCCGTCCCTATTCTGAAAAGCTAAAAGGAATATTGGATAATATTACTGCCACTCTGGATAGTAGTTTCCATAATCCACTGGCAGAAGAGCGACCAGTAGAGAAAGTATTAGTGGTTATGCTTACTTCTGACAGAGGGCTTGCAGGTGCATTTAATGCAAATATTGGGAAGGCTGTTGTTAATCTTCTGGAGTCCAAATATAAAGGGATGCAGGTGGATGTGCTCACTTTAGGGAAAAAAGGGAATGATTTTATGCAGCGTCGTGGCTACAAAACGCTCGATCAGTTTGTAACAATCTTTTCCCGGTTAGATTTTGACAATGTCAGAAAAGTTGCTGAGTACGTTATGAATGGTTTTCTTACTGGCACATATGATAAAGTAGAGATCGTTTATAATGAGTTTAAGAATGTAGCTACTCAGATTGTTAAAACGCATCAGTTTCTCCCTATTGTCCAGGAGACAACAGAAGAGAATGTTGATAGGACTCTGAATACAGACTACATCTTTGAACCTTCAAAGATCGAGTTGATTCAGGAGCTGATACCCAAGACCCTTAAAATTCAGTTTTATAAAGCTTTACTTGAGTCTAATGCCTCAGAAAACGGAGCAAGAATGACTGCAATGGATAAGGCTACCGATAATGCATCGGAACTGCTGAAGGAATTAAGATTGTCATACAACAGAGGGCGTCAGGCTGCTATTACAACAGAAATCCTTGAGATTGTTGGTGGTGCCGAAGCCTTGAAGGGATAAAAAGTCAATATTAAATGGAAAAGCTCACTTCAAAGTGAGCTTTTTTTTTGCCGTATGCGACCTTTGATTCAAATATTTACACGTTTGTTTGATTATTTCCTGTTTGGGAATTGGCTGATCTCAATGGCCGGGATTCTTTTAACTATGTCGTCCGTCAGAAGCCTTTCCCTTGAGATAAGGATTCAGATTCCGGTTCTGATATTGGTAGGTGCTGGTGTCATGTTTATATATTCTGTTCATGCGATTTCCCAAAATAATCCTTTATTTTCGTCGGTCAGAAAAAACTGGATTAATAATAACCAGAAGCTGCTTGTAATTAATTTTGTACTGGCGGCTATTCTGATTGCAGGAACATTGCCCTTCCTGAACCGCAATCTTTTTTTGCTCATAGTTCCATGCGGGCTGGTTAGTCTCGCGTATTCATTTCGTATCAGAATTAATAAAAAAGTCTGGGCATTGCGTGAAGTTCCATTTATCAAAGCCCTGGTTGTCTCAGCAGTCTGGAGCCTTGTGAGTGTTTTGTTGCCACTTTTGCAGGCAAATACGAATATATACGAAGCGTATGCTTATAAAGCAGGAATGCTTATTGGAATCAGATTTTTAATATTATTAATTCTTTGCCTGCTGTTTGACATAAGGGATATAAAGGCAGATAGTGATAAGGGAATAAAGACTTTTTCATCGATAACAGGGATAAAAGGGCTAAAAGCTGTTTGTTTCATCTTTTTGCTCATTTTATCTCTGTTTTCTGCTATTGTATCAGAAACAGCTTTAATTCACCTATTTGCTTTTGATGCCGCTGCTTCTGCATTTATAATATTTACAGGTGAAAATCAAAACGATTACTTCTATAGCTTTGCAGGAGATGGCTTAATAATCCTTTATTCCTTTGCTGTTCTTTTTAGTAATTGAAAGTCTCGGATCCCATCTGTATAGTGAGTTTTTTAATTGGAGATGGTTCAACCCTGCCAATAATCGCAGCCTCAATGTTAAACGATTTTGCGATATCAATCATCTCAGTTGCGGATTGTTCATCAGTGTATATTTCAAGGCGATGACCCATATTGAAAACTTTGAACATTTCCTGCCATGAGGTATTGCTTTCTTCCTGAATCATTCTGAAAAGAGGAGGTACCGGCAATAACCGGTCTTTGATAATATGATGCTGATCAATAAAATGAAGGATTTTTGTTTGACCACCCCCGCTGCAATGAATAATACCGCCAATTGCCTGCCTGTGATGATCAAGAATCTTTTTCATTAACGGAGCATAGGTTCTTGTCGGAGAAAGAACAAGTTTACCTGCATCAATTTTCAGCCCTTCAATGGCATCAGTTAATTGTTTCGTTCCGGAGTAGACCAGGTTGGCCGGAACCTGAGGATCATAGCTTTCCTTATATTTACCGGCAAGATAGTTGGCAAATACATCATGTCTGGCAGAAGTCAGGCCGTTACTTCCCATTCCGCCATTATAATCTGATTCATACGTAGCCTGACCATAAGAGGCAAAGCCTACAATTACCTGTCCGGGCTTGATTCCGTCATTGGTTATGACATGATCCTTTCTCATTCGGCACGTAACAGTGCTGTCTACGATAATAGTTCGTACCAGATCTCCGACATCTGCGGTTTCTCCGCCAGTGCTGTATATGCCGATTCCATTATCTCTCAGCATTTGCAGAACCTCTTCTGTGCCGTTAATAATTGCTGCAATTACTTCACCCGGGATCAGATTCTTGTTTCTGCCTATTGTAGAAGAAAGCAGAATATTATTAGTCGCTCCGACACACAGCAGATCATCTGTATTCATAACGATGGCATCCTGGGCAATTCCCTTCCACACAGATAAGTCTCCGGTTTCTTTCCAGTACATATATGCCAGTGAAGATTTGGTACCAGCTCCATCGGCATGCATTATTGTGCAATATTGCTCATCACCGCCCAGAATATCCGGAACAACTTTGCAAAATGCTTTTGGGAAAAGGCCTTTGTCAATTTTGCTGATCGCAGCGTGCACTTCTTCCTTGCCGGATGAAACTCCACGCTGCATATATCTGTCTTCTGCCATTATTATTTATGTGTGAAAATTGAATATCTGCAAAAATAAAAAAGTCCCGAATCTAACGGGACTTTTATTGTATAATTTCTATGCGGGAAATTAAGGCTGGGTTGTCAGCAGATCCTCTTCGCCTTTTTTAATTATTTTAATGTTCGGATCTGATATATTGGTTACTTCAACCTCAGTACGTCTGTTTTTCTGATGCTCTTCTTCTGTCTGAGCATTGCGAATTAACGGCTTGTCTTTACCGTAACCTTTTGCCACAATTCTTTCAGCATCTATTCCTTTGGATATGATGTAATTTACAGCAGACTGAGCTCGTTTCTGTGAAAGATCACGGTTATATTTCGCAGCACCTCTTTCATCAGTGTGCGAGCTAAGCTCTATATTGATATCAGGATTCTTCTGAAGGAAATCAACAACCGTATTCAATGAAATTTCTGCATCCGGACGTATATCCCATTTGTCGAAGTCATAATAAACATTGTCAATAACAAAGACAATTCCGACTGCTTTTCTCTTCATCGCGATTGTTTGTTCGATTACGACCTCATTGTCGCCTGGTTTCAGTTTCTTTTTATCTACTGTTTTCCCAACTGTTGAGAATTTACTCTCATAGAACAGGAAGCCTTCCCGGCTGGCAGTTACATTGTATTCCTGCTCAGGCTCTGCCGGGTAAGTGAATTTGCCATTTTCGTCAGAGGTTATCCGGGCAACTGTGTCACCCTGCATATTAGTGATTGTAATCAGAGCATTGGATATTACCAGATTACTGTCTTCGGATACAGTGACTCCCTGAACAACATAAATAGCATTCTTATATGCATTGTATTCGTAGATGTCATCGTCACCTTTTCCTTCTGGCCTGTTTGAGCTGAAGTAGCCTGTCACACTGTCGATTGCATAGAGAGCGAAGTCTTCGTAAGGGCTGTTAATGGGGCGCCCAAGATTCTTTATTACCATGTCTCCGTTTTCATCTTCCGCTATCTTGAATATATCAAGAGAGCCAAGGGTTGGATGACCATCAGAGGAGAAATAAAAGTTGCCAAAATCATCAATGTAAGGAAACATGTCATTGCCTCTGGTGTTAACAGGAGCTCCGAGGTTTCTTACATTACCCCACTTGCCGGTACTGTCGATGGTGGCAACATATATGTCAATACCACCCTGAGCATCTTTATCATCTCTGTTTGATGCGAAGTATAATTTTTTGCCATCCGGAGAAAGTGCCGGAGAGGAATCCCAGGATGTTTCTCCGCAAAACGGTAATAGCTCAGGTTCTGACCAGACACCATTCTGAAGTCTGGACATATAAATGTCAACTTCCTTACGTCCTTTTTTATTTCCTGTATTCCCTCTCGAGAAATACATTGTTTTTCCATCTTTGGAGAATATAGGCGTTGCTTCATGGGCGTCATTTGTATTGATCTGATTAGGCAAAGGTTTAGCCTGGCCTGAGAAACGATCAACTCCGTCAAAGATAAACTCAAAAATATCAGTGAATCCGGTATTGTTCGCTGTATGCATTTTGGTTATGCCCTTGTTGGAAGTATAATATAGCTTACCTTTGCTCATAAAAGGTGAGTATTCAGCATAGGAAGTATTTAATTCTTCCAGATTTCTCACTTCATACTCGGCAGGGTTTTCCAATATGTGACTGATAGCCTCTATGTTTTCAACTTCTCTTTTTGCCCTGTTGACAAGATCAAAGTTGCTGCCCTGAGCAATATATCTTTTGAACTGCTCTTTAGCGTTTTCGTATTTCCCATTGGCTTTCAGAGAGTAGGCATACCAGAAAACAGCCTCATCTTCTTTCAGATTGCTGTTAACTGCTTTGGCATAGTACTGCTCCGCTTCATGAATCCTGTTGGATTTTTTGAGTGCTTCGGCAATCCGGTAATTGGCGACAGAGCCTTCATGGTAACCTTTTGCTATTGCCTGCTTATAGTTTTCTATAGCTGTCTGGTAAGCAGCCATATTATATTCCTTTTCTCCTTTCGAAAACAATTTTGCTGCTTTCGGCGTGCAGGCGGCAACTGCTAACAAGGCAACGAAAAAAATGACAATATTACGTTTGTTCATTTTAATTTGGGTAGCTTTTTAGATTTTTTTGTTTTTGCATCAATAAGTTAGACAACCATTGGTATACAAAAGGTTAAATAACTTTAAAGATAACGAAAATCTTCCAAATATAAATAATTCTTTTTTATTTATTGAAATATTTAGAAATCCATGTTTCACCGGCAGGAATTTTCCATTTTTTTCTGAATTCATCCATAGTGGCAACAGTATTGTTAAACATCAAATTCTCAGGTCTGATGGTTTGGTTTTTTATGTACATCTTCAGATTATTAAACGAATATTGTTGTATAACATTATCTATCTCGAAGGCAATCCTTGATCTGTCAAGGAAATTAACCATAAATTCCTGCTCGGCTTTACGAATAAAATCTACAGATTTGTCAATGGAGCAGCCGCTTGCCGTTGTATAATTCTCATCAACTCCAATAACGATGAAATAGTTATGAAAAAAGCGGAATGAATTTTTCAGATTCTTCCCGTGACTGTCCCACGAGTCGGAAAATATTCTGAATCTGTTTCCCAGACTATCTAGCTCAGCATCGTTCAGACATCGGTCTGCCTGGTATACCCAGATCTTTGCCTCAGCGGGTAAAGTATCGAAATCAACAAACATAGTTATAAGTTTTGGGCTTTGGCAATCAGTTCAACAATATCATATACCATTACCTGGTTTTCTTTCTCTTTACTCTTAATACCGTCTGCCAGCATAGTCATGCAAAACGGGCAGGCTGAAGCGATAACCTGCGCTCCTGTATCAAGAGCTTCTTCAACTCGTTCAATATTAATATCCTTTTTGCCTGGTTCCGGCTCTTTAAACATTTGTGCTCCTCCGGCTCCGCAGCATAAACCTTTGCTCCGGCATCTTTTCATCTCTACAAGATCAGCGTCAAGCTTTTCGATCAGGTTTCTGGGCGCTTCGTATATGCTGTTTGCCCGACCCAGGTAGCAGGAATCATGGAACGTGATTTTCTTTCCTTTAAACGCTCCGCCTTCTACTTTAAGTTTCCCTGTATCGATAAGTTGTTGAAGAAATGTTGAATGATGAATTACTTCATAGCTGCCTCCGAGTTCCGGATAATCATTTTTCATGATGTTGAAGCAATGCGGGCAGGCTGTAACTATCTTTTTTATATTGTAGCTGTTTAGCAACTGAATATTGGAGATTGCCATCATCTGATAGAGAAACTCATTGCCGGCTCTTTTGGCAGGTTCTCCGGTACATGATTCTTCAGGTCCCAGGACAGCAAATGATATACCTGCTTCATTGAGAATTTTGGCAAATGCAATGGTGACGGCCTTATAACGGTCGTCAAAGGACCCTGCGCACCCTACCCAGAATAAAACTTCCGGTGTTTCTCCTCTTGCCATAAATTCGGATACTAAAGGAGCTTTATAATCTTTATCTGCCATAATCTTTTAATTATTTAATTTTTCAACCCAGTTGTACCGGTCGGAAGGAGAGAATTTCCAGGGGGCAAAGTTGTTTTCAATATTGGAAAACATGCTGTTCCATGATGAAGGAGCTTGCGCTTCTTCCATAATCTTGTAGCGACGGAGCTGAACAATGATATCCAATGGATCAATCAGAACAGGACAAGCTTCTACACATGCGCTGCATGTAGTACAGGCCATAATTTCCTCTTCGCTGATGTAGTCTCCCAACAAAGATTTGTTGTCACTGGCAGCCACCCCGTTTTTGCGGATATTTTCGCCCAGCTCTTCCAGTCTGTCACGTGTATCCATCATGATTTTACGGGGAGAAAGTTTTTTGCCGGTAATATTGGCAGGGCAATTGGATGTACAACGGCCACATTCTGTGCAGGTATAGGCATCCATCAGGTTTTTCCAGGACAGGTCTGTTACGTCTTTGGCGCCGAAACGCTCAGGGGTATCTGAAGGATTGTTTTCGTCTGTCTGCACCGGATCGCTTATATTAAGCATAAGCTTCACCTCTTTTGTGACAGATGGCATGTTGTTCCAATAGCCCTGAGGTCTTAGCTTACCATAGAACGTGTTAGGGAAAGCCATGAAAATATGCAAGTGTTTTGAATCGGAAAAGACATATATGGCAAAAGCAAAAATCCCTATAATGTGAAACCACCAGGTGAATCGCTCAATAAATATCAGCGTACCGGTAGTAAGATTGCTCAATGATGAAACCAGAACACCGCTAAAGAAGAAAGCACCGGTTTGTGGATATCCGGCATGCGCCTTTTGCTGGAGAGCAGCATCGGAAGCGTTCATGGTAAGTAGTGCAATCATTAGAAGTATTTCAACGACCAGAATGATATTCGCATCCAGCCTGGGCCATTTACGCATCTCAATTCCACTGAAACGGTTTACTTTAAGGATGTTCCTTCTGATCAGGAAAATCAGACATGAAATAAGTACTGTAACAGCAAAAAACTCGAAGAAACCTATGAAATAAGGATACAGTGCGCCAAAATACGGAGCAAAAATTCTGTGCCTGCCGGAAAAACCATCAATAACGATTTCGAGGATTTCAATATTAACAATAAGGAAGCCAAGATAGACAAATAAATGGAGGATAGCCGGAACAGGGCGCTTAAACATCTTTTTCTGACCAAAAGCGACCAGCAGGACATTCTTCATTCTCTGACCAATATTGTCTGACCGGTCGGCAGATCTACCCAGACGTATGTTTGAACTGATTCGTTTGATACGGGTAAAAATCAAATATGCAGTAATGCCCAGAATTAGGATAAAAATAACCTGAGATAAATATGCCATAATTTTTTTTACAAGTTTAGTAAATAAATTTTGTACTCAATGCAAAAAGGTATATCTTTGCACCACTTTAAAACAAAGTGATGGTGACGTAGCTCAGTTGGTAGAGCAAAGGACTGAAAATCCTTGTGTCGATGGTTCGATTCCATTCGTCACCACCTTCGAAAGCCCTTCTTTAGAAGGGCTTTTTTGTTGCTGCACAGGTGCTTGTTTTTATGTAATTAATTCCTTAGCAGGTTTTCACCTGAAAAGTATTTATTGATCTTTTCTCTCATTAGTTACATTAGTTATTAGTATACTTTCAAATCTTTATCTGGGTTTTTGTTTTTGCCTTATAATAATAATTTTTTTAGATTTCTCTAAAGGATCTTTGTATAAGAGCAGCATATGGGTTGCATTTGTAGTGTTTTATTATCATGAAGACAAGAGATCTGATGGATTATTTGAATCGGAGTATATTCATCAGGGAATAGCTAACTTTGAGTGAAATGTTGAAGAGGAGCTTGTAAGGGTTAACTTCCCGGAAGACTTAAGAGAAAAAAGGATGGTCAGCAGCAGGCTTATTGTTGTATTTTTCCATAATGATGTAATGGGGGGCCTGAAGGGATTATTATATTACTTCACATAAAGGGCTTAAAAGAGTAGACGTTTACACGTATACTCTTAAAGAATTATAGAAAAAGAATAGAGACTTCTGCTTTTGGCAGTTTGTAAGTCTTTATTTTTTATTAAAGTGTTTTAAGTTTAGCACTTCTTTGGGATTTAAGAATCTCCATTTTCCTCTTACCAGATCTTTTTTTGTTAGACCGGCATACATAACGCGGTCTAACCGGACAACTTCGTATCGGAAATGTTCAAATATCCTGCGAACGATCCGGTTTCTGCCTTCATGGATTTCGATGCCAAGTATTTTCCGGTCTTTTGATAAAATCTGAACATCATCCGGTTTAATAGGACCGTCTTCCAATTCAATACCTTTTTGTATAGCTTCAAAGTCTTCAGGAGAAACAGGACGATCAAGATCTACCTGATAAATTTTCTGAATTCTGTTACTCGGATGAGTAAGGAAATCGGCAAGTTCTCCATCATTGGTAAGCAGAAGAAGACCTGTGGTGTTTCTGTCAAGCCGGCCAACAGGATATATTCGCTCATTTCCAGCTTGTTTTACCAGATCCATTACTGTTCTGCGGTTTTGAGGATCATCCATTGTTGTAATAAAATCCTTAGGCTTATTCAACAAAACATAGATGTGATGCTCTCTCTTCAGGATCTTGCTTTTGTATCTGACACGATCTGTTGGATGAACTTTGCTCCCCAGCGAGGTTATTATTTCTCCATTTACGGAAATCTCACCCTGCTCGATCAGTTTGTCCGCGTCTCTACGCGAGCAAATACCCGCATTGGAAATAAATCGGTTAAGTCTGATCAGCTCATTATCCTGATTGGTACTTTGGGAAGAAGAGCCGGAGTTTGCAGTGGGATTTTTTTTCTCAGAGGAGGGATGCGAAGATGTTTTCTTTGAAAATCGCTTATTGGATTGATCTTTCATTTTTTTTAATTCAGTATCACTACTGTATTTTATTAAGTTTTTAAATTTATACTACTCTTGATCCGGTTCTGCAGATACCCCGGAGTCTGAATCACTGTCATCGCTCAGGCCGATCTCATTATCTTCGGTTTTGAAGTCTTTGGGTACAGGAAGATCTTTCAGACTGTTGATGCCAAAATAATCCATAAATCTGGCAGTTGTTCCATACAAAACAGGGCGACCAATTGAGTCTGATTTACCGACAATTTCAATTAATTGCTTTTCCAAAAGTTTCTGTACAGCGTAATCACAGTTTACTCCTCTTAGCTGCTCAACTTCTCCTTTCGTGATTGGTTGTTTATAGGCAATAATAGACAGTGTTTCGAGGGCACTGGCAGACAGTCTTTTTTTTGACTTATGTTTTAGAAGAATGCTGATACTTGCCTGGTATGCCGGTTTTGTGAGAAACTGATAACCGTCACCGGAGTGTACTATTGAAAACGGGAACTGCTCGGACTGATATTTTTCTTCCAGAATAGTTATCGCCCGTTCGATATCTTGCATAGGTACTTCTGCCTCAAACATTTCAGAAAGGCATTGTTGCAGGTCTTTCTGACTGAGAGGATCCGGAGAACAAAAGATCAGCGCTTCTATATGATGAATCAGGAAGTCCAACTCAGTCTCTGCGATTAAGTTTGGCTTCAATAGAATGCTGAGTATGAGGCACGGCCCTTAAGCGCTCTTTAGGAATTAATTTGCCCGTCTCAATGCATATTCCATACGTGCCGTTTTTAATTCTGGCAAGAGCATTTTCCAACTGTTGAATAAACTTTTGCTGCCTTGCGGCCAGCTGGGTAAAGTTTTCTTTTTCAGCCGTGTCTGCTCCGTCTTCAAGAAGTTTTAATGTGCCGGCAGTGGTATCAGTTCCTGGGTCATTTCTGCGGCTAAGCACTTCTTTGATATAATTTAGCTCCTTACGGGCTTTTTCAAGTTTATCCTCAATTAATACCTGAAACTCTTTCAGGTCTTCTTCTGAATATCTTAATTTTTCTTCACTCATAGTCTTCCGTGTTAGAATTGCTGCAAATTTACAAATATTTCCTGTTCTTTTTAGGGAAACCAATTAAAGCCTTGTTTACGAAAAAGTAAACAATTGGTTAGAGGCGGCCTCCGACTACAACCGTTTCTTTAAAGAGATTAACCTGTCCATCCAGGTTATATAACTCAGCTGCTATAATATAAATTCCAATCCCGGCCATACTTCCGGAGTCATTACTTCCATCCCAGGTTAATATATTTGCAGTGCCAGGTGATTGATTATTGGATAGCCTTTTTATTAATCGGCCGTTCATGTCAAAAATACGGACTGATGCGATCCAGTTTTCTGAAGGTAATGTCAGACTGATGATTATAAAATCATCAATTCCATCACCATCCGGTGTAAATATGTCAGGGCTGATTGATAACAATCTATTGTCACCATTTGTGCTTCTTGCCTGTGAGTTTCTGAAACCCGGAGTCGCATAAAACGAAGTCGAGGCGGCAGATGTCCAGTTCTGAGGGAGATTGGTCGGACTTGCTGATGAAATTCGTTCCAGAGATACCCCCTTTGCAGAAGAAAGAATACTATGATGGTAGCTTTCATTATATGTGAAGTCATCCAGAATCCTGTTTGCCGATGAAAGGGTTAACCTGGCATTTTTATTATTTAAGGCGGGGAATCTTGGCATTTCGATAATCGCTTCATTAACGGCATTTGTATATTTTCTGACAAGGCTTCCGGAGTCCCTGGTTAGAACAGCATAGCTGTGTGGTATCATTACATTATCATCATGGCTTACAGGAAAGGAGGTTTGTGTTAGACTTTCCGTATTCTGATACTGTAAGTTAATTATTTTCAGGTTGATATAGTTGTCAGACTGGTTGTATAGCTCAATAAACTCAGGGCCGTCAGAATCCGGATTAAACATGACTTCATTAAATACTAAATCAAGACTGTCCGGATCTGTAGTATATATTATCTCGTGGAAAAAATCTTCATTGATGTAACCCACGCAATTGCCTAATTTTTTTAGAATAACAGAATAAATTGAGTTGGATTGCAGGAGAAAAGGTGCTTCCAGTATAATGGAATTCTGATCAGCTGCTACGTTGGGCACAATACTGTTATTTATAAAAGCAGTTGAATACTGGTTCCAGTCAGGATTGCGGTCGAGAGTTAAGGTAATCGTGTTGTTATTTATAGATGAGCTCATAGTGTTCGGAAGTATATTATGGTAATCCGGAACATACTGACTGTTTGTTTTTCCGGGACTGCCGCCCTTCGGATTGGTGGATGTTTGCCAGTTTGCTTTTCCTAAACAAAAACCGTCAGGAGCTATAGCTTCAAGTGCAAAGCCACCGGCACTTGCTTTTTTATCAGAATGCCATTCGTTGGAGTACGAAAGAGCAAAAATGATCCGGTCTGCGGGATCTCTCAGATAAATATCATCGTGGTCATTGTTTAATGATGGCCAGGGAGTAAGACCCAATGCCTGCCCATAGATCTTAAAATCACTGACAGCATTTGCCGGACACAGTATAAGTATGGAATCCGGCTTGATAATTATGCTATCCTGTATTTCTGAATAGGTTTGCCGGTCAGAGAGTGTGAATGAAAACAACTGTACAGGCGATGTGCTTCTGTTTAAAAGTTCAATATACTCAGAATTGGGCAATCCTGATATTGCAGAAGGGGCTGGCATGATTTCATTAAATATCAGTGAGGCGTATGCTAAATACGGAGCGAAGTAAAAATTGTATTCCAGATATTCTTCCAGCCAGGGAATGGTTATAATAAGGGTATTGTAAGCATTTTTGAGAAGAAAATCGCCGCGAATGATTATAGAATCTTTATTACAATGTACATAATCAGGCTTTTCTGAATTAATTCGGATATGATCAGAGTTAAGATTTTTGATTTCTTCTGACATAAGTACAATAAACTCTGATTCGTTGCGGATCTGGGTATCTATTATGGCAATAGGAGCAGAATCAACAGATATGCTTTTTAAAATAAATTTATCAGCTCTTGTGGATGTATGGAAAAACATTACCCCGGTATATCCGGATTCAATATTGCACAATACTTCTGCACCTCCCTGAGAGATATAAGAGAACCCGCCTGTTGAGTCAGCGTTTATACGCCAGAAATTATCTTTGAGAAGCTCAGCTTTTATTCGGACATCTACTTTTTCCTGTCCTATGAAGCCGGCAACTCCTCTGGTTAATTGCGTATGTTGATTTCCATCCTGATAGAAAAGATCAATTGCATCAAGTGAGCCTGAACTTCCGCCGACTTTTAGGTAAAATCCTTTTAGCTCCGGATTGTTGAATGGTTTATCTGCAATTAAATATAGTCTGACATAATTAGAAGCAGAAGGATTGAAATCCATTTGAAGAGACCATTCCCATACTGTATTTGTAGTACGTTCATAGTGCTTCCAAATGCAGAGCTGGCCGGTACTTTTCGCCCCATTGGCCTGAAAGCCTGTTTGAGTTTTTATAAAAAAAGCCGTATCTCCTTGCCAGAGAAAGTCATTTGCAGACTGGCTGACTGCCTGGTTGGGGCAAAGCGATGACAAAAGGCATAGCCCTGCAAAGAAAAAATGATACATTATCCATATTGGTTTTTAAGTAAAAAAAATGCTAAAAGTTGAATTGGGCGTAAAAATAAAAATAAATAAATTAACTTTGGATACTAGTATAAACTTTGATAAAACTTAAACAAAATGAAAGTTGCTGTAGTAGGTGCCACCGGTCTTGTAGGTGGTGAAATCTTACAAGTGCTGGAAGAAAGAAATTTTCCGGTTACAGAGTTAATCCCTGTTGCATCTCAAAGATCTGTTGGAAATAAGATAAAATTTAAGGGTAAGGAGTACTCTGTAGTTGGAATGGAGGATGCGATCAGTCAGAAGCCGGACGTAGCGATCTTTTCGGCAGGTGGCGGAACCTCACTTGAGTGGGCCCCGAAGTTTGCCGAAGCAGGAGTTACAGTTATCGATAATAGTTCGGCTTGGAGAATGGACCCTGCAAAAAAATTGATTGTACCGGAAATCAATGCGAAAGAACTTACGAGAGAAGATAAGATTATTGCAAATCCAAATTGTTCAACAATCCAGATGGTTGTTGCCCTGTATCCTTTGCATAAGAAATACAAGATCAAAAGAATTGTAGTTTCAACATACCAGTCAGTGACCGGAACCGGAAAGAATGCCGTAGATCAGCTGATGAATGAGCGGAAGGGTATTGAAGGAGCAAAAGCTTATCCGTATAAGATTGATTTGAATGTATTGCCTCATATTGATGTGTTTACAGATAATGGCTATACCAAAGAAGAGATGAAAATGGTTAATGAAACCAGAAAAATCTTCAATGATGGTTCCATTAGAGTTAGCCCGACTGCAGTGAGAATCCCTGTTATGGGAGGCCATTCTGAAGCAATCAATGTTGAATTTGAGAGAGATTTTGACCTTGATGAAGTTCGCCAGTTACTGGAAGCAGCGGAAGGTTTGGTTGTACAGGATGATGTGAAGAATCTTCTTTATCCAATGCCGATGACTTCACATAGAAAGGATGAGGTTTTTGTTGGGAGACTTAGAAGAGATGAATCACAACCTAATACATTAAATATGTGGGTAGTTGCTGACAATCTTAGAAAAGGAGCAGCGACAAATGCAGTACAGATTGCGGAGTATCTTCTTAAGAATAATCTGAATTAATACGAATCTCAATTAAAAAAATAAAGAAGCCGGAGCACATAGCCCCGGCTTTTTTGTTCAAGGGTAAGAAAGTGTATAAAAAAACCATCCGGAAAGGATGGTTTTACAAGCTACATTGCGATTGTCTTATTATTATAAAGTTCTCTTTGTCTCTTTTGTTTCGAATGGTTCTATGTTGTCACCTACACGTATGTCATTGAAACCTCTGATACTAATCCCGCATTCATAACCATAACGAACTTCTGCCACATCATCTTTGAAACGCTTAAGGGCATCAATACTTCCGGTATGAACAACGATACCGTCTCTGATTAGTCTAACACTGCTGTTTCGTTTAATGAAACCTTCAGTTACATAACATCCGGCAACGGTTCCGATTTTAGAGATTTTAAATACTTCACGTACATCAACATTTCCTGTAATAACTTCTTCCAATTTCGGAGCAAGCATACCCTCCATAGCATCTTTAATTTCGTCAATTGCATCATAGATGATAGAGTACAGACGAATCTCAATTTCTTCATTCTCTGCCAATCTTCGTGCTCCGCTTGAAGGTCTTACCTGGAATCCGACAATGATGGCATCTGATGCAGACGCAAGGAGGACATCTGATTCGGAAATCTGACCAACGCCTTTATGCAGAATTCTGATTTGGATTTCTTCAGTAGAAAGCTTTAGCAAGGAATCGGAGAGGGCTTCAACAGAACCGTCCACGTCACCTTTGACGATAACATTAAGTTCTTTAAAGTTTCCGATTGCAAGTCGTCTGCCGATTTCATCAAGAGTAATATGCTTTTTGGTACGAATACTCTGTTCCCGCAATACCTGTTCACGTTTGGAGGCGATTTCCCGTGCTTCTCTTTCGGATTCCATTACCTTGATCTTGTCACCTGCTTGCGGGGCGCCATTAAGACCAAGGACAAGTACCGGAGTAGAAGGTCCAGCCTTTTCTATCCTGTTTCCTCTATGATCCATCATGGCTTTTACTCTGCCATAATGGGCTCCGGAAAGAATTACATCTCCGACACTCAGCGTACCATTCTGAACCAGAATGGTTGCAATATAGCCGCGACCTTTATCAAGAGAAGCTTCTACAACTGTACCAACAGCATTTCTGTCCGGATTGGCTTTTAAATCGAGCAATTCTGCTTCAAGGAGAACTTTGTCCAGCAGAGAGTTGATATTAAGTCCCGATTTAGCGGATATCATTTCACACTGATATTTTCCACCCCAGTCTTCAACCAGGATATTCTCGTTGGCAAGCTCTTCTTTAATCTTATCCGGATTAGCCGTAGGCTTATCAATTTTGTTAATAGCAATAACAATCGGAACTCCGGCAACAAGCGAATGGTTTATCGCTTCTTTTGTCTGAGGCATGACAGCATCGTCAGCAGCAACAACAATGATGACAATGTCTGTTACCTTAGCTCCACGTGCACGCATAGCGGTAAATGCTTCGTGACCTGGTGTGTCAAGGAAGGTTATTTTTTTGCCGCTTTCCGTTACGACAGAATAGGCACCTATGTGCTGGGTAATTCCCCCGGCTTCACCAGCTGCTACTTTCGTTTTACGTATGTAGTCGAGCAAACTTGTTTTACCATGGTCAACGTGTCCCATAATGGTGATAATCGGCGCTCTTTCTGAGAGATCCTTCGCGTCATCTACTTCTTCCTGCTCAAACTCTTCCTCTTCTTCAATATTGGTAAAGTCAACATTGTATCCAAACTCATCAGTAATAACCGTGATTGCTTCCGCATCAAGCCGCTGGTTAATGGATACAAACATACCCAGTCCCATGCTCGCGCTGATTACTTCATTTACACTTACTCCTAAAAGTGAAGCAAGGTCATTTGCTGAAATATATTCCGTTACTTTTAATGTTTTAGCATCTTCCTGTTGCTGAAGTAGTCTTTCTTCTTCTGCTTCTGCAAACGCGGAGCGTTTTTCTTTCCTGTACTTAGACCGTTTGGTGCCTTTTTTGGCAGGTCCGCCTCCACTTAGCTTTGCAAGTGTTGCTTTGATTTTGTCCTGGATTTCCTTGTCAGAAACTTCTTCTTTTGCAACAGACTGCTGACCGACAGGTTTTCCGCCTTTTTTGAAGTTCGCATGACCTGGTCTGTTCTGGCCCTGGCCGGCAAACTGGTTTCCGGGCTTCGGTCCCTGACCGGGACCCTGGCCTGGAGCTTGACCTCCGCCAACAGGGTTGTTTTCTATTCGAAGACGTTTACGCTTTTTCTTGGCTTTTTTCTTGTCTTCTTCCTGTTGTCTGGCAACATCGGATGAGGCTACCGGTTTTTTCTTCTTGCTTTTGTCAGAAGGCAGCTCAATTTTCCCTAAAACCGTTAAGCCTTTTAGCTGATCGGCTTTGGCATTGATTAGCTCCGGTTCAGCCAGGTGTTCTGAATGTCCGCGAGCTTCAGCCGGTTCTTCGTGTGTATTGACAGTTTCTTCTTTAGCTTCAGAGAGTATTTCCGGTTCTGATTGTCTGGTATCTGTTGGAATGGCAGAACTGATAACCGGTTCAGTTTCGGGAGTACTCTTTATTTCTTCGGCAGCCGCCGGCTTCTCTATTGGAGGTTCACTAACAATTGGCTCCGTTTTTTCTACCTCAGCCGGAGCAGTTACAGGCTCCTCTGACTGAGAAGCCTTTTGTGCAGGGGAAGCACTGCTGGCTTCAGTCTCGGCTTCCGGCTTGATCTTTTTCTTTTCTCCAAGATCAATTTTGCCTACAACCTTGATGCCCTGAAGTTTTACTTTGCCAATAGGATCTTCTTCTGTAAGAACTTTTCCTTGCTTGTTATCTTCCGCAGTTTCATCTAGCTCAGGCACCGAGGGAGAAACATTCTTAATAAATATTTCATCCTCATCCTCCACTTCTTTTTTAGTAGTACCCGGATCAGATTTAATTACTACGTCAGAATGCTTTTTGCCAATGGTGAGACCGGAAGCCTCTTCTTTATCCATTATTGAGGAGGCAAACTCCTTCATCAGCATATCGAATTGCTCCAATGTGACTTTAGAGTTTGGATTGTTTTCAATGGAAAAACCTTTTGCAGAAAGATGGTCGGCTATGGTGGAGGTCCCAACATTTAACTTTCTGGCAACTTGGCTCAGTCTCATCATTTTTTCTTCTGCCATTCTATTTTTTTTTCTCTGAACAAATAGTTTTTTCTACGATTCGAATTCCTGTTTCAGGATACTGACAATATCTTCGATTGTCTCTTCTTCCAGTTCAGTTCTTCTAAGAAGGTCATCTTTAGATAAAGCAAGTACGCTTTTCGCTGTATCCAGACCAACTCTTTTTAACTCTTCAATAATCCATTCATCGATCTCATCGGTAAATTCGATCAGATCAACATCTTCTTCTTCCGCTTCTGAAAGCTCGCGGAAGACATCTATTTCCAAACCAACAAGCTTGCTTGCCAGCTTTATGTTTTGGCCGCCTTTTCCGATTGCCAGGGAAACCTGGTCCGGTTTAAGATAAACGGAAGCGCGGCCTTCCTGCTGATCAATCTTGATGCTGCTGATTTTGGCGGGACTAAGCGCACGCTGAATATAAAGATCAAGATTGTCTGTGAAGTTAATCACATCTATGTTTTCATTCTCCAGCTCTCTTACAATGCTGTGTATCCTTGATCCTTTCATTCCGACACACGCTCCGACCGGATCTACACGATCATCATATGATTCTACTGCAACTTTGGCTCTTTCTCCTGGTTCCCGTACCACTTTCTTTATTGAAATGAGGCCATCAAAAACTTCCGGAACTTCAGTTTCAAACAACTTCTCAAGAAATACCGGAGATGTTCTGGAAAGAATGATTTTCGGATTACCATTATGCATTTCCACTCTGTGAACAATTGCTCTTACATTATCACCTTTGCGGAAACGATCTTTGGATATTTGCTCATTTTTTGGAAGAACCAGTTCATTGCCTTCTCCGTCGATCAGCAAAATTTCGCGATTGAGGATCTGGTAAACTTCTCCAACAATAATTTCTCCAACAAGTTCTTTGTACTTTTGGAAAAGAATATCCTTTTCCAGATCTTTTACTTTTTGCATCAGGGTTTGTCTTGCTGTCATGACAACCCGTCTCCCGAAGTCAATAAGTTTTACTTCTTCAGCAACTTCTTCTCCGATTTCAAAGTCCTCTTCAATTTTCCTCGCTTCTGTAAGGGATATATGGAGATTTTCATCATAGTCAAAGCTGTCTTCTGCAAAGTCATCCGACACAATTTCCCTGAATCTCCAGATTTCCAGGTCTCCTTTGTCGACGTTGATGATAACATCAAAATTATCATCAGTCACGAATTTCTTCCGGATCATGGTACGGAACACATCTTCCAGTATTCGCATCATGGTAGGGCGGTCAATATTCTTGAATTTCGCAAATTCGGCAAAGGATTCAATTAAAGTTGCGCTTTCCATCGTCATTTAAATGAAACTATAATGTTTGATTTTTTTATATCTCTAAAAGCAAATTCAAATGAACTAACTTCTTTTTTCTTTTTGTCAAAAACAGAGAGAACAATGCTGTCCTCTTTGATATCTTCCAGAGTACCTTTCTTTTGTGTGTCATCATTGAGGATAACCTGAAGTTCTCGGCCTCTGTTTTTTAAGTATTGTCTTTTTATTTTCAGAGGCTCATCGAGTCCGGGAGAAGACACTTCCAGAACATATGACAGATCTCCAAAATCTCCTGCTTCAATTTTTTGTGAAAGTTCCCGGCTGATTTTTGCACACTGATCAATACTGATACCAGTGTCACTGTCAAGAAGTACAGCAATTTTGTTTCTTTTTCCACTATTGCTTGTGCGGACATCCACTAAAAAAAGTTCACTGCCCTGAATCAATTCCTCAACAAATTCCCGGATGATTCTTTTTAAGTCCATCACTATATTATATCTCCAATACAATAAAAAGAGGGGACCTGCGTCCCCTCTTTTCTCAAGCTTTTTTCTAATTCTTGTGCAAAGTTAACTAATTTCCAATATCAAACAAATTAATCTAAAGTTTAATAATTATTACGTATTATTGGGGGTTATTTCAGGAACCCATATTGCTATCAGAAGGTTCCCAGAATAGAGTATTATGAAAAATATTGATAAGTGGTGAAAGAAGGACTTATTGTTTATAATTCTTTAACAAGAAAAAAGGAAAGTTTCACGGCTTTGAATCCGCCTTATGTAGGAATGTATGTATGCGGGCCAACAGTATATGGTGAAGCACATCTGGGACATGCCCGGGGAGCAGTGACATTTGATATTGTATTCCGGTATCTCAGGGCGCTTGGCTACAAGGTACGTTACGTACGGAATATCACGGATGTGGGGCATCTTGAACAGGATGCTGATGACGGAGAGGATAAAATCGGAAAGAAAGCCCGTCTTGATAAGTTAGAACCGATGGAAGTTGTAAAGTATTACACAGATAATTACCATCAGGTCATGGAAAAGCTTAATGTTCTTCCGCCAAGTATCGAACCTCAGGCGAGCGGACATATTCCTGAACAGATTTCAATGATTGAGGAAATCATAAAGAACGGATATGCATATGAAAATAAAGGCTCGGTTTATTTTGATGTTGAAAAATATGCTACTGTTCATCACTATGGTCAATTATCAGGAAGGGTTATTGAAGATCAGCAATCCGGAACAAGAAACCTGGACGGACAGGACACTAAAAAAAGTCCGCTTGATTTCGCTTTGTGGAAGAAAGCCAATCCGGAACACATAATGCGATGGAGCTCTCCGTGGGGTGAGGGGTTTCCGGGATGGCATCTGGAATGCTCTGCTATGAGCTCAAAATATCTGGGAAATATATTCGATATCCACGGGGGGGGCATGGATTTGTTGTTTCCTCACCATGAATGTGAAGTGGCTCAGTCTGTTGCCTGCCATCACGAACAGCCTGCCAGGTTCTGGATGCATAATAATATGATTACCATCAATGGACAAAAGATGGGTAAGTCTCTGGGTAACTTCATTACGATGAATGAGCTTTTTTCCGGGAAGCATCCTGCTTTGGAACAGGCATATTCACCCATGACTATACGATTTTTTATTCTTCAGGCACATTACAGAAGTACACTGGACTTTTCCAATGAAGCATTAAAAGCCGCTCAAAAGGGATTGACGAAGCTGATCAACGGATTGAGAATATTGGAAAAATTAGATCATCCTTCAGATGAAGGTGAGAAAGATGAAAAGCTGAATAAGGAATTATCCGAGCTTTCTGAAAGTTGTTACAGAGGCCTGAATGATGATTTTAATACAGCAATAACCATCGCCTCATTGTTTAACCTGCTGAAAAAGATCAACTCTCTTTATGCAAAATCCATTGATATTGAGCTTGTTGACAAAGAGGTGTTTCTGGGAATGAAGGAAACTTTCAAAACAATAGTAATTGATATTCTCGGACTATGTGAGGAAAGAAGGGTTGACCCGGCTACATTCATTGATGGATTGCTGGAGTTATATAAAGAAGCTAAAGCTAATAAGCAATATGACAAGGTAGATGCTATCAGAGCTTTATTTAAAAAAGAAGGACTGGTAATAAAGGATATGAAACATGGAATTGACTGGGCATATGAAGAATAGACTTTTGTGGTCTGTTGTTTTTTCACTTTTTGTTTTGTTTACAGCTTGTGAAGAAAAAAAGGAAGAGCCCCGTTCTGAATCTAAGGGTGAAAATAAAGCTGTAAAGAAAGAGCCGGTAGCTCCTTTTTTTAATGGAGACTCTGCATACATGTTTATTAAAAAACAGGTTGATTTTGGCCCCAGAGTTCCTAATTCTTCTGCCCACAGGAAATGCGGAGAATACCTTGTCCAGCAGTTGAGAAACTATGGCTGGGAGGTATATACTCAGCAGTTCGAAGCAACTGCGTTCGATGGTACACGCTTGAATCTTACTAATATTATCGGGAGTTATCGACCCGATCTGGCAAAGAGGGTTTTATTGGCTGCGCATTGGGATACGCGTCCATTTGCCGATCAGGATACCGACCGTATAAAGGAGCCTATTGACGGAGCAAATGACGGAGCAAGCGGGGTTGGCGCTTTACTTGAAATTGCGAGAGTTGTCAATGAGTCGGACAAGAAGCCGGCAGTAGGAGTTGATATTATCTTTTTTGACGGGGAAGACTACGGCCAGCCTGATTTTGCCAAAGACCTGGGCAGGATACAGGACTCTTGGTGCCTTGGTTCTCAGTATTGGGCAAAAAACAAGCATTTACAGGGCTATAGTGCGTTTTATGGAATCTTACTTGATATGGTTGGTGCTGCCAATGCACGGTTTGCCATGGAAGGAACATCCATGCATTTTGCCCCCTCTGTTGTTAATAAAGTATGGCAAACTGCCAGAGATCTGGGATATGGTCAATACTTTGTAAATGTTAAAACTCCGGCGATTATTGATGACCATACCTATGTTAATGAAATAGCCGGTTTACCAATGATTGATATTATTGAATATAATATGTCCGGAGACGGGTATTTCGGAGATTACTGGCATACCCACAATGACAACATAGATGTGATTGACCCTGCAACGTTAAAAGCTGTGGGTCAGACAGTCTTGGAAGTGTTGTATAATGAACAGTAATTTAGTTCACATTTATCCACATTTACAGCAAGAATTGCTTCTGTGCCTAGGATAATCGGATCATTATGATCCTCGTGACCTGCCGGGAAATTAAATGCCACAGGAAAGCAATAATCTTTTACCGCATCCAGAATAATTTCTTTCCAGCTATTCCCAAATGGCTCTTCGTTATCCTTTATATCAGAAAAGTGACCAACGATAAGACCTTGAAGGTTGGTTAATTTCCCTGCCCTTTTGAGATGAGTCATGACTCTGTCAATATGATAGAGATATTCGCCTACTTCTTCGATAAAAAGGATCTTCCCGGAAAAATCCATGTCAGTTTTTGTACCAATCATATTGTATATGAGTGTAAGATTGCCTCCGATAATGGGTCCTCTGCCTGCCCCCGTTTTATTTTGAGGATCTGCAGGAATATGTATGCTGCTTTTTAATTGACCAAACAGAATCTCTTTCAACTTATCCAGACTGCCGTACTGTACATTTTTACTGAAGTTAACGGGCATCGGACCATGGATGCTTGAGTAATCGCTGGCTTGAAAAGAGAAATGTAAGGACGTTATATCACTATAGCCAATTAACCATTTGGGATACTTTTTTAAGCTTTCCAAATTTGCCTTATCCAGAATCCGTGTCGTTCCATATCCCCCCCTTGCACAAAAAATAGCTTTTACTTCAGGGTTACTAAGGGCCCATTGAAGATCCGTTATTCTTTCTTCATCAGTACCAGCATACTGGAAGTAGCTATTGTAAAGATATTGTCCTTCAAGGGGAATCAGGCCCCAGGATTTTAGTATCTTTCTGGAATACTCTAACGATTGCCTGTCAATCTTTTTTGCGGTTGCTATAATGGCAACTTTGTCTCCTGTAGAAAGATATGGTGGTATTTGACACATACAAAACAAAAAAAGGTCACTGCTATGCAATGACCTCAATATAAAACAAAATGTTATAATATTTTATTTTTTGACAGGAGCCCCTGACTGATTAGTGGCCGGTTTGGGAGTTACTCCAAGCGCCAGAAGGACTTTGTCAGAAATATTGTCTTCAAGGTTTTTCGCGTAGAGTATGATTGCAGATGTGCCCATCTCGGTGTGAGTACTTAAAATATAAGTATAACTGTTTTCCTCGGCTACTTTGTCGATAGCTTTTTGAATTTTATTTAGTACAGGCTCAAGCAATGCAACTTGTTTGTTCTGCATTTCTCCCTGAGCTTTTTCTTCAAACTCTCTGATGTTGTTTTGTAAAGAAATGAGCTCCTGCTCTTTATCCTGTTTTACAATTTCCGCCATTGTTGCCTGTCCTTTTCTGTAAGTGTCCAGCTTCTGCTCGTACTCAGTATATTTGGACTGAAGCTGACTCTGGAGCTGCTTCTCAAACTCCTTAAGCTGACTTTCTATTTGCTTGGCTTCAGGCAGCTGAGCCAGTATATATTCCAGATTGGTATAGCCAATTTTTGGGGTTTGGGCAAATGCACAAGTTGCACTTAAAAAAATTGCTAATAAAAGACTAAGGATTGATTTGTTTTTCATTTTTATAATAGACTTTAAACTTTTATTTAACCGTATCATTCGGATCCCCAAGACCCAATTCATCCAGTACATAATCTGTGTAGTCATGAATCGGGTTCGTATAAAGCATAACGAGATCGCCCGATTTGTCGAAAAGAAACTGAAGACGTTTTGCTTTTGCCACTTTCTCTACGGCTTCATACAATTTGTCCTGTACTGGCTTCATGAGATCCTGCCGCTTGAGAAAAAGCAGACCGTCAAATCCGAAAATTTTCTTTTGATATTCTTTGAGCTCCTTTTCCTTAAGGGAAATTTCTTCAAGCCTCTCGGTCTTCATAGTTTCTGTGAGGAGAACCTCTTCAGCCTGAAAATCCTCCTTCAGCTTATCGACTTCTTGTTTTTTCTCTTCAATTTCTTTTTGCCAGCCAGATGAAAGCTTATCCAGTTCCTTTTGAGCTTCCTTATATTCGGGCATTTTTTTCAGAATATACTCTGAGTCTATGTACCCAAACTTCTGAGCATAAGTCGTACCGAAAATAGAAAAAATAAATAAAAATGTAAGGAGTTTTTTCACAATGTTATCTGATTTGCTGTCCGATTACAAATGTTACACGTGATCTGTTTTCGAGCGGATTCTTTCCAGGTACATCATCCAGTCTGAATCCCCAGTCGATACCAATCATACCAAATGCAGGCATCATGATCCTTGTGCCGATTCCGGCGGCGCGGTAATTCTGAAACGGGTTAAAATCCCTGAAATTATTCCAGACGTTGCCTGCTTCAAAAAATGTAAGAGCAATTACTGATAAGGCCGGACTCAGGCTTATAGGATAACGAAGCTCAGTCACAAACTTGTCAAATAATACACCTCCTGCATCTACAGTTCCTCCAGCCTCAAACGGTTTGATTTCATTATTCTGATATCCTCTGAGACCAATGATTTCGGATCCAAGCAGGAAGTTGAAGCCTGAAAGACCATCACCACCCATTATGAAACGTTCAAACGGCCCCACTGGTCTTCGTTGAGAATAGGAACCGATGTACCCGAAATGGGCTCTTGCATTAAGTACAAGATTCCTTTTTTGGCCTGGTATGATGGTGGTGAACCAGGACTGATCAAACATCCATTTATGATACTCGACCATTTTATACTTTTCTTCCTCCGGGAGTATGGCGTAGTTCTTTTTGTTAAACAATGAGTATGGCGGAGTACTGCTTACTGAAAAAGAAAGATTGGACCCACTTGTCGGGAAGGTAAAGTCATTCAGGCTGTTTCTGCTCAATGAATAAGTCAGCGTTATACTATTGGATGCAGTGTTGTCAATACCTAGCTGATTTGTACCAAAGTTATTAAAGCTATATTGCATAAAAGAGACAGAATAGCTCGTCGAGAAGTAATCATCAGGCCATTTTAATCTCTTTCCATAACTGAGTGTTGCACCTTGCACCCTTAAGTGGCCGCTTATCTTCAACCCACTGCTTACACGGTTTTGCTGAGATCTGATGAGGCTCATTGTTAAGGAATGAGGTTTATTGCCGCCAAGCCATGGCTCAGTAAATGAGAAGGAGTAATTCTGAAAATATATCCCGTTTGACTGGAAGCGAACGGACAGACGCTGACCGTCCCCGCTTGGCAGCGGATCCCAGGTTTTAAACTTGGGAATATTTCGTAAAGAGAAATTGTTAAAAACAAGTCCAAGGGTTCCGACTAATCCGATTTGTCCTCCCCAGCCTCCGGATAGTTCGATCTGATCGCTGGATTTTTCTACAACTGTATAATTGATATCTACAGTACCGTCGGCCGGATTGGGAACAGGATTGATTCCGATCTGCTCGGCATCAAAGTATCCCAGTGTTGCGATCTCTCGTTGTGAGCGGATCAGATCTGAACGGCTGAATTTCTGTCCGGGTAGTGTCCGTAGTTCTCTCATGACGACATGATCATGAGTTTTGGTGTTGCCCGAGACAGTGACATTTTTAATTGTTGCCTGAGGCCCCTCGTAGACTCTCATTTCAATATCAATGGAATCTTTCTCAACCATTACTTCAACCGGATCAACATGGAAGAAAAGATATCCATCATCAAGATATAGGGAGCTTATATCATATCCATCGGGATTATAGTTGAGCCTGCGCTCAAGGCGGGCAAGATTATAAACGTCCCCTTTTTTAATATTTAGTATTGTGTCAAGAGCCCGGTCAGAATAGATGTAGTTCCCCTGCCAGGTTATATTTCTGAAATAATAGCGGGAGCCCTCTTCAATTTGCATGTCTACATTGACCCGGTTATCCTGAACAAAATAAACGCTGTCTCTCACTATCTGGGCATCTCTGTAACCCAGGGAGTTGTAATATTCGATAACGGCTTTCTGGTCTTTCTCAAAATCAGCCTGAATAAACTTGGAACTGGTAAATATTTTATGAAATTTTTTCTCTTTGGTTTCTTTCAGCTTGCGCTTCAGGCGCTTGTCAGACAATAGCTTTTCAGTTTTTTTGTCGTCTCTTTCAGCTTCATTTCCGGAAATATTAATAGCATTAATTTTAACTTTGGGGCCACGATTAATATTTATTTTGAGAATAACTTTGTTGTCATGGAGCGTATCGTCTATTTTCCGGATTTCTGTTTTGGCAGCAAGAAAACCTTTCTCTGTGTAATATTTATTTATCCTTTGTATTGCATTTTTTGTCATGGCGTCGGTTACGACTTGTCCAAGTGATATGTTAACCTTATTGGTAATTTCTTCCTTGTCAGATTTTTTGGCGCCTTCAATATCTATTCTGGATAAACGGGATCTTTCCTTCAGATCAAAGTTTATATAAACTTTGTCACCTTCAATCCGGGTTATTGATATGGCAATATCTCCAACCAGCTTTTGATCCCATATTTTCTTAAGAGCATTGCTGAGTGTCTCTCCCGGAATCATAATACGATCACCCTTCCGGAGTCCGGCAATTGCAATAAGAGCATTATGGTCAATGCTTTCCAGACCTGTGAATGTGATATCTTCGATCGTATATTCCTGAGGATTGGTGTAGCTAAATGAACCTGAAGGTAAATATTGGCCTGAGATCTGCTGACTAAGTGTAAAAATCAGTATAATCGAAAAAAATAAAGACTTACAAATTTTCATTAAAAAGGTTATTAATTCACTTGTTCACTTATTTTACCAAAACGCCTTTCTCTTTTCTGAAAATTAACCAGGGCCTCCCAGAGATGTTCTTTTCTAAAGTCGGGCCACAAGACCTCTGTGATGTATAGCTCTGAATATGCTATCTGCCAGAGTAGAAAGTTACTGATTCTCATTTCGCCACTCGTACGAACCATAAGTTCAGGGTCCGGGATGGATGCTGTTTGCAGGTATCGGGAGATTAAAGATTCCGATATTGCGTCAGCATCAATTTTTCCTTCACTCAGATCTTTGGCGATTGATTGAACAGCATTGGTTATTTCCCAGCGTCCGCTATAACTCAGGGCAAGTATTAGTGTCATACCGGTATTAGAAGAAGTAAGCTTTATGGCTTCTTCCAGTTCCTTCTGGCAATTTTTTGGCAACTCTTTGGTATTACCGATCGTTTGCAGTCTAATATTGTTCTGTTGGAGAACTTTTATTTCACTGTTAATAGTTGTAACCAGGAGAGACATTAGCGCTTTTACTTCTGCTTCCGGTCTGTTCCAGTTTTCAGTAGAAAAGGCGTAAAGAGTGAGGTATTTGACACCCAGTTCTGCGCAGGCTTCCGTAGCATCTCTAACTGCTTTAACAGCATTTTGGTGGCCGAATATTCGCATTGCCCCCTTTTTTTTTGCCCAACGGCCATTGCCATCCATTATTATAGCGATGTGCTGCGGCAGCTTATTTATATCAATTTGTTCTTTTAGACTCATCCTCTGCAATAAGAGGCAAATGTACGAAAATGTGCAGCTAAATAAAAGAAAGGTTTAGCGGAAGATTGCGGGACATTTGACACCATAAAATGTGTAACTCAGGGTAAGTCCGGTGAAATAATACCAGTCATTTCCGTGCGGGTCACCGACTTGCTTACGATTGGAGATAACCCGGTCACTCAGGCCGTCCAGATTATCAGAAAATGTTTTTCTGGCAACAAATTCAAGACCAAGGTTTACCTGCCTGGCTACCTGATAACGAACTCCTACTCCAAAAGGAATAGCAAATCCGGTACCATCGGATTTTTGCTGCCGGAAGCCAGGTGAGTTTTGTGAATAAATAAAGAAGGCAATACCTCCTGACAGGTATGGAGTAAAACGACGCCTGTCATTTTCTTTCCTGTAATCAAAGAAATTATATTCACCAATAGCTGAAAACTCAACGATCATAGTATTGCTCTCGGCCATTCTGTATTGAGGAAGAGGGTCATTACTGCGCTTATCATTGACGATAAATTGTCCTTCCAGAATGCTGAGTTTCACCCCCCCGGCAGGAGAAAAGTTGTATTTATAAAACCCCATTAGAGACTGACCATAATTATAGAAGCTATAATCTGGTGCAAGATCTCCCGTATAATTGAGTGCTCCTGCAGAAATGCCAACTTCATGCGTCTGGCTATGCGCACTGTTATTGATAACTATAAGTGTAAAAACTGTCGCAACAGTTAAAAAAAATACTTTCATATTCTGAGGTTAAAGTGCAAAATTACAAAAAATGTTATCATCTAACGGCGGAACTTCGGGCATATTACTTTCGGAGGGAATATATATACCAGATGGAAGCCCGTCAGAATATACCAATCCTTGTTTTTATCGCCCCGTTTTGCTCCTGGTGTATTGTATGAGTTTATGTACAAATCACCAGTACCGTCATAGTCTCCGTTGTTTTTTGCTACATAACCTCCCTGTCTGTTTTCAACAAAGTCTTTCAGATGCGCATCTTTAGCAAGAGCTTCCATTGCCCTGTCGGACATATCAGCCGCAAGATACCCCTTTTCCTTTCTGATGAGGTCTTTGTCTGAGTATACACCTCCTACATCGTCCAGGTAATCGGTAAATGTATATCTCCAGCCAATTTCAAAGCCCAGATCCCAATATCTGGCAAGTTTGTATCGAACTCCGAAACCAAAGGGAATAGCAATCTGATGAAGAGAATATTCTTTTACTCCTGTACCCGGCAGTCCCTGTCCTTCAGTAGACAGCGGTTTCAGGTATACCCATTCATTATCCGGGCTCAATCCCTGAGGATTGTGGTGGAAATAGGCGATTCCGAAAAAGACATACGGAGTAAAATCAGGTCTCTTTCTGTAATCCATGTAATTTCCTATCAGGTCAATAACAGCATCCAGCTTTATTTCATAAATCTCGTTGCGGAAATTTACATTTCGCATTTTACGATGAATATCCTCAATACTGTAGCTCGCATTTTTGTAATCATCTCCTTTTATCCGGCCATAAGAGACATTGCCCCGAATGGCGAGGTGAGGTTTTATCTTATACAGGTATGCAAAGCCGATATTGTATTTGGTATGGCTGATAGAGGGGCTCAGGAAACTTGGGGAAGGGTCTACTTCTCCTACGTAATTCATCGAATTTATATTGAGACCAATTCCTTTATATCGATATTTCTTGCTGAAATTCTGGGCGATGGAATCGATAGAGCCTGCTAAAAGAACAAAAAATATTAATCCTGTAAATTTGTATCTTTTCATTATTATCTCCTCCATATTTAAATACATTAATAGCTTTATAAGGAGCGCGGAGTCTGAAGTCTATTTTTTCAATATTGCAAATTTAAGATTAATTTGTGTAAAATCGATCTTAATTTCTTAAATCAAGTCCCCAGTTTAATTTATTCCGCAGTGTTTCCAGGTATTTATACGATTTAAGTTCAATAAGTTTAACCGTAAAGTCCTCTTTTTTTACTTTAAGGCTGATTGTTGAAGGCACACTTTTGGATCTGGAGTCAAGTGAAATCAGGATTTTTTTACTTCGGCTTTCAATCTGAAAACTTAGCTCACTCGAATCCGGGACAATCATTGGCCGGACATTCAGATTATGTGGACTGACGGGGGTTAAAATAAAGTTTTGATTCTGAGGCATTACCAGTGGTCCTCCGCAGCTTAAGGAGTAACCGGTTGATCCGGTGGGGGTTGCGACGATTAGCCCGTCTGCCCAATAAGAGTTCAGATATTCTCCATTCAGGTATGAATGAACAACAATCATAGAAGAAGAGTCTCTTTTGAGGATTGTAAATTCATTTAGACCAAAATTGATATCATTAAAAACGTCATCATCCGATATAACTTTAATGAGTGTACGCTCTTCGAGCTTCAGATTATCGGAGTATAAGGCTTCTACTGCTTTTTTAGCATCTTCGCGTTGTATTGTAGCCAGAAACCCTAATCTTCCGGTGTTAATGCCTAATATTGGAATTGATTTGCGTCCAACAAAAGTAACACCGGAAAGCAGCGTGCCATCCCCGCCTATGCTAATCATAAAATCTGTATCAGAGGATAGTTCTCCCGGAGTCGAATATGCCGGGACTTCTTTAAGACGCACATTACGTCTTTTCAAAGAATTATAAAATCCTGCATTTACAACTAATTCAGCTCCTTTCTCTTCGAGCAACGTAAGTAGTTCCTGAACATAAGGGACTGTTTCTTCATTAAGAGAACGGCCATGAATTGCAATTTTCATTAGAAGCGGGTTACTGGAGCAGGATTACATATTGAGATATCTCAGAAGCATATCCAGTCTTTCCTTATCAACATTGAGCAGTTCGGTTTCCTGAAAATGCGCAACAACAGAATAACTGTGTCTTTCGAGTGTCGCTATTATACGGGTCAGATCTTCCCTGTTTAGTTTTAATGTCAGCTTGGCCTGATCGGAATCATGCTCCTGAAGAAAGAAGGCACTAAGTATTCGGGTATCATTTGCCTCGATGAGGCGGGCAATTTCGCTCATTGAGTAGTCTTTGGGAGCCAGTGAAATAACAATAATTCCTCCTGGGCCTTGTGCTGCAAACATTTTTGCAAGAGTGGCTGCTGTTTCGTTTACAGATATCACCCCGAGGAAATTTCTGTCAACATCCAGCACTGGGACAAGTTGCAGGCCATTTTCAATTGCAAGTTTAATTACGTCGTAAAAATGGCTGTTGGGTAGTGCGCTGACAGCGGAAGCAATAAGCTGAAAATCTCCTACGACTTTATCAGAGTCCAGATGATCGTATATTAAGTCTTCAGTAATCACTCCCTTGTACTCTTTCTCGTCCACAACCGGAAGCTGGGTAATGCGAAGCTTCTCCATCCAGGACAGTGCTTTGTCAGCAGAGTCCGATGGTTTTAACGGTGGAATTAACTGGTTGATAAGTTCTTCGGCTATCATGCGATCACTTTGGCTCCGATAAACTGTCGTAAAATAGAATTAAACTTTTCCGGGTGCTCCATCATCGGGGCATGCCCGCATTTATCAATAAATCTAAGTTCAGAATTAGGGATCAGTCGATTAAACTCGTGCGCGACCATTGGCGGGGTGATCGTATCATTAAGGCCCCAGATCAGCAATGTCGGGACTTTAATCTGAGTAATATCCTTAGCCATATTATGCCGTTGAGCTGCTTTGGCTATGGCTACTATATTCATACATTTCGGAATGCTTCGTGTAATATTGAAAACCTCTTCTACCAGCTCATGGGTAGCAGTGGATGGATCGTAAAAGGTATATCCGACACGTTCTTTAATGTAATCGTAGCTGCCTCTTTTGGGAAAAGAACCGCCCATCGAATTTTCAAATAATCCGGATGAGCCCGTGAGAACAAGTCTGGATACTTTTTCTTTATTTTTTAGCGTGTAAACGAGTCCTACATGTCCGCCAAGTGAATTGCCCAACAGGGTAAGATTGTCAAGATTCTTGAACTTAACAAAGTCCTCAATGAACGTAGCTAATCCCTCGACACTCGCAGAGCGAATAGGCATATCATATATCGGCATTACAGGGATGATTACCCTGTGGTCTTTATTGAAAGCTTTTATTACATATTCCCAGTTGCTTAGAGCTCCAAAAAGACCGTGTAAAAGAAGCAGAACATCTCCTTCACCTTCGTCATAATACTTGAATTTGCCGTTTTCTTTGATAGTAAATGCCATGCTCTATAGGACTTGATAAATTTTATTAACGTGCAAAGTAAAACAAAGTTTAGATTTATTCAACTCCTATCGGTTGACAAAAGAAATCCAGTTCTGAATAATTGTCTGGCCATAATCAGTAAGGTAGGCTTCGGGATGAAACTGGATTCCGCAAACCGGATATTCCGTATGAGAAACTCCCATTATGAGATTTTCGGTCTGGCAAATGATACGCAAATTATCCGGAAGTTTTTCGGCAATAAGGGAATGGTAGCGTACTACGTTGATTTTTTGAGGAAGTCCGGTGAAGAGATAATGACTGGTATCAAGGTGGATCCCGGATATTTTTCCATGGGAAGGGTATGGAGCCTTTCCGATTGCAGAACCATAGAGCTGAGCTATAGCCTGATGCCCCAAACAAATTCCAAGAACAGGCTTCCTTTTCTCATAGTACCGGACGTAATTCAGCAGAAAACCTGCATCTTCCGGTTTCCCCGGGCCGGGAGACAAGACGACTCCTTTTATTTTTTCGGAAAATGAATCTTCGGGACAAACTGTATTCCGGACAAGGAGAATTTCTTCTCCGGTTTGTTCAATATAGTCTGTCAGATTCCAGGTAAAAGAGTCAAAATTGTCAACAATGAGAATCAATTGGAGTCCGTTAAGATTTTGGATATTGCAGGGAAAATGTCCTGAAACGGGATTACATAGCTGATCCAGTGTATAACCCCGGGAGCGAATTCTACCAAAGGAGTGAAAAGAAGACTGTTTTCAGTTATTGCCGGAGGTAGCTCGATGCTTGCCGCTCTGGTAAGCCAGAGTATAAGACTAATTCCGAATGCCATTTTGGCTACTCCCAACAATGCTCCGGCAAAATTATCAGCGCTTCCCAGCAAAGTGAAGTCAAGAATTTTCTTAAGAGTTTTTCCCAACAGATGAATTAATAGGAAAACCAATACGAAAATCAGGATAAAAGCCAGATAGGGAATCAGGATACTCTCCCAGTCCCATGTCGACCGGATAAATTCAATGCCGGAATTTAATAATTTGAATGCGGATATTATACCGATAATGAGCGCCAGAAATGTGACGATCTCCAGCATCAAACCTTTACGAAAACCCATATAAGCTCCGAGCACCAGAAAACTCAGAAAAACGAAGTCTGCAGTATTCAACTTTTACTTAAGTAGCGATTTTACCAATACCGAAATTACTTTTCCATCAGCCTGTCCTGCCAGGGATTTTGTCGCAGCACCCATGACCTTGCCCATATCCTGAGGCCCCTGTGCTCCTGTCTCAGCAATAATTGTCTTCAGTTTTTCCAGTATTTCTTCTTCTGTAAGCTGTTTCGGAAGATACTGTTCTATGATGGCAAGCTCTCCAAGCTCGACCGCCTCAAGATCTGCCCGGTTCTGATTTTTATAGACTTCAGCAGACTCTCTACGCTGTTTGGCTGCCTTCGTCAGCAACTTTATTTCATCATCCTCAGAAAGTTCGCTTTTGGCTCCCTTTTCTGTTTCGGCAAGCAGAATAAGAGACTTTATGCTGCGCAGTGCTCTTAGCCGGTCTTTGTCTTTGGCGAGCATTGCTGATTTTATATCCGTTTCGATTTGTGCTTTTAGGCTCATACATTCTAAAAATTTTGATTTATTAGCTTTATTTGCAAAGCTAAAAATAATATAAAAACATGACCAGGCTCAGTGTAAATATTAATAAGATTGCGACATTGCGAAATGCGCGGGGCGGAAACAATCCGGATGTTATTCGGGTTGCTTTGGATTGTGAACGTTTTGGTGCACAAGGAATCACCGTTCATCCCAGACCGGATGAAAGGCATATTCGCTATACGGATGTTGTTGACCTTAAAAAGGTATTACATACTGAATTGAATATAGAGGGAAATCCGGAAGATAAATTTATCAGCCTGGTGGAGAGCGTGCAACCGGGTCAGGTAACACTTGTACCTGATGCGCCTGATGCCATTACCTCAAATGCCGGGTGGAATACTGTAGCACATAAGGATTTCCTTACGGATGTTGTTGCTGGTTTTAAAAAGAAAGGTATAAGAGTTTCTGTTTTTGTTAATCCCGATCCTAAAATGGTGGAAGGGGCTGCTCTTGCAGGGGCAGACAGGGTTGAGCTATATACGGAGCCTTATGCTGTCGGCTATTCCGGCAATCCTGCTGCAGCGATAAGCGCTTATATGACTGCAGCAGCCAGGGCTCGTGAGCTTGGACTTGGACTGAATGCGGGACATGATCTGGATCTTGAAAATCTGAACTATCTGGTAAAGAATATACCATACATTGATGAAGTATCAATCGGCCATGCACTTATTTGCGATGCATTGTACATGGGCCTGGAAAATACTATTCAGACATATTTACGAAAACTGCAACAATGAAATTATTTTATAGAGAAATAGGAGAAGGTGATCCGATTGTGATACTGCATGGAGTGTTCGGCTCCTCGGATAATCTGCTGGGGCCGGCAAAGCTGCTTGCGGATGAATATAAAGTTTATCTGCTGGATCAAAGAAATCATGGCAGCTCACCCCATAGCGAAGAATTTAATTATTCGGCAATGGCGTCAGATCTTATGGAGTTTCTTGAGGAAGAGGGTATTCACAAACCGTTGATTATCGGTCACTCAATGGGGGGGAAAACAGTTATGAACTTTGCTGCAACCTATCCTGAGTTTGATGCCCGCTACGTCGTAATGGATATATCTCCAAGGTTTTACAGAAGGCATCATGATGAAATTCTTGAAGGACTCAATAATATCGATCTGGAATCGATCAGTAGCCGACAGGAAGCCGACAAGATTCTGGAAGAGAAGGTTCCGGAACTTCCGGTTAGACAGTTTTTGCTCAAAAATCTGGATCGTACAGATAACGGGTTTAAGTGGCGGATTAATCTTCCGGTGATTACGGATAAGATTGATAATGTAGGAGAAGGGCTGGATGAGGAAATTGAGATAGATAAACCGTTTCTTTTTATTCGTGGTGATCAGTCCAACTACATCAGAGAAAGAGATGAAGAATTGATCAGAAAACAGTTTACGGATTCCAGAATAGTGACTATTCACGGGGCAGGGCACTGGCTGCATGCAGAAAAACCCAAGGAGTTTGCTGCAACAATAAAGGAATATATCAAAACTTTCTGAAAAGATACAGGATCAGGCTAAGCAGAAGACTAATGAGGATAGAAGTTGTAAATGGAAAATAAAAATTGAAATTTTTCTTTTGTACAAAAAAATCACCGGGAAGTCTGCCCAGAAAAGGTATTTTACCGGCAAAAGTTATTAGCAGTCCTGCCAGCAGAAGACATCCACCCAGTATAATCAGAATTTTGCCTGTTCCGCTAAATTGTTCCATATAGGATTGTAAGATTAAATCAACTAATACACTAACTTATGTCTGCCTACAAAGGTACGATTTTTCTAATACCTTCTTTTTTGTCAGAAGACAATGATCTGCAATTTATGGCGCCTCAGGTTATTGATGTAATCAGGCATACTGATTATTATCTGGTTGAAAATATCCGGACTGCCCGACGATACATCAGTAAGCTGAAATCGGGCAGGGTCATCGAAGAAATGACATTTTTTACGCTGGATAAAAAAACAACAGAAAAGGAGGTGGGAAGTTATTTTAAGGAAATTCCGGCCGGAAGCACTATCGGGATTATCTCAGAAGCCGGTTGTCCCGGAGTGGCAGATCCGGGAGCAGCAGCTGTAACATATGGTCACAAAAATGGTTTCCTTGTAAAACCTTTGCCTGGACCATCATCGATTTTGATGGCGCTTATGGGGAGTGGTTTTTCCGGTCAGCAGTTTGCCTTTAAGGGGTATCTCCCGGTAAACAGGGCAGAGCGAACTAAAGAAATCCGGTTTCTGGAAAAGCAGAGCGCTAAAGGAGAAACACAGCTGTTTATGGAAACTCCGTTCAGGAATAATCATATGCTGGAAGATCTTTTGAAGGAGCTTGGAGCGGAGACATTACTTTGTATAGCTTCAGATATATCCGGAGCCAATGAAATGATAAAAACGCAAAAGATTGCTGACTGGCGAAAAAATCCGCCGGATTTGTACAAAAAACCAACGATTTTCGGATTGGGAACAAGAAAATAATTTAATTAAGGTGTGAATGCATAATAACTGTATATTCACTTATATTTGGGTAAATTTATATTTTAAAAGCTTATAAGATAGTATGTCATTTTTATTTACTTCTGAGTCTGTTTCTGAAGGGCATCCGGATAAGGTTGCTGATCAAATTTCGGATGCTATACTTGATGCCATGTTATGTCAGGATCCAAAGTCAAGGGTTGCCTGTGAGACTCTGGTGACGACAGGTCTGGCAGTTATTGCCGGGGAAGTAACAACCAAGGCCTATGTTGATATACAGGAAATAGTAAGAAAGACCATAAAGAAGATAGGCTATACGAAGGCTGAGTACATGTTTGATGCCGATTCCTGTGGTATTATTACTACTTTGCACCAGCAGTCGCCAGATATTGCTCAGGGAGTAAATGAAGGAGAAGGAATTGATAAAGAGCAGGGAGCGGGTGATCAGGGAATGATGTTTGGATATGCGAGCAGAGAAACTCCGGAATATATGCCTATGGCATTGGCTTTTTCTCATCGTATTCTGAGAAAGCTGGCGGAGATACGGAAAGAAGGTAAGACTATGACCTATTTGCGTCCGGATTCCAAATCTCAGGTTACCATTGAATACAATGACGAAGGAAAACCTTCGCGTGTTCATACAATTGTGGTGTCTACCCAGCATGATGAATTTGGTAATGATAATCAAATGCTTGAGACGATTGCCAATGATGTGAAAAAATATGTTATCTCTGAGGTTATACCGGCGTCTTTGCTGGATGATAAGACCATATACCATATTAACCCTACCGGAAAATTCGTAATAGGAGGACCTCACGGAGATTCCGGCCTGACCGGGCGAAAAATTATTGTTGATACTTACGGCGGAAAAGGAGCTCATGGCGGAGGTGCTTTTTCAGGAAAAGACCCTTCCAAGGTTGACAGAAGTGCAGCATATGCAGCAAGACATGTTGCCAAAAATCTTGTAGCTGCCGGAGTGGCCGATGAGATACTGGTTCAGGTAGCATATGCTATTGGTGTATCCAAGCCAATCTCGATCAATATCAATACTTATGGTACAGCCAGAGTAAAAATGACGGATGGGCAGATTGCTGAAAAAGTGAGCGATCTGTTTGATATGCGTCCCAAGGCTATTGTAGACCGCCTGGGTCTGATGAACCCGATTTATCAGGAAACAGCCTCTTATGGTCATGTTGGGCGGGAGCCCTTCTCGAAGGAAGTTGTGTTGAATTATGTAGAAGTACAGAATACGGGAGATACTGTCACCGAAATAAGAAAAAGTCAGAAGAAGATGCTGGAATTCTTTACGTGGGAGAAATTGGACTATGTTGAAAGTGTAAAGCGGGCGTTTGGTCTTGACTAGCAGAAGCGAATTGCTAACGATAATAAAAAAAGCCCCGGATCCGGGGCTTTTTTTATTATCGTTGTTCGCTCATCTTATCTTTGGATTTTTTCAACTGGCGGGCAAGACTTTCATAAGCGATGTCAATCGCTTCTTCGAAGGTGTTTGCCTGCTCTTTTACATTCAACGAAGTCTTATTGGGTAAGTTCAATTGTATATGTACCCATTTGTTGCCTTTCTGATCATTACTTTCAACTTTCAAATAAACGTCTCCGTCGACAATCCGGTCAAAAAATGTATCAAGCTTATCCATTTTTTTCTGGATAAAATCAAGAAGCTTCTGGTCTGCGTTAAAATGGATGGATTGAATCTGCAATTTCATGTCTTCACAATTTAAAAGTTAAACTTAATTTATGCTTTGGGATGAGCCTGATCAAAAATAGCTTTTATTTTATCAAGCGAATTATGTGTATATACCTGTGTTGCCGCCAGACTGCTATGTCCGAGTAAATCCTTGATCGCATTCAGGTCTGCTCCCTTATTGAGCAGATGTGTAGCGAATGTATGTCGTAATACATGCGGACTGGTTTTTTCAAGCACCGGAATCATGGACAGATATTTTTTTACTAGCCTGTAAATAAAGCCTGGATAAGCGGCTTTCCCGTTATCTGTTACGATAAAACTCTTCGATTCGTTTTGCAAAAGAAGAGTTTTTTGGGAGCTATATAGTTTAATCAGTTCTGCCAGCGATTTGTTTAAAGGTATGAAGCGTTCCTTGTTTCCTTTACCGGTTATTTTGATCAGCTTTTCGTACAGATTAATATCGCTGTCTTTAGTATTGACCAGCTCAGCCAGACGAATGCCGGTGCCGTATAAAAGCTCAATTACCAGCTTGTCTCGTGTACCGGGAAAGTCGTCGGTATAGGAAAAATGATCCAGAATCTGAGCGATGGATTCTTCTGTAAGAAAAACCGGTATTGTCTTGCCTGATTTGAGAGACGCGACTTGTTGCATCGGATTCTTTTCAATCAGGGATCTGCGTTGAAGAAATTTATAGAAGGACTTAAGACAGGCGATCTTTCGGTTGATCGTTCTTGCAGAGAAATTCTGCTCAGAAAGACTGACCACCCATTCGCGGATAAAGAAGTGCTTGTCTACCTCCGGAGGAGATATATTATAGTTCAACTTTATGAAATCCTCAAACTGACCGAGATCATGTCTGTACGATGTAATGGTATGAGCAGAGTATCGTTTTTCAGACTGGAGGTGATCCAAAAAAATATCGGTTATACTGGAAGTCGTATACATACTACCAATATAACCAAATTCAAGAAAGCCGAAAAAGGATTAAGCTCCTTTTTGTTGCATTCTTTCTCTATATCTTGCCCGGATGATTTCGTTTCTTCTACTAACAGAAGGTTTTTCGAAATGCCCTCTGCTTCTTAATTCCTTAAGAACACCAGTTCTTTCAAATTTTTTCTTGAATCTCTTAAGAGCTCTGTCTATTGACTCGTTTTCTTTTACGTTAACTACGATCATAAATAAATAACCTTCCTAATTTATTTTATTCAAAGGGATGCAAATTTATTAAATAAACATATGATAAGCAAGTTTTGGTTTCTTTTTATGATTCCATGATTGTTCCTCTTTTTGCCCGTTCCCAGGCTGCTGCCTGTTTGCCGCTTATATATCTGAAAAAACCCAGAAAGACTGCGTAGTTCATAATAAAGAAATAATAAGGGATAAATAGTAACTTGACTTTGATCTGTCTGTTTTCCAGAAACCAGCCGGTAATTGCCATCGCATAAAACAGGCATTGTCCGTAAAAGAATAGCTGATAGAATGAGTTGACCGATGATAAGTAAGCATTTATCGGAAACATACAGAGCAGCAATACCGGAACAATGCTCCAGCGTAGCACCCGGTGCGATATGTACTGGAAAGTCAGTATTCCATATCTGAACGGATTTAGAAGCGCTGTCAGGCGATGCATGGACTGCCATCCGCCCGCGCAGATTCTGATTTTTCTTTTCAGCTCTTCTTTTACCGAATCAGAAGCTGTTTCCATTGCGTAAGCCTCCGGTTCATATACAACCCTGTAGCCTTTTTGTGCGATTCTGAGCGATTCGATAAAGTCGTCAAGAATGGTGTCTTCTTCAAGATCTGTATACAATTCCCTGCGAAAGGAAAACAACTCTCCGGCTGCTCCGACTATACTGTATAGTTCGGAATCCATTTTCTTCAGAAAAGATTCGTACTTCCAGTAAATTCCTTCTCCGGCACCACTGGCATTATCTTTATCTGCGGAAATGATTCGCTTTTCCCCTGAAACTGCGCCAACCTCAGGGTCTGCATAATGTCTTACAATTGCCCGTATGGCATAGGAAGGAAGCATCGTGTTTGCATCTGAAAAAACAACTATGGGGGAGTCTACATGTCGCATTACACGATTTTCGGCAGCAGACTTTCCCTTGCGCTGATTTTCATGCAGCACTGTTACCTCCGGATAGGAAGACGCTTTTACATTGGTACCATCATTAGAGCCATCGGTTATGAATACCAGTTTAAGCTTATTTTTGGGGTAATCCAGATTCAGACAGTTACTGATCTTTGAATCTATAAAGTCAATTTCATTGTAGCAGGGAACAACAAAGGTTACTTCAGGTTCGAATGATTGATCCGGAAGTGGTCTGCGGCTAAAAAAAAAGCGTTTGACCCTGACTAAAATGTAAATTACGATGCCATAGCCTGCATACGCATAAAAAGCAACGGCAAGACTTAACCAAAAAAGAATTGAAAACAGGGTAGTGAGATTCATATGAGTGTATTTTGCAGATCTATGAGACTTTTTTTAATGGAGCATCGTCTGCGACTTTTTCCCACTGGCCGCTTTGCACATTGTATTTCTTGATTATCCTGGCAGGATTGCCGGCTGCAATGCTATAAGGCGGGATATCTTTGGTAACCACACTTCCGGCTGCTATGATGGAGTGCTTACCGACAGTAACCCCGGCTGTTACTACTACATTTGCACCAATCCAGCATTCGTCCTCAATAGTGATCTTTGCTGTAGTACATGGCTGCTTACAGATTGGAGTCTCTATGTCCTGATATCCGTGATTGAGACCAGAAAGCACAACATTCTGGGCAAGGATAACCTGGTTGCCTATATGAACGGGGCCAATAATAACATTGGACAACCCGATTCGTACTTCATTTCCGATAGCTACCGTACCCATGCCATTGTTTACAACAGAGAAGTCTTCAATGGTTGAGTTTTTTCCGAGAAAGAACTTGCGAAATGGCAGCAGGTCCATTCGTGTGTTTTTCCGGATCAGACTGTTTTTTCCTACAGAGTGCATAAAAGGGTTTAAAAAATTTTTGACCCACCATCTTGGTCTTGCCTGATTTTTGGGAATTAGCGTCCAGAGTATAAATTCTTTTAACCGGGCATTACTTTTATATTTTTGAAGAAGCTCTTTCATAAATATACTTTTAGACCTTGTGCTAAATGAAATACCGGGCTGTAGCCCATAGTTTTAAATGCGTGTTTTTAGTTTCTGCATTTTCTAATTAGAATACCGAACAGAGTGATTTTGTTTAAAGAATTATACCATTAACAATTTCCCGAAATGAGCTGTTACTTGGAAAACATGGTTTTGTGATGGACAGATTTTCTTTACCCAATTGGATTCATAAGCATTATTTTGGTTATAATCCTTCCAATCTTCCTGTTGAGAGAATTGAAATGATTAAATCAAACCTGAAACGTTTTCAATGCCAGGGCCCGGAAGTGAGTATTGTCATACCGGCATATAATGAAGAAAGTAATCTGCTGAATACTTTATCTTCGATCTCAGAGATTGAAACTGATTATAAAACAGAACTTATTGTTGCCAATAACAATTCGACAGACAGGACTCAGGAAATTCTGAATGCTTGCGGAGTACGATCAGTGTTTGTAAAAGATCAGGGAATTAGCTACGCAAGGCAGGGTGGACTGGATGCTGCACGAGGGAAATTTATTCTGAATGCTGACTCAGATTCTATTTATCCCAAAAACTGGATCAACAGCATGGTACATCCTTTATATGGGGCAGCTATAAGCTGTGTATATGGGACTTATTCTTTTATTCCTTCTCCCGGCAACAGCCGGATGTTCCTTGCGCTTTATGAGGTTGTTGCGGAAAACTTTTTCAGACTGAAGAAGATCAATCGGGAATGCGTCAATGTTATGGGTTTTACATTTGCTTTCAGGAAATCGGATGCAGAGGCAGTCGGTGGATTTAAGCATGACTTGTGTCGTTCGGTAACCGGCAGGAGTGAGGATGGCTGGATGGCGCTGCAATTAATGAAGCAGGGGGAGCTATATCAGGTTACAGATTATGATGCAAGAGTATGGACAAGTGACCGGCGTTTGATGGCAGATGGAAGTTTGTCTAAAGCATTTCAAAACAGAGCCATAAAAGAATTGAAGCGTCTTAATATTTATATCAACCAAAAGCATTCAGCCAAGCATGAGCATATTACCTGAACTGGTCTGCTTTGAGCCAGGCTCCCATTTTGTTGTGTAAAGGTATATTGGCTTTATCCAGTATCTGTTTAAGGAAGCTTAAAGATTTGCCATGCTCGATTATTGTCTTACATTCTATGTTACCTTCCGGGTCGATAACAACATTTAAGGCCTCATATGATTTTCCCGTCTGATTATTCTCACTCTCCTGTTTTAGGTCATGAGGATGGAAAAGGAAGTATTCTTTTTCATTTTCATCTGTATCGATAATCAGGTTATGTGAAAATATTGTATGGGCGTTTTCATTATACCAGCGGATTCCGTTCAGACCGAAATTGTCAATTGTATTGTTAAGAACAGCAATGAGATCATTCCCGGAATCTGTGCGGTTATCACAGAAAATACCAGAGGCTTTGCAGTTTCCAATATAATTATTGTATATGAGAATCTGTCCCTGCCCCAGAACAATAATACCATTGCCGCTTCCCTTGCGGATGATATTATTGAAAAACAGACCGGTTGTACCCTCTCCGATTTGCAACCCATTGTTCTGGCCCGACATTTTATCAAGGCCAAAGTCTTGTATAAAGTTACTGTATACCTGTACATTATTGCTTGCGCAGCCAATCTGGATGCCTTCCCATCCTGTGTTTTCAATTTTATTGTTATAAATTCTCAGATTCCGGATTTCGTGAGGAAATAGGGTGTCTCCCATACATTTTCGGCTTTTGGCAAAACCTCGGTAGAATGAATTACCGATATACATTCCTTCACCTGCAACATCATGAATATAGTTATGATGGAAGCTGACGTTTTTCTGCAGAAAGTTTTCCCTGTTGGTGCTATGATCGCAGGAAGGGTCTGATTTACTCATAATGCCGGAAAAACCTGTGCTGCATATCTCAATATGCTCAACTTCAAAATCAGAACTCAGGCCTGTAATATGAAGACCCGGTGCCTGTGAGCCTGTACCGGTAATCCGGAAGCCATAAGCAATATCGGGATTGCCGGTTCCTGTTAATTTGAAATACTGGCAATTGTGAATTTTGAATCCGTAATAAAAGTCGGTATTGTTGATAATAACCTGCCCCTTATTAATAATAACAATAGGATTGAGTGAGTCGCCCAGAAGGTGTTTGATCTGGAGTAGTCGTCTGGTGCCGCCCTCAATACACAGAGTATCGCCGCCTCTGAATTTGTATCTGAAAGCATCAAAATAAGTAACGTCGGCCGGGATCGTATACTTACACTTTCCATGTATGACCTGGGTGAATAATAAAAACACCGGTAGTGTACAGAAAAGATATTTCATTGGGTTAAGGGTTAAAAATATCAATGCTGCATAAAAAAACAGGGAACCGGTCCAATGGTTTCCGGCTCCCTGAAAAATAAACCCAGACTGTTTGTTTTAATTGATTATGAGTGTAGCACCCTGTCCTGATTCTTTTGCTTTGAAGGAGAAGTCGTTTGCTCCTGCTGCTTTGTCAAGAATCAGTGTATACGTGCCGTCACCTTTTATTGCATCGGTGATATCAACCGTGTAGAGCGATCCGGAGTTGAAAGATGTATTGATCGTACCGATTTCTGACAACTTGGCCGGAGCGCTTGCCGCAGTAATGCTGGTTTCGTTCCAGTTGTTATGAGCGGCAAGGTAGACTTTTACAGGACCATTGCCCTTACTGATGTTTCCTCTTATTTGCAGGATAGCCCGTTGTGCTTTGTTTGTCTGAAGCCCCTCAACTTTAAACTTCAGGTAGGCAGTCTTTCTGTTTCTGTCTACTCTGATCTCTGCGCTGTTTACTTTCTTTCCATCCTGAATATATACATCTTCTGATACATTGAAGACAGCATTGCTCAGAGTTGGAGCGTCTTTCTGAACGACAGTGAAAGTTATTGTTTTGGCAGTGCCCTGGGTTCCTTTTCCTGAAGGGGATGAGAAAGGAGTTCCGGTTAATGTATGGGAGCCTGTTGCCAGTGTCCCTGCATTGTAGTTCCCCTTGCTGTCTCCAAACAGAGCGTATGGGGCTTCATTCTCCGTACGATTGGTATTGTTATTGAAGCGGAATATTACGGAACCTGTCTGCCCTTGGGTGTTGGCTTTTATATTGAACTTTGTTGTACCTGTTTGAGCAAGATTAATAACATATCCATCGGTTAATGTCGCAATCTCTTTGTTGGTATTGGCGTCAATCAGGATAAAGCTGGTAATGCTCAGATCTTGTGGTGTTTCACCGCCTGGATTTTCACCGCCCGGGTTTTCACTGCCTGGATCTTCACCGCCTGGATTTTCGCCTCCACCGTTATTACCCCCATTGTCATTATCATCAGGTAGCTTTGTACCGCCGAACTCATAAGCACCTATGTCGTATCCGTTGCCGGCAGGTCTGGAAGTATTGTTAAAGTCGAAGGAGATGCCGTAACTGCCCACATTCATGCCTTTGTCGATAGCCGGAGAGCTTGCAGTCAGACTGTAATCGTTCTGAGAGGGAGATTTGAATTTTAGCTCGGCAATGTTTTTGGTCATGATATTGTTGGATTCCTCCAGTTTTAAACCCGATCTGGTGTTTAAGAATTTGCCGTTTCCGGACATTACAATAATGTTGTTGAATACTTTATTGTATGAAACAAGTTCGGAATAGAGCCGCATGCCATCATTGCCAGGGTTAATGATGGTATTGTTAATAAAGGTGAAGCCTGGTCCGGGGGTGTAGCGTTCATCGCAAAATACACCATTTGTTCCGGGGTTAATTACTACATTGTTATATATAACATTGTCGCCCAGCCCTAATATGATTAGGCCATTGCCGGGACCATTGCTTACAATATTATTGTATAGTTTTCCGCCGGTACCTTCACCGATCTGGATTCCGTTGTTTTGCGCGGCGGCAAACGGATCCTGACCAAAATAGGATACTTTGTTATTGTACACTTCTGCTCCTTTGATGACGCATCCTACCTGAATCCCTTCACAGCCAGTATGCTCAGTTCTGTTATTGTGCAGCTTTACATTTTCAATGCTATGTGGCATGATGCTGCCACAACTTAACTGTCTGCCATTATTGTAGAATGAGTTACCGATGTAGAAGCCTTCTCCTTTGACGTGGTGAACATAGTTGTGGTGAATGTTCAGATCTCTCATGGTAAAATTGCCTCTCCATGTTGCTTCATCACAGCTTGGATCAGTTTTGGCCATTAAACCGGCAAACCCACTGTTGTGAATTTCAAGATGGTCAACCTCAAAGTTGGTCGTGAGCTTTTCCATTGTTACACTTATGTGTCCACCATCAACCTCAATTCCGTATGTGGTCTTCGCATCTCCAGTTCCTGTGATACGGAAGTGTTTGCTGTTCTGAAACTTGATTCCGTAATTGCCACCGGACTTAATGATTGCTTTACCGCCTTTATTTACGATGATGACGGGTTTACCTGCTTCTCCGACAATATTGGTAAATAACAGGGCTCTGGTTCTTGTTCCAGCTTCGATCCCAATGACATCGCCGGGCTTGATATTTCTTGCTTTACCATCAATCTGATGCTCATTGGCTGTTATTACATGGTCAAACCGGGTAAACGCAGCAGCACTGACTTTTGCATTAGGGGTGCTTTCGTTGGGTTTTATCTCATCAGGCCTTTTACAGAATGTAAGGGCAAGAATGGATGCTCCCAGTATTAAAGCATTTGAAAACCTCATAATTGATTCCTTTAAGTTCGCTTTTTGTTTAGAGTTTGTACTTTTCGAATTGTACTTTTTGAATGTGCTAATCCTAACGGGAGGTCTTTTTTGATTATTATTATTGAGGGTTTGAGTAGTCAGCTAAGAAATTGTCTGGTATTTCGTCAGTATAGGAGGTTTTGAAGGAACTTTATGGATGGGGTGTTTTTAATTAATTGTTGATTAGTTGATTATCTTTTCGATAAATAATAGTTCCATTTCTTTGCAGAAAGATATAAATGAACAGCTGTAAGTTTATTTGATAAAAAGCAGGAATGAAGATGAAAAAAAAGGAAATAATACGGTTGAGGGCAGATTCAGGTTTTAGAAATAAGGTAGAAATGAAAAAATATACCTTTCCGGAGATTGATCAATAAGCAAAAAAAGAGGCAGAAATCCCTGCCTCTTCTAAATATGGTTATACTATTTTTTGTGTCAGGACTGGTCGTCTGGCCTGATGTCTGCGGACATTGCGCTATGTGGCGTATGAATAAACTTTTTATTGGCTCCTCTTAACTTAAAAAGAGTTGCAAACATAACCATAACAGCTTTTGGTAACTGAGCTATGGCCTGCATGGTTCGTTTGTTGTAGAAAGAAGCAGGTATGGCCAGTAATATTCCTAAACACCAGCCCCCAAGTAATATAAGCCAGCTTATGGCAGATGGTCCTATGGCAAATCCTGCCAGTTCCGTTATTATGGATAGAAAAGTAAAAAGAATAATAGTCCCGAGAAGGAGAACTCTGGGAAGCAGAAACTGCTGAAATGCCTTGTCGAAAAAGTCTATATTACCCTTGGTAAATAAATCAATGATACCGGCAAGAAAGAATCTTCTGAAGTAATGAAGCTGGGCAGACATCCAGCGTCTTCGCTGATTGCCAAAGACCTCGGAGTTTTCCACTTTTTCATCAAATACAAGCGCATCTTCGGCATATTCGATCTTTACCCGGTTTCTCAGAAGCTTCAGTTCTGATTCCTTGTCGAAGCCACCTACTGCATCTATTGTCTTCAATAACTCTTTATACATCATATAATCAAAGGCCATTCCTGATCCGATCAGGCCGCTTGAGAGACCCAGTACCCGGTGTCCTCTTCGATAAATGTGATTGTTTACTTCTTCGCTTACAGCATCAAGAATGGCAAAATTGGTATTCAGGTTTTTGGCCACCCTGTGTCCCTGTATGGCTTTGACACCAGTTTCATTAAGCTTACCATTGATTCTGGCAAGAAAATCCCTGGACATGATATTGTCGGCGTCAAGTATCAGTGCAAAATCAAAGTCATCTTCCGGCAGCACCTCAAATGCATAATTCAGAGACTTAGCCTTGGTACTCTGTTCAAAGCTTACTTCAATTACCCTGACAGGGATTTTTCTGAGTTGTTCGATGGTTGCTGTCTGCAGGGAATCTGCTATAACGATAATCTCATAACTGTCTTTAGGGTATTTCTGCATCGCAGCATCTTTGGCGGTTGCCAGTATTACCTCATCCGATTTATAGGTGGGTATTAAAACGGCAAAGCGATTTTCTACGCTGTAAGCAGGAGAAGGCTTAATACTGCCAAATCTTCCGGCGATCGAGTAAATCAGTGCATAAAGCACAGATATACCCATATATATGTATAGCACACTATAAAGTGTATCGAGTAATGTCATAGCTTTTCTAATTTGGGGTTGTCGTGTATTTTATCGTTGTTCCAGTTCCATATATACCCGGAAAAAAATGCTTTCAGCAAGTCGGGACGCTTTCTGAAAATGTAATCGATTGTATTTTTGGGAATTGATACAAATGTAAAGAAGGCGAGGCTGCTCACCAGGCTCAGACCTTTGGTGTTTCTGCGCAGAAACAGGAGTCTGTTGCGAGTCATATAGTAGGTTTTGAGGGCGCTTTCTTTACCTACAGACATAGACTCCTTATGATACACTTTTGACCGGCCTGAGTACCAGATACTATATCCTGCTTTTCGTATGCGCTCACAGAAATCAAGCTCTTCATAATAGAGAAAATACAGATCAGCCATCAGACCGACTTCTTCAACTACACGTCTGGGAATCATCATGGCAGCTCCATGTCCATAGCAAGTGGGACAACAATGATTGTATTGACCGTTATCTCTTTCTTTCTGGCCTATATATTTATTTCTGCCTGTAAATCTGTTGATCGGCGTGCTTCCGGCATATTGAATAATATTGTCCGAGTTGTAATAAATCAGCATAGAGCTGACCGCACCGATGCTTTTGTCGCCCTGTAATCTTTCGATTAGGGGTTCAATAAAATGGGGATCGACCTCGGTGTCATTATTCAGCATCAGAAAATACTCACCGCCGGCTGCTTTAAATCCTTCATTATTACCACCGGCGAATCCGAGATTTCTGCCTGTTTTGATGAGTTTTACAAAAGGATACTGTTCTTTAAGCGAATCTGGATTCTCGCTTGATCCGTTGTCTACGACAATGATTTCTACAGCCGGATAACTTACTTTTTTCAAAGACTCTAGTAAGGCTCCCGTAACACTGACGTTATTATAATTTATAGTGATAATTGAGACCAGTGGTTTTCCCCGCTCCTCCATACTTCACAATGTAATTGGTTCATTAGGATAACCGGGACAAAATATTTTTTGTTAAAGTGGTCAGAGTTATGAAATCAAATAAATAAATAAAAGAAGGCTGCTCAGTATGGGCAGCCTTCTTTTATTCAGAGCTATTACTTTTCCTACTGGTGTTCGTCCCGCAGCAGGTCATTGACGGTTTTGACCGGATTAAACGTTATAATCGGCACCTCTACGAATATCGTAATCCAGTCAGACATGCTGCCATTCCACAATCCGGGCAGCTCTATGGCCTTTAAGTCTTTACCGTCCTTGGATTTGTAACTGATAAATCCGGTAGCCGGGTCTGTATACTTACTCAGATCAAATTTATTGCCCCGAAAATCTTTAACGCCACAAACAATGTCAACCGGATTGAAGTGCGTTGCCTGGCTGAAGATATTCTTTTGCTGTTCATTGTCCATGTCGATCTGAGCGCTTTCCACAACCTGAAGGCTGATACTGCCATCCGGATTTTTAGCCCAGAATGGCCCTCCGCCTGGTTCACCTTCATTCTTTACCATGCCGCATACCCGAATCGGACGGTTAAGTTTGCGGATATAATACTCCCGGGCGACTTCGCCTGAGATTTCAGGAAACTCGATGCAGAGCTTTTTTCGCAAAAAGTTATCAATTTCCTCTAAATGATCCCCGAAATCCGGTGTTTGAAGCTTTTGCAGATAATCAGCTATTTGTTGCTGGAAGCTAAGCAGTACTCCGGCAATGATTTTTTTGTAACGATATGTTTCCGACTTGATACGGTCCGGAACAACGTTATCTATATTTTTTATAAAAATCAGATCGTCTTTGATCTCATTCAGATTGTGAAGCAAGGCTCCGTGGCCGGCCGGTCTGAAGAGAATTGCACCATCCGGTTCTCTGAACGGCTCATTGATCATATCAACAGCGATTGTATCGGTTGATTTCTTCTGTTCGGAAAAAGAAATTGTATAGGATACATCAAAGCGTTTTTCATAGAATGATTTGACTTTGCCGATTAGCTCTATAAAACGATCTTTATGTTCCGGAGAAACGGTGAAGTGCAGATTAGCGATACCATTTCTGTCTTTTCCGTATTCGGCTGCTTCGACCATATGCTCTTCTACCGGAGTGCGGGTGCTGCCATCATCATATCGATGAAACTTAAGTAATCCTTTGGGCAGTTCTCCGTATTTTAATCCGTGAACCAGTAAAGCATCAAGAATAGGTACAAAGTTTCTGCGATCAAGGGCTTTTTGTATATCCTCATCATAAAGTTCCTTATATGCAGCAGCAAGGTCTTCATAAAAAGCAAAGCTCTCCAGCTTTCTAAAGAAATTATACATTGATTGAAAACCCTGATCATTTCTGTACTTCTGATAATCCTCTTCACTACCCTTGTATTTGTCCATGAACGAGAACAAAGATTTAAACATTCTTGTGGCGGCCCCTGAAGCCGGAACAAACTTCATAATACTGAGGCGTCCGGCATGCTCCCTGAAGAATTGCTCGTATGCTTCCGCGGTATTTTTATCCAGTTTTACTATGCCATCCCCAATAGTAGCGGCCCTGATTAATGATAAAAAAGGAAAGCCTTCCCGAAAACGCTTCAATTGTTGCTCAACATCCGCAACTTCAATCCCTGTAGACGAAAACTGCTCAATATCTTTGTTTGTAAACATGATAAAGGAAATTTTTATAAAAAATTAGCAATAGGTTTAGGTTCCTCTTTAACTGAAATCAGATATGGGTGTTTTGGGTCAATTTAATTTTTTTACGCATACAAAAAGCAATGCAGAAAAACGCATATACGAATGAATGTTTCTGTTGGTTGCTTTTTTACTTTTTGAAATAATCATAAAATTGCAGAAATAGTATCGCAGAAACAAGGGGTCCGTAAGACAGATAATATAAAATCATGAATCTAGGAATTGAAGCCGTTTTAAAGGAAGTCGGTAAAGTGGTGATCGGGCAACAGTACATGGTTAGCCGTTTGCTTGTAGGCCTGTTTACGAATGGTCATATTTTGCTTGAAGGAGTTCCCGGACTTGCCAAAACCTTAACAATAAATTCACTTGCCAAAGCGCTGCAGCTGGAGTTTCGGAGAATACAGTTTACGCCTGACCTGTTGCCGGCGGATGTGATTGGTACGATGATCTACAACCAGGCTAAAGGCTTATTTGAAGTAAAAAAAGGACCTGTATTTGCCAACATTATTCTGGCTGACGAGATAAACCGGTCTCCGGCCAAAGTCCAGTCTGCACTCCTGGAAGCCATGCAGGAAAAGCAGGTTTCGATAGGAGATGAGACTTATCGGATAGACAGACCTTTCCTTGTAATGGCAACTCAGAATCCGGTTGATCAGGAGGGAACCTATCCTTTGCCGGAAGCCCAGATGGATCGCTTTATGATGAAAGTCTATGTTGGCTATCTTTCGCGGCAGGAGGAGCTGGAAGTAATGAGGAGGATGTCCAACATGGCGTATGAAAACCGAATCGAACCAATTCTGAGCAAAGAAGACATTGTTGCTATTCGCCAGGAAATAAATAATGTAACGATCTCCGAATCACTTGAGAAATACATCATCGAGATTGTTTTTGCAACAAGAGAGCCTGCTGTTTACGGGATGAATGAGGAAGCGTCTTATATTCAGTACGGAGCCTCTCCCAGAGCCAGCATACACCTGAATCTGGCAGCCAAGGCGGTTGCCTATATGCATGGAAGGGATTATGTGTTACCGGAAGATATTAAAGAGATTGCTTTCGATGTGCTTAATCACCGGATTATCCTTAGTTATGAAGCCTCTGCGGAAGGGGTCACCCCGAGATCCCTGATTGATTCAATTCTGAGAAGAATAAATATCGCGCAGTAAATAATATTTCTGACAGGATTAGGCGCATAGATGGTATAAGTAAAACAAGGTGTATTTCTCGTACAAAGACATGAAAGCCGAGAATAATCGTTCATGATTATCGGAACAATCTTTTTATCTTTTTTCTTTAGCAAAGCCGTTCACTGCTAATTACTATGCCGCAATTGTTTTAAGCCTATATCCTATACGTTAAGCTTCAAACTTAAAGCTCCTGACTTTAACTTACCGGACTTTGTATTTGTCTAGAACATTATTGGTTTTTTTGTTCCAGGGCTTAACGGTAATGCGGGACATATGTATGGTAAAAGCCACAATAATGACTACAAAAAGGATGGCAACGATAAGAAATAGTTTATTCTTTTTCATTCAGATCCAGAAAGAAAGTGTTTCGGCAATAAAATGCATACTGCTCCGGATCAAACCGGAAGAGCTGTGATGAGCTTTTGGGAGAGGTCGGGCTTTCGGTTGCTCTTACGATGAAATTATATTTTCTCAATTTTCGTTTTAATGTACGGGCTACAATACGCTTTTCAAATATAGCTTCATAAAGCGCGTGAAGTTCGCTAAAATGGAAATATTCCGGTAGTAAGGTTACCCCGACAGGATTATAAATGGCATAATCCCGTAATTTTTCCAGGGCATTGATGATAATCTGGTTATGATCAAATGCCATTGAAGGGAGTTGTCTGACAGAGTGCCATTTTGCTTCTGCTGCATCATCATTTGCCCGGGGGGACTCATCCGGCATACTGGTGAGGGCATAATAGGCTGCTGATATAACCCTTCCTCTGGGATCTCTTTCCGGATTACTGAATATTCCGATGAGCTGAGGATTACTTACGACAATGCCGGTTTCTTCCTGTAATTCTCTGACAGCACAATGCTCTGTTGTTTCTGTTTCTTCGAGAAAGCCTCCAGGCAAAGCCCAGCTGTCCTGAAAGGGTGGATTTTTCCTGCGAATCAGCAATATCCGCAATTCGCTGGCAAGTGGTGCAAATACCACCATGTCTCCGGCAACCGAGGGTCTTGGATATGGATACGTATACATTTCGGATTTGCTATAGTTCGGCCAGTTTCTGGGTCAATAATGGTGCAATGGAACGGACTTCCAGAAAATCATCGGTATTATTTACAGCATTAGGATGGCTATTGGTACAGATCAGCTTTGAGAATAGTCCGGAGTCTTTTATACGCTGTACAGCATTGTTGGTAAACAATCCATGTGTTGTAATTGCTGCAACTTTCAGTGCACCGGCTTCTTTATAGGCTTTTGCGGCGTTTATTAACGAGCCGCCGGTCCGGATCATGTCGTCATATATAATAACGTATTTATCTTTTACGTCGGCTGATATGGAAATAACCTCTGTATGATCTCCGCTCAGACGTCTTTTAAAGACGAAGGCGCCATTGACTCCAAGGTCATTAGCCAGTGACTCTACCCATTTTGCCCTTCCGGCGTCTGTACAGGCAAGAACGAATGGTGTGGTTGCGGCAAGTTCTCTGGCAGATTGCAGAATCAGCGATTTGGCATATAAATGAATATGCCTGATATCACCTTCCAGATATTGGGGAATCCCTTCCGAATGCAGATCCAGAAACAAAACTTTATTACCCAGACTTGATTTGGGAATAACGGATATAATACGTGCTCTGGTTTTGGCAGTTATGACTTCTCCGGGTATAACTGAGCGTTCCATTGTGGAATATCCATAATAGGGTATTACCAGGGTAAGAGATCTGGCTCCGTATTTTACCAGTGCACAGGCCAGATCGTACAATTCCAGTGTGTCATTGTCCGTAATGGTTCCACCGACAAGGATTATATCATAACCGGCAGATGGACTTATTACACGCTGGTAACGCTCGCCATCCGGGAAGTATTTAACTTCTACTTCGCCTTTCTCAAAATTGCCAAGTCGGGCAATCTCGTCTCTGAGATAGAGATAGCTCTGAATTCCGAAAATTAACTTCTTGCTCATATTTCATGTTAATTTATGGTTAATTCGCAGAAAGAACAAAAAGAAAATCCGTGTTTTTTTACATTGTTCGTTACATATATTCCGTTTATTTTTACACGTAGCATCATAAAAAATAATTAAACTTTTAGATCGTATGAGAAAATACTTCTTGTATTTATTGCTGATTTTTGTTTCGGCTGGTATGAGTTCCTGTGGATATAATCGTGCCGTAAACTTGCAGGAGAAGGTTTCCGGACAATGGGCCAATGTAGAAAATGCCTATCAGCGCAGAGCCGATCTTATACCCAATCTTGTCAATACAGTCAAAGGCTATGCGAGTCATGAGAAGCAAACACTGGAAGGTGTGATTCAGGCCAGAGCAGAGGCCACAAAGGTTACGCTTAATGCCGATAATCTGACAGAAGAAAATATAAAAAGATTTGAAAGAGCTCAGGAAGGCCTTACAGGAGCTCTCAGCAAGCTGATGATGCTCAGGGAAAGCTATCCGGATCTCAAGGCAAACCAGAACTTTCTGACATTGCAGGCTCAGCTTGAAGGCACTGAAAACAGGATCTCAGTAGAGCGGAGAAAATATAATGAAGCTGTACAGGAGTATAACTCTGCAATCAGAAGATTTCCTACAGTGATTTATGCAGGCTGGTTTGACTTCAGACCCAAGCCGTATTTTGAAGCCAAGCAGGGTGCTGATGTGGCTCCGACAGTTGAATTTTAACCGGATAAAACGCTATGGCAAAGGAGTTTTTTACCGAACAGGAAAAAAAGGAGATTGTTGACTGTATCCGGGAGGCAGAACGGAAAACTTCCGGGGAAATTCGGGTTCATATTGAACGAAAATGCAAAGAAGCGGTATTGGACCGGGCAGTATCTGTATTTGCCTCTTTGCATATGCATGAAACCGAACTGAAAAACGGGGTTTTGTTTTATCTTGCCGTGGAAGATCATAAGTTTGCCATTATAGGAGACAAAGGTATCAATGATGCTGTCCCTGCCAATTTCTGGGATGACATTAAAGAGCATATGCAGCATTTGTTTCGTGCCGGGCAGTTTTCACAAGGTCTTAAAGAAGGTATTCTTAAAGCCGGAATAGCTTTAAGAGAGCATTTCCCCTATTCAGATGATGATGTTAACGAATTGCCGGATGACTTGTCTTTTGGCGCCAATTAATACTTGCGAATGAAACGATTCTTCCTGTTTATATTTTTGTATTGCAGCATACTATCCGGGCTTATGGCTCAGGTTGATGATCTGGCTTCAGTGGCCGGACGCCTCGTGACAGATAATGCCGGAGTTTTGGGCCCTGAACAGGTTCGCTTTCTTGAACAGAAGCTATTAAATTACCAGGATACTACATCGACGCAGATAGCGGTTCTGATTGATAAAAAAGTTCCCGGCGGCTATGATTACTCGGACTATGCTGAACGGGTAGCTGAGAAATGGGGAATCGGCCAGAAGGGTAAAGACAATGGTCTGCTTCTGTATGTAGCCGTAGATGACCGAAAAATCTGGATAGCTACAGGATATGGGCTGGAAGGGGCGATTCCTGATGCTCTGGCAAAAAATATTATAGACAGGGTCATTACCCCGCCATTCAGAAAGGGTGATTATTTTGCAGGATTGGAACAGGGGACTTCTGCATTAATGCTGGCTGCATCAGGAGAATTTAAGGCTGACCAGAAGTCTGGCAACAGGGTTGGAAGCTTGCTGGTCGTTCTTATTGTGGTGGTTTTGCTTGTATTGTTTTCTCTTGGGAACAAAAATAATGGAAACGGAGGACGCTACACGACGTATTCGGGTCGTGGATACAGCGGGGGTGGCTTTTATGGAGGGTTTGGCAGTGGCCGATCCTCCAGAGGCGGCGGAAGCTTTGGTGGTTTTGGCGGCGGTGGCTTTGGCGGCGGCGGAGCCGGGGGAAGCTGGTAGCAGTTCCCGGATCTCATGAATAACATTTTTTCAAAAGCTCCGGTATATATTACAAATTCCTGTCAACAAAATGAACCTATACCGGACGGTCTGCTTAATTGCCTATATGGTATTTATCCTTCAGGCTGGTTTTTCTCAGCAGGTAATTCATGTTTCGTTGGATGAATACATCGAATCGGTAGATTTTGATCGTCTCAGGCAGGAATACGGGAAGTTTAAAGAAATTCCTGCTGAATATGAAAAGCCTGTTCTTATGGCGCTTAGCTATTATCCGGAGCTCAAGAATATCCGGATACGTGTTGTGCTGAGAGATAAAAAAAGCCCCCTTCTCACCAGGCCGGAGCTGTTTAGCGCATTATTCAGACAGCCCCACAAACGCACTTACCTGATTGTTATAAGCAGAGACACTGAAAAATACCTGAAACATATTGAATTTTCAAAGCTAAATCTTAACGCGCAGATCGGAGTACTGGGACATGAACTTACACATGTAGTTGATTTCTCCCAACGGGGCAGCCTGGGACTGCTTGGAATATCCTGGGGAAACCTGTCGTCCAGATGGATAGATCGTTTCGAATTCGAAACAGACCGTAAAACCATTGACCATGGTCTGGGTTTTCAGCTCCTTGCCTGGAGCAATGCAGTCAGAGATCATATGATTATCAAATCATATTCAGGAGTGGATGATTTTTCTGTGGAAGATCTGCAAAATATGGAGAAAACCGGCCGGGAACGATACATGAAGCCGGCTACCATTATCAGGATTATGCAATCGCACCCCCTTTATGAAGATTTAATGTTTACAATCGGAAATTAATAGCCGGAGAAGTGCCCTCGCAATTCTTTAATTAAAATTTCGTTAAATTTGCCCGCTCTTTTGTTCTCTATTAAAAAGGGAGCATGATGATAACTAGTTAAAAGATACTAATGGAGGCAATTATCTGGCACTTTCTGATTGGTATGGTAGTGAGTTTTATCGGATCAATCCCATTGGGTAGTGTCAATCTTTCTGTTTTGCAGACAACTCTTGACCGGGGGATAAAGGCAGGGTTGATCTTTGCTCTGGGAGCAACTATTGTGGAACTGGTATACAGCTATATTGCAATAAAATTTAGCGCTTATCTGCTTGCAAACCGGGATGTAGAACTGTATATACAATTGGTTGCCATCCCCACTTTTGTGATTTTGAGCCTGTATAGTTTTAATAAGAAATCCCGGCCGGCTGATAAGCCCAAAGTTGCCGGCAATAAGAAAAGTAATTTTTTTAAAGGAGTTCTTATTGGACTGGTCAATCCGTTGCAGATACCATTCTGGGTTGCTTACGGGACATATATGCTCAGCAATAACTGGATAAAAAATGATTCTGCTTTGCTTAATTTTTTTGTGCTCGGAATTATTTGCGGCACAAGCCTTTTGCTGACTCTGGTGGTGCTTGGAGGAAATAAGCTGGACAAGCAGTTTAATCTGACAAGGTATAATATGGATAAGGCGATCGGAATACTTTTTATGGGTTTGGCCGTTTTTCAGACAGTTAAGCTGGTTTTCTGAATCAGGCAGCGGCAGGTTGTGCCTTTCGTTTATTTTTGCGGTAGGTCCAGGGGGCCATGGGCTTTTTCTGAGACCATAGTCCTTTACCACTCATTCTGGCCTGTTTCTCAAAATCAGCAAATTGCTGATTAGACGAATAGTCTTTGTAATGCCAGGCCAGCCCCTTTTTTACAAGTTCTTCATTCAGATTGGTGCCATCCTCCAGGAAAACGGTGCCTAGTATCCTGCCGTACCTGTCTTTGCCGTCTATTCGTACATAGACATGCTGTCCTTTAATACGCTCACTGGTAAATAATTTGGCTTTGTTACCATATGGCTGGGTTTTTTCCGGACAGTCAATATCACTAAGCCGTACACGCCGGGTCTCTCCATCAATAATAGCTCTGAACGTATCCCCATCGCTGACATTGACCACTTTTGCATTCAGTTCTTTATGGCTGTATTCCTGGTAAAACTCATAGGCAACAAGAATCAGGGCTACCAAAAGTGCCAGGGGAGTAAGCTTACCGGTTTTTAGCTTTTTCATAAAGAAATGAATCGGGTAATAAGTTCCAGAGCCAGATGATGGCCGTTTTTTATGTTCTGGTGTGCAGGTAAAGCATCTTCCGGCTGGATGAATGCCCCCTGTTCAGACAGCTCCTGACCACAGTTTTCTATAAGAGCCTGAATACCGGCAACAGTGATTTCCGGATGAAACTGAAGTCCCAGCGCCTGCTGCCCGGACAGAAATCCCTGCTGGGAACATGCCTTGCTCCTGAACAGGGATATTGCTCCGGCAGGCAGGTCAAATGTCTCGCCATGCCAGTGAAAAACAGTTTCTTCTTGTCTGAATCCTTTAAGAAGCGGGAGGTTAGCAGCTTCGGGTTGAATCTGAACGGGAAACCATCCTATTTCCTTTTCAGCATTTTGGTATACCTTTGCACCCAGTACATCAGCCAATAACTGGGCTCCGAGACATATTCCCAGCACTTTTTTCCCGCGGCTCAGAGCCTGCTCTATAAACTTCTTCTCTTTTACCAGCCATGGATGAGCTGATTCATCATGTATGCTCATCGGGCCACCCATCACTATCAGCAAATCGCATATGTCAACAAAAGGAAGTTTCTGATCTTCGTAAAATCGTGTACTTGTGAGACTATTTCCCGGCTTTTTTGCCCAGTCTTCGAAAATACCTAAACCCTCAAAAGGTACATGTTGGAAAAAATGAATTTTCATATCGGGTGTCGAATAAAGCCTATAAATCTAAGCAGGATTGAGGACCTGACAAAAAATATGCGTATAAATCATTTTGCGAGTTGCTTAATCAATATAAACATCCATAAGTAAAAGCTCTGTTTTGCCAGAGCTATGTCTGCCCAGAGCCAGGGCAGAATAAACTTTGGCTTCCGGCTGACCTGTCACACATATTGAGCTGATATGCCCCATATATGGTCCCGCGTCGGAGTCTTCCGGCTGACACAGATGACTTTCTTCCTCAACCGGAATGCTCATCATACCACGGATACGCTCAAAACTACGTATAGGCTTCCAGCCTATATAGCTTTGATCGAAGGAGGCATGTTGCCGGATATGAAAAGCAGACCAGAATAGTTTTTTGTCAAAGACTGAGATCCCGGACGGGCTGAGTTGCCGGGGAAGTTCAAAGGTCATTGCCAGCGGGAATGGTACAGACTCTGTATCTCCCTGAATAAACTCAATAAATTCTTCTTTATAGAAATACATCACTGAATTATGACTCTGTTCTGGATTGAACAGGGCAATAAAATCATTGCCGGCAGTGACACATCCTATGGACAACTCCCGGGTAGATGTTATTGAATCATTGAGACGCAGTAGATTATAAAATTCTTCCAGATCTCTCTTCCTGACCAGATGCTTGCGGTTGTACGGAGTCGGTAATTTTATCAGGCAGGCTTTATCTGCACCGGGACTGCTACCCGGAGGCAGTATAAGTAAGTGAGGGAAGGTGTTGATCTCAAAACTGCACATGGCAGTCAATTTATTATCAGGTTGTTCAGGCAGATTCGTTTCATTTGCCAGAGCGAGCCGGTATTTGATATTCAGATAGGGGTCAAGGCATATTAATTCAGTCGAATTGTTGGCTACGATGTATATCATGCCTCTGATTACTTCCATTCCCGAAGCTGATTCAATTTCAGGTATAGATGCCTTGCGTAATATCTGAGCTTTCAATTTTAAGATAGGGATTAGTTCATCGTGAATATAGGGATTCTGAAGCAAAAAGAGAATTGTCTGCACGGGGAGCGGGCACAGCTACAGGCTTGATGAAGCTGTTTATTGGCAGAAGAATGGAATGTACTGTGTTATCTGACAGCCTCCGGGTTCTTTGAACCGTATGCGTTAAGCTCTTCTTTTAACGGTTAAAAGCAACTGTAAATCAGAATATAGTAAAGTGAGTTTGTAATCCTGCTATTTCAGCTTATTATACAAGTTGACATATTCATCGGGAATGTCTTCATTCTGTTGCCTGCAAAGCTGTATGGCTGTTTCTGCCAGCAGACGTTTCCGGGTCATGTCTGTTAGCAGCAATGCCTGTAAAAAATAAGCATAATGGTCCATTGGGACCTTTTTCAGATAGTCATCAAGAACTTCGGTTGCTTTGTCAACTTCTCCTGATGCTACATAAATCTCTGCAATGTCAAGTTGCCTGGCAATGAAAGAAGAGTCCTCCATGATTGTCTGATGGAGCCAGATAACCGCGTTTCGGGAATCACCCTGGGCAAAGTAAGAAAAGGCGATATCTTCATACACCTCTGCTTTATCAAATGGCCGAAAGGAAGCTTCTTCAAAATAGCACTCCCTTTCTTTGGAATATTCACTAAGCTGACGGTAGATGCGGGCTTTCATCTGATACCATTCCGGTATTCCCGGCTGGATGGCAAGCGCCTTATCAAGGTACTCCAGCGCGCCGGCATGATCTTTTTCCTTTGCTCGTTTGCCGGCTATGCGTACATAGCGTTCTGTCAGAAAAAATGTATAATGTCTGAGCTTTTTCCGCAATTTCCGGCTGGAGCGTATTTTTTGAAAATAGCGATCATCAAGAATCGATTTCCGACTATACCGTATCTGATAATATCGGGCTGTATCCAGCCATTTCAATGAAGAATTTATGGCCCGGAGAGCGGCAAAAGACTGTGCTGTTGTATAAGATGCTCTGCCAGGCACGAGAAGATGGTCCTGATAAAAGTCCTCAATAGCTTTCTGATGCATATTTTGTCTGCTGTACGAAATGCCCCGGAGATAATAAAGCTTTAACGGATCGGGGAGCTGTTTCTCGGCCTCATCAAAGGCAAGACATGCTTTTGGGTATTCTTTTTTTCGCATAAAATAGATGCCGGCCATATAGGAGTACATTCCTGTCTGCTCATCTGTGACGGGGGCTGTAAAGACACCTGATTGCGATGAAGCTTTTAAAACTCCGAAACTTAAAATTGTACATAGCAAAATTTTTACAAATAGCATTCAGACACAATCCTTATTAAATTTAAACCGGACAGGCAGAAGGTATGTTTTACCCTTTGCTATTTTTGGGCTTGTTGATATGCATTTATCTGTTACTGAGATATAAAGTATTTTAATCTCGACGTAGCAGGATATTGTCTGATGAAGCTATTTTAGCTGTTCATCGAATAACAGGACTCGTTTACCTTAACTGTGCGTATTTTTGAGGTGAAAATTGGCAATGTTAACCCCCAATTGCTGACTTGTCGGAGAGTTGAAACTATGGAAACTTCTGTCTTTTGTAAATCTGATTTATCGTAGCTAACTTTATAGGTCCAATATAAATAATATGCAAAACTGGCAAATCTATGCCAGACACAATCAAATACTGCTTATCAACTAATCATGAGAAAATATATACAGGTTTTATGTCTTGTCATAGTCTTTGGTCTTTCATCGGAGTATTCTCAGGCTGCCACCTTTACCAGCACTGCTAGTGGGCTGTGGAATAATGTATCAATATGGGTAATAACTAATGGGGTGGATGCAGATGGAATACCAGATGATGATGATGATGTTATAATAAGTAACTCGCATTCAGTATATGTTAATGTAGCTTCTACAGTACGTTCAGTGACAGTTGGAACATCTGATGAGCTTTATACTGCCTATCTATACATAGCGAATGGGGTAGAGTTAAACATTGCAGAGAATTGCTATATTTATAGTGGAGGATATAGCGGCCCTGATTTTGAAAATGGAATTTTTGAACCAACAACTGCATACAAGAGGCTTTCTGTTGGTACTTCATCAGGTGCAGGAAATAATACTAAACTAATTATTGGTGGAAATCTTATTATCGCTGCATCAGATGTACTTGATATTGATAATATCTATACAGGTGTTCAGTTAATGGGGAGTTCACAATTGCTATTAGCTGGCAACATTTCTTTGCCGCATAATCGGGGAGGGCTGACTGCTGCTGCGACTGCTACTGTGACTCTCAATGGTTCGTCATCCCAGCAAATATATATGGCTCATGGAACCGGTATAAAGTATCCTAATCTAATTGTCGACGGTAATTATGTAACAATAATAGGAAGCCCAGGTGGAGAGATTGGTTTTGTAAGCGGGGACCTGATAGTTAAAAAGGGGGTCTTTAATAACTCCGGAAGGCAGATCAAAGTTAGCCGCGATATTGTTGTTGAAAATGAAGCGAGTTTTCATTTGTCGGGTGGATCTACTATTTCAGTGGAGACAGGAACTAATCTGGTTCTTGATGGTAAACTGGTAACTGAGCACGTTGATGGTCTTGGTGGCTTCAAACCGCTAGGAACAATCAACTTTGGTCCGGATTCAGAAATTGAATATTATGGCAATACAGCCGGCCAGTTTGCGGGGTTCCAATGGTTTCCCACAATTTCAAGCTGTCCTAAGCTTAGTTTTAGTAATACTCTCGGGACTGCTATGGATAAATCTGTCACTGTGGAGGATTTAACGATCAATGCGAATGGAATTCTTAATGGTAACGGTTCATCTCCTGAAATAACGGTAACAAACAACTGGACAAACAACGGAATTTTTAACGGACAGACTAGTACGGTGCGTTTGGCTGGTAATGCTGGAGCACTTTTAGGAACCGGGGCAAATAACTTTCATCATCTTATTATTGACTCTGGCGTTGATTTTTCGGCTCCACAGACACTGACTGTTTCTGGAAGCCTGACTGTTAATGTCGGGGGAAGCTTTAACCATAACAACGGTAGAGTGGTATTCAAGCCTACCGGGGGAGCGCAGCAAACTTCCGGAGTGGGGCAGTTTTGGGATGTAACAGTGGATGGCAGTGGTGTGGTTTTTAATGGCCAGGATACTATAAATCACGAGCTTTATCTTAGGAGCGGGACATCTTCTATTCAGAGCTCTGCTTCTCTGGCATTAAATCTGAATTCCGGATATATAAACCCTGATGGCAACGGTGGTCTTGTGGGCAATGTTCATTTCTTCAAGTCTGCCAGCACAAAAGGGTATACAGGATTGTCTTTTCCGATTGCCACTACTGTTTCTAATCTGAATTCCGGTGGATTTCAGAATATATATAAGTATGATGATCAGGCAACTCCATACCAGCTTGTAAAACAGGCTGCTGCTACTGTATTGGATGCTGATGCGAAAGCCTATGCGTGCCATGCCAGCTTTAATAACAGTGAAAACCCCACTATAAGACTGACGGGAAATTATAATAATACAAGAAATGAGGTGGTTGTACCAGTGGTCTCAAATCCAAGGAATGGTACATTTGTTTCCGGTGTAACCGGATGGAACATGATTGGGAACCCATTCGCATTTGATGTGGATTGGGATGAATTAATTGTGAATCCTGCAAACTCTTCTGTGTATTCAGGTATTTATTTCCAGAAGTCAAATGGTATGGAATCATACGTAGGGGGGGTACCGGCAGGTTCTAATAGAATAGCTCCTATGCAGGGTTTTATGGTTTATCTGTTCAATCCGGGTAATACTTCCTATACAGCTAACTTTACATTTGATAAAGCTTCAGGTTTACAAAGCACAAACATTTTGAAAAGAAAAGCACCGATTACGAATGTATTGAAACTTAATGTGACGGATGGGACAAATTCGGATGTAACCTATGTCCGACTTACAGATGATGCTACTGTTGATTTTGATCCTCAGCTTGATGCCTATAAGTTTCGGAATTCTGGTAATGTACCTTCATTTTTCTCTTATCTGAACGGAACAAATTATTCCATTAACAGTGTGCCGGAATCTTTTTCACGATATACCCTTCCTTTGGCATTTGAGCCAAAAGTAGCCGGATCTTATTCCATCACCTTATCCGAAGAATATACGTATGATCTCCCGTATGAAATTTATCTGGAAGATAAATTTCTGAATGTACTTCATCCGATAGCATCTGAACCCTATACTTTTAACACCAATCTGAATGAAGGAGCGGCCCGTTTTGCTTTGCATTTTGAGAATTCTGTGATAACAGCCATGGAAGGAGCATCTTCTAAACTTGTGCGGGTACATACGGAAGGCCGCGATATAACTGTTCATGGGTTACAGATAGAGGAGCCGGCGGAGATATGCCTGTACGATATTGCCGGTCGATTGATTGCCCGTCATAACGGTGTTGATTTGCGGAATAAATCTTTTGATCTGAAATCCGGTAATAGTGCGGGTATTTATATCGTTACTATAATTTCCGGAGAGAAAGCTCATTCAGAGCGGGTTGTGGTTTATTAAAAACTAAAAGAAACAGGAGAAAGCAGCAGGTTATGTATTATATATTGAAAAAAGTATTATTGTTGATTTTGATAAATCTCGCTATTGTCTTGGGAGCCAGTGCCGGACCGGGTGATTCCGGAAATCCTACTGGCGGTTTTGGAAACAATGAACGTTCTCTGTTTGGTTTTTCAGAAAACAATTCGATTATGTCAGATCCCGGACCAGGTGAAGGCCCAGGCGGATTTCCAGAACCCGAAGATATGCCTATAGACGGCGGAGCAGCTTTCTTACTTATCGGAGGATTAGTCGTTGGAGCCAGAAAAATTATTCAGCGAGTTATAGCCAGAAATAATTAATCGCGTTTCTTTATCGTTTCTGCACTATGTGGCAAAAACTAAAAACATACAAGCCTCTGCTGATATTTATTATCTCGGCAGGGGCTGTTTATTTTATTCTTAAATATCTTTATCTGGGTTATGTTGGTCTGGCTGACCCTAAGGGGCGTTATGATATGAGTGCTTTTTTCGGAGACTATAATCTGGTGATGCTCATTACCAAGGCACATACCCATCTTTCTGCATTAATACTTGGTTTGATCGGTTATGAGACCGTTACAAGCGGTAAGCTTTTATTAATTAAAGGGGCCAGCGGAGTCCGGATACATTATGCCTGTCTGGCAGTTGAGCTCTGGATTGCTCTCATTGCTCTTATTGTGAGCTATCCGATCGCTGTCGGGAATGCCACGCGTTGGAAAAGTCTTGGCGTTGTATTTGGAGTGGGCACCATATTCTTAATGAACAATGTCCGCATCATCTCGATTGTACTTACCAACCACTACAATAACAGTATGACCCATACGATTCACGATATTTTTAATTACGTGGTATACGTCTTTATCTTCGTGTTTTTTCTGGCCTGGATCAATTATTTTGCGAAGCGTCAGAGCATTGAGCCTAGTATGTAGTACGTTGTACATGGTGGGTTGGAGGTAGTGTGTAATACGTAAAATTTAAAACGTTGTACGTACTACGTAAAACTCAAAACGTCCAACGCCTTTCAACATTTCTTTTTATCCGGTGGTTAGTCTTATAAGCTTTGGGGGAATCAGCTGATCTCTGCCAAAGTGATGACTTTTAAATTCAATTGGATATGGAGATGATGAAAATTGGGGGATCAATTGAGCAAAAAGTACTGATTGCTCTTATCGGCTTCATTTTTTTTGTGTCTTGCAGGCAACCGGGAAATATACAACTGACAGCAGCTGATTCTACATTCATACATTCGCTGGCTGAAAGTCCTGATACAATACAGCTTGCTCCTCAGGTAGCAATTGATCTGGAACAAATCCGGGAGCGTGGCAGGCTTGTGGCACTTACTGGTTATAGCTATACAAGCTATTTTATGTACAAAGGCACCCCGATGGGTTATGAATATGAACTTATGGAGTTGCTGGCAAGGTATCTGGGAGTCCGGTTGGAGATTGTGCTTGTCAGGGACATGGAAACTGTATATGATATGCTTGACAGGGGCGAAGGTGATATTGTGGCGGATAACCTTATTATGACCGGGGAGCAAAAGGAACGCATCAGGTTTACACGTCCCTATGCAACTACCCGCCAGGTTCTGGTACAGAGAAGCTTTGCGGGTCAGCGTATAAAACCTGTCAGAAATTTGCTGGATTTGCAGGAGAAAGAGATTCATGTCCGCCGAAACTCGCCATATTCCAGAAGACTTGAGAATCTGATAACCGAGACAGGTATGCAATTGCTTGTCCGTGAATCAGGAGGAGATGTTGAAACCGAAGAGCTGATCCAAATGGTGGCGCGAGGGGAAATTGAGTATACTATAGCAGATGAAAGAGCTGCCCGCCATATCAAGACCTGGTATCCGGATATTGATATCGAAACTCCTGTCGGGTTTAATCAGTATATTGCCTGGGCTGTACGTGCCGGTTCTCCGGCTCTGCTGGATGCAATTAATCACTGGCTTGAAGAGATGCAGCAAAAGCCTCAATGGCATGTCCTGTACCATAAATACTATGGTAATTCGAAAGTGGTCCGTCAGATGGTTAATTGCTCGAGAAAATCAACTTGTGGGTCATCTGTTTCTCCGTACGATGCTATCATCATCAGAGAATCTAAAAGAACCGGCTGGGACTGGCGATTGGTTACTTCTCTGATTTATCAGGAATCCCGCTTTAATCCAATGGCGTTGTCCTGGGCAGGCGCCTCGGGTCTGATGCAGCTGATGCCGGGTACTGCGGCAGCATTCGGAGTCGCGGATACTCAGAATCCTTTGCAGAGCATACGGGGGGGAGTAGCTTATCTTTCCTGGCTGGATAAATACTGGAAAGATAAGATTACTGATCCGGATGAGCGAATCAAGTTTATACTTGCCAGCTACAACGCAGGACAGGAACATGTGGCTGATGCCCGCCGGCTGGCTGCCAAATACGATAAAAATCCGGATAGCTGGGAAGATGTTTCTGTCTTTCTTTTACTCAAGGCCAATCCTGCCTATCACAGGGATCCGGTGGTGAGGTTTGGCTATTGTCGGGGTGAAGAACCCGTACGTTATGTAGAAGAAGTATTAAGCCGTTATCAGCATTATAAGAGACTGATCACTGAGGAAATCTATTGGGGGACCAGAGAGGGGTGACTGAGTTGAAAAAGATATTGAAGATGAAGAGAAAATATAAAGCTTCTCTTCATCTTTAATCAATGGTACACTATTCGTTGGATAGAGAGGTTATATAGTTTTCCAGCTCAGTGATAGCATTGTCAAAATAAGACTCAACACTGGTTGTGGAGCCATCGGTAAATTGAATAAGGAAATCTACGCCTATATCGGAATTGCTGTCCTGGGCGATGATTTTTCCGGCTTCGCTGTTGGAGCTGTTGCGAACGATTATGGTGATGTTGTCGTTAAAATGACGGGTTTTAAAATCTTCATTTTGGGATGCATTCTCCAATGCCTGAATATTAGCCTGGAAGTCCGTTTTTAATTCTCTGTAGACAAAATCTCCGGACAGAGCTTTTAATTCTTCCTTGTCGGAGTCGGTATACTCAAGAGCAAATGTTGTTTTAATAATAGATTGACTTTCTCCATCCTTTAGTATGGAGGCCGTAATGGCGGTTTTAGCGCCTGCGTCGTCAAAATTGACACTGTTGGTATATGGCTTCAGATATAGAGTGTAAGTCATTTTGACAGGTATATCGTTCTTAAATGTAGCAGTATAATCCAGAGATAAATATTTAACATTGTTGATTTTGAGGTCGGTCGGATTGTATCCATATTCTTCATTGCTTTTTTCTTCTGAATATTTGTACAAAGTAAGTGCGGCATCATTTACGGATGAGTTCTTGACTGAAGGAAACTTCATGACAATGTATTGGGAGGAGCCTGTTTTCTTAAATCTTCGTTTTGGCTGTCGTCCCATTCATAACCCCCTTTATTGCTGTTTTAAAGTCGAATGCCCCATCGTCCGTCTTACGACCGTTTTTAAACTCATCAGGCAGAAACAGCGTCCGGAAATTTTTTGTCCGGTCTCTGTATATGCTTTTTAATCTGTATTTTAGAATTCTTTTGTCTCAGCACTCCGTTGATCGGGTCTGTTTCCGCGGAAGCAAGAAGAGGCAAACAATATGTTTTTTCTAAGATTCATATATTTCGTATTGTTATGTTGGGTTTTATATTTAATGTTTTTCAAATACATGATTTTAAATTAATTGTGTTAATATATTTGATCTTTTATCAAGATTATGTGTCCTTTTTGTTAAATTTTTAGAATTCTGATATTCCGAAAGAAAAATCTTATATTTGTCCAATTCATACTATTTAATTTTAAATTTTTTATAAAAAATGAGAAAAAAGATCGTTGCAGGGAACTGGAAAATGAATAAAACCCTGGAGGAAGGTAAGGCCCTTGCTTCTGAAGTAGTTAACATGGCGGGATCCGAGGTCAGCTCCGATGTAAAGCTGATACTATGTCCGCCCTATGTATATCTGACCTCAGTCAGTAAGCTGACAGAAGGCAGCAATGTAGGAGTAGGAGCGCAGAATTGTCATACGAAGGAGTCCGGAGCCTATACAGGTGAGATATCTGCACCTATGCTTGCCGATATCGGAATTCAGTATGTGATCCTGGGGCATAGCGAGCGCAGGGAGTATTTTAATGAAACAAATGCACAGCTGGCTGAGAAAGTGAATATAGCTCTTAAAAATAATATTGTTCCGATTTTTTGCTGCGGAGAAACCCTTCCACAGAGAGAAAAAGGCATTCATATTGATTTTGTTAAGCAGCAGCTAACAGAGAGTCTTTTTCACCTTTCAGAGGAAGATTTCAAAAAAATCGTGATTGCCTATGAGCCAATCTGGGCGATTGGAACCGGAGTAACTGCGTCCTCGGCTCAGGCTCAGGAAATGCATGCTGAAATAAGAAAACATCTGGCAAGCAACTATGGACAGGCTGTTGCTGATGAAACTTCTATTCTGTATGGCGGAAGCTGTAAGCCGGATAATGCTCAGGAGCTTTTTGCATGCCCAGATGTGGATGGAGGGCTTATCGGAGGTGCTTCATTAAAATCCCGTGACTTTATCGATATTGCAAAATCGTTTTAATTTCTAAACAAATCTGCCGCAGATGAAATATATCAAGGTTACCTTATCGGTTCCTGAAGATTTTGCGGATATTCTTATAGCCGAACTTAATGAATTCCATTATGACTCCTTTGCTGCAGAAGGCGATCAGCTCGATGCATATGTGGTAAAGGAGTATTTCGATGAGAGGTGTCTGCAGGATCTGGTCCTCAAGTATAAAGAATTAATTCCGGTCGGATATACATTTGAAGATCTGGAAGATAAAAACTGGAATGAAGAATGGGAAAAGAATTTTGATCCGGTTCGGATAGCGGATTGCTGTATGATCAGAGCTTCATTTCATGAACCGGATCCGGACTATCCCCTTGAGATTGTTATAAATCCTAAAATGTCGTTTGGCACAGGACATCATGAAACAACTTCTCTGATGATTGAGAATCAGTTAAACATTGATCATAAGGATAAGGTAATAATGGATGCTGGCAGCGGAACGGGAATATTGGCAATTCTGGCTGAAAAGCTTGGTGCATATTCTGTGGATGCTTTTGATATCGAAGACTGGGCATTCAACAATATGGAAGAGAATGTACAGTTAAATAGCTGTAGTACTATATCCGTAAAACAGGGTACTATTGAAACGCTGGATCTGAGAGAGCAGTACGATATTCTTCTGGCAAACATCAATAAGAATGTGTTGCTGGAGGAGATGCCGCATTATGCAGGAAAATTAAAAAAAGGCGGAATGTTACTTTTGAGCGGATTTTATAAAACCGATCAGGAGGATATTTCCGTAAAAGCCGGGAGCTGTAAACTGAAACTCGAAAAGGAATCCTACAAGAACAACTGGGCTTGCCTGGTTTTCTCGAAATTATAAGATTTTCTCTATGGTAAACTATAAGAATCTTTTGTTGGTCTGCTTGATGCTCTTTGTTGTGAAAGCAAATGCGCAATATACTTTTCCGGATGATCCGCAGGGCTTTATTCAGGTTGTTGGTCAGATGATGACCAACACCAAAAGCGAGCGTTCAGTCCGGGTTTTTAATGACTTTTCGTCGATATGGCCAGGAAGCTTTAGCGAAAACTCGAGAAAAAGCATCATTCGTATCAGTCAGGACATGTCCCGTATGCGTTTGCGTGCAAGCACAAACTTCACTGATTTTTATGCTGCTCTTGCCAGTAGTGTACAAAAACATCAAATGAGCAGTGCCGATATAGATTCAATCTTATTGGTGACCGAGAAGGTTTTAAAGAAATATGATCCCAAGGATAGAAACGAGTTTTTTTATACAACTGCCCTTTTTCTTGATCAAAGTCGTTTTTATTTATCAACCTATAATCAGCTGCATGTCCGGACAGCTTCTTTTAAGTTTAAATTTATTGACGCTCAGCCTGAGGCCTCACCGATAGATATATATGATAAAGCACTGGAAGGCGACTCCTCCGGTGAGGATAACTATTTTGATGATTGGGATAATCAGGAAAAAGTGCAGGACGAATGGTCCGGTGGCTGGGATGACTGGGACTCCGACGACTGGGGGAGCTCGGAGTCTTCCGGAAACAGCAACAGTTTTGAATCCCAGCAAAATCATACTGCCGAATTATTGAGTTATGGTTATTCAGCAACTCCCCAGCCTGTTATTCACGGAGCAGTTATAGAGCTTGAGGAATGTGATCTTTCTATTGTATCTGCACATGACAGTGCAGTTATTAAAAAAACGAAAGGATCACTGATGCTGAAAGATGGTGTTTTCGTAGGCAACGGAGGTATAGTTGACTGGACAACGGCCGGAGCGGCTCCGGGAGAAATCTTTGTCGAATTACAGGAATATAATTTTAATGTCAAAAGTCCTAAATTCAGTGCCGAACAGGTTGTATTACATTATCCGGAAAAGACTGATTCTCTGGTAGAAGGAGTTTTTGAATTTCAGAGCAAAAAGAAATTCAGGCTGGAGGATGCCCAATATCCCAGATTCAAGTCATTTGCCAGCAATATTCCTCTCAAGGGAGTCGGAGAGAATATTGAGTACTATGGAGGACTATCTCTTGAAGGGCGTAAAATATACAGCTCCTCGCTTGATGAAGGGCGGGCGAGGATTTTGATTAAGCGTAACGGAGAAGTCAAAATCAAAGCAGTAGCGAATCGCTTCGAGCTTTCCGATTCCGTTATTTATGGAAATATTGCTTCTATTGTAATTTATCAGGGTGCCAATGATTCGATTTATCACCCTGGAGCCATATTACAATATACCAAGAATAACTCTACTCTGAGACTGACCAAAACATCCGGATACAGGTATACACCTTTTATAGACACATACCATCGTATGGAAATTACAGTGGATGCTTTGATCTGGAATATAGAAACACCAAATATTAAGTTTTCTATTACGAATGCAGCCAATGAGCTTACCGGCAAGTTTGAGTCGAATGAGTTTTTTGAGGGAAATAAATATTCCAGGTTACAAGGGGTTTACAGATTTCACCCTTTGCAAATGATCATCGGATATGCTGAAGGGCAGAAGACGAAAAGAAAGAGTGAAGAATATGAGCCGTTTACAATCCATGATTTAGCTACGACTTTTAAAATTGAAGAAAATACGCTGAGGGGAGCAATGACAAGCCTGATGCGTCAGGGGTTTATTGATTATAAGCCCAGATCCGGAGAAATTATCATAAGAGATAAAGCAGTGCATTATGTTAAAGCCCGAAGGGATCAGAAAGACTATGACAACCTGTCTTTTGAGTCATTAGAGCCGGGAGGAAATAATGCGACTCTTGATCTTGACTCCAAAGATTTGACCGTAAGAGGTGTGGACAAGGTGAGAATCATGGATTCTCTCAATATATTTATCATACCGGAAAGTAAAACGCTGATTATAAAAGGCGATCGCGGATTTACATTTGACGGGCGGATTAATACTGCCAACTTCCAGTTTATTGGTAAAAACTTTGAATTTAACTATGATAGTTTTCTGGTTCATATGCCGGAAATTGATAAGATCAGGCTGGCGGCTATTGACCCTAAGGAAAAAGGAGGAAGAACAGGAGATAAAAAAGCCCGTATTCTTGGTAATGAGCTTCGTTATTCCTCCGGAACACTATATCTTAACAAGCCGGATAATAAGTCAGGGCGGGTAAACTATCCCGAGTATCCCATTTTCAGCGCCAATTCAGGAGCGTCTGTATTTTTTGACAAGCAGGAGATTGCAGGAGGAGTATATGATACGACCATCCGGTTCAAGATTCCGCCTTTTACAGTAGACAGTCTTGCCAGCAATGACCCCCAGTCTATCGGATTTGACGGGGAATTTGAATCAGCAGGTATATTTCCGGTATTTAAGACAAAGCTGGTGGTTATGCCTGATTTCTCAATGGGTTTTGAATATGCTGTTCCATCTGAAGGATTTCAGCTGTATGAAGGAAAAGGACGTTATTTTAACAAAATCACGATGGACAATCGTGGTCTCACCGGAAATGGCCGGATTGAATATCTGAACACTATCTGTTATTCACCTCAGTTTCATTTTTTTGTTGATTCGGTCCTGACGATAGGAACTAATTCTGATACCAGGGCAGGTACGAACAAGGATTTACCCAAAAGTGTGACATTCCCTCTGTTAACGGTTGGAGAATACGAGATGAACTGGAAACCCCGAAAGGACAGTATGGAAATTACCAATATGAAGGATCCTTTCCAGTTATATGATAATTCTGCTACTCTTAACGGAACGGCGATTATTACGGAAAGGGGTATGCTGGGAACCGGGGTTTTGGAAACCCGGGGCTCTGTTTCTGTGTCTACCCTGTTTCATTTTGAGCAAAGACGATTTGAAGGGCGTCATGCCACCTTTACTGTTCGTTCAGAGATCCCTGCCAAACCGGCGATCCGGAGCACAGACTGTCAGCTGACATTTGATCTTGAAAAAGATATTGCAACGTTTGGTCCGGAAGTGGCCGGATTTGCGAGTACGGAATTCCCTTATCTGAAGTACAGAACTTCTATTGAGAAGGGAGTCTGGTATCTTAACGAGGAGCGGGTAATAATGAATACCGAAGGCAATGATATTTCCAATTCCTATTTTTACTCTACGCATCCGCACCAGGATTCACTTGCCTTTAATGCAAAGGCAGGAATCTATGATATGAAGACGCTATCCCTCAATATAGAAGGCGTGCCTCATATCAATGTAATTGACGGAAGATTATTTCCGGAGAATAACAAGGTTGTAATATATGAGAATGCGCTGATGGAGACACTCCATAATGTGAAGGCAGAATTTGATACGGTGAATGCATACCATCAGTTGTATGACGGAACATTTGAGGTGAAAGGCCGGTACCGGCTTAAAGGTACTGCTACCTATTCTTATACGAATGCAAGCGGGGACAATTACTCCTTCCTGTTTAAAAATTATGCAGCGATGAATAAAGCTGCAGAGGAGAAGCATAATAAAAAGAAAGGAAAGGATAATTCGGAAGGTTCCGAAGAAGATATTCAGGCACTTCTTGTTGCTAACCAGGAAAGTGAAACAGCTCTGGAGGACCTGGCCAATGAGAAAATAGCGCAGGAACAGGAAGCAGCTGCAAAAAAGAAAAAGAGCAAAACTACCGCGAAAGATAAAAAGGGTAAAAAGTCTTCATCGAAAGGAGATCCGGACGAAAGCGAACCGGTTCCAACACAATATCTCCAGGAACCGGCACAGCCAGAGGTGCTCAATACGGTGACTGATAAAAAAAGAACAGTAGCAGTCGGACTAATTTATCCGGAAGACTCTATTGAAATTGCAAAGAAAATACTATACAAAGGTAAAGTAACGATGTATTCTGATTTGCCTGAGTTATTGTTTGATGGATTTGTGAAACTTGACCTGAAAGGAGCGCTTAGTTATTCTCAGTGGCTGCAGTACAAGAATGAAGGAGATAATACCAATGTCCGGATTGTACTGGAGGACCCGAAGGCAGATAATGGTAATCTTCTCACAACAGGCTTGAGCATCAACAATAAAACAGACCTTTATACGACCTTTATCTCGGAAAAAGATGCACCGGAAGATTTTGACGTGTTTTCTACCAAAGGGATTCTAAAGTTTAGCTCTCACCCCGATTCTTCAATCTTTAAGATTGCTTCGGAGAAAAAGCTTCAGGATCCGGCTACGGTAGCTGGTAACCTTTTTATATATGATGATAATAATTCAACGGTGGAATTCAGTGGCCGGTTTAATTATATCGAAGAAAACAAAGGGCTTACTCTTCTTGCTTCGGGAAGTGGTTCCGCCGAGATTGATTCGAGCTTTTACTCTTTCAACAATATGATGGTATTCAAGTTTGCCATGCATAAAACCATTCCGGTGGCTCTGGCAGATAATCTTCGGATTGTGGCGGATATTTTGCCGCCGGATGCTTCAGAAACGATACAGGATCCTGTTGTGCTGCATACTATGGAAATGAAAAAGAACAGAAAGGTGCTGGATCTTATAGGGGATAAGGAATATAAAAACTATCTCAGTAAATCAGCCGGCCTGGCCTTGCCATTGTATCAGATATCCGGAATATTTTCTGAAGGAATTGTTCTTGCTGATGTGAATCTGAAATGGTCTAATACCCATAAAGCCTTTTATAGCCATGGCCCGGTGAAGGTCGCGAATATAAATACAACAGAAATTGACAGAGTAATGACCGGATATGTGGAAATTCGTAAAACGCTTAATGGAGATGTCGTTAATCTGTTGCTGGAACCAACACCTAATAACTGGTATTTCTTTACGTACGATGATAATCGTGTCGCAGTTACTACTGCCAGTGATGAGGTGAATGCGGTAATTGCCAAACGCTCAAAAGGCGAACAGGCTGACCGGACTAAGCTGTTTTTTGTCGAAGCTGACTTTATGGAAAAATCAAACTTCCTGGCAGATTTCAGACAAAAGTATCTGGGAGCTGAGGCTGGATATGTTCCTGACAGAGTTCCCAGGGCTTCAGATGAACCTGTTATGGAGCTTGATATTCCGGAGGAGGAAGAGCCTGAGTATATAGAGGAAAGCTATGATGAATACGATGAGGAAGGCAATCAGCCGGTTCGGAAGAAACAAGGCAAGGTAATTGAGGAGCCTGAGCTGAATCGAGGAAAGAAAGAGCATAGTATTGAGGAAAAGCGTCGATTACAGCAGGAGCAGGAGCGACTCAGGAATCTGCTTAAATAAAACCTGAGAGGGAATTAATTCGTAATAACTATTTAAAAGTTTATTGTTCGTTTACATTTTGTTTAAATTGCCGGACAAACTGTTTCGTCAGTATTAGTGTTTTAATTGATAAATGGATATTATTTTTATTATCATCGGTTTATGTGTGGCCTACCTGGTTGGGTCTGTTCCAACAGCAGTATGGTATGGCAAAGCAGTTCATGGAATTGACATACGAAACTATGGCAGCGGTAATGCCGGTGCTACGAATACCTTACGAACGCTGGGTAAGAAGGCCGGAGTCATAGTAATGATTGTTGACCTTCTTAAGGGATTTATCGCTACCAGTCTTTCAAAGGTTCTTCTTGAAATGGGAACTATCTCAGCTGATAAGCTGGAGCTATGGATGCTTCTCTTCGGGCTTGCGGCAGCTCTGGGACATATATTTCCGGTGTATGCCAATTTCAGGGGGGGCAAAGGAGTCGCTACCTTATTAGGTATGATCCTGGCTATTAATTTGAATATAGCGCTGATTTGTATAGGTGTTTTCTTTATTGTGCTGGTGGTCTCAAAATACGTTTCGCTTGGCTCCATGCTTGCGGCGCTGGCTTTCCCTATGGCATTTCTTATGCCCAGATTTAAGCCCGATGAGCCGCTTACCATCGTTTTTGCATTTGCTCTGGCCAGTGTGGTTGTTATCACACATCAGAAGAATATAAAGAGATTGATCAACGGGCAGGAAAATAAAACCAGAATCCGTCTGAAAAAGAAGCGGGGGGATCATCATTGATTGAACAGGAAAGATTATGTCAAAAGAAAAGGGGTATGACTATTATACCCCTTTTCTTTTGTCTGTATTATTTGAAACCGTGTAATACAGAGTGATTGTATGGCATTTTAGGTAATAATAAAAGGGGAAATTCATTTGAATTTCCCCTTTTATTATTTGTAAGAAGTTTGTTTCCTGGAAAGGATGATGATCAGAAACTATCTCTTTACAACTTGCTTTACTATACTTCCCTGAGTAGAATGTACCCTTACAAGATAGACGCCCTCTGGCATATTGATCATATTGACAGTTGCTTCTGAGTTTGCTGTTCCCTTGCTAACAATCGTTCCGGTTGCGCTTATTATTTCATAATTAAAGTTGACAGCAGGCCCCTTAATTTTTAAGATCTCGACAACCGGATTCGGAATGAGACTGATATCAATATTCTTGTATTCAGAAGAAGCAGATAATATGATGTATTCTTTTGCCCAGTTTAGAGGTACAATATCTTCCAGAGTTTCGGCATCTCCATCGAGTGTTACATCCAGTGTGATTGTTTCATTATTGCCAGGATAGGTGATCTGCAGCGTGTACGTGCCGACAATCAGATTGGAGAAGGCATATTTTCCATCACTGTCGGTAAAAGTAACTGAAAGTTTCTGGCCAAGCTCATTGTACAGTGTAACCATTACATTCTCAAAGCCCGTATTGTCAAGTTTTCTTTCATTCGGACTGCTTTCATAGATATACCCTTCAATCAGATCGCTGCCGCTTAGCCATATGGGATCCGGCTCATCTGGATTGGAGATTGGAAGCAATTGTATGCTGACCGACTTATTTTCAAAAAGCTGAATGATAGAGGCCGTGTTCCAACTGGAAGCATTCCCATAAAAAGTTGGTTCTGCAAAGTGAAACAGAACGGACTCAGGATGTGGTGCTGCAAGAACAAGGTAACTGCCGTGCGGCAGGTCGGTGCGAAAATAGCCGGAGTCCAGAGAAAGGCTTGCAACAAACTGAAAAGTTTCATTTAATGAATAAATGGAAACAATACTTCTGTCAGAGATGCCATCGCTATTAACTAAAATAGTTCCGGATAGTGAACTCTTCTGAATAGTGCTGTTAATCGTAATTGTTTTTGTTACAGTACAGGTACCTTGTGTTAGCAGCACCTGATAGCTCCCTGGCCTTGAATACGTGTGAGCAACGGTTTCGCCATACACAATGGAAGAACTGTCGCCAAATACCCAGCGGAAAGAAGAGGTATCGCTTGAAGGAATAAGGCTATTGAAAGAAACGGTATTGTCTGAGATTTCGAAGTCGAAATCAATATTGCAGGAGGGTTGCCCAACCTCAATATACTGACTTATGGAACAGGTATCCGGACCTTCCTTATACAATGTTACCAGATATGTACCCGGTTCCTGATATGAGTGAATCTGGTTCCCGCCAAATGCAGATGAACCATCTCCAAATTCCCAGCGGTAGTAAAAGAATAAAGTATCAGAATCAAAGTTGTTAAAATTTAAATTTACACTTAAGTTGTTGACCTCGTATGTGAACTGCTTAACCAGACATGGAGCGTTGCCAAGTTTAATATTTTTCGATTTACTGCAACTGCCGTCACCTCGTAAAGAAATGTTATAGTAACCTGGCTGTATATTGTATAGTACAATATGCTGCCCCGATCCTACTGGCTGGTAGTTTAGATACCAGTTATACTGCTCCGTAGCAGATGATGTGTCACTGCTGAATCCGAAGATTGTGAGCGTGTCATTACTCAGAGAGTAACTAAAGTCTATGTTACATGTAGCATGCCCTAACATGGGTAGCATAAAGCTTAAAGCAAGTAAAATTTTTTTCATATAGAATTGATTTTACTGCTAATATACACCATAAAAGGCTATATAGAGAGTTTGTATACATGTTTTTACAACAGCATTGACCCGCCGCAGCTGTTCCGGCCTGCTCCGGTAACTGTAGCCAGACAGTTGGTTAATCCCAGGCTGCGCAGGTAGCCAAGAAAAGCAAAGATTATAGCTTCCTTATATGCAATTACCGATTTGTCCGGGATGTGCAGTTTTATTTCAGCGGGAAAGGTTTTGCGAAACATGTCAATCAGGAATGTATTGAAAGCTCCCCCGCCGGTTATTAGAAGTTTCCCGTTTTTATTAGTCCCTGAGCCAAGTATTTTGGCAATTTGTCCGGCAATGTGCAGACAAAACGTATGCAATTTGTCCGCAACCGGAATATCGTATTGATGGATTAGCGGAAGCACTGTCTTTGCGACCCATTCTCTACCCAGAGATTTAGGGCCAGGCTGATAATAGAAATCAAGCGCTTCCAGCTTTTGGAATAGTTCTGAATGAAGTTGGCCGGAAGCAGCAACGGAACCATTTTCGTCATACGGTTTATTCAGGATACCTGCCAGCTCATTAAGTGCCATATTGACAGGGCATATGTCAAAGGCAATCCGCTCTCCGGAAGTATTGTCAAAAGAAATATTGGCAATTCCACCCAGATTCAAGCAATAATCAAATTCGCTGAACAGGAGCTGATCCCCTATGGGTACTAATGGAGCTCCCTGCCCACCCAGAGCAACATCCAGTGACCGGAAATCAAAAACAACCGGTAACCCGCATCGGGCAGCAATACAGGCGCCCTGTCCGATTTGTGAAGTATAGCCAAGCTGCGGCTGATGAAAAATGGTATGTCCGTGCGATGCAATCAAATCTGCCTGTAGCTTGTTACTATCCAGAAACCTGCGTACCTGATCTCCCATGTAATAGCCAAATTCAAAGTCCGTTTGAACATATTCGAGAGCGTTTGCCGTCATCAGGCCGGAAAGCTTATTCTTCAGAGAGGAATCATATTCTATAGTCTCGGCTTTAAGAAGCTGGAATTTCCATTGTTCATTCTGACAGGAGAACAGGCAGGCGGCTATGTCCAGGCCGTCAAGTGAAGTTCCGGACATCAGGCCAATTACTACTTTTTCGGGATATTTCATAGGTAAGATAAACTTCGTGCAAAAGTATTTATTAATTTTGAAAATGAACTTAGTAATCGACTCTGGTAATTCAAACACGAAAATCGGGTATTTTGATTCCGGGAGTCTGAAGGATGTCAGAATAATACCCAATACCGGGTTTACTTCTGATCTGATACCAGAGGCAGAGCATATAGTTTTATCATCGGTTTCCTCAATAGATTTCTCCTGGTTAAAGAGTAAAGGCCATTTATTACGTATTGACAGTTCCGTTCCCCTGCCATTCATAGTTGATTATAAAACGCCGGAAACGTTAGGACCGGACAGGATTGCAGGTGTTGCAGGGGCCTATTTGCTATATCCTGCCGAGGATTGCCTGGTAATTAATGCCGGTACCTGTCTGACAGCAGATTTTATTGGCAGCAATACCATTTATGAAGGAGGGAGTATCAGTCCGGGAATAAATATGCGGTTTAAGGCATTAAATACCTTTACAGCGCGTTTACCACTTGTGGAAGAAAGAAATCCGGTTGCTTTGACCGGTAAATCTACAAGTGAAGCGATTAAAAGCGGCGTGCTGAACGGAATACTTGCGGAAGTTAAGGGAACGATTGATTTTTATCGGATGGTTTATCCGGATTGCAGAATAATTATTACGGGAGGAGACAGCTTTTTTTTTGATAGAAATCTAAAAGCTGACATCTTTGTAGTTCCGGAACTGGTTTTGATTGGATTAAATTTTATTTTGGAATATAATGTATCTAATGCATAGGCTATTTTTAGTTTTATCGGGCATATTGCTGGCAGTGTTAAACAGCCAGGCCCAACAAACAGATTACTCCCGCAACAATCCTTATTCTTCATATGGTATCGGTGAATTAAAACCGCTAAACTCTTTGCGGAATTCTGGTATGGCTGGTACAGGTGTTGCATTGTCTGACATAGAATATCTTAATCTCATAAATCCGGCCATGCTTTCCAGAACCCGTTCAGTGTCTCATATTGTGGCAGCCGGGGAAACAATGATTTCGATTGCCAAGACATACTCGGTTACAGAAGATGAAATCCGGACCCTCAACAGATTTACCGGCGAAGTAAGAGAAGGCATGGTACTCAGAATTCCAACTCGCAAGTATACAAAATTTGAGGCAGCAGGAAATGGCGGCATTCGTTTTGTCCAGTCCGGGACAGGAAATTATACAGACAGATCTCTTGCTTATCAGCACTTTGTATTGCTGTTTCCCGTAAGCCAGCGTTTAACCTCTGTAGTGGGCTTAGCTCCTTATTCAGAAGCCAATTTTAATTCATATTACGAATATAACCTGCCAGACTCTACTACGGTTCGGGAAAACAATACAGCCAGGGGCGGGCTAAACCAGCTTTTCCTTTCTTTAGGATATGATGTAACAAGGCATCTTTCGCTGGGAGTGCAGGGTGGCTTTATATTTGGATCTCTCAGGTCCGAAAATTTCTCCCAGCTAAAGACGGTTATAGATTCGGATTATGCCAACCGTTCAGGACAGGTACAGGAAGTGTATCATAAAGCCTTCGCATTCAAGCCTTCTGTTTTTTATACTATCCCGATCAAAACCCCTCGTGATTCTTCGATGTTTTTCAACGTGGGGGCGACCTATAGCTTTGTTACAGGTGTATCGGGAGATGGAAGAACGGCATTTGAAAACCGCAATATGTACGGAATTGTTTTGTCGGACAGCACGATTGAATCCGGCGGAGTAACAACGCCCTTCCCTTCCGAGCTGGCGATTGGCGTGGCTTTACAAAAAGGTCGTTTGTGGTCGGTAGGAGCAGATTTTGCTTATTCGACCTGGATGGGAACGAGTACAGCGCCAGCCCAGGGTTTTGATTATATCAGCTCGTACCGGCTGTCAGTAGGTGCCGAAACCAGATTATTGGGAGAATATCGTTCTCTTACTCCCAAAACACCGGCCATCCGTATCGGCGCTGCTGTGCAAAGGCTGCCTTTTCTTATACAAAACAGCTATGTCAATGACTATTCTGTAAGCATAGGCGCGTCTATTCCTGTGGGTCGTCTCAATCCTGCTGATAAGAACCAGCCTTTGAACAAAGTCTCTCTGGCCTTGACCGGTGGAAGTCAGGGAAGTAAAAGTCTTGGCCCTGGTCAGGAATTTTATGTGAGATTAAGCGCGGGAATTTTAATTACTGATAAATGGTTTACCAGAAGAAAAATTCAGTAATAAGGATGAAAATCTTTTATATGCTCTTTTTCTTTGCGGGTATGAGCTTTATTTCCTGCTCAAATGAAAAGGTGGTAAAACCGGATCCTTACGAAGGGCCTATGCTGGAAATGCATGATTTCGAAACCCTTTATTCCGATTCGGCGAGGCTCAAGATTCGTTTTACCGGTCCTTACGAATACGAATTGCAGAACGGAGATAAGGTTTTTCCGGAGGGGGTATATATGGAATTTTTTGATCTGGATACCCGGGAGATGACGTCTACTCTGAAAGGAAATGAAGCCCGGTATTTCAAGGACCGGAACATATATGTGGTCAATGGAGACGTTGTAGTACACAACCTGAAAGAGAAAAATAAGCTCTCATCGGAAGAGCTGATATGGAATCCGACTGAAAAAAAGATTACAACAGAAAAGTTTGTCAGAATCGAAACACCGTGTGAAATCATGACAGGAGATGGTATGGTTTCCAATGAAGATTTTACGTCGTACAGAATTCTGAAGCCTTCTGCTAATATATTTATGGACTGCGAATGAAATTATATCAATCAATTATCCTGTCGCTTACAATATTCTTACTGGCGGTGGGTATCCATCAGACATCAGTATATGGATTTGCAGCAAGCTACTGGATTTATATGCTGGTTTTTGTTTTGCTGGGAATCTATGGATTAGTTACTTCAAAATCCAGAAACTCAACCAGTAAATAATTTCTAAAAGAATTCTATTCACCACATGCTAATTTTGTTTTTTAGTTTTTATGTAATTATTTTGCAATCCTTTTTATTAAAACTTAGAAATGGCAATATTTAATGAAATCAACAAAAGGTCGGGAGTAGTCGTTGTGACTGTTATAGCAGCGCTTGCTATGTTTCTTCTTACCGATCTGTTTTTTGGTCAAAACTCCATATTGAGAAGCTCAGACAATAAAGTGGGGGAAATAGCCGGTGAAAAGATCGGAGCCGAAGAATACCAGCGACAATTGAGCATTGCTGAAAGAAACTATACCATGCAATACAATCGCTCTGTTTCTGAGAATGAGCGTAGTATGATGCATGATAATGCATGGAATCAGCTTATTTTTGAATACGGTTACCGGGAACAGTTTGAAGAAATCGGGCTTCTGGTTACGGATGAGGAATGGGCGGATCTGACCAAAGGAGATTTTATTCACCCTATGGTTCGCCAGTTATTTGGCAATCCGGAGACATTTAGCAAAGATATGGTGAATAATTTTCTCGCCAATCTTGCGCAATATCCTCAGCAGGATCAGTTTCTGTGGTATTATGTGGATACCCAGATACCGGAAGTCAGGCTGAGAGAGAAATACTCAAATCTTCTTAAAAAAACAGAATACGTCACTGCTGCAGAAGCTAAAAGAGATTACCTTGCGACCAATCAGAAAGCATCCATCAACTTTGTGAATGTGCCTTTCTCTGCTATTCCGGATTCAGCTGTAAAGATTACAGACTCTGAACTGAAAAGGTATCTTGATCAGCATATGAATGCATATAAAAGAGAAGAGTCAAGATCCCTTGATTATGTAGTATTTACTGTTCATCCATCGAAGGAAGACTCTCTTGCCTTGTCCAGAGATCTGGAAAGTATTGCTGCTGAATTTAAAAATGCCGCGGATGATTCAACCTTTGTTCTGTTTAACTCAGATGAACCTGCTCAGGTCAGATATACAAGAATGGGTGAGCTGGCAGAAGGTCTTCAGAATGCAGGTAATCTGGAAGCCGGCAATGTTTATGGACCATATCTGACAAATGGCAGCTTTAAATTGTACAAAGTTGTTGGAAGTAAGGAGGACTCTGTTTATTCTGCCAGAGCAAGCCATATACTTTTCAGATTTAACGGAGAAGAAGAGAAGGCAGATGCCAGAAAAAAAGCGCAGGAGGTGCTGAATGCAATCAGAAACGGAGCCTCCTTTGAAGAAATGGCTGCTGAACATGGCACAGATGCTACTTCTGTAAGAGGGGGTGATTTGGGCTGGTTTAGCGAGGGTGCAATGGTCGGTCCATTTAATGATGCCATTTTCGGATCAGCGAGATCCGGATTATTGACAAATCTTGTGGAAACTCAGTTTGGTTTTCATATTGTAAAAATTACTGAGCCAAGAACCAGAAAAATGTATAAGGTGGCAGAAGTAAGCCGTGTTGTAGATTATAGTGAAGAGACAAAGGATCAAATGTATCAGGAGGCACTTGAATTTGCCAACGATATAAAAGACAGTTCGGATTTCTATGCTAAAATCAAAGAGCATAGTAATCTGACTGTGAATACAGCCACCAACCTTCGCCCTATTGAACGTAATCTGAATTCAATACGAAATGCCCGTGATGTAATACGTTGGGCTTTTAATGATGCGCAACCCGGTGATGTTTCCGAGGTTAAATCCATAGACAATCAGTTTATTGTTGCGGTTGTTACCGATGCCCGGGAAGCTGGTACAGCAGATCTGGATGAGGTGAGATCGGAAATTACAGACAAGGTGCGACTTGAGAAAAAAGGCGAACAAATCAAGAATAAGCTTGACGGTATTACCGGGACGCTTCAGGAAATAGCCGCAAGCTATGGTGGCGATGCAAATTTTGGAAACGCTGCCGATATTACTCTTGCAGGTAACTATGTATCAGGCGTGGGATACGATCCGATTCTTGTCGGAAGAACTTTTGGGCTTAAGGTAAATGAGAAAAGTCAGCCGGTCATTGGTCAAAGCAGCGTTTCAATAATCGAGCTTACCAATATCGGAGATGTGCAGGATATTGCTGATTATGCAGCAAATAAAAACAGAATCGCTCAACAACGCGGTAGCAGAGCAGACTTCCTGATTTCTGAGGTAATTAAGAAAGCTTCGGATATTAAGGATAAGAGATACAAGTTCTTTTAATTTATTCTCTGCTTCAAAATGATTATCAGCCGACATTAGTATCCTAATGTCGGCTTTTTTTATCATGATATGATTGATCGGTAAGGTGGAAGACTGCTTTAACTAATGAATCCGGTCAGATTTTTCGATATAAAATGAAATTTTACTTCTTATCGGAAAAATAAAATTCATAAATTAGAAAATTAGTCCTGCTTATACTGCCTTGAGTGATTCGTACTATTGATCACTCTTTTTATCATCAGTCAGGTGAAAGGATATGAAAGCAGTTTGTGTAGTAAGATAAATTTCTATGTATGAATCACTTTTTTAATCATCTGATGCATGAATTTGAATTGCCTCTGGGTAATCCGGTTCTGATCTTTTCACTTATTCTGCTCATTATTCTTTTATCACCGATTCTTCTTAAGAAGTTAAATATTCCCGGAATAATTGGATTGATCATATCAGGCGTAATTATAGGTCCATATGGTTTCAATATACTGGAAAAGAACTCAGCGATAGATCTCTTTTCAACTATTGGACTACTGTACATCATGTTTATCGCCGGACTCGAGCTTGATCTGAACGAATTCAGAACACACAGGAATAAGAGTTTACTTTTTGGTTTTTTTACTTTTATTCTGCCATTAGCAACCGGTTTTCCGATCTGCCATTATTTTCTTGGGTATGACTTTAATGCAAGTCTTTTGACTGCCAGTATGTTTGCTACGCATACGCTGGTTGCCTATCCGATTGTAAGCAAATTAGGTATTTCCAAAAATCAGGCTGTAGCCGTCACAGTCGGGGGAACAATTCTGACAGATACAGCAGTGCTGTTGATTCTGGCGGTTATTATCGGCAATTCAAAGGGAGATTTGAATCAGGAATTCTGGTTGAGACTTGGCATTTCTCTGACGATTTTTTCCCTGATTATGTTTCTGGTAATACCAAGAGTGTCAAAATGGTTTTTTAGCAAGCTTGAAAGTGAAAAACATTCACATTATATCTTTGTGCTGTCTGTAGTTTTCTTTGCTGCATTTTTGGCAGAAGTTGCAGGAGTCGAACCGATTATCGGTGCGTTTGTTGCCGGTCTCGCATTAAACCGGCTTATTCCGCACTCTTCTGCTCTTATGAACAGGATTGAGTTCATCGGAAATTCCCTTTTCATTCCTTTCTTTCTTATTTCTGTTGGAATGCTTGTAGATATAAGCGTTCTGCTCAAAGGCCCTACAGCTCTGATTGTGGCAGGAACTTTGTCTGTGGTTGCCATCTTTGGAAAGTGGATAGCCGCACTTTTTACACAATTAATATTCCGTTATTCGGCGGTACAGCGTCAGCTTATTTTTGGTCTGAGCAGTGCGCACGCAGCGGCAACTCTTGCGGTTATCCTTGTTGGTTATAAAGCAGATATTCTGGATGAAAATATTTTGAACGGAACAATTATTCTGATTCTGATTACCTGTGTAGTAGCATCTTTTGCAACAGAAAAAGCAGCCAAAAAGATCGTGATTACGTCAGAAGAAGATGATTTTTCGGGAATAAGAACAGAAGGGGCGAATACCGAGACAATTCTTCTGCCTTTTGCCAATATTTCTAATATTGAAAAGCTGCTGGAGTTTACCCTTTTGATAAAAGAAAAGAAATCGGCACAGCCTATTTCGTTTCTGACGGTAGTGCCCAATGACGAAGAAGCAGAAAACAATGTGGTAAAATCCAGAAATAAGCTGGAAGGATTCGTAAAGCAGGCAACAGCTGCTGAAATTAAGGTTAATGTAATTGCAACGATTGACCATAATATTGTTAGCGGGATAACAAGAGCTTCCCGTGAAATAGCTGCGGATATTATTGTAATCGGCTGGCCGCATCACTCTGGTGTCCTCAACAAGCTAATGGGAGAGAAGGTAGAAAATCTGATTTATAGTGTTGATAAAAGTTTGTTTATAAGTCAGATGAACCGACCTTTGGTTGATCATAAAAGAATAGTTCTGATTGCTCCGCCCCTTACCGAAAAAGAAAAAGGTTTCAAACTATGGCTGCTTAAAGTTACAAAACTGGCGCAAGAACTGAGTTTGCCGATTGTTTACTATGGAACTGAGGCAACCCAGACTGCTATTCAAAAAGAAATAAAGAATCACTATCTGAATGCAGTCTTTAACTATAACGTATTTGATGACTGGGATGATTTTCTGATACTGGCAAGAAATATTCAGGAAAGTGATCTTTTGGTTATCGTCTCATCAAGAAGAGGGTCCGTTTCTTATTTAAGCTATCTGGACAATATCCCTGCGAAACTTGATAAACATTTTGCTTCAAACAATAAGATTATTATTTATCCGCAGCAATACAACCGATATGATATCGAAAGCTATGATCATGTAACTTCAGAACCTTTGTCGAAAGGTATTGAAACCATTGAAAAGATTGGAAAAGGTATCGGCAATATCTTTAAAAGGGATAAAGATGAATAAATACTGATTTTATTCGGGTTTCAGACATATTTTAATGAGGTGTGAGGTAATCCCGGCACCTCATTTAGTTTAATAACTTATTGGTTTTTACTATTTATGAGCTATACCCCGGCACACAATACATCTTTTGATCAGGAGCTGAGACGCTTAAATTCTGTCCAGAGACAGGCTGTTGAAACTATTGAAGGTCCGGTACTTGTGATTGCTGGTCCCGGAACAGGTAAAACCCAGATTCTGTCTGCCAGGATCGGAAATATACTTTTGCAGACGGATACCCCTCCCCACGGCATACTGTGTCTGACATACACAGATGCGGGCACAATCGCTATGCGTAAGCGGCTTCTGCGGTTTATCGGCCCTGATGCATACCGGGTGCATATTTATACTTTCCACGCGTTCTGCAATCAGCTGATACAGGACAACCTGCACATTTTCGGATACAGAGATTTGCGTCCGCTGTCGGAACTGGAAAGTCTTGGGATGTATCATAAACTGATAGATAAGCTTCCTGCCGACAGTCCTCTCAAAAGATATACCGGGGATATATATTATGATACGTACAGGCTGCAAACACTTTATGATACAATGAAAAAAGAGGCCTGGGCTCCTGAGTTCCTGAAGGAAAAAACGAGTAAGTTTCTTGATGAAATAAAATACAGCGAAGCGTATCAGTATAAAAGAGCAAACAAAGCCAAAGGGATTAAGCAGGGAGATTTAAATACAACAAAATATAATGCCACAAAGGAAAAAATGGAAAAGCTCCTTGCGGCAGTGGCTGGTTATGACTTCATACAGCAGGAAATGACTAAAGCCAGGAGGTACGATTATAATGATATGATTCTTTGGGTTCTTGAGGCTTTCAGGCAACATCCTGCTTTTCTTACCCGATATCAGGAGCAATATCAGTATTTTCTGGTGGATGAGTATCAGGACACGAATGGAGCTCAGAATGAAATTCTGAATGCCCTCACGAGTTATTGGGAGGCTCCTAACGTATTTGTAGTTGGGGATGATGATCAGGCTATATATCGGTTTCAGGGCGCAAGCATCTCGAATATTGTTGATTTTTATGACAGGCACAAAGACTATGTCCGTATTTTTCTCATGAAAGAAAATTACCGGTCAACTCAGGCGATACTGGATGCAGCCGGATCATTAATAAAGAACAACCAGGAACGTCTGGTTAACAAAATTGAAGGGCTTGATAAAACGTTGCTTTCGGCACATCCTGATTTGCAGAATCTTAAGTCAAAACCATTTATCTCGGAGTACTTTAATATTTATCACGAAGAGGCTGCTGTTTGTCAGAAGATTATTGATCTGGCTGCAGCAGGGGAAGATCTGGGAGAGACTGCAGTAATTTATCGGAATCACCGGCAGGTGGCTTCCATGGTAAAGTTTCTCGAAGAAAAGGGAATACCGTTGAATATCCGGCAGAAAGTTAATGTTCTTGAATTGCCACTGATCCGCAACATTATAAATCTGCTTACTTATGTATGGGAGGAATACGTAAAGACTGATTCTTCCGAGGCGCTTTTGTATGAAATAATGCATTATGAATTCTTTAAAATCAGCCCCCAGGATATTGCCATTATAAACAGACACTGCAGAAAAAGGGATGTCCGGAAAGAAGGCTGGAGAACAGTACTTGCCAGCAGAGAAACACTATTTCAGCTTCAGCTTCGAACGGCCGGATTTATATCAGAATTTGAGGAAAATATAAGTTACTGGATAAGCCAGGTGCCCAATTGTACCGTACAGGTCCTTTTTGAAAAGATTCTGACTCGCGGGGGATTATTGTCCTGGATAATGCAGTCGGATGAAAAAGTCTGGAATCTGCAGGTGGTGACAACCTTGTTTGATTTTATCAAGGATGAGACGGCAAAAAATGAGTTTCGAACGCTTGGGGACGTACTTGCTACCCTCTCATTGATGACCAACAACAATATTCCATTGCCCCTTAATCGGACGGTCCTTCATGAAAGCGGAGTTCATTTTGTTACGGCTCATTCCTCCAAAGGGCTTGAGTACAAGAGAGTCTTCCTTATTGGCTGCAATGCTGATACATGGGATAAATCAAGGGCAGGTAATGCTTTTAAGCTTCCGGATAATCTGATCAGGGAAGAAGAGACAGAGCTCGCAGAAGATGGCCGAAGACTCTTTTATGTTGCCATAACCAGGGCCAGAGAGGAATTATATATTAGTTATTCGGCACGTAAAGCTAATGAGAAGGAAGAGGAGGCTAGTCGCTATGTCGCAGAGCTTGCGGATAGTGGTTTAGTGACGCTGACTACAGAGTCTGTCCTTGAAAATCAGTTAGCTGAATACCAGATGGCTACCATGCTTGAGTTTAATAAAGCAGAAATAGATTTTCTGGATGAAGAATTCTTGAAAGAGGAGCTTAAGGATTATTCAATGAGTGTGACACACCTGAATAAGTATTTGAGGTGTCCGGTTTCCTTTTACTTTGAGAATGTACTTAAAGTTCCTTCAGCACGAAATGAAAGTATCGGCTTTGGTAGTGCAGTACACCATGCATTATATCAGCTATTCCAGCATATGCAGCATGGTGAGCAAAGAGAGTTCGCCGGACTTAATCTGTTTCTGCGTTACTTTGAGGACGGTATGAAGTTTTATCACTCGCATTTTACACGAGAGGATTTTGAAAGACGCATGGAATATGGCTACAAAATTCTGTCTGACTACTACAATACGTATGTGAGTAAGTGGAATAAGCAGGTAAAAACCGAGCTGAGAATTTCCAATTGTGAAGTGGAAGGGGTGCCTGTTAACGGAGCAATCGATAAAATGGAAATTGAAGGAAAATATGTAAATGTGATTGATTATAAAACCGGGAAACCGGATAATGGAAAGAAAAAGCTGAATCCACCCTCTGAGAAAGATCCGGTGGGAGGGGATTATTGGCGGCAAATTGTATTCTATAAATTACTGCTTGATAATCATAAAAGCAGTAGCTATACGATGGTTTCAGGAGAAATTGACTTTGTCGAACCTGATCCTTCCGGGGAATATGTCAAGAAAAAAGTAGTGGTCAGTCCGGAGGATATAAGTCTGGTAAAGGCACAAATTAAAGATACCTATTTGAAAATACGTGCTTTTGATTTTCGGACCGGTTGCGGAAAGGAAGACTGCGCCTGGTGTAATTTTGTCCGGCATAATTACAATGCATCCTTCCTGGCTAATAAGGGTAGCAGCGAAGAATAGAAAATTCTGACTAACCTGTCAATACCATTTATTATTTATTAATTTTGACATATTATAATCCTAAATGATACTACATTTTATGATGAAACTATCTGCTGCTTATCGCCCGTTTATTGTTCTGGTTCTGATTGCCTCTCTGACATGGTCTTGCGGCAAGAGCAAAGGTGAACTTTTGCTCGGGGTGTGGAAAGTGACAGAGCTGGACTTGTCCGGTACAAAACTTACAGGTGATCAGATTAATATGACATATGAGTTTGATAAGACCGGAAACTTTTCAAGATCTGAAGATGGGAAATCTGAAAAGGGAACTTATGAGATTAACACGGAAACCGGTATGCTGATCTTTAAGTTTGCTGATTTGGACCTGGTTGCCGAAAAGAAAATTGAGCAAATAAGCAATGACAGACTTATATTGTCAGGAGAGGAGTTTAGTATGCAGCAAACATTGACAATGCAGCGCCAATAATAAAAAAAGAACTAATAAACATATGGAAAGCTTTTGTCAGGAAAGCTTCCCATATTTATTTTTACGCCTCCACAAGAAGCTGGTCTTTTACGCTGTCATAGACCCGGCTTATACCTTCTTTGAGATCAATCTGAGCTTTCCAGCCCAGTTCTTCCAATCGGGAAACATCCATAAGTTTCCGGGGTGTTCCGTCAGGTTTATCTGTATTGAATTTTAACTCTCCTTCAAAACCGGTAATGTCTTTCACCATAAGAGCAAGGTCTTTAATAGAGATATCCCAGCCTACACCCACGTTCAGAAAGCCCTTCGCATTATAGTTCTTCATAAGAAAATAACAGGCGTCTGCCAGATCATCAACATGAAGGAATTCTCTTTTAGGAGTACCAGTCCCCCAGATCTCTACGAATGTGTCACCTTTGACTCTGGCTGTATGAAATTTTCTGATCAGAGCTGGCAATACATGAGAATTATTCAGATCGTAATTGTCATTGGGACCGTACAGATTGGTTGGCATTACAGATATAAAATTGCATCCGTATTGATCCCGATAAGCTTCGCATAACTTTATTCCTGCAATTTTGGCAATGGCATATGGCTCGTTGGTAGGTTCCAGTTCTCCGCTCAGCAGGCTGTCTTCTTTTAGTGGTTGTGGTGCAAACTTAGGATAGATACACGAAGAACCAAGAAATAAAAGTTTCTTAACCTTATGAACATAAGCGCTATGGATGACATTGGCTTCAATCATCAGGTTTTTGTATATAAAATCAGCCCGATAGACATTGTTGGCATGAATACCACCAACTTTGGCAGCCGCAAGATAAACATATTCAGGCTTTTCTTTCTCAAAGAAACTGTTTACAGCTTCCTGATTCGTAAGATCCAGCTCTGAAGAGGTTCGGGTTAATATAGCTGAAAATCCTTCGCTTTGTAATTTTCTTACAATTGCAGAACCGACCATGCCTCTATGACCGGCAACGTAGATCTTAGCGTTTTTCTCCATTTTATTATTCATGATAATTCATGATTTTGTGACCGCCTTTTTGCAGAAGAAGATCTCTGCGGAATAGCTCAACATCAGCTTTCATCATATCTTTTACCAGGGCAGGCAGGTCATATTTGGGTTTCCAGCCCAGTTTCGTTTTGGATTTGGTCGGATCACCGATCAGAAGATCAACCTCTGTTGGTCTGAAATACCGAGGGTCTACAGCTACAACTTCTCTGCCAGTCTCAAGATTAAACTCAGGGTTTTTACAGCTAACTACAATGCCAACTTCATCCACACCCTTTCCTTTGAACTCAACTTCTACTCCGAGTTCGGCAAAAGCCATTTTAACAAAATCTCTTACCATCGTTGTTTCTCCGGTTGCGATTACAAAATCTTCGGGTGTTTCCTGCTGAAGTATCAGCCACATTGCTTCAACATAATCCTTGGCATGTCCCCAGTCTCTTTTGGCATCCAGGTTTCCGAGATACAGCTTATCCTGCATTCCCAGCGCTATACGGGATACACCCCTGGTGATTTTTCTGGTTACAAATGTCTCACCCCGGAGTGGTGATTCATGGTTAAACAGAATTCCGTTCACTGCAAACATATTGTATGCTTCACGATAGTTGACTGTAATCCAGTAACCATACATTTTGGCAACAGCATATGGAGAGCGTGGATAAAACGGAGTAGTTTCGGATTGAGGAACAGCTTGCACCAGACCATATAATTCGGAGGTAGAAGCCTGATATATTTTTGTTTTTTGGGTCAGACCAAGTAGTCTTACAGCTTCAAGGATTCTTAATGCCCCGATTCCATCTACATTGGCTGTATATTCGGGGGAATCAAAACTAACTTTTACATGAGACATCGCCCCGAGATTATATATCTCATCCGGCTGTACTTCCTGTACTATCCGGACAATATTGAGAGAGTCACTCAGATCTCCATAATGAAGAATAAAACGACGATTTTCAATATGCGGATCTTCGTACAAATGATCAATCCGGTCAGTATTAAACAAGCTGCTTCTTCGTTTAATGCCATGAACTTCATAGCCTTTTCTTAAAAGAAACTCAGCGAGGTATGCTCCATCCTGTCCGGTTATCCCGGTGATTAATGCCTTCTTCATTATGATTGATATTTGGAAACGACAAAGTTATTATTTGAGATGCTTATATAAAAATTTTTAAACTTCTTAAAAGACGGACACAGGCTTAAAAGCAATTCTTTCTATACATATTTATGACTGTCTTAGAATGTACTTTCTATGCCAGTACTGAAAAACAATGACAGCCCAGAGGCGTGCATGCGTGTCACCCGGATTGGAAGAATATATTTTGTTCAGCAACCCTTCTATTTTTACAGGATTAAATATTTGCTGTTCTGTTAAATATTTTTCGGACAGAAGCGATTCTTTGATTTCCGGAAGAAGGGTTGATCTGAGCCAGCTGAGTAACGGGACTTCAAAACCCCTTTTAGGTCTGTTCAGAAGTTCTGCCGGAAGTAACTCTGAAAATGTGTCCCGTACAATTTTTTTGCCTTTCAGTGAATCGGTCTTAAAAGCAGGAGGTATGCTGAAAGAGAATTCCGCTATTCTGTAGTCAAGAAACGGATTTCGGATCTCAAGGCTGTTAGCCATTGACATGAGATCAGTCTTTACGAGCATGTCGTTAGAAAGAACCAGATCTACGTCGTTTCGAAGTATTTCATTGAAGTCACCTTTAGAGCTTATAAAACGGCTTTGATGCTGAACTCTGTTTTTTATTTCCAGGAAATCCAATTCTCTTTTGATTTTTTCCGAAAAAAGATCCGAGCTTAATTCGCCGGACGAAAAACCAGCCCACTGATAATATCTGTCTTTTCGGTTAAGCATCGCCCCGGAAGCCAGCTTTTCAAGCTGCCTTATCATGTTCGTAATTTTCCCGGAGCGACTTTGGGGAAGTAGTTTTATAACAGGATATAAGGAGCGGGCAAATGAAAGTTTCCAGTTATTTTCGATGATCATGTTTTCTGCCAGATGCTTATTATATCCGCCAAAAAGCTCATCTGCACCATCGCCGGATAATGCAACACGGACATGACTACTTACCTTTTTGCTGAGAATATAAACAGCAAGTGCGGAAGAGTCTGCAAAAGGTTCATCAATATAATCAAGGGCTTCCTGAAAAGAAGCAAAAAGCTCTTTGTTAGATAGGTATATTGCTTGATGATCAGTAGAGTATTTTTTTGCAATAATGGATGCATAATGTGTTTCATCAAAGAACTTGTGATCTTCGTAACCGATCGTAAATGTCCTGAGGCCGGGCTGCATATTGGCTGCAAGAGCAGTGATTACCGAAGAGTCAATACCGCCGCTTAGAAAAGCGCCAACGGGAACGTCCGCATTAAGACGAATACGGACAGCATCTTCCAGCAGGGTATAAAGTGTACTACAGGCGCTGTTATAATCATGAAAAGTATAATTGCTGCCTGAAGGTAGCTGGTAATAGTTATGTTTTTGCACTTCTTTTTTTGCAACATGCAAATAATGACCGGGTTCCAGTTTGTAGCAGTTTTTGATACCTGTTGCAGGGCCTGGTATATAATTGTAGTGGAAAAACTGGGAAATGCTATGGTAGTCGGTTTCCCGGGGTATATTATATGTAAGCAGCGCCTTCATTTCCGAAGCAAAAATAAACTTGTCTTCATCTGCATAATAAAGCAGAGGTTTCACTCCAAAACGATCTCTGGCCAGGAATAAACTCTCTTCAGCGACATTGTATATGGCAAATGCAAAGAACCCATTGAGCTTGTGCAGACACTTTACTCCTTTTCTTATATATAGTTGAAGCAAAACCTCAGTGTCCGTATCTGAGGCAAACATACAGCCTTCTTTTTCCAGCTCACCTCGTAGCGTCTTATAATTGAAGATTTCTCCATTGTACAATAATACATAATTGCCATCCGGGCTTTTCAGCGGCTGTCTGCCCTGCATGCTCAGATCAATGATCGACAGTCTGGTATGTCCGAGGGCAGTGGTATTGTCAATATAAGTACCTCGCTGATTGGGGCCGCGTTTTGTCAGCAATTCCATAGACTTGCCAAGGTTCATCATATAAAAAGCGCCAACCTGATTAAATGCCTTGATTCCGGTTATTCCACACATCTGATTCTATGGTACTGTTATTTCCCTAAAAATATGTTTTAATTTTAATTACGCTGTTTTAAATTAGAGAATAATGATAATATTTCAGAAAAAATACATTCTCTTTATTTTACTGGCAGGTAGTATGATTCTGGGAGCCTGTCGGAAAACATCAAAGTCCCGTAGCGTTTCAAAAACCGCACAGTCCAAAGCGTCAGCCGGCACCTCTGTATCTCCTGCAGTGATGAAAGTAATTGCAAGTGCAAAGTCGTATATTGGTACGCCCTACCGGATGGGAGGAGCGACAAGGGCAGGGATTGATTGTTCGGGGCTTATATGTACTTCATTCAAAAGCATTGATCAGACACTTCCAAGAACTTCGCAGGAGCAAAGTCGCCTGGGTAGAAAAATTTCATTGAATGATCTCAGAGAAGGAGACCTCGTTTTTTTTACGGATAAAAAAGGAAGGACTAAGGTCACACACGTTGGAATGGTCACTAAAATCAATGGACGAAATAATGTCAGATTTATTCATGCGTCTACAAAGCTTGGGGTTGTTGAGAGCGATCTTTATGCAGACTATTATTTATCGGTCTTTTTATTTGCGGTGAGAATAATTAATTAATGCTTTGTTTGAAACATGACTTTTTAATGTATATTTGCATTCCTTTTTGGAAAATCCAGGGGAATTAGCTCAGCTGGCTAGAGCGCTACGCTGGCAGCGTAGAGGTCATCGGTTCGACTCCGATATTCTCCACATAACAACAGCTCTTTTAGAGTACAAAATTCCAAGCCTTTTAACAGATTTACTTCTGGTAAAAGGCTTTTTTTGTTTTATCAATGAAACTTTTGTGAAGTTTTTTCGCTTTAAGGCAATATGGGCCCGAATAGAAAATAAGCGGGAGAAAATATATAAATAACCCGGAAAAAACTTACACCTGGTAATATTTAATTTGCTTTCTTTCTATTTTCCTACTTATTTTTTGTTAGATTTGGTCGGAATCATAGTGTTTTTGGTACTTCAGTGATTTTTCGAAATGTCGAAACTAAAAAATATAATAAAACAGTTATCTGTTAAAGACTTTCATTCCATTTACGATTCTCTTATAGAGAGCAATGCGGAAAAGTCTGCGTTTCTGTTAAAATACCTTCGCGAAAAACAACTTTCTGATGGTAAGATCATGGAGGCACTTGACGTAAATACCAATGCGTATTATACGTTGCGATCCCGATTAAATCAGAAAATAGAGGAGTATCTTCTGCAGCAGATGGAAAGTCCGAGGACTTCGCTGTTGAAGAAAGTTGCCAATATAAACGAGATCATATTTACAAAAAAGAAAGCAATCGCAATTACCACGCTTAAAAAGCTGGAAAAGGAATTGATTGATTATGATCTTGCCAATGAGCTTACAATTGTATACAAAACGCTGAAAAAATTACAGATAAACTCTCCGGAGGCATTCAGCTACTCTCAACTGTATAACCGGCATGTTGCCTATATGCTTGCCTTGGATAAAGCGGAAGACTTGCTGGCGCAATATTTTCAAAAGTATGGAAACTTCTTACTTAGTCATGATGAGACCGAAAAATATGGCTTGACAATTCTGAAAAAAGAAGTTGAGAATGTGTCCAATCTGTATCAGTCTCACCGGTTGTTCGTTTATGAAAGCTGTATTAATATATTCCACAGGCTTCATGTAGAGGATAATAAGAAGAAAGATGATGAAGAAGCCATAGAGGATATTTTTGAAAAAGTGCAGGAGGCTTTTGATCAGTATTATCTTGATTCGATTTATTATCACCTTAAGCTGGTATTTGAATATCTCAAGTTTGAGTATTACTCCAAAAACAATGTGTACCGGAAATCCGAGAAGTTTTTTGAGGAGGTGGATGACTCGGCAACAACGCTTCTTTCAAATTATAGCCTGTATACATTCCCGGCGCAGTTCCTGTTGACCAGACTGGACCGTTTTATCAGGATCGGCAGTGAGAATCAGTTATACGAGGAAAACAAAATTCTTTTTGATGACTTTGAGGTAGACAAGGAAGATATTCCCCAGTATGTGGTATATGTAATGTATCGGGCTATTTCCTGCTATTACGTTGATAAATACGATGAGGCGGCAAAAGTTGTCAATAATATGCTGAACGATATCAGCTTGAAAAAGCATCCTTTTGCCCAGATGGAAGTGAAGCTTTTTCTTGCGTTACAATACTGTTTGATGAAAGACTATGATTTATTTAATCAGTTGATCAACAGTGTTCAGAGACAGGTACGAATCCTTGGTAAAGAGCATTGCGGACATGCACTGCTATATACCAAGATTATGAAGAGTTCCCTGAATGACGTGAAAAAGAGCAAAGCAACCAAGTTGCAGGGATATGTGATCCGCCTGAAATCCGTAATGCCCAAGCACTTCTCACCCTTGAAATATATCAAGCTGGATGAAGATTTTATTAGCAGACTATTGTAATACATAATCTGCTAATAGAATACATTATCGCAGTCTGTCAATTGATCTTACCAGTCTTTCATCCTTGCGTATATAGTGGTTTGCCAGGAAAACAAAAACCATTGATACGAATGGCATAAAGAATCCGGCTTTGAAAGAACCGGCCTCATCAATACCAAGCAGATGCTGTCCTTTGGTAATTGTGTAAACAAAGGAAACAACAAGTGCACAGTTGAGCAATATGCAGAGCCATCCCAGCTTAATCTGGATTTTGCGGGTTTTGAATCTGAAAATTGTATAAAAAGTAACAATAGCGCAAATAGCTGCCAGGGCTGCTACATAGGCTACAGGTTCTGTTTTAAGCACATTTCCGACAGGGTCAGACATTTTTACCAGAATCGAATCCGCAGATACGCTATATTGTCCGATTACCTCATTTGACCAGATGGGAAGAAACAAAACCATTACCGAAGCCGTCCCGGCCAGTAACAGAAAAATACTCTGAATTCGTTGAATCATTATTACTAAAAAGCGTTTGTTTTAGGCCGACAAAGTAACTAAAAATCTATTCTGAAACGTAATTCACATTCAATTGTTTTTGGTGGTTCCTGATTCCGAAAGCCTGTAATGAATAAAGTAATTGATTAATTTTACTATAAATCAAAATACGTTAAACGATATGAGACTTGCATACAGTGATCAGGGAGCCGGTTCGGCGATCGTATTAATTCATGGATTTTGTGAGAATAAAGAGTTGTGGACGGATTTTCAGGGGAAGCTTTCTGCCGGATACCGTGTGCTTGCAGTCGATCTTCCGGGACATGGACAAAGTGCAGCAATACTTCATGAGCTGACGATTGAGCTTATGGCTCAGAAGGTAAATGAGCTTCTGGAAGAGTTAGCTATTCAAAAATGTGTAATGATCGGACATTCCCTGGGAGGCTATGTAACGCTTGCATTTGCCGAGATCTATTCCGAAAAACTATGCGGATTTGGTCTCTTTCATTCCACAGCATTTGCAGATACGGAAGATAAGAAACGTAATCGTGACCGAACGATTGAGTTTATCGAAAAGCACGGAATGGATGCTTTTGCTGATTCGTTTGTAGCTCCACTGTTTTATCCGAAGAATAGAGAAAAATTGTCTCTGGAAATTGATCAGCTGAAAGATGTATGCCGAAAGATGTATGTAGAAGCGGTTGTTGCAACAACCATTGCTATGCGCAACAGGGAGGATCGCATCGAAGTATTAAAGCAGACAAAGCTGCCCGTTCTTTTTATTATAGGAAGAGAAGATAATGCAGTTCCATATGAAAAGAGTATGGAGCAGTGCTACTTGCCTGAGAAACATCACGTACATGTGCTGGAAGAGACCGGCCACATGGGAATGTATGAGCGGAAGGAAGAAAGTATAAAAGCATTCAAAGAGTTTTTGCAGGGCATAGATTGATACAATAAAAAAGGGGCATTATGCCCCTTTTTTATTGTATATATTTCAGATCTGAATTATCTCTGAACTTTAACGTCTACGGTAACAGAACCGCTAGTTCCTGTAGTTAGAGAAGTAACTTTGATCAAACCTTTCTTACCAGAGGAGGTTACGAAAGCATAAACACCACCGTTTGAAATTTTGATGTATTGATTGTCAGAAGAAGATACGGACAGATTGTTTAGAGTCTCGTCTGTAGCTGAATCAAAGTTAGCTGAGGATGCAGCGAAGTAAGTAGCTTTTCCACCATCTGTTGGAAGAGTTCCTTCGTCATTACAGTTTGTAGATTTTGCAGTTAGACCAATCGGAGCTTCGAATCTTGCAGGGTTTGAAGCCAGGTAAGAATCAGCACCTGTAGAAGCGTAAGTTACGTCAATGTAGTCGATGTTGGCTTCAGTTTCACAAGCAAGATAAACATAGCCTGTAGAGCTTGACATTCTGGATGGAAGTGCATTTAGCTGAGCACCAAGAGTTACACCGGTGAATGAATCGATTACGCCAGAGTTGGTAACATTGATTTTTAGTCTTTTGTATGTAATCTTATCTGAACCTCTTTCGTCAATCTCAAAGTTTAGATAGATTGGGGTCATACCGGAAGGAACAGTATAAAGAACAGTTCTTACTTGCTTGTCTACGTTTCTAAGATCCACTTCCTCTCCACTGTTGTTTGTCTGAGGTTGGCCTTTGAAAGAAACGATAGTACCTTTTGCATTCACACAATCAGTAGAGTATACTCTCAAGGTTTTAGGTCTGGTCTCTCCTTTGTTGATTTCCACAGCAATAGAAAGAACATCGCCGGCTTTTGCACTGATTTCTACGATGCCGGAACCAGGGAAGTTAAGGAAGTTGACAGTTGCTGTACCAGTAGTAGCAGGGAAAGTAGCCGCTGCACACTCGTCCGGAGTAGATGGTTGAGGAGCCTCGTCATCTTTGCTGCAACTTGCCAGAAAACCAACTGTTACTACAAACAATAGGCTGTACAGTAATGATTGCTTTTTCATAGGTTTGTTTGAAATTTGTTTATTGAATTAGGGTTTAAATTTGGCACAAGTATCCGAATAATTATTCTAACAACAAGCATTTTTTTGAAAAAAATAATTTAATTGCTCTTTGGTAAGTTATGCCTTAACAGTATCCGTGATCTTAATGTTTGTTTTTTATGCTTGAAAGCAGATCTGCATTTTTAATATTATTCCTTTTACACTTCATCGCCGGGGGTGTTTCATCCCAGTCACTCGCTCTGGAAGATATCTGGCTTAAAGGTACCTATCGTCCGGACTTTGTATATGGCCTCAATTGGCTGAAAGATAGCAGGTATTATACAGCGCTGGAATATAGTGCTGTCAGCAAGGCTACAGATATTATAAAATACTCTGCGCAGACTGGTAAGCCGGTCAGCACAATTCTATCCGGAAATGGATTGTCAACAGATGGAAAAGCCCTGAGTATTGAAGGATATAGCTTTAGTTTGGATGAGCGTATGATTCTGCTGGAAATGGAAAAGGAGCCAATCTACAGGCGTTCTGCTCTGGCAACGTACTATTTGTATAATCTGAAAACCGCAAAGTTAACTTTAGTCTCTGATCAAAAACTGCTTAACCCGGCATTTTCTCCGGACGGCCGTTTTCTTGCTTATGTAAGGGAAAATAATCTGTATCTGTATGATATTGAAAAGGCAAAGGAAACTCCGGTTACCAGAGACGGAAAAAAGAATGAAATAATAAATGGCGCGTCGGATTGGGTGTATGAGGAAGAGTTTGAGTTTACCCGTGCTTTTTTCTGGTCTCCGGATAGTAAGCGCATCGCTTATTATCGCTTTGATGAGCGTCAGGTTAAAGAGTATACCATGCAGATTTGGGGAGAGCTGTATCCCGAAAACTATACGTTTAAATATCCCAAAGCAGGAGAAAAGAATTCGGAAGTTGAGATATGGGTATACAGCCTGGAAGATAATCTGGCTAAGCCGGTTAATCTGAAGAAGCATAGTGATGAATATATCCCGCGTGTGCAGTGGACCAGAGATAATAATTTATTGTCAGTGCAGCGTCTGAACCGTCTGCAGAATCATCTGGAGCTGATACATATTAATGTAGTCCGGAATGAGAGCAGGGTCGTTTATGAAGAAAAATCCGATACGTATGTCGAGGTCCGGGATGACCTGATTTATCTGGATGACCAAAAGCATTTTATAATTAGCAGTGAAAAGGACGGATTCCGGCATATATATAAGGTCGCTATGGATGGCAGGGAAATTTATCCGCTGACATCCGGATCCTATGAGATACAGGAGCTGGCAGGAGTAGATGAAAAAAAGAGAATACTATATTTTCTTTCAAATGAGGTGTCTGTGCTTGAGAAACACCTTTATGCGGTGGGTATTGATGGCAAAAACAAGAAACAGCTGACAACGGGTGAGGGATATCATGATATCAGTCTTAGTCCGGATGCTCGTTATTTCCTTGATTACTACAGTAGCACGGGCAAACCATATCAGATTGCCTTATATAGCTTGCCAGAAGGAAAGCAATTAAGAACGATTGTTGATAATAATGCGCTGAAAGAACGAATGTCTTCAGCCGGCTTTGTTCCTGTTGAATTCTTCACATTTACAACAGAGGATAGTATCAGTCTCAATGCCTGGATGATTAAGCCAAAAAACGTTGATCCGGCGGTAAAATATCCGGTTTTAGTCAGCGTGTATGGAGGGCCCGGTCATCAGACTGTACTGAACCAATGGGGAGGAAATAATTATTTATGGTATCAAATGCTTGCAGCAAACGGATATATAGTGGTCGGGGTCGATAATCGTGGGACCGGCGGGAGAGGCGCGGATTTTAAAAAGCAAACCTATGGTCGTCTGGGTAAACTGGAAGCAGAAGATATGATACAGACTGCAAAATACTTGCAGTCATTGCCATATGTAGATCAGTCCAGATTGGGGATTTTTGGCTGGAGCTTTGGCGGTTATTTGTCTTCGCTGGCGATTACTCTGGGCGCTGATTATTATAAAGTTGCTATTGCAGTCGCTCCGGTGACCAGCTGGAGATTTTATGATACAATTTATACGGAACGTTTTCTGGGGCTTCCCAATGATAATCCCACAGGCTACGATGAAAATAGCCCGCTTACACATGCATCCCTGCTCAAAGGCCGTTATCTACTGATTCACGGGACAGCGGACGATAATGTACATCTTCAAAATGCTGTCGAGATGCAGCGAAAACTTATTCAGGCAGGAAAGCATGCAGATGTGTTCTATTATCCGGACAGAAACCACAGCATCTATGGAGGTAACACACGCTATCATCTCTATCAGATAATGACAAATTATCTGAATAATAATCTTTGATTGTTAGTTGCTTAATACGAGGAACAAGCAGATTTATAAATTATTTACCGGGCCTTAACTGTCAGTTTACATGATAATACCAGATTGGGATTATCAAACAAACTGATCATGAAAAAAATTTACAAGGCCGGAAGGCAATCCCTGGCAGTGGCTCTGCTTTCGGTAGCGGCAATATCTGCTCAAGCCCAGTTTCGACTGCAGTTACTTCATAGTTCTGATATGGAGGCTGGTTTGTCAGCAATAGAAAATGCACCAAATTTTGTTGCAGTCGTTGACTCTCTCGAAAGGATTTATCCTGAGAATACACTGAAATTATCCGGTGGAGATAATTTTATACCAGGACCTTTTTTAAATGCATCGACTGATGCCGGTTTGCGTTCCGCCATTCAGGCTGCAAACGCCTTTTTATTCCGTGATACAGAAGGGACCTCCAATCTGAGAGAAAACTATGGAAGAACTGACATAAGTATTATGAATATAGTTGGTTTCCATGCTTCTGCACTAGGAAACCACGAATTTGATCTTGGCCCTAATGTTCTTGCTGATGCAGTCAGAGTAGAAGTGAACGGAACCGAAGTTCGCTGGACTGGTGCTCAGTTTCCTTATCTAAGTGCCAATCTTGATTTTACGTCTGAAAATTCTCTTTCCGGATTATACACAGAACAGATTCTTCCTGCAAGTGACTACAGGATTTTGCCATCCGATGCTCTTACAGCTTCATTTACACAAAAAATTGCACCGGCAACTACCATTGTGATTAATGGTGAGAAGATTGGTATTGTCGGAGCGACCACGCAAGTATTGGAAACATTATCTTCTGTTGGAGGAGTAAGAGTAAAAGGTCCTAAAGACAATGACATGATGATTCTTGCTTCCTATATCCAGCCATATATTGATCAGCTCCGGGATGAGCATGGATGTAATAAGATCATTCTGTTGTCTCACCTTCAGCAGATCCAGTTTGAGAAAGAATTGATCGGAAAACTTAGTGGCATTGATATTATCGTTGCTGCAGGTTCCAATACCTTGCAGGCTGATCCCACAGATATCCTTCGGAATGGTGATCAGGCAAAGGAAACATATCCTTATCTGACCAAAAATAAAGATGATGATGATGCTATTGTTGTTTCAACGGATGGGGAATGGAAATATGTAGGACGTCTTGTTGTTGACTTTGACGAGGAGGGACGAATTATTCCGGAATTGCTGGATCAGTCCGTAAATGGCGCTTATGCGACAGACCGGGAGGGTGTCACAAGAGTATGGGGAGAATATGAAAAAGCGTTTGCACCGGGCTCTAAAGGGAATGCTGTAAAAGAACTTTGCAATGCACTTAACGACATCATCACTTTTCAGGATGGCTCGATCTATGGGAAAACCTCTGTCTTTCTTGAAGGAAGAAGAACTTCGGTTCGTTCGGAAGAAACAAACTTCGGGAATCTCTCAGCAGACGCTAATTTATGGTATGCCCGTCAGATTGATCCGACCGTCAAAATATCTATAAAAAATGGTGGTGGAATCCGGTCTGCGATAGGTCATATAAGTGTCAGTGGTGAAGATAATGTTTTAAGATTGTTGCCACCTCAGGCCAATCCGGCAGCGGGAAAGCAGGAAGGAGATATTTCGCAGTTGGATATTCTCAATGCGTTGAGATTTAACAACGGACTTACATTGGTAAGCCTTACTCCTGAGCAATTACGTCTGACTATGGAACATGCCGTTTCTGGCTGGAGTCCGGTGGCAACTTCGGGCGCTTTTCCTCAAATCGGTGGAATGAGATTTCGTTTTGATCCTTCAAAAGAAACAGGGAAGCGCATAAGCGAGATTGTTGTTGTGGATGAAAATGGCACAATTGAAGATGTCGTGGTTCAGAGAGGGCAGATTGCCGGCGACCCTTCAAGAACAATCCGGATTGTCTCACTAAACTTTTTGGTTGACCAATCCGGAGCAGGTCCTAATGGTGGTGATGGCTATCCTTTCAATGCATTTGTATTGGAAAACCCTGAGAGAGCTGACAAGGTATTTATTACCAAAGGAGCCGGTGAAGAAAAAACAGGAAATGCTCTTTTTGCGGCTGATGGAAGTGAACAGGATGCTTTAGCTGAATATCTGTATGAGAAATTCAGGACAGAACCATATTCGTCCGGTGAAACTCAGGCAAGAGATGACGAACGAATTCAGAACCTGAATTATCAGGCAGATAAGTTTCCCAGTACTGAACGTAAGGTAATATTCACACAAGGTGAGGTTAAGGTAATGAATGGTGGATTCGGTTCGGACATGTGTCTGGTACCTGGTACAACCGATCAGTTTTACATGTTAACGGACCGTGGCCCAAATGCGGATTCTACATCAGGAATGGCTACAAAAATCTTCTCCAACCCGGAATTTGCTCCACAGATTGGTCATTTCTTGATAAAAGGTGACCGTATGGAATTGGTGAAGAAAATCGAGCTAAAACGTAATGACGGAACCAGACTAACTGGTTTGCCCAATCCGCAGGGCATGGGAAGTACAGGAGAAACTGCCCGGAATCTTGATCTGCAATTGCTGGAGGCAGATCCTGAGGGTATAGACTCTGAAGGATTGGTAGCGATGGAAGACGGGTCATTCTGGATTTGTGATGAATACGGTCCTCATCTGTTGCATGTAGATGCCGAAGGAAAAACGATTGAGCGTATAAATCCATTTGGAACCGGTTTCGGAGGAAGAACGATGCCTAAGGTATTTGCCTATCGCAGAGCTAACAGAGGTATGGAAGGGCTTACTATTACACCAGATAAAAAGACACTGGTAGGTATTATGCAGTCAACAATGCATAATCCCCGCAGCTCAGGTTTAAACGCGAAAACAACCCGTATTCTGTGCTATAATATTGAAACCGGAACCTCGAAGCAATATGTCTATCGTCAGGAAAAAAATAATAACTCCAACAGTGGTATTGTCGCAGTGACTTCTACCAGGTTTCTTGTTTTGGAGCGGGACGGGGATTTTCAGGGGGGTACACCTGATGCAGCCTATAAAAGATTTTACCTGATTGATATAGCGGAGGCAACAGATGTATCAGATCCGGGTAATCACGAAAATGGCATTATGTTCGGAGAGAAAACACTTGAACAGCTGACAGATATCGAGCTTCTGGAAAATGATATTGTGCCGGTTTCTAAAGTCCTGATATCGGATCTTCTCACTGATTTGCCTGAATATCCGCATGAAAAACTGGAAGGTATGGCAATCATCAATGATTCTACACTGGTTGTAATCAATGATGATGATTTTGCAGTGAGTCCGGATCTGAAAGGTGGATATGAGCAGAAAATACTGCCTCTTAACGGGAAGATAGATATTAATACATTGTACTATGTGCCTCTCCGGTTTAAGCTGGACAGAACAGAAATCATTACTTCGCTGCCTTACATTGCAGAAGAGAATCCCCTCTCCTCAGCCATTCAGGTTTTCCCCAATCCTGCCAAAGACGTAGTGTATTTTAGCGAAACTATAGTAAAAGGAACATTGTACGATTTAATTGGGAATCCAATCGCTGAACTTGAAAACAGAGATGATTATGATATTTCCGGTTTTATGGAAGGAATATATATCATACGTACCGAAAAAAATCAGTTTATACGTATCCTGATAAAGTAGATAAAACAAAAAGGACAGGGAGATTCTTAGGAGTCCCCCTGCTTTATTATATCATCTTCCAGCACCGATCTGTAAAATTGAGTCGGATCCTGATTGAGCAGATTTGCCAGCGCCTGATATACCTCTGGCAGCTCCCTTCTGAAAAAATAAGGTTGCTCAAAGAATTCTTCCACACAAACAGCAAAAAACTCCTCGGTATCCGAAGTCGCATACTGTCTCAGGAATGTTTTTTTTCCTTGCTTTATTCGTTTGATTTCTCTCAGACTGACTTTGTGCCATACAGCAAGACTGCTGTCGCTGATAACTTTGTAATCATCCTTATCTGTAGCATCTTCAAGCCGTAAAGCATGCGCCATTTCGTGCAATCCAAGATTTTGTCCGTCATATTCTACTTCGTACCCTTTCTGAAACGCATCCCAGGCAAATGTGATCACTCCGTTGGGGTTGACTTCTCCCTTATGCGTTTTTCGGGAAAAAGGCGAATAATAATTGCCGGGATAGACGATGATTTTGTTGAAATGAGCAAACCGCATTGGTTTAAGTCCAAAAGTCAGCTGAATTGCGCAGGCTCCTATCATTATTTTCATCTCATCCGTAACTCTGTCCATCTCCCGGGCAATAAAAATCTTACCAGATAGAAAATAACTGAGCCGCTGTTCAAATTCTTTACGCTGCTCATTCGTCAGTTTTTTGTAGTAGGGAAAATGGAGAAGATAGGTAGCATATTGCTGTTCCAGATTACCCGTCTTTTGAATTGGCTTCCACGCCAGACCGGAAATAATGGCAAGAATACCTATTGTCAGGGTTCCGGAGAAAAAAAGCACTACAACCATCACAGATAAAAAACTGATCACCTCCATAAATCTCCCGTTTAAAAGACGTTTTACCTCCTGCCCAACCGGTAAGAAAATCCTGGCTGGTTTGTAATTTAACTTTCCCAAGTTGTTAATAGTTTAAATTTTAAAGGTAAGTATCTTTTAATTAGTAATTTATATTTATGTATTGCTTGAGGTGAATTATAATTTATATTGATAGTTTCCGACAGTCTAACTTAATCTTTCTTCGAATGGTTCTATAGGAAAAAGAGCCATTATGCGAGTTTATCTGATACTTACTTCTTTGGTGCTGTTTGGAATATGGCTTATAAGTCTGTACACCTTTGATACGGGCGATATAGTACACAGTTTTCTCATTGGTGCTATCGTTCTTTTTCTTATCAGGGTTATGTTTTACAAAAACATGGTCCGCTGATTTTCTCAGAAAAATATTAAATTGATCAAGCATATACCATCTCAGCAATGGACTTGCTATGAGGTACATTTGATTTATTCTTTCAGGAATTAGCTTTCTTATGCAACATTTTTTTGCGGGAATCGTCCTATTGTAGTATCTTACATGAATGCATTTAATATAAAATAATAAGATACTTCAAACTAATGGAAGAAAACAACAACGTAAACTCGAATCCGCAGACTCAGGCCCCTCTGAGTACTCCCTCCAGGCCGACCTCGGCAGCTAAAAAACGACCGGAAACTCCCAAAGAAAGGAAATCTTCCAATTCTGGGATCGTTGTTATGGTGATTGCAATTGTAGCATTATGCGGAGTTGTCGGATTCCTTTTGTTTAAAGGACAGGAAACAAATAAAATTCTGGTTGAAAAACAGGAAAAAATCGATACGTTGAGTGCTACTGTTCAGAAGCAGATTGCCGAATTGCAGACCGTTAAAAACGAGTTGGAAGCAATGGAGGCTGTCGCAAAAGAACTGGGGCTAAAAGTTGACTCAATTCCGATGCTGATAGATCAGATTAACCAGCTTCAGGCTAGTCTGGCGAGCTCACGTAAGCTGGCGAATGCCAGCAGTGTATATAAGAAGGAGCGTGATGAACTGGCTGCCAGGGTTGCTTTGCTGAATGAGCAAATACAGACCCTGATACAGGAAAAGGATGCAGCCCTTGCAAAAATTGATACCCTTACCGTAGAAAAAAGGTCCTTATCAGATTCTCTTCGCAGCATAAGCAGAGAAAAAGCTTCGCTTGCCGAAAAAGTTGAGATAGCTTCAGTTATGAGAACGGAGGAGTTCTCTTTGAGTGCCGTAAATGCCAAGGCTAAAGAATTTCCGGGACCTGATTTTAAAGCGAAGCAAATAGACAAGCTGAAACTTGCCTTCTTCCTTGCTGAGAATAAGGTAGCTCCGCAAAATGAAAAGAATATTGTGATGCGCCTTGTAGAACCTGACGGTACAGTGCTGTTTGGCGGAAATAGCGGTGGATCTTTTACTACTGCGGAAGGTGAAGAAAAAATGTTCTCCATGTCTCAGGCTGTATCATTTGGCGGTTCGAGACAAAAAGTTTCTTTCGTGTATAAAAAAGGCAGTGAATACAAGCGTGGCAAGCACCGGATTGAAGTATTTGCGGATGGTCACAAGATAGGAGAGACTTCTTTCAATGTAAAATAGTCTTGTCTGAAACTATAGCTTTATAAAGAAACCCAGCACTTCCTGTTGGGTTTCTTTATTTTCACTCTCCTGTCGTCTGTATACTTTTATTTGGTTGTTTTCTCTGTTTCATGGCATATTCCCATTATTTTTGGGCTATAAAAATACAAACGCAGAAGGTATTTGAATTATAATAATATTTTTTGTAACTTTTTGATGGATCAAAAGTGTTTTCCGGGATTGTGCTTCTGAACTACAGAAATTGATGATACTGCGAAACGTTTGTAAAAATGATAGTAAACAAATTACAATAATAACTGCTATATGAGTCAGCTATATACCCGTGACAAAAGAAATAATGCCGGAGTTCTGATCGTCTTATCCACGTTGTTTTTTATGTGGGGACTTATTACGGTATTGAACTTTATGCTGGTTGATGAACTGAAAACAGTTTTTCAGATGACACCTGCTGAAGCGCTGCTGGTAAACTTTATTTTCTTTGCTACCTATTTTATAATTGCCATCCCGGCCGGGAGTATTATTAACAGGTACGGTTATAAAAATGCTATTATCTGGGGCATTGTCATTGCCGGGTTTGGTTGTATGTTATTTTATCCGGCTGTAGAAAATCGGTCATACGGAATATTTATCCTGTCATTATTTGTACTCGCCACTGGTATTACTGTTTTGCAGGTTGGAGCCAACGCATATGTAGTCCTTGTCGGAAACAGAGCGCGCGGAGCTGCTCGTCTGACGCTTGTGCAGGCATTCAACTCGCTCGGAGCATTTCTTGCGCCTCTTTTTGCTGCGGGATTATTTATGAGAGTTGCAGGCCTGACTGAAGAAAGCAGACTGGCAATGTCTCCGGAAGAATTTGTTGCTGCAACAATCAAGTATGTGCAGTTACCCTATCTGGGGCTTGGGGCAATTTTGTTCTTATTAGCTCTTTTTGTCGGATTTTCCAGGTTGCCCAAATTAAATACAGAAGTTGCTGACCCGTTGGCTAAAACCAAAGAAAATACGCAACGCTTCATCCTTCAGTTTCCTCATGTTGTTATGGGGGGATTGGCTATTTTCTGCTATGTGGGTGCAGAAGTAACTATTGGCCGGTTCCTTGCTAACGCAGTGGGTACAAATATGGCCCCGGAAATTGCAGTTCCAATGTATTGGGGAGGAGCACTTATCGGACGCTTTGTTGGAGTAGCCTTATTGGCGAAAGTCAGTCCGCGTAAGCTAATCGGAATCAATTCAATGATCGCTGCTCTTTTAGTTACACTTGCAATCGTGCTATCAGGAAGTCTGACTCCTGATAATATCTATTTCATATTTGCTTCTGTAGGATTATTTAACTCTGTATTATTTCCTTGTATATACACAATGGGAATTGATGGATTAGGGAGATATTCCGAAGAAGGGTCTTCTGTACTTATTATGTCTATCGTGGGAGGAGCTATTATTCCGATGATTTGGGGTAATCTGTTTGAGGTTTCGCTTACAGCCTCATTCATATTAATTGTAATTTCCTATTTATATATCTGCTTCTTTGGCTTCAAAGGATCCCGTTATGAGAAGAGGACAAACTTTTATTGATTAAGTTCGTTATAAACAGATTTCAGAGCTAATTCCGTATAAAGCTGTGAAAAGTTTTATACAGACATAAATTTACCTATTTTTATATTTTATTTAACTATAGAAACAATAGCGTATGAAGAATATCTATCTATCATCAGCATTTTTACTATTTATGGTGAGTGTTCAGGCACAGACCATAACCCGGAGCAATCTGCCTGATCCGGGAGATGCATATGAGGGAATAACTGTATTAGCTGAAAGTGATGAAACCTGGAACCCTGGGGCAGCCGGGGATAATCAGGTTTGGGATTTTAGCAGGTTTACCGGTGATCTTACTCCTTTTGAATATGTACCTGTTAATTCATCGGTTTATAGCAGTGCTCAAATGAAACTGAGCCTGGGGATAATGGGTGAAGTATATTTTGCTGCATCTGAGTCTGACTACAGGATGACCGGAATGGCTTCAGATTTTATTGAAGGCATTGAATTTAATGTTCCTTATCAGAATGAACTGGTTATGTTTCGCTTTCCGATGATGTATGGTAGCTCGTTTAAGGATACAGCCAGAGCAGAGTATACGGAATTTAAGGAAGATGTTAAACATCCGGATCTGCCTTTTCCTGTGTCAGCGAGTGTAACGACAAAAAGAACTACTTTCTCGGAAACAACGGTAGATGGAAGAGGGATCCTGAAGCTTCCAGGTGTGGAGTATCAGGATGTACTGAGAGTGAGAATCTCTTCTGCCATTAAAGATACGGCCATTGCGCGAAACTTGCCTATTGTGGGTGACTATACCCTTGGAACCCCCTTATCATCACTGGAAGAATACTATTTCTTCTCAGAAGATTATAAGCATCAGTTGGCTTATTTCATCCGATTCAGTACAGATAGAGGCAGACCGGACAGAGAGCCTTTGGCGTATGATTATATTTTCCTCTATCCAAGTGCAACACCAGTTGTAACCTCTACATTGTCTGCAGAGACAGAAGGAAACAGAGTTTATCCGAATCCTGCTCAGAATCTGATTAATTTTGATCTGAAAGATGCCAGTTCGATCGAGTTGTATGATATGAAAGGACAGCGAGTTACTCAGGGGCAACTTTCTGAAGGTATGCGTTCGCTTGATATATCTACAGTGGCTCCGGGTGTATACACCTATCGTATTGCTACCAAATCCGGAGAGATGATCACTGGTAAGGTAACAGTCCGTTAAAAAGTATTAGAAATTAATATATTCAATGACAGCGTTCTCAATGAGAACGCTGTTTTTATATGAAGCCCATGCGTTATTTTTTTCTTTGTTTGTGTGCTCTTGCAATAGGAAGATTTGACTCGGTAACAGCTCAGAATCCGGATCGTTTTTCATATCAGGAGTTGTCAGAGCGTTTTCATAAACTTGATACAAGTCTTAATGCGGAGTCTGTTCGTGATCTTTATTATATGTCAGCCACGTTACCGTCGTATTCCCCTGAGCAATTGATCACTATTGAGGCAAATATTCGCCAGGCGAGTGCAGATGGTAATTACTCGTATGCCATTGAGCTGTCTGATAGTTTATTAAGCTTTTATCCTGTAAGTCTTACGGCCTTATTTGAAAAGGCATATTCCTGCGCACGGTTAGGGAGGAATGCAGAAGAACATATTGCTTCAATGCAGTATAAGGTCTTGCTTCGAAGTCTGACCAGGAGTTATGATGGCGTGTCCTTTTCCACAGCTATTCCGGTTATAAATCAGAATGATGAATTTGAAATCATACGGTTCCTGAACTATACAGCATCCGGTTTTAGAGAGCAGTCTTATAATGGAAAAACATATGATGTGTGGTCTTTGAAGAAAAATAAGAAAAAAATAACAGAACTTTACTTTGATACTAGTGTTCCGGTTAAACTTATCCGGATGAAGCAGGTTGAATTATTAAGAGAAAAATAAATTTTTATGTTCAAGGAATTGTTGCACAGCAGACTTTTTAACTTTATCCTACTGATGTTGTTTGCTTTTCTCTTTTTCGGGGGATTGTATTTTGCCCGTAATTTTTTTATCCCCTTGTCATTTGCAGCTTTGCTTGCCATGCTTCTATTCCCCCTGGTACACAAGCTTGAATCCTGGAAAGTGCCTTCGGGAGTTGCTATTGTTCTTTCCATCATTGCTTTCTTTCTGGTGGTAGGAGCCGTTATTACGATTCTGTCAACCCAGATTGCCGGATTTGCACAGGATGTTCCGCTGATAAAAGAAAATATGACTTCCAGAATAGAAGAAATTCAGGAGATTATTCATCAGAAAACCGGTGTGGCCCCGGACAGACAGCTGTCTATCTTAAAACAGCGACTTTCCGGTTTCCTGGAAACAAGTGGTACATACGCACAACGAATCCTGACTGGAACTACCGGTACACTGGCTACTTTTGGTATTGTTGTAATCTATACATTCTTTTTCCTGCTATACAGAAACCGGTTCATTAACTTTACTTTAAAGATTACACCAGTTAAAGATGAGCGCAGGACACGCAATGTTATAGATGGAATAAGCAAGGTGACACAAAACTATCTGACAGGGGTATTAACAGTGGTCTGCATACTGGCAATTATGAATACAACCGGGTTGCTTATTGTCGGTTTACCTCATGCCATTTTTTTTGGAGTAATGGCAGCTATCCTTAATATCATACCATATGTAGGAACATTTATAGGAGGGCTGATTCCAACAGTGTATGCATTCATTACTCAGGATTCTGTTGGGTATGCAGCGGCAACTGCAGCAGTGTTTATTATATCCCAGTTTATTGAGAATAACTTTCTGACTCCGCTTATTGTAGGATCAAAAGTGAAAGTAAATCCACTTGCTACAATCATTTCCTTATTTATAGGAGGTTTTCTTTGGGGAGTAGCTGGTATGATTTTATTTATTCCCTTTCTGGGGGTTGTAAAGATTATTTTTGACAACGTAGAGTCACTGGAGCCATACGGCTATCTTATTGGAGAAGACGAGGGAGACGGCGGACCTACCGTCTGGCAGCGAATCAAATCCAAATTGGGAAAACTTCTCAATAAAGGTTCCTGAATACTGTTGTTTTTAGATTTGTTCCTGAAGCTGTTTGCGATAGAGCTCCTGGTAGATTCCGGGGTGATTAATGAGTTCCTCATGGCTTCCATGTTGCACAATATGTCCCTGATCCAGCACGATAACGGAGTGCGCCAGCTTTGATGAAGAAACTCTGTGCGATATTATAACAGACGATTTATTCTTCATTATTCGTTCAAGATTTTTCAGAATAGTGTGCTCTGTATGTGTATCGACCGCACTCAGGCTATCATCCAGAAGCATTATTACTGGTTCTTTTACGATTGCTCTGGCAATTGATAAGCGTTGCTTTTGACCGCCCGATAGAGAAATACCCCGTTCGCCGAGTACAGTTTCAAAACCATTCGGAAGATCTGTGATATTGTTGAGCAGGTCAGCATCAGAGGCAGCCCGGACAATCTGCTCTTCGCGCAGCCCGGATGCGCCAAATTCAATATTGTTCCGTATTGTATCGGAAAACAGAAAGACATCTTGCGGTACATATCCCATCTGGCTTCTGAGCACCTGAAGACTATATTCACGTATATCAATATCATCGATAAGAATCAGGCCTTCTGTCGGATCATACATCCTGCAGATGAGATTGGCAATTGTACTTTTTCCGGAGCCGGTCCCGCCAAGTATGGCCAGTGTCTGGCCTGGTTCGATAATGAAAGAAACGTTTCTGAGTGCCTGAACCCCCGAATCCGGGTATGTAAAGCTTACATTTTGAAACTCGATTTTACCTTTAATCTTATTTTCCCGGTTATTCGAGGATATAATCGTATTTTTTGTGTTCAAAAATTCATTGATTCTTTCCTGAGATGCTTCTGCCCGCTGGACAAGGCTCGTTATCCAGCCCAAAGAGGCTACCGGCCAGGTAAGAAGGTTGATGTAAATTACAAACTCTGCGATTACTCCGAATGTGATATCTCCTTTTATCACTCCCATTCCACCAAAGTATATGATTATAATATTGCTGAGGCCTGTAAGAAGAAGAATAAGAGGGAAAAAGAAGGCATCGACCCGGACAAGTTGAAGTGACTTGAACCTGAAATTGTTGCTTTCTTCATACATACGCCTTGCAGAATCTTTTTCCTTGCCAAATGCTTTCAGAACCCGTATGCCCGAAAAAGCTTCCTGAACAAATGTCGATAGCCGGGATAGAGCCTTTTGAATTTCGGATGATCTTCTATTAATCAACGTATTCACATAGTAAATACTAATGGATAGTAATGGCAGCGGGATAAGGACATACAGACTTAGCCTGACATCGACCGAGAGCATAAACGGAATAACAATCATGAACAGTGAAATCAGGTTTAATCCGTACATGATTGCGGGGCCCAGGTACATTCGTACCTGACTGACGTCTTCAGAAATCCGGGCCATTAAGTCTCCGGTATTATTTCGTCTGTAAAACTCCATCGGCAGATCCTGATAATGTGCGTATATTTCATTTTTAAGGTCATATTCTATATATCTGGACATGCCGATCAGAATATGGCGCTGCAGATAAAGAAACAATCCCCGAAGTAAGGCAGCAAGAAGAATGAGGCCGACATAGTATGCCAGAGACCGGTTGAACAAGGTGCTGTCCCGGTCAGGAGAATTGACTGCTTCAATGACCATATCGAGTGCGTTTCTTACCAATGGAGCAGGTAAAACCAGAAACAAATTCGATAACAGAACAATAAAAACGCCGGATAAAAAGCGTTTTTTATAAATAAAGAAATATTTGTTAAGATGTTTTAAAGCTTTCACGTGGTTCAATAAACTTTTTTTTAAAACTTTATCAATTGAAAAGGTTTTAAAAAAAGACTAATTTTGTCAGCAAAACGGAATACCGTATGAATGTTTCTGTAAAGGTATAAACTCATTTCGGGATTTTCGGTACAAAATCGTTCTTTTACAAAAAATAATGCTGAACAGGAGATTACTAAGAATAAAGGTCATGCAGGCCCTTTACGGACTTAAGCAGGCAGAGAAATCTGATTTTCATTTATCTGTTGATTATATCTCAGAGTTTTTTGCTCCGGATCTTAATTCAATGGAGCCACGCCCGCCTCAGGAACTTCGGGATAATAAGAACCTTGCCACAGAACTGTTCCGGAAATCCTTTACAGAAGACAAACCCGATTTATTTCAATATCCCGACGAAATAAGAAAAGCCGTCAATGAAGCGATGGCGTTGTATGAAAGTCGCATCCGCAAAGATCAGAAACATTACAAAAAAGTGATGCTGGGCGAAATCGATAAGATTTATGAAAACTATATCCTTTCACTGCTGTTTTTAGTGGACCTGTTCGACTATTCATCAGATTATGAAACGGAAGAAAAAGGCAAGTATTTAAAGCAGTCCGATTTTCCTCAATGTGGTAATTTTATAAGAAATACCCTGTATCAGAAATTGAAAAAAGATGAAGATCTGGAAATCAGTAGAGTGAAGCGTAATCTGCACTGGGAAAGAGAATTGGTGAAACGAACCTTTCGAAGTATTTTAAAGGCAGACGATGAATTTAAGGCATACTTGTTGTATGATAATCCGGACTTCGAGGAAGATAGAAAAATTTTAGTTTATACGGCTAAAAATTGTATATTTAAGAACGAATCACTTCAGGCTTTTTTTGAAGAACGGGATTTTAACTGGGTCGAAAATCAGAGTATTGTTAAGAGCCTGGTTGTTAAGACACTTAAATCTGCCGAAGCTGATACGAAAAAAATTCTGATTGATATCTCTGGTAACTGGGAGGAGGACAGACAGTTTTTTGAAGACTTGTATCAGGAAACAATTGAGAGGGATAAAGAGCTGGATTCCTATATGGAAGGAAAAGCAAAAAACTGGGAAATGGAGCGTATAGCTATGACGGACAATATTATTCTGAAGATGGCAATGGCAGAAATGATAACCTGTCCGGCTATTCCGGTAAAGGTCTCGATTAATGAATATATAGAGCTATCCAAGCTGTATAGCACTCCTAAAAGCAAGCAGTTTGTAAATGGTATGCTTGACTCTCTTTCCCAGGAACTGATAGCAAAGGGAATCATACGAAAAAGCGGACGTGGATTAATAGATAATAAATAAAAGTCAATTCAGGTATGAATAAAAGGCCAGATTCGTTTTTTGCTTTCATTGCCGGCATACTCGCCGGAGCGGTTATTGGTATATTGTTTGCACCGGACAAAGGGTCAAGCACCAGAGACAAGCTAAGCTTCAGACTTGATAAATACCGGACCAAATTGAAAGAACTCATTGATCAGCTGATTGAGGAGAAGGATCAGCCTGCTACGTCAGCAAGAGCCGAGGGACAGAAAATTATCAGTGATGCCCGTAACAAGGCGGAACGTCTTCTGGTTGATGTCGAAAATCTGATGGACGAAATTAAAACCAAAAAAGCAAACGGAGAATGAGCACACTTGTAACACTTATTCCCGGTGATGGAATCGGGCCGGAAATTGTTGCATCCGTTAAAGCGATTTTTAAAGCAGCCGGTGCTCCTGTCGAATGGGAGGATGAACCGGCCGGAGAGACAGCACTAAATGTAAAAGGAAAGCTTGTTCCTGATTCGCTTGTAGACTCAATAAGCAGAAACAAAGTAGCTTTGAAGGGTCCTCTTACTACACCCATCGGTAAAGGTTTTAAAAGTGTAAATATCCAGTTAAGACAGCTTTTTGATCTATACTCTAATATCCGTCCCTGTAAATCCATACCGGGTGTCGAGACAAGATTTTCCAATGTTGATCTTATAACTGTAAGGGAGAATACTGAAGGTTTGTATTCAGGACTTGAGACCTGGGACGAGCGGCTGGGAATATCAGACAGCATTGCGCGCATCACCGAGCTTGGATGTGAACGTATTGTCCGTTCAGCATTTGAGTATGCACAAAATAATAATCGTAAGAAAGTAACACTGGTCCATAAAGCTAATATACTTAAATCAGCCGGTGCAACATTTCTGAATGCAGGGAAAAAGGTAGCTCCTGAGTTTCCTGATATCCAGATAGATGATTATATCATTGACAATATGTGTATGCAGCTTGTCGCGCGCCCGGAGCGTTTTGATGTGATTGTTACCACAAATCTTTTCGGAGATATCCTTTCTGACCTTTGCGCAGGACTGATCGGTGGCCTTGGACTGGTAGCAGGAAGCAATTTCGGTAAAGATGTTGCTATTTTTGAAGCCGTACATGGTACTGCTCCTGATATTGCCGGTAAAGGCATTGCCAATCCGACAGCTTTGCTGAAATCTGCCGTAATGATGCTTCAGTATCTCAGGGAATTTGAATACGCTGACCGCATTGATAAGGCAATTGATATGACGCTGGCAGATAGAAATCAGCGTACCGGAGATTTAGGAGGAGCTTGTTCCACACAGCAGTTTACTGAAAACGTAATTAAGAATCTTAAGTAATATAAAGACTACGCATTATAAAAATGAATTGCAGAAGTATTTTTATCGGATTATTACTGGGCAGTGTTTTGTTTACTGCCTGTGAGCAGAAAAGTGAACAGGTAAAACAAGAGGTTATAGAGGAAGCCGACAAACCCTCCCAGCCTCAGTCATCTGCACCGGAAGCTCAGCAGACTACTAAAATCGAGTTTGAAGAAAGTCTTCATGACTTCGGAAGAATTAATAAAGGCGATATGGTAGGGCATGTCTTTAAATTTAAAAATACAGGTGAAGCTCCTTTGCTGATCGTAGATGCTAAGGCTTCCTGCGGATGTACGGTGCCTCAATGGACCAAAGAACCGATAATGCCGGGAAAGTCAGGTGAGATTGAAGTAAAATATAATGGTTCGGGTTCCGGAAAAATTCATAAAACAGTTACTGTTCTTGCAAACACGGAGCCACGGGAAACGGTTCTTGAGATTGTTGCTGACGTAAAAGCAGTCGATATGGACGATAAAGGTCCGTTGAAAAAGTAATTTTTAAATAAAAACTTGATAAATGGTATTCGGATTATTTTTACAGGCACAGCCTGGAGGAGACTATACGTTTCTTTTCTTTATGGGATTAATGTTTGTGGTGATGTACTTTTTTATGATCAGACCACAACAAAAAAAGCAGAAAGATGCAAAAAAATTCAGAGAGGGCATTAAAAAGGGCGATGATATTGTAACCATTGGCGGGATCCATGGTGTGGTAGTCGGTATTGAATCTGATGAAACAGTCACAGTGGAGATTGACAAAGGATTTAGAGTTAAAATTGAAAAATGGGCTATTTCTGCTGAAGCTTCCCAAAAAGCCGGGACACCTGCCAAGTAGCATTTGCTTTGTATGGAAGCAAGAAGAAGCATCTTCGGTATTAATGCAGACTGGCAGGCAATAGCATTATGTCTTGTTGCTGCCGGAACATTCTGGTTTTTCAATGCCATGAATGAAGATCATACCGCGGATGTTTCTTATCCGGTCAAGTTTGTGTACGATCAGGACATAATAGTACCGGTTGAGCCGCTTCCGGCCAGAGTACTCTTTAATGCAAGTGGATTTGGCTGGAATCTGCTTAGAAGGACCCTCAAGATTAACAGAAAGCCGATTTTAATCAAAGTCAGCAATCTTCCCTCTGATAAATATATTGCAGCATCTGACTTGCTGCCGATTGTCAAGAGTCAGCTGGATGATATTAAAATAAATTATCTTCTCAAGGATACAATCTTTCTTCGATTTGATAAAATTATTGAAAAGCCTTTTCCTTTAAGGGTTGACAGCTCTGCAATTTCATTATTGCCAGGCAACGAGATTGTAAGTGCCATCCGGATTGAACCGGAATTTGTAAAAGTTACCGGGCCGTCAAGTGTCATTAAAAGCCTTAAAGATTCCTTTTACATACGTATTCCGGAGCGAAATATCGAAGCACCGTATGATGCCTATGTCAATCTCGCTTTTGAATTACCCCGACAGACCACATTTAAGCCCAAAGAAGTAAAAGTTCGTTTTGATGTTGCTGCCTTTGTTCAGGAAACTATCGGAATAATTCCGGTCTTGAAGGGTTTCCGGGAGACCGAAACTGATATCGGAGAAAGAGTTAAGCTGACTGTGCTGATACGTCCCGAAGATATTGAACGGCTTAAAAATGAAGAACTGGAGGTTATTATAAACCGTAAAGATCTCGATCGGACCGATTCAACATTACCCCTGAAACTGGTCCGGCAACCGGATTATATCCGGGAATATTTTTTTACACCTTCTGTAATACCAATATCCGAACTGGAATAGCTTTATGCCAATAAAAATTGGGATAACCGGCGGGATTGGCTCTGGAAAGAGTATTGTAACCCGAATATTTTCGATACTTGGAGTTCCTGTATATGATGCGGATTCGAGGGCAAAAGAATTGATGCGTTCGGATAAAAAGCTTAAAGAAGATATTATTGACACTTTTGGTAGTGATAGCTATACGGGAGACGGAGAAGTCAATAGAAAATATCTTTCAACGCTGTTTTCAGATCCTGAAAAGCTTGATAAGCTAAACAGGCTTGTACATCCGGCAGTAGGTAAAGATTTTGAAGCCTGGGTCAATGGTTTCAGTGATGTTCCCTGCATAGTAAAAGAAGCGGCTCTTATGTTTGAATCAGGGTCGTATCGTCTTCTTGATAAAGTTGTAGTCGTGTATGCGCCTGATTCTCTGAGAATCGATAGGGTAAAAAGCAGAGATCCGTTCAGAAGCATTGAGCAGATCAAAGATATTATTGATCGTCAGATGCCCGAAAAAGAAAAGTTGTTGAAAGCAGACTATGTAATCCGGAATGACGAAAAGCATATGCTAATTACTCAGGTATTAGACTTGCATGCTGCATTCATTGAATCTGAATAGGAGTATCATTTTTTATATCTTTTCTTTAATTTTTTTATGAAAACATGTGATTTGTAGTGCTTTGTGAATAAGTATTCTGTGGAAATCGTATATTTAATACTATGATACTATGTGAAACATAGAAGCAGACGGAGACATAATTTATTGCCGAATAATAACTGGCAATCTGATGTTCCTGTCCGGCTGTCATAGATTTATATACAAAACGGAATATATATGGCAATCAACAAAAAACAGGAGTTTAAAGGTGACGAAGTTAAGCTGGCTGCATATGCCAAAGCACTTGCTCATCCTGCAAGGATAGCTATTGTGAAACTGCTTTTGCAACATGGACCAATGATAGTAAACAAGCTTGTGGAAGAGTTGCCTCTTAGTCAATCCACCGTTTCGCAGCATTTGAAAGATCTGAAGGATGTTGGAATAATTACCGGTACGATAAATGGGCCACGGGTATATTATGATATTGACAGAGAGCAGCTGCAGCTAACCAGAATTTTTTTCGATCGTTTTTTTTCACAACTAAACAAGCCGGTAGCGGTCTGATTTTTTGATAGCCATTATATTAAAAAATATTGGATTTACTATGAACTTTTATCATCTTGAAGAAAGTAAAATAGTTCCAAACATAATAGTAAGACTGCTATCAAAAAGACCATTCTGATAATATTACCCTGGATCTTACTTCTGTCGGTTGTTTTTTTTCAAACCGGCAATTGGTTGGAATCCCAAAAGGGCGCAAATAAATCCGGCGAGTCAGCGCATCATATGATCGTCGAACGAATGGAAGCATTGGGCAGGCTGGAGCTGGTGCGTTTCTATCTGAAAGATATCATTGAGCATACCGAGTATATCAAATGGTGGCCACTGGATCCTAAAGCCGTCTTAATCGTGAGCGGAGAGGTGGTCGGATGTCTGGACCTTTCGCGACTTGATACAAATGATATTAAAATATCAGCGGATCATGTAGAGATCTTATTGCCAAAACCGGAAATCTGTTACGTCAAAGTAAATCATAAAGAATCAAAAGTATATACTATTTCCAATCTGAGCAGGAAACCAGATGCAGAAATAATCGACATGGCTTACAAACTTGCAGAGGCAAAGATTGAAGAAGGAGCTCTTGAGATGAGGGTACTGGAACAAACAAAATTTAATGCACAGGTTATGCTCAAACCTATTCTGGAGACGATTACATCGAAAAAAGTTTATCTCCGATTTGAAGAAGAATAGGATGATTTCTTATGCAGACAATTTTTTAAAAAAATATTATTGATCAGGTTTTTAGCCATCGAATCATTTCTTTCAATGTGATTTTTTTGCCATACATGAGAATTCCTGTTCTATATATCTTGGCGGCAAACCATACAGCTAGCATAAAAGAAAGAGTCAGAGAAACCATACTGCAGATAAGTTGCCATAAAGGGAGGTGATAAGGCAGGAGAAACATAACCGCTACAGGAGCAGTAAAGGGAAAAATAGAGAAGAAAACGGACAGAGATGAATCCGGCTGTTCAATGAGTGTCTGATATAAGGCAAAACTGATCAATATCGGTATAGTCAGGGGGAATATAAACGGTTGTGTATCCGTTTCAGAATCAACAGATGCTCCGATAGCCGCGAATATGGCACTATAGAATAAATAGCCGAAAGTGAAGTAAAAGCCAAAAACGATTAAAAAGAATGGAATATCAATCCCTGAAAATGTATTGATGAGCTGATTCCATTCCATGGCCTGTTTTATATCGATAGAGTGATTGCTTATTGTTTCACTTATCTTTTCATTCCCAAAAAGATCTAAACTTTCTCCATACCGGATATCAAATAACTGATACAATAAAAAGGCTGCGGTAAACCAGATAGTGAATTGAGTGATGCTGATTAGCGCGATACCTGTAATTTTTCCAAGCATTAGCTGGAAAGGCTTTACGGATGTTAACAGAATTTCTGTAATACGATTCGATTTGTCCTGAACCACACCTCGCATCACCTGCATCGTATAGGTAATAATAAACAAATAAATAATAATCCCGGAAAGCATGGATAAGCCGTTCCGGACTTCATCCATGGCACTATGACCGGGATTAATCAATTGTACATTCAGACTGACTTCAGCAGGTAGCTGACTGCTCTGATCCTCTCCCAGTTTCTCATTGAGAAGGTGTTTGACGTAAATCCGGTTGAGCAGATTGCTTATCCATGCCTTTGTTCCCGGATTAACATCATGATGAAAAAACAAACTCGCCTTTTCAGGATTGTGAATGTAAAGCAGGGTGTAGCTGTCCGATCTGGAGAACCTTGTAAAAACTTCTTCCCCGGAATAATTATCCGGAAACCTATGGAGCGTAAAAATGCCATCCTTTACGAAATCTTCCGGAAGCACATGTGCAGGATCATAAACCAGAATGATCTTTTGATTATCGATTTTTCGCAATGAAAGCCAGGCAGGAATTATCAGCAGTAATGCAAAAAAAACCGGTCCCAGTAAAGTAAGAATAAGGAAGGATTTTTTTCGTATACGCTGATTATACTCGCGATGAATAATTAGCCAGACTGCTTTCATTTTGTATTGGTTATGGATTTAATAAAGATTTCTTCCATATTGGGCTTATCTTCGAAAAAAGAAGTTATCATAACAGTTTCAGCCAGTTCAGCCAATATCTGATTAGGGGTAGAGGAGTTCTTTGATACGATTGCAGCCTCAATATGTTCTCCGTAATTTTTTACACTGATTATTTCAAAGCTTTGAGGCTTGTTTGTCAGACTTCCGTGGCCGCTGATTTTGTATGTTTCTGTCCGATACATATTTTTTTTGATCGACTGAATGGAGTCATTTAAAACAATTTTTCCACTGTTTATTAGTATTATATGGGTGCATAATGAGTCTATGCTTTGCAGGTGATGTGCAGATAATATAAAAGTTGTGCCCTGTTTATGCAGTTCCAGAATCAGGTCTTTTGCAAGTTGAGTATTTAAAATATCAAAACCGGAAAAAGGCTCATCCAGAATTACGATTTCCGGATCATGGATAATTGCTGCAATGAGTTGAATTTTTTGCTGGATACCTTTGGATAGCTGATTAATTCTGAAATTTCTGTACGGGCCTAATCCCGTTCTTTCAAGCCAGAAACGGATCCTCTCTTTTAGCACATGCCGGGGTATATTTTTCAGGGAGCCAAGAAAGATCAGCTGTTCCTCAACTTTCATATCTCTATACAAGCCTCGTTCCTCGGGGAGATAGCCGATTTTCTCAAAATGAACCTTTTCTATTGATTCATCGTAAAATAAAATCTTACCGGAATCCGGCTTTATAATACCGGTCAGGATACGGAGCAATGTTGTTTTGCCCGCTCCGTTGGGGCCAAGAAGTCCCAGTATCGAGCCTTTAGGAATTGAAAAGGATATATCCGAGAGTGCGGTTGTGTTTTCGTATTGTTTTCGGATATTCTTTATTGTTAAAAGATTCAATGTGCGGTTACTTTTTTTTTACAAAAGTAATTTATTATAACGAAACAGACCTTAAACTATATTTATGCATATCTGCTAACTCACTGCTTTTCGCAGGTTTTGGCTGTAGATAAGAGGATTACCGAAGAGCGGAATGACGTGATTTTTTAACCGGTTTTTGCTTATTTGATAGATATTATTGAATTTTATCTTTAAATTTCCGGTGAAAAATTGTAATTTTCCGACTTAAAATTTAAACATTTTAATTGGTTTTTGGTAATTATCGGTTAACGTAATAAAAAAACAGACTACCCTATTATTTACTACTATGAGAAAAATCGCCTTACTCATGTCCGTGATTTTTTCTGCGCTTCTCTCAGTTAATGTATTTGCCTACGAGTATGTGGTCACAAATACAAATAATGATGGAAGTGGCTCTTTACGTCAGGCTGTGCAGGATGCCAATAATAATCAAAACCCCGGGAATGGCTCGCCCGCAACTCCCCACAGAATTGTATTCAATATCTCTTCTGCTCCGGGGGCTGATGGTAAGTATGTGATCACGTTAAACAACTCCCTGGATTTTTGGAGTAGCTCACTCATTGAGATTGACGCAACTACGCAATCCGGATATGCTTGCGGGGCTCCGGTGATTGTTTTAAGAGGAAACGGAGGAGGTAACTGCTTCAATGGTTCCAATATAAATCTGAATGTGTCGGGCTTTATTATTCAAAACTGGAGCAGAGCTTTTAACTTTAATAATGCAAGAGGTAATATAAAGAGCTGCTGGATCGGATTAAATAATACCGGTACTGCTGGTGCAGGCTCGGTGGCGATTCGTGAGCATGCGATCTTTTTATCCGGTAACAACTCCTCCAGCTTTGTAATCGGCGGTCCGGGTTGTGACCGTAATGTTATAGCAAATACTCTTCAATACACCTCAGCTCCGGGCGGAGAAGTCGGAGCTATACATATTGATGGATTAGGAGCAAACGGAAGTTCCGTAGTAATCGAAAACAATTATCTCGGTACAGATATCTCCGGTAATGTAAGAGTAGCGAACGGCGCCGGTTTCCCCTTGAGAGAAGTCGGAGTGTATATACGTTCAAGTAACAGGGTGACTGTAAAAGACAACGTAATAAGTGGTACGACAGGAAACGGAATCTGGAACATACAAAGTAATAATACGCTTATTGCCGGCAATATTATTGGGCTTGGAGCTGATGGAACCACTATAATCAGCAATGGCGGTGCTGGTATCCGTGCTGATGAAAGTACAGGTCTGATCATTGGTGGCAGCAATCCTGCTGAACGAAATGTTATCTCCGGAAACGGCGGTGCTCCTGACAGCCGAAACTGTGGTGCGGCCCAATGGTCTTCCGGTACGGGTGGCGGGCAGCCTTGTGCTCAGAACCCTTGTGAGGCACAATGCCCTGATAAATATGATGGTACCCTGCAAACAGGTATTTATTTTAAAAGTGTAAATTCGTCTTTTATAAGAGGTAATTATGTAGGTACGGATGCAGCCGGTAATTCAACCGGAACAAATAATGCAACTGGTAATATGTATGCCGGTATTAAGTTTGAAGATGCGTCTACCGGTAATACAATTGGCGGACCGGATGCTACCTACAGAAATATTATCGGTGGGAATGGTTTTGATGATGATGCCGGAAGAGCAGCTATGGGAGAGAGTTATCTCTATAAAGGACACGGCATTCAGTTGAATAAGGCTTCTGTACGCAGTACTGTGATTGAAAACAATTACATAGGTATAGGTGCTGACGGATCGAGTATGGTGGGTAACAGACAGGACGGTATTTCATTGCTGGGAGCCGGGGACAATACTATCCGCAACAATGTTATCTCAAATAATACTTTTGGTATATTTCTGCAGTCTGATTTTCAGAATGGCGTTAATAGCGGCCAACCTGTTGCAAATATTATTGTAGGAAATCTTATAGGAACAGCCGCTGATGGTGTGACACCGGTAGGTAACGGAACCCGGCCTGGTGACGATGACGGCGCCGGTATCGGTTTACAGCACGGAGCAAATAAAAACCGTATTGGCGGAAACTCTGAGGCTGACCGCAATATTATTTCCGGTAACTTAAACGGAATTATCTTCCGTTATGAGGCCGGGAATAGCTCAACTGCTCCTTTTGAAAATGTGATTTGGGGTAACTATATCGGAGCTGATATTAATCAGGACTCATTACCAAATGTTCGGGAAGGAATTTATATTTCCAATGGCGCTTTTAATAATATCATAGGTGGTCCCCTGGCTGGTCAGGGCAACATAATTGCTAATAATGGAGCAAATGGAATTAATATTCTCGATGAAGGCTCAAATCGTAACAGCATCACCAGAAATTCAATATACTGCAATGGTTTGAGAGGGATTGAGCTGAACGGAATCGGAAATGCAGCGTATCCTGCTCCGCGTATACACAGTAACTCTACAGAGGAACTGCTGAGAGGTGAAGCTCCGGCAAATGCGTATATCGAGATATTCAGAATTGATGACTGTAATGGAGAGTGTATTCCCGGAAATGGTAAACTTCAGGGAAGAACCTATGTAGGCTCTGCTATGTCCGATGCCAATGGAATGTGGTCATTCACTCAGCCGATACCTGCCGATTATAAATTATTTACAGCGACCGCTTCAGATGTGCGTTCTGCTCCTATAGCGGCTGCACATTATAATACATCGGAGTTTTCTTCCTGTATTCTGGTTTGTACCGCAGTTTCCTCTGTTTCACTGGATGCTGATACCTACGAGGTATGTAATATAGATGATGCTCCTGTGTTTACAGCGGTAGCGACCGGTGGAGAACCGACCCCGCTTGCTTTTGAGTGGTATCAGGTGGTGGGTGAGGACTCGACACTTGTCTTTAATGATCAGAAAACAGATCCTGCCGATACTGTGTCTGTTTATACTCCTGTAGAAGCTGGCGAATATGCAGTAGTAGTTTATACTAATATACGAGAGTGCTCTACCTCGTCTGTTTCCAGAACACTTGTTGTAAATGAAACTCCGGACTTCTCGGTATTTCCTCTTACGGGAACTGATATGTGCTTCGGGGCTTCTGTAGATCTGGGAGTTACTATTAACAATGAGGAAGATGGAACCTATCAATATGAATGGACTACTGTGCCGGCCGGTCAACCAGTACCAACCGGTGGAAGAGGACTGGTATCTCCTACTGATACAACCGAATATACTGTAGTTGTGACGAGTCCTCTGGGATGCTCCGACACCAGTACGGCAGTTGTTATTAATGTTAATGCTTTGCCGGATCCTGCTATTTCTGTCGACGGACCATTGGAGTTTTGCGAAGGTGTAGATAGTGTTACATTAAAGGCTGTAGAAGACGGAGCATATACATATCAATGGAAAAACGGAGCTGCTGTTATCCCTGCTCCGGAAGGCATTGCAGATTCTCTGGTTGTTACTACTTCCGGAAGCTTTACAGTTGTTGTTACTAATTCAGTAACTGGCTGTGCAGATTCTACTTCAGCTTCGGTTGATGTGATCGTTAATCAGAGTCCCGCGCTGACTATTTCTCCTGAAGAAGATATGCAGACTTGTATTGGTTCAGAAGTTCCGATTGTTGCAACTGGCACAGGAACGTTAGAATGGTTTGTAGACGATGTGTCGGATCCGACAGAAACATCATCTACATATATAGCAACTGTTTCAGGTACTTACAAAGTGATATTGACCGATGCGAACGGATGCTCAAGTTCCGATTCTGTTGAGATTGTGTTCAGCACGGATAAGATTGCAATTGTAGCAGCAGCAGCTCCGGATTTTTGTGAGAATGACAGTGTTCGTATCGTTGTGACTACACAGCAGGTAACGGATGTTCAGTGGTTCTTCAATGATGTGGAGATTGCCGGAGCTACAGAGCTTCAATATTATGCGAAGCAGGCAGGAGATTACAAAGCGTATGTTGAAACCTCACTGGGGTGTAAAGATACTTCCGATGCTGTAACAGTTATTATGAATGATAATCCTGTGGTTGCGAGCCTGGTGGCTTCATCGACTGAGCTTTGTGCTGATGATACAGTTACTGTATCGGTTACTGCTTCTGCAGGAACGGCCCCTTATGAATATTCATGGTCGCCGGTATCGGTTGGTACCGGAGATTTATCTTTTGATGATGTACCGGCTGATACGACTACATATTCTGTGATTATAACTGATGCAAATGGATGTTCCAGTGATGAAGCAGCTGTCACCGTAAATGTCAAAGAGCGGCCTGTTGCAAACCCGGTTTCAGCTGATGCAAATGGTGTTTGCTTTGGTAGCTCAACCGAGTTAAATGCCCAGGCTTCAGGCGGCAGCGAATCAGGATATGTTTATGAATGGACGCCTGCTGCAACATTGTCTGATCCGGCTATTGCAAATCCGATTGCCGAGCCTCAGTCCGAGACAACTTATAAGGTAGTGGTGACGGATGATGCAGGCTGCTCCAGTGATACTGCCGAAGTTACAGTTGTTGTAAATGCTAATCCGACGGTACAGATTGATCCCGTTGATGCTATATGTGAAGAAGAATCGGTGACACTGAATGCGGTGGCAACACCGTCTGATGACATCACTTTTGAATGGACCGGTAATGGGCTTGCCTCAACAGATGTGTCGAACCCTTCGGCAACTCCTGATGCGGATGGTTCATTTACCTATACGGTGATTGTTACAGACGGGCTCGGATGTAGAAGCGATGAGCAGTCTGTGGTACTTGTTGTTAATCCGAAGCCGGAAACTCCGGGACTATTGACCGGAGAGGCTGTAATTTGTTTTGGAGAAACAACATCCATTGATTTTACTACCGATTTTACCGATCATCTTATTAACTGGTACAAAGATGGTGAATTGCTGTCTGAAACCTCTTCCGAGCTTGAGGTTAGTGAGACAGGAAAGTATACAGCAGTAATTGAACATGAAACGACAGGTTGTCGTTCGGATATATCCGCCGAGATTGATATAGAGGTGAAGCCTGAGCCTGTTCAGCCTTCCGTATCCGGCCCTTCTTTAATATGCCATGGTACAAATGCAGACTTTATCACGAACTATACCGATTCTCCGGAATATATTGTAAGCTGGTATAAGGATGGTGGAGCTACTCCTGTCCATGTCGGACCAACATTCTCAACGGGAGATTCCGGTGTTTACAGTGCGATCGTAACTATTCGTTATGAAGATGGAAAAGAATGTCCGTTTGATGCACAGGAGACTGTTGAGCTGAAAGTGAATCCGATGCCGATAGTAGCGGTTTCTACGAGTCCCGACGGAGCAATATGTGAAGGGGAGCCTATCCGGCTTGAATCTCTTGTAATGAGAACATCTTTTGATGAAGAAGGGGAAATTACCTATCCGGATCATAATGACTATGAATTCGTCTGGACTTCTCTTGTAGAAGAAAACCGCTGGGAGTTTGCCGGTAATGGAGATACGATAACCATACCTGCCAACTTTAAGATATATGCCGTAACGGTTACAGATATGTCCCGTCCAGGAACACGATGTGCAACAGTTGTCAATACAGGTGAATTGCCTCTGATTTCAGTGAGCGCCCGGATTGATGAGGATACGTTGAATGTCTGTCTGAATTCGCAAAGAATATTACTTGCTTATAATTTTTCCAGCACGGGTACCAATTCTTTTGAATGGACTGATGTGAATGGACTTATATATACAGATGTGGAGGCCTATCCGTCTTCTGACTCAGTCAATTTGCTAGTTACTGGTATTGCTACAGCTGCAGGTGAGGTAGCAGGTGAGGAATGGCTGTATCTGACAGTTAGAGATACCCAGTATCCGGCTTGTACTGCTTCGGATTCTGTATTGTTGCGTGTGCATCCGTTACCTGTAGTGAGTGTAGTTTCAAGTCTGGATACCATATGTGTAAACACTCCGGTTACACTTACTGCAAATGCAGATAAAGGGACTCCATACGGACATCCGGACAGAAACTATCCATATTATATGTATTGGGGCTTTAAGGACACCACCTATGCTCCCGCTATCGTAGAAGGAATTGCTACCTCCGATACGCAACAGGCTTCTATCGAGGTGAAACCTTTCATCACACCAAGGCAAACATACGTTGTTATGGCTGTAGATAGCATGGGATGTACAGCTACTGATAGTGTGACAGTGTATCCTACTCCGAAACAGGATCTGCTTATTCCTAACCTTATCACGCCAAATGGTGATAACAGAAACGAAACGTTGGTTATAGAAGACAGAAGTACCGGAACGGATATATTCCCCGGAGCGAAGCTGGAAATATATAACCGTTGGGGACAGGCTGTTTACCGGTCAAATAATTATGAGAATGACTGGGGAGGGCAGGGATGTGCAGAAGGGGTATATTACTATGTCCTGAAGACCGGATGTGGAGATGAAGATTATAAGGGCTGGGTTCAGATTGTGAGTAATAACAACTAAGAAAGATAAAATTGGTTAAGCAAAAAACCCGGATTATATAGTCCGGGTTTTTTTATGCTTCTCATACATTTATTATTATCTGACTTCTGTTCTAGTCCTGCGAAGTTTATCTTTGCATACTAAAGTAAAATTTAACTTAAAAACCCAATTGAAATGTCTACGATACTTCTTTTAAATGGCAGGGTGATTAACGAGGGGACTGATCAAAAAAAAGACATTCTTGTTGAGAACGATATTATTGCCAGAATAGACAACGATTTGTCAGGTCTTAACGCGGACAGAGTTATTGATCTTGAGGGAAAGATAGTAATGCCTGGTGTTATTGATGATCAGGTGCACTTCAGGGAGCCGGGACTTACACATAAAGCAACTATCTATTCGGAGGCGAAAGCGGCTGTTGCCGGCGGAGTTACCTCGTTTATGGAGATGCCCAATACGGTTCCCAATGCCACAACATTAAAGCTTCTTGAAGAGAAGTATCAGATTGCATCACAGAGCTCATTGGCAAACTATTCGTTCTTTCTGGGTGCCACAAATGATAATATCGAAGAGGTACTAAGCGCTGATCCTGAGAAAATATGTGGTATTAAAATATTTATGGGGTCTTCTACCGGTAATATGCTGGTTAATAATGCGGAAGCGCTTGAGCTCCTTTTTGCAAAGAGTCCTATGCTGATTGCGACTCATTGCGAAGATGAGACTACAATAAAAAATAATGCGGAAGCCTACAGGCAGCGATATGGGGATAATGTTCCCTGGAGCGCTCATGCAGAAATTCGTAGTAAAGAAGCGTGCTATAAGTCCTCCTCCTATGCAGTCGAGCTGGCAAAAAAGCACGGTAGTCGCCTGCATGTTCTTCATATTTCCACAGAGGATGAAATAGCTTTGTTTGATAACCGGCTACCCTTAAAAGATAAGAAAATTACTGCCGAGGTTTGTATTCATCATTTATGGTTTGATAAGAATGATTATGCACAAAAAGGGGCGTTGATTAAATGGAATCCTTCAGTAAAAGAAAAATACCACAAAGAAAGTCTCTTTAGAGCAATGCTTGATGATTTTCTTGATATTATCGCTACTGATCATGCTCCTCATACTTTAGAGGAGAAGAGTGCTGATTATTGGGGAGCTCCTTCAGGAGGACCTTTGATTCAGCACAGTCTTGTTGCTATGCTGGAATTTTATCATCAGGGAAAGATATCATTGGAGAAAATTGTTGAAAAGATGGCTCATAATCCAGCCATATGTTTTCAGATCAGGGACAGAGGATATATAAGGGAAGGCTATAAGGCGGATATTGTTGTTGTTGATCTGGACAATAGCTGGGAAGTGAACAAGGGAAATTTATTGTATCAATGCCAGTGGTCGCCTCTTGAAGGACAGACTTTTCATTCAAAAGTAACGCACACTATTGTTTCCGGACACCTTGCTTATGAAAATGGCAAGTTTGATGAGACACAAAAGGGGCAACGATTAGCATTTTCGCGATAAAAATATTTGTAGAGAGAGCTATTGATTTGAATAAATATAATCACTAAATTTGCAGTCCATTTGAGGTAATGATCAAGTGGTAATTTTAAAATGGTGGTTGTAGCTCAGTAGGTTAGAGCGCTAGTTTGTGGCACTAGAGGTCGCCGGTTCGAATCCGGTCTTCCACCCGAAAAGGCAGCAAGTGTTGCCTTTTTTATTTGTATCTGTTTTATAATGACTTGTCCTGAAAAAAGTTGACAGGTTATAAAGATAGATTATTATTCAAAGATTGCCTCGAAGGAATTCCTTTCGAGGCTTTTTTATTCCATTTCTTTAATTTTATGTCTTGTTGTTCATGCATCTTGTTTGGAGTTAGTAATTGACAGCTCATATGAGGTCGATGCTCATTGTACGTATATATGGACTCTTGGATAACTTTTACAGCTTCCATATGGTGTTTAAATCCGTCAATAATAAGAAACTCATATTTTAATATTCCATTAACCCTTTCAGCCACTGCATTTTCATAAGGATCTCCATTCTCTGTCATGCTGATTTTTATATCATTTTTTTGTAACATTTCTATATAGTCTTTGGAACAATACTGGAGTCCTCGATCTGAATGATGAATAATGGAATCACTGTATTTTCTGTTTTGAAGAGCCATTGTTAATGCCTTAAGAGGGCCACTTGTACTTAAATTATCTACCAAGGCGTATCCCATTATTTTCTTTGAATAAACATCCGTAATTAAGCTTAAGTATTGGTGCCCATCAACTGTATTAATGTAAGTTATATCGCTTGCCAACACCTGCTCAGGCCTTGTTATTTCGAGATTTTTTATAAGGTTTGGGTACTTTCTCATCCAATGCGTTGAATCAGTAGTTTTTATATAACTTCTTTTGGGTTTTATTAATAAATTCTCCGCTCTTAAGAAGTTAAAAAAAACATCTCTTCCTATTTTTATTTGCCTGGCTTCAAATTCACCTTTTAATAAATGATATAGTTTTTTTGTCCCAAGACGAGGCATTTTTATTCTTATAGCAATAACAAGTTCTCTAACTACTATTAAGTCCTGGTGGCGCTTGATACGTGAAGACTTGCTTTTATAACAGGCTTGCCGTTTATACCCTAACAGTTCACAAATGCCTTTCTTACCTATTTTTTTGGCTTTTGCTTTGTTGACTGTGAGGGCATATACTTTTTTCTGATATCAGTCTTCAAGATCTCATCTGCAATGTCAATCGCGGTGTTCAAGACATGAACTTTCTCTTTTTCCCTGGCTAAAAGAGCTTCTGGTTCTTTTATCTTTTGTTCTGGTGTTTTCTTGATAGTCAAAGTCGGTAGTTCTTTCCAATCTAATGTACCATGTTTTCTGATCCATTGCAAGATTGTGGATTTACCTTGTATCCCATATTTGCGAGCGGCCTGCTTTTGGTTTAACTCCCCTCTTTCTACTTCCCCAATCACTTGTATTTTAAAGGCTAAACTATAGTCCCGCTGTGTGCGCTTTTTCTTAATCCGTGTCTCTGTTTTCATTAATAAGTTGTTTTAAGTGGCAACCTATTTCAGGACGGGGCATAACCAATAAAAAAAGGACTCTTGGAGTCCTTTTTTATTAACTATTTTTCTTTGCTATACATTCTCGGCAACTACCTCATTTACTTCTGGTATCATCCTTTTCATAAGGTTTTCAATACCAGATTTTAATGTAACTGTTGAAGAAGGACAGCCACTGCACGAACCCTGCAATTCTACAGTTACGATACCTTTTTCCTCATCCCAGGTCTTAAAGTTTATGGCTCCGCCATCCTGTTCTACAGCCGGACGTATATATTCGTCCAGAAGAACCTTTATTTTTTGTACAATCTCGGGATCGTCGGATGAGATGGTGTCTACTTTTACGGCTTCAATAAATAAAGGCTTTCCTTCGTCCAGATATCCCTTTATCAGTGCCCTGATCATAGGTGCAACTTCTTCCCATGAAATGCTTTCGTCTTTGGTAACGGTGATAAAGTTGGCAGTTACGAATACTCTCTTTACAAAATTAAACTTGAAAAGATCCTGAGCCAAAGGACAGTTAAAAGCGCTTTTTGCATCCGGAAAATCGACCGTACCTTCTTGCAGAAAAATCTGATTGGTAACAAATTTTAGCGAATTTGGATTTGGATTGCTCTCTGTATATATCTCAATATATTTTTTCTCCATATGAATTATAACGATTATGGGTTGCTTATAATTCAAATTTACAAAATCGTGGAGATATAGACCCGTTTTATTTATGAATTGAAGAACTTAAAAGCACGGGATCCGGAGAAAACAACAGAAGGGGTTGATTGGCTTATTCAGGCTTCGGATTTTCCCGAAGCAACGATGACAGCCACTGCTGCATCGCTGGCAACATTGACGAGGGTCCGGCACATATCCAGCAGACGGTCCGGAGCCAGGATAAGGGCTATTCCCTCTAATGGAATACCTACAGATTTTAATACAATTACAAGCATTACCATACCTGCTCCGGGCACACCGGCACTTCCAAGAGAAGCCAGAAGGGCAGTGAGCAAAATGGTAAACTGCTCAGCGATGCTCAGGTCGATATTAAAAATCTGAGCGATAAATACTGCTGCTATACACTGATAAAGGCTGGTTCCATCCATATTAATGGTTGCTCCCATAGGAAGCACAAACCCGGATATTTTTTCCGGTATTCCGAGATTCTTTTCGACGACCTGCATAGTTACGGGGAGGGTAGCGGAGCTTGAGCTTGTGCTGAATGCGAGCAGCATGGCCGGACGTAATCCCTTGAAGAATTTCCAGTAGGAAAACTTGCCAAACAGCTGCATAAGTAACGGGTAAACCACAAAAAGCATGATAGCCAGACCGGCAATGACGGCCAGAGAGTACCAGAGTACACCTAAAAGGAGATCAGCGTCTCTGGTTTCTATAACAAGACTTGAGATCAGACCGAATACACCGAAGGGGGCGAGAACCATGATCATATCAATGAGCTTGATAATGGTTTCATTGAGGCCTTCAAAAAATGCTATGACAGGCTGCGCTTTAGCAGCAGGGATTTTTAACAGAGAAATACCGATAAGTAATGCAAAGAATACAATCTGCAGCATATTCGTATTTTCGGAGGCGGCCCCTACGATATTTTTGGGTACAATATCGATAAGTGGCTGTAAAGGCTGCTTGCCCGATTCTATATCTTCGGCTCTCTGTATTTCGGAAGCAGCCTTCTCCTGTAATGTAGCTTCAAGCTTCTGACGGGTCTCGGCGGAAATACGTTTTCCGGGTTTTATTATATTAGACAAAGCTAATCCGAGGAGAATGGCAAGGCAGGTCGTAAGAAGAAATAATCCTGCTGTCTTCAGCCCCATGTCAGAGAACTTGCTTATATCTCCTAGTTGGGCAATACCACTTATCAGGGATACCAATACCAGCGGCATGGCAATCATCAATAGAAGATTGATAAAGATTGTACCAGCCGGTTTGATATAAAGCACAGTTATTTCCGGGTCAATACCAAGCTTCTGGGATAGAAAGCCCCAGATAAGTCCTGCGATTATGCCGAGAATGATCCTGGTATGGAGTGGAATACTTTTCAAGCTACAGTTTTACAGATTTGTTTCGCAGGTAAAAATCGGTAATTACCAGAGCAGCCATGGCATCCACTATAGGAACAGCTCTTGACACCACGCAGGGATCGTGACGACCCTTGCCCGAAACGGTGACGTTGTTTCCGTGGATATCAATACTATCCTGATCCATCATGAGTGTGGCAACGGGTTTAAAAGCTACCCGGAAATATATATCTTCTCCATTGGATATACCACCCTGAATGCCGCCGGAATAGTTGGTTCTGGTTTTCACCTTGCCATTTTCAACATAAAATTCATCATTATGCTGAGAGCCATATTTTTCTACTCCTTCAAAACCGCTACCGTATTCGAAGCCTTTTACAGCATTGATACTAAGCATGGCTTTCCCGAGCTCAGCATGCAGTTTGTCAAAAACAGGCTCGCCAAGTCCGGCAGGAACTCCTTTTATTATGCAACTGACCACACCACCGACTGTATCCCGGTTTTTTCTTGTTTCGTCAATAAAAGCAATCATTTCTTCTGCTATATCATTATCAGGGCAGCGAACTATATTATCCTCAATTTTTGATAAATCAAGCTCCTGATAGCTTTTATTCAGTTTTACAGGTCCGGCCTGGGATACATAAGAAAAGATTTCAATACCCAGCTGTTTCAGAATCTGCATGGCAATTGCTCCGGCCGCTACTCTGGCAAGGGTTTCTCTTGCAGAGCTTCTGCCACCGCCCCGGTAATCTCTTACCCCATATTTTTGATGATAGGTATAATCGGCGTGTGAAGGGCGAAACTTCTCAGCAATATGCGAGTAGTCTTTACTTCGTGCATCGGCGTTATATACGACCAGACATATAGGGGTACCGGTAGAGAGTCCCTCAAATACTCCCGACAGGATTCTGACTTCATCAGCTTCCTGTCTCTGGGTAGTGATTTTAGACTGGCCGGGTCTTCTCCGGTCAAGCTGTTCCTGTATATATTCCTCGTTTATAGCTATTCCGGCAGGACAACCATCCAACACTATCCCCACACCTGTGCCATGAGACTCTCCAAAGGTAGTTATCCTGAATATTTTTCCGTATGTATTACTCATTTTCTGATAATCAAAATCACTGTTACTGCGAACATAAATAAAATTACAAGATTTATGAATAATTTCAACATATTGTCTGCCTGAAGTGAGCGCAGTTTATTGCTTTCGTTATCGATTTTTTTGTAAAAGGGGTCGTTTTTGTAGCTGGATTTTTCGTTCTGATTGTCGCCGGTAACTATAATTTTTTTTGAAGGCCATAAAGTGTCAGCCTGATGGGCAGATGTATTGAAATAGGGCCAGTATAAAAGATCCCGCATTGCAATGCTGCCACTTCTGTACGGAACAATATAGAAAGAATATGAATGTCCGTTTTTTATTTTTTTATGCTTATGAATCGGAAGAACTTTAGCAATATCATTATTCCTTATAACCGGGACAGAATTAAACAAGTTATTAACATTGCCCTGAATAATAAATTCATACACAATACTTCTGTTGGGTTCGGTTTTCTCCGTACTTATTTTCTCCGAGAGGCTGAATATACCGGGAGTAAGGTTCTCCCAGGCAGTTTCCTGGTTAATGATGCTTATTGAAATCGGATTACTATTGGCTGTAAGGATGAAGTCTTCCCGTTCTGTGAGACCGGCAGATTTTCGCTTGGAATATGTGAGAAGTGAAAAAGAAGCTGGTCCAAGTTTAATATCGGATGTGCCGATCGGGGCAATAAGAGCATCCAGAAGCAGATATCTTGTGATGAGTGAATTGTTTTCAGTGAGTGTATCGATAGTGATGGATCCGAAATTAATAATTTCATTTACAGAATTTTCAGGGATAAAAGTTTTCTTTATTCTGTTTAGCTGTTCTGACACATCTATAAAGTTAAACTCGGCATCTCCGGTTCGTTGTATGTGCAGATATACTCGTAAGGATATAGTCTCGCCGGGGTATACTTCGCGTGATGAAATATCCGTTATCAGTCTGGCCTCAATATTATCAGTCTGGAAGTCATTATTCCGTTCAGATGTATCAATGGCAGAAAGGCTGTCCCTGATCTGTGCTGAAGAAACTTTAATAACAGTACTTTGCTTATAGCTGAATGTAAGATCGTCAACAAGTATTGAAAAAGGGGGAAGGTGGAAGGTCCCGGCTTTCCTTGGACGGTAGTGCTGATATATTATAATAAGCGAATCCTCGCGACTATAAACCGTCTGTTTTTTAGAGAAATCGGCAATCTCGGGAAAGTTTCCTATTCGTACTTTCTTCTGAAAAGGAATGGTAAGTGAGATTATGAATTCCTGATTAATGCCAAGTACAGCGGGTTCTGGTTCTATTTTTATCTGTTGGCTGAATAAAAATAAAGGAGATAGAAATGTAATGAATAATAAGAAAAAGTATTTTTTTATAAAGCTGTCTTTACTGATGATCATTAGTGAAGTCGATAAAGTCTGACAAGGTCCGTGTTAATATTCTGTTAAATATTAAGTTTGCTCAAAACAATTTACCCTGATTAGGCGTAATATTGTGTAGTGTTTAGTTTGCAATATTGATGTAAGCTATCGTTTAATTTTAAATTAAAATAATTTATTCTATTTCTGTATGCTTGAATATGTAAAAACAATTCTGCACAAAGTGAGTTTTGATCCTTATCTTTTTGAGAAAGAATTGCGGAAAAGTATGAAACATCTTATTTCGGATGAGCTGACAGAGTTGCAGTCATGGTGCTACAGTCATTTTGGTGATGTGTATATGCCTATTCTGAATAGCGTATTTGTTGCCTCAAATTAATCAGCATCATCGATATAGCGTATCGTCCGTTTAAGCCCTTCAAAACCGGCTCTTTTTACGGCGGATCCCTTAAAGAGATCATTAAATGCTTCTTTAGTAATCTCTTTAAGATCTTCGTCTCTTATATTTTTTAATTCTTCATTCGGTTTGAAATCCATTTCATTGGTGGGGCTGGAAAATCTGTTCCACGGACAAACTTCCTGGCATATATCACAGCCAAAAGTCCAATTGGATAATTGATCTTTATATTCTTCAGGGATTTTATCTTTCAGTTCAATAGTAAGGTATGAGATACATCGGCTGCCATCAATCTGATATGGAGCAAAAAGGGCCTCAGTCGGACAGGCGTCGAGACATCTGGTACAGGTACCGCAATAATCTTTAATTGGACCATCATAGGTTAGTTCGATATCGCAGATGATCTCACCGATGAAAAAATAACTGCCGGATCGGGGATGTATAAGATTAGTATGCTTTCCTATCCAGCCGGCTCCGCTTTTTTTTGCCCATACTTTGTCCATGACGGGCGCAGAATCTGTAAATACTCTACCGTTTATTTCACCTATATTTTCCTGCATGTAGCCAAGCAGACTTTTGAGCTTGTCTTTTAATACAAAATGATAGTCTTTACCATAAGCATAGCGGGATATTTTATATTGATTTAAGTGAAGTTCCTGCTCCGGATAATAATTTAATAATACAGTGATAACTGAGCGTGCTCCTTCCACAAGCTGTCTCGGATCCAGCCGCTTGTCAAAGTGATTATTCATCCATGCCATTTGTCCGTTGTAGTTTCGGTTAAGCCAGGATTCAAGCCGGGGTGCTTCTTCTTCCAGAAAGTCGGCTCTGGAAATACCACAAAACATAAAACCCAGTTCATGAGCCTTGTTTTTGATGAGCTGACTGTTTGTATCGTTCCGGGAATGCACGGCAATAAGTTTATTCGAAAAGATTGCGCATACGGGCAGAAGGGATAATGTTGAGATGGCGGTATGCCAGTTCGGTTGCTTCCCGGCCTCTGGAAGTACGCTTGATATAACCTTCCTGAATGAGGAAAGGCTCGTATACTTCTTCAATTGTTTCCGCTTCTTCACCGCAGGCAGTAGCAATAGTGGATATGCCTACCGGTCCGCCTTTGAATTTTTCGATTATGGTGAGGAGAATACGGTTGTCCATTTCATCGAGACCGTTTTCATCAACATTTAATGCGCTGAGAGCCATTTTTGCGATCGACAGATTAATTTTTCCATCGCCTTTTACCTGTGCAAAATCCCTGGTCCGCCTCAAAAGATTGTTGGCAATTCTGGGAGTCCCACGCGATCGCCGGGCTATTTCGTAGGCAGCATTTTCGTCAATGGGCGTATTGAGTATGGAGCATGAGCGCTGTATGATCGTTGAAAGTAATTTGGCATCGTAGTATTCGAGACGAGCATTGATACCGAAGCGTGCACGCAAGGGGGAAGTCAGCAGGCCTGCTCTGGTAGTGGCCCCGATGAGTGTAAACGGATTGAGGCCAATCTGCACAGTACGGGCATTGGGGCCTGAGTCCAGCATGATATCAATACGGAAATCTTCCATTGCGGAATAAAGGTACTCTTCGACAACGGGGTTAAGGCGATGAATTTCGTCAATGAACAATACATCATGCGATTCAAGGTTGGTCAGAATACCAGCCAGATCGCTTGGCTTCTCCATTACAGGACCCGAAGTTATCTTAATTCCGGCTCTGAGTTCATTGGCGATAATATTCGAAAGAGTTGTTTTTCCCAGTCCGGGAGGGCCGTGTAGAAGAACATGGTCCAATGCCTCACCTCTTTTTACAGCTGCCTGGACAAAGATTTTCAGATTCTCAAGTATTTGTTCCTGACCGGAAAAATCATCAAAGCTCAGTGGCCGCAATGCTTTTTCTATTTCCTTTTCGGCTGGACTGAGATTTTCATTATCTGGCTTTAAATAATCTTCTCGCATCGGAAGGCAAAGATTTCTTCTAAATTACTACTTTCTGCTGAAAGTATCATTGTGAAGTTTTAACTTTGGTCAAATTTTCGCTGGAATGATGAGCGCTAGTAAAGGCAGTTGGTTTACGGATTGGTTTGATTCTCCCTATTATCACATTTTGTATCAGGATCGGGATGAGCAGGAAGCAGAATTTTTCATGGACAGGCTTGCAATGCATCTGGAAATGGATCAGAATGATCAGATTCTGGATCTGCCATGCGGGAAAGGCAGACATGCGATATACCTGAACAGAAAAGGGTTTGACGTGACAGGAGCGGATCTGAGCGAAAATAGTATAAGAGAAGCATCAGCGGCTGCCAATGACCGGTTGCGGTTTATAGTCCATGATATGAGGGAGCCTCTTGTAACAGGGCCATTTGATTATATTCTCAATCTGTTTACCAGTTTCGGGTATTTTAATGAGGAAGAGAATCAGAAGGTTTTGTGCAATCTGAAAAGGGGGTTAAAGCCTGGAGGGATGCTCATAATTGATTTTATGAATACTACCCGTGTACTGGATATGCTGGTGGAGCATGAAGTAAAATCAATAGGAGGAATAGACTTTAGAATTAGGCGTTTTGTCCGGGATGGTATTATTGTGAAGGAAATCTGTTTTGAAGATAACGGACAGTCCTACTTTTTTGAGGAGCAGGTACGGGCATTACGACAGGAAGATTTTGAACGCTATTTTAATCACGCTGAATTGTCAGTTGAAGCGATGTTCGGGAATTACGATCTGATGCCGTATGATTGCACCACATCTGAACGAATGATCTTTATTTTGCAATAAATAATAGATAATGTTGATTTATAGAGACTTTTAAATATATGCTGGTTAATTTTCTGATACTTTTTGTTGTAACGATGCTCGCGGGGCTTTCTGTTTTCCTTGTGAAGGATCTTAATATGAAACGGTTTAAGGTGCTGCTGGCCTTTAGCGGGTCCTATCTTTTTTCCCTTACAGTAATTCATATTCTGCCGGAAGCAGTGCACGAGTCGCATAATTTCACGTTAACCGGAATTTTTGTTCTGATTGGCTTCTTTGTTCAGCTGGTGCTGGAGTTTTTTACTGAGGGAGTTGAGCATGGCCATATTCACTTACATGATCATACTCCTGACAGCAGCATTCCTATGGCTATGTTTGGAGGTTTGTGTCTGCATGCTTTTCTGGAAGGAATGCTGCTTTATCATCCTTCATCGTTTCATGAAGGTGAGGAAGTCGGAAATCTGCTTTTCGGATTGATCCTTCATAAAATTCCGGAGGCATTTGCCCTGATGTCAATATTAGTGCTTGGTATGAAACAGCGCACCACAGGCTTTATACTTCTCGTTCTCTTTTCGCTTGCTTCACCACTTGGACTACTGGCAAGTACATTCTTTTTCAATCTAGAAGGTGTTCCAGAAGAGTATTTTAGCTATGTTTTTGCCTTGATCGCGGGTAATTTCCTGTACATATCAACAACAATCTTTTTTGAATCGAGTCCTAATCATACCTTTAAGGCAAACCGTCTGCTGGCTTCGGTAGTTGGTGCTGTAAGTGCGGTCGTTGCAGATTATGTATTATAATTCTGATGATATGCTATAATTGCCTCATTGTAACTACGGAATATCTTGAATAAAAGACTGATATTTACAGTGACTACAGGTCGAAGCGGAACAATGTTTCTGGCTTCCATTCTAAGATTATTGAAAGGGAATGACTGTTTTCATGAGCCTGGTAATTTATTTAACCAATATTTCAGAGAGGCCCTATACGATCAGAAGATGGCCAGGAAATTCTGGCAGGATCGCAAACTACCGGAAATCGAATCGTATCCTCATAATGTTTATATTGAAACGAGCCACCTTTTTTGCAAAGGTTTTTTTGAGCCTCTTCTGGATCTTGGTTATGTACCGGATCTTATTTTACTAAGCCGCAATAAAAGGGAAGTAGCGCAGAGCCTTTTGAAGCTAAGAACAATTCCCGGACGGACTCCTGCCGGCATTGAATCTTATCTGAGTCCGGCCGATCCCGGGGTCCTGAAACTTCCCGGCTATCAATCGTTGTCAGATTATCAGTTGTGCTACTGGTATTGTCTTGAAATACAAAGACGACAGTATGAATACGGAGTCAGAGTTGCTGCACTGGGAGGACATGTTGTTTCGATATCGTTTGATGATCTGATCAATATTCAATACTCTCTCCCATATCTGCAACAATCATTGCAGCTTCAATCGTTATCGTTATCTGGCAGGATAAAATTTCTCTATAAAGTTCTCTGGCCACAGAAGCTAAATGATAAAAAAGATCAGAAATCCGATCTGGAGTCAGCTAGCCTCAACTTCCATGAGGAAGAGCAGCAACTAATAAAATATCTTTCTGAGTACAATGATTTGAAGTTCATTGATTATTCCTAACGGCTCCTTTTGATTTCTTCCAGAATTTTATCTCCGCCGCTTGCCAGGACTATTTCTGCCAGCTCCAGCCCAAGCTCTTCAGGATGTTCTATGGAACCAGAGAGCTGTTTTCTGATGAGCTCTGATCCATCCAGACTGATTATACCCGCATGCATAGAAATTGAATTGCCGGATACTCCGGCGATCCCAAAGGATGGAATGCTGCAACCACCCTCAAGCCTTCGGAGATAGGCCCGCTCACACTTCAGGGCGACTTCTGTTTCGGGATGATTAACTGCTTTCCGTATGGTCTCCTTTTTCTGATCATTGAGATGTGAAGATATTTCCACAGCTACACTTCCCTGTCCCACAGGAGGAGTAAATACATCCAGAGGCAGCTCCTCAACAATATATGTATCCAGATTCATCCGGTGTACGCCGGCATAGGCCAGTATCATTGCCTCAAACTGTTTTTCTTCCATTTTATGGAAGCGTCTTTGCAGATTACCTCTGGCTTCCTGCATTTCAATATCCGGGTAATAGTGCTGAAGAATTGCTCTTCGTCTTGTTGAAGAAGTGCCTATAATCTTTTTCCCGTTTTTTGAGAGAGAATAGTCCCGGTCAAAGGAAACCAGTACATCATTGGGTTTTTCCCGTTCGCAGAAGGCAATGATCTCCAATCCTTCGGGAAGATGGCTCTGGACATCTTTGGCACTGTGTACCGCTATATCAATTGTGCCATCCAGTAGCTGGTTTTCGATTTCCTCAGTAAAAAGACCTTTACTCCCGATTTTTGAGAACGGAATGGATAATAGTTGATCTCCTTTGGTCTCGATAACAACAATAGTTGTTTCGATACCAGCCAGATTCAATCTCCTTGCTACATCATTGGCCTGCCACAGTGCCAGTTTGCTTCCCCTGGTTCCGATAGTAATCATGATAAGAATTGGTTTATGACGGCTTTTAATTCTGAAGCGCGTCTTTAGTATTACTTGGAATAGGCGAAGTTAATAAAACTAAACTTTAATTGTAATGGTCGGCCTGAGTGATATTGTTTGTGTTCGACAGGCCACTTATTTTAAATCTAAAATTCTTTATTATATCAATTGTCAGACCGATAATTATAAACGCCCAACTGCTTGTTGGAAAACTGTTTATCACGCCAAAAGCCAGCTGCCCATCACTTTTGAAGCCAAGCTCTGCTCCCCAATAAATATAAAAGCCCAAAGAATGGACAATAAAAAATAGCAAACTCATTGCTATTGCGATTTTATCTTTTGAAACTCTGCCATCTCTTAGAGTTATTTTTCTTACGATATAAAGTGTAATTGTTAAAGCGCAAAAGAAGACAATTAATAATATAATAATAGTCCATCGGCCAACATTGCTATATGGGTTATTGTTGACAAATATCTTTACGATTGTCTCGATAATGACCCCGGGAATAATGGATATAAGTGGAAATATAAAAGAGTATGTCAATAATAGAGAGCCGAGAGTAAAGATTGTTCCAACTATTAGTCCATCATAGTTTCTTGTTTTTTGCAAAATGTTTTGGGTCTATGTTTGGATGTTCTGATTTTTTAATACCCGGATAACAAAATATTTGACCTATTTGATCATCAAGCTGATTGATAGTGAAATATCCAGAAACGTGATTTTGGGATTGGCATTTCGCTCAATATGATAATATGCTTCATTTAGCTTTCGTGAGATATACTCGATCTTTTCCCGATTAAGAACTTTGGAGAAATTGACGATAAATCCGCGCTCATCATCCTGCAGCCGCAACAGCTCTTCACCGCCATGTCCGAATATAAGTGTCTCTCTGAGCATGTTAAGCCCGTATTGGAAATAATTTTTCTGACCTTCGCGACCGATCTTGGCAAATTCTTCTGACCACTGAACCAGTGCTCCAAGATCTCTTTTATAACAAAGGCGCATCCAGTCACGAAACATATCTCCGTTACTAACCTCTGCTTCATGAACAAGCCGGTAGGCTTCGTTCAGGTTGCCATCAGCAAGGTAGGCAATCTGTCTGGCCCTCTCAGCATCAATGTTTCTGGAGCTGAGTTCTGTTATTATTTCCTCATCGCCGAATGACGGAATCCGGATCATCTGTGTCCTGGAAAGAATCGTGGTAATTATCTTTTCAGGGTCTTGTGTGACTAGTAAAAAAATGGTTTTGGCGGGTGGTTCTTCCAGAATTTTCAGCAGCGCGTTGGCTGAGGATGCATTCATCATTTCCGGCAACCATAGAATCAGTACTTTATACTCTCCTTCAAAGCTTTTCATGCTCAGGATTCTGATGATGCTTCGGCTTTCTTCTACAGAAATACTGAGCTGCTTGTTTTCGGCACCGAAGAAATTACCCCACTCCTGAGGTGATGCATATGGATTGGTCTGGATAAAGGAGCGCCATTCTTTCATGAATGCTGCGCTGTTGGCATCCTTGGTTCTGTTTTTGGTTGTAGCGGTAGGAACAACAAAGTGCAGGTCGGGAAAAATGAATTTATTATTTTTCTGACAGGCGGCACATTCACCGCAGGCATCATCTGTTTGTTTGTCTGTACAATTGATATAGGTAGCGTAAGCCAGCGCCATAGCCAGATTAGCAGAGCCTGCCGGACCGAAAAACAGCTGGGCATGTGCCATGTGATTAGTCTTTACAGAATTGAGCAGAATGTTTTTCTGTTCTGTAAGTCCCGGGATCTGTTTAAACAACATTGATGCTACTTCAGAATGATAAGTTATAAATTTACCAGATGATTTTTATTGTTTCAACCCTATTGTCCTTTATTCACAAATTCCTCAAAAATATGAGAAAGAATAGCCCTGTCCGTTTCGGTAAAAATCCTGTTACGACGAGCCATGGCCTTTTCTGCTATCTCAAAGGCTTTTTCCATATGAAAGATTTCAAAGCCCTGAGCCCCTCCCCAGGCAAAGGAAGGAATGTATTTAGGCGGAAAGCCATGACCGAATACATTGCTGCATACGCCGATTACGGTACCGGTATTGAGCATACTGTTAATTGACGTTTTGGAGTGGTCTCCCATCATTGTTCCGCAAAACTGTAATCCGGTATTTTCATATTCACCGGTTGACATATTGTAGAGCCTGACCATGCCATAATTGTTCTTCATATTGGACGTATTGGTATCAGCTCCGAGGTTGCACCACTCACCGATTACAGTGTTGCCGATGAATCCTTCATGGCCTTTATTGCTAAATCCGAATAGCACTGAGTTGCTGATCTCACCACCAACTTTTGAATATGGTCCGATTGTGGTATCTCCTCTCATTTTTCCACCCATATTGATAGTGGAACCTTCGCAGAGAGCAAATGGTCCTCTGATAATGCTTCCTTCCTGTATCTCGGTATTGGCCCCGATATATATGGGGCCATCTTCTGCATTTAGGATAGCTGCTTTGATTTTTGCTCCCGGTTCGATAAATACTTGTTCCGGATTGTATACGATTGTGTGAGGATCGTTAACCGGAGTGCTTGTACGACCCTGGCGGATTAGCTCAAAGTCATTGCGTATCTGGTTGCCGTTCTTAAGAAAGATATCCCATGGCCGGCGAATAATGCTAAGTGTGCCTGAATAAGTAATTCTCCGGGCCGTGGAATTTTGACTGCCCGCTATAAACAGGTCATCGTAAAAAAGGGCCTGGTTATTTTCAAGGTGTAAAATTGCCTCGGTCAATTCCTGTGTGGGGCATACTGCTCCATTGATATAGAGTGTACCGGGTTCCGGAGATTCCGGATACCTGGCAGTCAGGTATGGCGCTGTATCGTAGTATTGGTCCTGATTCAGATATTGTGCCCATTTTTCGGCAATCGTCAATATGCCCACGCGAATAGCGGCTACCGGTCTGGTAAGTGTAAAGGGCATCAGGTTGGGTCTGATAGCGGGATCATCAAAAAGTGTGTAACTCATAGGCTGAAAATAAAAAAGTCTCCGCGGTTTTCCCACAGAGACCTCATTTTTAAGATACGAATTCGTATTCGCTTTATTATTTCTTATAACGCTTGTTGAACTTCTCAACTCTACCAGCGGTGTCAACAAATACTTTCTGACCTGTGTAGAAAGGATGAGAAGCAGAACTCATCTCCACTTTAATTACAGGATACGTTTTTCCATCTTCCCACTCAACAGTTTCACTTGGAACCATTGTAGACTTTGTAAGGAATTTAAAATCACTGGTAGTATCATGAAATACTACAGGTTGGTAGTTTGGATGAATATCTTTTTTCATTTTCAATATGCTCTTTAATACCCGAAAAGGTTTGCAAAGGTAAAACTTATTTGATCATAATGCAAATTATATTGTAGCTTTTGATTAGCTGGTATTTCTTAATGATTAAATTACGCGAACAGGTAATAATGTTTACACGATAATCTGTCCTTGGAAAACTGTACATTTCACTTCGAATTCTGTTATATTAGCGTTTTATAAAAGAAGCTCAAGATGGTAGCAGAGAAAAACCGGATTCTGGACAAAAAGCAGGTTCTGCAGATTGTTAAGCGCATTGCTTTTCAGATTTACGAAAATAATTATAAAGCAAAAGAAATAATTATAGCGGGAATCTTTGATAAAGGGTACCGGTTTGCCGAGTTGCTTGCTGTCGAGCTTGGGCAGTTTAAGGATGTACAGGTTCGTTCAATCAGAATAGAATTGAATAAGGTTGCCAAAACCCAGCCTGAGGTTAGCCTGGATGTCAATTTGTCCGAATTGAAAGGAAAGACAGTGATTTTGACGGATGATGTACTGAATACCGGCAGGGCAATGATTTTTTCCTTACAACCTTTTTTGTCTATTCCGCTGGCAAAATTGCAGACGGCTGTAATTGTCGACAGGGGGCATAAGCTTTTTCCTGTATCCCCGGATTATGTCGGATACTCTCTGGCGACAACGCTCAAAGAACATGTAGAAGTTTGTTTTGATGAAAAAGACTTTGGGGTTTATCTCCATTAAAAAGTCAGAATAAATTAACATATAGTTTTATTTTTCAGGGGAGTCTGTGGCTAATTGCTTAATTAATCCCAGAAACCGCTTTTCATAATGCGCTGTTGTAAAGTTGGCTTCTATTTTTTTTCGGGCAGCGATGCCTATGCGTTGGGTTTGCTCGGGATTTTTCAGAAAGTAATCTATGTGCTTTGAAAGGGTGGCAATATCTCCGGAGTCAAATAAAAAGCCATTTTGCCCATGATCAATTATGTCCGGGCCGCCTGTATTTCGGGAAGCAATAACAGGTATACCGCAGGCCATAGCTTCCAATAGCACAAGTCCAAAAGCTTCCTGCACAGAAGGAAGTACAAACAGATCAGTCTGCCGGTACAATTCTCTCAATTTCTCGGCAGACTGAAGTGGTATATGTCGTATTGAGCTATTTTTCTGAATCCAGGGTTTTATTTCTTCATGGATGTTACCGCAAAGCCAAAGCTCTGTCTGGTTGGTAGCTATACGATTATAAGCTTCAATCAGGTGGTGAGTACCTTTCAGGAACTGAAGCCGTCCCGCATAGAGAATGATAAATTTGCCATTGGATTTTTTTTCTGCAGGGGAAAAAAATGAAGCATCGATTCCCGGCAATGTAATCCGGATTTTTTCAGCCCTAATGCCATGTTTCAGGAAGGAAGAAGCGGCATAGGTGGATAGTACATTGATGTATGTGGCTAACTCATATTCCCTCTTCATCCGTCTGATCATGGATTTGCTAAACAGACTGTCTTTAACAGCTCCATCATTGTACGTATTATATTCTTTCCTGATCAGATCATTCCACTCTTCACCATGGATCATCGGATGTTCCAGCAGTGAAGGAAGGCGGGATTTTTTCAGACTGTAATAACTGATTTGTGACCATCCGATTAATACGCTTCTTTTATCATAAAATACTGACGAAAGAAAATCAAGCAGGGGAAATAAAATACTCAGATGACGCTGATAATTTGCCAGCCATCGGAGTCTGTTCTTTAATCCCCATATGATATAGGTTAAAATAGCGTATAAACGGCCTGATAGTACATAAAAAACGCCTTGAGTGTGGGTGATTTTAAAAGAAGGATAATATGATACAGACTTTATCTGTTCATCGCCCAATATTCCTTTTAGCGATGCTTCAATTCCGGAAGCATGGTGTCCCGGACCTTTTAGAAAAAAAATACTTCTTTTCATTGCTGATTTTTGAGACTCAGGTCCTGTAAACGTGGGACGAATAAATTCCGGAGTATATTTTTCAGGAAGACTAAGTAAGCGACACTGCCTAATAATGCACAACCGGTTAAAACAGCTCCGGTCATGGAAATCCAGTTGAGGCTTTCTGTGTGAATATAAGCTTCGATCAGCAGATAATAACCCAGGCCAACCGGAGACAATATTACCAGTGGTTTTATTACAGGCGTATATACGAAGTCTTTAAAATTACCCTTTAAAGTTCGTATGGTTTGGTAGGGAATATAAATCAGAGATAAGGTCAGAGACAGGATGGTGGCAGTGATTACTCCGCTGATCCCGTACAGCCTTCCCAAATAGACAGACAGAAGAATATTCAGGCTGGCCTGTATCAGAGTAAGGATACTATAATTCCTGACTTTTCCTAAGGAATAGAGACATATACTATTGAAATATTGTAATGAAAAGAGACTGTAGAATATGGTGATCAATAATGCAGTGGTATTACCGGTATAAAATTCATTACCAACCCACAGGCTTACAAAGGGCTCATTAAATATGACAATAAGCCAAAAGCTGATGCATGCACATACAGTGGTGAGTGTGAGTAATTGCCGGAACGTATCTTGAAATTCCTGCTGATATTTTTCTTTGGTCTTCTCGACCAGGAGCGGAACACTGTTTTCACCGATTTTATTGATCAGTGTCATAACAATCTCCGGAATACGTGCGGTAATGGTAAAGATGGCCACTGCTTCAGCAGATACGATGGAGCTGATCAGAAGCTTGTCGCTGTGAAGAATAAGCTGAATTCCGACAAAGTTAAGGAAGGTATAAAAACCGAAGCTGTAAAATCCAGAAATCATGTTGCTTTTAAAATCAGAATGGCTGATACGAATAAAAGGATATAATTTTCTGATCACCAGATATTTTAAAAGAAAAGAGGTTGTGGAACTTGCCATAAACGCATAAGCAAAAGCATAAATGCCTGCACCATAGTATACGGCAGTGATGATTATAAAAGAATTCATCAGACCGGAGAAGAATACAATCGTATTGTTCAGCGACTGCCGCTGGTGAGCAAAGAGAAGTCCTTCAACAGAAAACAACGGGAAACGAATGGCTAGAAAGATGGTAAGTATCCATATCATCTTTCTGCCTTCTTCCGAATGAATACCAAGTCCGGATGCCAGATGAGTTGAAACAAGATAACCGCACAACAGAACCAGCAGCCCGATTATCAGATAAATAAAAAATCCGGTTGAAATGATCTGATTTATGGCTTTCTTGTTTTCCTCATTTTGTTCTCTGTGCAATGAAAGAAAGCGTGCCAGTGAATTGCCCAGACCAAAGTCAAGAATCAGAAAATAGCCGAAGAGTTGCATAATGACGAGAGCAAATCCGTATTGTTCCTTGTCCAGATAACTTATGGTAAAAGGAATGACGGCCAGATTGACCAGCATGGTGATGATCAGGTATACCTGAGAAGATACAGAACCCCAGAAAACTGATTTTATTCCGGACGACATGATGGTTATTTGGACTTAAACGTTGAAATTACCGTTAATTTATTACGAAGTTTATAATTTTCCGTTGGATATTACTAAATGAAAGTTCCTTATTTTTCTTTTGACTACATGCATAAAGCGCTTCAGGATACATTGAATGAGGCATTCAATGATGTTTTGTCGGCAGATACTTTTCTTTTGGGGCAACAGCTTGCTGCTTTCGAGCAAAGTTTTTCTGAGTACTGTTCTGTGCGTTATGCCATGGGTACGGGCTCCGGATATGATGCACTATATATTGCATTAAGGGCGCTTCAGTTAAATCCGGGAGATGAGGTGATCGTGCCTGCGCACACATTTATTGCAACCTGGCATGCTATTGCCAATTGCAGATTACAAGTTATTCCGGTAGATGCCCTTTCTGGCAGCTTTAATCTGGATCCTTCTCAATTGGAAAAAGTAACAGGTCCCAAAACCAAGGCGATTATTCCGGTGCATATGTATGGACAATCCTGCCGTATGGATGAAATAATGGAGTTTTCCCGGGAGCATAATTTGTATTGCATAGAGGATTTTGCTCAAAGCCACGGAGCAATGTATAAAGGTAAAAAAACAGGTTCGATGGGTGATATGGGTGCGACCAGTTTTTATCCTGTAAAAAATCTGGGTGCTCTTGGTGATGGCGGCGCTATTACGACCAATTCGGAACGTTTGGATCGGATATGTCGCCAGCTAAGGAATTATGGTTCGGAACAAAAATATTATTATGAAGATATTGGAGTAAATTCGCGGCTGGAAGAGCTGCAGGCAGCCGTATTGAACAGGAAGCTTCTATTGCTGGATGAGTGGAACAGACAGCGCAGAGTTATTGCTGATTATTATAATCGAGAACTTGGAACAATTGAAGCCCTTCATCTTCCGTCGGAAGAAAAAGATATGTATCATGTTTTCCACCTTTATGTTGTCCTGACTGATAAGAGGGATAAATTGAGAGATCATTTATATGGTAAAGGCATTGATACCCTTATCCATTATCCACGTCCACCTCATATGCAGAAGGCATATGGATTCCTGAATTACAGGCGCGGAGATTTTCCTGTTGCAGAAATGATTGCTGACAGAGCGCTTAGTCTGCCATGCTATCCTGGACTACCTGAAGAGCATCAGGAATATATAATTGAATGTATAAAAAACTGGTTCCGATGAAAATTGCTTTTGTTCACGGTCGACCTGGCCCCCATCCGTTTCATGGTTTACTGGCAAGGTCAGTCAAGGCGGATTTTTTTCTTGTAGATCGCTGGTTACGCTGGCATGATCAGGAAAATGTCTCTTCCTTGAAAAGATATCTGAGCTGGATTGTCAATGCAATTCTGTTCCCGGCATCCGGATATGATATACTTTTATCAGAAGGATTGCATATTATGCCATTGCTGGTAAAATTTTTCCACCCTTTTTCCAAAGTCAAAATAGTTGGACTGATGGCTAATGAGCAACCGTATTTTACCTTTACTGGTCGGTATAGTTCCAGGACTTTGAAGATCAATAAATGGGCTTTCAATGCGTACGATTACCATATTTGTTGCAGTGAAATGGTCGAAGGGCTGGTAAAGCGCTATAAAAAGAACTCTAAGTGCGTATTCCGAAACTTCAATGCGATCGATTCTGTGCGAGAGCTGTCTTTGCGTGAGGTGCAGCCTCAATGGCAATCCGGTAATATTCTCTTTATAGGAAATGGTCCGGGAGAATGGCGTGCTTGGTATAAGGGACTTGATATTTTATTAGCTGCTTTTGTTCGTATAAATAAAGAATTTACAAATAGCAGACTTTTTATAGCAGGGGAATGGGAACCTGTTTTTCGGGAAATTGCCATGAAGGGTATTCCGCAAGAAATTCGGGAACGTATTGTATGGACAGGTAAAACCGCTGATTTAAGTATACTTATGTCTGATTCGGAAGTATACGTACATCCGGCAAGAGGTGAAGCTTATGGCATCTCCGTACTGGAGGCAATGAATGCCGGACTACCGGTTATCGTATCAGAATGGACTGGGGCCTCAGAAGTTGTCAGACAGGTTTCTCCGGATCTGATTTGTGCCAATACAGTTGAGTCTGTGACGGCAAAAGTAACAGCGCTGCTCAACAAGGGCCTTGAGACAAAGCAGGTGATATCATCGAAGAGTCGCCAGGTCGTTGCTCCATATAATGAGGTCAGAGCGGTCGAGGCTTTTGAAAAAGTAATGAAAAAGATAGTGAATGAATAAGCGCAGTATCCGGATTCTTCAGTTTACCTCAGTTATAAATAAAAATGATTTTATAGATACAGTTATACGTTTTTCAGACCGTCGCCACTATGAGTTTGTAGCTGTCCGGATGAATCCGGTAAGTAATATTCAGGAACCGGAATATAAAGATATACAGATTCCCTGCTACAATCTGAATGAAGCTATGGGTCTGAAAGGGATGCTGTTTTCCGTGTTTAAGCTTGCCCGTATAATACGCCGGGAATATCCGGACCTGATTCATGCCCATCATTATTATGAATCATTAATTGCCACATTTGCTGTTCTGCTGTCTTTCAGAAAATGCGGGTTGATTATCGGAAGACATTACCATGATGAGCTTTTGATAACTACACGAGGCCTGAAACTGAAAATGTATCTATGGTTTGAAAATCTGGCCAATCGTTTTGCCACGCTGATTGTTGTTCCTTCTACTGATATTGTCCGACTTCTTAAGCAAGCCGGTGTTCCGGTCTCCAAAATCAGACTGATACCTTATGGGTTTGATTTTACTGCGGAAAAATACCAACAGGCAAAAAAGGAGAAATTGGAGATTTTACGTTCAGAATTTGCCCTGCAAGATCATATGCCTGTCATCGTAAATATAGCAAGGCACAGTAAAGTCAAAGGGCAGTTAAATCTTATAAAGGCTTTTCAAAGATTTCTGGAATTTCAGCCGAATGCCAGACTGATACTTGTGGGCGATGGCGATATGCATGCAGAGCTGAAAGAACAGGTGGAGAGTTTGTCCCTTTCTTCCAGTATTATATTTGTTGGTTGGAGAAAGGATGCATTGAATTTTATTGATCTTGCGGACGTTCTCATTCATCCTACTCTCCAGGAGGCTTTTCCGCAGATCATGATAGAAACAATGGCAAAGTCCTGCCTGCTCATGATTACGCCCGTTTCGGGCGCCAATGATGTAGTGCAGCATCTGAAAAACGGATATATTCTGCCTGACAACAAGCCCGAAAGTATTTTTCAGGCATTGCAATGGCTTATGTCAGATAAAGAAAGAGCTAGATTGATTGCGGATCAGGGAAAGAAGAATGTATATGACAACTATGATATCCGGGTTGTCGTAAAGAACTTCGAACAAGTATACCAGGAATGTGCCAATGAAGTTTAGCATTATTGTACCTACCTATAACCGGGCGCATCTCATTGTTGAAACTCTGTTGTCTGTAAAGAAGCAGACCTATACCAATTGGGAGCTGATTATTGTTGATGATGGAAGTACTGATAATACTGAAGACATTTTGAAAGAATATCTTTCGGAACAGATCAGATACATCAGAATAAGTAATGGGGAACGGGGAAGAGCCAGGAATACCGGAATTTCCTATGCAAGTGGTGATTATGTTACTTTTTTGGACTCAGATGACCAGCTTTATCCCGAATTTCTTTCAAGCGCTTCCGCGTTTCTCATCAGTAATTCACTGCCTGAAATTTTATCCGTCGCATTTGAAATCAGAGATGATAAAGGAAAGCTCTTAAGCAGGCATATTTATTCTGACAAGCTTCTTAATAAGCGTATTCTGCACTCCAATGTAATGGCATGCATAGGAGTGGTGGTCCGGAAAGATATAGCTTCGGGATTTACTTTTCACGAAGATCGGGGTTTTATGGGTGTGGAAGACTGGCTGCTATGGCTAAGGATAGGTGCCCGTTTCTCTATATATCACCTGCCGGTAGTTGGAGCTGTTTTATTACAGCATGCCGGAAGAAGCGTTATGCATTATGATGAAGATGCCTATTTGTACAGAGTTAGTGTTTTGTGCAATGAGTTGAGGAAGGATTCCGTATTTATTCAAAAATTTTCGGATAAAGCTGTAGAGCGAATAAAAGGGCATATGTTTACATACACTGCTTTATTTGCTATGGCAAGTAAGCATCGTATCAGCGGACTTAAGTACTGGATAAAAGGTGTCTTTTGCTCTCCGGGGGAAGTGTTTACACGACGTACACTGGCAATTTTTAAACATATGATGTTACCCTGATGTGCGGAATAGCGGGATTTATTTCAAACCGGGATCTGCATACTAACGCAGAGCTCCTGCACACAATGCTGGAGAGACTCCGACATAGGGGGCCGGATGCTGCTGGTACATATTCCGATGGAAATCTTATGCTTGGCCACCGGCGGTTGAGTATTATGGATCTTTCATCTGCTGCTGACCAGCCAATGACTTCAGCTGACGGACGCTTTGTGATCGTTTTTAACGGTGAATTGTATAACTATCGGGAGCTGGCATCCCGTTATGGTTTAAAGCTTAGAACGACCAGTGATACAGAAGTTCTTCTGGAACTTTTTGCCAGAAAGCAACTGTCCATATTACCGGAACTGAACGGAATGTTTGCTGCCGCTATATGGGACACAAGTGAAAAAAAGCTATATCTTTTCAGAGACCGGATTGGGAAAAAACCTTTGTATTATATGTTGACTGATGAGGAAGAAATCTTTTTTGCCTCGGAATTGAAAGCTTTGCGTCTGGTTATTCCAGACGAAACGCTGAATCATCAGTCCGTATACAATTTTCTGCACCTTGGGTATATCCCGGCTCCTGATACAATATATCAGCATGTGTATAAACTTGGCAGTGGACAGTATGCCATATTAGATTCTTCTGGTTTTCAGGTTCGCTGTTGGTACGATCCGGCTGACTCTTTTACAGGTAAAAGAGTAGCATCGGAGAAGGAATCTTTTCAAAAGCTTGAGGCGCTGGTTACCGATTCGGTATCTCTGCGACTAATGAGCGATGTACCATTCGGATCATTTTTGAGCGGGGGAGTTGATTCGAGCCTTGTTACGGCAGTTGCAGTTGAACATTACGGGCAGCAGTTCAATACCTTTTCAATCGGCTTTGAAAATAAAAAACATGATGAGTCACTTCATGCCAAGGATATTGCCGGGTTTTTGAAGACAAACCATACAGAATTTGTAATAAGTGAAAAAGAAGCCCGTGATCATATCGAATTGGTTATGGACCACTTTGATGAACCTTTTTCGGATAGTTCTGCTCTTCCTGTTTATCTTGTTTCCGGACTTGCCGGAAAACAGGCATCAATGATACTCAGCGGAGATGGAGGTGATGAATTGTTTATGGGATATGGAGCCTATACCTGGGCTAAGCGGCTGGAGAACCCCGTTATCAGACTTGCTGGTCCCGCGATTTCTCCCATTTTGAATACATTTGGGGCAGATCGAATGAAAAGAGCTGCTCCATTGTTTAATCCTGATCACAACAGACAAAGCCATATCTTTAGCCAGGAGCAGTATTTGTTTTCCCAAAAAGAACTTCGCTATTTATTGAAGGGTCAGAATATAAACTTTCCAGCCTTAAAATTTCCTGAGCGTGCCCGACTGTCGGAACGGGAGAAGCAGGCTTATTTTGATCTGAAACTGTATCTGCCTGATGATCTTCTTGTGAAGGTGGATCGTATGAGTATGATGAATAGCCTGGAGGTACGTTGTCCTCTGCTGGATTACCGTATTGTGGAATTTGCGTTGAATCTGCCGGAGAAGCTGAAAGTCGGGAAAGGGGAGAGTAAATATTTGTTGAAGCAATTTCTGTATTCCAGGATTCCATCGCGGTTTTTCCAGCGTCCCAAACAAGGTTTTTCAGTTCCGCTGGCAGAATGGTTAAAGGGAGAATTGAGATATTTGGTAGAAGATAATCTGAATATGGATGCTTTGCGTAAAACAGGGGTATTGGATCCGATAAGGACAAATTATTTGAAAAATGAGTTTCTGAGTGGAAGAGATTATTTATACAACAGGATATGGGTACTTGTGCTTCTGCAGCGATGGATGTTAAAAAACAGAATGTATGTCGGATAAAACTATATTGTATATATCCTACGACGGAATGACTGATCCCTTGGGGCAGTCACAAGTACTGCCTTACATTATCGGCCTCAGCGAACAAGGATACTCTTTCTCTCTGATTAGCTGTGAGAAAAAAGAGCGGTTTGACAAAGAGGGAAAAAAGATCAGGGCACTTTGTGAAAAGCATGGTATAGACTGGTATCCTTTGCCATTCACAACTAAACCGCCTCTGATTTCCAAACTTCTGGATAAACGAAGAATTAAGAGGCTGGCGATTAGCCTGTATAAGGAAAAGAAATTCAGTATGGTCCATTGCCGGAGCTACGTGGCGGCAGAAATCGGACTTATGCTAAAGAAACATTTTGGTACAAAATTCTTCTTTGATATGCGCGGTTTCTGGGTGGATGAGCGAGTCGATGGCGGGATCTGGAATCTGAATAATCCGCTTTATCGCTTGGCCTACAAGGCATACAAACGAAAGGAAGGGGATTATATCAGGTATGCAGATTATCTTGTTTCATTGACCGAAAATGCAGTTGCGGAAATTCGTTCCTGGCCAAGCTATCAGGGAGCTCCGTTCACCGTCATTCCCTGTAGTGCAGACTTTAGTCATTTTGTAGTACCAGATCAGCAGACGAAGGCTGAAGCAAAAGAAAATCTTGGTTTATTTCAGGCTGCTCCTGTTATAAGTTACCTGGGTTCCGTAGGTACCTGGTATCTGTTGGAGGAAATGTTAAAGTTCTTTGTTCTGATTGCTGAGCGATATCCGCTTGCTGCTTTCCTGATTATTACAGCCGAAAAACCTTCCTGGATTTTACAAAAGGCAGAGACGTTAGCTATTTCAGCAGATCGGATAAAAATAGTAAGCGCATCGAGAGAACAGGTGCCTGTTTTTCTGGGAGCTTCTGATCTGAGTCTTTCTTTTATCAAAACTTCTTATTCGAAGAAAGCAAGTTCACCAACAAAGCTCGGAGAACTTTTTGCAATGGGTATACCCGTTGTTACCAACGGTAATGTGGGAGACGTTGAAAAGATAGTAAATGATTTGCAGGCAGGCAGAGTATTGGCTGATTTTTCAGAGCAGGAAATGAGGCTGGCCGTTGACAGGTTGGAGGAGCTCATGGCAATCGATCCGGAAGCTTTACGGACGAGGGCAAAAATGTACTATGATTTGAAAAATGCAGTCAGTAAATATTGTGATGCTTATGAAAAGGTACTGTCATGACATATATAGTTGATATTTGTGATACACTTTATTATTCAAATACCACCTATGATTTTGCCGGCTTCTTTCTCCGGAGAAAAAACAGATTCCGGTATTGGGGTTTTCGGCTGATTTGTTCCCGAAAAAGTCCGGTATTTTACGGATTGATCATAATATCTGCGATTACCCGTCAGGATATTCACAAAAAGCTGATATTACGTTTATTGAATGGGTATAACCGGGGTGTGCTTTATGAAATTGCATCACAGTTTTATTACGGGTTTCTGAAAGGACGCGAAATAAAAGCCGTCCACAAAATGTTGCAGGCAGCTGTGGAAACGAGAACCGAAATTTGTCTTGTTTCTGCGACTATTGATCCTGTGGCCCAGGTAATTGCCAGAGAATTAAAAGTTGATTATCTTAGTTCAGTCCTTCAGTATACAGATGACATATGCCAGGGGTATTTACAAAAGGATCTTACGGGTATCAAAGAAGATACCGTCAGAGAGAGATATGAAGGAAAACAACTGACAGTTATAACAGATAATTACTCTGATTATACACTTGTTCAGAATGCCCGCAAAAGTTTTGTAGTGATTCACAATAAAAAGGAAGAAAAAAAGTGGAAGAAACTAAATCCAATACTGTTGTACCCGGACAAGCGCTAAACTACCTGAAGTACTGTGTGCCGTTCCTGTATTTTTATGATACCCGTCTGAAAGGATGGCAAACCATATTTTTTCATGCCTGGTACGAATGGTGTGCTGGTATTTTTATTCTCTGCTATCTCAACGGTTTTTCTCCGATTGAGGCTTTATTGTCCTATTGTCTTGGATATATTCCTTTTATAGCACTGTATGAAACAGGCTATATTGTTAATGATTATTATGCGTCGCGGAATGAAGATAAACCAAGATTACGTCTGGGCGTCTATGGAGAAGTACAGGAATGGGAAGTGCTCTCCTGGATTGCGATAAGGGTAATTATAGCAATGGCGACTGCCTATTGGTTCGATGTGGCCTCTTTACTATGGTTTTGCTTCGTTTTTCTTCTTCTGCTGATTTTTGGACTACATAATTTTATCAGGGAAAAGGAAGTGAAGTTTGTGACTTTTTCCGGTCTGGCTTTGCTCAGGTTTATTTTGCCACTTTTACCCTTTCTTTATATTCAGCAGCTGGGGCTGGTTTTTCCTGTAGCAATGATCAACTATGTGTTGTATAGGATGATTAATTACCTGGCCAGCAAAGATATGCTTGATATGCCTAATCGAAAGCAACCGTGGTTTAAAGTAAATTTTTATCTCCTTTTGATTCCGGTCAACCTTATCATACTACTGATCTATGAAGATAGCCTTGGCTTATGTATTAATGCCTTATATCTTATTTTCTGGGGTCTGTATTTTATGAAAGACCGTTTTCTGGCGCAGCGATAGTTGTTTTCGTTGTCCTTTTTCATACAATAAAGCCAGAAAGAGAAGATAGAAGGGTAGCATAGGGATTTTATAACGGACCAGCGTGCCAAAGTTAGCTGTAGAGATGCCTACAGCAAATGCAAAAGCAAAGGAAAAGGTAATGGCAAAAATCAGAAAGGGATCCTTTTGTATAAGCTGCATACTCTTGAAAAAACCCGTTCTATAAAACACCCATATCGTAAATAGCAGAAAGCTTAACGATTCGATGGCTGAAAGCAACATTATCGGATTGCCCGACTCCCACAGGTATGGCCTGAATAAAGTGACATTGAGGGCTGCCGGAGCCTTGCTGATGAAGGATTGGGGAGAACCGTCGATTTCGCCCAGGGAATAATATGAGCCACCTTCTATCTTACTCATGTATGTCAGGTAATCATAAGTGGTTTTAGCTGTACCGGAAAGATTTTCGAAACTATATCGGTTACTGTCCATGCTTATATAATGAGCAGCAAAGTAGGAAAACAGTATAGCCAGAGCTGCAAGTAAAGGTTTGCTGAAAAGCTTTATCAATGAAGAAGTTATTTTGTAGTCAAAATGAAAAAACAACCATATGATCAATGCCGGCATCAGGCACATGAGGATATAGATTTTGATGGTTTTGATTAGAAGGATTGAGAAAACCAATATGAAAAATGAGCTTAGTTGTCTTTGCCGGAAAATAAACAGATATGTGAAGGCGTAGAAGAGCCAGCCAACAGCCCCGAATGTAATGCTGTCTTTTAATAGTCCTGATCCCCAGAAGAAAACAGAAGGAATGAAGAATATAGCCCAGGCAGCCTTTTTTTTAAATGATGGGAAAGGGTATATACGACAAACTGTTCTGTAAACAGCCCAGCTGCCGGAAAAACTGAAAAGTGCAAAGCTGATAGCCATCACTGAATATGTATGGAGGGAAAGTATTCCGGTTATTGAAGCCAATTTAATAATGAGAAAAGATGAGGGATCTGAAAAATGATAAATCTTGGATGAATACGGGTATAGCTTTGCTGCATTCTGTCCGTCAGAGGCCAACAGTCCTAAAAACTTGGAAGGGGCATTGTAAAAGGCATCATACATATGTATCGTACCTAGTTGTACAAAATTGAAGGTGTCGCCCCCGCCGTAATAGAACTGATAAATCAGACCGAGCATAATAGCGCCGGTTATTTTTACTGTTAAAGCTGGTATGAAAAAGACCTTTTGACTTGCGTTCTCAATTTTCCGGCGAAAACGATAGGCAAGTAAATAGATTAGGATTAGAAAAAATGGAGTAACAATCAGGTCTTTAAAGCCCATAGTGAATCAGGAATAATTTTACCTTTGGTTTTTAGATGTTGGGTATGTTATGAAGGATTGTTAATTTAACAGGAAATATAACGTAAAAATTGTCTATTTGCCCATGAGCAGTGCATTAAAATTAGATCCGATCGATAGAAAAATACTTGAGATTTTGCAAACTAATGGCAAAATCACCAATGCACAACTGGCTCAGGAGGTAGGGCTTTCTCCCGCGCCGACCCTGGAGCGCGTGCGCAAACTTGAAAATGCAGGGTATATCAAAAGTTATCATGCAGAAATTGATACGGCAAAACTGGGACTGGGAGTCAGTATATTTCTTCTGGTCACCCTGGCCGGTCATAAAAAGAGTCAGATCATGGCATTTGTAGAAAAAGTCAACAATATCCCGGAAGTGGTCGAATGTCATCATATAACCGGAGCAGGAGACTTTCTTCTTAAAATTCTGACCAAAGATATATCTTCTTACCAGTCTCTGATTCTGAATAAGCTTGTCGAAATAGAAGAAATAGGCAATATGCAGTCAATGGTCGTATTATCCACCTTTAAGGACAGCAAAATTATGCCTGTTTAATATGCCTTTTACTTCAGATAAGGCCGGAGTTTTATGATATCTTCCGGAGAAAATCCACAGGAGTCAATCAACGTTTCACCGGCAGTATCCGGATATTTTCTCCTCACAGACAGCAGGTATTTTCTTTGTCGCTTGCTAAGATACGGATGATATGGATTATCCTGTAGTAGAATCTGCCTGGGCAAAAAATCGGGAGAGACAAAAAGATCGGCTTTTATTCTGTCAACTAACGCTGTATCCATGCCATATACTTCTTTTAGCTGGTCAATAGAAATATATCCTCCAAGCAGTTCCCTGTATTTTATGATACGACCGGATAAAACGGGACCAATACCCTTTAAGCTTTGCAGCTCTTGTTCTGTTGCACTGTTAATATTGATCCTGATATGAGAAGCTTCTTTTAAAGGTGCTTTTCTTTTGCTTATGATCGAGTCAGGTAGTTGTATGAAATCATAGAGTCTGGCGTATATCTCATCCGGAAATCCGTAGATTTTTTTTAAATCGGATCTGATTTTAAATTTCCCTCCGGCGTTCCGGTATTTTTCTATTCGTTGTACGAGCGATGCAGAAAGTCCGAGGGTGTGCAGATCCTCTGCTGAAACGTTGTTGGGGTCAAAAGGGAACAATGAAAAACTTTCATCTGAATAATCTGCAGAAGCAGTTATCGTGGAGGCTATAATCAGCTGACTTTCTCCGGCCCCGTATTGCTGGCGAATGATACGATACCAGAATGGGCATACCAGAAGAAAGAGCATTATGCTGCTCAAGATAATAAAACCATTGGCTTCCTTCTCAGAAATAGTGAAATAATTGCTTAGACGTTGTACAGGCCTTTTCATAGCAGCTTGGTTAAAAAGTACTGCAATGATATAAGTTTTATTAAAAAACTGCTAATCAATTGCATAATATTAATAGAATGAAGAAATAAAGAATTTATCATATTTTAGAAGCAAAACAATCAGAGGTTTTATTGAAATAGGCAAATGAAGATTGTGTTGAATGAAAGAAAATATATATAACAGGGATTTTGTAAAAGGACTTTTTGACAGAATGAGTAGCTCGTATGAGCGAATGAATTATATAACTTCATTTGGGATTTCAGAGCGCTGGCTGAAGCAGTTTCTGAATCTGCTTAGCTCTTCGAATGATACAATAGAAATCATCGATTTGCTTACAGGAATGGGGGAGACATGGTCAGGAATAAGGGAAAAGTTTCCGAAAGCGAAGCTTACGGCTGTGGACTTTTCGGAAGGGATGCTGCAATATGCTAAAGAGAAAAATACGAAAGAGTTTAATAATGAGGTGGTGATTTTGCAGCAGGATGTTTTGAGCAACAGTCTGAAAAGTAATACATTTGATATACTCACATGTGCCTTCGGGCTTAAACATTTGATTCGGATCAGTTGAATACGCTGGCATCGGAAGTCCTGAGAGTTTTAAAACCCGGAGGATATTTTTCATTTATAGAAATTTCAAAGCCGCAAAATAAAATACTGCTTTTTTTCTATACATTCTATCTCAATATGCTAATTCCTGTTTTGGGCAAGCTTTTACTTGGTGATCCGCGTGAATATAAAATGCTTTGGAAATATACCGATAAGTTTGGGGACTCGAAGCAGGCGGCGGCGATTTTTGACAGAGCCGGATTAGAAGTACGCTTTGTATCGTATTTCTATGGATGTGCCACAGGAATTGTTGGAAAAAAGAGAAATACAGATTTTTAAGATACAAAAAAATACCCTTCGGTAACCAGCCGAAGGGCACTAACCATTTTATTAACCTATTTACCAACTATTATGGATTAAAAAGTAAAAACCATTAACCCTAGCCGCGTAAAAATCTTAGATCAAATTTATTGCCGGAATTACATTTTTATGATTTATCCGGAACAAAATCAGTCAGGCTCTTTCGCCCTTGATTGATTTTACTTAATTCAAAAGTATTTCAAATACTGATTGAAAGCAAATCTGAAAGTGTTTCTTGGGTTAAAATAAGTATTTTTCGGTAGGTTAAACCCAGGGCGTACATGACAATATTTCAGTCATGCGGGTAGAAATTGTCGATAAAATACAAAAATAAAAGTGCTCCTGCCATCGCTTCAGGACATTTGCTGCGGCAGGAGCGCTTTTAATATAACTTCATTTAAGAGATTGGCTTACTGATTTCATTTAGCTGCCTGGCAAGAATTTCAATCCCCTGCTTAAAACTACAGGGATTATAACCGAGTATCTTTTGGGCTTTGCTGATATCAAATCCCGTTTTGGGAGGTCTTTTCGCTTTTTGTTGAAACTTGTTACCATCTGTTTCGGCGATCAGTGAAGAATCCAGCTGAAAGTAGTCAGCTGTCATTACAGCCATCTGATAAGGATTTAGCAGATCCTTGCCGGAAATATTGAATATGCCGGTTGCATTATTCTGTACAATAAGAAAACAGCCCATAGCAAGATCTTCTGCCAGAGTCGGAGTGCGCCACTGATCGTTCACTACCTGTATCGTCTTATTGTCTTCGAGACTTTTCTTGACCCAGAGTATAATGTTGCTGCGGCTCATATCGTGTGCCAGGCCATATACCAGCACTGTTCTGGCAATAGCCCACTTTGTTGATGAATTTTGTACAATCTGCTCAGCCTTGAGCTTGCTTTCACCATAGTAGCTGACCGGAGAAGGTTGTGCTTCCTCACTATACGGGCCGGAAATACCGTCAAAAATAAAGTCAGTAGATAAATGTAGAAAGAATGCATTATTTTTTTCTGCGGCCTTGATCAGGTATTGTACGGCATCTACATTGTTTTTCCGGCAGCCTTCTTTATCTTCTTCACATTCATCTACATTTGTCATGGCTGCCGTGTGGATGATATAGTCTGGTTTTTCCATACTGATTACGTCCATTACCTGCTCAGGACTGGTTATATCCAGCTGAATGTAGGAATAGGGTTGCTCTTCGCATACAGGATTGCGGTTTGCTCCTCTGCCTGTAGCAACGAGTCTGAACCCCTCCTGAGCTGCAATAAGCTTTACCAGTTTCTGCCCTAAAAGGCCATTGGCGCCTGTCAAAAGAATCTTTTTACTCATAAAAGCTGGTTTGATATTTCTTTTCAATCTTTGATTTCTTCATCTTTTCGACAGATATTGTCATTTTAATGTCTTTCAAAGGTCGATCTCCTGCGCCTTTTGGTTGCTCAGCGATTTTTTCGACAATATCCATCCCTTTAATAACTTGTCCGAAAACCGTATAGTTATTGTCCAGAAAATGGGTGCCTTCTTTATTTTCTACTATGTAAAACTGGGAACCACTGGAAGCCTTGCGGGGATTGACGGCATCGCCCATCCGGGCTGCAGCCACAGCGCCATATTTATGAGTAAGACCAGGCACAAATTCAGCCGGGATAGTATATCCGGGACCACCCTGACCATCATTGCCCGGGATCGAGTCTTTGGAGTTTGGGTCGCCGCCCTGGATCATAAATCCGTCAATAATACGGTGAAAAGTAGTGCCGTTATAAAATCCTTCCTTAGCGAGTTTGAGAAAGTTTTCCTTGTGTCCTGAAGTGGTGTCATAAAGCAATAAGGCAATTTCTCCAAGATCCGTTCTGATAAAAACCACTTCATCAGTTTTGGATGACGAAGAGGATTGGGCAAGAGAAACAAAAGTGTTTAAGATAAAAAAGAATAAAATACCTAAGTACTTCATAATATGCATTATTTTAATTTGATGGCAGGTTTGATTCCGGGAGATTTGGCCACCTGAGTAGTGACCTGTTTTGAGGCTTCAGTTTCAGTCAGAAGATACTTTCGGCGAAGATCATTTATAAGAAATTTTTTTTGCTGGGTAAAGCTATTTTCAGAGACCTGTTCAAAAATGACAGCCAGTTCTTCCCATTGTCCCGGATCATCCGCCTGAAACCGGGCTGAGTCAATCTTCTTTTTTACGCAGTATTCTTCAAATGTCATACCTGTGCATTATTTTTTTCTTTTACTGCAAGCTGTCCGCATGCAGCATCAATATCCTTGCCACGGCTTCTACGGACATTTACGACCAACCCTTTTTTCTGCAGGAAGTTTTTGAATAATTCCAGCTTGTCTGCATCTGCGTTTTTGAAATCCGCATCAGCGATCGGATTGTATTCGATTATATTTATTTTGCACGGAATACTCTTTGCAAAAGCCCATAGCTCGGCAGCATCTGTCAGCGTGTCATTAAAGTTGTAAAACAGAATATATTCCAAGGTGATTTTATTACCTGTCTTATCATAAAAATATCGCAGGGCATCCTTAAGAGCAGTCAGCGTATTGCTTTCATTGATTGGCATAATCTGGTTACGCTTTTCATCATTGGCTGCATGCAGCGAAAGCGCCAGATTAAACTTTACCTCATCATCGGCCAGCTTTTGGATCATTTTGGCAATACCGGCAGTAGAAACAGTGATTCGTTTCGGAGACATATTCAGGCCATCAGGAGAAGTAATTCGTTCAATTCCTGCCAGCACATTGGCATAATTGAGCAATGGCTCACCCATACCCATAAAAACAATATTAGTAAGGGGATGATCAAAATGCTCTTCGGCCTGCCTGGATATGGTAACTACCTGATCATAGATTTCAGCAGGATCCAGATTCCGTTTACGTTCCATATAGCCTGTAGCGCAGAACTTGCAGGTGAGACTGCAGCCAACCTGCGATGATACACAGGCGGTCATCCGGTCGTCCGCAGGGATCAGTACACCTTCGATCAGATGGTTGTCATGAAGACGAAATGCCGACTTAATGGTTCCATCACTGCTTTTCTGTCTGGTAGCGACCTTCAGAGGAAAAATGCCAAAGTCCTCTTCCAGTCTCAGCCGGAGCTTTTCTGATAAATTTGTCATCTCGGAAAAACCGGATGCGGATTTTTTCCACAACCAGTCATAAACCTGCCCGGACCGAAATGCTTTTTCTCCTATAGAAAGGAAATAGGCTTTCAGATCCTCTTTGGAAAGTTTCCGGATATCTTTTTTGACTATTGGCGTCTGCATAACACAAATTTAGTAATTTTTTGCCCATATGAAGAACAATGCTGCCGGGCATAATGATTCAAAAGGTCTTTCGCCTGGTATTAGTAAAGTATATATGCTATTATTAAAAGCGCTGAATCATATCGAATCTGGCAGGTAAAAATGTATCTTTGAAAGATTGCCAGTGAAACAGGCAGGGGACCGGAGAGTTGTATGGTTTGCAATTGCTTTCAGGCAGAAATGGTAATAATTGAACGTTAATTTTTAGAGAAATATGATTCGTATCTGGGGTTTTATCACAGGATTTATTCTTCTGAACATAACTGTATCTGCTCAGAAGGACTCAAGTGCATTGCAATTTGCCGACGTTATTACACCAGCTCTGTTGAGCGAGTATCTGCATGTACTGGCTTCCGACTCTCTCGAGGGAAGAGAAGCCGGAGCGCCCGGTCAGAAGAAAGCAGCCAGGTACCTCAAAGACCAGTTCGAATCCTTCGGACTTGAACCTGTTGTCCGAACAGAAACGGGAAAATCCTATTTTCAGCTCTTTAATCTTGTTCGCAGAAACTGGAATGAGGTTTATATCAATGTTGGTAAAAACAGGAAAACGTTTCTGGCCGATTTTTATGCTTATGGTGATGTCGAATTTGCAAAAGCTGAAAGATTGCCGATTGTATTTGCGGGCTATGGAATAGAATCGGAAAATTACTCTGATTATAAGAATATTGATGTAAAAGGAAAGGGTGTTGTACTATTTATGGGGGAGCCGTTTGCTGATGGGAAATCGCTGGTAAGTGGCAAAACCTCATCCTCTGATTGGGCGCAGGACTGGAGACGAAAAGCAACAGAAGCAAAGAAGCAGGGCGCTAAAGCTGTTTTTATTGTGGTTGGAAATACCAATAAAGATTTTGACAATCGTTTAAATACCTTAAAACACCATCTTAGTCAGCCAGCCTTGTCTTTTGATTATAAACAGCGGGGTGGCAGCGCGTTTTTTGTACCTGTCAGTCTTGCGGCAGAGATGCTGAAAACTTCCGGGACAGAGTTGCAGGATGCCAAAAAAGCACTGGCTGATCCTGCTGCAAAAAGAAAGAAATTTAAATCTGCTCAGGTAGAAGTAAAAGTTTCAGTAGACAAATCAGTTTTTGATACGGAGAATGTGCTGGCTTTTCTGGAAGGCAATGAGAAAAAAGATGAGGTAATAGTGGTAACCGCGCACTATGATCATCTGGGAATAGAGGATGGAAAGATCTATTATGGAGCGGATGACGATGCCAGCGGAACAGCAGCTGTGATTGCCTTGGCCAAAGCGTTTTCAGAAGCAGATAAAGATGGAAAAGGTCCCAAACGCAGTATCCTGTTTATGCCGGTGACCGCAGAAGAAAAAGGCCTGCTTGGGTCGGAGTACTATACAGATAAGCCTGTGATTCCACTGGAAAATACCGTTGCGAATATCAATATCGATATGATCGGAAGAATGGATACCCTGCACAAGACACCTGATTATATCTATCTGATCGGAAGTGACCGGCTTTCAACTACATTGCATACTATAAGTGAAAATGCTGCCAGCACGTATATGCCTGAGATAGAACTTGATTATCGGTATAACAAGAGAGATGATCCTAATCGTTTTTACTATCGTTCGGATCATTATAACTTTGCCAAGAATAATATTCCGGTAATATTTTATTTCAATGGAGTACATGAAGATTATCACCAGCCAACAGATACGGTAGATAAGATCGATTTTGAAAAAGTAAGTAAAATTTCCAGACTGATCTTCTATACAATCTGGGATCTGGCCAATTATGATCAGTCCATTGAGGTGGATGTGGAAGCAGAATAGATATGAACGAAATACTGAAACAGTTTCAGAGCGAATCAGAAGAAAAAGCGTTTGATCCTGAGCACAGACGTAAGATCCGCTTTAATATAGGACGCTACAACGAGGCGGTAGACCGGGGCTTAAAGGTATTTTCTGATCATGAGCGGGCCAGAGACCGGGCTTCCTATATCAAGCAGCACACGATTCTCAATCTGGACAAATACCTGCTGGAATTTGAGCAGAACTTTACCCGCAACGGAGGGAAAGTGATCTGGGCGCAGAATACGGAAGAAGCGCTGCAGGAGATCTGGAAAATAATGGACGCAAAAAATGCCAGGTCAGTGGTGAAATCCAAGACAATGACTACAGAAGAGATTCATCTGAATGAATTTCTGGAGAAACATGGTGTAGATGTGGTCGAAACTGATCTTGGAGAATATATCGTCCAGCTTGCCGGACAGAAGCCCTACCATATTGTTACCCCGGCTATGCATATGTCCAAAAAGGATATATCAGAGCTGTTTGCGGACAAACTGGGTATTCCTCTTACAGATGATGCTACAGAACTGACACTGACGGCCAGAAAACTGCTTCGGCAGCGATACCTTACAGCAGATATCGGCATTACCGGTGGCAACTTTCTGGTCGCGGATGTCGGGGGTATTGCCCTTACGGAAAATGAAGGAAACGCCAGACTTTCCACCACATTCCCCAAGACACATATCGCTGTAGTCGGTATCGAAAAACTTATTCCCTCAATCAATGATCTTGGACTCATGTGGCAGATGCTGGCCACCAGCGGAACCGGTCAGCATGTAACGGTGTATAACTCTGTGATAACCGGCCCGCGGAAAGCCGGTGAAACGGATGGCCCTGAAGAAATGTATGTAGTATTACTGGATAACGGGCGTTCGGAGCTGCTTGCGGATGTGGATAAACGAGCGGCTCTTAAATGTATCCGTTGCGGCGCCTGTCTGAATACTTGTCCTGTGTACAAAAATATAGGCGGCCATACCTATAAAACCACCTATAGTGGCCCCATCGGGTCTATAATAAGTCCGCAGTATATGGGTATGGACAAATATAAGCATCTGAGCTATGCCAGTTCATTATGTGGTTCCTGTACCACTGTCTGTCCTGTGCGCATCCCTATTCATGAGTTGCTTTTGCTCAACAGGCAGCAGAGTGTAAAAGATGGCCTGAATGATAAAGCGGAAAAGTTCGGATTTGGGATATGGCAGAAAGCGATGCTGAACAGATCACTGATCAATATGGCTCCTGCCAGGATAAAGAATGCTGTTGTTAGTATTTTGTTCCGAAAAACCTGGTCCAAGCGACGTGAGGTTATTAAAGTGGCTCCAAAGTCCTTTAACCAACTCTGGCGGCAACGCGAAGAAAACCGAAAGGATATCTGAGGGGAGGAGTGCATGTCTTGGGAAGTAATTGGGTGTTTTATATATAGCACGCAGGCTGAGGTTCTCGAAGCCTCTCTTTTTGTTTCTAACAGCTGGCTGGATATACGGAGGCTGAGCTTGTCGAAGCCTCTCTGCCTTCGAGAGCCTCAGGCTGCGAGAGTCTCAGGCTTCAGGCGTCTCAGGTTGTGACTTTCCCATTGCTCGTTGGAAGTTGAAAACCGCATGGGGTTGAGCCTGTCGAAGCCCATTTTTGGAATCACCTCACGAGTCATTCGACCTGTTTTTCATGATCGTAAAGTAAAAGCACCGATTTTGATGATAATGCTTGCATTTAAGTTGTTTAAGTTATTTTTTCGCATGTAAAATAATTTTTACCATGCACAAAAATATAACATTTTTATTCCTCCTTTTAGCCTGCACAGGACTCTTTGGGTCAGCAAAGGCTCAAAATTATGTAACGATTCCTGATCCTAACTTTCTATCTGCTTTACTTGAGATCCTTCCTGCCGAGGTTTTCAACGAAACTGGTGAAATGAATGCGGATCATGAAGCGGTAGCGAGTCTTTGGGTGTTAGATGTTAAAAATAGAGATATACAATCCTTAGAAGGTGTACAGTATTTTACTTCTTTAGCGTATCTAGATTGCTCTTACAATCAATTAACCGAGCTGCCAGAGCTTTCTCAGTTGTTAGATGTCTTGAATTGCGAGAATAATCAATTGACCAGGTTTTCTGCTCTTCCTCCATCGCTGACTTTTTTGGTATGTAATAATAACCAATTAGTCGAGTTGCCATCACTTCCTCAGCTGTTAACTACATTGAATTGCAGGAATAACTATCTTGTTCAAATGCCAGAGTTTTCTAATAATCTTACTTTTCTGAATGCTTCTTATAATTGCTTATCTATTATTCCGGAACGTCCTGAATGGATTACAGCTAAGGATTTTACAGTCTCTCCCAATCGGATCGATTGCCTGGTAACAGGACTTGCTTTTGAATCGGAGAATCAGTCCGGTACCTATCCTAATCCTGTAGAGAATGTTTTGTATCTGGGCGCTGTGTACGATGATGTCAGGGTATATGATTTGGGCGGCCTGGAGCTGGGTAGTTATACAAACACGGACCGTATTGAGACAGCCAATTGGTCAGGTGGGGTATATCTGATTCGTCTTGGGGAGCGATATGCCAGGGTTGTGAAGCGATAGAAGTAAAAAAACAATTGAAGTATAACATGAGAGGGGCCTTGATGAGTCCCTCTTTTTTTAAGTGAGCGAAGACTATTTGTAAGGCCTCAGGTCGTTTATTTTGGTGTGAAAATTAATAATTTTCCTGGAGGTCATAGGAATAATAATCACCAGGGAATCCAAACGATTGGAAATTTTCAATCCATTCCGGCTCATTCCAATAGAGCCTAATAATAGGAACAGAGAAACTAAAAACAGTTCGAAGAACCTACGATATTGTTTCTGTATTGCAAATCCAGAAAAGCAGATATGCTTACTTTAAAAACAAGCTCTATTTTTCCTTGTATTGCTTACTCAATGAAGTTTATTGTAGCTTTTCGATGTGATGAAAGTTGGACTACCCCTAAAAAAAACTCTTGGGGCAGGCAGAAGGCTCCACCAAATCCCCAAGATCTTTCAACCAGCTATGGAATCTTAAATATTTTTAATTCTTTTTTTCTCAGTAGTTGTCATCACTGAATGACCTTACAAAGGTAATACATACTTAGTGAAATGTAAAGGAGTTTTAGATTAAAACTTTTGTGAATTCGATAAGATTGTTTTTGATGCTTATTAATGTTTTAACGTCTTTTTTTTCGTTTTTCGGCTTTCTTGCTTTTGTCTGATTTTATCACTTTTTTTTCATGAAAAGCGCCTTTGAACTCAGGATCTCTTCGTCTTCGTATCAGGTCGATTTCACGGTCGATTTCCTGTTTTTCTTCAAAACCCGTTTTCTCAACTTCAACTTCGTCAGGTATATCATACAGAGGAATAGGCATCTGTATGATTCTTTCGATTTCCTCTATATGATATTCTTCTGCCTTGTTGGCAAAAGTAATCGCTTCTCCTGTGTTTTTGGCTCTTCCGGTACGTCCGATTCGATGTACATAATCTTCATATACGATGGGTACATCAAAATTGATTACATGCGAGACCTGAGATACATCGATTCCTCTGGCAGCAACATCCGTTGAAACCAGTATGCGGACTTCTCCGTCTTTGAAAGCATCCATGGCGTTGATCCGGGTATTCTGATCCTTATTAGCATGGATTACCCGGGTATTCCGGTCCACTTTTCTCTGTACAAAATTGAAGATATTATCGGCATTTTTTCTGGTTCTGGAAAATATGATGACTTTGGAAAAGGCAGGATCGTTGAGCAGATAGTGCAGCAGGTTTATTTTGGTCTTGAGATTGGGAATCTTGTAAAGCTTCTGTCTGACCGTTTCTACCGGAGTAGCCTGTGGAGTTACTTCGATTCGCATAGGAAACTCCAGAAACTCTTCAGACCAGCGTTCTACCTTTTCGGGAAAGGTCGCCGAAAAAAGAAGATTCTGACGCTTGGTGGGAATAACCTCAAGAATCCGCCTGATTTGTGGCATAAAGCCCATATCCATCATTTTGTCTGCCTCGTCAAGTACCAGCGTTTTGATTTGTTTGACTTTGATCTCTCCTTTCAGATAAATATCCATAAACCGTCCGGGGGTAGCAACGAGGATATCGATGCCGGCACTGATGGCTTCAACCTGGCTTTTCATTCCGGTTCCCCCATAAATGGCAGTATGTCTCAGATCGGTGTATTTAGCCAGCTCCCTGATATTTTCGTTGATTTGAATACATAATTCACGGGTGGGAGCAAAGATAAGCACTCTGGGATCAGCTCCCTGTGCATATTTGGCCTTCATAAGTACCGGCAGCAGATAGGCAGCAGTTTTTCCGGTGCCTGTCTGAGCTATTCCCAGCAGGTCATGTCCGGCAAGTATTTGCGGAATGGCTTTGTACTGGATCTCTGAAGGTTCTGTATAGCCCAGATCCTCGGTAGCGTTGATTAGTTGGCGGTTAAGTTTTAACTCTTCAAAAGAAACCATTATGAAAGGGAAATTATGATAAGGTATAAAAGAATAAAGCACCGGAGTGCCGATGCCTTATACAATTCAGATACAATTGATATTTTCCTGTTAAAAGAATTCTTTCATTTTATCAAAAAAACCTTTCTCGGACTTGCCCGGGTCTGGCTTGAAATTGTCAGAATCCTTTAACTGCATTAGCAGACTCTTTTCTTCTTTTGAAAGTTGTTTGGGAGTCCATACGTTGACGTGTACAAGCTCGTCTCCTGTACTGTAGCTGTTAATGTCCCGGATTCCTTTTCCTTTGAGCCGAAGTACTTTGCCACTTTGTGTACCGGGTTCAATCTTGATTTTTACTTTGCCATCAATCGTTGGTACTTCTACGTCAGCGCCCATTACTGCATCGATAAAACTTATGTAGAGATCAAAGATAACATTCAGCCCGTCTCTTTTTAATTGCGGATCTTCGACTTCTTCAATAACGATGAGCAGATCTCCCGCAACACCACCACGTTGAGGTACATTGCCTTTTCCGTTCATGGAAAGCTGCATGCCTTCCATAACTCCGGCAGGAACCTTGATATTGATAGTCTCTTCCTTCAGCTGTCTTCCGTCTCCATGACAGGTAGGGCATGGTGTACTGACTACGGATCCTTCTCCCTGGCAATTATGGCAGGCAGATGCGGACACCATCTGACCAAACATGGTATTGACTACTTTTTTGACCTGGCCGCTTCCATTACATACGGGACATTTTCTTACCTCTGTACCGTTTTTAGCTCCGTTGCCACCGCAGTCATCACAGGCTACGTGCCTTTTTACCTTGATTTTCTTTTCAGCGCCCTGTGCTATTTCCTGCAGGGTAAGCTTTAGTTTAATCCGGAGATTAGAACCTCTTTTAGTACCAGGCCTGTTTCGACCACCGCCACCGAAAAAACCTTCAAATCCGGTTCCGCCGAAAATGTCTCCGAACTGGCTGAATATATCATCCATATTCATGCCACCGCCGGAGAATCCACCACCACCGACGCCCTGATGACCGTATTGGTCGTAGCGCTGTTTTTTTTCCGGATTGCTCAATACCTCGTAGGCTTCCGCAGCTTCTTTAAATTTTTCTTCTGCTGAAGGGTCATCCGGATTTTTGTCCGGATGATACTTAATAGCAACTTTCCGGTATGCTTTCTTTATTTCATCCGGAGTTGCTGATTTGCTTACACCTAATATTTCGTAGTAGTCTCTTTTGGCCATTCTTTATGATCCTATTATAACTTTGGCAAAACGAATCACCTTGTCATTGAGGCAGTAGCCTTTTTCGATTTCATCAATGACTTTTCCTTTCAGGTCTTCAGAAGGAGCCGGAGCCTGTGTGATCGCTTCCTGGATTTCACTGTCAAATTCTTTGCCTACCGGCGATTCCATAGCTTTCAGTCCTTTGCTTTCAAGGACCTTATAAAGCTTATTAAAAACAAGTTCTATGCCTTCCCGGATGACTTCGATTCCGATTGAATCATTTATTGATTTTCTGGCTCTCTCAAAATCATCTATTACCGGAAGAAGAGCAAGGAGAACTTCTTCATTGGCAGTCTTGATCAGGTCACTTTTTTCTTTGCTTGTTCTGCGTCTGAAGTTTTCAAATTCAGAATACAGTCTTAAATACTTGTCACGGAGTTCATCGGCCTCTTTCTTTGCTTTTGTCAGTTCGTTCTCCTCCTCTGTGCCGTTTTCATTTTGGTTTTGCGCAACAGGTTCCTCTGCTTTTTCATTTTCTACGGTAGCTTCGTTGTCACCATGTTCGATAGTAGATTTTTTTTCTTCTTCCTTAGCCATCGTTTTATATGAGTTTTGTTTTAATGTCTGTGGGTATGGAGGCAATTACTTTGCCACCGGTTATTTGCTGCCATTATGGCGTAAATCAGTCATTAAGAGTATGCCAAATGAGATCTTTCAGTTCATCAATACCTTTTTGTGTATACGAAGAGATAAATATCCATGGAATGGAAATGTTTTTTTTGAGCTCTACTTTCATTTCTTCTTTTAATTCCTCATCCAGCATATCAGATTTTGATATGGCGAGCAGACGCTTCTTGTCCAGTAACTCAGGATTATACTTTTTTAGTTCATTCAGCAGAATTCCGTATTCTTTCCGGATATCTTCAGAATCGGAAGGAATCATAAAAAGCAGGACCGGATTTCGTTCAATATGTCTGAGAAACCGGATTCCCAGTCCGCGCCCTTCTGCAGCTCCTTCGATTATGCCTGGTATATCGGCCATTACGAATGAACGATCCTCACGATATCTTACCACCCCCAGATTTGGGGTGAGTGTGGTAAACGGGTAATCGGCTATTTCAGGTTTTGCGGCAGATACTTTTGACAACAAAGTTGATTTACCTGCATTGGGAAATCCGACAAGTCCGACATCTGCCAGTATTTTGAGTTCCAGCACAAACCAGCAGTCCTGTCCAGGTTCACCGGGCTGTGCTATTCGCGGAGCCTGATTGGTAGCGGTTTTGAAATTAATGTTTCCAAGTCCGCCGCGTCCTCCTGCAAGCAGTATGGCGGTCTGATTATCTTCGGTAATTTCAAGAAGGACTTCTCCAGTCTCCGCATCTTTGGCAATAGTGCCTATGGGAACTTCAAGAATCACGTCTTTCCCGTCGGCGCCTGTTCTGCATCCTCCTTCACCGTTTCCTCCTGATGAGGCAATTATGTGCTTCTGGTATTTAAGATGAAGGAGCGTCCACAATTGCTTATTCCCTTTGAGAATAATATTTCCGCCTCTGCCGCCGTTTCCCCCGTCAGGTCCGCCTTTGGCTACATGTTTTTCTCTTCTGAAATGAATAGAGCCGGCCCCACCTGAACCGGAGCGGCCATTAATTTTGACATAGTCGATAAAGTTCTCTGAAGCCAAGAATATAGATTATAAAGAATCAACAATTTTGAATATTTCGTTGGAAACGATTTCGATCGACTGCATGCCATCAATATAGTGCGCTTTGCTCTTCTTGGCATAGTAATCAGAGACAGGGGCTGTTTTGTTGTTGTATTCAGCAATACGCTCACCAACCAGATCCGGATCCTGATCATCTGTTCTGCCGCTGGTCTTACCGCGCTCAACAATCCTTTTTGTAAGCTCAGCAACGTCTACTTTCAGAGATATCATAGCAGAAATAGATATCTTATTGTCATGGCACATCTTGTCTAGTGCGGTAGCCTGCGGAACAGTTCGGGGGAATCCGTCAAAGATGAATCCTTTAGCTTCCGGGTTGGATTTTATCTTATTCTCAATCATACCGATTACCACTTCATCCGGCACAAGAGTCCCGCAATCCATATATTTTTTTGCATCAAGTCCAAGTGTTGTCCCGGCAGCAATCTCAGCTCTTAACAGATCGCCTGTAGAAAGGTGAATTAATTTATATCTTTCTATAAGTTTTTGACTTTGAGTTCCTTTGCCTGCACCCGGAGGGCCAAAAAGTACTAGATTAAGCATGACTATGTTCGGTTTATCTGGTTTAACTTTTTTCTACGAAAAACAAATATAGGACATTTCCCTATATCGGGATATATAGTAATCGGTTTATCTGTAGATATCAAAGAATTTGTCGGGAAAAAAGTTCTGAGAAAAGGCTATTTCCCGGCTTATAGTCCGGAGCTGGTACAAACAAAAACACCCGGAATATTCCGGGTGTTTTTGTTTCCTGAAATGTATATGGACAATCAAGTGAATTAGTTGCAGCCCATGGATCCGGAACCGACAACTTCCTTTACTTTTACATCGTCGTTATCTTCTCCCAGTTGTGACCAGTCGATAGTGGCTTCAAGGTATTTTCCTGAGAAATTGACGCTTCCTCCTGATACGGAAAGTTTACCTTCTTTGGAGAAGAAAACTTTGCCGTTTTTGAAGTCAATCAATGCAGCAAATCCTTTGTTTCGAAGCTGGGACTCGTCTTGGTCAATATCTTCCAGCCAATTTACGATAGGGTAGGAACCTGACGCTTTTTTAGCATATACAACATACATTCCGAATGCGTTGAAAAGATCTTCAAAATCTTTTTCTCCGAATTCGCCAGACTCATTTTCCATGATCTTTTTCAGGTTTCCTGAAATACCGATGACCATAGAAACTCCGTCAGGGAAATCATCCCCGAAAAGATTGAAGCCAAGAGCTTGATCATCCGCAGTCAGACAAAAAGTATAATCCATGTTGTAAGAATTACTACCTGCAGCGATTACTCCGCCACTCGAGGAGTTTTCTCCGAATCCGGAAGCTGCTACTACGAATGTTCCTCCGTTGGGATTTTCAACAAATGTATATGTACCGGTCGATTCTACATAATTATAACCTGTCTGAGAAGGCGGGTTTGAGAATGAAAAGCCACCATTTTCCGTTTTTTCGAAACGGTAGGTTTTTCCATCCTGAGTTTGCAGCTGAAAAGAGGGCATACGGCTGAGAAGTTCCTTTACGGCGTCTCTTTGCTCTTCTTCAGTTAATTGTTTGTTAGCAGGAGCGACTTCCTTGTCATTTTTGGAACATGAAAATAGTGCTAGTCCCAAAAAGACTAAAACTCCCAAAGGGAGTATTAGTCGCCCCAATCTCGATATGGATTTGGGTGTTTTCATAGCGTTATGAATTTTGTTATTCAATTAAAACACGATTCCAAGTCTGAACTGAGCCAGTACGTTGGGTCCGAAAGCGAAATCTCCGCCTTTACCCATTTTGGATTCAGTCTTCTTGCCATCAGTAGCAACATTTACTGTTTTAGAATCTTTAGTAAATGCCAGACCAAAGCCCATTTCAGCACCAAGGAATACTTTTTCAGCAATGTAGTAATCTGCTCCGAAAATTGCGTTCAGACCAAATCTTTTAAATCCGTCGCCGTTTCTTGTCTTACCTTTTTCAACTTTAGTCTCACCGGTTTGAACATCTTGTACTTCAGAAGTATTTCTGATAGCCAGATCCAGTTCAGCGCCATAGTATGGAGACAAACGGCTGGTACCGCCAAGATGTTTTTCGAAACCTGGTCTGATACCGATTTCAAAAGCTGATTCTGCCTTTTTTAATTGCTCAAGCTTTGCATCGGAATCAGCTTCCTGAGTGATTTCGGAAGAACGTGTATATCCCAGATATACAGTAGCTCTCAACGCAGTTGTTTCAGACATGAACTGACGGAAACGGATTCCGCCCATGCTGAAAGGAGCGCCTCCAAGTGGGGCAAACTGAAGCTCAAGGGTTTTATCTCCGGCAGCCGGTTTGTACGAAACTGCTTCCTGGGCAAACAGGCCAAAGGAAGAAACGAAAAGAGAAGCGGTAAATAAAAGTTTTTTCATTGGTTTTATGTGTTTGTTATTAATTGTTTCCGAAAGTAAAGTGCTTATCAAAATAAAGCAAATAACGCGCGACCAAAAAATATTGGTAATGCGACAATCAATGCTATTGAATCGCCTGACGAAATCAGCGGCAAGATAAAAAGTTTCTTTGAAAGGAAAAATACGTAAATCGTCGTAGGGAAAACCGGATTATCCGGTTATTTGCCAGATGTCCTTGAGATTTCTGCCGTAGCCATTGTAATCTAGCCCATAACCTACAACAAACGTATTGGGAATGCTGAATCCAATATAGTCAGGTTTGAAAGCGTTGGCAAACATGTCCGGTTTGAGCAATAAGCTTACTGTGCTGACTGAAGCAGGGTGTTGGTTCCGGATTTGTGTCAGGACATTATCCATTGTAAGACCGGTGTCGATAATATCATCGAGAAGAATGACATGCCGGTCTTTTATATTTTCACTAAGACCAATTAGTTCCCTTAACTCACCAAGACTTTGGGTGCCTGAATAAGAAGAAACTTTTATAAAGCTCAGCTGACATGGAATGCTTATCTCCTTGACGAGATCAGATGCAAAAAGAAATGCTCCGTTGAGAAGAATAATGAAGATGGGGTCTTTGCCGGCATAATCCCGGGAAATTTGTTGTGCAAGTTCGTTGACTCTTGCTGTTATTTCCTTTTCCCGTATATACGGGAAAAGTGTTTTGTCTAGCAATTGCATGGGCAGAGATTGTATATAAAGAAAAAGACCGGTTTTATTACCGGTCAGGTGATGTGATCAGGCTTTTATTCTTTTCCAGCCTTTCAGGGGATTATAACCGTTCATTTGCTTGGCATAGTATCCGGTACCATCATACGATCTTTTCTCCGGGTGCTCTTTGCATTCAGCCGAGCAGGCGCCATCCAGCTCCCAGCCACACTTCTCACATATAGGCTCATGACGGTTGCAAACCGGATTAGCGCAGTTTACCATACGATCACATTCGGTGCCACAAACATAGCATTTGCTGATAATCGTAGGATTGACTTTGTTGATATCAATGGCTACTCTGTTATCAAAAACGTAACATTTGCCTTCAAAATCCTCTCCGTTTTCTTCCAGACCATATTTGATAATGCCGCCATGCAACTGATATACATTCTCAAATCCTTCTTCCAAAAGGTAAGCACTGGCCTTTTCGCATTTGATGCCTCCGGTGCAGTAGGTAATGATTTTTTTGTCTTTGAATTTTTTCAGCTCTTCAACCTTTGCCGGAAAATCCCGGAAATTTTCTATATCAAGTGTAAGGGCATTCTTAAACCGGCCGACGCCATATTCATAATCAGACCTGCAATCAACAATGATAACATCATCGGCATTTTTGATTTTTTTAAAATCGGCAGGGGATAAATGAATGCCGGTTCTCTCATTGGGATCTATATGTCTGAGACCGGAATGTACAATTTCGGGTTTTACACGAACATGTAGTTTCTGAAAAGCATGTTCACTGACTGTATCTATTTTGAAGTCTGTTGAAGAAAAGCGAGGATCCGCTTTAACGGTATCCATATACTTTTGGCAGGCTTCTTCTGTTCCTGAAACTGTTCCGTTGAGCCCTTCATGCGCAACGATTATTCTTCCTTTAAGACCCAGCTCGATACAAAAAAGATGATGATCTTCCCGAAATTGCTCAGGGTTCTCGATCTTTGTATAACAGTAGTATAAAAGTACGTTGTATGTCATGAATGTATATAGAAAGATTAACTGACTTTTTCAATTACCTTGGCCGGGTTACCAAATACGGTTTCTCCGTCTTTGACATCATTGATTACAACAGATCCGGCTCCGATACGTGCTTTTTTCCCGATAGTTACGCCACTTACAATGGTGACTCCACTACCGATAAAAGCCTTTTCGCCGACCTTTACACCGGAGTTTAATACAGACCCGGCTCCGATTTGTACATAATCACTTAATTCGACATCGAAGTCAATAACAACATTAGAACTTACGATGCAATGGTTGGGAATGCGTGCATTTGCATTTACTACTGCACCGGCGTTTATCATATTGCCATATCCAAGAAAAGCAAGGTCAGAAACAACTGCATGCGCGTGAATTGCATTGACAGGCATTACTTTCCGCTTGCTTTTAAGCATCTCTACAATACTTTCCTTGTATTTGGTATCATCAGAAGCAACAAAAGCCTCACATTTCTTTCCGATATATTTTAAAAAACCATCATCATCCGGACGACCCAGAATTGCTATGTCATTGAGTTCTTTTCCGTGGAGGGAGTCGTTTTCGTCAAGGAAACAATAAGTGACTACCTTGTTGGAATTAAAAATATCAAGAGCGACCCGGCCGAGCCCGTTTGCGCCAAAGATGATAACAGGATTATTTTTCATATCAGTTCAGTACACACAAAATTAATCAATTATTCAGAAAGGGTAAAATCTACCGGTTTGCTAACAGAAAACCCGAAAGATAAGTTCAGTCTCTCAGAGGGATCAGGACGTTGAGTGAGCCGGGAATGCATTTTACCAAAAGCCGGGCTGGCATGGTAAAAGGTTCTCCGTCGAGATGTACGGGACCTTCCTTGTCTCGTTCAAATAGCAGCTCTGTGAATTTGGAGGTGCTCATATATCGTGATTGGTGAATACGGAATGCAAACAAACGGATGCCGATCAATGGAGCCAGATACAGCGGGAATGGTTTGAGGATACATAAATCCAGCAGACCATCCCGGATGTTTGCTTTGGGTGCAATGAAGGCATTATTGCCGTATTGATTTGTATTGGCGAAAGTAACAAGGAAGGCTTCTTGTTTCGTATGGTTATCTTCTGTTTGAATAGTATACGTATGAGACGAATAGTGAAAGAACTCTTTCAGGGAGATTTTTACATAGCTTTTGAGACCTCTGCTTTCAGCTTTGCTGAACTTATGTCCGATATGCGCATCGAATCCAACGCCTGCTGTACAGAAAAATGGCTCTCCGTTGATCGAGGCACTGTCTATGCTGTTTATTGAAACATTGTTTAGTGCGTTTATCGCCTTTATGGGATTTAATGGAATGCCCAGATGTCTGGCAAGGCCATTTCCGGATCCGGCGGGTATAATACCGAGTGCTGTCTCGGTATGAATCAGGGCCCGGGCAATCTCATTAATTGTTCCATCGCCCCCGACCGCTATGATGTTACTATAAGCGTTTCGTACGGCTGATTGAGCCAGCCGGGTTGCATGACCGGGTTGGGAGGTAAACTCTATTGAGAAATCATATTGGTTATGATCGAGGTACTTATTAAAAAGCTTGGTAAACTCTTTTTTTGAATTTGTACCTGATGTCGGATTGATAATAATCAGCGTTTTTGCCGGGTTCAATTCTTTAATTTTTTTTGTAGTAATTTGACAGATAATCACTAAAAAGCATGGTAGTACTTTCGAATTACTTTTACCGGATTATGGTGATAAAAGAGTTTTTATTTTTACTTTTAAAATTTCTGACCGAATTAAGCAAAAATATACAAGTTATCCGAAAAAGAATTCAATATGAATAGTGTAGTGAAGGCAGTAATTGGTCTTTTCATCTTATTCGTCACTTCTTGCAATTTGTGCAATGACAAGCATGAACCTCTTCTGGAAGTGGTTTATGTTGATACTACAGAAAGATTGTTCCCTTATGATATCATCAGAGTTGAAGGACAGGATTTTGAAATAAATATTGGCTATTGGGGCAATTCGATTCCTCTGAATCCTCAGTCAGATAGTACTGCTTTTCTGTTTGTCGGGCTTGACCGGGTTGATACGCTTGTATTAAAATATACTGTTGGGTTTGAATACAGAAATTCGGCGTGTGGTTTTGATACGCATGCGAAAAATATCAGAATAGAACGTTTTTCGGGGTTTAAAGATGTCTGGCTTAATGATAAAAGTATTAGGTTATTTTTGTAGTTGTTATTTTCTTCTGACCGGAATTTGCCTTTATGGTCAGGATATAAAGAAGAAGAATGCTTTGGGGATTGAGCTTGTAAGACCTGTCAGTCAATTTTGGTGGGCGAGGAAGGAGCGGAAAATATTAATACCTGAGATAGCGTACAGGAGGCAGCTGTCGAAGCGTTTCTTTTATCGGTCAGTTTATGGGTATACCTGGCTAAAATTTCTCAATGAGAATCTGACCTTTCGTCAACATGGCATATACATGAAGCAAGGCATTGATTTCAGAGTGGTCGGAATGGGGCCGAGACATGAGTTAATCGCTGGCATAGCGGGTTTTATAACGTATCATCAATCCAGGTCTCAGGGTTTTTTTCACGGATTATATTTTCCGGCTTATAAAACGCCGGTTTTTGAGAACCAGCAATGGTTTGGCGGCTGGGAATTGGCGACTAGAATAAATAAAAAATTTTCGGATATGTTTATTTTAGAATTTACTACCCGACTTGGTTTTCTTCCGCACTATCATTCGTTCCTGTTTAATAGCTATCTGTCCGGTTTGGGCTATGGTGGGGATGTGAAGGGTAATCATAATTCTGGTAAACCCGGTCTTATTATTTTTCCGGGGATCGAATTGAAGCTATACTATTGTTTTTAAGAGTTGGCGGTCAATTCAATGTCAAAAACATTTTGGATCATGTTTGCATTGTTCGGATAAATCATTTTTTTGTTGTTCAGCAATCCGGAAACTATGATCAACTTATCCAGAAAGAAAAAGCATTTTGATATCAGGAAGCCTCTCAGGAAATACCTGGTTGAATATGAGCGTGAGGTTGAATTACCACTGGCATATTCTGACCTTACCCGATATGCCAATACATTTCCGTTGTACGATCTGCGCGGAGAAGATACTTTCTGGGTATCGGTGATATACGATCAGAGTGATTTTTCCATGATTACCGACGGACTGAAAAAAACGTATGCTACCTTGAAAGTGCATGGAGATCTGTCTCTTATCGAGCATTTGTATATTGACCGTATCGATTTATGCGTGTATGGCAATACACAACCCTTTCGTGTCAGAGTGGTGAATAAGATTAATGACAACTTTGATTATTTCTATGTAAAAAGAGCTGATGCCTCGCGGATATATGGATTGGAGCTGGAGCATATTCTTTCCCCCAATCGTATTAATTATTATGTTGACGGGGATACACTGATCGAGGAGCATATTGTGGGAATTCCGGGTGATATGTTTATAAAGCACTACCTGAATGATCCGAAGCTGAATAAAATCAGGCTGGCCAAGGAATTTGTAAAATTCAATGAACGGTGTTTTGTCCGGTTGCTGGGCGATATGCATTCCGGGAATTATGTGGTAGAGATTACCCCCGATTTTGAGGAATACCATTACAGAATCAGAGCTATTGATTTTGATCAGCAGTCTTATGAGGGACGAAAGCTGGTATATATGCCCCAATATTATAAAAGTAATAACCCTATAATAAATATCGGATTAGATCTTCTTACTCCTGAATCGGTAAAACAATACCAGAATGAAGAGCGATCGTTGATTGCGAACCGGTTGAGAGCGGCACGATACAGAATCAAGGAGCTGGGCGATGCAGTAATGAGTGATCAGATAAGTATTCCGGAACATATTGAACGTCTGCGGAATGAACTCGCTGCTCATTACCAGGATGAAGACTTTCTTAATTGTAAAGGAATGGGGGCTATCGTTCGTACCAGTCTCCGTATGTTGCTAAAGAAATCCTGATGCTGTATGATGAATACAATATTTGGAAACCGGGACGTTTAATTGAACGATATTTTTAATTTTGCGACAAATACACCTTTTGAACAAAATGAGAAATCTGTATTTAATCTGGGTAGTGTTGTTTTTCCCGATTACTGTATGGGCCCAGAACAAAATAGACTCCGGCGCTATAAATCTGAGTACGCCTTATCATACCATATCGGCATTTTTAAATAATCTTCAGGAAGAGAATTACTATCCGGAAAAGGCTGCCAGAACATTATATGCCCCCGCATATTCAGATGAAGATCGTGAACGGTTGGCGATTAAACTCAAACAGATATTTGATGGCAAAGGATATCTCATTGAAACAAGCAGATTCTCAAAAAATCCGGATTACAGAGATTCAGCAGATGGTAAGGGATATATGATTGTCGATCACCGGCTACCCCAGATTTATCTGGAGAGGATTGATGGACGCTGGCTTTTCTCGAAGGAAACGGTTGGCGCTATTGAGATTGTTTATGCAGAAGTATTTCCATTGGGAACAGATCAGCTGATGAATCTACTTTCCGGATCAGCCGGATCAAAAAAATACGTTGGTTTGCATTCCTGGCAAATCCTCGGAATTCTCATTCTGGTTATTCTGAGCTTTTTGATCCACAGACTGCTTACCTGGATTTTTGAAGGTATCATAGTTCGACTTCTTATGCAGGCAGGGCAACGCATGCTTGCCGGAAGATATATCAAACCGGTCGCCCGGCCGTTCAGTCTGCTTGTGGTAGCAATAATTCTCACTGTTTTTCTGCCGGTTCTGCAATTGCCGGTTACTTCTTCGAGATATCTGATCCTTGCGCTTAAGGCGTCTATACCGGTTTTGGGGACTGTAGTCTTTTATAAGATGGTGGATCTTCTTGCTGCCCATTTTGAGAGACTGGCAGCAAAGACAGAAAGCACATTGGATGATCAGCTTGTACCTCTTTTGAGGAGAGCCTTGAAAGTATTTGTTGTTATTACGGGGGGGCTGTTTACTCTGCAGAATCTCAACTTCAATGTTACTGCTTTACTTGCAGGTATTTCAATCGGGGGATTGGCATTTGCGCTGGCTGCTCAGGATACACTGAAAAATCTGTTTGGGTCGTTGATGATTTTTGTAGACCGGCCTTTCCAGATCGGAGACTGGATTATTTCGGACAAAATAGATGGTTCAGTGGAAGAAGTCGGGTTCCGGTCAACCAGGGTAAGAACCTTCCATAATTCGATTACTTATGTGCCTAATGGCAAGATGGCTGATATGACCATAGATAACATGGGTATGCGTCAGTATCGCCGGTACAGGACAATGATCCGGGTTGCTTATGGCACACCGGCTGATTTGATAGAAGTATTTCTGAAAGGGCTGGAAAGAATTGTTGAAGAGCACCCTGCCACCAGAAAGGATTATTACAATATCTATCTCAATAATTTTGATAATTCAGCGCTGGAAATTCTTTTTTATATCTTTTTTGCAGTACCTACCTGGCCGGAAGAGTTAAAAGGCAGACAGGAAGTGATGTTGTCAATTGTACGACTTGCCGGGGAGCTGGGAATTCAGTTTGCGCTTCCTGCTCAAATGCTTCATGTGGAGACGTTTCCTGAAAAAGAATCAATGCGTCCGCATTTTTCCGGAGAAAAAGCAGATTACGAACAGAAAATGGATAATTGGTTCAGGAAAAAAAGGGATGACAGACAGTTAACTGAAAACTGAAAAAAAATTGAGGGCTTACCGGTCAATTTCTCCCATTACTACATCGATTGATCCGAGTATGGCAATCAGGTCTGCAACCATTACACCTCTTGATATTTCCGGTAAAATAGCCAGATTCATCATGCATGGAGAACGTCCGTGGACTCTTGCCGGTATGTCATAGGTGCCGGTAGACCGGAAAAAGAACCCCAGTTCTCCTTTCGGGCTTTCCCCACGGATATAGAAATCCATGGCTTTCGGGCGAATCTTCTTTGGGACAATTGCCTGCGGATCAAAATCTCTGGTCCGTTTGTGATTTCCGCACAACTGCTCCAGGCACTGCTCTATTATTTTGAGTGATTCATAGCATTCCAGAACCCGGACATTATTTCGGTCCCAGCAGTCTCCTTTTGTTCCAACCTGACCTTCTCCTATAGGAATGTCAAAATCCAGCTCAGGATAAACAGAATACTGATCAACTCTTCGAAGATCATACCGAAGGCCTGATGCTCTCAGACAAGGCCCGCTTACACCATAGTTAATAGCCAGATTTAAAGGTAATATACCTACATTGGCAGTTCGCTCGATGAATATTTTATTGTTGATTACCAGTTGTTCCAGCTCTTTAAGCTTAGGCTTTAGATAAGTGACAAACTCCTGGCAGCGTTCCTCAAACCCAACAGGAAGATCGTAAAAAAGACCGCCAACCCATATATAGTTATAAAGCATGCGGGCACCGCAGACCCATTCAAGCATACGATTGATATGTTCCCGGTCTCTCATTAACCATAAGAATGGAGTGACTGCACCAATATCAATCGCGTACGTGCCAACTGCAATGAAATGAGAGGCAATACGGTTGAGTTCTGCTACAAGTACCCGGATATATTCTATTCTTTTGGGAATTTTATCTTCTATCCCGAGCATTTTTTCAACACCCATGGCAAAAATATGCTCTGAGTTCATTGCGGCCATGTAATCAAGCCTGTCAACAAACGGTATAATCTGATTGTAAGGGAGCTTTTCCGCATGTTTTTCAAAACAGCGGTGCAGGTATCCCATATGAGGTATCACTTCCTTTACGGTTTCTCCATCAGTCAGAACTTCAAGACGTAAGACTCCGTGGGTAGAAGGATGCTGCGGGCCAAGGTTAATAATCATCTCTCCGGATTCAAGATCTTCTGCCCGGAAAAAATTCGGTTCTGATAAACGCAGGTTTTCTTCTTTATAAATAAATTCTATGGGACGCCGGGACATTAGTTATTTAGCGGGTTTTCTACTTTAATTCCGTGGTAAAATTCCTGAGTCTGATAATCTTTTCGCAAAGGAAATCCAATCCAGTCTTCGGGCAGCAGGATACGTCGTAAATCAGGATGGTCATTAAACAAGATGCCAAACATATCATAGATTTCCCGTTCCTGCCAGTTTGCACCCTGCCATACAGAGCAAATGGAATCGACAGAAGGAAGATGCTCTTCCGTGCCACGGGGAATTGTTACTTTCAATACAAGACTATGATTGTAGGGAATCGAATATAGATGGTAAAGAAGATCAAATGTGTTAACAGAGACTCCGTTGTCAACAGCAGTGATACTTGACAGGAAGTCAAAATATAAATCGGAGTTTGAGAGGAGCTCAGAACAAACTTTCCGCAGACTGCCGGCATTCACGTTAAGCTGAGGCTGTAGTTCTCCTTTGTCTTCTCCTGAAACAAATTCAGCGCCGATTTTTTCTGTCAGAATGATACGGATCTGGTCAAATGTCATGAGCTGGCTTGTTTCTGGTTTAAAAGATTCTGGATAGCCTTAGGAGCAGAAAGATTTTGTTCATTTCTTATTTTTTCCTGAAGCTTGAGAAAGCCGCCAATTAATGCCTCCGGGCGGGGTGGACATCCCGGTACATAAATATCAACCGGAATGATTTTGTCAACACCTTTTACTACATGATAACCATGTTCCCAATACGGTCCGCCGCAATTGGAACATGACCCCATTGAAATAACGTATCGGGGTTCGGGCATCTGCTCGTATAATCTTCTGATTCTGTCCGCCATTTTGAATGTAACGGTACCAGCTACAATCATCACATCCGACTGTCGCGGGGAAGGTCGGGGAAATACACCGAAACGATCAAGATCGTATCCAGATGCGTATGCTCCCATCATCTCAATGGCACAACAAGCAATACCAAACCCCATAGGCCAGAGTGACGAAAGTCGGGCCCAGTTGACGACATCATCAAGTTTGGTCAGAACGATACCACCGGAACCGGTTTTAGCTTGGCTTAGACTCATTTTTTGTATACCGTTGGTTTAGCTCCTCATATAAATGGGCTGGTACGGGAGATTTGAAATCGACAATACGTTGTTTGGGTTGTATCCAGTCAAGAAATCCTTTTTTCCTGGCATATATAAGTCCTAAGACAAGGATTGCAATGAAAATAAAAATCTCAGCAACTGCAAACCAACCCCATAAGCCATTGCTGCTTTCGATGATTTCTTTTTTCCCGAATACGGTCGCCCAGGGGAAAAGAAAGATCATTTCGACTTCAAAAACCAGAAAGATCAATGCAATAATGTAAAACTTGATGTTAAACTGTCCCCAGGCATCACCGATCGGGTCTTCACCGCATTCGTAAGAGCTCAGTTTTTCAGGATTGGGCCTGAATGGCCGGATTATTTTACTGACCAGCATTCCGGCAGCCACAAACAACATTCCTCCGATAATAAAAAGGAGTATGGTCGAAAATTCAGATAGTTGTGGATTGTGCAAGATACATTATCAATTTAGCAGGTAAATATACTATATCTGATCTGAATAAAGAAATAACAGTAGAGCTGGCCGGAAGGAAATATGAAAATGTACCCGAGTACGGAGATGTACTTTTTAGGGATTAAATTTGAATTATATTTACAGGAAATAGAACAAATTTGTAAAATAATGACTATATATCTGCATCCGTCCGGTTTACATTGGAAGATTTAAAGGTATTAAGTAACAGATATTGCATAGATAATAGAATATGAATATGTTAGGTAGATGGCACATTTTGCCGGTTTTATTTCTTATTTTAAATTTTTATAAAGGCTACACTCAGTGCGAGCCACCTTCATCTATAAAGGCAACGTACTGCGAAGGGCAGCTTGCCGAAATTCTGATGGATGATCCGGATCCCAATGTGCGATACGCCTGGTATTCTATTTATGATCAGCCAATACCTAGTTATGGTACAGAGGGGCGCGGGCGAAGGTTTCTCTCTCCTGGTATTCAAACAGGTCCGGCTACTTTCTATTATCAAAAAGAGGTAACAATGAAAACGGGTCCGGATTATCGCATTCCTTCCGGTGGACAGGCTGTACCGAATAATGGTGTAAACTCATATCAGATGCCTGTTGATGTGGATGTTAGTTTTCGCCTTAATTCATATACCGTTGTGGTTCGGATGAATGACCCAAATGAGACATATGGATTTGGTTTACGCTATCATGATGGTACGGACACAACGTATGCAGAATGGTTTACCGGCCGCAGAAGTGATTTTGTTAGCGTCGGATCCGGATATTACAGGGTTGAAATTCCTGCCGATTTTATAATCCCTGCAGGGGCAGGATTTCTTGAGTTTATTTCTGCTGATGATGAAGGAGAAAATTATATAGGTGTCGAAGAAATATACTGGTATAGTGGTTCATCCTATACAGGGGGGACATATGCTGCAAATAGTATTGAGGTTGGTAATCCGGCAAAGACTATAGGTACTTCGAATCTGTCACCATTGCTGATGGATTGGGATATTACTTTATTATGTGATAAGGTTGGAGTTACTACACAACTTTCTGATAATTGCTGTATTCCCGTTGGCCCGGCCGTGACTCTGTCTGCAACTACACTCACACCTACTTCTGCTGATTTTCCTGTTACTCTTACTGTGAGTGGCGCTGATATTTCCAACGCCATGTTCTATTATTGGTACGATGAAAATAATACGCTGATTGATAACGGTCTCGGTAGAACAAGTATTCAGGTAAATACAGTAGGGCAATATACAGTCAGAGTTGTACGTGAAGCCGGGGATCAGACCAAAGCAGCCTGCTATGCCAACCGATCTGTTACTCTTGGTATAAAGAGTATATTTGCTCCTGCTGATTTTACAATATGTCTTGGAGACCCTGTTACTTTAAAAGGAGAGGGAGCCGAAGGTAAGTATAACTGGTACAGTGATGATGCTGATGCGGACGATTATATTGTAACTAAAAATGCTCAGGAAACGGACGTCTACATTCTTGAGCCAGGAGAATATACCTACATGGTGGAAGGGGAGGTAAAACTTGGAAATATTGCAAAGGACGGTAAATTTGAATTTTTCAATCTGGAAGATAACTATGATCCATTGCAGCCCAATCGGATCTTCGAGACAGCCTATGGTATTGCTCAGGGACCTGATGAAAGCGGGCGTCAGGGGCATTATATAACCGGAGAAGGACAATTCCGCGTTGATGATGTGATCAGAGGTTACTCTGCAAACTCATATCAGTGTAGGACCGTTGATGATTACTGGGTTAAAACCGATCCGGTGACTGGTGATGTAGTTTCCAGAGGTAAAATTTTCATTGCAGATGCTGTTGCCAACAGGGCGGGAACCCCGTTTACTGCTGCGTTTGCTAATACTTACCCTCTTTGGAGACTTTCTGATCAGCCAATAGAACCAGGGCAGACTTACGAATTTTCAATGGATATTTCTAATTGGAATGATGGAGCGACCCCCCCTAATATAATGTTACTGGTAAATGGTGTACCATTAGATAATCTTCAAATTAACGGAGTGCCAGTTCCCGGTGGTGGTGACTATTACGCATTTCCTGAAAGTAAGTATTGTGAATGGGAAACCATTGTGGGTACCTGGACGGCACCTCCGGGGGTAACTACTGCTACAATTGCGGTGGCTGAGGTCAGTAATACTCTAATGGGATATGAGTTTGCCATGGATGATATTACGTTTAGTACCGGTAGAGGTATGCAAAGGGACGAAGTAACGATTAAGGTAGAAGACTGTAACGAACTTGAGGCGAGAGAAGATGGTTCCGTATGTGTAGGAGAGCCATTTGAATTGTACACAGTAAAAAATAATGGCTTTATTGCTCACTGGAAAGATTCCAAAGGAAATATAGTAGCTGAAACAGAAAGAGCTAGTGTTTATCCGGTCTCAAACGAAACATATACGGTAACTGCTCGATATCCGCTTATTAACTTTATAAAGAACGGCACTTTTGAAAGTGGTTCACTTGATTTTACAACCACATTGAGAGATCTTTCTACAACTACCAATAGTTCGATCGAGCAGGGTGACTTTTTAGTAGCAACCGGTTCCAGTACTTATCTCCACAGTACGATGCTAAAGAATCAGCCGGATCATACACTTGGCTCGCTAACTGGCAGAATGATGCTGATACGTTTCAAGAAAGATGATGTGCTGGTTGGTAAAACAATTCTTGTCGAATCTGGCCGGAGCTATGTGTTCTCTACCTGGCTAAAGCATTTTCATGTGGGCGGTGCCAATGCCAGAGAATATACATTTGATTTGCTTGTTAATGGTGTGGTGCAGGAAACAATGAAGCTTGCTCCCGGAACAGACTGGACCCAGTTTAGCTATACATGGACTGCTCAGACGTCAGGAAATGTTGCGATTTCTTTTGTTGCACGAACAGATCATTGGGAGTCAGGACTTGCTATGGATGATATTTCATTAGCCCGGTTAGGACCGGAAAAAACCGATGAGGTCAAAGTTACGGTTGATATGTGTAATACACTGACGCTGAAAGATGAGGATTGTGACGATGGAGATCGCCTGATTTCATATGAAACCGATGGAATCTTTAAAGGTTGGTATGATTCAGAAGGAAATCTTGTTTCCCGTGATGATACTTTGAGAGTGCAACCAAGCGCGAGAACGCAATATTCCGCTATTGTAAGTGCCGGACTGGGACCAGTTAATGAAAATGGAAATATGAATCTAGGCCTGGTTGGAATGGAGCAGCTATTTTCCAAACAACCGCAAAATCCGGCGGATAATCAGCCACTCAGAGCCCCTAATTATGGATTTGTTGGAAATGCGAACGAATTCAATGGTAATCATTATGCTCCATTAACCGGGCGGGGAGGAAGTGGTAAGTTTTTGCTGGTGAATACGGACCAGAACAGGACTAACGAACGATTATTCGTATCAAAGCCTGTTCCTGTAGAAGCCGGGAAGGAGTACAATCTTGCATTAAGTCTTGCTTATGCGACAAAACTAACTGAGCTGGTGAAGTTCACGGAGTTTTATCCGATAGAGGTATTTATCGGCGGAGTAAAGATTGCCTCGATTGATCTGGAAGTTGATAATAGCTGGCAGGACTTTTTATTGCTATATTCGCCCGCAACGACTGGTAATGTTCAGATTGAAATTGTGATAACTGCAAAGCAGCGTAATAATTATCTGGATGCCATGCAGTATTTTGCATTTGCTGTGGATGAAGTTCATTTAAGACCTTTGGTTGATGTATTGACCGAGTCTATTGAAGTGGATCCTTGTTTCTCCTGTAATGCACCTGTGACTTTAAGTTTCCCGGAAGATACCCTGAATCTGTGTCTTGGTGATGCATTGGAACTAAGCTTCTCGCTTGATACTGCCAATGGTCCGGCTCTCTTTGGTTATTATTACACCTGGAGCCGTGACAGAGCTGCGCTTGCCAGTCATCCTACAGCTTTATTACCTGCTGATTCTGATAATTGGGTATACTCAGTCAGTTCTGTAACTCAAGTTGATTCGGCATGGCATTATATCAGAATTGAGGATGGTAATAATGGTTTTGAGCATTGCTACAAAGAGGACAGTGTTTTGGTTGTGGTTCATGGTAAGCCATTACCGGCGTTGATGTCGGAAGATTTAGATGCGATGTGTGAGGGAGATAGTCGCCATATCCGAGTTAAGGATGCATTATCCACATCGAAGT
>JAEWYS010000019.1 GCA_023458555.1 Bacteroidota bacterium | reverse complement strand
CATGCGATACGCAACCGTTTTTGATTAATTGATTAGGAAGAAACCTTTATAGATGTCTTCAAATTGTTGTCCTGCGTATTTCGCAAGGTCGCGTGACTTAAAGACAAGGCGAGAGCCGACAGACGAGTGCGAGTACGCGTAATCGTAGACGTAGGCCGAGAAACCGGAGCCCGAGCCAGAAACAACACCCATGCGGAACCACGGATAGTATTTACACTCATCAAAGTTGCTCCAGTCCGGCTCCCAACCTTCATTAAGGGCCTTGGTGATAATTTTAAGTTTTCTATAGTTGAGTTCATCAAGCTCAAGCCCTGACGCAGTAGCAGCAGCTTCAAATTCTTCTACTGAAATTCCGACTGCCTTACAGGCATCCTCGAAAGTCTTAATGTTGTTTTCCATTTTGTTTTAAGCTATTACAGTGAAATAATCTTTATACAGGTCTTCAAATTGTTGCCCTGCGTATTTCGCCAGTTTCCATGACTTGAAACAAAGGCGAGAGCCGACAGACGAGATCGAGAGCGAGTAATCGTAGTCGACGCACGAGAAACCGGAGCCCGAGCCAGAAGACATGTCAAACCACGGGTAGTACTTGTACTCATCATCATTACTCCAGTCCGGCTCCCAGCCTTCGTTGAGAGCTTGCGCAATAATGACAAGTTTGTAATGCGCAACAATTGCGTTTCTGTGCTTTTCCGGCAATGCGGAAACCTCTGGTACTTCAATGCCTATACCTAATACTTTACAGGCGTCCTCGAAAGTCTTAATGTTGTTTTCCATTTGATTTTAAGCGGTTATGGTAAAATAATCTCTATACAGGTCTTCAAATTGCTTTCCGGCATATTCAGCCAGTTCCCGCGTTTTGAAACAAAGGCGAGAGCCGACAGACGAGCGCGAGTACGTGTAATCGCAGCCGTCGGACGAGAAACCGGAGCCCGAGCCAGAAGACATGTCAAACCACGGGTAGTACTTGTACTCATCATCATTACTCCAGTCCGGCTCCCAGCCTTCGTTGAGGGCACGGGCAACAATAATAAGTTTGATGTAGGCTATTACACTTTTGCAGTCTTTTGCCCAAACATCTCCTTCAATGTCTGTCAAATCATCGCCAAAGAAATATGGGTCAATTCCTAACTCCTTGTATGCGTCCTCAAGAGTTTTTACCCTGTCTGTTATCTTTGCAGGCACAAATACCTGTTTGCCAAACAGATTTTCAAGAAGTCCTTTTACTTGCGAGTCTGCCTCACTGTGCGCCTTGATAGCGTTCTCTTTTGTAATTTCCAGTTTCATAATTAGTATTTAAATGGTGTTTAAATTTCCCGGGAGTGATCCCGGTAATGAATAAGTTAAGCGGCTTTGACCTCTACAGTAATCACATCCTCTTCAACATCCTCTTCAATATCCCACTGGTCAAGATCAATGTTCAGCATCTTGGATTTGACCAGGCTAAACTTGATCGATTGCGGATATGCCTTGCAGAATTCGGCAGGCGAAAAGGCATCACCAGGCACGTACACTTTTTCATCCGTTTTTTTCAATGTTACATTGCCGATTTTGAAGCTTTTTGCCCGGGCAAACTCTTCCGGATGTGTTTCAGCATACTCAATCAGAGCCTCTTTCAACTCTTTCATCTGTTCGTCAAGTGTCCGTTTCGTCACAAACAGCTTGTAAAGCTTACTCGCATTCTCCTCAGCCTCCCGCCTTGCGGAAGTAGCTGCATGAATTGTTTTTTTTGCCATTATATATTTAGTTGTATTTAATGCGAATGATTTTTTACATGCAGATGAATAAACATCCTGTATGACTCTTCCAAGACCGATCGGTGCGGGTATTGCGCTATCTGTTCGGGTGAATGGTGCTGTAAATACAATGCTTCAAGAGCCTCTTTGTCACGAATCAGCGCGGCATGAGAAACTGTATTATAACCAACCATATTCACGCTGTGAAACCATATTTCACCACTCCAGACACATAGTTCTATCTTGCTTAAAAAATCCTCATCACGCATAGACCATTGATTCTTCCACCATGCCCAGTACTGGGAAGATTGCAGAACAATATTTACATACTTTTCACCACCAAGTCTGTCAAGGGCGTAACGCTCACCAAATTCATATATCAGTGTACTCACCCGCTCATCACTCAGTCCTGTATACTCTTTTATAAGTGCCAGATTGAGCGCATACTGTTTTTTAATCTTGTCAGCTCTGCTCATATCAGATGATTTGTTGATGAAGCTGATTGACCAGATACCGCATAGGAGACTCCTGCGATACAGATTTCCTTGCACCATACCAATACACGATAAACCAAGCCTGACCCTTCGTCACACAGAAGTTGTACTGGTGCTTCGGGCTATGGTGAGCAAACACCTTATTGTTCTTTTTCAGAATATTGGTCAAAAGTTCATAAGCGAGATGTTCATCCCTTTTCAGGCGGGAGTAATCCGCAGTCAGTGTATCCACATCCTCTTTGATCTTTGACAGGATGTCTGTCATCCATGTGCGTGTAATCTTATTTATGGTTATCTTCTGAAGAGTCATTGCCGGAAAGTTTAAGTTTTAGTTCTTTATATTCGCGTTCATAATCCATGCGGTCACTGATCACCATTTTCAGCTCATGACCGGAAAGAGCCTGATAGTTTATAGCGGCTCTGCATTCGTTCATCTTGCCTTCCAAGTAAGCCATGCGGGCAAGGATTTCACCTAAAGTATTTTCAGCCATAGTATTAATTATCTAAAAACATTGAATCCTGAACCGATAGACCTACAATGATTTCTGCATCAACCGGGCGGTTTTCACGCGCAGAAACTCTAAGTGCATTTTCTATTACATTGCGAATAGAGCGGTAGTCGACATATTTGTTATAGATTGTTTCAGCGGCTTTCTCATCATCCACACCATTGACATTACATATGTCCTTTACCACTTTCCGGGAGGGCCTGTACAAATGCTGCCAATAACTGATTCGACACTTTAACTCCCTAAAACCAAGCTTATCCTTTGCCGCGGCCGTGTCTATATGTTTTTTTAGCTTTTCCGTACCTGCAAGTACAATTCCGGCCAAAAACTCTGTCTCATCATATATTACCTGCACCAGCAGCTTAATCTCATCCCTCAACTTTGTATAATCATCGAGAATCAACAGGGGCTTTTCAGACATCCTCAATCTCCTGACAATTGCCTCCAGACGATCTGCGATACTACCTTCCACATCCACACCCATAGATTTTAACATAGCAGCCAGAAACTGTCGCTTGCCCATGCTCACTGTACATAGGACATAAAAAACATTTTGATTTTTTTCGGCATAATTCTTCAGTGCGGTTGTCTTTCCCGCTCCGGTGAAAGCTGCCAGAGCCAGCATTCTGGAATTTTCCTGAGCATCTTCGCAGAGTGACTGCGTTTTTAAAAAGTTCTTTGTCGCAACAAGTTGCCAATTTCGATTTTTCAGCCCGCAGAGATTACCAAGCGAACGCCACAGCTTGTCAGAAATAGAAGCGGTTTTCCACTTTTTGTCCTCTGAAAGAATGATGCTTAAATTGGCAGAGCTAACAATATCTTTGTTGCGTCGTGCAAACTCGTTGACAGAGATTCCCAGATCGCTAATTTTAGCGCGAACCAGCTCTGCGATTTGCTGTTTTTCGTTTTCATTCATAACTTTAGTCACTTTAGAAGTTGTTTGATAATTCATTTGTCAATCAGACCCCGGCGGCAACCGGGGTTTTTTTATTCTATTAGCCCGCCTTCTTCCTGATCCTCATATAGCTCAAATCTTTTCTGACATCTCGGGCTTGTCGTCAGTATCGCTTCTGCCTCATTCATATCTACTTTGCTTGTATAGCCACTTGCCAGTATCGCCTCTGCCTCATCTTCTTCCATAGTAGGAGAGTTGCTAATGAGCGCAACCGGTGCGTATTGCTGCATCTGATCATTGACCCAGTTGTCAAACCGTTTTATAATTCGTGTCTGTTCTGCCAGCCTGACATCGTCAATTCCTTTTATTTGCTCAGCCTTTGCACGTTGTGTTTCATATTCCAATACACTGATGCACTCTGTCAACAGCTCATCATCTTTCGTGCTATCACGATCACTATAGTTGTATATCCATACTTTCTTATCCAGAAGTGCAGGCATGAAACGGATACGAACGGAGAATCCATTCTTTAGCTTTGTAAGTACATCTGTGTAGTTTGGAATGATATATTCATAATCCTCACCATTATACCCTAGCTTTATCGTACCCCTGCTAATGTTCCGGATCGTTGATTCACCAATATACTTTACCAGTGATGCTTCACTCAATTGCTCTGCTTCCGGATTATGTTTTTCCCAAAGCATTTCCAACCGTGACTTACCCGCCTTGCTCCATTTTGGGGATGTATTATTCCAGCCTTTAACCCAATTAGCGTAGATTGCCAGTATTTCATTATATGTGTAAGCCTGAGCCTCAAAATCCTCGTTTCGCTTCTGATTCTGTGTCTTATCCTGTATGTTGCCACCAAGCCAACCCTCTGTATTCCGACACTGTTCTTCTTCCAGTCTTCCTATGTAGTTTTCAGCGTACTTGCTCTGCGGGTTATAGGGAGCGCAAAAGCTTACAATAGGATATATCTCTTCCAGTTCTGACTTAAAAGCCTGACCAAAATTGTCCAACTGATTCTGTATCGGGACCAAACCGCCGGTATACATCAGCAAGTTTTTAAAAGCCTGACGCATCAGGTCGGTATTTTCTTCCATGCCGATCGCGTACCCAATAATTGCCTCGCTGGCTACATCAAATATGAGATATGCCTTGGCTCGTTTGTAAACCGCTTTATTGTTGATCTTCAACCGCAACGGTACGTGCTGACCGTCAGATGAAGTCATTGTCAGACTGTACCTCGGTTTGGTCCCGTGTACATAAGGCCGGTATACATCATTATGATACTTGCTTCCATGTCGAAACTTGTCCGCCCAGGCCACTATATCCGGCCTTGTAATTATATTGCGTACCGTATTGACACACAGTTCAGGAAGTCTTTCCGCATCAACTGTATCAATAAAAAGCTCCCCTGTACACTTATCGACAATCGACTGTTCGCCCCTGGTAATACTTGTATAATGTGACCAGATTACCTCCGGCAGCATCTTTATGTCGGATTCGAGGTTGATATACAGTGATATTATTATCTTTTCACATTCCGGAGTACGCTTCAGCGCGTTTTTAACTCCAACCCTTCCATCTACTATGGCATCACACGCCTGTTCAAAAGATATTTCCTTGTTTAAATGCCGTTTAAACGGCTTTATATAATCTCTTTCAAAAGCCCTTTGATTACTTACCCTCTTTAGCCGATCTTTCAGAACTGCTTCTATCTTCATACACTGCAAAGCTGTTTCGTAGAGATCGTACAGGTTTGAGAAATTCAATCTCAAATCCTTGGCTTTGCGAGTTGTAAACGGAGCAAGGAAAACTCCCCAGTCAACCAGCCGGGCATATTCAGCAGCTCTGTCAAATGTATCGCTGTTATTCTCAAAGTATTCTTTTACGCCTTTTTGCTTTATAACCAGCTTAGCCAGTTCAGACTTTGCAATCTGTTCAAGTATCTCCTCTTTAGAGGGGATTGAGTATTTCTGTATAGTAGATAAGGGGATTGAATCATATTGTATTAGTCTCTTCCTGGCATCAGAAGTGTCCGGGATGTTTTGCCATGAAGAGGATTTACCCATGCGAGCGTAGTTTAGTACTTTTTTCACGTACCCTTCAGACACCCCGTAATTGACAATAAAAGGGGTTCCCACATACAATATGTTGTCAATAACCTTATACATTAACAGGTTCAGGAGTAATTAATTGGCTATTTAAATCATTGCAATATTGAATGAGGTCAATATTTTGCCGCTGACGCAATAAGATTGCTTTTTTGAGCACTAACTGAAGCGGGGTGTTTCTTTTCCCAAGCTTACCATTGACTATTCTTTCAACAGTTTTTATGTTACATTGAACAGAATCAGCGATAACCGAAATGTCACCTTTTATTAATCCATGGCGGTTGACCCTTGCTTTTTTATTTTTATTCCTCATTTTTGTACCCATTAACAGGTACAATAATAGTCAAGATTCTTGAACATGTCAAGAATTAATAAAATAAAATGCCAAAAAAACTTGACGGGTTCGGAAAGCGCTTAAAAGAAGCGCGAGCATTAAAAGGATTTAGCCAACAGGAACTTGGTGAAAAACTTTTGGTTAAAAGAAATACTATATCAAATTATGAAAATGAAAATAGTTTTCCTGATCTTGACTTATTATACAAAATAGTCAAGATTCTTGAAGTGTCTTCGGATTATCTTTTAGGATTATCAGAGTTATCAATCAATGGTAACCCAAAAGGTAACCTAATAGGTAACCCAAATAGCATAAATACAACATCACTATCCAAAAACAATGTATACCCAGATGTATACCCAAACACTGTTAGCGAGCCGCCACTAGAATACAATTACCACCAGGATAGCAACAAGGAAATAGAAGCACTACGCGCCAAGGTAAAAGAGCAGGAAATAGAGCTAAAAGCCTTATACAGGGCGTTTAGAGAGCTTGGGAAAAGAGATCAGGAAGGTGGGGAGGAATCGTCTCCTAAAACTGCATAATGTATGTCTCACACCGCTACTGGGAGGTTTAAAACAGCATGAAACCTCTAAGTTTTTCGGGTTTTTTATCGGTCTTTAGAATGTTAGATTATAGCTAATAAAAGTTTACTACTAAAAATGCCAATAAAAATTAAAGCCGAATTATAGTAAATTATAAAATATGTACTTTTCAATTTGTACGGCTTTTTACTTTTTTTGTTGTGTAAGTCTTATGTTTTCAGGCTTTTTTGGGCTTTTTCTTTTACTATCTATATGTACTATTTAATTTGTGCCCCTCAGTTCTGAGACTTTTTTTCTTTTTTAGACTTTTATTTTGTCAGACAGTGAAAAGACAGATCTTGTTTCTGATATGCCAGGTATGCTTTGTGTCCTGTATGTATCGGGCCAATTATAAAGGCATTGTTCCGAAAAAGCCCGGAAAATATCCCGTTTTTACGAAGGCGGATACGCTCAGGGGAACGCTGCTTCCGGAAAGAGCTGCTTTTGATGTGCGGTATTATGAGCTGACGGTGTATCCTGATATAAGCAGGAAAACACTGGAGGGCTCTGTAGATATTGTCTTTGAGGCGGTGCATGATACCAGACGTATTCAGATCGATCTTGCCAGCCGCCTGACTGTTCAGTCTGTAAGGGAGCATGGCCGGGATGTGCGGTATACCCGGTCGGGCGACGCGCTTTGGATAGAGTTTGAAGAGGGCATTACCGCAGGAAATACCAGAGCTATTACGATCGCATACAGCGGCAGACCCCGGATAGCCCGTAAGCCGCCCTGGGAGGGAGGGCTGGTATGGAAAAAAGACAGGCGGAAAAATCCCTGGATAGGTGTAGCCTGTGAAGATGACGGAGCGAGCATATGGTGGCCGCTGAAAGACCATATCTCGGATGAACCGGATAGTGTGGGAGTTAATATTGTGACACCGAAAGGGCTGACGGGAATAGCAAACGGCCGTCTGGCAGGAGCAGATACCCTGCCGGGAGGTGAAAATGTTGTCTGGAAATGGAGAGCTGCGTATCCGGTCAATAATTACAATGTCACTTTTTATATCGGAGACTATCGCCGTATCGTATTACCTTATGAAACTGATAAAGGTGTCAGAGACCTGGAATTTTATGTATTACCGGATTCTGAGGGTAAAGCCCGGAGCCATTTTGGACAGACAGCCGATATAATCCGTTTTTTTGAAAAAGCTTTTGGAGAATATCCCTGGTGGAGGGACGGGTATAAAATGATTGAAAGTCCCTATGAAGGTATGGAGCACCAGTCTGCCATAGCGTACGGCAGTCGCTATAAAAACATAAAGGAGTATAATTTTGATTATATCATACTGCATGAGACAGCGCATGAGTGGTGGGGCAACAGTCTTACGGCTCCTGATATGGCTGAGCTCTGGCTGCATGAAGGTTTTGCCACATACAGTGAAGCGTTGTATGTAGAAGAAAAATTCGGCTTTGAAGCCTGCCAGATGTATCTGCTTGGATATCGCCCCGAGATCCGGAACAGGTATCCTCTCATCGGTCCGTCAGGAGTGAGCTATACCAACTTCCGGGATAATGATATTTATACCAAAGGCGCATGGTTTTTACATAGTCTGCGGTACGCAATAAGCAATGACAGTCTTTTCAGGGATATACTAAAGACTTTTGCCGTGCAATTCAGACAGAGTTCCGTATCAACAAAGGACTTTCTTGATCTGGTTAACCGGAAAACGGGAAAAGACTATACCTGGATTTTCAGGCAGTATCTGTATCAGCGGGAGTCTCCTGTATTAGTCTACAGCTATCGCTTCTCTTATCCCTGGAATACGCTTACATTCTATTGGGAAAATATAGTGGATGGTTTTGATCTTCCGGTTCATATACAAACAGAATCCGGGACTTTTTATGTAAAAGGAAGCAGAGAGCCTCAATCTGTTCTTTTCATAGGAGAAAGATTTAGCATGCCTTATGCTCCGTACTACTATGGCAGCAAAAGAACAAGCGAAAAAAAGCTACCTGTAGTGCAGGAAAAGACGTACAATCTGGAACGGGACTTTGAAAAAGTCAGTGGTTTTTAGCTTGGATCCGCCTACTTCTTTCCATGACGAAAGGGGGTATTCATAACAGTCGCTGACCAGACTTCGGATACCGCGGTTGTTTTTGTACCGGATAAAAAGCTCAAGGTCAAACATCCATTTGTCATGGAAGCTTTTGTCGAACAAGGGATCTATGGAAGACCGGTGAAACAGCTTTGCTCCGCACTGGGTATCGTAAATGGGCAAATGAAACAGCTTGGTAACGATCGTGGAGAAAATTCTTCCGAAGTAATGTCTGAAAGTGCTCCGCTCTATTTGTGCTCCAAGTCGCTTTATTCTTGATCCGGCTATGATTTGAAATCCGGGCTGAATGATTGCAATCATTTTGTCAATTTCGGATAGCGGAGTGGCAAAGTCGGCATCCCAGAAACCAATGTACTCAAATTGTCCGGTCTTGTATGCCTTCAGAATGCCAAGACGTACAGCTTCTGCCTTTCCCACGTTTTTTTCAAGATTGACAATACGGACTCTTTCCTTGTTTTCCCGGATGGATTCGAGCATCTGGAGAGTGGAGTCTGAGCTCCCGTCATTGACGAAATAAAAATGTATGCCGGAATTCCGGTAATAGTTTTCAAAACATTCCTTGTCGAAACGCTGAGCCTCATTATAGCAGGGGATAATTATACAGAGTGAGTACATTTGCGGAGGTTAGGTTTTGTTATTGCTGAATGACTACCGGAATGTCTGCTTGTTAAGAGGAAAATCCTGAATCACTATTATTTCTAAGTATAATGCAAATATAAAATAATATTGTGAAAAATATAAAAATACTGCTGGTAATAAGCTGAATGATTATTAATGATAATGAGTCCCGGATATTTCCGGGACTACGTTTTATCTTATCTGCCTATAGACTCATGTTTTGCTGCCAGGTATCACGCTCTTTGTCGTCTTCACCGGCTCCCTGTTTTTCCAGATTCGGGTCTTTGCGGGCATTGGTTCCTGTAGTACTCGTATCTGTCTGATCCGGATCAAAGGGATAGAGCGTTTCTCCGGCGGAGCCTTTGCCATCTTTTACAGCCTTTTTCTTTATTTCACCGTTGCCTTCAAAATCGCCTGCTTCTTCCGCCTCCGGAGTGCTCAGCCCTGCTGATTCATATATTTCAATATTTTCACCGATCTCATCCCGGTTTATATATTTTTTATCTTCTTTATTCATGTGAGTTGCTTTTATCTTTTAAACAAGCGGGATGAAAAGGTAATTCCGGTAACGATGTTTTTATCCCGGATTTGCGAAAGAATTATCGGACATTGGAAAAGGAGAAATGAACTTTTTCTAAATTTGCAGATCGCTGTCAGAAAATCCGGAATACATGGAAACTATAGAAATTAATCAGGAAAAGCTTATAAGAAAACTGCGTAAGTCGGTATGGGAAGCCACGGCTGATTTTTCCATGATTGAGGAAGGGGATAAGGTGATGGTTTGTCTTTCCGGAGGAAAAGACAGCTATACCATGCTTGATATGCTGTTGCATATGCAGAAGTCGGCTCCGTATAAATTTGAAATTGTAGCTGTTAACCTGGATCAGAAGCAGCCTGGTTTTCCTGAAGAAATACTTCCCGGATATTTGCAGAGCCTGGGTGTGGAATACAGGATTGTGGAGCGCGATACCTATAGTGTGGTAGTGGATAAAACTCCGGAAGGCAAAACTATGTGCAGCCTGTGCAGCAGGCTTCGGCGCGGGATTCTGTATACCACGGCAACAGAAACCGGAGCCACCAAAATAGCCCTCGGGCACCATAAAGAAGATATTATTGAGACATTTTTTCTCAATCTTTTTTTCAGCGGGAAAATGGAGGCAATGCCGCCAAAATTTAAAACAGACAGCGGAGAGCATGTGGTGATCCGTCCGCTGGCCTATTGCCGCGAAACTCTTATTGAGGAGTATGCACGTATGCGGAACTTTCCGATTATTCCCTGCAATCTTTGTGGTTCCCAGAAAAACATGCAGCGTAAAATCATTAAGCAGATGCTGCTAAACTGGGAAAAGGAATACCCTGACCGGATGGAAATCATTTTTAATGCGCTGACTAATGTGTCCCCAAGCCACCTGCTGGACCGGGATCTGTATGATTTTGTCCGGATGCCTCTGTGACAGGCAAACCTGTGCGATAAACCTTGGAGTGGTTTCGCCGGTTTTCCGGATATGATGGAAACAACTCTTTTAACCCGATTGAGTCCGCTCCCGCTGGAAGAGTGGGAGGAAACCAAGAAAACATTGCATCTGTATTTTCAGATTGCGGGAAAAATCAAGCTGGCTCTGAACCCCTGGAAGAACCACTGGTGGCAGATACCCCTGTTTGTAGAGGCCAGAGGTCTGGAAACCGGCCCTATTCCCTACAAAGACATCTACTTCCAGATGCATTTTGACTTTATTGATCACCGTTTTGTGATTGAGACTTCAGACGGCAGCATTAAGGTAATTATGCTTTACGATGGTCTTTCTGTTGCCGATTTCTACAATAGTGTCTTTGACAGGCTCAGGGAACTGGATATTGTGGTGCACATAAAAGCGGAGCCATACAAGATGGAAAGCGATACTCCTTTTGCCGATGATTTTGAACATCACAGGTACCAGACAGAGTATGTAAGCCGTTACTGGCAAAGTCTGACAGCTATTGACAGGGTTTTTAAGGAATTTTCCGGCCGTTTTTATGGCAAAACCTCACCCGTACAATTATACTGGCACAGTATGGATCTTACGGTAACCCGATTTTCGGGCAGGCGTGCAGAACCAATGAAGGGCGCTTCGGCAGTGGAAAAGGAAGCTTATTCCAGAGAGGTGATCAGCTTTGGGTTCTGGCCTGGTGATCCTGAATTTCGCAAGCCGGCTTTTTACTCCTATGCATGGCCTTCTCCGGATGGTCTTGACAAAGAGCCATTGAAGCCGGAGACGGCCTACTGGCAGGAGCGCAATGGTAGTCCGATGGCGTTGTATGATTATGCTGACTGGATCAGGGAAAGCAATCCGGGGCAGGCTCTTTCCGATTTTCTGGAGAGTGCGTTTCGGGCAGGAGAGAAGCTTGCCGGTTGGAAAGACAGCTATTAAGGGGTGGGTAACATGACCGATTGAACACATCGGTCATATTCCTTTTATTCTCTGCCATAATGGTCCCAGAAGTTCCCGGCCTTTTTTCAGATCGTTCGGATTCTGAAAGAAAAGAAGCTTGTCGCCGGCCTGCTCAATATTGTATGAAAATACAAAGTCTTCCCTGCCGCCTGCCCAGCCGTCCAGCTGACCGAAACGAAGATCATTGATACAATACAGGTTCCCCTTTCTGGTCACGGTATAATAGCCGTTGGTAATACGCAGCAGCGTTTCCAGCTTTTCATCGGGCAGAAAGGGAGCCAGCAGCTCATGATTCTTCTTGAAGAAACTGAATTTAATATGCCGGCTTTTATCCAGCAGACTGTAATATCCGATATAATAGCCGGAATCAGTTTCAGCAGTGACATTCCATAGTATGGAGTTGAACGGAGTCGGCTTGGTAGTCAGCCGCTGGCAGGAAATATGCTGCTCCCGGAGGCTTTCCGTAAAAACACTGGTGACAATGTATTTATTGACAAGAGTCAGCAGCATATATAGAGAGCTAATGGTAAGCCCCGCTGTGTTCCAGAAGCGTCTTCGTGAATCAGTCCTTTTGTAAAAAAGTACCATGATGATGCAGAAAAGGAATGGCAGCGTATAAAGCGGGTCTATGACGAAGATATTGTGAAATGCTACCGGGTATGAGCTGAAGGGCCAGAATAGCCGGGTACCCCAGGTGGTAAAACAGTCCAGCAGGCTATGCGTAATAAAACACCAGAAAAATAAAAGAGTCCAGTCTCTGAAAGTGGCAGGAGTATTTTTGTGGAGCCGGTGCACCAGCCAGCCGAACAGGGGAGCCATGACCACGGCAAAAAGAATGGAATGGGTAACACTCCGGTGAAAAAGTAACTGCTGAACCATGTCCTGAAATGGCGAAGCCATGACATCAAGATCAGGGATAGTCCCTGCTACTGCTCCCCACCATAAGGCTTTGTTTCCTGCTTTTTTGCCGCATACCAGTTCTCCGACAGAAGCTCCCAGTACAATTTGTGTCAACGAATCCATTTAATGGCAAAATATCGTTAAAAATTCCCGATTATGAAAAGCCGGGCAGCTCCGGGAGGAGAAAAAAACGGTTATACGGAACAGCGTTTTCAGTACAGGACTGCCTGCGGAGCAGTCCTGATTTATAAAGGATGATGCAATAAGAATTATCTGGTTTTGAAGATCCGGAAAAACGCGTAAATAATGCCCGGCAGATAAAATAAGATGGTTAGCAGGATGGACAGCCAGAAAGGTCCTCTGAGCCCGTCAACCAGCAAAACAGCAACCGGCGGCAGTATTATTGCGAGCACTACCAGTAGTATTGTCATAAACACCGTGTAATTTGCCTGCGAAGCCTGTTTGACGGATCGTTTGAGATCTTTTTTTGAAATCTTATCTTTTTTCAGAGTTTGCTCGTATTTTTCAGGCTGAGAGATTACTGTCGGCTGTAATGCAGATTGAACCGGAAGCGGAGCAAATACGGTTTCAGAGCTTTCCCGCTCACTGGTTACAGGTTGATCCAGAGCGGTATGAATAGTGGCTGCGTCTGTATAACTATCCGGAATATGGTTGACTTGCCGGTTCTTTTTGTAATCATGCTGAACCGGATTTATCCGGCCGAAATGAGCAGCTTTTCGCGATGAGCAGGCGGATATGAACAATATACTGCCCGTAAGCACGAGAAAAGTAATTATCTTTTTCATAGATAGTTGATTTGTTTTACAGCATCATAACCGGCAGGGGTTATGTATGTTTTAGTTACCGGGAAAAAGATCCGGATTATCCGGAGGTGTTTTTGTTTAATCTAATCAGGTGTTTATGGATTATTCGCTTATATTGAAAAATGTATCCAATCATATTCTGCTGGATACGGAAGAAGAACAGTATTTCACGTCTTTGCTTGAATACAGGAAAATCAGGAATAAGCAATGCGTTTTGTCAGAAGGTGAAATCAGCAATCATATATATTTTGTGACCGGGGGGTGCCTCAGAGGGTTTACGGTAGATAAGAGCGGGACAGAGCATGTATTAAGCTTTGCACCGGAAGACTGGTGGATAGGCGATCTGTACAGCTATATCACCAGACAGCCGGGCAATCTTTTTATTGAGGCGCTTGAACCAAGTGAAGCGCTGGTTCTGTCCAGGGAAAAGCAGGAGCTGCTGTATCGTGATGTGCCTAAATTTGAGCGTTTTTTCAGAATACTTGCTGAAAACTCGCTTGTAGCCAGTCAGCAGCGGCTTCATGACCGGCTGAGCCTGACGGCCGGAGAGCGCTATGAGAGGTTCTGTGTGAAGTATCCAACTCTTATACAAAGACTTCCTCAGAAGCAGATTGCCTCCTATATAGGAGTTACTCCTGAATTTTTCAGTAAAATGCGCAGCAGTCTTCTGAGAAACAGCTGAAAAACTTAATCCAGATTAAGTGTATTTCTTAATCTGCTTCATAGTAAAGCCCCGAATTCAGCTTTATCTTTGAATTATACAACCAAATACCTAACAATCATGGACAGAAAGGATTTTATTAAAAAAGGATTAATGGGTACAGGAGTTTTTATTGCTTCCAGCTCATTGGGTAATATCGTGAAAAACGATATTGATGAACTAAAAGAGCTGGAAGTGCTTGGTTTTAATCATTTACCTGCTACAAATTCAAAAATCATGGCCAATACCATATTACACAAAGCGTCGAGCCGGGGATATGCCAATCACGGCTGGCTGGAAACGTATCATACCTTCAGTTTTGCCAGCTATTACAATCCGGAGCGAATGCATTTCGGAGCGCTCCGGGTGCTGAATGATGATATGATCGAAGGCGGTAAAGGCTTCGGGAGACATCCTCATGATAATATGGAAATTATCACGATTCCGCTGGAGGGAGCGCTGGAGCATCAGGACAGTATGAAAAATACGGCTGTTATTGAGCACGGAGATGTACAGGTCATGAGTGCAGGTACGGGAATATTCCATAGTGAATATAATAAAAACAAAGACCGTAAAGTGCGGTTGCTTCAGATATGGGTTTTTCCCAACAAGAAAAATGTTGCTCCGAGATATGATCAGATGACGCTTAAGATGGAAGACAGACACAACCGGTTGCAGCAGGTGGTATCTCCGAATCCGGACGATGAAGGTGTATGGATCCATCAGAATGCCTGGTTCCACCTCGGCAAATTTGATAAGGGGGTGGATACGGTCTATTCGGTAAAACGGCCGGGCAATGGCGTATATGCCTTTATTCTGAACGGAGATGTCCGTATCAATGACCAGGTGCTTTCAGGCCGTGATGGTCTTGGAGTCTGGAATACAGACAGTATTACGGTCAAAGCTGAAAGCAATGCCGAATTTTTGCTTATGGATGTCCCAATGACTTTATAAAAATTTATATAATAAAACTAAAACCATAATAGAATGGCAACACAGAAGTGGATCGCTGATACAGATCACAGCGAAATCAAATTCAGAGTGAAACATATGATGATCACCAACGTGACAGGACGTTTCAATGATTTTAAAATAGAAGCTTACTCCGAAGGAGAGGACTTTTCCGGTGGTACGGTAACATTCGTGGCTAAGACAGAATCGATTGATACGGACAATGACAAACGGGACGAGCATATGAGAAGCAGCGATTTTTTTGAAGTGTCAAAGTATCCGGAGATTAAGTTCAGGTCAACGAAGTATGAAAAAAAGGACAAGAACTCATTTAAGCTGACAGGTGATCTGACGATTAAGGACAAAACAAACAGTGTTACGCTGGATGGAGAGCTGGGGGGAATTGCCAAAGATCCCTGGGGCAACGAAAAAGCCGGTTTTTCTCTGGAAGGCAAAATCAACCGTAAGGACTGGGGGCTCAATTGGAACGCCAGTCTGGAAGCGGGTGGTGTGCTGGTAAGTGACGAAGTGAAAATTTCCTGCGAAGTACAGCTGGTGCATGCAGATTGAAAGATAAACAAAAACGGGATAGTGTAAGCTATCCCGTTTTGCTTTTAGGAAACTTGCTGATTGAAGCTCAGCACACTTTTTAAGCTTAAACAAAACTCCCTGTAGCCGGTTGTAATTCATTTAATTGCCGGAAATAAACCGCGCCTGACCAGGCGGGTATATGGAGAACCGGTTCAGGGAATGTTTACAATTGTCTTCCTGAAACGTATTTATAACCGGAGTGATCCCAGCTGTCTGGTAATAAGAAAAATGCGAATGAGGAATAGAGTACGATCCGTTGTCGAAATCTTTTTGCATAGTGAGTATAATTTTTTCAGTAAAAAATTACATATTTGCATTACCCCCAAATTAATCAATATACCCGAGGAGCTTTCCGGTTTTGGTCTTTTAATACAGGAACCGGCCGGTGCTGCATTGTATAATAGTAAGACAAATACAGTTTCAGTATATTTCATCAGGTATGAAAATAACGATGTTTAAAAAGTTTCCATTGTCTGGATTGCTCAGGCTCATGATAGCTTGCTTGCTTGTTTTGACGGTCACGTCTGGTCACGGGCAGGCAGTACAAGTCGCTGTTAACTCTGGCAATCCGAAGTTCCCTTTTCCACAGTTTTTGCCCTATGATGCGGACGGGGGACATTCTCTCGGGAACCTCGGAACTCAGAATGCTCCGGGAGTAACTCATGCTGAAATGGAAAAGCTCATTCGCGAAGCTTGGCAGATTATGGCGAATGCTTTTGAATATACGGGCGAAGTGCATCAAGGGGTAAGATATATGAAAACCAACATAGGTTGTCCGTATGATTGTACAGAAGGAGTGGGGTACAGCATGATTGCGGCAGCTTATATGGGTGATAAGGAAGTGTTTGACGGGATCTGGTTTCGGGAACATGACGTCCGGATGCCCCATCCGCGCTTTAGGGATGGCGTCAATCCATATCCCAATTATAAATATGGAAAGAATACGATTACGGAAGTGGGCGGCGATGCCGCGACGGACGGTGACGTAGATTTTGCGCTTGGTCTGCTGATGGCCTGGCGTCAATGGGGGGATAACTCAGGGTATACCTGGCCTGATGGTACGGTTATTTCATACAAGGAAGAAGCCCTGAAGGTTATAAGAGGGCTTGTTGAAAGGGAAAACCAGAAGCTGGACCCTAATCGCTTTGATTGCAGAAGCATTTCCGGCAATGTTGGTTTTGACGGATATTTTAAGAATGGCAATACCTGGGGTGAACTAACCGCCTGGGCCAGTAATGATCCGGAGTGGTGTCCTGAGTTTAAGGGACCTCAGGATTTGCACATAGATTATGTAGCGCCGGCATATTTTAATCATTTCGCCCGGTTTCTCGAGCAAGAGGGGGGATCTGATGAGGATCTGGAATGGAATATCAGTCAGCTATTAAGAGCGGAAGCTTCTTCAGACTGGCTGGTAGGACAGCATTATCAAAACTCGCCGACTGCTATTCTGAGCGCCGGATGGGTTTCTCTGGACGCTGACAATAAGGCGAGGTTTACGAGGTTTAATGAGGGGGAGGATTTTCGTTTTGCCTGGCGAACTGCTATGAATTATATGTGGAACGGCAATCCCGGCACTACCTGGAACCCGGTTACGCATCAGGTAGAGCCGGGTGGTAACACCTTTGAAAGGGATATGGCTATACGGCATGCCCGTTTTTTGAGCGATCCGGGAAAAGCGCCGTGGAGCAACGACTGCGTTACGCTGGGCGGAGGACCGAAACTGACATATATGGGACCTTCTCAGCTGATGTGGACATATACCCCGGACGGGGCAGATCCGAGTGGCGGACAGGGGTTCCCGTTGAACTGGAACGCCGGCACCGGCTCTCCTGCCGCGGTATCTGCGCAGGATTATGAGCTCATGGGCAAGCTATATCATATGTGTGCGATCGAATGGGATATCGTCAGGGCCGGTGATGGTTATATGACGAGTGTTCCGGTATATTTTCATGGATTTTTCAGGCTGCTGGGATTAATGATCTTGTCGGGAAACCATCATGGTCCTTACGGGCTTAAGCTGGAGTCCAATATGAAGGTATACCTGGACAACGATAAAACCTATGCGTTTACGGGAGACCTTATTACCTATACGGTTAGCTATAGAAACTATGCTTCTGTCAGCGCGGCAGGAGTGAAGATTTCAACTGATCTGCCGGAAGGGGTCGAGTATGTTTCCTCTACCGGAGGAGGTGTATACACTGGTGGTAAAATCGAATGGAATGTAGGTACCGTTCCCGGTTTTCAGACCGCTACGGGAATTGATCCCACGAAAGGAGAGTATACATTTACCGTAAGAGTAGCGCCGAGATTTTCCGGAAGAATCTGTCCCGTGGCAACGATTACTACTACAAACGGTACAGGATGGACATCCAATGAGTATCCCAACAATGTAACGCCGGTAATGGAAAGAAACTGTGTGGATATTGTTGAGAAAGCGCTGGAAATAAATAAAACGGTTAATTATGATAAAGTAAATCCCGGAACTGAGCTGATTTATGATGTTGAGTTTGAAAATGCCTCTTCCGGTGGCTATATAAATGGAGGGCGCCCGGATGTGGTCCCTGCTTATGCCCACAAAGGTACGGCTGCCGAAGCTGCGGAGCACTGGATTATGTTTCGCTTGTATCATGGCGCGGCGGAACCCTATATTGACTATCAGAATTATCGCCTGTCGCTATTTTTGAATGACAATGTGAACACTTGCTCCATGGACTCTGATCCGACCTGTACAGCGGGCTGGCGCTTGGGCAATGCGACAATTTACGAAGGAGGAGATAAAGCGGCAGTTAGAATTTTTCAGGAAGATATCACACCTGGCAGTGACGCAAGAGGGGCATGGAATCAGCGGCTGGTGGTTCAGTTTTCAGAGCAATATGCGACCTCTATGCCGCATTTGTCCCGGTATTTTGGGATCAAGGGACAACGGGTACATCAGGGAGGAGCCGAGCCTTTACGTGCTGTATGGCAGATGAGCTCCAGCACCTGGGCTAATGTGAAATGGGATGATGACTGGTCCTGGAATCCCGCGTTGCAGGATGCCGAAGATGGCTTGTATTATCCCGTAGCCAATGACTGGACAGATATTAATAACCCGGATCGCCCTGTTACGGTATGGCATAATGAAGCCTGTGAAAAACCCACTGTATTTGCTACCAATATTCTGGTGGAAGAATGGGACGGATATACCTGGCGAAGAATTTATGGAAGCGGGCCCCTGCCTGGCAGAGATGTTAATAATGTAGTGGTAACGGATGTTATTCCTGAAGGCTTCACTTTTGTAGCCTTTGTCGATGAAAACGGGGTTGAAATCGGGAATACCATGACGGTCCTGGGAGAGGGAGTTACGTACAATGCTGCTACCAGAACGATTTCCTGGACAAAAGATCGTCTCCAGATCAGGCAAAAGGGGAAAATAAGGTATAAGGTAATTGCGGATTTCTCAACCGGAGCGTGTAACAGGGCGGATGAAGTGCAGACAAATACAGCCTCCATACATGGTGACAATGAATCACCTGTTCTGGCATCTGCAGATGTTACCATTACCTGCGAAGAGATTATTTTGCCTCCGCCGCCTTCTTCCATGACGAAGATTTCTGATAAGAATAACTACGATGTAGGAGAGGATATCGTCTATACACTGGAATATGAAAACGTAAATGGTTCACTGGTTAATGCTGATCTGACCAGTAACGCCAGCTGGAAAGCTCAGAATGGTACTCTGATGAATATCAGCGGAGGGGAGCTGTCTACGGTTTCCAATGACGCCGGGGTTACTACATATAACTACTCACATGGAGTCAACGGAGTTATTGAGGCTGCTGTCAACTTTCAGGGAAGCGCGTCTTTTGGTTTCGCTTTCAGGCATACCGGCGGAGCAAAAAGCAATGGCTTGTATATTGTCTTTAAACCCAATCCTGGTAATGGCAGCACGGAGATCAGGTTATATAACGGAACAACGCAGATGGGAGCAGCTGTTACTGCCGGATTTCCGAATGTAGCGCCATCAACTATTAAGCTGGAATTGGTTGATGGTCAGGTAAACTTATGGATTGGAAATACTTCCAATCCGACACCAACCATGACTTTTACAGGATTTCCTGTCAGGGCGGGATACGCCGGATTTATCAATGGGTGGGCTGATAATGGTGGTGACAGCTACGGGACACACCGGGTTGTCAGCTATAAAACGCACCTGGATTCCGGTTTTGACATCGAAATTTCGGACCCTGTTCCGGATGGTGTTACATTTGTTTCAGCATCGGATAATGGGACTGTTACCGGAGGAGTTCTAAAATACCCGACTATAAAGGGACCGGTTTTGAAAGGAGAAATAATAACATATACCTGGACAGGAAATATTGCTTCGTGTCCGGCCAACGGAAAGATTGTCAATAATGCCTATACCAATGTCCATGGATTTATTGTCAATTCCATCGCCAGCCAGCATATCGTATCCTGCCTTGGAGATGTTGTTGCCTGTATTCTTCCTGATACTGTAATTGTCACAGGCACTACGGTTATTGCTGAAGGAGAGTCAACTACACTTACTGCGGAGATAACTCCGGTGCAGAGCGGATACATATATAACTGGTATAAGCTGCCAAATCTTACTACGCCCCTAAGCCAGTCTGGTCCGGATCAGACTGCACTTACGGTAAGCGATACAGGTCGCTATATTGTACGGGTAGTGCAGCCGGGTAATCCAGAGTGCGTTGAAGAATCTGCTGTGGTCCGGGTGATACTGGATGAGGTTTGTACCCTGCCTGATCAGGTAGTGATTCAGGGAGACCTGCTTCTGGAAGCAGGTTCGGCAACAACCCTTACGGCTGATGTTACTCCGGCTCAGACCGGCTGGATATACAACTGGTATAAATTGCCGGATCTGGAGAATCCTTTAGCCGGATCCGGTCCTGATCAGTCAACACTGGCTGTAAGTGATACCGGCAGGTATGTCGTTCGTCTTGTCAGTGAGACCGATGAAACATGCAGAATCCTTTCAGAAGAAGCAGCTGTAGATTATTTATGTGAAAAGGCAGATGTAAAGATATTCCTGGACGGTACTGAATTGACCGAACCTTATACTGTTCAGCTATGTGAGGGTCAGACTGCCGTATTGTCCTTTTCTCCGCAGAAATATGATTTTGAATTTGACCTGAGACAGCTGTTCGGGGCTGTGCTTATGGATGGTGTTCCGGTTAGCGCCGGAGATACGCCGGAAATCACCATATCTTCTGAAGATGCCGGTTCCTGGATAGTTAATGTGTATGCCGATCCCGGTAATCAGGGAAACAGGCTTTGCTGGTCTCTTGATGATGTTAAAATGATAGCGGTCAGCGAGACCTCATCGCCTGCAGCTGTTATTTCGTCTCCCGAAGATTTTGAGTATTGCCCGGGCTCAGACGGTGTCACGCTTATTGCTTCTTCCGGTACGAACTATTTGTATACCTGGAAAAAGGATGGTGTTGTCCAGACAAATGACCCTCTGTCGTCAACGTATGCAAATGCAACAGAAGGAGTCTGGAAAGTAATTGTCTCTTCATCTGCTTTATGCATAGATTCGTCAGAAGTCCTTGTGACGGAGCTTGACCGTCCGGTTGCTGAAATTGATGCGGCGGCATCACAGGCTACTTATTGTGCCGGAACCAGCGGAGCTTTGCTTACTGCAACGGACGCAGGCACGGGAGCATCCTATCTGTTCCTGAACGGCGGAGTTGCCGATGGAACGTTCTCAGCCCAGCGTGCAAGAACAGTCACAAGTGGTCAATGGTCCGTGGTGGTAGAGCTGCCTGGTGGCTGCCGGGATACATCAGGCGTATTTGAGGTGGAGGAATCTTCCGAAATTATGCTGGTAATTTCCGGAGAAACGGTCTTGTGTGAAGGAGATGCGCTTGAGCTTACAACCAATATGGGCAATGTACCCGGAATCAGCTGGACACTGCCTGATTTGTCTGTTATTACCGATGCTTCGGTAAGCCTGAGCGATCCTCAGGCCGGATTGTATATAGCGGATTATGATGACGGATCAGGCTGTACAGGTTCTGCTCAGACAGAAGTGAGAATAGAGCCGGCGGGAGCGGAACCGGAAATTACGATCACCGGCGCCTCCTTTGCAGTGTGTGCCGGGGAAACGCTGGAAGTCAATACGCTGGCAATGAATGTGACTTCTCCGGTGTATGAATGGTATGTAAACAATATGCTTCAGCCCGGATCATCTTCTGTGTTCTCTTCGGCTGACTTGTCTCAGGGAGACTGGGTAAAGGTGCTTGTAAAGTCTGACGGCTCCTGCAGGGGTGAGCTGACAGATGCTGATTCTGTAATGGTAACGGTTAATGAATTGCCTGAGGCGAGCCTTGAGGCGGATAAGACTGTTCTTTGTCCGGGTGAAACACTGGATATACGCATTGTTTCCGAAAGTACGCTGGTGACTGCCGGCTGGAGCAGGAATGGTACTGCTGTGAATGGTACAGTAAGTGGCCTGACAGTAGATGAAGAAGGAGAGTACATGGTCAGAATTACAGACAACAGGGGATGTATCAGCGAAACAGCGTCGCTTATCATAGAGGGGGCAGCGCTTCCGGCTCTGACAATAAGCGGAGCATCAGCTACTATCTGTGAAGGGGTAAATGTACCTATTGAAGCAATTGCCAGTCCTTCCGGCAATTATCAGTATGCCTGGTACAGAGGCGGTGTTCTTATTCAGGGAGCGTCTGCCAGGGTTTTATCTGCTCAACAAGCCGGATCATATCATGTGGAACTTACCCTAAATGGATGTACTGCTGCTTCGGATAGCTGGACATTGACGGAGACAGAACTTATGGCTCCTGTTATTCATGGTGAAGAATCTCCGGTTTGTGAGGCTCAGGGTGAGCTGTATTCAGTGGCTTTACCTTCTGCTACTTCTACCTATCAGTGGACAGTGCCTTCCGGAGCTGTTATTACATCGAATAATGGTGCTTCTGTAGTTATTTCGTTCGGAACTTCTGACGGAACTCTGACTGTAGTAGAAACTAATGCTCAGGGATGTGTCTCTCCGGAGGCTGTCCTGGCTGTTTCATTACGTTATTGTGATCTGAGAGCTGATTTTTCATCTGATAAGACAGTGGTCTGTGCCGGTGATACTGTAGAGTTTGTTAACAGCTCTGCCGGAACTTCTCCTTCTTCTACCTACAGATGGAGCTTCGGACCGGGAGCTGTTCCTGCCCGATTTGAGGGAGAAGGGCCTGTAAGTGTTGTATTTAATCAGGCCGGATTTGTCGATGCATCACTTACTGTAGAAGAGAATAATTTTTCTGATAAGCATGAAGGAAGCATAGAAGTAAAAGCCAGACCTGTTATTCAGCGTATTACGGGAAGTGATTTGCTGTGCATGGGAGTTACGGAAACCTATACCGCAGTGAGCGGAAGTGCTGTTCAGTCTCTGAGCTGGATGTTGAGCAATAATCTTCAGCGAATTACTTCCGGAGGGAATGCTATTGATATACAGGGGTTTGTTCAGGGGAAAGGGCAGATATCGGTATATATGACCGATCTTAATGGCTGTATGTCCGATGCTGTCGAAAGAAACGTATCTGTTGTCAATCAGCCTGTAGTAAGTCTGGCGGCCTCCAAAGAGGTGATCTGTCGTGACGAATCGGCAGATCTGACTGCATCCGGCGGCCTTTCTTATATCTGGTATTTCAATGGGCAGATTATTTCCGGAACAGCCGGTAGTACCTATAAAGCGGATCAGGCCGGCGAATACTATGTCAGTACCGGATCAGGAACCTGCTCCGATGTATCGGAGCGTGTATTCATTCAGCTTTCGGAGGTTGATGTTGATGCAGGATTTGATCGTATAATCAATGTTGGTGAATCCGTTCAGCTAACCACTATGACGAATGGTTCTGTTGCTTCATATTATTGGGAGCCGGGTAATGTGGCTCCGACTGCGTCGCCTGTTGTCGCACCGGATGAAAGCACTACCTATATGGTGCAGGTTACCGATATTTACGGTTGTACTGCAAAAGATGAGGTACATGTGAAAGTAGTGCTTCCGCTGTTTATCCCCAATGCCTTTACTCCAAATGGTGACGGTATACATGATACCTGGGAAGTGCAGGGGCTTGAACGATTCACTGATCTTAAAGTTGAGATATACAATCGCTGGGGCAATCTGATATACTCGAGCAGAGGGAGCTACAAACCATGGGATGGGAAGAAAAACGGAGAATATATGCCGGTCGGAACGTATTACTATGTAATTGATGTCGGAGACGAGATGAAACCGTTGACCGGCGCTGTTTTGCTGAGCAAATAATCAGCTTACGTTTCTGAAATAGGATAAAACCGGGGAAACCCGGTTTTTTGTTTTACTGCAAGTATCTGCTGGTGTCTGTGGCGCTTGAAGGCGCCGGCAGATACTTGTAGTAGCCCGAATGAAAACAGGGGGTGTATCTGATACGACCCCTGTTTTGAACTCTGTAACCGTATATTACTAAAGCTTCGTATCGGATTTATGTGGTAAAAATGAAATTGTCTGCCTTATGTATATCGGGATGATAATCGACAAGTTGATTTTTATATACAACCTTGATTTTGTAGCCCAGCGATGCAAGCATATTAAAGCTTTTTACCCTGTTTTGATTTTCTGCCAGCTCACAGTATATAAGCGGCTTATGTTTGCCTAGTAATCTCAAACTTCCTTCCAATACCGCCCATTCAAAATGTTCTACATCAATTTTAATGGCGACTACAGGTTGGGTATTACTTGTTTCTTCCAGCAGACTGTCAAGTGTCTTTACCGGTACATTAAAATGGATTCCCTGGCTTTGTTTAGGCATATCGTCATGTACGACATGGCATAATCCCTGCATCTTTGTTTGATTAACCACGGGCATTACCATATCGATCATTTTGTTTTCGTTGCCAAGAGCAATGGGAAACACTTTCGTGTTTTTTAATCTGAAGAGCCTGATGTTGTGTTTCAGAACCTGCAGATTTTGCGGTATTGGTTCAAAAGCGTATACAGTGGCCAGCGGCCGGCTTCTTGCCATCGTAACGCAGGTAAGCCCTATATTGGCTCCGATATCCAGTATTAATCCCTTTGCAGGAATCAGCTTTATAAATTGCAGAAAATCTTTTTCTTTTTTATCAATCCGGATCGCATAGATTTTATAGAGTGAAAAAAGAGAAAGATATTGCTTAAATCCCAGCGTTTTTTGCAGATAACTTCTGATCAGTGTTTTCATCGTTTTAGCTTAATAGATCAGTTAAAAAAACACAGTCTGTAGACCATAGCCAGGGAATGGTGGCATTGTTGCCATTATGCCTTGATAAAAGTATACATCCATATTTTCAAACTCAACCTGTTGAAATGCAATAATGTTATCAGAAGTGATAGTGGATGAGTGATTGTATTTCTATTGTAAATTGTAGATAATCAATCATTTTTTCAGGGTATGGTATTGCGGAAGTAAAAGTGTAACTTACTTCTCTTTCCATTTAAAAGATTATATATGGATATTGAAACATACCGGGATTTTTGTCTTTCATTACCGCATACGGAAGAAGGATTTCCCTTTGATATGAATACCCTTGTTTTCAAAGTCGCGGGTAAAATGTTTGCATTGCTGGATGTTGACAATTTTGAGAGTGTCAATCTTAAATGTGATCCGGAAAAAGCGATTATGCTCAGAGAACGATATCAGGCTGTAAGCCCTGGCTATCATATGAGCAAGAAGCACTGGAATACGGTGCAAACCAGGGGAGATGTGCCTGATGAACTTCTTTTGTCCTGGACAAAAGAGTCCTATACGCTGGTTGTGAAGGGGCTGCCAGGCAGGGTAAAGGCTGAGCTCGGGCTCTAGTCTGACCGGAAGCAAACAAAAGCATTGATTAAGCTCTTATCAAATTGGACAGGATATCAGGAAAAATGCTGTAAGATACCCTGCTATTGGGATATGAAAAAGGTAAAGATTGGAAGTACAGATTTAGAGGTAGCTCCGATAAATTTTGGCGGTAACGTATTTGGCTGGACTCTTGATGAGAAAGAGTCTTTCACCATGCTTGATGCATTTATCGGGCAGGGGTTTAATTTTATTGATACAGCTGATACGTATTCCTGGTGGGTTACGGGCCACAAGGGAGGAGAATCGGAGACGGTGATCGGAAAATGGCTGAAAGAACGGGGAAAACGATCTGAAATTGTCATTGCCACGAAAGTGGGTTCGGAAAACCGTGATCATCCCAATGATATCAGTAAAAAACATATACTCAGTTCCGTGGAGGAATCTCTGAAGCGCTTGCAGACTGATTATATCGATTTGTACTATACACATTTTGACGATAAGATTACCCCGGTGGAAGAGACGCTGTCAGCATACGAAAAGCTGATAAAAGCCGGGAAGGTACGTTATATCGCAGCTTCCAATTTATCACCGGAGAGACTGATCAAATCGCTTGAGGCATCAGAAAAATCCGGATTACCCCGTTATCAGGCCTTACAGCCTCATTATAATCTGCTGGAACGAAGGAAATTTGAAGAAGCCTATGCCCCGATAGCTGAAAAATACAAGCTGAGTGTTTTCCCTTACTGGGCGCTGGCTGCCGGTTTTCTTACCGGCAAATACCGGTCGGAAGCTGATCTGGGTAAGAGTGTCCGGGGAACGAGTGTACGGCAGTATCTTAACGAAAGGGGGGTAAATATCCTTAAAGCGCTGGATACTGTCGCGAGAAAGCATGAGTCAACTCCTGCTACTGTAGCCCTTGCCTGGCTGCTGGCTCAGCCGCTTGTCACGGCTCCGGTTGTAAGCGCTACCAGCAAAAGTCAGCTGGAAACTATTGTGGCAGCACCGGAACTGACACTGGACGGAGAAGATATCGATATGCTGAATAAGGCGAGCGCATATTGATATGAAAGAATGTTTTTTATAGAGCCTTTTCAAATAGCGGATTTATAAATGCTTTCTGTCATTCCAAGTAAGAGGCTTAAAGCTCAGTGCTGAAGATTACAGAGAGCTGAAGCTTCCCCGAATCCTCTGGGGAGAAGTATCCGTTTCTGTCTCTTTCCGGATAAGGTTTCTTTTATAAATTTCAGGATGAGCAGGGGACTTTATGGATTGTAACTCAGTCAGGACAGGAACATCCCCTGCCGGGCAGTTGTGCTGCAATTCTAAGAAAATCGTTTTATTTTTAGCATATAATAAAAACAGGTTACCCTTTTATTATTGAAGGGCTTGAAAAGGAAAAACAAATTGTGATAACCTGAGCAGGCACCAATAAGGAAAGACTTAATCAAATACGTTCAAAATGAAACAGGAGGTCATACTGGTTGATATCAATGATCGGGAAACCGGCAGGATGGAAAAACTGGAAGCGCATCGCAAAGGAATCCTTCACCGGGCTTTTTCTGTGTTTATTTTTAACAATGGAGGAGACATGCTGATTCATCAGCGGGCTGATGGCAAATATCACGGTGGCGGTTTATGGACTAATGCCTGCTGTTCACATCCGTTGCCCGGAGAAACACTGGAAGAGGCAGTATACCGGAGATTAGGACAGGAAATGGGATTGACCTGCCGGGTAAGAAAAGCTTTTGATTTTATTTATAGAGCAGAAGTTGAAAACGGGCTGATTGAGCATGAGCTTGATCATGTGTTTGTGGGAGTGACAGATGCTGTTCCTCAGCCTGATAAAGAAGAAGTACAGGACTGGAAGTGGGCAGATCCTGCAAAAATTCTGGATGATATCCGTATACACCCGGAAAATTATACCGTCTGGTTTGCCATGACGCTCCAACGTGTGCTGGATGAGATCCGGTGAAAAAGAGGGGGATTGTCCCTGCAGCAGGCTTTTGTGAGTAGCGATTGCCTGTTTAGCCAAAAACAGGGGACATAAAGTCCCCCATGCATTCACTTATCAGGTTAATTAAGTGCAATACGCCTTCTGATCCGGCTTAATGATTGTGGAGTAACACCCAGATAGCTCGCAATAAATTTTTGTGGTACATGCTGAAAAATAGAGGGATTTTCAGATAAAAGATTCTGGTAACGTTTTTCAGGAGAAAAATAAAGCAGGTCTTCGACTCTTTTTTTGGCTGAAAGATAAATACGCTCGTTCATAATGCGTCCGAACTGTTGCCAGTACGCGTCTTTCAGATATAGTTGTTCCAGGTCGTTTTTATGGAGCAGCAATAGTTCGCTGTCCTCAAGAGCCTGTATATACAGCCTGGAAGGATTGCCTGCGAGCACACTTTCATAGTCTGAAACAAACTGATTGTGCAGATGCTGATGGTTGAAGTGAAAAAGAAAGCTGATTTCGTTTCCGAGCTCATTAACATAATAGGAGCGGAGAGTGCCGTGAATGACAAAAGCAATATGATGACATATTGCACCGGGTCTGATAAAATAGGCATCCTTGTCGAGTTTTAACGGGTGAAGAAGAGCGAATAGCTCCTCAAACCGGGAAGGGTCCAGCGTGAGTTTCCCGGCCAGAGCTTTTTTGGGGTCTGACATTTTGTAAAGATCGGTTTTGGTTGATTATAAAATGTAAATTCGTTTACCTGCCTGCTACGTCAGGTAAATGTTTTTTTATAGCTTCATGCTGTTGCTTTCAGAAATGTGTTTCATAATTTAATGTTTGTATCCGGAATCCGAAGGTAAGAATAAAACCGGAGTTTTAGCGTTCCACAAAAATCCGTACGCTGTCTTTATAAATCCGGATATGAACCATATCCCTTATAGAAATCAGCTATTTTTAGAAGTCGTCTGTCACTGTCTTTTCAGATTCAGCAAGTTTCGGGTTTTTAGTATGCAAAATAGTTGCGAACTTTGTTGTCTGACAGAAATATATATGGATACACAGCAAAGCATCAATTACAGGAGAATTGCTCAGGCAATTGAATACATAAAAACCAACTTCAAATCACAGCCCGGGCTTGAAGAGATAGCAGAGCATGTGCATCTGAGTCCTTTTCATTTTCAGCGTCTGTTTAGCGAATGGGCCGGAACAACACCCAAAAAATTTTTGCAGTATATCAGCTTGCAGCATGCCAAGAGTCTACTTAGGGATGACCAGTCGGCTACCTTATTTTCCGCGGCGCATGAAACAGGCTTGTCCGGAACCGGCCGTTTGCATGATCTGTTTGTTACGATTGAGGGTATGACACCGGCCGAATATAAGAATGGTGGTAAAAATCTTCGAATCAATTACAGCATTGCCGAAAGTCCGTTTGGACGGCTATTGGTAGCATCAACGGGCAGAGGGATCTGTCATATGGTCTTTGAAGAGGATGAATGCAAAGCAGTGGCAGATCTGAAAATGAAGTTTCCGGATGCGACTTGTCAGGAACAAACAGATTCTATGCAGAAACGGGCTTTGCTGATTTTTCAGGATGACTGGAGCAGACTATCGGAGATCCGGCTGCATCTGAGGGGGACAGAATTTCAGTTTAAAGTCTGGGAAAGTCTTCTGAAGATTCCGATGGGCAAGCTGGTTACCTATGGTACCATAGCCGGACAGATCGGCAATCCCAATGCCTCGCGGGCTGTGGGTTCGGCTATAGGAAGCAATCCCGTAGCTTTTCTGATACCGTGTCACAGAGTTATACAATCATCCGGTATTTTGGGCGGATATATGTGGGGGCCTGTTCGTAAAACAGCCATCATAGGCTGGGAGAGTGCCAGAATATCCGGAGATTAATCATTTCGTTTCTTATCAGACTTTGTTCTTGTCTGAAAAAACGCTCATTGATTTAGCTAAGGGATGCTTTGTAAATAACAGCGTCGAAGGAGGACTTGGCGGCTATTATTCGTATGAAACTGTGGCCATGGCTACTTGTACCTGGCTATGGTTAAGATTATAAAATGTACCATCTCCTGTATTTATTACCCTTGTTTCATTAGGTTTTAAGCCCTGGATAAATCCTTGATATTGTTTGTGATTACCATTATAATTTTGAGTTATTACGAAATCAAATGTCAGGGAATAGTTAGTGACATTGCGAAAGCTGAGAATATTCTCGGTATGGCCGTTTAGCCCCATTTGCCCGTTGTGACAGGTTTGATAGCGGTTTTGAGTTATGGTTAAGGATGAAAATACTTTTCCCTGGTATGGAGAGCCAATCGTATTATCAAAATTATTGATCGTAATTTCACTTAGAATATCATTAAACTTTTTTTCTCCGACAGTACAGTTGGAGGCGCCAGGTGAAGAAGGGGTATTGGTTAGCTGCAAACATCCATAATTGCATGTGCCATCATCTTTTTTTGCATCCTCATCATAGTTGCAGGCAATTTTGTCTGTACATCCTCTTTTACAACCGGAAACACTGAAAAGTAAACAGATTATAATCGTGCTTAAATAAAACACTGCCTTCATAAAAGTATAGTTTAAAAGTAATTACGGGTATTTTCTGATTGAAAAGTAGGCGTAATTTTATTAATTAACAAATAGGGTGATACATTTATTTTGCTCCATTGAGCCACGGGGTCCTGTCTGAATAGGGATTGTTATGAGTTAATCTATAAAGGGAAAAGACTGAAACCGGGTTTCTCTAAGTTCATTTATTAAAATGAAGATTTTATTCTGGTTTTGCAGAAGCTTGGCAGGCAGATAATCTCTGCTTTGTGAAAGAAAGTAGCATGAAATACCCCATCTGCGCCGGGATGACATAATGATTTGAGGGCAAGAATGTCCTTAAGGTTATAAAGAAGCCCTCTGCTGTTCCCTGGGGCATTCTGTTACTCAGTTGCCGGATAACCCCCATGAGCTTCCGTAAAAAGACTTCGATATATCAGGATTGCTGCAAAGCAGAGGTTTATTCTTAGTTTAAAAAGGGCCGTGAAGCAGTGAAAAAAAAACGGTGTTTGCAAAAGTGTAGATTTCAATAAGTCAGGTAATTGCATTGCTTAAAGGTCGCGAGGGGCTGCACAAAGATGAAACTATTTTGCCAGCCGGCCCCCCGGTATTAGGGAGCTGGGCTGGCAATAAGAAATCAGCTGATGACTGCTGGTATTTTTTCTGATTTTACAGTATGCGCTATTGGACTACCAGCTTTTTGGTAGCCTGAAATTCGTCTTTGTGCATTCGTATCATGTACGTACCGGGTTTCAGGTCCTGCCTCTCAAACAGGATTTCATGATAACCGGGACTGATATTTTTTTCAGTGAGCGTTCTGATTTTTCGGCCTTCTGTATCAAGCAGCTCCAGCAGGACATGTCCGCCGCTCGTACTGAGGGGAATGGTTCCGGTTTGTCCGACAGGATTGGGAAAGATATCCTGCAGCTTATCGATGCGCTCATTGGTGTATATATGTTTTGCGGACGTTATGGTTTCCGGGCGGAACAGATCGTGGTACTGGGCAGCATATCTGGCGGTTTTTGCCGGTCCGCCAAATACAGATTCCAGTTGTGACTGCGACAGGCAGAACCAGTCTTTCAAGACAGAGTAGTAGACGCTTCGGTAGTCAAACTGCATGGGTACCTGACTTTCTACTCTGTTTTCGTCCGCATTGAAAATCTGTGGGTTGGTGCCGTACCGGCCGCCTTTCAGGGCTGTTCCGAACAGCCAGATAGGTGTGGAGCGTCCATGATCGGTGCCTTTCCCGCCATTGGATCGTACAGTGCGGCCAAATTCTGTGAAGACCAGTCCCACTACTTTCTCATCTACTCCCATTTTCTGAAGATCATCCTGAAACCCGGCCACGGCTCTCGACAGACTGTTGAGCAAACCGGTGTGTGTGCCATCATAGGCATTGCCGCCTACCTGGCTGGTATGCGTATCATACCCACCCTGGTATACCGTATAAACCCGGGTTTGCAGGCCGCCTTTTATCAGCCGGGCCACGTTTCTCATATCGGTTGATAGCCGGTCATTGCCGTATAGCCGGGATTTGGGAAAGGAGCTGTCCGGAGCATTGGAGGCAGCACTGACGATACGCGTATTATATTTATCCGTGTCTACTGCCACTTTGCGCAGAAAGGTAAGCTCTTCGCCTGCGCAGGTTTCGGGTGCGAGATCGCCGTAGCCTCCCAAAAGCGGGTAATCATTGGAGATAGAGGTGACTGACACCCCGGCAGCAATGCCGGTGGAATCGTTTAGGGCGAGAGGAGAAACAGAGCCCATATTGATGCAGAGCGGGTCAGGATAGCCATTTTCAAGCAGCATGGCAGGATCAGGAAACCCGTATTCGCCATACAGGCTTTCAAGCTCCCTGCCAATCCAGCCGGAAGGCAGAAACTCATTGGAATCAGCACCCATCATCCAGATATCTGTGGCCCGGAAGTGGGAAAAGTCTGGATTGTCATAGCTGCAGCCCATTACAACTGACATCCTGTTGGTTTCAAACAGATCATACAATCCTTCCATAGCCGGATGAAAAGCCAGATCGGCGTATTTGCCCGAAACCGTGGACCGGCCGCCCAGTGAGGCCATACCGTTATTGACCGAGGTGGCAAACCGGAGATTGTTTTCCGGAATCATTATATTGGAGCGGACACCCTGCAGGGTGGCATACTGGTCAAGAGGAATGAATGTATTGAGGCCATCGTTGCCGCCAAACAGCTGTACCACGACCAGAATTTTGTCGCTGCATGATCCGGCAATGGCTTTCAGAAATGCGTTCTGGGCAAAAAGACTCTGTTTTCTGAAAAATTGTTCTACGAACAGTGTGGAGGCGCATGCCTTGATTCCGTTATTTAAAAATTTTCTGCGATTCATGGTTGAGATGATTTAAAAGTTCAGGTTAATTGAAATTCTTCAAGCCTTACAAGTACGTCAAATAGTGCCCGGAGACGGGTTGTAACCACATTTCTCTGCTGTATGGAGGAGTTGGGAGCAATAGCGGCGTTCCAGGCCTGTGCCCAGTAGTTGTCATTGCTTTGCCCGGTCAGGAGCGTCTGTGACTTTAATGTATCTTTCTGATTGGTGGTGAGAGGCAGTCCCAGAAACAATTCACCCAGCTCATTTATCAGGGCATTAGGATCGCCCGGATTGGAGAGGGTCTTGCAAAAATCAATGTGATTCAGTGTCGGCTGAAATGCATCAAATGACCAGGTGCCGGCCCCGCCGTTGCCGCAATATCTTTTTGCAAAATCCTGGCGTTTGGGCAATGTGTCGGAGTTTATCCACAGCTCGTGAAACTGGGGAGCCTGATAATAGGGCGACCAGCCGGCAACATTGGGTGACTCAATGGCTCCCATAGCCATGCCAAGGGTTTGCTGATGCAATGCATTGTAGTGAAAATAGCGTTGTTTTACATCGCTGACATTGGCCAGAGTTTCTCCGTTGGTGGTTCGCAGAAGTCCTATTACTACATCATATGGTGTTTTGATCATGGCGCCTCTGTGGCGCATATCGAAAAAGTGCTGGCTGGCCAGGAGGGTTTTTACCACGGGAAGTATACGGAAGCTGCTTTGTTTGTAGAGGTCAGCCAATGGCTTTATGACATTGGCTTTGATATTGTCATCGATATAGGAAAATACAAACCAGCGATACACCTTTTTGACAATAAAATCAGCGACGATATCGGCTCTCGACCAGCCCTGAAATGCTGTGCCGGCCAGTGTGGTAATGTTTTTGTCCGTATCGTCAAACATGGCATTGACCAGCTGGTTTAGCTCATTGTCTCCGGCTGTAGCTGAATTTCGGGTACTGTCCTGTATGACTCTGTTGCTGTAAAAAGGGGAGAGCTGCTTGGCCGGCCTGGCCGGAAGATGGTTTACGCCGTAGTCATGATCCATAGGGTTGAAACCATAATCAGCGCCCAGAAAATTGTACGGTACGCCCTGCCTGAAAATGATTCCTTTGTGACCTGTGAGACATCTGGCAAAAATCTTTACATCTTCTTCGGTATACCGCTTATCAAATGGAACCTCTTTACCGATGCAGAAGAGTTCCTGGATTTCACGTGCAAAATTTTCGTCCGGATAGTTGGACGTATTATCCTGTCCGTTCAGATACATCAGGTAGGCAGGATCTTTTGTAATGCTTTTTACAAGCTCTCTCAGATCGGCATTGACATTTTCCCGGATAAGCTTCGTATAAAGGAACGATCGCTGTGAGTAGTTCAGTGTGACGGAGTTCATGGCAAAGTGATTGAGCCAGAACAGAACGAGCTTTTCGTATACACTTCGTCCCTGATTCAGTGCCAGGCCTATATTCCACTTCTGCAATGACCGGTCCCGCCAGAAGTTGTCAGCGGTCGGATCCGAAATGCCCAGCTGCCCGCCGTTGCCGGAAAGAACATGTTCCGGTCTGCCCCATTCCTCACCAGGTGCCACACCACCCCAATCCACCGAGCCATCACCGTTTCTGCCCACAGTGGAATCATATTCCCGCAGTGGATAGTGGGGAATAGTGGTGGGTAGGCCGGATGTAAGCTCATTTACAACTTCTGTAAGTGATTTTCCGGCAAAATAATCCAGATCTGCTTTTTTGACTCCGTAGGTAGCTCGCTTGAGCAGATGGATGAGCTCTGTCCTGCCAAACGGACCTGAATATGCTTCTACACCTGAAGAGGTAGTCGTGCAGTCATCTGCCTGTATCCGGGCATGGGGACTGCCATTGCTCCGGCCTCTGGCATGAGGGCTGATGTTTTTTAAAAGCGGGTCCTGTTTATTGCCAAAACTTAAAAAATCCCTTCTTGATAATGTGGTTTTCATGCTAAAATTGGTTTAATATAACACTATGCCTTTTATGGCAGAAACGATTTATGATATGAAAAAGTAAACACAGAAGGCCTGTAAAAATCTGACTCAAAGGTCTTCGTTAGAATAGTGGTAAACGAAATGTTTGTTAGATATATATCTGATAGTAAAGTATTGATATTGGTGATTGGTGGAAATATTTACAAAATAAAATACAAAAAAATATTGTATTATTGCAAAGTAAAGGCTTTGATGATGCCGATCTGATGAGAAGAATTTCAGCTCCTTATTATAGCTTTATAGAGGTATTTGTAATTATTTTTATGATATATCTTACATTATTTTGTCCGGATAAAATGAAAAAACCTGTTTTACTGATCAGGTATACCGCTTTTTTCTTTGTCATAGTACTGCTGTGTATTCCGGAAATAAGTCGCGGGCAGGTTAACGGTCTTCCTTTCTATTATGAGAAGAATCTGCCTCTGAATGGTCAGCCGTCCAGAGTGGAAGAATATTATTATGAATACCACACGCAGGTTAAAGCTCATTATTACAACCATTTTATCGAATATGATTCGCTCGGACGGGTCAAAAAGCATGTCAAAACCAATGTCGGACTGATGGATGATATACCTCTTACTTTTATTAATATAATTGATCCAAGGCCAGTTACAATTACCTGCTCGTTTGAGTACGACAGCCATAACCGGCTGACTTATTTTATCCGGAATCAATATCAGGAGGAAGTGGGGGAGTGGAGACAGGATGAAGAATGGCTGTATGATCGCTATCATACGCTTGTGGAGCATAATTTCCGGGAAGTATCCGAAGAACAGAAAATTATTAAAAACCCGTCAGTCCGATGGAGATATGACAGAAAGGAAAACGGACAGGTGAAACGGATTGAAAAGCTGACGTACTCCTTTGCAGACAGAGGTCTTGTATTGAGTGAGATTACCGAGTTTGGCTACAGACAGAACAGGCTGGATACCATATCGGTGTATCAGGTGTTGAATGAACGTACTATCTTAAAGGAAAAAAGAGTTGATCTCAGTTTTCAGCGATATAATGATACTAACCCGGATTCAATGCTGCTTGGCGCATTTTACCGTATCAGCGCAACGGGAGACACGACTTTTCAGTCAGTGATGTATGATGATCAGAACAGGAGACTGGCAGCTTTGACGACGGGAGTTGCCGGAGATACCATAGCGCATACAGAATGGCAATATGAGGAATTTTCCGTCACGGAAACCAGCAATGGTGCTTACAGCAGAGAAATATACTATGATGAAACGGGTTATGAGCGATACCGTGAAGAGTTTCAGAACGGATATTCTCTGGCGGTTCCTGCTGACTTTCATACCCGGGTTCTGGATAATGGCAGAATGCAGACGGCCTTGTACGAGATTTGGGATCCTGTTACCTACTTTTACAGGAAGGATACGGAGTATCTTTATTTTTATGATCTGATAACGTCTCTGCCTCAGAGCACATTTATGTCCGATGCAATTATGGTATTTCCTAATCCATTCTCCGGTACATTTTATCTTGACAAACCGGATGATGTTGCGGAAATCAGTCTGTATTCGACTGACGGAAAAATCCGGGAACTCCCGGTTAGCTTTGCTATTACACCGGAATGCCCCAAAGGGATTTACCTGCTTGTCATAAAAAAGCGGGATAATAGTATACAGAAAACAAGAATTGTGCTGGAGTAATCCGGTGAATTTTATTTGTGAGCCTGATAATGTATGGTTCTGGGCTGTTAATCATGTGAATTATAAAGAAGGTGTAATTATCATATAATCTGGTAATTATTTGGAGATAAAACCTCGATACATTCATTTGTGCGGACTGATTATCGAAAGACTGGTTCTGCCTCTCGGGTTGTCATCAGCCAGTCTGTATTATGTATTATTTATTCGGCAGTACTATACGGCATCAACTAATTACTACCGTATATTGCCTGTATATACGATGATCTGGCTTGTGCTGGTAACGTTTCAGGTGTGGCTGTCCATATCTTTCCGAAAGAGATCCGGGAAAAAAGGTTATTATAATTACTCAGTCAGGGACAGAAATTAATCCGATAAACGAAGTTTTAAAATGAAGTCGATAAACAGAACCTTGCTTTTTTTACTGCTGACTTTTGGTATCAGCTTTTCGCTGGCCGGGATTTTCAGACTATTAAACGGAGATATTCATACCGGCAGCGCTGGTCTTATATTGCTGGGAGTCGCGTATATGTTTGTCCCGACTGTAGCCGTATTAATTGTCAAAAAGTTGATATATAAAGAGAAAATCAAAAGCGATCTGCTGGTATCATTCAGGTTTAACCGCTGGTTTCTGGTTGCCTGGCTGATCATGCCATTGATCAGCTTCTGCACAGTGTCGGTCAGTGTGTGGCTGTTTTCAGATGTCAGCTATAGTCCGGCCATGGATGGTATGATCAGCCGGTATCAGGAGGTGATGACACCGCAGCAGCTTGGGGAAATGAAAGAAGCACTGGAAAATCTTCCTTTTAATCCCGTGTGGCTGATTCTTTTTCAGGCACTGATCGCCGGAATAACTATTAATGCAATCGCCGGGTTTGGGGAGGAGCTTGGCTGGAGAGGTTTCCTGCTGCGGGAGCTTAGTGATATGCATTTTCTGAAAGCTTCTGTCCTGATTGGATTTATATGGGGCATCTGGCATGCTCCCCTGATTCTGATGGGCCATAATTACCCTCAGCATCCGCAGACAGGGGTGCTGGTGATGACGGCATGGTGCATATTGCTGAGTGGATTCTTTCTGTACATAACCATTAAGTCAGGATCAGTAATTGCGGCTTCCGTGATGCATGGTACATTAAATGCCATTGCAGGGATTGCCTCCATGCTTGTCAAAGGTGGCAATGATCTGCAGGTCGGAGTAACCGGGCTTGCCGGATTTATAACGCTTACGTTTTTTCTGATGCTTCTTTTTGTATATGACCGTTTTATAAGCCGTGAGGGAATATTGACCAGCAAGATCAGCCGGTATGTATAGTATGTTTTCGAGAGAGAAAGATGTTTATTCGATGGATTAGATTTTATCTTTAAATAGTTGACTTGTCGCTGATTTTCTTTGTTCGAAGGGAGAAGCTAAACTTAAGATCGCGCCGGGGTGTCCACTGCTTACTCGTTTTTGGGGTATAAGGGATAGTGATTATGCTGCTTAAAACCAGTGATTAATCAAAAGGAAGGCTTTGAGAACCTTAGTTGCCTGTTGGTTACTGAGGCTTTTGAAGGCAGCGTCTCCTGATCGCTGAGCTTCAGATAGGTCATATCTCCGGCTCAGGAGTGTATGATGATAAAAGCTCTTTCAGAATTGTACTGACAGAAGATGCATGACTTATGGTTATAAAATGTCCCGCATTCTTTATGATCATCTGATACCCGGCCATTTTTTTTACGGGTAAAATTTTGTCTTTTTCTCCATGAATCCGAAAGTACAAAGCTGGTTCTGTACGATTATTCCAGCAGGCAATCTCTTTAATGGCCCATTTTAAAAAAAGCGTATCGGTATCCTGAAGAATTTCTTTCAGTAAGCTTTTATCTTCCCGGCTTTTTGCACCAAAAAACCATTCAGTAACGGGATTTGACCATTTTAGCCACCAGACTGGCAGTATTTTATACAGACGTAGTTTTCCGATAAGGCGGTATAAAACGGGAAGGTCATATCGGGTTAATGCGGAAGCAATCTGGATAATAAAAGCTTTCGGTCGCTGCTTTGCTATCTCAGCCGCTATCATACCCCCGAAAGAAAGTCCGAGCAAAACCGGATTGGGATCGGCAATCGGGGCAGCTAGCCGTGCTGCATACTGGCTGATTGATTCTCCTTCCAATGGAGCAATCCATTCAATATGTATAACTTCCCAGGGACTCAGATCCATTTTTCTGAAAACCCTGCTGTCTACACCAAGGCCACTGAGAATATAGAGCCTGCTTTTTTTCGTCATGGAGAAACCGGATAATCCGTATTATACGCTGCATCCATATTTCCGGTTGTTGCTGATGGCAGCTGCATCAGCAGCTATGGAGCACAGGGAGGGAATATAAAGTCTTATTCCTTAGTCCCTGCGTTCATAGGTCAGCAACAGGGTGCCGGTGCTCTGAAGTATATCGGTTTCTTTGAGCTTAAGCGAAAGAGTATGTTCAAGCCCTTCGAAGAGAGGAGTGCCTTTTCCGATGGCGAGCGGGTCAATCATGAACTGATATTCATCAATCATGGCCACCTCACTAAGCTGCCGTACTATACTGCCGCTGCCAAGTATGGTGATGTTTTTACCCGCTGTAGCTTTGAATTGCCGGATGGCAGTCAGGGCGTTTTCACTTATGAGCCGGCTGTTTTGCCAGGTGGCGGCACTTAAGGTACGTGACAGGACAACCTTCTCGGTTTCGTTCATCATACGCGCCACTTCGGGATACCTGCTTCGGGCTTCTTCCGAAGTCCAGAATTGCTGCATCATTTCATAGGTCACTCTTCCAAAAAGCAATACATTGCCTGATTTCAGCTGCTCCTCGGAAAAGCGGTTACCCTCTTCGCTGTGGATATGCCAGCTTATATCTTCCTTGTTGCCTTTATAATAGCCATTGATAGTCAGAAAGCAAAACGTGCTTATTTTTCTCATAAATTTATTTACCTAATGCCTTTACTGATGTCAAACACAAAAGCTGTCTTTCTGTTGCCTGCTACTTATTGTCCTGCCACTGGCTGCTGAAACGGATAAGCAGTGAAGCGCCCGCAAAGAAGCTTTTCCGACGGAATGTATCACCGGCCCGGAATAGCTGATCCGGACTGCTGAACCAGCGGACTTCTGCCCGGCAGAGGAGACCGGCTGCGGGGGCATAATCAGCATTGCAGGAGAGACCTGTTGTCCGGAAACCTGTGAGGGCGGGAGCCGGCACAATGATGCTTTTTCGATCGTTAACATATTCGGCCCGAACGGCTATTTTCCAGTGGTCGCTGATTGTATAGCGTCCTATGATTACCGGGATATACCAATGGTGATAAGCAGCGCTTCCGCTCTGCTGTTCCTGAAAACCGATATCAAATCCCAGGATCAGACCTGCACGTTTATGTAATTCAAACTGTCCGTACAGATTACTGAAATAGCGCATGCGCCTTGTACTGTCCGGGTCATCCGTACCGGCAAATGTGCTCCAGTTGAGCATCACTCCCGGGCCGGTTGTATAGCTGATCTGTGTGCCCAGTGAAAGGCGGGAATTGTCTCTGACCCGCTGAATACGCTGCCAGCCGTTGACAATGAGACCGGCAATCTGCCAGCGCTCTGCCGGCTGCCAGCTGAGTTTTGTTCCGGTCAGAAAATAGGGAGAGCATTCGGCGGACAAAGAGCGGGTCATGGTCCAGTTGTCCAAAGCAATGGCGCTTTCAAAGCCAATGTGTGAAGGAAATATTCCTGCGTCGAGCCAGAGATTGTTCTGTTTACGCAGCGAAATGCCGATATTGGCTTCCAGCACATTTTTGAGCACCCCCGGTTCAGCTACATAGTTATCATTGGCATAGGTACCGGCCTGCAAGGCTATGTTTGCCCGGTAACGCTGATGCTCAGCGCCTAATTTCAGGAAACCAAGATTGAGATTAAACTCATTGTGACGGTTGTAATTAAAAAGAAACGGCTGTCTGAATTCACCTGACGGCCGGTTCCAGTCGTACAGATAGAATATATCTGCATAACCTTCCAGTTTCAGTACAGGTTTTTGCTGCCATGAGCTGTCACGCTGAGCCGCAAGAGGAAGGCTGATCAGGTAAAAAAGAAACAGGCAAAATATATGCAGCCGGAACTGATCATCCGGACCGGTTGCAAAAAAAGTCTTTCCGGTCATTTTAAAGATATCTTGATTGATCTGTATTTCTTCGAAGCTTAATAGCATAAATAACGCTCATACCTGTTTTGTTGAAAATAATTTTGCTTTTATCTGATATTGCCGGAATCCGGCAAGAAGATGCCTACTCTTCCCGGATATGAATTATCTTTCTAATAGAGACCAGTTGTTTTTTTTACGTATGATACGATTAAGGATCTTGTCAGAATGACTTTTGGGGATGAAGATAGCTGTTTTCTGATAAGATCCGGCGATTTTTTACAGCGTTGGAGCTTCTGCACCGAGTACGATAAAAATTGCAAGGAATAGCTAACAGCTTGTTTATTTTCTCTTTTTCGGGTTTTACAGGAAAAACTTTTCTGCCGGATATATAAAAAAATATTCTTTTCATATATCAAATGATATTTTTTTTTATAAAATTTGTCGCCATTTTGCTTTGTATGTTTTTGCAGACCAGACTATGGCAATTGGCCAGGCATATTTTAGTTGTTAATGTTTTTCTGATGTATATGCACATTTAACGGATGCCGGTGACAGGTGCTAAGCGGACGGTATGGTTTTAATATCGGGCGAAACATACAAGATATTGAAAAATGTATATTTCTTATAACATCATACTTTTATGAAGAAAATCAGGTGGCAGCATTTTTTGTTGTGCGTTATTTTTTCCTTCCTTTTTCATGTCGGAGCGTTGGCTCAGTCACTTCAGGGGACTTATACCATAGGAGGAGTAAACCCGGATTATGGCACATGGCAGGAAGCTGTTGATGTGCTGTCGGCCAATGGTATCAGCGGTCCTGTCCGTCTTCTTGTCCGGGACGGAAACTATAATGAACAGGTAAGCATACCTGCTATCTCCGGAGCTTCTGCGATCAACAGAATATCTTTTGAAGCAGAGCAAGGAGCCGCAGCCCAGGTTGTCTTAAGCTATAACGGCAATCCTTCTGCACCCCATACGCTCCTGATTAACGGGGGAGATTTTCTGGATTTCAGAAATTTTAAAATTGAAGCGCTCAACCCGAATCATGCGCAGGCTGTAGTGCTTACCGGTACTGCGGAATACAATCGTTTTGAGAACAATACCTTTTCCGGCATCCGGACCACTTCCTCATCTGCCAATTATGCATTGATTTATTCGGCAGGTGCAGCGCAGGATAATCATAATGTATTTGTAAACAATATATTTGACGGCGGCAGCTACGGGATGTACTACGAAGCTGCCTCAGGCAGGGAGTCTGGTCTGCATCTGGAGGGTAATACATTCGCAGGACAGAGCTACCGCGGGATCTATCTGCGCTATCAGAACTACCCGGTTATCTCGGCAAACCATTTTGTGCAAAGTGAAAGCAATACCGGATATGCTGCCATAGACCTTTATTATGTCAATGACAGCATGAAGGTAACATCCAACACGATCCGGATCAACAATGGGACAGGGCTATATTATCGGAATTGTGTGGCTGCTTCGGACAAAAAAGCGCTGACAGCCAATAATGTTATTAGTGCATCCGGCACTTCGTCAGTAACCGGAGTATATTTTTACTACTCTCAACATCAGTTACTTTATCATAATAGTGTTTATCTGTCCGGCATATCCAATACATCCGGAAGATCTGCAGTTAATCTTTATTATAGTCCAAACAACCGTACTCTTAATAATATCTTTTATAACACGTCAGGCCATGCCATCAATGTCTCCAATAGCACACCGCTGATCTCGGATCACAACGCTTATTATAATTCCAATGCCGGAGCTATGGGCAGCTGGGGCGGGTCAGACAGGGATCTGGCAGCATGGCAGGGCAGCAGCGGACAGGATGCGGCATCGGTTTATATCAATCCGGGGTTTGTTTCGGCTACCGATCTGCATGCCGGCGAAGTGGCTCTGTACAGAAGCGGAACAGCATTGAGTGAAGTAAGTCATGATATGGACGGAGAACCAAGGCATGTCGAGCACCCCTGTATAGGAGCTGATGAATTTGTACCTACAGCTCTTGATGTAGAGGCATTGGGCGTGGTATCGCCCAGACTTCCGTTTGCTCCCGGCCGTCAGCCGGTTGTAATAATGTTGCGTAATGCAGGAGCTGATACAGTTAAAACGCTGAAAATAACCTGGAAGGTAAACAATATCGCTCAGGCAGATTTGAACTGGACCGGAATAATACGGCCTGCTGAAACTGTAGAGATTGAAGTGGGGCAGTATGAGTTTGCTTCATATACATTATACAATATAGATCTGGAATGTATTGATCCCAACGGCAGCGCAGATATTGTGCCGGGAAACAATACAACATCTGCACGCAACCTGTATCCTGCGTTGAGCGGTATCTATACGGTTGGAGGACTTGCACCGGATTTTGAAACGGTCAGGATAGCTGTAGAAGCATTGAGTGCCGGAGGGATTGCAGGGCCGGTTACCTTCAGAATCAGACCGGGATCGTATAATGAGCAGGTTTCCATTCTATCATTTCCTGGCAGCTCGTGTGAACGTCCGGTAGTATTTGAGCCTGAGAGCGGCGACAGCACCTCGGTCGAGCTGACGTATAACTCGGGCAGTGGCGCCAATTATATAGTACAGCTGAACGGGGCAGACGGTATCGAGTTCAGGAAACTAACGTTCCGTCCGACGAACAGTACTTATGGCATCGCGGTAG
>JAEWYS010000018.1 GCA_023458555.1 Bacteroidota bacterium | reverse complement strand
AGGTACGAGGCACTTGCCAGGCCCTTGACAGCAATGGAGTGTTCGCTAACTTTGTGCAGGCAAATAATATGCAAAATCTTCTAAACTGATTTGGAAGAAACGTCCAATAATTAGGGGGCTGAGACATAAGTCAGTGAGCCTACTCTCGTTATATCTTTAGCATAAGGAATACCGCGAGATTAGTTATTTTAAGAACTACTTACCACCTAAACACCCTAATCCCTTAAAAAGAGAAACCCACCTTTCAAAAGAAGGTGGGTTTCTCATGAAAAAATTTCTCTGACTTTTTTCTGAAATAATACGCTAAGGCCTACTTCAGTTCTATTACAGTCTTTTGTCCTTCTACCATCAGGTCAAACTTACCTGGCTCGGTAATACGAATATTATCCTCTGAAACAAAAGATAAATCTTCCGCATTGATCGCGAAGGAAACTTCTTTGCTTTCTCCAGGCTTAAGTTCAATTTTTGAATATTTTCTCAATCTGCGCACATTTGGAGTGATGGATGCAAAATGGTCTCTGCTGTAAAGTTCAACACTTACTTTTCCAGCACGCTCACCTGTATTTTTTACAGTTACATCAACTTTCACAGATACTGATTTTGAGAACTCTTTCTTATCTGTTTTCAGATTAGAGAACTCAAAAGTGGTATAGCTAAGGCCATGTCCAAACTCCCACTGGGGATTAAATGCCAGTGTATCGACGACACCTGGTGCAAGCTGTTGCTCAATTTCTTTCCACTTGTGATCATAAAGAATGATATCACCATTGTAACGTGGATATGTAAATGGCATTCTTGCGGATGGATTTACATCTCCTGAAAGTATTTCAGCAATAGCCGTTCCTCCGGTATTACCAGGTCTGAAGCATAACAAAACAGCATCTGCAAGATCCGCAACTTCTGGCAACAATCTTGGACGACCTTCGATCAACAGAAGAACAACAGGCTTACCAGTCTGCTTCGCAGCACGTACCAGTTCTTTTTGCCCGGCAGGAAGATTCAGGTCTTTGATTACTCCCGGCTGCTCTGCATATGCAGGCTCACCTAAACAAAGAACGATTACATCGCTGCTTGCAGCGTTTTTGCGGATATAAGCAGCGTCATAGTTTGCAGCTGCGTTAAAATCAGCTACTGCGTTGCTGATTATATTTCCTTTTCCGAATTTAGCCTGAAGAGATCCAACTACAGTAGTTGCTTCTTCTGGATAGTGAGAAGCAATATCTCCCTGCCAAGTATAAGACCAGGAACTGTTAAGCGCTGTCACGCTGTTTGCGCAAGGCCCTGCAACAAGTATTCTTGCATTTGACTTCAGAGGCAACAAAGAGTTTTTGTTCTCTAGCAATACGATTGATTCACGTGCTGCTTCCAAAGCAACCTGCTGATGCTTCTCGCTACCGATTGTTTTGATATGCGTGGTATCAGGCATCGGATTTGCAAAAAGTCCGAGCTTATGCTTAAGCGTAAGAATTCTTCCTACTGCTTCATCAAGACGCTCTTTGCTGATTTTTCCTTCGTTTACCAGCTCAATTACATACTGAGGAAATGAAAAGTCATTAGGAACCATGCTCATATCTACACCTGCATTAACTGCCATAGCTACAGCCTCTTTAGGAGTAGCAGCTACTTTGTGCCAGGTATGAAGACGAATAATATCTTCCCAGTCAGAGCAAGCCATTCCTTCAAAACCGAGTTCGTCTCTAAGAAGATCCGTCAATAGTTTCTTATTACCGTGTGTAGGTACACCATTGATTTCTGCAGAGTTGATCATTACAGTAGCCACACCGTTACGAACTGCTTCTGCAAACGGAGGCAGAAAATATTCTCTCAATATGATATCAGGAATATGAGCCTGCGTACGGTCAATACCATTCTTTGGAGCAGAATAACCAATGAAATGCTTCATACAGGCAGCAATTCCCTGATTGGAATTAAGTCCGGGACTTTCCATTCCGATAATAGCTGCGTTACCCATTTGCTTACAAAGGTATACGTCTTCACCAAATGTCTCCTCTAATCTTGACCAGTAAGGCTCTCTTCCTACGTCGAGTACAGGTGCAAAGTTCCAGGTAAACCCAACTGATCTCGCTTCAATTGCTGTAATGTGACTGGCTTCTTTCACCAACTCATCATTACGGGTAGCTGCAAGACCGATGTTATGCGGGAAAAGAGTGGATCCTGAAATAAATCCGACACCATGCACAGCATCCGTTCCGTAAAGGATAGGAATTTTGTTCGGAGTCTTCAATGCCTCTTCCTGTATCTGGGTAATCAGTTCGATCCACTTTTCAGGAGTATAGGCATGAATACAATTAAGAAGTGACCCCACGTGATACTTCTGGATAGCTTCAGCAAGCTTATCCGCATTTATCTTCTGGTCCGTGTTGCCATAACCATCATTAAGCAGATTTCTGATGTCGATCTGCGTCATCTGACCGGCTTTTTCCTCAACACTCATTTTAGCAAGCAAGTCTTTCACTTCTTTGGGAAATTCTGTCCTGCTTTTTGCGCCTTTTGATTTTTTGTCATCCGGCGACTTTTTCTCACAGGAGCTGACAACCATTGCTCCCATCAGAAGAAAGTAAACAACAATCTTTCTCATAAATTAATAATTGTATTTTGTTAGGTATTCAGATCGAACAAATCTACATCATATAACAAGGTATAACAATCCGAACCTCTGCTTATTTCACTGTTTTGCAGGGTTCTACACAAAAATTATACACTTTTTGTTACGCTTCCTTACCTGACAAAAGCCCTAAGAAACGGACGAATATCCATACTGCATATCATATTTCGAACTTTATTTTACCATACAGATGCCGGAAAAACTCCGATGAAGACAGATAAAGGAAATCAAGGTATGTATCCTCTCTTCAAAAATAAGGAGAAGACCGTCTAAAAGTTGGGGGCCTGTAAACTGCTGCAGAAAGCGAGAAAGTTTGATCATTCTCCATCGTTAATAGCAGGGGGGGGGTAATGGTTGTAAATAAAAGAGACTGTCTCTTCTGAGACAGCCTCTTGCCAAAATAGTCTTTCCCCTCTATTTTCTATTGCATCAGTCTTCTCAATATCTTTCCTACATTACTTTTGGGCAGCTCTGTACGAAACTCAATATATTTAGGTACTTTATAGTTTGTCAGATACTTTTTGCAATGTTCTTTCAACTCATCTGCTGTCAGTGATGGATCCTTGGGCACTACAAATGCCTGAACAGCCTCATTCGTTATCGGATCCGGAACACCCTTCACTCCGGCCTCAAGGACTTTGGAATGCAGCGCAATTACATCTTCAATTTCACTCGGATAAACATTAAAGCCAGAGACCAGAATCATTTCCTTCTTTCTGTCCACAATCCTGAAAAAGCCATCCTCATCCATTACAGCAACATCTCCTGTTTTTAACCAGCCATCTTTCAGGACCTTTTCGGTTTCTTCCGGTCTGTTCCAGTAGCCAGCCATAATCTGAGGGCCTTTGGCACACAATTCTCCAGGCTGATTAACAGAAACCTCATTTCCGTCATCATCCAGCAGCCGGACTTCCGTTGAAGGGAAAGGCAACCCGATTGAACCCAGCTTAGCTCTTCCGTCTACAAGATTGCAACATAATACCGGCGATGTTTCTGTAAGCCCATATCCTTCTGCGATCATTGTTCCGGTCAGTTTTTTCCACCGGTCAGCCACTGACTGCTGAACAGCCATTCCTCCGCCTACAGCTACTTTAAGCGATGAAAAATCGATTGAAGTAAAAGCCTCCTGATTCATTAAACCGTTAAACAGGGTATTTACACCGGTTATAAGGGTAAATCGGTTATTTTTCAGGTCCTTTATAAAGGCTTTCATATCCCTTGGATTCGTGATCAACAAATTACGGGCTCCATATTTTAACATCAAAAGGAGATTACAGGTCAGGGCGAATATGTGATACAGAGGCAATGCAGTAACCACCACCTCTTCACCTTCTCTTAATACAGGTTTAAACCATTCATAGCTTTGAGCCATGTTGGAATACATATTCCTGTGAGTAAGCATAGCTCCTTTAGATACTCCTGTTGTACCTCCCGTATACTGGAGAAAACAGATATCGGAACCTTTCCGCTCAGGTTTTGTCCAGGAATGGAGACGTCCGTCCTTAAGCGCTGTTTTAAAAGGTATAGCTGTCGGAATAGTGTAATCCGGAACCATCTTTCTGAAGTGCTTTACAACAAAATTAACCAGTGAACCTTTCAGCCCTCCCAGCATATCCCCAATCTGAGTAACAATGACTGTCTCAATAGAAGTCTGAGGAAGGATTTTCTCAAGCTTATCCGCAAAATTTGCCAGAATAACGATTGCTTTTGCACCGGAATCGTTAAACTGATGCTGCATTTCATGCTCAGTATACAAAGGATTTGTATTAACAATCACCAGCCCGGCTTTTAAGGCTCCGAAAAGAATAACCGGAACCTGCAACAAATTAGGCACCTGAATGGCAATCCTGTCTCCTGGTTTCAGCTTGGTATGATGCTGAATAAAAGCGGCAAAGTGGGTAGAAAGCTCATTTACTTTCCCAAAAGTAAGAGTCTTGCCCATATTGGTATAACCAGGCATATCATGATACTTGCTGCTATAGTATTCATAAAACTCAATCAGATTTGAAAATTCATCAGGATTGATTTCCCGATTAACTTCCTTCGGGTAGTGCTTAAACCAGGGATAATTGCTCATACCTATCAATTTTAAAATTAAAAAATCATTTATACCTAAACGATTAAAAATAAACGCCTATTTTAATCCATTTCTTCCATATACGGAACATAATCAAGGAATAGTTACGAAGAAAAGTCCGTAATAACTATAATCCTATCCAATGATAATCATTCAGAAAAAAACCAGCCTTCTGACCATTTCCCATAAACACAAAAAAACAAACGACTGATCCTATACAGCCATTGATAAAAAATAATACTTTAACCTGGCAACTCCATCTTTTGTTAAAACAACAATCTAAAAAAATTAATAATCTGAATATGGTAATATCCAGTCTGAATGGGCAAACATTTTCCATGGTTGTTCAGCAATGTTGATGGCAGGGTCTATAAACTGCTTGTAGGGTCTTCCGTTCAGACTGACCATGCATTGCACATAAACTTCAACATGTATGTATTCATGCTTTTCGTAATACTGCTTCAATTTTCGAGCAAACTGCCATATCATATCCGGTGATTTGGCCATAACGGATTTTTGCTCCTGTGTAATACCGAACTTTGCCGGGTCCACTGTCCAGACTTCACCGGTTTCAGGATTTTTACATTGAAAAGTTATAATACCTGATTTTGTTCGCAACATCATCCGCCAGCTCATTCTATGTCCCTCTTCAGTCCAGTTCACTGAATCCTTATAAAGCAGATGTCTGACCGGTAATACAATCTGAATAATAAAGAAAACAATCAGCAGAAGTTTCCCTGTTGAGGATATTGCATATTTTTTCTCAGGGAGCATCTTTTGATCCTTTCCGGTCAGCCAATGCTCAACCTGTGCAGGCGGGAAAAAGAGAATCAGCGCCCCGATCATCATATAAGGGAATGTGCCGATCTGAAATACTACCGAATTGAAAAGGTGAAAAACAAGTGAAGCAGCAACAGCAAACCATCTCGTCTTACTGAATAAAAGAGCCGGCACCACCAAAAGATCATAGACAATACCGGTGTATGCCAGAAATACTATAAGACTCCGGTCAGCAAGTATCTCTCCGAAAATATGTGTCTTTGAAATATTGGTAAGCCATATAGTCAACGGAAGACCTTGCAGCCAATCCGGATAGAGCTTGGCCAATGCCGCATAAAAGTATACGATGCCCAATTGAAAGATCAGTGCGTACAATGTCCAGGCAGGAACAAGATTTTCTTTTGCAGTGCGCCTCAGAAATACATCGACCGAAAATCTTTTACCAACAGGGAGCACACACATCCAACACCCCAGAAGGATCATAAGATAGTAATGATTATTGTAGTGATGCTTTTGCATCAGATAGGAGGTCGTCCAGAAAAGCAGGAATCCGGCAGCTGATATTCTGTAAAATGTCCCCGTTGCAATACCCAGCCCGAATAAAGCTATCAGAGCATAATGAAAATACATATACGGCCCATTCAGATGATTCAGCCATTCAAAGCCTATAAACGTAAAATTATAAGCAACTTCTACAAAGGTTTCTTTGACCCAGCCCAGGGCCAGTGCTCCGGTTCCTTCAGCAAATGCCACAATACCAAATACAATCCGAAACAGCTCCAGATTACCATTATAAACGGGCTTATTTAAATGACCAGAAAACCACATGATTCAATTATGTACAACCATATCCATTGGTAAAGATACAATTTTCAGTCAGGATACAATATTAAAGGCAGATATGCGGTATTTTCCTAAATTTGCCGCAGAATGACCCGGTTCCGATAGGAAGATTTAAAAAGTCACGATGTTTAAAAGAAGTATGTTAACAAAGGCTCTGGTATTTCTGAGCATTGTTCTTTCGTGCACCTCACTAATCACAACTGCAAGAGGCTGGGGAGAAATATATCCTTTTTTTTATTGGAAGTTGTTCAGCCAGCCCAATGGTAGCCACCACCAGGATCATGTATACAGGATTTATGTTCCGGATTCTGATTCAATAATAAAAAGACTGCCTATAGAGCATAAAGCAACGTATACCAAAGACGACATAATGTATTCTCTGGCTTATTTTGTTTCTGATACATTATTTGGTAAAGAAAAACTCCAGGCATTGTGCCGTTATTTATACCCGGAATTCAGAGAATACTATATATACAAAGAAGAATATGCTCCACTCGACATTTTAAGAAATCCCGACAATTATGACACAATACTTGTTACAAAAATACCATAGTGTCTTCAAACTCCGCTCCGAACGTTCCTCAACCTATATACATAACAGAAATGCTTTTCTGCATTTTCAATATCACTACGCTGATAAGATGCTTCGCTTTTTCACCTATGGCTGGCTGATCTATCAGACATGCTTGTATCTGGTATTAAGTGACCGTCCCACTATACTCTTTACTCCCATGAACTGGTTTGGCAGAACATTCATGCCGGAGTTTCCCTCATTATCAATATTTGCGACAATTATCATATTAACTCTCATATCCAACACTTTATGTTTTACAAAAAGACAGAATGTGCCGGTAAGATTAATTCTTTTCTTTTGCATTTTATACCTGAACAGCCTTAACTGGAATTATGGATTTTTCAGCCACGTGGGGCATCTGTTTGTGCTGGTACATTTTTTCACCATTTTTGTTCCGGTCCGGAATCCGGTTAAAAAACCTGGTCCCGACGAGGAAACTGCAATAAGTGTACAATGGGCTTATGTCGGCTTTATGGCATCGTATTCCATGGCAGGTCTTTGGAAGGTATCGGGGCTGGTAGCAAAATTTACCTTTTCACCGACGGGAATAAGCTGGCTGAACTCAAATGCATCTTTATACAACTCTATTGTCGGACATATGAGCTGGGACATTCCACTAGATAGTTTTACCGTGCAGGTTTTCACTCTTCCTTATTTGTGGCCCGCCATGTTTCTGGTGATGCTTACACTCCAATTAAGCAGCTTCCTGTCAACCATACGACTACCCTTATTCTTCTGGATAGGTTTTGTTACCATCTGTTTTCATCTTTTCAACCTGATTTTCATGAAAATCGAGTTTATAATTACTCCGATGGTATTATTGATACTGTTTTTTCCCTACCACAAAATATTGAAAAGCGAATATGGTCCTATGACATTGCCTGTCCGTTTGACAAAATTTAACGGTAAAGGACTAAATGCCCTATATATCAGAGTATATACAAATAATGACAAAGATCTGTATGGTGGTTTTTATGCTTATCGCGAATACTGGCATGATACTAAAAAATGGTATGCGGGTCTTTTATTCATACCCGGAATAGCGCTCATTGTCTCCCTGATTTTGAAAATCGTATTCAAAGAAGAGCATCTGCCGGAGCACAACACAGAAAAAAATCCTGAATCCACTCTTAACTATTAAAAATTTCTGAACAGATTCAGGATATATTTTTTATTTCATATTATGGAACACATTCTGAACATCATCATCTTCCTCAAACTTGGCCAGCAACTTTTCAACCTCCTCTTCTGCTTCCGGAGATAATTCTTTTGTATCCATAGGAATACGCTCAAAATCACTACTAATCACCTCAAAGGAGTTATCTTCAAGATATTGCTGAATTTTACCAAATGCCTCAAAATCTCCATATATGATTACTTCATCCTCCAGAACTCCAACCTCCTCAGCCCCGAAATCAATCAGCTCCAGTTCCAGTTCCTCCACATCAATATCATCTTTCTTACGAACCTTAAATATACACTTTCTTTCAAAGAGGAAATCAAGAGATCCCGAAGTACCAAGACTTCCGCCTGAGCGAGTAAAGTAACTTCTCACATTGGCTACTGTTCTTGTAGGGTTGTCTGTTGCTGTCTCAACTACAATAGCGATACCATGCGGGCCATAGCCTTCATATACTACTTCCTTGTAATCTTCCTGCTCTTTGGAAGATGCCTTCTTTATCGCCCGCTCCACATTGTCTTTGGGCATGTTGGCCGCCTTCGCATTCTGAATAATAGCTCTGAGTCTTGCATTGGTGACAGGGTCAGGACCACCTGCTTTTACAGCAATCACAATATCCTTTCCTATGCGGGTAAATGTCTTTGCCATATGCCCCCAACGCTTCATTTTCCTGGCTTTTCTAAACTCAAATGCTCTTCCCATTGTAGTAATACAGTTTCTGATTTTTTTAATTTTCCGCCCTTAATTTAAAACTTAGACGGAATAGTAACAAATAACGAATAAAATCATCTATATATGAATTGCTTATATCCTTTCCCAAGCCCCGCTTTGCAGGTAAAATCATAGGATATTAAAGTAGTTTCAGGTCATGGATTGACAACGAAACCATTCATAAATTCTTCCATCTTACTCCGGTATTCGTTAAACAGGCTCTGTCCCGTATACATAAGCAATTGGGTTGAACCGCTTTCATCAGAGTAATAATACCCGAGATAAACAAAATCAATCCCCTGAATTCTGGCATTCATTCTCATATAAATCACTTGTTTGTCATTTACAAACCGGTATTCTTTTTCTACAATTTTCGCATCACCGGCAACATTCCGTGCATTCACAAAAGCCAGACCAGCCAACTGCTCCACAGGCACATGAATTCGTTCTGTTATCAGAATTCCGTAGGCTTCCTGATCCTTTAGCCTGAAGGTATATTCTGCATCTGCTTTCCCCTTAACCTGTTGCCATTTTTTGTCAATATAGATCCCGATGTTTGTCCGACCGCTTTTGACAAGGTAGCCACCAGAGCTCCTGGTAAATTTCTTAGGGTTAATGGGTAACTCTACTGTATCGGCACTACTTACTTCTGCATATTCCCAGGTCCCATCATCATATAGAATCACTTCATCCCCTGCCTGAGTTATCGCCGGTATCTGCCCCCAGGCACTGACAATACAAAAAAGAAGTACAAGAGCTAAATTTAATTTCATGATGATCAAATAATACTTTCAAAAAATGAATCTAAGAAAAATAATTGTTTACCATTGTAAGTTTTCAAAAAATCAGACACTAACTTTTAAGATTACTGATCTGTCTCTGCAATCATTGACAATCTTTTATCCTTATACATTTCCAGACGATCCCGAAAACTCTGCATCGTTTTCAACGGTCCTTCTGAAACAGCAAGGTTTATCACCCAAAGCGGGACATTACCGCCCGGATCAAGACTGATCGTGTAATCTACTTCTACCACATTTTCTTCCAAAGGTGTGATTTTCCAACAGGCGTCATAATAAGGAACACGTACTTTGCCGCTATAATCCGGCAAAATATCTGTTACATTCTTTACTACAATTTCAACCTGTCTGGTTGTCTTGTTTTGCTTCACCACTGAATGCAAGACCAGATCCCTGTCTTCGACTGGCCAGGGAGCATCAGTTACCTGATAATGATAACTCTCAAAAACCCCGTCATCCTTTATCAGATAGGATTCACTACAGGCATAAATCCATTCCTTATATTCATCTTTGGATGTAAGAATATGCACAATCCCTCCCAATGTTGATTTCAATGTGCATGTTACCCTGATATCCCTGAGTGATGATCCTTTTCTGTTCCGGACAAAAACTTTTATACCATCTTTTTCTTTCTTCAGCGCCCATGCATTACTGGCTGGTTTTTCCGACATACCAGCCATAGAAAGAATCATACTTACGAACAAAGTCAATTTTAAAATTTGCATCCGGATATTTTTTCCTGGCTAAAACTTACTCTATAAAACCTTTCCCTCTCCTCATTGTTCCTGGTTTTCGCAGCTTCAGACATATATACAAAACTGCCTGTGATTACCCGGTCCAAACCGGAAAATTAACTAAAATCTTCCGGTTTGGACCAGAAATAAAAGTTTAAAAGTCATTTTTTCCCAGAAATCTAAAACATAATTGTACTGTAAGTTTTTACTACTTATTGATCCAAAAAAAAGTAATAAAAATTATATTTTCAGGTTTCTTAATAGCATTATACAGTATTAATCACAGAAATCGTATAAATTTTTGACTAAATGAATCGCAGATTTACGTTAAGTATTACTTTACTAGTCAGCCTGTTTTGTTCCCCTGTATGGGCCCAGTATTTTTCAGCCGGGGATTATGAAAAAGCGCTATGGATGACCACAAGATTTTATGGAGGACAGCGCTCAGGTGAACACAACTGGCTTTTGCACAACCACCTTCCCAACGGTGTGCCGGCTCAATATCGGGGTACAGCCTTCATCAACGACAATGATAATGGTTATGACCTTTCCGGTGGCTGGCACGATTGCGGAGATCATGTAAAATTCGGACAAACGGAATTTTACTCTGCCTATATGCTATTAAAAGGCTTCGCGGAGTTTCCTCAGGGGTATGACGATTATTATGATTATGAATATACCGGATACAAAACCAGCGGCAAATGGCACTGGGAAGATAATAGTCATTCACCAAATGGAATTCCTGACATACTGGATGAGGTAAAGCATGCAACAGACTTCTTTATAAAATGTACCCGCAATTCCAATACGTTTTATTATCAGATAGGCCAAGGCGGGCCGGACCATCAAAAGTGGGTTACTGCGGTTATGATGCAGACCCTGCCTAAAAGCGATGGCGGGCAGCCCAGAGAAGTGTATAAAAATCCAAACGATGCCTCAATGGCATCATTCTGTGGCGCTACCCTGGCTCTGATGTCAAGGATGTATCGTAAATACGACCCGGCATATGCTGATCTGTGCTTACAGCACGCCCGTTATGCCTATGATTATGCAAAAGCTCATCCGGGTGTAGCCGGTACCGGAGATCACGGATTCTACTCTGCAAATGATAACTGGAAAGATGATTATGCTACAATGTGTGCTGAACTATATTGGGCAACCGGCACTGAATCATATAAGACCGAAGCATTGAGCTTTTCTATCTCTGCACAGCCAGGCCAAGGAACTGATATATATGGGAAAAGTGAATGGGTTGACTATGAAAACAATGGTGAAATCGCAATTTATAATCTTGCTCTTTTGGGCAAATCGAATGCGGAAACAGTATACAATCAGTGCATCAGCAACATTTTAGCACGTACTCAGGCTGATGGCCAGTATAATGGGGGGAGCGCTGGATGGGGACCTTTACGTTATAATGCCAATACCGCTTTTCATGTTGCCTTGTGGCAAAAGCTGAACGGCACGGACAATACCGTTCATAAATTTATCTATGATAATATCGACTATATACTTGGCAAGAATTCCCGGAGTCTTTCCTTTATAGTAGGCTTTGGTAATCAATCAATAAAGGCCCCTCATCATCGAAATGTCTTTCTTCGGGATGATAATCCCGGCGATAGCGAAAAGAACTCCATGCAAATACCGGCCAAAAATAAGCAATTTGGATTTATGGCAGGTGGTTCTCGTAATCCTGATACATATCAGGATAATGTAAACAATTATCAGCACACCGAAGGCGGCATTGATTATAACGCCTGTCTTGTAGGCGCTATCGCGTATATCCGTTCCAAACTGTCACCTGTAGATACGAATAAGTTTGGCAACGCCACTCCCGATCTCGGTCCCGATGCGTCTATCTGCGGTACTACGGGTATAGAACTTGACTCAAAGATCCCGACAGACGGAGTAAAAACGTTTACCTGGCTGAAAGATGATAATGTTTTGTTCGCCGCATCCAATTCCAGAAACAAAATTACCGTAACAAGTGCGGGAAAATATACCTGCATCCTTGACTCTCTCGGTGAATGGAGCACTCAGTCAAGCATAAATGTTCTTGGTGTTTTACCGGATGTTGATCTGGGGAATGACATTGAGCTATGCAATCCTTCCTCTGCAACACTCAAGGCAGACATTACCGGTCAGGGAATTACGTTTGAATGGAAACGAAATGGTGAAATTATCTCAGGTGCTACCGGCAACTCATACACTGTATACAAAGGCGGAACATACGCTTTGACTATCAGCGCATCAGGCTGTCCTTCTAAAACGGATGAAGTTACCGTAAGCACAGATCGCCTGGTAAATGTTGAACACACTGTCCTCTGTGAACCCGGCGCAGCAACCCTAACCGTTCTGGACAATGGTGGACCCTATGAATGGTACAGCAGCTCTGGCAGCTCGACAGTACTGGCAACCGGTAATGTATACCAACCAGTAGTTAACAGTTCATCTGTTTTCTATGTACAGGATGGAGGCTCAATAAGTGTTACCGCAGGACCTTCTACCTCCGGACATACCCTGTCTTCTCCAAGCAATCAGGGTACGATAGGTATTGCTTTTACAGCTCAGAAAGCATTTAACATCACTGGTTTGACAGTTATGCCATTTATATATTCATGCGACCCTAATGATCAGGTTATTGTAAACTTTACATTAACAAAAAACGGAAGTCCCGCCGGCACATACTCTACTCAGCAGGTGGCATGTCAGGGAACACAGACAAATGCCCCTTTTAGACCATATGTTTTACTATTTGAGGAACCTGTCGTAGTATCCGAACCCGGAGAGTATATTCTGCAGCCTTCCGGTGGCAATCAGCTGGTATGGTTCGAATCCGGAGCCAATTATGCCCAGTACGGAGTTGAAGGTATTATTACCATTACCAACGATACCAGAACGGACAGACCAAGCTCTTTCCCTGCCATATTTGATATGCAGATTCAGTCAGGATCGGGTTGTGAGAGAACACCTGTTGTAGTATCCATTGATTCCGGTGATCCAAATTGCTCTCCTGTCACTTCTATCTGGGATACTCCGGCAAATTCGTACAAGCTGGTCGTTTACCCGAATCCTTCGTCAGGAGATTTTCATTTCCGGTATGACAAAGCCAATACGACGGATAAAGTACGAATCTATAATGAATTGGGAATACTTATCGATGAGTTTTTTCCTGCAAAAGTTAGTTCATTCGGAAGTCAGCTTCCTTCTGGTCTTTATCATCTGATTTACTATCAGAATGAACAGATTATTGAAAGGACGAATATCGTAAAGCAATAATATTTCAGAAAAAAGGGAAAGGGCAGCCATGTGGCTGCCCTTTTTAATGCTTGCTATTTTTCGGAGGTTTTACGAAACGGTAACCGGAATATATTTCAGATGCAGTACTGACCGGTATTCAGAAGGGTTTTCCAAATAAGCTGTCAGCATTTCTCTGGTCTTTTCATCCAGGAATGGCATCAGAGGCTGATGCTCCACAAACAAACGGGGCAGGATTTTCTGAATCTTACGATCCCACTCCACATGAAATCTGTCAATATCGTCTTTACGGACAAACTTTCTGCAATGTTCATCCTTGCAATCAAGAACCATATCCTCTTCAATATTAAAGAGTCCATATTCATCCGTTACTTCTTCATCCGGAAGAATATCCCTGATGGCGATTTCAAAACCATAGCCTGTACTCATAGTATTACAACTACAACTATGATTAACAAACTTGGCAATATCCCAACTCACGATTTTGACTCCCCGCTCATCCTTATATGAGTATTTGTCAATAACCGCCTGCATAGCCGGAGAGTGCCGGAAAAAGTCTTCCGGCGTAATCTCAATTTCCAGAGAATCCTTCACATACGTAATTGTACCTGCAGGAATAAATCTCTTTGCAAAGACTCCATATCCTATGGAATCATTGATAAACCGTAATTCTAAATCGGGATGTATCATTATTTAACTCTAAAAAGTAAATAAACGTTTTGCCTTAATACTGGAAATTGTAATGAATGTTTATATTTTCACTAAATATAACTATTTCCATGATTGACTAGTATATCCGGCTAAATATTTTTATAAGCATTATTTACAAACAAAACATTCATCTAACTTGTATAGCTATTTTTAGAGCCAAACAACAGGAGTATATCAATAAAATACCGGGAAACACACTTTGATTGATTATTGTACATATCTAAGCAAAAAGATTCGACAGAAAATTAGATACGCAAAACTGATAATACCTTTCCGAAGCTAACCAACATACTCCTTTTTTAACATTATTTTGATCATGTCATTATCTTCATACAAATAGCCCAGATCATAACAGTAAAAATAGATTAATCCCTGATTGGTACTAAACGTATTGGTAAAGTAGGTAAAATTAAACCCCTTCGAGAGCAGTTTGTCCTTTCGAAATATTACGAACTGCTTTCCATTTAACAGCTCCGCAAGAATCTTTCTGTTTTTTCGAAGAATCTGATTAACCTGACTTATAGCCTGATTTTCTTCGCATTTCAAGCGATTATTATAAACATTTCTGCATAAGTCGCCACAAAACTTTTTGTCACTCCTTCCATAAAAAATAACAGAGCACTCAAGACATTCTTTTCCTTCCATAGCATTGAAAAAAAGTAAGATATCCGTGTATAAGCGTTTATAAACGAGTATAAACAGATATACATGTGTAAAACACGAATATAGCATTTTTTGAATTATACCTTTGACACCAGAAGCTCAAAAGCATCTTATAAATCAATTATCATTCAACCAATAACATTATTATGAGTAAACTAAAAAACAAAGTACAGCTTATCGGATTTGTAGGAAGAGACCCGGAAATCCGTCAATTAAACAACAGTGTTATGGCCCGGTTTTCTGTTGCAACCAATGACTACTATACTACAAAAAGCGGAACCCGCATCGAAGAAACGAACTGGCATAATATAGTTCTTTGGGGTAAACAGGCAGAATATGCCAACAACACTATCCGGAAAGGCGTAGAAGTTGCTATCGAAGGGCGCCTTGTCAGCCGCAGCTATGAAAATAAAAACGGATACAAAGTTTTTGTAACAGAAATATCAGTCAGTGAGGTATATGTAATCTCTAAAAAAGAAAGTACGAGACAAACGGCCTGATAATCCGATAGCATTTATTTTTGCTTCCTCACAGGTATATCCTGTAACCTCAGCATAATAGGGCAAACAATGATTTATCCTATTATGCTTATATTTACAAAAAGACCTGGTTCGCCAGCACAAAGAAAACTTAATTTAAACTATCCGTATTATTATACCCTTTAACAAGCCTTTCATAATAGGTAATGAACTGCATTATATTCGCCAGGCGGTTGATTCAGGCAAGATATCCGGCGACGGGCGATTTACCAGACTATGCCAGCAGTTTATGGAGGAGTCATTTGGATTTCACAAAGTCCTTTTAACCACATCCTGCACAGATGCCCTGGAAATGTGTGCATTGTTACTGGATATACAGCCAGGTGATGAAGTAATTATGCCTTCCTTCAACTTCGTATCAGCAGCAAATGCCTTTGCTCTTCGCGGAGCCCGTATTATATTCGGAGATATTGACCCGGATTCCTTTAATATTAACCCGGAAGAAATCAGGCGTCTGATATCTCCCAAAACGAAAGCAGTAGTAATCGTACACTATGCAGGTATGGCATGCCCGATGGAAGAAATTATTTCCACTGTCCGACCGCACAATATCCCTCTTATTGAAGATGCAGCTCTTTCCTTTGATTCCTGGTACACTGATTCGGAAAACCAAAGACATATACTTGGTTCATTGGGCGATCTGGCCACTTTTTCATTTCACGAAACCAAAAGTATTATTTGCGGTGAAGGAGGAGCGTTAATTATAAACCGGGATAAATATGTCGAAAACGCCGAAATCATACGTGAAAAAGGTACAGACCGGAGCAAATTATTCCGGGGTGAAGTAGATAAATATAGCTGGCAGTCTCTTGGTTCCTCGTTTCTTCCAAGTGACATCAACGCTGCATTTTTGTATGCCCAGCTTGAAAATTATCAAACAATTACTTCCCAAAGGAGAGCTCTTTATACTCAATATTCTACTCTTCTTTCCGATTTACATGAAAAAAGAAAAATAAAGCTGCCGGTTATTCCTCCATATGCTTCCATCAATGGCCAGCAGTTTTCGTTTCTTTGTGCCAATGAAGAGCAAAGAAACCGTTTGATCTCCTATCTGGGGCAGCATTCAATAAAGGCTGTCTTTCATTATCTTCCGCTTCATCAAAGCCCCTGGTATATTAAAAACAATCCTCAGATCCGGCTGCCGGTAACCGAATCTGTAGCTGCACGCCTGATTCGGTTGCCTCTTTTTTATGAGCTTACTTCAGGTGAAGTTACGTTTATATCTGACATAATCCGGCAATTTTATGAACAGGAAGCTGAATTAATATAAAAAAGATTATTTTTGAGGAAGCTATTTTTGGAACAACTATGAAATATGCCCCATTTAAAATGAAGCTACAAATGTTAAACGGAAAAAGAATTATTTATGGCAGCTTAATAAGTCTGGCTCTTACTTCTTGTGTTACTCAGAAAAAATTTGATGATCTCAATGCACGTAAAACGATGCTGGAGGCTGACAAAGCAATTTGCGATGAGAACCTGCAAAATGCTCTGGCTGCCAATGAGCAGCTTGAGAAGGATCTTGGTAACCTTAAAGCAAATATCGAAAACCTCCAGCGCAATATCGCCAAACTTGAGCTCGATACTACTCAAACCGGAATTATACTCAGAAAAACGCTCAATAATTATGACGCACTGAATACTTCCTATGAACGGTTGTTACAGAATCATGAACGGTTGAGGCAAAATAGTGCTTCAGAAACTTCAAAATTATCCTCTGATTTGTCACGGAGAGAGAAAGAGCTTCTTGACTCTCAACAACGAATCAATAACCTGAACGCAGATTTGCAGGCAAGGGAAGCAAGAGTTCAGGAACTTGAAAAAGTACTAGCAGATAAAGAAAAAGCAGTTAATGATTTAAAAAACAAAGTTTCAGGGGCTTTACTTGGTTTCAAGGATAATGACCTGAAAGTTGAAGTAAAGAATGGAAAAGTTTTTGTATCTCTTTCCGAACAATTGCTATTTAAATCCGGCAGCATCAATGTTGATGCAAAAGGTGTGGACGCACTAAAAAAACTAGCAGGTGTACTGAAAGATCAGGACGACCTGAGTGTAATGGTTGAAGGCCATACGGACGATGTGCCTGTCTCAAAAGGGACAAACGGTATAAAAGATAACTGGGACCTGAGCGTTCTCCGCGCAACTTCCATTGTGCGAATTCTTACTGAATCCGGTGTACAACCCGTTAAGCTTGTTGCAAGCGGCAGAGGCGAGTATATGCCGGTTGACGAGGCAAAGACCAAAGAAGGTCGCCAGAAAAACCGTCGTACTGAAATCATCCTGACACCAAAACTTGATGAATTATTTAAAATTCTGGATGCTCAATAAAAAATAATAAAAGAGGCTGTTTTGCAACAGCCTCTTTTATTATTTATACTTCTTTTTTTTCGACAGGACATTACCTCTCCTCTCCAAGCCAGAAATATCTTTTTATCTTCTTTCTTTTTCTTAATCCAAAATGCTCAATAGAGTATTTTTCAATATGCGCCATTGCTTCCTCCACTGAATCGGTAAATAAGAACAAATTTCTATCCTCCGGATTGATCGTTCTTTCCTGAATCATTTGTTCTATATGAGCATCCAGATGCTTATGATAATCCTTCCCCATCAGTACTAAAGGAAATTTTCTGACTTTTACTGTTTGTACGAGTGTTAGGGCTTCGAAATACTCATCCAACGTGCCAAAACCACCGGGCATCACCACAAAACCATAAGAATACTTAGTCAAAAGCACCTTACGAACGAAGAAATAGCGAATATTTACCCAGGCATCAAGATAAGGATTCGCACTTTGCTCGAATGGCAATACAATATTACAGCCCACAGACCTTCCACCAGCTTCCTTTGCCCCTCTGTTCGCAGCTTCCATAATACCCGGACCGCCGCCAGTCATCACAGTAAACCCAAGCTTGGACAGCCCACGCCCTACTTCCATTGCTAGCTTATAATATGGGTGATCTTCTTTGAAACGGGCAGAACCAAAAACTGTAATACAGGGCCCGACAAAGTGTAACGCTCTAAATCCCCTGATAAATTCAATCAATATCTTGATTACAAAAAAGAATTCCCTTTTTCTGGACTTCGGCCCCTCCAAAAAATACTCCTCTTCCCGAGCTTCTTTTCTCAACCCTTCCGGATCTGTCTTTGCCTGTTCTGGTATAGTCTTCATCACAATCGTTGTTTAAAGTTAATAGTAAAAATTAGTGATACGTGATCATTTTTTCATAACGTAATAAATGTACTAAAGGATTTAAAAACTTTATACCCCATTTTCGAATTAACTAAGCAATAGCCACCTATCAACTAATATTCATGAAATTATTATACATTTTCCCTCATCCGGACGATGAATCCTTTGGACCTTCCGCAGTAATTCACAAACAGATAAAGGAGGGTAATGAAGTTCATTTATTGACCCTGACAAGGGGTGAAGCAACCAAAGTACGATACAAACTTGGATATGATGAAAGTCAAATGGCTGCAGTCAGATACCAGGAACTTAGTAATGTCGGGAAGTTTCTTAAGCTAAAAAGCCTTACAATACTTGACTTTGAAGATGGCCAGCTTGCTCATTACGACCCGATAGTATTGGAAAAAATAATTTCTGATTATGTACAAGCAATAAATCCGGATGTTCTGATTACCTATCCGGTACATGGAATTAGCGGGCATCACGATCACCTGACAACTCATTTTGTAGTAAAACACCTATATATTAAACTAAAGCAGGATGAACAAACAAATCTAAAGCGGCTCGCGTTTCTGACCCTCCCCAGAGAGGAAGAAGATGACGAAAGTAAAGGCGGGAATTACAAGGTGAACCGATCACTCAACAAATATATCGACGTTGAAATCGAACTGGACGCTGACGACCGGAAAGCATTCCATAAATCACTGGATTTTTACACTACTTTTCAGGATGTTATTAATGAATCAGGAGTGCGTGAACAAATAAAGGATAAAGTTTACTTTGAATTATTTGGCGAAGATTTTAAACCCCCGCTTAAATCATTAACTGAATTACTCTGATCTGCATCTTTTTGCAGACTACGGCCAATCAGATAAATAATACCGGCTATAGACAAAATAACAAGGGAAACAGCGAAAGCATGAACCAATGCATTTTGTCTGGATGAAGCCATGGCCTCCTGAATATCATGCGCCATACTTCCTACCCAGATAAACAAAAGAGTCCGGGGGAGCATCCCCAGAAATCCGGCAATCATGTATGTCTTCAGACGGACTTTCATTGCCGATAAGACAAAATTCATCATAGCAAATGGTAAAACAGGCGATAACCTCGATAAAATAATGAATGAAAATTCTCTCTGTTTCAAACGTTGTAAAAAAATCGCGACCTTCTTTCTTCCGGACACATAATGAATCAATGCTCCCTGATCAATAAAACCTGCTATAAAAAAACCCAATATACTCGCCAGCAGGTAAGCAGGGACAACCCCCAAAACAGCATTCCATTGCAGAAAATACCCACTGAGCAACGCGATAAATGTAGTCGGAGTGAGTGCAAAAGCCATTGACACAACTGATCCGGCAAAAAAAACAATCCAGTAAAATGGCTCTATATTTACCAGAAGCTCCGCCTGGTGAATCAGATAGAAAATAATCCCGCTGCTGAAGATCACCGGATTTACAAACAGGAAAAGAAAATACAAAAGGGAGAGGTATACCCGCTTTTTCTCTTTATTTATTACCATTCTATCAAAGAACGAAGTTTTTTTTCAATAAGAAAACAGAAAGATCCTTTTACAAAAAGCTTGTGATTGCTTAATACAGCATATCAGAATTATATATAATAACGTTGAATAGTATTGTTCGATTTATAAACAAACTTATCCTATTTTTATTGCAGCGTAAATAAAACAAACTAATGTATGAAATTCGGAACTAAAGCAATACACGCCGGAGTGGTACCAGATCCTTCAACCGGATCAATAATGACTCCCATCTATCAAACATCCACGTATGTCCAACGATCGCCGGGAGATCATAAAGGATACGAATACTCCCGAACTCATAATCCAACCCGAACAAGTCTTCAGAACAGTATTGCAGCTCTCGAAAATGGCAAATTCGGACTATGTTTTTCTTCAGGCATGGCGGCTATTGATGCTATAATCAAGCTTCTAAAACCAGGCGATGAAGTTATTTCAACCAATGACCTGTACGGTGGCTCTTACAGATTATTTACTAAAATATTTGAGCCGCTTGGGATAAAATTCCATTTTGTCCCTATGGATAAGCCAGAAAACATAATTGAGAAAATAAACAGTAATACCAGACTTATATGGATTGAAACCCCTACGAATCCTCTTTTGAGCATTATTGATATTCAGGAAATATGCCGCCAGGTAAAAAAAAGAAACTCTGCCATTCTTATAGCTGTTGACAATACGTTTGCCACACCTTATCTCCAGCAACCACTTGGGTTGGGGGCAGATATAACTATGCATTCTGTGACCAAGTATCTTGCAGGGCACTCTGATGTAATTATGGGAGCAATTGTGGTGAATGATGCAGATCTTGCCGGTAATCTGGCTTTTATTCAAAACAGCTGCGGAGCGGTACCAGGTCCGCAGGATTGTTTTCTTGTTTTAAGGGGAATAAAAACCCTGCATCTCCGTATGGAAAGGCATTGTTCTAACGCAATGAAAATCGCTGGTTTCCTGGAAACACATCCGCGGATAGAAAAAGTGTATTATCCTGGATTACCCACACATAAATCACATGATATTGCAAGAAAGCAAATGAGCGCCTTTGGCGGAATGCTTTCATTCCAGATCAAAGGAGACAATGTGGAGGATGTGAAGAGATTTCTGGAAAAGGTGAAACTCTTTTCTCTGGCCGAATCGCTGGGTGGTGTGGAATCTCTTTGCGGGCATCCCGCGTCAATGACCCATGCCAGTATTCCAAAGGAAGAACGTGAAAAAGCAGGTCTTAAAGATTCTCTGATACGTCTTAGTATAGGAGTCGAAGATGCAGAAGATCTCATCGAAGATCTGAATCAGGCTCTTCAATAAAAAATAATAATCCCCGGATAGTAAGCAATCCCTTCCGGGGATTATGTATGTTTGTTAATACTCTTTATTATAAAAACCGGAACGACGATTATATATTCCGGAAGAAGGCTTATTGATAATAATTATCTCTGTTCTGCAATTTAGCATTCTTCCTTCTTCAGTGTCATTATCCGCTATATAATATTCCTTACCATAACCGACCGGAAACAGTCTGTCCCGGTCCACTCCGTTAGCAGTCAGGTACTTTATCACTTCTTCCGCCCTTTTATCAGACAATCTGTAGTTAATCTCCTCCGAGCCAATCGAATCGGTATGACCTGCAATTTCAAAGTACAAATCAGGATTATCCTGCATAAACTTTAATACTTTTTCCAAAGCATCAAGCTGCCCTTTGCGGAGTCCCGCTTCATAAAAATTGTTCTGAACACTAGCTATAATACCCATATTCAGACGTTTCAGGCGAAAATATTTTTCATGCTCGAAAAAAGAACCTGTTTCATCCATTTCAAAATTCTCAAAAAATGGTACATATCCCGGCTGCTCCACCACAATTCTATACTTTCTTCCCGGATGCAATAGCGCAAGATAACGACCTGATATAGAATTACTTTCAAATTGCTGAACCACCTCTCCTGTTTCTCTGTCCAGAACAATGATTTTTGCTCCCAAAGGCACTTCGTTCATTTCAGAATATACCTGGCCTTTCAGAACCATCATAGAAACTTTAGGTGTTTCACGAGTAAGCATATACAAGTCTTTTTCTCCAAACCCGTTTTCTCTGAAAGAAGAAAAATATGCCCTTGTACCGTCCGGAGACCAGACAAAGAAAATATCATCATCAGCCGTATTGATTGGATACCCAATATTAACGGGCGGGGAAAAATAATTTTTTCTGATATCTAACTGAGATGAAAAAATGTCATATCCACCCATACTGTTGTGACCTTGTGAGCTAAAGTAAAGAGTTTTTCCGTCTGCATGAAGAAACGGAGCATCCTCATTGTCCTGAGTATTAATGGTAGAACCGGCATTTACGGGTAACGACCATCTCCCACTCTCCCATACAGAATAATACAAATCCAGCCCGCCATATCCACCGGGCCGGTCACTTGAGAAAAATATTATTTTACCATCCGGCGATACCGCAAGACTCGTCTCACTATATTTTGTATTAATACCGTCTTCCAGTCTTACCGGAACAGACCAGTTATTTCCCTTTAATGTACTAACATAAAAATCCCCGTTATTTTCATGACGATATAAAAACAGCTTATCACCACCCGGCGAGAGACTGACACAGGCATCATGTCCCGTTGTATTATGCTGAAACAACGTTGGTTCATTCCAGCTGCCATCATTATTTTTTTCCGTAATATATATGTCCTCATAAAAATGTTGTGTGGCAGTCTCAATCTCTCCACCCGTTGTATTAGGCCGCCTGGAAGTAAAGAATAATATGCGCTCATCTCCGGACACAATCGGTACAAACTCCGGATAAGGACTGTTGACCTCCGGGCCAAGATTTTCGATTTTTACCGGAACCGGCGCTTTGACCAGCTCCACTCCATAAAGACATGCCTGAATTTCCTTATTGACAGAGGCAATCTTAGCAACATCCTTTATCGGATTCAGTTCTTTTTTATACAATTCAAAATACGATATAGCCTGCTCAAAATCATGATTCAGGTGAAATGCCCTGCCCAGAAAATAGTTTAGCCTGTCCTTGTTGTAGTCTTTATCTCTTGCTCTCAGTAAAAAAGGGATGGCATCTCTTTTATTGTCAGAGGCGAGGCAACATATTCCATATCTTGTCAGATACTCAGGATTTTCCGGCTGCGCATCCAGTAGCTTTTTATATAAAGGCAGCGCATCTCTGTAGTCTTCGTATTTAAATAATTCTTTCGCTTCTTTCTCGATTGATTTAAGACTTTGTGCCTGAACAGAGGTTACCAGCAATATCAAACCAAGGAGAATTGTTAAACAGCCTTTGGTATTCATTATTATTCAGTAATTTTGCAGCATATAAAGATACAAATTAAAGAGGAAATTCTTACATTTCCTCTTTAATTAAAAATTGCTGGATTCATGAAAATTACGGAAGCTCAATACTTGCTAAGTTGTCCCTCAGTGGACCAATGTCCCAAGCCGGACAAACCTGAATATGCATTTATTGGCCGTTCCAACGTTGGCAAATCCTCACTTATAAATATGCTGACCAATCACAGCAAACTGGCAAAGACTTCGTCAAAGCCCGGAAAAACCATATTAATCAACCATTTTCTTATCAACAAGGCCTGGTATCTGGTTGACCTGCCCGGATATGGCTACGCAAAAACCAGTATCACCCAACGGGAAAAATGGGATGTCATGATCAGACAATATCTTTTAAACAGGGAAAACCTTTATTGTGTTTTTGTTTTAATTGATTCGAACATTCCTCCTCAAAACAAAGATCTGGATTTTTTGCAATGGCTGGGGGAAAATGGAGTCCCATTTGCCATGGTTTTTACGAAAAGCGACCGGATTTCTCTCAATCAGCTACAATCCAACATTGCCACTTACAAAAAGACAATGCTGAAAAACTGGGAAAGTATGCCGGCATACTTTGTCAGCTCGTCTGTTGATAGCCGCGGAAGAGAGGAACTGCTTGATTACATCGCTGACATTAATCAGCAAATCCAGGGAATGTAAAATATTTTCTTGATATACTTCAAAGAAGAATGTATTTTTGATCAGTATTCTCACAAAAGCAACAAAAACTATGAAAAAGTTATTAGTTATTTTCGGCATGATCATATTTTTCGCAGCAACTGCCTTTGGTCAGGGAGTTCCATCAAAGTCAGTGCCTGCGGCAGAGAATTACCCCGGTGGTCAGGAAGCAATGTATGAATTTATTAACAGCAAACTTATATATCCTCCCACAGCCAAACGAAACAGGATGCAGGGAGAATGCATCATAACCCTGACTATCAATGAAGATGGCTCTGTCTCTAATGCCCGCGTTACGAAAAATATTGGTGGTGGTACCGGAGAAGAGGCCCTCAGAGTTGTAAAACTATTGAAATTTGATGCTATTGGTTATAAATTGCAGACAAGCGTACCAGTAATTTTCAAACTATAAATTTTATATATGGAATTAAAAGACATTGCCTCTATCAGTGGAAAAGGAGGACTTTTTAAGGTTTTAAAACCGACTCGTACCGGAGTTATTCTTGAGGCAATTGATGAAACCAGGTCTAAATTCATTGCAGGAGCCAGCCAACGGGTATCCCTGTTAAAGGAAATCTCTATTTACACAACTTCAAAGGAAGGTTCTTTCCCTCTTGAAGATTTGCTGGACAAACTTTATAAAGAGTATGGTGATACACTGCCTGTAACCGGAAAATCCGACAATAGAGATTTGTACACATTTCTTGGTAAGTCAATTCCCGATTACGATCAGTCAAAGGTATATCCTTCCGATATAAAGAAATTGATTTCCTGGTATAATATATTGGCAAAGTTTGCCCCGGAAGTTCTCCAAAAAAGTACGGCTTCTGCACCTGTTACCGAAACAGCCTCTATGACAGAAGAAGCCCCGGCAAAGACCGAAACCAAAAAGAAAGCTGTAAAAAAAGATCTTGCAGAAGCAGAGCAAGACACTTCAGCCACTCCATCCGGCAGCAAAAAAACCGGCACAAAGAAATCATCTGCCAAATAATAGTCAGTTGTTTATATTTGTCATTAATGCTTCAAGGTTACTTGAGCATTAATGACAAATATACTGCTACAGTATTGTTATAATGATTTTGAGCAGGATTTGTACGTGTCAGCGAATAGGAGTGCCTTGCCTTAAATGCAATCTTGTCCGACAGCTTGTAGCCTAGCCCCAAAATCCAGACCGGATTTAATGCGTACATAGCATTATTGGTTTTTTGCCATCCGGCCCCATAATCGACTCTTGAAGAAACCAGCAAATCAGCAGCAAGTCCGCCATCGATAAAAAAACGTTCATTCAGACGAAATGACATCAGCAAAGGAATCTCCAGATAGGCTATACTCCATTTAAAGAAGATCGGATCCTTTTCTGTTGACCGGCTTCCCTTCTGTATAAAAAAAACTTCTGATTTCAACATCCAGCGCTCTCCAACAGGAAATCCTACACCTGCTCCGCCAACAAAACCGACTTTATTAAAACCGGCCAGATTATCGCCTGAAACCTGGCTGGCAGTAAGGCCCGCGGATACCTCAGCCTCAAATGACTGAGCGCAGACTGATTGAACAGAAATAAAAAAAACGATAAGTAAGGGAAAAATGTAACGCATTTCGGGTTAAATTTAAAATATCATGTCAAATTTAGAACTTCTGAGGGAAACATCCAGACTGATTTCAAAAGACCTGTTCAACAATAGTGAATTTCAACAGGAAATAGCGGATTATCACAATCTGAAAAATATTCTTACTGTCCGGATAGCTGAACTGCTTAAATCAAACCTTAACGAACTATTGCGTATCCTTTACCGGATTGATGTAGCTGAACACAAAGTAAAAAATGCTTTCAAGTGTATATCTGAAGAAGAAATTGCTGATCAAATAGCACAGCTGGTTATCGAAAGGCAAATGCAGAAAATCGAAATCAGAAGAAAGTACTCAGGAAAAAGCTGAGCATCTATTTAAATGAGTTCAGAATGGATACGATGGAACTGGTATACGAAGTCCCAAACATATTAAGATGAACAAGCAGAGGATATAGCTTATAAATGTCCAAACGCCTTTCCATATCTTTATCAGCTGGCTGACATCCGGCATAAGCTCTATAAAAATCCATATCAAATCCGCCGAACAAACTGCTCATTGCAAGATCAGCCTCTCCTCTTCCGTAGTATACAGCAGGATCAATAAGCACAACTTCTCCCGCATCATCCACTATAAAATTTCCACTCCACAGATCTCCATGAATCAGCTCAGGTTTTCCTTCCGGTAGTATATCAGCCAGCTTTATGAACAAAGCCTCAAAACTCCGGTGTATGGAAGTATTCAGCATATTTCCCGCTATTTTCAACTGAAATTCCAGTCTTTGCTTAATATAAAAATCAGTCCAGTCTGTACACACGCTATTATCCTGAGGAAGAGTCCCAATATAGTTGTTGTATTCCAACCCGTATCTATCCTGGCTTACCTGATGCAAAGCCCGGATCTGCTCACCAAACTTCTGCCAGTTGCATTCGGTCTGGCTGCGGCTCCTGATATACTCTAAAAACAGATAGGTATTGCCTTCGAAGGTAATGCAACCATAACATTCCGGGATACGAAAGATCCCTGCTTCTCTCAGTTTGTCAAGATTCTTTTGCTCCGTTCGTAACAGTCCTTCATCTTTGTTCCATTTTACAAAAAATGCCCCATTGCCGGTTTCAAGCTTTGCAGCTTTACAGATATCTCCACCGGAAAGCAATTCCACCTTCCGGAGATCAATGCCGGCCATTTCCGGAAACTGCATCCATATTTTCTGAAATTCCATTTCAAAGTCTGTGTTTTTCACAAAGAAACTTCAGAAAATTGCGGGTACATCTGTCCAGAATATCATAAACTTCGATAAAGCCTTCCTCACCGCCATAATACGGATCAGGCACATCAATCTGGCTTTTCTCGCTATCATAATCTCTCATCATTATGACAGAAGCCTTTATCCGACTGTTTTTATCCAGAGACTTGATATCCCTGAAGTTATACTGATCCATCGCCAGAACATAATCATATTCATCCAGATCGGCAACACCAAGCTGTCTTCCCTTATGATCAAGTATAATTCCTCTTTCCAGGGCCGTTTTGCACATTCGGCTGTCAGGCTGTTTTCCAATATGGTAATCCGATGTCCCTGCAGAATCACTATGAATCCTGTCAGAAAGGCCTTTTTCTTCTACATGTTTTTTAAAAAGTCCTTCTGCCATAGGAGAGCGGCATATGTTCCCAAGGCAAACAAATAAAACTTTCACCATTTTTATCCGATTCAACATGTTATATAAAGCAAATTTTAAAAAAATAATCGAAGTTCCTAACCCTCCACTCCCTTTCAAAGTATAAATAAGAAATATTATTACAATATTTGAAGAAAAAATTGAAGGTTGCCTGTTTTATCCCCTTACTATTATGGCACACACTGATTCAAACCTCAAATTCGCTGTAAAAATCCTGATTCTGTTTGGAATTATGCTGCTTGGACTTATTAATCCTGAGGAATTCAGTACACAAAATCAGCTTTCAGATTCAACACAGCTTACTTTCGAAAATCTGCTTGACAAAGCCGATCGTGCTCCTTTTATTTTTAAAAGGATTATAATGAAATAGAGCCACTGCTGCTCTTTTTAAAAACCCAAATAATATTTCCACTTTTTAATTTTGTTCAAAAAAGAATTTTTTTCATTCTTTTTGGGTTACCATTTTGTTCTGTGAAGTATATACAGACAATAACACATTACAATTCATAACCGATACCTGTTAATTTAAGAGTCTCTTTCACCGGAGGCTCTTTTTTTGTTGAAAACTTTCTACAACCAGATTTTCAGGCCTGCATATTCATTTCTAACTTTGGAGAGATTATTAAAAGATAATAATTCTTATTTAGGAATCATTGACAGCTATATTATCATATCGGCAATTACAGGATATCCTGAAAAACATGGGGCTTAAGTCTACCCCCCAGCGTCTGATCATACTAGAGGCTCTATATAACCTGAAGCATCCATCGGCAGAAAAAATTTTTGACTATGTCACACCCCGTCTGCCCGGACTTTCTCTTGGTACTGTATATAAAACACTTGACACACTGGTACAAAACAATCTTGCTTCAAAAGTTCTCACCGACTCAGGCAATTTCCGCTATGACTGCAATACGTCATCGCATAGTCATATATATTGTACCAATACCGATGAAATCATCGATTATGAAGACAATGACCTAAAGGAGCTATTAGCTGATTACTTCAACCGGAAAACGAAAAAGAATCTCCGGATCACAGATATCCGGCTTCAAATCAATGCGGAAAAGATTGATCCTAACCTTGAAATACAGATTACTTAACAAACTTTTATTATTCTAAAATTTATAAATATGTCACTAGTAGGAAAAAAAGCTCCCAAATTCGCTGCTCCGGCAGTAATCAACGGTGAAGAAATCGTTGAGAACTTCTCGCTGGAACAGTATGTAGGGAAAAAAGATGTTATTTTCTTCTTCTATCCTAAAGATTTTACCTTCGTATGCCCTACAGAAATTCTGGCATTTCAGGAAAAACTTTCTGAATTTGAAAAAAGAAACGTTGCAGTAGTAGGTTGCTCTACCGACACTGAAAACTCTCATCTTGCGTGGCTGAATACCCCCAAAAACCAGGGTGGTATTCAGGGTGTTACTTATCCTGTAGTTGCTGATGTTGCAAAAACCATCTCTATCAACTACGGTGTGCTTGCCGGTGAGTATGAGTACGATGAAAACGGCATGATGGAATGTGTTGGTCTGCCAATTGCTTATCGTGCTACTTTCCTTATTGACAAAAACGGAATCGTCAGACATCAGCTGGTAAACGATCTTCCTCTGGGAAGAAATATTGACGAAGCAATCCGTATGGTTGACGCTCTTCATCATCACGAAAAATTTGGTGAAGTATGCCCTGCCAACTGGTCTGAAGGTGAAGCTGCAATGAAAGCAACACAGGAAGGCGTAAAAGATTATTTGTCTTCCAAATAACCACTCCTCTTTCAAATACTTAAATAGCCGGTTTTTAGTAAAACCGGCTATTTTTATTTTCAGACCTGCACAACTATATCTTGTTTATAGTATATTTAGTACGATGAAGAACCTATGTGTAATCGACCTGGGAACAAATACCTTCAATATGCTCATTGCCGATGGGAACGGTCAGCGAATTTTTAACGAAAAAATTGCGGTCAGGCTCGGTAAAGATGGTATTAATAAAGGTATTATTACAGACGAGGCTTATAGTCGGGCCATCCGGACCATGACCTATTTTAAGGAAAAAGCTGTTCAGCATAACGCTGATCTGATCGTTGCCATAGCAACCAGCGCTGTCAGAAACGCTGCAAACGGACAGCAGCTTGTATCCGACATATTGGCACACACCGGCATACAAATAAGGGTCATTACAGGACTTGAAGAAGCCAATCTGATCTATCAGGGAGTCCGGGCAGCGCTGCATCTTGGTACAGATACTAATCTTATTATCGATATCGGCGGTGGCAGTGTAGAATGTATAGTCGGTAATCATCAGCAAATCCTCTGGAGTCAGAGCTTTGAAATAGGCGCTCAAAGGCTTTATGACCTGTTTCATATTTCTGATCCTATTCCTCCGGAACAAATAATTGCGCTGAACAACTATCTTGAAAGTCAACTCCAGCCTCTCATTAATGCTTCAGCACTTTACAAGCCCACAGCTCTGATTGGATCTTCGGGGACATTTGACACCCTTGCCGAGATTGACTGGATAAAAAAAGGCGGTCCTCTTAATGGCAATACACCTACGGAATATCTGCTTTCCTCGATGGATTATATTTCCATTTCGGATGACATTGTTTGCAAGTCGCGGGAAGAACGGCTTGGCATACCAGGTATGATTGACATAAGAGTCGATATGGTAGTAGTTGCCTGCCTGCTTATAAATTTTATAAGAAAACGTCTGCAACTTGAGGATATCAGAGTATCGTCCTATGCTCTCAAAGAAGGTGTATTACACTCTATGCTTTAACCATACGGGATATATTCTGAATCTGATCACTGCAAAAATCGACAAAGGCTTCCGTCTGAGCACCTTCATTATCGGTTTTTAGCAGAATTTTCCATGTAAATTTTCCCGCTTTATTGTTTAACGGGACTTCACATACCACTTTAAATACGGCTTTTTCCCCTGGCTTTAATAATCTGAACTCCATTCCCTCGATCTCATCTGTATAAATATCCGGCCGAAGTTCTCTCATTATATTCCCGTAATTGTCCGTCAGACGACTCTTTGTCCTGAAAATATTATCTTCTTCAATCGCAAAAACCTGTCCTTCGGAGATATTCTGCACCTGATAAGTCATCACCATATATTCATTTGCAGTATATTCTGTATAAGCAGGCAGTCCCTGCGGGTTTCGTCTTATACGAACTTTTCGTATTTCAATAGTTTCGGGTCTGAAACGGAGCATACCGAAGTCCTTTTGCTGTCCCGGAAAAAGCGTATGCTCCAGACGCCTTTTTATAAGTATTGCCCGGTCCAGCACCACCTGATCATGCTTCAAAGCCAGGGATTCATTATACATCTGCAAAGCAGCCTCAAAATTGCCGTCTTGCTCTTTTAATTCCGCTTTCCTTCGTAAATTCTCTGCTTCTTTATACAATAATTGCTGCTTATATGGCCGGCCCAGATCCAGAAACAACCGGTATTCATCTTTTTCCTTTATCAGCCTGAAAACCTTTTCCTCTGTAACCTGGAGGCGATCCTTACTCATCATAATAGCATCAAACTTACGGGCAATTGCCAGAGCCTGCTGATTTTCAGGCAATGTAGCAAAGGCCGAATACATCGCATATCCTACCAGCTCTCCCAATACATTAATTGCATTGGGCTTACTGATAGCCACGGTAACAAAACTCGTGTCTTCGTTTATTTGCGTATCAATGATTTCATAGGAAAAATGTGATTCATATTTTTCCAGGATTTTCTTATTAAGCACATTCTCCCTCTTCAGATTTTTCACAAACTCATTTCTGTCTGTATATAGCTTATCCTCGGACGAGAGTAAATCATATGCCTTAATTCCGTTATTATCCAGAAAAGTGTGATCCAGATAGCTGCTCACCACATCTTCAGGGCTATCCGCACAGGCCTGCAATAAAAAACAGGATGCCACACCACAAATCCAATTGAAATATCTCCTTCTCCACATACCCCACAAAAATTTCAATTCACCCTACTACTCTAAAATGTAACCACCGCATATCAGCGAATGTTTGTGTCAGAGCAATGGTCTCCTGCTTTTACAATAATTTCTTAAACTTTTTATTGAAAGCCCCTGCGGAAAATGTAATTTTACCAGAATATTATAAATTGGGCAGGGAAAAGGGTGGGTTGTCTAATTTTTTGAAAAGTCACAGATAAGCAATGAAAGTATTAAAGTTTGGCGGAACTTCCGTTGGTAATGCCGACAGCATCTCGAAAGTTGTTGATATATTATTGTCGTATAAAAAGAAAAAAGAGGCATACACGGTAGTATTTTCAGCAATGTCCGGAGTTACCAATCTATTGGTTGAGGCCGGCAAAAAAGCCTCTGAGAGCGACGAGTCATATCAGAAAGCACTCAAAGAAATTGAAAAGAGGCACTTCGACACAATCAAAAAGCTATTGGATATTAAAACCCAGAGCAAGGTAGTAGCCCATATCCGCATGCTTATTAATGAACTGGAGGATCTCCTGCACGGTGTATTTCTTTTAAAGGAGCTTTCCCCCAGGACACTGGACCTTGTTTCGAGCTTCGGGGAGCGCATGTCTTCCTACATCATGACTGAATATATGCTGCAATCGGGCATCAAATGCACCTATGTGGATGCACGCAGCCTGATTCGTACTGATGACAACTTTGGTAACGCAAGAGTAAACGTAAAGCTTACTAATCAAAACATAAAAGAGCATTTCGATGCTGCCCGCGATGTTCAGGTTCTGACAGGTTTTATTGCATCAACCGAAAAAGCTGAAACCACCACGCTTGGCCGCGGCGGTTCGGATTATACAGCATCACTGGTCGCAGCCGCCTTATCTGCCGGTTGCGTTGAAATATGGACGGATGTAAACGGAGTAATGACTGCTGATCCGAGGGCTGTAAAAAGGACTTTTACTTTGCCGGCTATCTCCTACGTAGAAGCAATGGAGCTCTCACACTTCGGAGCCAAGGTCATCTATCCACCAACACTTCAGCCTGCATTTAATAAAAAGATTCCTATTTGGATAAAAAACACCTTCAATCCCGAATTTGAAGGCACTCTTATCAGTGAGAAAACAAAAGCCAATGACTTTCTTATCAAAGGTATCTCCTCTATCGGCAATATTGCGCTTATCAATCTTCAGGGAAGTGGAATGGTCGGTGTTCCCGGCGTTTCTTCACGGGTATTCAGTGCCCTTGCCCGCAAAGGTGTCAATGTTATTTTGATCACTCAGGCCTCCTCAGAATATTCTATCTGTTTTGCAGTAGCTCCGGAAGATGCTGAAAAAGCCAGGCTTCTGATCGAAGCCGAGTTTGAACCGGAAATGGCTTCAAAGAAAATAGAGAAAGTCCATGTAGAAACTGATCTGTCTATCGTTGCCCTGATCGGTGAAAATATGAAAAAAACTCCCGGTATTGCCGGAAGAATGTTTACTGCTCTCGGTAAAAACGGAATCAATGTTATCGCTATCGCCCAGGGATCTTCAGAGCTGAATATCAGTGTAGTAATTCCTAAAAATGACTTATCCAAGGCTTTAAATGCTCTCCATGAAGCATTTTTCCTTTCAGATATCAAGACACTCAATCTTTTTGCTGTCGGACTAGGCCTTATCGGCAGTACACTAATGCAGCAAATCCGCAAAGCCGCAGAATATCTTCTGAAAGAAAAGTCCTTAAAGATCAATGTTATTGCTGTTTCAAACAGTAAAAAAATGTTGTTTAATGAAAACGGTATCGATCTTAAAACCTGCAAGGACAAGCTCCTGAAAGACGGGCAGGACATGGATATAGAGCAGTTTATACGCGAAATGAAGCGTCTTAACCTGGAAAATTCTGTTTTTGTGGATAACACATCCAGCAAGGATGTTATTGTTCATTACGAAGAAATATTGAAAAGCAGCATTTCCATTGTTACGCCAAATAAGCTTGCAAACTCCGGCAAATACAAAGATTACGAAAAGCTGCAAAGAGCCTGTCAGAAATATAAGGCCAGATTTCTTTATGAGACCAACGTTGGCGCCGGACTTCCGGTAATCAACACATTGAGGGATTTAAAATACAGCGGAGACAAGATTATTAAAATTGAAGGTATTTTATCAGGCACCCTTTCCTATATATTTAACAATTTTAAGCCTGGAGCCCGATTTGTCGATATCGTAAAAGAAGCGAAGGAAAGAGGATTTACAGAGCCTGATCCACGCGATGATCTGAATGGTATGGACGTAGCCAGAAAAATACTGATCCTGGCCCGTGAAGCCGGCTTTGATCTGGAGCCATCTGATGTAAAAGTTGAGAATATACTGCCGGAACCTTGCCTGAAGGCTAAATCAGTAGATGATTTCTTTGCTCAGCTTGACAAGCATAACGCTGTTTTTGAAGAACAACTGCTCAAAGCAGAAAAAAGCAAAAAAGTATTACGCTTTATTGCAAAGCTTGAGAACGGAAAAGCCACTGTCAATCTGGAGTCTGTAGGACCGGAACATCCGTTCTACAGTCTGTCGGGAAGTGATAATATGATCTCGTTCACGACTGAGCGCTATAAGGAAAGACCACTGGTAATTAAAGGCCCCGGAGCCGGAGCAGAGGTTACCGCAGCCGGAGTGTTTGCTGAAATAATCAGCATCAGTAATTACCTTAAATCATAATCGTTGCAATGAAAGAAAGTATAAAGGTGTTTGCTCCGGCTACGGTCGCAAATGTCTCCTGTGGATTTGATGTTCTGGGATTTGCTGTTGATGCCCCCGGAGATGAGGTAATATTGAGAAAAACACCGGGATCCGGATTAAAGATAAAATCCATTACCGGAGATGAAGGTCGCCTGACCAAAGATCCTTTAAAAAATACGGTAGGTGTTTCCATCAGTAATTTCCTGTACAAAATAGGATCTGATCAGGGAATTGAGATTGAGCTAAACAAAAAAATGCCGCTGGGAAGCGGACTTGGCAGCAGCGCTGCCAGTTCGGTAGCGGGTGTATTTGCTGTCAATGAATTATTAGGACGTCCCCTGACTCAGGAAGAATTACTACCATTTGCCATGGAAGGTGAACGTATAGCATGTGGTTCTGCCCATGCCGACAATGTAGCCCCTTCATTAATCGGCGGTTTTGTTCTGATCCGGAGCTATTCTCCGCTGGACGTAGTCAAAATACCTACTCCATCCGATCTCTATGCGACACTCATTCATCCTCATATAGAAGTTCAGACCAAAGATGCCCGTAGTATCCTGAAGAAACAGATTCAACTAAAGGATGCTGTTATACAATGGGGAAATGTCGGTGGTCTGATTGCCGGTTTAATGCTGTCTGATTACGGACTCATCGGAAGATCCATGCAGGATGTAATCGTCGAGCCGGTACGCTCTATACTGATTCCGGGCTTTGAGGAAGTCAAGCAGAGCGCTCTTGATGCCGGCGCACTGGGATGCGGGATATCAGGCTCAGGCCCTTCACTTTTTGCACTGAGCACGTCGGAAGCTACGGCACACAACGTTGCCCAGGCGATGACCAGAGCTTTTGACACAATTAATATCGGAAGTGATATTTTTGTGTCCAAAATTAATCACAATGGTCCGATTATCCTTGATTAACAATACAAATTTCCTAATTACTTAGATTCTGCATACTGATGAAACTATACAGCACAAACAGGTCCGTTGATGAAGTCAATCTGAAAGAAGCCGTTTTCAAAGGTCTTCCGGACGACAATGGTCTCTACATGCCTACTCATATTCCCACATTGCCGGATTCTTTTTTTGAAAACATTGACAAGCTTTCTTTTCAGGAGATTGCCTTTGAAGTCTGCAAAGCGCTGATCGGTGATGATGTGGAGGAAGCTGCCCTGAAGAAAATTACCGAAGATGTACTTTCCTTCGATGCTCCGGTTGTTTCTGTTACTGACAATATTTCCGTATTAGAGCTGTTCCACGGACCATCTTTTGCTTTCAAAGATTTTGGCGCCCGGTTTATGGCCAGATTAATGGCTTATTTTCTGGAAAAAGAGCAAAAAGAAATCAATATTCTTGTTGCGACTTCCGGTGATACGGGAAGCGCAGTAGCCCAGGGCTTTCTTGGCATGTCCGGAATACGGGTTACTATTCTTTACCCTAGCGGCAAGGTTAGTGAAATTCAGGAAAAGCAGCTTACAACACTCGGAAACAACATTACGGCACTCGAGGTAAATGGGACATTTGACGACTGTCAGCGCCTTGTAAAGGAAGCATTTCTGGATCAGGAGCTAAAAACCCGGATGAATCTGAGCTCTGCCAACTCCATTAATATCAGCCGGCTTATTCCCCAGTCTTTCTATTACTTCTATGCCTATGCCCAGCTCAAGAAAGCGGATAAGCTGCCAGTGGTATTTGCAACCCCCAGCGGCAATTTCGGCAACCTGTGCGGCGGTCTGATTGCCAAAAGAATGGGATTACCAATCGAAAAATTCGTAGCAGCAACCAATGCAAATGATATCGTACCGGCCTATCTGCGTACAGGAAAATTCAGTCCGCGTCCAAGTATTAAGACCATCTCCAACGCCATGGACGTCGGCAATCCCAGCAACTTTGCGAGATTAATGGCTTTGTATGGCAATAACCTGGAAAAAATAAAATCTGAAATCGATGGACGCAATTATTCAGATGAAGAAACGAGGGAGGCCATAAAATCCATATTTGAAAAGACCGGCTACATTATGGACCCTCATGGAGCTGTAGCCTTCCTTGGCCTGTCTGACTATCTTGCGGAATCAAGATCCGGAGCACACGGAGTTTTTCTGGCAACCGCGCATCCTGCAAAGTTTATTGAAGTTGTAGAAGAGGTTATTGACCGGAAGATTGAGCTTCCCGGTGCGCTGAAAGAAGCATTCGAAAAAAAGAAAACTTCATACCCGCTCGAACCAAACCTGGCGGCTCTGAAAAACTTCCTTTTGAAATAGACTGAAAATAGTACTTCATACAGTCATAAAAGGCTGTCTCTGTTGACAGCCTTTATTTTTTCAAGCATTTCTCCACAAAGAAGTCATGGTTAGCCTTATAAACCTTCATAACAGGCTCTTTCAAAAAAAACTTTAAAATCAGCGTATTAATGTCATTATTTTACTATATTTAGTTAGATAATATTAATTACACTTTTATGAATTCAGGTACAATCAAGTTCTTTAATGAGAGCAAAGGATATGGTTTCATTAAGGAAGACATCTCCAACCAGGAATATTTTGTTCACGCAACCGGTCTTATCGATAAAGTTCAGAAAGACGATAAAGTATCATTTACCGTTGTTGACGGTAAAAAAGGCAAAAATGCAGTGGATGTAAAAAAGATATAACTTCTTTTAGAAATCCGTTGAGCATATTGCCGTACAATACGTTTTGAAAAGATAGAAAAGAGAAAGAACAAGCGGGCCGGAATTTGGTTTTTCTACTCTTTCAGAGCGTATTGTATTTTTTTACTCCGCCTCCTCCGATGCGAGCTCTTTACTAAAACTTCTGACTTTGGGATCAAGCTTCCGTTTTAGTTGTACATAGTGTTTGTAGTGTATAGTAATCAGCTTATACCATTCCAGCGCATTAAGCATTCCAAGATAGGGATGGCGGGTGGTGTAATTCAGAGACCCGGCAGCATCAATATCCTTTGCCACCTTATTCATCGTTTTCAGAAACTTATACAGATCATCCTTTATCTTATGGGGGCCCTCTGGCTGGTTGGGAGTATAATCAATAAAATCATGTCCTTTTAGTCTGATACCCAGCTTAGGGAATTTTAGAAGCAGGTTTCCGGCAAATGTTTTTTTCCCATTCATTTCACCATTTCTCTGCGCTAGACAATCCTCTATATGCTTTAGGTGATAAGCTGAAACACCATGAATCAGGAGATCATATAGCTGCCCGACCGAAATCTTATTAGCAACAGGATGCAATGTAAATTGGTAGCGACCATAATAATCAACTTCCAGCAAGTAATACTTAGCCTTTTCTACAAATTCTTTATATACCTTTTCTGCCTCCATCCGATGGTTATAGATTGATTAACCAAACTTATAAAAAATTATAAAAAGACGAATTGCCAAAGCAGAAATTTAATCAACAGATATTTTCATAAGTCGGAAAACTAAGCAAACAGCCGGATAAAACTCATGAACTTTATTCTTTACTCTACTGTATAATAGAGATATCCCTGATAGTCCAGCTTGCTATCAATTGTATCAAGGACCTCTTTTTTTACATCCCAGAGAAAAAAGCCTTCTTCCCCGTTAAACTTCAACCGGCCAAACGGAATGGCAAATGATTTATTCCCGTCTGAATAATCAACAACCGCATATTCAACAATACGACTTTCAGGATCATATAAAATATCCGCTATTTCTCCCAGATACTGATCATCCTTGTTTTTGACAGGATCTCCAATATTCGCTTTTGCGGTAAGTACATTAATATCCAGCATATGAATCTCCTTTGGCTTTATATATCATTGCAAACAGCCGGCAGCTTATAATGTTATGCTGACTTAATCGCTTTTCACAAATTAAGGTATCCCTTCGGAAGAAAAAATAAAAAGATGAATATTTGATTGTTTATTCAAAAAATAATTGCTTTATACAAGAAAAATGGGGGTAAAATGATCGCAGTAATTCAAAGAGTACGAAAAGCTTCAGTCGATATTGACGGGCAGAAATTCAGCTCTATTGAACAGGGATTGCTGATTTTATTAGGTATAGGCCATGATGATCAGCAGGAAGATATTGACTGGCTTATTAAAAAAATATGCAATCTCCGTATCTTTTCAGACAAAGAAGGCAAGATGAATCTCTCGGTAAAAGACATCGATGGTAATCTTTTAGTAGTAAGTCAGTTTACATTGCTTGCTTCTGCCAAAAAAGGGAATCGCCCTTCTTTTATTCAGGCAGCCCCGCCACAAACAGCAATTCCATTATATAAAGCTTTTATTAAAGAAACTTCCCTTGAAATGGGAAAACCGGTTCAAACCGGAGAATTCGGTGCTGACATGCAGATAAATCTTCTGAATGATGGTCCCGTAACCATAATTATCGATACCAAGAACAAGCAATAATGACGATAGAAGAAGCACAACAAATTGTAGATCAGTGGATCAAAGAAGTCGGAGTCCGATATTTCAATGAGCTCACCAATATGGCTATTTTGACGGAAGAAGTAGGTGAAGTAGCGCGTATTATCTCCAGACAATACGGAGAACAATCCTTCAAGGAAAGTGACAAAGACAAAAACCTGGGCGATGAGCTTGCAGATGTTTTGTTTGTACTGATTTGCCTCGCCAATCAGACAGGGGTTGACCTTACCCAAGCGCTTTCCAAAAATCTTGAGAAGAAAACCGGCCGGGACCTCAACAGACATAAAAGCAACCCAAAACTCAGTTAAGAGACTCAGAAGCGACAGTTCTTATTCCATATTTTTTGCATTGGCAGTATATCAGTTCTGTCATATTATAAATATAAATACTATATTAGGGGCACAAGAATTATATTGATCTATGGAAAAGTTCAGACTTTTCATTTTTGCTTTAAAAAACTCTGCAAGGCAGTTTGCAGGAAAATATCCTGTAGTTTCCGGATTCAAACGATTGTTTGCATCAATACCTGTCACTGGATCATCTATTCTTATTTTTCCTGTCTCCCTGTATGTGATCACGAGAAACATAATTCTTCCGGGAAGTGTTTCTGTAGTAACGACAATAGTGCGCGTCAGCAATTCAGTCTGACTATCTTCAAAAATCAGTTCTGTAGCAGATAGTCCGGACAAAAACCTGACTTGTCCCAGTTTAAATTTCATATATTCGATATACTAACTTACTAATTAAATAAAGATACTTTTTATGGCCGGGAAGTATAATATACTGGTTGAGAAAACCAAAAATTCCAAAATCTCCGAGACTAATTTTGATGAATTGGAGTTTGGATCGGTATATGCCGATCACATGTTTGTCGCTGATTATAAAAATGATGAATGGGTCAATCCCCGTGTTGTCCCCTTTCAAAACCTGTCGATGAGCCCGGCTACATCAGTCCTTCATTACGGACAATCGATCTTTGAAGGAATGAAGGCTTATAAAAATGAGAAAAATGAAATTCTTATCTTTCGCCCGGAAGCCCATGCCAAGCGCCTGAACAAATCCGGAGAAAGGCTTTGTATGCCGGAGTTTCCTGAAGATCTGTTTATGGAGGGCCTTAGCCTTCTTTTAAAGATCGACGAGGCCTGGATTCCGCCAAAACCAGGCAACTCTCTGTATATAAGACCTTTCATGTATGCTTCGGATGAATTTATCGGTGTAAGACCGTCTAAAACATACAAATTTATCATTTTTACCGGTCCTGTAGCCGGCTATTACAAAGGCAATGTTAAAGTATTGGTTGAAACCAATTATGTTCGCGCGGCGGAAGGCGGCATAGGATTTGCAAAATCCGGAGGTAACTATGCGGCATCTCTTCTTCCTGCAAAACTTGCCGGAGAAAAGGGCTATCAGCAGCTTCTATGGACGGATAGCAAAGAACACAAATATTTTGAAGAATCCGGAACAATGAATATTATGTTCCAGATAGACGGAAAATTAATAACACCACCAACCGGAACTTCTATTCTTGCCGGTATTACACGTGATAGCATCGTTACTCTCGCCAGAGACTGGGGGGTTACTGTTGAAGAAAGAAAAATTGGCATTGATGAGGTAATTGAAGCGCTTAAAGCAGGTAAGCTGGAGGATGCATTCGGAACAGGGACAGCTGCGGTAATTACCCATATAGATGTTATCCATTATAATGGAACCGATTATGCATTACCCGGAGGAGAAAAAAGATCCCTATCTGAACGAATCTCTGCTGCTCTCAGCGAGATAAAGCTTGGACATGCTGAAGATAAGTTCGGCTGGGTATATAAGGTAAAAGTATAATAAAAAAACCTCCTTAACAGGGAGGTTTTTTTATTTCCATTCAGTTGCATCATTTATTTCATCTGATTCTTTTCCTATGGCTTCAGGATCACATTGTTCAGCTATCCATGAGAATACAACTGAAGCCAGCTAATTATCTATCAGAAAATAAGCCCTTTGTAATACACGCAAGCTCACCCCGCCTCCGGACATTTAATGCCTTACAACTCCGTTGGACTCTAAAACGGGTTCTTTCATAACTATTGCCCCATCCTTCAGAATAGGCACCACATCAAACTTATCCATTGTGAGGCAGAAATCTATATCTTTATCAATATCGAGATGTCTCAGACGGCGAACATGAGAGCAATTTCCCAGAAAACCTTTAAGATTACCTTTGGCCTGCCGAAACAGGGAAAGAGCAGCAAGAGCAGCATCATTGTCAATAAAAAAATCATCTTTCAACGCTTCAACAATAGCTCCGGCAAACAACGTATCTTCCAGATTTACCTTTCCTTTCCAGCCGGCACATACAATCAGGACATCATTGGACTGTTCACGGAGGTAGTGAGCAATAGCTGCTCTGTTTAGAAAGCTACCGGCTACAACAGCAGCGGCTTTCCTGCATTTTGTGATTGCGTATGTTCCATTCGTTGTAGTTACCGCGATCGTTTTTCCTACCAGCGCTTCATCCATATAACTGAAAGGCGAGTTACCGATGTCAAAGCCCTCCGCTTTTTTTCCGTCCCGTTCTGCGGCAGCGATATACCCCTTTTTCTTCAGTTCACTACATTCCTCCAGGCTTGCCACAGGAATTATTTTACTTACTCCGTTGGCTATTCCGGTAGTCATACATGAAGTAGCTCTCAGAATATCCACTACTACTACATTTTTTCCTTCTATCGGATACAGATGCAGCAGTTCCGGAGTAAGACAAACATCAATTTGCCTCATAAATTAGCGTTTAAAGAATGGCAATTTAATAATTTTTGCCGAAAGTGACTTATTTCGTACTGAAATGTAGATTTTCTCTCCGGGATTGGCATAAGCAGTTGCTATATACCCAAGCCCTATTCCCTTATTAAGGGATGGTGACAGTGTTCCGCTTGTAACATATCCTATTTTTTGTCCCTGAGCATCAACAATATCATAATGACTCCTTGGCACTCCCCGCTCCTCAAGCTCAAACCCTATCAGCTTTTTCTCCACCCCCTTCATTTTTTGCTCCTGCAGTTTTTTTGAGGCCGTAAACTCTTTTGAAAATTTGGTTATCCAGCCCAAACCAGCCTCCAGGGGAGTAATAGTATCATCTATGTCATTGCCGTAAAGACAAAATCCCATTTCGAGGCGCAGGGTATCTCTGGCACCCAGTCCAATCGGCTTAATACCATCACTCTCTCCGGCCTTAAAAAGTTCCTTCCACAACTTGAGCGCGTATCCTTTGTCTGCATATAATTCAAATCCTCCTGCTCCTGTATAGCCTGTAGCAGAAATCAAAACATCCTTTATGCCGGCAACTTCACCTTTCACGAAAGAATAATAGGGTATTCTGGTCAGATCTGTCGATGTCAGCTTCTGTACCACTCCGGCGGCTTTGGGGCCCTGTACGGCAAATAAAGCGGTATCATCCGAAATATTGCTCAACCTGACATTTTCTGTATTATTATCACACAACCACTGCCAGTCTTTGTCAATATTTCCCGCATTCACGACCAGCATATACCGGTCTTTCTCCAGACAATACACAAGGAGATCATCTATTATACCTCCGGCGCTATTTGTAAAGCAGGAATATTGCACCTTACCTGGTTCTAATACTGAGGCATCATTCGTACAGATTTTCTGGATCAGATCGAGGGCTTTCTCTCCTTCAATCAGAAATTCTCCCATATGAGAAACATCAAAAACCCCTACTCCCCCGCGTACTGTTAGGTGCTCTTCAAGATCTCCGCTATATCGTACAGGCATCTGAAAACCTGCAAATGGAGCCATTTTTGCTCCGAGCTCTATATGCAGATCGTTTAAAGGAATTTTCTTCACATCTATAGACTGTTCCATAAATCTCCGTCAAAAAAGTTCTAATTGATTATTAACTAAATTAAAAGACCGGCGATGGTACGGAGTAAGACCAAAGCGCAGAATTGCTTCACGGTGCTTGGGTGTACCATAACCCATATTGTTTTCCCAATCATATTCCGGGTGATTCAATGCAAGTTTCCTCATCAGATCATCCCTATAGGTCTTGGCCAGAATCGAAGCTGCGGCAATACTATAAAACTTTCCATCTCCTTCCACTACACATTCATACGGGATATTGTTATAAGGACGGAAGCGGTTTCCATCAATAAGCAAAAAATCCGGGTTGCTTCTCCGTCTGTCCAGCGCCTTATGCATAGCCAGAAAGGAAGCATTCAGTATATTAATCTTATCGATCGTCTCATTGCATACTTCCGCAACTGCAAAATCAACAGCTTCTTTTTCTATTTCCTTTCGCAGCTCTTCTCTTACCCTGGGATTCAACTGCTTTGAATCATTTAAAACCGGATGAAAATAATCCTCCGGCAATATTACAAAAGCTGCAACAACCGGACCCGCATAGCATCCTCTTCCGGCTTCATCAAGGCCGGCTTCAATAAGCTCAGGATGTAAACAAGATTGCAATTTTGCCATTCTGCATTAAATTTAACAAAATAAGGATGGAGCATAAAATCAAAAACATATTTTTGCTTACCTGAATTATTTATATCAGATATGGACCATACTATCAATCCCTGGAAAAAATTAAGCGAACGAACTATATATGAGAACCCCTGGATACATGTCCGGGAGGACCGTGTAATCAATCCTGCCGGCAAGGAAAACCCTTATGGTGTGGTCAGCTTTAAAAACCGGGCTATTGGTATTGTCCCGATTGATGAAGACGGAAACACATGGCTTGTAGGACAATATCGTTATCCTCTTGACGAATATTCCTGGGAAATCCCTATGGGCGGAGGGCCTCTGGAAGAGGATATTTTGCTGTCCGCTCAAAGAGAGCTGAAAGAAGAAACCGGTCTGAGCGCCAGGAAGTGGATGGAAATAGGAAGGATTCATACTTCAAACTCGGTAACGGATGAAGAAGGATTTATTTTTATCGCTACAGGACTGACCGAAGGAGCTACCGAATTTGATGAAACGGAGATTCTTGCAATTAAAAAACTTCCCCTTACCGAAGCCATTAGCATGGTTATGTCGAATACCATAACGGACTCCATAAGTATTGCAGGGCTATTAAAAGCAGCACGGATTATGGGACTGTAAAAAACTCCGAAGCATCAGGCAAAAGTCGGAGATCGCATGTTCTGCACCATCTCCGGCTCGAAACTCCGGTGAATTACTGAATATAGCTAAAATTGTACCTTGCCTTGAGCTGTATAAGAAACTCATACATCAGGCGAATAACGTTCTCGACATCGTCTTCATGCACCATTTCGACGGTGGTATGCATATATTTCAGAGGAAGACTGATAAGCGCTGAGGCTACTCCTGCATTGGAATAGGCAAATGCATCTGTATCCGTTCCGGTAGCCCGGGTTGCTGCTGCCCTTTGAAACGGTATTTTTTTCTTATCAGCTACTTCAATGAGCATTTTCAGCAGGTTATTTTGTACAGCAGGCCCATAGGTCAGCACAGGGCCGCTGCCGCTGCTCAGATCTCCACTCTGCACCTTATTGTAAGCCGGTGACTGCGTATCATGACAAACATCCGTAATAATAGCCAGATCCGGCTGTATACGGTGTGCGATCATTTCAGCACCCTTTAGCCCGATTTCTTCCTGCACCGCATTAACTATATATAAAGTAAACGGCAGCTTTTTCTTATTTTCCTTCAGCATGCGGGCAACTTCTGCAATCATAAAGCCTCCTACCCTGTTATCCAGCGCTCTGCCGCAATACCATTTTTTGTTCAGGACCATAAAATCATCCTGAAAGGTAACCACACATCCGACATGCACCCCAAGCTTTTCTACTTCTTCTTTTGAGCTGCAGCCCAGGTCCAGGAAAAGCGTCTTCATAGTAGGCACTTTCTCGTCGGACGACTCCCGAACATGAATGGCAGGCCAGCCAAACACCCCCTGCACAATCCCTTTATCGGTATGTATATTGACTCTTTTGGAAGGAGCAATCATATGATCCGAGCCGCCGTTTTTGCGAAGATATACATAGCCATCCTTGGTAATATAATTGACAAACCAGGAGATTTCATCGGCATGGGCTTCAATAACCACTTTGTATTTTTTACCGGGATTAATCACTCCCACTACTGTACCATATGTATCTGAAAAATACTCATCAATATATGGTCTGATATAGTTCAGCCAAAGAAGCTGACCGGAAGACTCAAAACCGGTCGGAGAAGGATTATTGACGTATTTTTCGAGAAATTTCAGACTATCTTTTTTCATTTGATTTCTGTTAAATAAGTTAATTGAGTGAGCATCTGTATTCAGACATGGTACAATATAAAAAGCCCGGACACAGAAGTCAAACCGTTTGGTCACATATGCGGATAATTTGCCTGTGGCTGTATTCTGTCTTCCTCAAGATAATCCAGATCCTCTCCGAATGTTTCTCTGAGCTTGGATAATGACCAGAACGAAATCAGCATCAGAACAGGAGTAACAATATATGCGGTATATATTAATGCATTTTCATTCAGGACCGGATTTGAGCTTGACAAAAAGGCTGAAAAAATCCCGTCAAAAACCAGCGAAATAGGCACCAGCGACCCTCTGACGAAATTGGGAACGGTAGTAGCAACTGTCGCCCGCAGGTTTGTTCCGAAATGCTCTGCCGCTACGGTGACAAATATCGCCCAGAAACCTACGGAAAAACCAAGCAGAAAAACCAGTGTATAGAATAATGTGGCAGTGATGCCGGTAAGAGACAGATATAAACCTATAACGATGATCAGGGCAACATAAAAAAGACCTATTACTTTTTTCCGGCTGTGTATCAGCTGACTTAATACACCACTTGCAATATCACCGAAAATCAGTCCTGTATAGCAAAGCATGACACTAATAGAAGGCTCGATTTTTCCTTCAACATTCAGAATAGCCGAAATTTCAGGGGCTCTGCCTACCAGTATGCCAATCACATACCAGATAGGCAGCCCGATTAAAATGCAGTGCAGATAACGCATGAAACGGCGATTATTGGCAAAAAGCATAAAAAAGTTGCCTCTTGATACTTTTCTGCTTTCCAGCTTTTTGAAGATTCCGGATTCAAACACACTGATACGCAGCAAAAGAAGAGATATACCCAAACCTCCTCCAAGAAAATAGGCAACCTCCCAGCCAAAGTTGTTCGCAACAACTGCCGCGACAACTGCTCCGCATACTCCTACTGATGCCACAATCATGGTACCATACCCTCTGGTCTCCTTACTCATAATTTCGGATACCAGGGTAATGCCGGCCCCCAGCTCTCCGGCAAGCCCAAGACCTGCCACAAAGCGAAGCACTGCATAAGCTACCATCGCATGTTCACCGAATATCCCGACCGCTCCATTAAGGGCATTGGCTACAGAATACATCAGTATGGAACCAAACAGCACAGAAAGTCTTCCTTTCTTATCTCCCATGATCCCCCAGAGAATGCCCCCTATAAGCATACCGATCATCTGCACATTAAGCAGGAACTGAAACTCTTTCAGCACATTTCCCTGCTCTACACCCAGGGCAAGCAAGCTGTCCCGACCAATTATCAGAAACAGTACCAGGTCATAGATATCTACAAAATAGCCCAATGCCGCCACTACGACTGTTATATTGAGCACATCCCGAACTTTTATTTTTACCGGTTTATTAACCATATATCATATTTTAAAGATGCGAAAATAAAAGAAAGTTACAGGTTGCACAACTGTGAATAAAAAGGCTTTATCTGTTATATCAGTTTGGTGCGGTGACTTTCCTAATCAGGACAAGGTAGTTAACTCACTATGTACTGATTTACAGATTTATTTCATCATTGCAGATTGAAGCTCAACGCTTAAGACTCAAAGCGTGCAGTGTAGGAGTTATCAGCATAAGGATTTACATAACCACAACGAAAAAGAGACAATTACAACTACAGGAAACGATTTCTAACGCAACCATTTACTAATCATGGTATCATCAATCTGATAATAAGAAGGTTTTTGAACAACAGTCTTGTTGTCAATAAAAAATATTTTTGGCAGTTCCGGTCCGCTCAGCTTTATGAAATCACTACCCTTTAAGCGGGTATGTGGAATATCTCCGGATTTCGTTTCCTTAAAAAATTCGGACTGCTCCTGATCATCCCCGTTTAACACCATAAAGATCTTAAGATCCGGAAATTTCTCCTTAAGTATATGAAATTTGTATGCCGCTAATTTACAATGCGGACATGTCATACTGAAGAACCCTATTATCCATTTATCTTCCGTGAGATTCTCCCTGACAGCTTCATTATCCTTTTTCTCTGTATAAATAATACTGACTTCCAGCTCATATCCGGTTGTTTCATTGTCAAAGGTCTCAGAATTGGCCAGCGTGACCGGATTGAGTATAAATGGCAGACTGAAAGAAAGAATAAATCCAGCAACCAGTATGACTGCTCTGTATTTAAAATTACAGACTGCTGGTTTTTTGATTAAAAAAACAATCAGAACAATTATTACAATATTTTTAACGATTGCCTGTAGTGGTGTCATGGGCAATAGTGTACCAAAACACCCGCAATTACCTTCATTGCCCTGCATGTACCAGGTGATCAGAAGATGAAAAGAAAAAAGACTGAGCAAGGCAATTATACCCAGATAAAACCGGCGAGCAGGCATCAGATTACCAACCAGGGCAAGGCCGATAAAAAACTCCAGACCAATCAGTAAACGGGCGATAAATGGCGCAGTGCTCCAGGATGCTAAATGGAGCTCGACAAAGGTGAACTCAAAAAGTTCTATAGGATACAGCTTAGCGTAGGCTGAAAGGAGAAAAACAAGGCCGCAAAGAATCGAAACAAGGATATGAGTAGTTTTTGCCATGCGGCAAACTTAATTTAATAAATTATTAACTATCTAAAAAAAACCCTGAAAGAAGAATTCCAAATTAATAAATGGCCGACAATTGTTGGCCATTTATTAATTTCAATGAAGTGATATAAGCTTACTTCAACTCGCAAGAACCTCCAAGCATAGCCATAGATGTGTTTTGAAGATCACAAGATTTCTTGGCATCTTTTTTAGATACTTTAGTATACTTGAAGTTTTCACCTGCACCATTAGCATCCTTGCAAGCACAAGTGTGATCTTTTTTGCAAGAAGCAAGAGAAGCTACAAGGGCAAGGCCCGCTACGATAGAAAATACCTTTTTCATACTCGGTTTTAAATTAATTTATGTTTAAAAATTTATTAAAATTTCCTGCATTTTTGACTAAAATACCTTACGGAAAGAATTTCATTGCGCAAATATTGTATTAAAAAAAATATATCACAAACAAAGACATTATTTTTTTAACAATTAAACCCCTCACCATATATCAGATAAAAATAAAGTCAATTAAATACGATAATCATCGTATTACTGTTTCACTTTTTACAACAATTTATCAGTAATGCATACAAAATCATTAAAAACACAGCCTGATGTATATGTTATTTAAAAGATATTCATATGTTTGCACAGACGTATAACAAAAAAACACAACAACTATTTTTTATGAAAAAAACTTTTTATTTCATTTCGGCGATCAACGTAGCATTCTTATTATTCGTTTTAGCTTGCTCTAAGAAAAATGAACCTGGCCCAGATAATAAAAGTAAGTTAGGTTATAACCAACAGACTCCTTCCGTTAACGAAGAATATGCTTTTCGCAAAATAGAGCTTAATGACCAGGAAGGCAATATCAGGCTATTTTTGAGCATCGAATCTTCCTCAGAAGAACAGTTAGATGCATTTATAGCAAATAACAGTATTTCTGTGGTCACCAATACCGAAATACAAGAAAGTGAAAGCAGCCATCAAAGCACAACTACTGACAACGATTCAAACGGAGATAACTCGGATGATGATGGAGTTCATATTTTGATAGACTCTATTCAACAAATCAATCCTGTAAGTAATTACTCCATAAAAATAGAATCTAACACAGAAAACCTTCGCGTTACCGGCTCAGTTACAGCTTATATATATTTTGATGAGGCATATCAGTGCATGACTCTTACTTTATGGCCTGGCGCCACAACCGGTGCTCTTATAGATTGGCAAACACCACAATTAACTGCTTATTGCGGACAACGTTTATGGTTCAACACACACAGATCGGATCTTGTCTTTCCCAATGCTGCACCATTACCCAATAGCGCATCTTACTGCCTGAGCAATGCTGATTTTATCAGAATGCAGGACTGCAAAGGCGCATTCAATCCCAGAGCTAAATATACACTTTATTATGGTAGTACAAGTAATATGCTTATGGCAACTTATTACTAAATTAAACCTCTAAAGTACTTAGCAATTCCAGCTCCTGTTTATCCGAAAGCAGGAGCTCTTTTATTTCCTTGTTTTGTTATTCCTCTTTTTTATATTGCTAGCTAGCTCACTTTCGTTTATTACAACCTTCGAGTGTTTATTAAGGCTATCGGGTTTTAAACAATAAAAAGATCCTTTTTATTAGGAAAATAAACTGTAATATTGAAGAATCTCACTATTATCAAGAGTAAACTGTGTTATTCCAATTATTCTATTCCTTATCTATAGGTCTGTATTATCTCCTGCTAAGCCTTGCTGCCCCCTTCAATTCTAAGGCACGTCTATGGCTGAATGGCCGCAAGGATATTTTCGGGGAAATCCGGCGCCGGCTGCACGGCGATACTTCCCCCAGAGCCTGGTTTCATTGTGCATCGCTCGGAGAATTTGAGCAGGCCCGTCCGGTCATAGAGCGTTTCAGAGGCTCCTTTCCGCAGCATACAATTGTCCTTACCTTTTTCAGCCCGTCCGGATATGAGATCCGGAAAAATTATTCCGGTGCCGATTATGTTTTTTATCTGCCATTGGACACAAAAGACAATGCTCAACGATTTGTACACATCGTATCGCCGGCGATCGCCTATTTTGTCAAGTATGAATTCTGGTTTCATTACCTGAATGAGCTGCATAAAAAATCTGTCCCGGCCATCTCCTTTTCGGCTATTTTCCGGCACAATCAATTGTACTTTAAGCCGATTGCCAAGCCCTATAAAGATCTCCTGCAGACTTTTGAACATATCTTTGTTCAGGATCGGGCTTCTCTTGAGCTGCTTGAAGAACATGGGTTTAAAAATGCGGAAATCGCGGGCGATACCCGATTTGACCGGGTTACGGAAATTGCGGCTCAGCGTAAGGAAATACCGTTAGCTGCCCGGTTTAAAGGACAATCTCCCTGCTTTATCATCGGAAGCGCCTGGGAAGAGGATATCCGGATTTTTCTTCCTGTGCTGCTGGCTGTTCCTGATCTCAAAATCATTATCGCGCCGCATGAAATTAAAGAAAAGACACTTTTGTTTATCGAACGGATGACCTCGTCAAATATCCGGTACTCGAAAGCCAATGACACTACAATTACCGATCAGAGAGTTCTTATCATTGATAACATAGGGATGCTTTCGTCGCTTTATGCTTATGCTGATTATGCAGCGATCGGGGGAGCTTTTGGCAGCGGCCTGCATAATACGCTCGAAGCAGCTGTATATGGAATGCCTTTGTTTTTCGGACCCAATCACCGGAAATTTAAGGAAGCGCTGGATCTCAGAAAGACTGAAGCAGCATTTAGCATACATAATCAGGAGGATTTCCGTAAAAAGTTTGAATCTGTATATAATAATGAGGAAATTCGGATAAAGCTTGCTACCCGGGCTTCCCGTTATGTGAATGAACATACCGGAGCAAGCGATAAAATTATAGCCTGCTCTCAGGCATTGCTGAATTCAAAATGAAAGGAATCGTTACGAAATCAACCGGCTCCTGGTACGATCTGCTTAGTGAAGACCGCCAGATGTATCAGGGAAGACTGCGCGGTAAGTTTAAGACACACGAGCTTAAAGTTACCAATCCTATTGCGGTGGGGGATCATGTTGAGTTTGAGCTGGTCGGTGATGGCACTGTAAGCATCACTTCCATTTTGCCCAGGCAGAATTACATACTCCGCAAGTCTCCGCACAAAACTGCCCACGCTCATCTTCTGGCTGCCAATATTGACCAGGCGGTACTGGTGGTTACTATTGCCAGACCCAGAACGTCTTCCGGCTTTATTGATCGTTTTCTTATTTCAGCAGAAGCATTTCGTATTCCTGTTATTCTTGTTTTTAATAAAACAGATCTGCTGAATGACGATGATCTGGAGCTGAGAGACGCTCTTACAATGCTGTATCAGCCAATATGCGAAGAGATTGTACACTGTTCGGCTCTGACAGGAGAAAATACGGAACAATTACAGAACCTTCTGCATGGCAAAAAGACATTACTTTCCGGCCATTCGGGAGTAGGAAAAAGTACGGTAGTCAACCGAATTGCTCCGAACTTACATCTTAAAACCGGAGACATCTCTGATTTCTCTGAAAAAGGAACACATACGACTACCTTTGCCCAGATGTTTGAGCTGAACAAGGATACGTTTATCATCGATACTCCGGGCATAAAGGAACTTGGCCTGATCGATATGGAGAAGGAAGAAATCGCCCATTATTTTCCTGAAATGCGTGCGCTGCTGGGTAACTGCCGGTTTCACAATTGCCTGCATGTAAATGAGCCGGGCTGTGCGGTAAAAAGCAGCGTAAATGACGGAACCATTCATGAAAGCAGGTACTATAATTATCTGGGTATGCTCGAAGAAAAAGACACGCATCGATAATATATCTCCTGCATGGCGCATATTCGGAATATTGAAGAGAACTGAATGAAAAGGAGCATTCTAGGCACATTTTCTACCAAGCTGCTCACAGCGCTGCTTAGCTTCGCCCTGATTATACTTCTGTCGCAGAATCTCGGAGCAGAAGGCAAAGGGGAAGCGAGCCTGATTCTGACAACCATTTCCATAATTATTCTTTTCTGTGATTTTGCAGGTGGTTCAGCACTGGTATATCTTGCTCCCAGACACAATCCCGGTCAGTTGCTAATAGCCTCCTACCTCTGGACCATTCTGATATCCTTACTGGCTTTTCTTATCCTGTATATATATCCGATTCTGCCGGAGCAGTATATCCTGCATACCGTCCTGATAGCTTTTATACAATCATTGTCCGGCATTCATCTTTTTATTCTGCTGTCCGGTGAAAAGATACAGCTGTTTAACCTGGGGAAACTGATTCAGATAGCCAGCTGCATCATCATAGTGGCTTTTATTCTGTATTTCGCTAACTATAAGTCCGTATATGCGTACATCACCGGCTTATATATATCCAGTGTGCTTGTCCTATGTCTGAGCATCATATGGCTGCCCCGAAATAGTATACTATCTGAAAAAAGGATATCGGATCTGCCTATCCGGGCTATGCTAAAACTGGGGAGCCTGAACCAGTTTGCCAATATTGCCCAGTTTCTGAATTACCGTGCCAGCTACTATATTCTGGGCATATACTGGACGGCAGCCGAAATCGGCATTTACTCAAACAGCGCGTCTATCGCTGAATCAGTATGGATAGTTACAAATAGCATCAATCTGGTGCAGTATGCTTCTATCGCCAATTCTGAAAATAATTCGTACAATAAAGCCCTTACCATAAACCTGTGCAAAATCACCTTTCTGATTACGGTCGTTCCCGTGATCATTCTATATGTTCTTCCCGCGCAGGTGTATGAAGTAATCTTCGGAGAGGAGTTCGGCTCGATGACTTACGCTGTAAAGACTCTGGCCCCCGGTATTCTGCTGTATAACTTCTCCAAAATACTCAGTCATTATTTTTCAGGCACCGGCCGGTATCAGTACAATATGATCGGAGCTTTTGGAGGATTGATGGTCACCATGGCAGCAGGCTTCTGGCTGATACCGCTATCGCCGCTCAGCGGTTCAGGGCTGACTGCCAGTCTGTCTTATTTCTTCTCATCATTTATTCTATTGGTTATCTTCCTAGTTGTAGAGAAAGAATCTCCTGCCCGGTTTCTACCCAATAGACAGGACTGGAGGCTTTTGAAAAAAGAAATATCCTTTCGGTTCTACAAAAAGAAATAACACTACGCCAAACGTCTGAATAAACGGTAAAAGCTACTCAGATCCAACCTTAGCACTGCCAGTAAACTCAGCATATAGCCTGTTGCTGACGTATCTTTGAATGGCATAAGACTCTGATACAATCTATAAAGCTTAAAGTTGCCAGTCAGGCAGGCCACTTTCATTTCGTAACGAATCCGTGTCTGCAAAGCCCTGTGCTCTGCATCACTTTTATTCAGCCATCGGATCTTCTCACAGACCCGATAGGTTGACTCCTGCAGACCGGATGTTTTAAGATAAAAACTATTGGACAAGGCGCCCGCATGCACACGTTTTTTAACAGTAACCCGGTTCAGAAAGCGGAAATAAAAATTCCTTGATGACCGTATCCATAAATCAAAGTCTTCATAGGTTAGTGTTTCATCATAGCCACCCAGGGTTTCCAGCATGGATTTTCGCATCATAACGGCTGGCGGAGCAATAAAGTATCGCTCTACAATATCCCTATATACATTACCATCCGGTATATACTCCCCCGGTTTGAAATGTTGCTTCAAAAACTTTCCCTCCGCATTCACATATACGGCATCTGAAAAAAGCACTCCATACGTATCAGGAAGCTCCTCAAACGCGGAGACCATTTGCTCAACCATATCCGGCAACATGAGATCATCCGTTGCAAAATCGATTATGTATTTGCCGCTCGCCAGCTTTAATGCCATGTTAAATGACCGGCAATTGCCAAGATTCTGCTTAGATTGTAAGAAACGGATATCTCCCGGATATTCCCGGATTACCTCCCGGATCAGCTCTGCGCTCCCATCCTGACTGCAATCATCCGACACGATAATCTCCATAGCAGGATAGGTCTGCCGGAAAACGGCCTGCAATGCCTCCCGAAGATACGCTTGATGATTGTAGCAAAGCGCAATAACAGTTACCAGCGGCTTCATCAGGTTGCTAATTTTTTACTAAACATGTATTTCTCACTATACTTGCCGCCCATATTGGCTTTAAACCGGGCCAGCCCTTCATTAAGTATTCCTTTATCCGTGGCAATACCCAGATCCAGCAGCTGATAGCCATTGGTGCGACCATATGCCACCATTGCTTCAATTAATCCGGCTACAGGGCTGTATTTTCGATACTCAGGCAGCTCTCCCACATAAAAATTATAAAGTACGTCCTGATTAATATGCACCGTTACTGCCACCGCGACCATTCGGTCACCTGCAACCGTTCTGAAAACACGGTACACGGCAGGTAATTGTTCAAACATTTTCATAAAATCCTCCCGCGACATTGTCAGCGGATAGCCTCTTTCTCTCCTCGATATCTTTAGCAATTGATATACTTCTTCCAGAGACGGCTGAGCCCACGGCTCCGATAGAATTGCTTTATTCCGGAGCGATCTCAGACGGGACCGGGCAGACTCTTTCAGTCCTGCATGAAACTCTTCTGACAGATCCAGATGAAAGTTGCTATCGGTATAAGCCAGCTGATATCCATGATTCGTCAAAAGTCTGTATTGCCGTACTGCGCATTCCGGAGCATATATTACCGGATAGGTTCGGATGCTCAGGCGGTCTGTTCCAAGACTGCTCAGATAGTGTTCTGTCTGAATGATAAACCAGGCCAGCCATTCATCAGAAAGCTGCTCCGAAAACTGAAACGAGCCATATGAAGCACGTGCGAGAGAAACCGCCTCGGCTCCTTCAAGAATAAAGTGAATCTCGGCTACCACATTATCTGATGCCTTGTTCTTAAGAAAACAGGACACCCGACGACATTGAGGTATGACAGCATAATACTCCTCCCGGTTAAACAAAAAAGGAACATAACCCTCTCTCTCAATATTTTCAGAAAAACTGGAAATTACCTCAAACTCCATTTATAAACGTTTCATAATCGGTAATATAATTTTGGCTATCGTACAATTCAGATGCAAAGCTCACCAAAATACTATTTTCGTCCATACTTACTTTACGCCAGTAATGACACGGAACGAACAATCCGGTATCCGGCTTTTCAAGTCTGTAGCAACTGCGTTTCCTCTGTCTGTCTGTCAGTTCGATCTCTACTTTCCCACCTAACGCAAGCAAAACCTGCATACCCGCTTTATGTGCATGATCGCCCCTTATTGTATTCTTGGCAGCACCATAAATCCAGTAAACACGCTTTATGGGAAAAGGAATTAATCCCTCAGCTTCCGCAAAAGAGAGGCTGCCATCAGGACCGGCATCAAACACCGGGAAATCAATCAAACCGGGGATATTCATAGAAGCGAAATTAATGAATTATGAACAAGTGACATGAAAATCTGTCCCTTATTAATAGTATATTTAATCGTGCGCAGATTCTCAGAAGGGATTTATTATATGATATATATACTCTTTACGATTGTTCTTGTTTCACCCTTCTTTGTCATTTTCCATTTATTCGGTAAACACCGCATTCATTCTTTTCAGGCTATTGTTTTCAACTATATAACCTGCATTATTATTGGCCTGCTTTCGTCCGGCAAATAACGAAGCAAGGGTTTTCACCTCTGTAAACATTGGAATTATCATGGTAACTCCGATCTTTGCAGCCCGGATACTCAACGAAAAACTTACTATGATCTGCTGGCTTGGCATGGCATTGGCGGGTACATCCTTAGTATTGATTTATGTCTGATTACATGTGCACAAGAATCACTCTTTTATTTTCATTATTTTTTTTGGTTGTCAGCTACCGCCCCGGGTTTTCTCAGGCGACTATGCTTGACGACAAAGAAATGCAGGACGTTGTCAGCAAAGGACTTGAAAAAATGTACAATCTGGAGTTTGAGGAAGCCGAAAAATATTTCTTAAAAGTAAAGCAGAAATATCCGGACCATCCGGCGTATGAACTTCTCAACTCCATGAGTCTCAGCTGGGAGATGATGTATGACAATTCCTTCAAAAAAAGAGGCAAAGAGCATCTGAATTATCTTGAAGAAGCTGTAAAGAAGGCGGCAAAACTGCTTGAGAATGACAACAATGATCCGGAGGGAATCTTTTTTACACTTGCCGGCCGCGCATCGATTGCCTTATATTACGCACAGACAAACGAAACTCTTAAATCTGTCAATGAAGCCCGCAAAGCATACTACCTTATCAAAAAAGCGGATGCATGGAAGGACCGGCTTATGGACTTCAACCTGCCGGTAGGGTTATACAATTACTATGTGGTGCAGTACCCGGAAAACCATTCTGTTTTTAAACCTTTTATGTTCTTCTTTATGAAAGGAGACAAAGCCAGAGGCCTTGAACTGATGGATAAGTGCAGCCGCAAAGGGATTCTGAGCCGGACTGAAGCCACCTATTATCTGTCTCATATCTATCTGCGGTATGAAGAGGATTATGCCAAATCTATTCCATACGGAGCCACGCTTGTCAAAGAATTTCCGAACAATATTTACTTTAAAATAAATTATTGCGAAGCGCTTATTGGAAATCAGCAATATAAAGAAGCCGAGTTTATCGCCTATGACCTCTACAAATCAGAAACTCCGGCAGGAAAAATTGCCGCTTGTACATATTACGGGCTACTTAATGAAAAATATTTTAAGCATCCGGATAAAGCCAGAAATTATTACAATCAGGCGCTTCAGCTTGCCCGGAACTGCGAGTTTCCCGTGCAGGATTTTACGGGACAGTGCTATGCCGGTCTGGGCAGAGTATATCACTCATCGGGGGAAAAGGAAAAAGCCATTGAAGCGTATAAAAAGTGTCTGGATGAAACCGATTATCTGTCCCTGATGCGGGAAGCCAAAGACTATCTCAACAAGCATGACTGACGACCGCTATCTTACTATTGACAGCAAATCAGAAGGTTTGTATAAAGAAAAAGGCAGCAAGTTTCTGGCCTATGCCCTTCCGGTACGATCGGAATCCGAAATACGGGAAATTTTGCAGCAATACCGTAAAGCGTATTATGATGCCCGACATGTCTGTTACGCCTATATTCTTGGCAAAGACCGGACAATTTACAACTCAAGCGATGCGGGTGAGCCGGCTCATACAGCAGGAGATCCTATTCTGAACGAAATCAGATCCTCCGGTTTTACAAACATTCTGCTTATTGTGGTACGCTATTTTGGCGGTACCAAACTTGGTAAAAGCGGGCTGATCACTGCCTACAGAGAAGCAGCACATGACTGTCTGAAAAATGCTATTCCTGTTGAAAAAACAGAGACAGAAATACGTACTATCCGTTTTACTTATGAAAAAACGAGCCTTCTTCAGTCTCTGCTCTCAAAAGTTGATACCGAAGTCATTTCGTCCAGTTATACAGATCTTTGTGAATTTCAGCTTGCCATACCCAGGAGCAGGATGGCAGAAGCCAGGGAGTTACTCAATGATTATCTTGTCTGAGATGATTCAGGATTCAATAACTCTTACCAAAGCATAGGTAAAAATTAGAAACAAAAGACGCAGAGTATATTATATATAAGCAAAAGTTGAAAACTCAAAAATGCTGAAAAAACGAGATAGCTAAAATAACAGCAAAAGAAAATATAAAGATGTTCTTCTGTTAATTTTACCTATTGTAATGAACTTCATTCGGAAGTAGAAGTAAAGTTATAAATATAAAATATCTTAATTTTGAACCTGATTAAAAGAAAAAATAGCAGTGTCTGAGAAAAAAGTAAAAATAGGTTTGGTTCAGCTTGCCTGTGATAAGGATCCTGCCATCAATATGGCAAAGAATATAGCAGGTATCCGTGAGGCTGCTGCCAAGGGAGCACAGATTGTATGTCTTCAGGAGCTTTTTCGTTCACTTTACTTTTGTGATGAGGAGCTTCATGAAAACTTCTCTCTTGCTGAACCGGTGCCCGGCCCTTCGACAGAAGAGCTTTGCAAAGTGGCTGCCGAAACCGGAGTGGTCATTGTCGCTTCTCTTTTTGAGAAAAGAGCAGAAGGGCTATATCATAATACCACCGCTGTAATCGATGCCGATGGCAGTTATCTCGGAAAATACCGTAAAATGCATATACCGGATGATCCTGGTTATTATGAGAAATTTTACTTTACTCCCGGCGACCTGGGATATAAGGTATTCAAAACCCGCTTTGCAACCATCGGTGTGCTGATCTGCTGGGATCAATGGTATCCCGAGCCGGCGCGCATTACCGGGCTTATGGGAGCAGAAATCCTGTTTTATCCTACAGCTATAGGCTGGGATATGACTGAAAAGGAAGAAACCAATAAGGAACAGCACAGCGCATGGGAAACCATGCAGCGAAGCCATGCCATCGCAAATGGCGTGCATGTGGTAAGTGTAAACCGGGTCGGAAAAGAAGCAGGGCAGCAATTCTGGGGTGGCTCATTTGTTTCCAATCCGTTCGGAACTCTGTTGTATAAGGCTGATCATTACACTGAAACTGTGTATGTACAGGAGATCAACATCAGCCAGTCTGACCGGTACAGGACAACCTGGCCGTTTTTGCGGGACCGCCGAATAGAGACCTATCAGCCAATCTGTAAACGCTATATTGACGAGGATTAATTACTTGAAATGAAACAACTTCCAAAAGATCTTGGTTATTATTTTCCCGCAGAATGGGCACCTCACGAGTCTACCTGGCTTAGCTGGCCACAGAATCAAAGTACCTGGCCGGGAGAAATGCTGTCTGCGATTTACCCTTCCTATTGCGAATTTATCAGAATAATCGCTGAAGGTGAAACGGTTAACATCAGCGTCGGCACAGAGCAACTGGAACTTCTAGCCGGGAAACAGCTGGAAAAAGCCGGAGTCAACATGGATATGATCCGGTTTCACAGGTTTGCGACTAATGATGCCTGGTGCAGAGATCACGGGCCTGGTTTCCTGATCAATCCTAAGGCAGAAAAGAAAAAAGTCATCCTTGACTGGGGGTACAATGCCTGGGGAGGCAAATATCCTCCGTTTGAAGACGATGATATCATTCCGTCAAAAATCGGAGAAAAGTATTCCATTCCGGTCATACATCCCGGTATTATCATGGAGGGTGGTTCCGTTGAATTTAACGGAAAGGGAACCGTACTAACGACCACCAACTGTCTTTTGAATAAAAACAGAAATCCCCATCTGAGTAAAGAAGATATTGAGCGCTATCTGATCAATTATTACGGAGTAAGTAATGTACTATGGCTTGGTGACGGGATCGTCGGAGATGATACAGACGGCCACATTGATGACATAACCAGATTTGTAAATGAAGACACGGTTGTAACTGTTGTCGAACATAACTCTTCTGATGCCAATTACCAGCCTTTGAAAGAGAATACAGAAGCTCTTGAAAAGATGAAGCTGGAAAATGGCAAAGCGATCAATATCGTTGAGCTTCCCATGCCAGCACCGTTTTATATTAAAGGGGAACGCATGCCTGCATCGTATGCAAACTTCTATATCGCCAACTCAGCGGTGATTGTACCAGTCTTTGATGACCCCAAGGATGATAAAGCCCTCGGCATACTATCCGGGCTTTTTAAAGACAGAAAGGTTGTCGGAGTCAACTCCAGAGATATCATCTGGGGACTGGGAAGCTGGCATTGTCTGAGTCAGCAGGAGCCTGCGGTATTGTAACTTATGAGACTAAAGTTAAATAAGCCTGCCCTGGATATTCAGCGACAGGCTTACTTATTCTTTACATATAGTATCTTCTAAGATTCCAGAAAATAGTAGCGACAATTCTATTGCTCCATAATGAATGTCCATAAAAGCTATATATATATATGAAACATTCTATCATCTGTCTATTAACCTTATTAATCGCAGAATTCAGCCATTCTCAAACTTTACTATATAACAAAGAAGGCAATTTAGCTTACCCGCCCCATGAGCAGGGAATTCTATCTTCTTTTTACCAATCTTTCACAAGCTCCTTAAACAAAATCAATAGCAATCGTCTGAACAGCAATTATCTCCTTCGCCTTGACTCAATAATCACCTATACTCCCTCTGGCCAGATTCACTCATTGTATCAATGGATATATTCTGATGATATTATTCCGTCTGAACGGATACTTTTCAATTATAAAGACGGTCAGACCCGGACTCCGGCAGGTAAGCGAAGCAAAATCTATGACCATGATAAAATACTGAACACTGAGTATTATATGGAATGGTTGCCGGACCAGCAAAAATGGGACACACTGACCAAAGAAGTATATTATTATAACAATACAGGTGAATTAATGAAAGTACAAAGCCACCTGGCTCCCGACTGGTACTTTTATCTACAGAGAGAATTCACCTATAACTCGTCCGGAGCACCGGCAAGCGAAACCATTTACAAAAAACCGGATAGTGAACCAGCATTCAGGATTGAATATACGTATCAAAACAGTCTTCTGAACAAAGAAAATACCTATGAGTGGTCTTCCAACGGCTGGATACACATTCATCAGATTCTGTATACATATGATGATTACGAAAACCCCGTTGAACAATTATTTTCCCATCGAGAACAATATGCCAGCAATGAATTGATTCCCTATAAGAAAACCTTACTAAAATATGATCTTTCGGTCATAAAAGACCTACTGATCACGGATATAAATTTTCCTTTCAGCCATAAGCTGACCGCAATGACTGATCTGGAATATCAAAAATCAACCGACCAGTGGATTCTGACAAGAACATCCATACCTTACTATAGTGAAGTAAATAATCCTGTAACCGATTTACAGACAATAAGTCAAAATCTATCCTTTGACATGTATCCCAATCCGTTCGACAATAATATCACTATCGTTATGAACGGATACACTCCTACATTGCTTGAAGTTTTCAATTCATTGGGAACAAAAATCATTTCAACTTTTACCTATAATCAGCAGATATTTCCAACGGAGCAATTGCCTGCCGGCTCCTATATCTGTGTACTTCATACCGAAAACGGGAAGTTTTTCAAACGACTGATAAAAAGGAACTAATTATCGCGATCGATATACATTTTAATGAAAATGAAGTATTCATTAAAATCATGCAAAAGCAGAGACAAAGCGGGACAGGAAAATTTTATCCCTGCCCTGTTTCTATTTTTTTAATAATATTCTGAAGGTTGTACCTTCTCCAAGCTCTGATCTAAGGATAAAAATCTTTCCGCCATGGTAATTTTCGACAATACGCTTTACCAGTGTAAGCCCTAGTCCCCAGCCACGCTTTCTGGTCGTATAACCCGGCTTAAAAACATTTCTGAAATTTGATTTGGATATACCTTTGCCTGTATCTGTTACATCCACCGCCAGATAGTGAGCTATATACCTGAGCCGGATCGTAATAGCACCACTGCCAGTCATTGCATCGACTGCATTCTTCACCAGATTTTCGATTACCCATTCAAAAAGAGACACATTAATCGGTGCCTGCAAATTTTGCTCTTCCTGCGTCTCTACCTTCAGCTCTATTCTCCCGGAAATACGTGATTTCATATATTCCACCGTATGCCTGATTACGGCATCCACCTCTTCTTTTTGCAGGCTCGGAGCAGAACCGATATTCGAGAACCTGGAGGCAACCATATTCAGACGCCCCACATCTTTTTCCAGTTCCGGCAGAAAAGCTTCTTTGGGAAATCCCGGGTCGCTCCTGAGCAGCTCCATCCAGGCCATGAGCGACGAAATAGGTGTACCCAGCTGATGGGCTGTTTCTTTGGCAAGTCCTACCCATACACGATTCTGTTCTGCATTTCGGCTATAGCTGAAAGCAACATACGCCAGAACTGCAAAGATAGCGATAATGGTAAGCTGCAGGTATGGATAATACATAAGCTGTCTGAGCAGAAATGAATTGCGGTAGAAAATATAATTTTTCAACCCGGGACCAAGCTGCACAATAATAGGACTTCGCTCCTCCCGCATCCTGCCAATCTCTTCTCGCAAAAAATTTTCCCGCTCTTCCTCACTGAAATTTACAGGCATCCTTACATTCCGTTCACTGAGAGGAAAAAAATTTTCGTCCGTCAGAATAACAGGAATGGAATTATTTGCTTCGATGATTTCCTGAAAAAGAAAAGTCATATTCCCGTTACTTGGCGCCTCTACAGCATTAATCAATCCTTTTGCATACAAATCAATAAGCTTTTTTTCCCGGTCTGCCAGCGTATCCACCAGTGTCTGAGTATAAAAAATAGAAGCGCTGCCGATCACCAGCGCGACTATTACAATCAGCGTCTTGTAGCGCGATTTATTCTGATATAAATCCCAGGACTTTAAATTATACAACCTCATAGGAACAAAAACACGAGTGACCTTGTATTTAAATCACTAATAATGGCAATTTATTACATATAGCTTTACCTTTTCAAATGATTCCATTATTTTTGTATCTGGTTTAACTATGGAAGAGAATTTTAAAGCGGTTAGTCTTACCTACAAAACAGCTCCGGTTGACATCCGGGAAATGTTCTCCCTCGATGAAACAGGATGCAAAAAGCTGATGCTTAGCCTGAAAGAGGTAGCAGGCATGGCTGAGTGTCTGGTAATATCCACATGCAACCGCACCGAGATATACTACCTGTCCGATCAAGACTGTAGCCGTGAAATCATCAGAATGATCGGCATCGTCAAAGGAAACTTTGATGCGTCTTCCTATGAATCCTATTTCCATTGCATACAGGATCACTCAGAAGCCATTGCACACCTGTTTGACGTCGCTGTCGGACTGGATGCGCAGGTGATAGGTGATATGCAGATCGCCAGTCAGGTAAAGCATGCCTATCAGTGGGCAGCAGATATAAATATGGCCGGTCCTTTTCTACACCGGCTTATGCATACTACCTTTTTTACCAATAAAAAAATAGTTCAGGAAACCTGTTTCCGCGATGGTGCGGCATCTGTTTCCTATGCAACGGTTGAGCTGGCTGAAGAACTGAGCGCTGAGATCGTTAATCCTACCGTACTGGTAATCGGTCTTGGCGAAATGGGTAAAGACGTGTTCAAAAACCTTCTTGACACTTCTATACCCAATATCTATGTTACCAACCGGACACTGAGCAAAGCAACCGAGCTGGCCGAAGGAACCAGAGCAGTTGTTGTTCCTTTCGAAGACACCTGGAAAATAATAGCCCAGGCGGATGTAATCGTCTGCTCCATCGCCAGAGAAGAGCCTTTTATCACCAGAGCCATGGTTCAGACCATGCAGATTCTCTCCTTTAAATATTTTATAGATATCTCTGTACCGAGAAGTGTTGAAGCTTCTGTTGATGAATTGCCGGGAGCTATTGTCTATCATATAGACAACATCCGCAACCGTGCAACCGAAGCATTGGAAAACAGAATCAACGCGATTCCACAGGTGCGAGCCATTGTCAGCGATTCAATTGCTGAATTTAACAACTGGTCAAAAGAAATGGTGGTATCTCCTACCATCAACAAGCTTAAAAATGCTTTTGAGCAAATCAGGCAGGAAGAACTTGCCCGCTACATGAAGCAGCTCAATGATGAAGAATCCAGAAAAGTGGATACTATCACAAAAAATATCATGCAGAAAATTATTAAGCTTCCTGTTCTGCAACTCAAGGCCGCCTGCAAGCGTGGTGAGGCAGAAACGCTTATTGATGTGCTAAATGATTTGTTTAATCTTGAAGATGAAAAAACCGGGGTTAGCTAACCTTTTCCTCTAATACAGAATCTGCCGGACAGTCGATATATAATTCAGAAGGAAGTTTCGTTAAGGATTGGAAGGAACCTAAAGAAATATAAATTCTGTTTTTGTATAAAACGAGCTCTTTTTAATGAAAAAAATACTGCTGCTGTTCGGATCCGCCTTGTTTCTGCTTGCACTTGTTTCCTGCGATGAAAGCACCGACTCCAAAGAAACCACCCCTCCATACATAAACCAGCCGGTCAGTTACGACACAGTCGCTTTTCCTCTTGCCGTTAATGAACTGATAAAAACAGATGTTGGAGTTTTTCGCGGAGTAACTTTTGGTATGCCGGCCGAAAAAGTCAAGGTGCTGGAAGATTCTGTCGCACTGGATGAAGAAACAGATCACTATCTGGACTATCTGATCAGCTATAACTTTGAGGAACTGGAAACCGCAGAAATTATCTATCACCTCGACAGCAGAAAACGTGTCTCCGGAATAGAAACCGTTGTATATCCTCAAAGCAAAAAATCTCAGAAAGCAATATACGAACAGCTAACTGGTTTTTATAACAGCCGCTACGGTCCCGGCCAGCATACCGGTCAGGATACTATTCAGTGGAAGAGCGAACTGGACAACCTGACGTTGTCGCTGACCAAAGTCGATGCGCTCAAAGTACATGACATTAGCCTGATTTTTACTCCGATAAAGCCGGAACCGGTAAAAAAGGACAATTTATAGCCGTATATTCTTGCACAGAGGTAACGGTAATTTATTACCTTTGTATACCTTAGTTTATTTTAATCATTTAATAATCTGCATTATGTTGGAAACAGTTACTGCCACCCAGCAGGCAATAAGCCTGGAAGATAAATATGGAGCCCATAATTATCATCCTCTGCCTGTTGTACTGGCCAAAGGAGAAGGAGTCCATTTATGGGATGTTGAAGGAAAGCATTATTACGACTTCCTGTCAGCATACAGCGCCGTAAATCAGGGACATTGTCACCCGCGGATTATTAATAAACTTATCGAACAGGCTCAGACGCTAACACTTACCTCCAGAGCTTTTTACAATAACAAGCTCGGAGAATGCGAAAAGTATATCTGTGAATACTTTGGATACGACAAAGTATTGATGATGAATTCCGGAGCAGAAGCTGTAGAAACAGCGATCAAGCTAGCCCGTAAATGGGGCTACCAGTATAAGAAAATACCGGCAGATCAGGCCGTCATTATTGCTGCCCGCCGTAATTTCCACGGCCGTACTATGGGTATTATTTCCGCGTCTACCGATCCTGATTGCAGAAATAATTTCGGTCCTTTTATGCCCGGTTATCACGTTATTGACTATGACAATGTTGAAGAGCTTGAAAAGGCTTTGCAAAATCCCAATGTTTGCGGGTTCCTTGTAGAACCGATTCAGGGAGAAGCCGGAGTATATGTTCCTCAGGAAGGCTATATCAAAAAAGCACAGGAACTGTGCCGCCGTTACAATGTCATTCTGATGGCCGATGAGATTCAGACAGGTATAGCACGTACCGGAAAACTCCTGGCAACCCAGTATGATGAAGTGCATCCTGATCTGCTGATCATAGGGAAAGCCTTATCGGGTGGTGTATATCCTGTCTCCGCTGTACTCACCAGCGATGAGATCATGCTGACCATAAAACCTGGTGAGCATGGTTCCACCTTTGGAGGCAACCCGTTGGCTTGCGCAGTAGCAATGGAAGCTCTTCAGATCATTACAGATGAGAAACTGGCAGATAATGCTTTCAGGATGGGAGAATTATTCAGAAGCCGCATGCAGGCTCTGCAATCCGAAACAGATTTGATTACACTTGTGCGTGGCAAAGGATTGCTCAATGCTGTTGTTATAAAGCCAACCAGCGACGGCAAAACTGCCTGGGACGTTTGCGAAGCGCTGAAAGAAAACGGCCTGCTTGCCAAACCTACGCATGGTGATATTATACGCTTCGCTCCTCCGTTGGTAATCACACAAGAGCAGCTTGATGAATGTTGTTCTATTATTGAAAAAACCATATTGAACTTTGTCTGATTATGGAATTAAGCAGAAGACCCAGAAGAAATCGTAAGTCACAGACTATCCGGAATCTCGTAAGAGAGCATAGTGTTTCCGTAGACGATCTGGTATTCCCGATGTTTCTGATACCAGGTAATAATACCAAAAACGAGGTTGCCTCGATGCCAGGAATCTTCCGGTTCTCCACCGATCTTTTGCTAAAGGAAATAGATACGTGCATGAGTCTGGGAATAAAAGCGTTCGCGCTTTTTCCCAATATCCCGGAAGAACTGAAAGATGCCAGAGCCTCAGAAAGCTGGAATGATAAAGGACTTTACCTCAATGCTATCAGAAGTATTAAGAAGGAATTTCCTGAAACTTGTATCATCAGTGATGTAGCGATGGATCCTTATAGCACAACAGGTCACGATGGACTTGTGGATGCCAACGGTACTATTCTCAATGACGAAACTCTTGAAGTGCTTGGAAAAATGGCCCTGGCACAGGCAAGAGCCGGAGCCGATATCATAGGGCCTTCCGATATGATGGACGGCCGTGTCGGATATATCCGCTCATTGCTGGACGATGAAGAGTTTACCAATGTATCAATCATGTCCTATACTGCGAAATATGCCAGCGCTTTTTATGGGCCGTTCAGAGATGCTCTTAATTCGGCGCCAAAATTCGGAGACAAGAAAACCTACCAGATGGACCCGGCCAATGTTACCGAAGCATTGGTGGAAGGCGAGCTTGATGTGCTGGAAGGCGCGGATTTTCTAATGGTCAAACCCGCCCTGCCCTATCTGGATGTGATCAAGACACTATACGATGAGTTTGATCTGCCGATCGCTGCCTATAATGTAAGCGGTGAATATGCCATGATTAAGGCTGCAGCTCAAAACGGCTGGCTTGATGGAGAAAAAGCCATGCAGGAAACCCTGCTATCCATCAAACGATCAGGGGCTAAAATCATACTGAGTTACTTTGCCAAAGAGTTCGCGTTGCTCTCGAGATGATAAAAAGAAACCCCCGGATGTCTCCGGGGTTTCTTTTTATGTGCCTTTTTTCCGGAACAGTCTCTTTCTGCAAACTTCCTGACACGTTTGCTGTTTTTTTATTGAAATTATACTATTTCGTCCGACACCAGCCCATATGATCTTAACGGAAAATATACGTATTTCCAGAATAGTAACCGGCACATGGAAAAACATGTTTTTTTCCGGTCTTACCTGTTTCATTGCATTCTGTATAAATGAACTATGGCTGAGTAATTTTTTCTCTTTTCCCGTGTTTGTTCCCACCGTACTTGGTACTGCCTTGGCATTTTTTATCGGTTTCAACAACAATCAGGCCTACGATCGCTGGTGGGAAGCTCGTAAAATATGGGGAGCAATCGTCAATAATTCCAGAACATGGACCCGGCAAGTCATATATTATATACATGCACCGGATACGAACCTGGAACATGAAGCTGAAAAAAAGAAAGAGCAACTTGCAAAAAGACATATCGCCTTCCTATATGCCCTGAAAAACAATCTTCGCGACAGTGATCATGAAAACTGGACCAGCTATCTGACCAGAGAAGAAATACGAAAAGTATCAGAGCAGACCAACAAACCCAACGCGATTCTGTCACTTCAGACAGAAGATCTGGAATGGCTGTACCGGCGCCAGTTTATCGATGGGTTCAGATTTATCGAGATAAATAAAACACTTACCTCCTTTTGCGATGATATGGGTAAATCCGAACGAATAAAGAATACCATATTCCCTACAACCTATAACTACTATTCCAGAAATTTTATCTGGATTTTTATATACTGTACGACTATAGCTATGAGTCATTCTACCGGAATATGGTCGATCATATTAGGTTCCCTTCTCGGTTACGTATTTTTTACCATACAGGAAATTGGTCAGATACTCCTCAATCCTTTCGAGGCAATTCCCACCGGCATACCACTCGATCAGATCACCAGAACTATAGAAATCAATATACTTGAAATGCTTGGAGAAAAAGATATTCCCTTGCCGGTACAAAGTATCGATGGGGAATATATTATGTAAAACCCGGAAACTACTCTGGTTTTCTACCTGTATTTCTGCTCACAGTCACCCGTTCCGTCCTGACTCCGTCGGCAGCATATACCCTTACAAAATACATTCCTTCAGACAAGCCGGTCAGGTCCATACCGCCGGTTCCGGGAGTAGCATATACGCAAACAAGCTCTCCTCTCAGATCCAGAATCTCGACCAAAGCTATCCGGTCAATTCCGGTTATTGTCAGCATATCAGCACACGGATTGGGAAAGAGCAGCATCTGCTTCGTTTTCTTCCCGGTTTCCAGCCCTACAACCATATACTCATCAGCCGCATAGGCACACGCACTATTATTGATATCTATATTGGAAGGATCATCTGCACCTTTACCATCTCCTGCAACGCGCAGATTATTGGCAGGGTCAGGCTTTTGTAAATACACTCCTGAAGACGCCGAGGTATTCTCATTATCACCCCCCATCACCGCTGATCCTCCGATGGCCTGTCCCCACTGGAAGGCATTATCTTTAATTATGGCATCACCGTTAATTGTTCCTCCCACAACTACCGCATTTCCCAGGATCCGGACATTACCGGATATGGAACCTTCACTGCCAAACACCTTTGCAGCCTCTGCAATAACCACATTACCCGATATCTTTGCCGATTCTCCTACCCGGGCATGCCCCTTCACAACTACCCGGTCCCGGATTTCTGCACGATCAGCAACCACAGCACGATCCTCAATGCGTGCATAATCCAGCACCTTGGCTGTGCCGAGCACCCTGGCATCAGGACCTACATATGCTGTAGCATCTACCTGAGCAGTCCGGGCCACGAAACCTCTGCCATTGCTGTGCATAGTTCCCTCCACCTGAGGAACACCCTCATCCTGATATCCTTCCGGAAGCGCATTCTTTAAAGCAATTTCATAAGGATATCTGTATACTTTTGGAAAACCTGCTTCCCAACGATAATTTGTATGCCTCCGGGGCGCTCCCATAACCACCAGAGCTACTTCCCGGTCTCCCGGCAACACCTCAAATTCGACCAGTGTATCCGGCGCAGCATAAAGCGGACTATAACGCGGATTATGGTCATCTCCCGAAGCCACAAAACCATAGCGCCAGCCCGCATTATCATTGCATGCAAGCCCTCTGAACCGAAGACTGACAAGCGAGTTTCCTGCTGCATCCCTGACAGGAAACAGCTTGATTACATTAAAACCATGCTCCTGCGGGGCAAGATGATCCGGAACAGCAAAACGGCCTTTTTCAACAGACAACGGATTGAGAATTGTCTGAAAATCTGTCGGGATATACGGAGATGGACTGGCGCGGATGTAATCGCGGATAACCGGCCCCAAGGGCGCTTCAAAATCCCACTGTGCTATTCGCATGGCACAGCGTCCGAACAAATCATTCAGCTGTTCCTGATCATTGCCTGTAAAAAGCCGTCGGATAGTCTCTGTCGGGTGCTCCGGATCTTCCGCCTCCAGCCATACGCGGCCAAGGTATGTCAGACCCAGCTCCGATTTTAGCGCCTCCAGCATAGGCCATCCCTGGCTCCTGTTACGCGCATTGGTAAAATAATAATGATTTGTTCGCACATACAGGGCGAGATCTTTTGCAGCATCCTGTATAAAACCGGCATTCTGGTATGCCATAAAGCCTGCTGTCATCGGCCAGAAAGGTCCCACATAAATCCGGCTTCCATTATTATGCGGGCGTTCACCAAACCCATAGCCGGGAATACCATCAATCCGGGCCATGTATGAGAAAGCATGTCCGAGCTCATAGGCAAACATAAATCTATTAACCATTGGAGCTTCGATCCACATTGCCCCGGTTATATTGTCTACTCCGCCTCCATATGCCACACCATTATTGCCCTGACGGATCATTATTGCAAACTTGTACTGATGAATATTGGCTTCCGGATTCCGGGAAGCAAAATCCAGTCTCTGCAGATAATTATCATATATTGCCTCACAGGCTTTCATTTCATTGGTGTCTACTCCGACTCCCTCCTCCCAGAAAAAAATAAGATTAGCAGTCTGAAAGCTCCTGTCTGCCGAATAAGTCGATCCCTGACTGATAAAGTCAGAGGGAATATGCACTTTCTTTTGCGCCAGTCCGGTCAGGACTACGGTTACCAGAATCAGTATGAGAGAAATTCTTTTCACATTATCAGGAGTCAAAACCAGCCTTTTGTTTCCCTTATACGCATGCAAGCTCAAAGAGGAACAATAATTGCAGCATAATTTGTTAAAACTACGCTGTAAGGTTACCGGAACGGATATAATGCATTCATTTGCCATTCATACTGCAAATTACAAAAAGCTATGGTATATACTCCTTGCGGGTATCTTACTTCTTTCGGCTCCATGTCCGGTTCGCCATTTTATACAAGATAGCGTTGGTGCAGAACGAACAGACGTTTCCAACAAGCACCGGGCTGTACTTCCTCTGAGTCCATCCTGTACTATAGCTGCTAACCACCTTCTGCAACTAAGCAGTAAGTCACTTTCCAGACAACACAAGAAGCAATTCCCGACCGACACTACCACCGTACCGGACCTGGGCAAACAATTTGCTGTTTTTTTATTTCAGACTGATAAATCCTATCGGTTACGACATCTTATTCCCCTTTATATTTTGTACAAACGACTTCGCGTACAAAGCTGATTTCCCATTCCAGAACTCAACCCTTTGTTCTTTTAAATTAATCCATTATTTAAAATCAGTATTGTATGCAATATTATTCAACCTCCGCATCTTCCATGATTGCGGGACTTTATACCATGTCTTTGCGTCTGGTTGTCGGCTGGACCTATTTTTCCGCTTTCTGGCGGAGAATGATTCTTACCAACAAACTTGACCCTGATACTGCCGGGTATATAGGCGAAAAGTTCAATCATTTTCTTCCCAATGCTCTGGGTATTAAACCGATTATCGAATACCTGGTAAGCAATCCGGAGTCGTTGTGGTGGGCTATGCTCCTGTTTACGATAATCGAAGCTGTAACAGGTCTTCTGCTCATGCTGGGCTTTATGACCCGCCTTATGAGTATCAGCGTTATCTTTCTGGCACTGGGAATACTATTCGGAGCCGGCTGGCTTGGCACGACCTGCCTCGATGAGTGGCAGATCGGCGTACTTGGATTCGCAGCCGGACTTGCCATATTCTTTAGCGGTGGCGGCAGCTATTCGCTTGATCAGTATCTGAAGCGTTATGCCTGGAGCCGGCACCGGACTGTACAATGGCTGGCTTCCGGTGAGCTACCCTGGCAACCCGGCACACTAAAAAAGACCGCTTTTGCCGGAGCGCTGTTTGCATTATTTATCACGCTGTTTACCAACCAGTATTTTCATGGTGGCGTATGGGGAGTACTTCACAACAAATCAGTGAGACCTAAACTTGAATTGGACAGGATTCAGCTCAACAATACGGATCTCTCATTTGACGTGTTCAGAACTGAAGGAGCTGATGTCTATGGCTCATTTCTTATCGGGATTACGCTGCATTCTGCTGAGGGAGATACCATTATTGACCTTAACTCCGAATCGCTGGCTTCCTTGCCTGTCCGGAACATTAAAAATCACTATGTTGCCCGGATCAAACCGGGAAAACACAGTCTTGTAATTCCTCTGGGAGCTAAAGCTACCATAGCATTGCCCGATGACCGGCTTTCCGGGCTGGCTCCGGGAAATTATTTTCTTACCCTGACAGATATCAGCGGTATTACCTGGGAAAAAGAGTTTATCTACCAGGCTCATTAAAAAAGGCCGGACACTGTCCGGATTGGTACAGTGTCCGGCCTTAAAAGCTTTCCGGCTTGCCAGATCTCCTGTTCGTTTCTAGCTAAAAAGATCTTCATCCCTTACCAGCAGAAGAATAGAACTTTGCGGAACTATAAAATACTTTTCATTTTCATAGTTAATTTCATAAGATCCGCTCTGAACATATATGGCCAGATCTCCGGCCTTCGCCTGAAGGGGTATATATTTCACCTTTTCATCTTTCTCTTTCCATGGCTCATTTTCTTCTACCGGCAAAGGTATCGGATATCCCGGACCTACTTTCAGCACATAGCCGCTTTGTACCCGTTCCTTTTCCTGTACTCCGGGTGGCAGAAACAGTCCCGTTTTTGTACGATCAGAAACCGTGCTGGGCTTTACCAATACTCTGTCACCCACCACAACCAGTTTATCGATTGGATTTTTCACAATTTAAGATAGTTTGTTTTAATAATTTTCTTCATCTGTTTTATCGCTTCAGCGCTCTGATCATTTCCTTTTTACCGGGAGGGCCGGGCAGTCTTTCCACTTCAAACCCGGCTGATTGCAGATTGCGCCTGAACTGTCCCTGAGCACAATAGGAAACAAGCAACCCGGGTGTTTTTATATAATTATAACACTTTTCTATATTGGAGAGATCCCAGACTTCAGCCTGCTTTCCCGGAGCGAATGCATCAAAATACACCAGGTCGTAGTTTGCCGTACTCTGCCAGTCCTCAAGCCGGCACATATTCTTTTTAATCACAAAATACGGTGTGAGCGCTGTCTCCTTTCCCCATTCCAGCTGGTGCATAATTTCATAAAAATGTCCGGCCGGCTCCGGCAGCCTGTCCTTATAATTCAGCTTTTGCCAGATCTCAACCGGAAGCGGGTAAGGCTCCAGTGTATGGTAAACCACCCGCCGCTGATGCTGCTCCGCAAAGGCCAGCGTAAGTAGCGCATTAAGACCTGTCCCGAATCCCACTTCCAGAATATGCAGATCATTTTCTGATTTTGCAGCTTCTTTTAAACCTTTTTCGATAAAGACATACTGCGATTCTGTAACAGCTCCGTGAAGAGAATGATACGTTTCATTCATTTCAGGCAGGAACAGGGTATGCGAACCATCTGCTGATGAAACAATTTCTATATTCATACTGTAAATATCCAGATATACAAAATTAATGTTGTTGGGAAATAAATGAAATCAAAATACTTCGGTTTCTTTTTATTGAAAAGCGTATATTTTATCCGAAATAAGACGATTACCCTTTGATTCACAAAAAGAGATCTTTATTTGTTGAGTAAAAAAATAGCCATCGTCCAATCATCCTATATTCCCTGGAAAGGATATTTCGATATCATCAATTCCGTGGATGAATTTGTCGTGTATGATACGGCTGGATACTCAAAAAACAGCTGGCGAAACCGGAACCGGATTCCAGGCCCTAATGGTCTGCAATGGCTAACCATTCCTGTAAAAGTCGATTACCTTAATCAGCCTGTAAACGAAATACGGATACATGATTTCCGCTGGGCTGCCAGGCACTGGAAAACGCTGAAAGCCATTTATGGCAAAGCGCCGTATTTCCGGCTCTTCGCTCCTTCTCTGACAGAGCTGTATGAGAACAATGCGACAGAGTTCTATCTATCAGCAGTTAACGTCCGTTTTCTGCATTTTATCTGCCGCCAATTGAGTATCAGCACCCCGCTATTTTTCGCCCAGGATCTTACAGATATTGATGATCCTACCGAAAAACTAATACATATATGCCGGTCCCGGAAGGCTACGCACTATCTGACAGGTCCTGCTGCCAGGGACTATCTTCGTCTGTCTCGTTTTGAAGAGGAAAACATTACAGTCGAATGGATGAACTATGAAGGATACCCGGAATATTATCAGCAGTCTTCCTCTTTTTCGCATTACGTGAGTATATTGGATCTGCTTTTCCGGACCGGACCGGATGCTTCAATGTTTATGAAAAGTTTTTCAAATCCATGATTGATTACTCTGTTATCATACCCGTATTTAACTCTTCCGGTTCCATCATAGAAATTACGGATGCTGTCAGAGGTTTTTTCGAATCCGAAAATCTCCGTTACGAAATATTACTGATCAATGATGGATCTTCCAACCCTGACACTGCAATGGCCCTGCAGATTGCTTCCGGACGAAGTCCGGCTGTACGGGTTATTCACTTACGAAGAAACTACGGACAGCATGCTGCTACACTCTGTGGCCTGGAACATAGCCGGGGCTACCGGCTGATCACTATGGATGATGATCTGCAGCATGATCCGGGAGATATTCGTCTGCTCATGGAGAAAAAAGATCATGATATAGTAATTGCCGGATTTAATGTTAAGGTGCAGTCTTTCAGTCAGCGCATACTAAGCAGAATCAAGAATAAGCTGGATGAAATTCTTCTGAAAAAGCCGCACGAGCTCCGGTTCTCTTCCTTCAGGCTTCTCAAAAGAGAAATTGCCCGGTCTATGCTCAGCATACAGACTCCTTATCCTTACCTGCCCTCCCTGATGCTTCTTGTTACCGGCGATATTGTTAATGTTCCCGTTACCCATCGTCGTCGCAGCAGTGGCAAAAGCGGCTATACCTGGTCCAGAATAATCCGGATGGCCTTTAACCTTCTGTTCAATAATTCCACCGTATTGCTTCGCTGGATGGCCGTAGCCGGCTTTTCTACAGCCACCCTGTGTCTGCTGACCATGTTCTGGTTTCTGTTCAAAAAAATAGTCTTTGCCATCCATGTTCCTGGCTGGACTTCTCTTTTTGTTTTAATGGCCGGTATCGGAGGGCTTCTGCTGGGCGGACTTGGCATTATCGGTGAATTTCTGGCACGCATTCTTACCGGCATTGAAAAACGTCCGGCCTACTTTATAAAGGAGAACAGTAATGAGCTCCGCTAGATTCTTCATAATTACCGGCATGCTGCGTTCAGGCACCACATTGGTTCAGCAGACTCTGAATGCCTGTCCGGGCATGCAATGCAGCTATCAGGACAGCACGGGATTATTTACCCGTATCAAAAGTGACTTTCTGAAAACCAGAAACCTCCATCCATATCATATTCTCTCAACGCTTTTTCCGGCAGACCCTCATCCTGAACAGCTTACTGCGTATCTTCATCAGCAGGATTTTATAAAGCAGCTGATCTCAGAGCATTCTTCCGGTCCTATTCAGGGATATAAAGAAGTGCTGATGGAAGAGTTTATTCCCTATCTGCTCCGATACCTCAGGGTTATTCTGGTGATTCGCAACCCCAAAGACGTCATAAGCAGCATGCATTATGGTAATTTTGAACAATATTCCGGCTCACACCGACCTGTACTGTTTGACATCAGAAACTGGAGAAAATCGGCCGCTTTTGCCATTTATGTACGCCGGCATCCCAGGTTTTTGCTGCTTCATTATGAAGACCTCGTTTGTCAGTTTGATGAAACCATAAGCAAAGTGCTCCGATTTCTGGGAAGGCCGGTTACAGATATTCCCGACACCCTTCCTGCCCGGCTCAGACATAATTCATCCTTTGCTCAGGATGCAGAAGGGGTTTTTACCAATTCGGTCAACCAGTACCGCTATACGCTTGATTCAGAGCTGGAGCAATATATTGAGCAGCTTTGTTTTCCGGAAATGCAGGCACTCGGATACCCATGCCATATGACTCTGAATCAATGGAAGGAAAACAGGTATTATTATATACAGGAACCTTTTCCGATATCGAGACCAGAGTTTACGGATTTTGATGCAGTCGGTGAATCGGAAAAAGAGCGGGCAAGACATCTGCTTTTGCAAAGCAATAATTGTTCAGATCAGGATCAGCTGCGAAAAAGCTACATATACCCGGAAATATTTGAAAAATTGCACCTTAGCCTGCAATACATTAAAATATAATGGGGCAGGTATTTTCTTTTAAGAAACTGACTTTACAAGGGTTTTATACCATTCACCAAAGAGAAGTTTAAAGCTTACGGGCTCAGAGATTATAATAGGGAGGCTTTGGGGAACTCAGCCTCAGGAAACCTCAAGCCGGCTTCGAGAACCTCAGTCGCCTGTAGGTTTCCTGTGGCTCCCGAAAGGCAAATCAGTAACCTGCCTCCTGATTACTTAACCCCTAAAAAATCTATTTTACCCCTAATACCGGCAGGGAAAAGTAAAAGGTAGACCCCAGTCCTTTTTGGGATTCGACCCAGACATTGCCACCTTTAAACTCAACTATTTTCCGTACTATAGCCAATCCTACTCCTTTACCGGAATTTTCTTCCTGGCTTTGTTCCCGTATGGTATAAAAGATATTAAAAATCTTTTCAAAGTATTTGGTATCGATGCCGGGACCGTTATCCCTGACATAAAAAATATGTGCGGCACTGTCAGAAGCTACTCCGATTTCTATCTTACCGTATTCCCGTTTTATAAAAGCTGCCGCATTGTCAAGCAACTCCCGAAAAATCCTCCGAATCAGGTCCGGCTCAATAGTCAGAACGGGCAATTCATCGTTAATAACAATTTCTATATCGCCGGTATCCTGAAGATTTTCAGCCAGCTCACGAAGCATTGTATTCAGATTTACTTCCTCCACTCTCGATATATCCTGTCTGACCCTGGAATACATCAGCACTCCCATAAGGAGCTTGTCCATCTCATTGACTTTGATATCGATAAAACCCAGCAGCTCTTTGCCGCTTTCATCAAACTTATCATCATACTCCAGCCTCAGCAGCTCGGCAATCGACTTGATGGAGTTAAAAGGACCTTTCAGATCATGGGAGACCACATAGGCAAAATTGTCCAGTGAGCGGGTTGTCCGGTCTATTTCTTTTTGCTTTTCTTCAAGCTGGTACCGCCTATCAGAATCCTGTCCGAGCAGCTGATTGATCAGGACTGCTGTTTTTCCTGTTTCACTTCTCGGGTTGGGTACAAACAACAGGGCCTCTGCTTTTTTGTCAATGATAGCCTGCAAGGACCTGCGGAGGTGCCTGAGCGGTTTTACATAGCCAAGATACATCCAGCCGATAACAAGAAGTAAAAATACCGTAATAATCAGATATACAGCAAAAACAAATGAAATCATTCACAAATCTACAATAAACTTATAAGGTTCTTATTGCTAAGGCAATAAAAACTATCATTCAGGAGATTTTGTTTATTGTATCCGAAAGGATTTTTTTCCATATCCAGCACCAGTCCTCCGGCAGCTTCCACAATTGCCTGTCCGGCAGCAGTATCCCATTCCATAGTCGGGCCGTGTCTGTAATAAACATCTGCTTTGCCTTCTGCAACCATACAGAACTTCAGGGAGCTTCCTTTGGAAAGCATCTCTTTTACACCGAGCTTATTCAATAATGTCTGCTCCTCGGGCGATGAATGCGACTGACTTCCGACAGCTACCAGATCTGAGGTCCGCAGCCCGGTACGCAATTCACTTCTGCCCAGCTCATCTTCTTTGAATGCCATCACACCTTTCTGTCCGAAGTAAAAAGCCTTAGTTGCCGGTATATAAATTACACCAAGCACAGGCGCTCCATCTTCTATAAGCGCAATATTTACTGTAAACTGGCCATTTCTTTTTATAAACTCTTTGGTCCCGTCCAGCGGATCAACCAGCCAGAATCTCTTCCATTCCTTCCGTTCATCGTAAGAGATATCCCTGCCTTCCTCCGACAATACCGGAATACCGATAAACGATGCTTCAAGCCCGGAAGCAATGATTTTGTGCGACTCTTTGTCTGCCAGAGTCAGCGGAGAATCGTCGGCTTTAAAATCAGTGATTGCGGAAAAATCTTCCCTCTGATAAATCTCCATGATCTTTTCACCGGCATTTACAGCAATATTTTTCAGGATCTGACAATCAATTTTCTCTATTTCAATGTTTTTCATATATGCAGTTTTTCAATTCAACTTGTTTTACAGAAAGTAGTCTATTAAATCGCTCAAATTAATAGAAGTTTAACACATTCCTGAGTTTTATTATAAAATAATGCTATTTTTGCTTTTTGATTATGAATACTTCGAACAATATACATCCCATCTTTGACACGATTTTAAAACAAAGTGACAAAGAAAGATTACTCAGACAGCGGGGCATTGTTCTCTGGATGGTAGGCTTATCCGGCTCCGGCAAAAGCACACTTGCCAAGGCTCTGGAAAAAGATCTGCATCAGGCTGGTTTTCTTACTCAGCTTCTGGATGGGGATAATCTCCGCACCGGGCTGAACAATAATCTCGGTTTTTCGGAAGCAGACAGACTTGAAAATATCCGCCGGGCTGCAGAAGTATCCAAGCTGTTTATGAATTGCGGCATTGTCACGATATGCTCTTTTATCAGTCCGACCGAAGAGATCCGGAGCATGGCCCGTGAGATTATCGGTGAGGGGTTTATGGAGGTTTATATCAACTGCCCGATCGAAATATGTGAACAAAGAGATGTCAAAGGGCTTTATAAAAAAGTACGGAACGGAGAAATTAAAAATTTTACCGGTATCGATTCACCGTTTGAAGGCCCGGTCCGTCCGGACATAGAGATACGAACCGATCTGGAACCTCTGGAGGATTGCAGAAAACATCTATTTGATACAGTTCTAACTAAAATCAACTATTAACAGGAGCAAAAGGACCTGATATAATTAGTACCATGGATTATAACTTAACCCATCTGAAACAACTTGAGGCCGAAGCAATCTTCGTTATGCGAGAAGTTGTTGCTCAATTTGAAAAACCTGCCTTGTTATTTTCCGGCGGAAAAGACAGCATTGTAATGGTCAGACTGGCTCAAAAGGCATTCTGGCCCGGCAAGCTTCCTTTCCCTCTTGTGCATATAGATACAGAGCACAATTTTCCTGAAACCATCACCTTCAGAGACGAACTGGTTGAAAAACTCGGAGCCCGTCTGATTGTACGTTCCGTAGGTGACTCTATCAAAAGCGGCAGAGCAGCAGAGGAAAAAGGCGCTAACCCAAGTCGTAATGGCCTTCAGACCATTACACTGCTTGATACCATTGAAGAATTTAAATTTGACGCATGCTTTGGCGGAGCACGCAGAGACGAAGAGAAAGCACGGGCCAAAGAACGCTTTTTCTCTCACAGAGACGAGTTCGGGCAGTGGGATCCGAAGAATCAGCGCCCCGAGCTGTGGAGCCTGTACAATGGCCGCAAACACATAGGCGAGCATTTCAGGGTGTTCCCGATCAGCAACTGGACAGAGATGGATGTATGGCAATACATAGCGCTGGAAAAACTGGAGATTCCGAGCATCTATTTCTCACACACAAGAAAAATCATCAACAGAGGAGGTACGCTGCTGGCCGAATCACCTTTTGTAACCCTTCTGAGAAACGAAACAGTAGAAGACCGGGTTGTTCGTTTCCGGACTGTAGGCGATATGACCTGTACGGGAGCAGTAGAATCTCAGGCTTCCAGCCTTCAGGAAATAATCGAGGAGGTTGCTTCTGCAAGATTGACCGAGCGCGGAACCCGCACAGATGACAAACGTTCTGAGGCTGCCATGGAGGACCGCAAAAAACAAGGATATTTTTAAGTAAAGGTTTAAAAAGTAAATGCTTAAAAGTCTCTGAACATTAAACTTTACTGTCATAAGCTTAAAACTTTGATCTGAGAATCTTTACATCACAAAAACTTTTACACACTACTTCTGATGAAAACTGAAAATAACGGATATCTGGATATGGACCTGCTGCGCTTTACCACCGCCGGCAGCGTAGATGATGGAAAAAGTACATTAATCGGTCGTTTACTCTATGATTCCAAAGCCATCTTTCAGGATCAGCTCGAAGCCATTGAGCAGTCCAGCACACAGAGAGGAGACGGACATGTCAACCTGGCGCTTCTGACCGACGGACTTCGTTCCGAGAGAGAGCAGGGTATCACTATCGATGTCGCTTACAGGTATTTCGCTACTCCGAAACGCAAATTTATCATAGCCGATACTCCGGGACATATTCAATATACACGCAATATGGTTACCGGAGCCTCTACTGCCAATCTGGCGATTATTCTGGTTGATGCCCGAAACGGTATTGTTGAGCAGACTTGTCGTCATTCCTTTATTGCTTCATTATTACAGATTAAGCACGTAGTAATCTGTGTCAATAAAATGGACCTGGTCGATTACAGCCAGGATGTATTCGAAAAAATAAAAAGCGATTATGAGGACTTCTCTTCCAAGCTGAATATTCCGGATATACGCTTTATTCCGATCAGCGCTCTCAATGGCGACAATATTGTGGATCGCTCCCAACATATGCCATGGTATCAGGGAAGCACACTTCTGTACACTCTCGAAACCGTTCATATAGCAAGCGATCTTGATTATGTCAACAGCCGCTTCCCTGTGCAGTGTGTTATTCGCCCGCAAAGCGATGAATACCATGATTTCAGAGGATACGCAGGCCGGATCGCAGGCGGAGTTTTCAAACCCGGTGATGAAGTACTGGCCTTACCTTCCGGTTTCACGACCAAAATCAAATCCATTGAGACCATGGACGGACCATTGACCGAAGCTTTTGCTCCTATGTCGGTCACCATGACACTGGAAGACGAGATTGATATCAGCCGGGGTGATATGATTGTAAAACCAAACAATCAGCCCAATGCCACACAAGATGTTGAGGTTATGATATGCTGGCTGAATGAAAAACCGCTGCAGGCCAACGGAAAATATATTCTGAAGCATACCAGCAAGGAGTGTCGCTGCATTGTAAAAGAAGTACGCTATAAAGTAAATATCAATACTTTGCACAGAATCGAGGATGATAAAACCATAGGTCTGAACGATATCGGCCGGATTCTGCTAAGAACCACCAACCCTCTTTTCTGCGACAATTACAATAAAAACAGAACTACCGGAAGCCTTATCCTGATCGATGAGTACACAAACGAGACTGTCGGAGCAGGCATGATATTGTAAGGGATAATCCGAATTTATTCTATAAATAAAAAAACCGCTTGATGCGGTTTTTTTATTTATCCATCCGGACCGGTTTTGCCAGCCCGGACAGATTATCAATCAAAAGTAATCCCTGTCAACCTAAACTACTCAACTTCCAAAACCTCAACCCTTCTATTATAAGAACTTCCTGCAAAATATAATGTTTAGTCCTTTGTCAAACTATCTGCAAAGATTATGATATTTGCTGCATGAAGTACCGTAGTAAATTACCGGATATAGAAACGACCATTTTTTCTGTTATGTCGCAGCTTGCCGCAGAACACAAAGCTATCAACCTGGCCCAGGGCTTTCCTGATTTTGCCTGTTCCCAGCAGCTGATTGATCTGGCAAAAAAACACATGCACCACGGATGGAATCAGTATGCGCCTATGCCCGGTGTACTGCCTCTGCGGGAAAAAATTGCTCAAAAAACCCGGGAGCTCTATCAGCATCTGCCGGATCCCGGTACTGAGGTTACCATAACCTGCGGCGCCACAGAAGCCTGCTATACTGCCATAAGCGCATTTGTGGGGCAGGGCGACGAAGTCATTATTTTCGAACCGGCATTTGACAGCTATGTGCCTGCAGTCCGGCTCCATGGCGGCATACCTGTATTTGTAGAGCTCAGCTACCCCGATTTTGAGATCCCCTGGGAGGAAGTCAGAGCAAAAATCAGCTCCAAAACCAGGATGATTATCATCAACTCGCCGCATAACCCTACCGGAAGCATACTGAAAGCTTCTGACATAGCGGCTCTGGAAAAGCTGGTTCAGAACACCGATATTCTTATTCTGAGCGATGAAGTATACGAGCATATTGTCTTTGACGGAGCAGAGCACGTAAGTCTGCTGCGTTATGAAAGTCTTCGGGAACGCCTGCTGTCTGTCTTTTCTTTTGGCAAGACGTTTCATACTACCGGCTGGCGTATAGGATACTGCATAGCTCAGGCTGAACTTATGAAAGAGTTTCGCAAGGTGCATCAGTACATTACTTTTGCCGCTGCCACGCCTTTGCAGTATGCCATAGCTGATTTTCTGGACAACAGAGATGAATATCTTTCTCTGTCTGCCTTCTACCAGTCCAAACGGGATCATTTTATCGGGCTTATGCAGTCATCCCGCTTTACCTGCGTACCATCTGCCGGCACTTATTTTCAGCTGTTTTCCTACAAAAACATTTCTGATATACGGGATACCGAAATGGCAGAATGGCTCACCCGCGAAGCCGGAGTAGCCTCAATTCCCATATCTGTATTCTACCATTCCGGAAAAGACGAGAAAGTTCTCCGCTTTTGTTTTGCCAAAGAAACCATTACGCTGGAAAAAGCCGCCGAAAAACTATGCAGAATCTGACCGTAACGACCGTACAGACCTCTTTGTACTGGGAAAACCCGGGTGCCAACCTGGCCATGCTCGAAGAGAAAATCCGGAATGCCGGGACAGTCGGCGACCTGATTGTATTGCCTGAAATGTTTACCACAGGCTTTACCATGAATGCTCCGGCTCTGGCCGAACCGATGAATCTGACAACCTGCCGGTGGATGAAGCAGATGGCTGCCCAGACCGGAGCTGTAATAACCGGAAGCATCATCATCCGGGAAAACAGCCGGTATTACAACCGCATGCTTTGGGTCGAGCCGGACGGACAAATCGACTTTTATGACAAAAGACATCTGTTCCGCATGGCCGATGAGCATCTGGTTTTCTCCGCCGGTGAAAAACGTCTAATAAAAGAGCTGAAAGGCTGGAAGATCGCTCCTTTTGTCTGCTACGATCTGCGTTTTCCCGTCTGGTCCAGAAACACGGAAGCAGAAAGCTATGACCTGGCAATCTATATTGCCAGCTGGCCTGCCGCACGAAATATGGCATGGAATACTCTTCTTCCGGCAAGAGCTATAGAGAATCAGTGTTATGTAACCGGTGTCAACAGAACAGGAACTGACGGTAAAGCCATTATTTACGAAGGCAACTCCGGGATATGGAATTTTCTGGGAGAAAAAATAAACGATTCGGGTCATGCCGAAGTTATTCAGACCGGATCTCTTGATATGGCTAAATTACAGTCCTTCCGGTCAGCGTTTCCGGCTTTCCGGGACAGTGACCGTTTTTCCATCCATCAGACCGGCAGGTAATATTTTTAGAGTCTTACCATTCAATTATTCACTATTAAAAAGTATTTTTACCCGTTTAAAAACCATTTAAAAAATATGAAAAGGATTATTTTGATTACATCGCTGTTTCTAACAGCCACATTTTCATCATTTGCCCAGGGTTTTGAAAAAGGGGATGTTCATCTTAACCTGGGTATTGGTCTTCTGGATCATGTCGGCAACGGATACTCTTTTCCTCTGAACAACAAAGTAGGATTACCGGCATTCAATGCCAGTGTCGATATCGGAATCCATAAATGGATTACCGTAGGGCCTTATCTGAGCTACAAAACCAGATTTTTCAAAGGCGGTGATCCAAACTGGATCGACGGACGCCTTAGCGACAAAGTAAACGAATCATGGTATTATTTCGGAGCAAGAGCCACTTTTCAGATCACTCCTTTCCTGAACGAGGTAGCCAATACCAATATTCCTGAAAATCTGGATCTGTACGCCGGAGTGCTTGCCGGAATAAATCTGTATCATAAAAGAACCAGGTCTGCCGTTGACGGTGTAAACGATTATACCTTAACAACTACCGACGGTCATGCTTCTCTGCTTGCTGCAGGCGCACGTTATATGTTCGCGGAAAACGTTGGGGTTTACCTGGAAATATATCCGTTCGGTTATACCAGTCTGTTCAATACCGGATTTTCCATAAAATTCTAATCCCGGAACTACGAAATTATGCCCGTCACTGGTCGAATAATAGTCTCCTGCATCATTATTCTGGGCTTATCCGCAAACGGCATGGCTCAGGAGTTCCGGAAAGGAAATGTTGCTTTTCAGCTGGGCTTTACCCTGTCTGACTACAACAGCCACGAACGGGTAAGCTCTACCCTGCTGCCCTTATACGGCACGATCGATATCGGTATTCATGATTATGTCGCGATCGGATTTATGGCGCATTATTTTTCCAAAGCCTACCGCAGGGAAGGAGAAGTATACAACAGTGGTATCCCCGGATATGAGTATGCCTCCGACTGGCGTATCAGGGAAAACTATCTGAGTATCGGAACCAGAGGGACGTTTCTGATCACTTCTTTTCTCAACGAAGTCGCTAAAACCAGCATTCCTGAAAACCTGCATCTTTTTGCCGGTGTACAATTGGGACTGGATTTTTACCGCCAGAAAAAGGAAAATGAGTATAAGGATTATCCGACAAACTCCAATCTGGAGCCTTTCGGCGGTCCTTTTATCGGTGCGAGGTATCTTTTCTCCGATCACGTGGGCGTATTTACGGAGCTGGGCATAGGCTGGGCCGGTCACCGGAACAGTACCCAGTTTGGTGCATTCGGGCTGGCATTCAGTTTCTGATACGGGAAAACAGTTCTTATTTATTATAGAAAAGAGGCTGGCTTTCACCAGCCTCTTTTCTATAATACACCGTCGGGCAAAGCCTTTTTTACATACTATGCATAATAAATGCCTTATAGTACCTGATCAGGCCGGAATTATATAATCCATACTCAACCATCAGATTTATGATGCTTTTTGTATCAGGAGTATACCTGTTTTTATAAGTATTAGCAGAGCATCATCGTACAAAGAAGCCATAGAGAATGTTTTATCTGCCGCCGGTTATTCCCTCTCTTCCCCCAGATAAAAACCATACTCATTCATTATAACATATTAATCCAATCAGGGTTGATTAGCAAAGAGCTGTTAACTTAAATGAAGATTCGGAACTTTTTCCTTGCCTTATTTTTTTTTATATCCCTACTCTCTTCTGCGCAGCATGCGCAGCCCTACTATCCATATTCTCTGCAAAAAGGTGATTTTCTGATCAGCGCCGGCATATCACTGGCACACTTCAAAACAGTCAACTATGCAAACTCATCCCGGACAGGCGTATTTCCGGAGATCTCTCTGACCGGCGAATATGCCATAGCAGATGAGCTGAGCATAGGACCCATTGTCTCCTATTATGCCCGCAGGTACAAATACGATACGCCCGCAGAAACCTTTATATTCGAAGCAAACCGGTATTTTGTGGGTGGAAGAGCTTCTTTTCATTTTGCTCCCTTTCTTGAAAAGCATCTGGTGACCAATCTTGACAGCGAGCATTTCGATATTTACATGGTATTCGGGGCCGGCTATAAGGGCACATTTTTTGTCAATGACCCGTACAACCGCGCCAACGGGCGAATGAGCGCTATAGCCATGGCCGGTTTGCGCTACATGTTTTTTGAAAATATCGGTCTCTATGCAGAAGGCGGTCTGGGCCCCTTCGCGGCATTTACCTTTGGTCTGACAGTGCGGCTATAATAAACTGCTTCTGCTGCTCTTCCTCTTTACGGGTGCAGTACTGCTCCCCGAGATCTCTGAAGTACTCGTCAACCTCCTCATTGTGTATGGTAGAAAGCACAAAGCATTTGCCCCTGCCCGCCATAATCAGATTCTGGAGCAGATAAAGCTTGTCAGGTCTGATATTTTCGCTGCCCCCGATAATCAGGAGTACCCTGTCTGCCGCGTCGATCATGGTACGGCCATATTCAAACAGCTCCTGATCGGAAAACTGGTCCAGATCATAAAAGGAGAAATCGCAGAAGTTTTCCTGAATAAAAGGGGTAAAGGGGCCGCCAAAAGAATAGCTCCTGAAATCCTCGATGACCTGAAAATTAATTATCGCTTTCATACTAAAATTAAAACCCCAATTCGTATTTTTCTGTTTTAAACACAATCGCAAGAAACCATTACCGGTATGTCTATCGAAGCAATCTACCAGCTCTTTTCGGCCTCAGAAGGCATTTGTACAGACACCAGACAGATTCGTCCGGGTGTATTGTTTTTTGCCCTCCGGGGAGCCAGCTACAACGGCAATCTCTTTGCCGCGGCAGCCTTGGAGCAGGGCGCCTCCTATGCCATCATTGATGATGAAAGCTGCAAAGTTAGTGATCGGTGCGTATTGGTACAAGATGTTCTGAGCTGCCTGCAGGAGCTGGCCCGCTTTCACCGGCGCCGTTTTTCGATACCCTTTATCGCTGTCACAGGCTCCAATGGCAAGACAACCACCAAGGAACTTATCCACAGCGTGCTCTCCACTACCTATAAAACCTATGCCACCAAAGGCAATCTCAACAACCATATCGGCATACCGCTGACCCTGCTTTCCATAAAAGAAGATGCAGAAATGGCCATCATCGAAATGGGGGCCAATCATCAGAAAGAAATCGAAGGCTACTGCCGGATCGCCGAGCCTACGCATGGCATCATTACCAATATCGGCAAAGCCCATCTGGAGGGCTTCGGCGGGCTGGAAGGCGTAAAGAAAGGCAAGGGCGAACTCTACGCCTATCTGAAATCCAATGGCGGAGCTGCTTTTATCAACTCGGCCAATCCTCTTCTTATGGATATAGCACGGCCGGAGCAGGCTGTCTTCTATCCGCAGGAGAACGATTTTTACTCCTGCACGCTGATAGAAACCAATCCGTATATATGTTTCAGAGCCGCCAACGGAGACCGGATCCAGACACAGCTGATCGGCCGGTACAACTTTGACAATATTGCCGCAGCACTCTGCATCGCCAGGTATTTCGATGTACCGGATGCGGCAGCCAACCGGGCAGTCAGCCTCTATGTACCGGACAATAACCGCAGCCAGGTGATCCGGCAGGGCGCCAATACGGTGCTGCTCGATGCCTACAATGCCAATCCTTCGAGTATGCAGGCTGCTCTCGAAAACTTTGCCTCTCTGCCCGGTTCCGGCAAAGTGGTTATTCTGGGTGATATGTTTGAGCTGGGGGAAGAGTCGGAAGCAGAACATGAACGCCTCGGCAGACTGATCTGTGAAAAAAAGTTTGATACGGTACTGCTATGCGGTGCACACATGGCCCGGGCGCTGCATACCTGTCCGGGAGCACTCTATTTTACCGACCGCCCGGCGCTGGAAAACTATCTGGGCACTGTATCTTTTACGGGAGCGCAGATACTTATCAAGGGAAGCCGGAGCATGGGACTGGAAAAACTGCTTTCTCTGCTTTAGGCAGAATGTTTCATTAGAGTGTCCGGAACAGCATCATTTCTTTGCGTCGCTATATTTAGTTTGCAGTTAAAGAAAGAAGCTTAAATAGCTCAAAAACAGGATGTCATCGAATGTTTCGAGGCCTCACAGGAGTTTCCGGAGCTTCAACTGAGGGGAAAACCCCATTTAGCTGCCGTTATTTGTCGCTGTCCTCTGCCGGTTGCCAGTGACCCAGCTTTTTCAGTGCGGCCTCCAGCTCGTCCGGCCTGGCAGTGCCCAGCAGCAGATGTCTGCCCTGATCATATACCAGCTGCAGCCCATGCTTTCCCGATACATTATAAGCCATACCCTTTTTCCAGCCTATGCGCAATCCCCAGCCGCCAAATTCCCTGATCGGGCTATAGCGACGTACATAGGCCTGCCCGATACGGTCCCAGCTAATTTTTCTGAAGTGTTGCAGGGGGTAGTAACGATAGTATACGCCCTCTTCAGTGATCTTTGTCTCCAGCCTGACAAACAGGAGAAAGGCTGTAAGTGTCAGGTTAAACAGATTGAGCAGGATCAGTGCCGTATCCGGCAGAGGATCATTGCCAAAATCCTGTTTCTGCACCAGCTGCCTGAATAATCCGTACAGAAATACGCCATTAACCGCCAGCATCATGATCCACAGCCAGATCTGGCGAAAATATTGCTTCTCTTTAAAAATCGTTTTTTTATCTTTCATATCTTTTTTTGTAAGCTGTATACTATCGCCAGGGTTTCCCGGGTGATGACTATCCTTGTGGCCGAAGGCCTTTCTAACTACTCGTCATTCCGCAAAGCAGAATGACCGTACAAAGCTATTATTCTCCCTTCCCCTCAAAGCTTTCCAGCTCCTTATTGACCTCATCCAGTAATTGCTGCTCGGTTGGCAGGTATAATCTGTACTGACTTGCTACGATTTGCTTTTGCCCCTCGGGCAAGGAGAACCTGACTACAGCATCGTTTTTACTGGCACAAAGCAATATCCCGATTGTCGGGTTTTCATGTGGCAGTTTTTCTGTACGGTCGTAATAGTTGACATACATTTGTAGTTGGCCAATATCCTGATGAGTCAGCTTATGGATTTTGATTTCGATGATGACAAAACATTGCAGCAGGCGGTTGTAAAAGACCAGATCTACAAAAAACTCATCACCTTCAATATGTATTCTCTTCTGTCGTGCCACAAAGGAAAACCCATTGCCCAGTTCCAATAAAAAATCCTGAAGATGAGTAATAATGGCGGCTTCCAGATCTTTTTCGTAGTAGGATGCCTCCCTCTTCAGATCAAGAAATTCCAGAAACATCGGGTCCTTTATAATTTCTTTGGCATCAGAAGGAAGCTTTTCGTTTCTTGCTATGGCCAATACACTTTCCTTATCATTGCTCATCAAAAGACGTTCGTACAAGCTGCTATTGATCTGCCTTTCCAACTGGCGAACTGTCCAGTTATTCTTGATGGCTTCGGCGATATAAAACGCTCTTTGATCTTCCGTATCGAGGCTTACCAGTAGCTTGTACTGGCTCCAGCTCAATTGCGTCCACAGTGTAGACGCAATTGGAAATGTACGGTAAAACTGCCTGTATCGCTCCAGTTGCCTAACCGAAAATCCGCTTCCAAACTCCGGTTGCAGCTGTTCGGAAAGGTATTTTATAAGATAGGTACCATAATCGGCCCGATCTTTTCCCTCTTGTTCTTCTTCAAAAATACGCTTACCGATATGCCAGTACATGAGTGTTCGATGATGGTCAACAGCACGAATAGCGCTGTCTTTTGACTGGGCAATGATGGTTTTTATATCGGATATGAGGAGCTGGTTTATAAGCATGGAATTTGCCGTAGAAAAATATAATTATCTTACCGATAAGCGGACAGTATATACATAGTCAGGTTATTTGCTGCTTTTATGGGATCAGACATTAACCGATAAAATCCCATTATTGCCCGGATTTCCCGAATAATCTCTATCCGCCATCGCTCTGATTCCCCAAGTGATTACTATCCCTGTGGCCGAAGACCTTCTAACTACTCGTCATTCCGCAAAGCGGAACAACAGAGACAATCCAGCTGCCAGTACCTTACTTTCCGGCGCTGAGCCGGGCAATCTCATTTTTCAGCTGATTGATAAGCTCCTCCATCAGACGGATTTTGTCTTCGTACAGCTTACGCTCATTGTCAGAAAGCTGCACATAATTATGAATAATGTATCCAAAAGACGCATTATCGTGATTATTGGTAAAATTAAAGAACATTTTTTCATCAAAGGAAAGATATATCCTGCACGGTGATATCGAGCGCTTTGGCAATCTGCACCAGCCTTTCCTGGCTTATAGTGGTTTCGTCGGTTTCCAGCTTGGAATAGGCCGACTGGCTTATGCCCAGCTTGTCTGCCATATGGTCCTGTGTGAGGTTTCTCAGCTCCCGTATCTTTTTGATCTTGGTTCCCAGTGTTGTCATATCGTTGATAGTCAGAATATATTAGAAAGAGCAGGAATATTTTATTCCCTGTCAGCCAATTATTTTTGGCAATAAACGAATTGATTGTTTAAAAAACAACGCTATGATTTTTTTTGAAGCTGCACAGGCTGGCGGGTGGCCGGCAGAAGCCTGCACGCTCCATCCGGCCGGGTGGTACCGTGGTCTGGGCACAGCGCTGACCTATATACAGACCTGCCTGATACGTATTCACAACGACCGGATAAAGCTGGAAATGGCTATGCTCTCCCGGAACGAATTTGACAGAAATACCGGTGAAACACTGCTGAAAATACAAAAAGAGCTGCATGATCTGCGGGACAGTCTGTACAGACAGGTATCAATGGCTCACCATCGCCCGGATTTTCCGGGTGATTCGAATTCCTTACAGCCTCCGGCCAGATTGTCAATTTGCACCAAAATAAACGGCCGGAGGCCTTATCAAGAATCGTCACTCGCTGAAAGCGAGCGACAGTAAAGTACCCGGATTTTCCGGGTGATTTGATTATTGTTCCCTCTGGCCGTTATTCAAGCATAACACTATTTAAAGAGTGATTATTTTTGATGTTTTTAGAAAAAAATGTATACTTGCCCGCTCATTTTCAGATCACAAATTCACTGACAGCTATCAATTTTGCATCCTATGCACACTATTTTTATATCTTCGAAGACACAGCGTCGTATCCTGCTAGGCGCTGCCTGGCTGCTGATGACCGCTATCCGGCTGCCGGCACAGACCATATCTCCCGGACTCAGACAGGACCAGCAGCCAGAGCGATCGTATCCTATGGGCGCTACTGCCCGGGATATTGAGGAACAAAGCTACCGCATTGCCGAACAGAGAATGGGCATCTATATCAACCGCCCCTACCGCACTGCCGAAGAAAACCGGCAGGCCATGCAGGAATACCTCCGGCAGCAGCACCGGCAAAGCACCCTCCGGCAGGAAGAGCAGCGCCGGATGATTGCCGGGCTGCTTAATGAAGCCCACTCAACAGCAGCCAGGAGCGGGACAGCAGACCCTGCGTATTACCGGTCGCCGGAATTTGCCGACCGGACCCGCGCATATACCGATGCGCTCGGCCTGCTGAGCGCGCAGCTGGCCGGCAGCAGGCCACTCTCGGTTTCCGAAGCCTATTTTGTGCTCGAAAATGCCTGGGGCGAGAGCTATCTGAACAGAGATGAATACGAGCATATACTGGATCATTCGGCAGGATTTATCCGCGCCTGGCTCAAATCACAGAAGCTCAGCCCGCATAATCAGCCGGAGCTGCACTTCGGCATACAGAAATTTATGCGGGATACGCTTTCCCTGATCAGCCCGCATCCCGATCAGCCCGGCCGCTATGTGCGGACCACACATCTGCCTTTTTTCTACGATTATGTGGATTTTCGGGGAGAAAAGGATTTCCGCAGCTATTTTCTTACCAAGTGTCTGGCTACCGGCGGCGGACAATGCAACAGTATGCCGGCCGTGTACTGCGTGCTGGCCGAGCGGCTGGGCGCCACGGCCTATCTTTCGCTGGCTCCGCACCATGCCCTGGTCAAATACCCCGACGCACAGGGTCGCCTGCACAATTATGAAGCTACCACAGGCTGGAATATTGCAGACCGCTGGTACGAAGACAACCTGTTTATAAGCCCGGAAGCAAAGCGCAGTGGCATATACCTCGATACGCTCAGCCGGAAGCAGATCGTAGCCAACTGCCTGCTGGATCTGGCGCTGGGCTATATGCAGAAATTCGGAATAGCCAACGGCAGCTTCATCAATCAATGCATCGATGCAGCCCTGACGGCCTTTCCCCGCCGGAATGCCCTTCAGGCCTACCTGCTCCGAAGCAGTCTGCTGGCCGGGCAGCTGGAGCGATTGTTACGACAGTATGGCATCAGGGATATAGACCGGATAGATCAACTGCCGGAAGCACGGCGGCTGCGGGACGCCCTCCTGCAAAACGAAGCAATGATCTCCCGCCTGGGTTATCAGCCTCTGCCCGAAGCGCTGTATGAAAATCTGATGCGTCAGCACGAATTCAAAGGCAGCCGGCAAGAGCAATCAGGTCAGCAGAAGCGGAGCCGGTTTATTCCGTCATTTTGAGAAAAATAATCACTAAATTTACATAGAATGAAGTCTTTACTATTTTTTTTCACCGCTCTGACTTTCCTTCTGCCCGGTGTTGCGGCAGCATATGGCTCCGGCAATGCACAAGCCGGATGGTACCAGGCAGCCCGGCAGGAACTGATGCATATGCTGGAAGGCAAGGCACCGCTGAGCTATGAACGGGCACTGTTCTGTATCGAAAATGCTTTTCATAACAATAGACTGGACAGCCTGCACTACCGGCATATGCTGGATACGCATACCCGGCGTATCCGCGGGCTGATGGATGCCAACCGCGACTATGCCGCACAAAACTTCCGCACCAGCCCCACTGAAAGCGTAGCCCTGCAACAGACCCGCTATGAAAAAGCGCTGGCCAACTGGGCCATTTTTGCCTATATGACCGATACCACGTATATCGGCGGGCAATACGCTCACCTGCCCTTTCGCTATTCGTTTCAGGATCCGCTGGGCACCCACGACTGGACGCATACGCAGGTCAGCGCCCTGCTCAGCCGGGGTACAGGCAACTGCTTTGCGCTGGCTTCGCTGTTCCGTATCTTTTCGGAGCGGCTAGATTCCGAAGCCGCCCTGTGTACGGCTCCCGGTCATATCTATATCCGGCATGCGGACCACAAAGGGGTATACTATAATACCGAGGTGGCTACCCGGTCTTTTCCCGGTACCGGCAGTATGGCCACGCTGACCTATACAACCGATGAGGCCATACGCAGCGGGATCGCCCTGCGCACGCTCGATACGAAACAATCGGTAGCCCTGTGCCTGGTCTATCTGGCCAAGGGCTATCTGTACAGCCAGTCTGCCCCCGACGACACCTTTGCCATGGATTGTGCCGAACTGGCTCTGCGCTACGACAGCCTCTGCCTGAGCGCCCTGCTGCTCAAGGCGGAGGCGCTGGAAAACCGCCTGCTCCGCACCCATCGTACACCCGGGCAATGGCGCGGGGATAAGGACTTTGCCGAACTGGAGTCCCTTACCTGCCGGCTGTACCGGCTGGGTTACCGGCAGATGCCTCTGTCCATGAAAGAAATCATCATAGGCCGACTGAGAAAAGACAGCACCACAATCCGGATTGGAGCCACGGACCATACCCCCCAACCCTTCCGGGCGATCAGTACGGAGCAGCCCCCCTATGCCACCCTGTCCTGGGGACGGCTGGAGGAAATGCACGCTGATAAACCTGTGGAGCGCTACGGCCGGACCTTGTTTGACACCCGGAGCGGGACAATCACAGGCTTTGCCCGAGACTCTGTATTTTTCAATGACTACTTCTTTGACCCGGTGGTATTTGCCTGGCAGATCGATCCGCTGGCACACAAGTATCCTTCACTCAGTCCCTATCATGCTTTTGCCAATAATCCGATCCTGTACGTAGATGAAGATGGCAGAGAGAATACTATATATTTAGTCATTGCAACCGATAAGAATGGCAAACCCAGTATTTCAAAAGAAACAGCAAAAGAAATTGAAAATAAAGCTAATGAGTATTTTAAGTTAATGGGATTAAATACAACAGTGATTGTATACAATGAAACAAACCTAGGAAATTTTAATTTAAATAATACTGATTTAAATGATGGTTATGTCGTCATAGGCACTAACCGAGAAAGTATTATCAATAAAGTTTCTTCTTTTGATAAAGATTTTTCAGATAAACTTCAAGTAGGTTGGACCGCAAAGTTTAATCCTGAAAAATCAAATCTGAATAGTAAGGGAATTGTAATTGATTATCTAAATATTGAAGAAGTCCAAGATAAGTTTCACGGATTAAAGGCATTATCACAAGAAGAATTTGCGGCTTTATCAATTGTGCATGGTGCTGGACACAACTCTGGGGTTATGAAAGCTAATGGAGATCACCTTGATTCTGGTATTATGGGAGATTTAAGTCATCAAGAGGCCGTCTTAAGAAATTACGGAAAAGAAGGAGCTTTCGATCAATTCATCTTTAACTTGGATAATCCCAACAATGAAAAATATGGGAAAGGTATCAGAAAAACATTCGAATGGAAAGCTGAATCTAACGACAATTATATTGATAATAAGGTCAAAAACAGTTACCCTCAACTAACAGAGTAAATGAAAAGCATAAAGATAGTTTTCATATCCGTAATAGCATTTCTTTTCACTTATGCTTGTCAAAGAAAGGAAACGGATTATTCTGATTCACTCACGTCCGTTGTTCTCGCTGATTCTGCCAGCAGACCTATGATTGCCACGACAGCTAACTGGAAAAAGAAATTATTTAACGTACAACGCTTTTGCATTACCCGATCCGGAGCATATAAAATAATCCGGCATGAATTAATCCCCGATCTGGGTGGAACATCCAAGTATGCCATCAATGTAGTAGAAAAAAACGATAGGGTATTTTTTATCCCGGACAATGACCATTTATTCTATCAGAATCCGGGCAACCCGGAAAGATCCCTGACTTTTGAGCAAGGTGTTAACACTATGTTATCTGCCGAGAAAATAAATAATCCTGTCATCATATATTCTTTGCTGGATTGTCTGATTGATTCACTGAGTTTTTCACAGACAAAATATAATTACAGAATAACCCCGGAGAATATCCCGGATGTACAACGGTATTTGCAGATAAAAGAAGATGATATACAATGGAATGCCGTTTTTACTGATATTCTGGATGAAAATAAAATGATACGATATTATTTATACTTCAATACAATATTAGCAATCAAGATCATACCAAGTAAAGAGCACCTTTCTATAAAGACGCACCTCCTTTATCCCGATAAGTTTGCTTATGCTACCTGGTGATACAATCAGCCTATTGATGCGATTAACTTTAATTATATTCTCTCTCCTATGTTTATCATGTTCTGACACTTCAGATATAGAGAATAAGCGGATTAAGAGTCAATTGGTCAGAAATGTAATCGAGTATTCCTTAATTGAAAATAATCTTACGGACTCTGAAAAAGCCAAGAATAAAAAAGGAAAATACAGAATATATACTGAGGACCCGACAATCAGAGAGCTCCTGGAAAAAGATCAGGAAACAATGGCACTCATGGAGAAATCCCAGCTTTGCAGCTTAACGATACATGAGTTTTTTATTGAAATTAAAAACCCGGAGATCAGCAAAGACACCGGCCGGGTACGAATTTATTCAACATGTGTATACAATGATAATGACACCTGTATCATCGGAATGCTATGTGGTGGCGGCATGCATCTCACCTACGTAAAAAAGGATGAGGAATGGTTACTGGAAGAAAGTATTGGCTGGTCTGATTAGGCCTAAAACCTCATTAAAGCTGTGAATAACAAAATCATAGTGCGTGCATTATTACTAATAATTACTCTTTTTATTGGTTTTGGATGCCATAATAGCACACAAAATTCTTCTGATAATCTAACACTTAAAGCTCTTAATCTGGGTTTTAAAATTGCATTGGAAGAAACCATGCTGACCGATTGGGAAAAAACCAAAGACAGTCTTGGAAGATTCCTGGTTTACCCCCTTGCTGGTCTGAATCGTGAGTTAAGCTCTAAAGAATTTAACAAATATAACTTCAGAATATTAGACAGTCTTGAAATTTGTTCATTAAATAATGGAGATCATTATCTTATACTGAAGAAGCCCCAAATAGCAACTGATACGGTTATTTTCAGAATTTATAGCGACTGTGTATACAAAACTCCTGATACATGTATAACTGGCATGTTTTGCGGAGGTGGACTAGCTCTAATAATGAAAAATGAAGATAATTCTCTCGCAATACTAGACACCATTGGTTTTTCCAACTAATACTATTTACATGGATTGAGATGAAAAAAGTGGCTCGACCTGGATAAGTACTGATACACTTGGGATGTCTGACTAGTACCTGGGGAGTAAACAACGAAATAATCCTATTTCCCCTGAACATGATAAAAGATTATTGGAAAAATATCGGAATCTCAAGCTGGATTAGCTTACTCCTGGTTTTTAGTACGTTTTGTACCCAAAAGAAGTCAGTCTGCATTCAGGATGAGAGGCTTAGTTTGCTATTTGCAGAATTGTTTTTCTTTAATTTAACTGATACTCTCAGCTATAGCTCAATAATTATAGTAGAGAAAAACACCCTAGACACCTTTGAAGTATATCAACTCAGTACATTTCCGGATCAGATTATCAAGAAAAGCTATTCCCGAAACCGGATTTCAAGTGTTGAAAAGCTGGATCGTTATGACTCCCTGAGCATTTTTTCCTATTGGGGAGATCATAAATATTCATTGCTTGAAAAAACAGAAAAATTAAACCGGAATCAAACGCATTACCTTTATCTGATACCCGATTTCTACGATACCTTATACTCCGGAATAATCAAATCAGACGGTTGTAATAAGCTAGATATCAAAATGACTGAATATTACTATGAAAACACTATACGTAAAGAATATAAGAACAAAATTTTTTACTCGGTTGATTACAAGGATGGTATATTAATTGGAACAAGCAACGGTTTTAATCTGGATAAAATCTTTTATTATGATAAGAATCTCTTTGTGGATAGTATCAGCTATAGAAATAAATCATTTATCGTCAGATATAAATAATCATTGATTTATTGAATCCTGTTGACTCATATATCACATGATAAGAACCGTACTGTTTATTACAAGTATGCTCACTATCCTGTTTTCATGCCACAACAAAGCAGACAAACCGGAATATTATCCGGAATTTGTCGCTCTGAACAAAATCAACAATTACCTTTCCGGATGTAACCATTATCCCAGAATGGTCATAATAAGTAATGATGGAAAGGTTTCTGATTTGGAAATTACTGCAGATGGCGGATGTCTTTGGAAAGTTCCCGAAGAAATTAATAATCTAAAAAATTTACATGTACTGACAATCAATAGTACTTCATTGCAGTCCATACCATATATTGATTCTCTAACCAACCTAATCACACTTGACCTGTATGCCAATTATATCGAAGGTGTTGTAACAATACCCGCTTCCCTTCAGCGACTAGCAATGTTAAATCTTAGCTCTAATAAAATCTCCGATGTGCAGTTTGAAGACTATATGGGCATCGTCAATCTGGGTCTGTTCAACAATAAGCTGACCAGCCTGAATCCGAGCATCAATAAGCTCAAGGAACTGGAAAAGCTTTTTCTGAGCAACAATCAGATTCAGGATGTCAATCTGACAGGCCTGCCCAATCTCATCTATGTAGACTTAACCGACAATCCGGTAGACAGCACGGCAATCAAGCTACGGCATGCCAACACCAAAATCCAGTTCAAATTTGGGAATACAGCGAGATAGTCCCGCACACAACCATCAAAAAATCCCACCAATTTTCAGATTCATTTGAAAACGGCTAGGTTTGCAAACTGACAAATTCGTATTTTAGTATAAATTTTGTATAATACGGAGCAATATGACAAAATTGGACATACTTGAATTCCTTGATTTGGGGCGAGATAGGACCAAGTCTATTGATATCGAAAGTAATAAAAAACTATCGGACAGTGAAGCCGTAATCCTAAACGAAGTAAAAGAAAAAGATTTTGGGGTTGATTTAGTTTACTTCAATTCAGACGAAGAAACCAACAATAGTTTTCCTGCTGTTTTTCTGAAAAAAGTTACTAATTTCAATGATGTTGAAACCTTAAAAGACATTGCTGAAACACAACGAAAAATTTGGAACTACAAAAAAGTGTTGTTTCTGTATGTATATTCTGAAACAGAAATCCGTATTTACAATTGCTCAGAAAAACCACTAATTGTAACAAAAGATGATTTTGATTACAAAAAAGAGTTGCAAGGAACTGAAATTAATTCTTATCAATATTCCGATAAACAGCAATTGCAGGAACTCAACAAACTGTTTTCGAGAATTGCCATTGACACAGGAATTATCTGGACTTTAGACGATGCTAAAATAATTCGGGATAAAATCAATCTACAAAAACGAGTTGATAAATATTTAGTAAGCAGTTTGGTTAATACGGCTGAATATTTAAGAAATCAAGGACTAGAAATTGATTTTATCCATAAAATAATCCTTCGTTCCCTATTCCTTTTATATCTTGAAGATAGAGGTGCTGCCGAAAAAGACTTTTATAGTCAAATTAAAAAAGATGCTGAATCATATTTTGATATTTTAGATGATGTGACAGCTACTTATGATTTATTCAAACGACTTGAAGACCAATTCAATGGCAATGTATTTACATTGGAACAAGACGAAAATATTTCAAAAGAACAGCTTCAAATAATTAAAACTTGTTTTATTCGTGGAAACGAAAAAAACAATAACGCACAATTATTTGATGATTGGAGGCAATTCAGACTTTTCAATTTCAAAATAATTCAAATTGAATTACTAAGTGAAATTTATGAAAATTTCTTGGCAGAAACAGACCCGACTTTAAAAGAAGATTCAGGAACTTATTATACTCCACCTTCTTTAGTTGAGTTTATTTTAAACGAAAAGCTTCCTATAAATAATGGAGAAAAAGAATTCAATGTAAAAATATTAGACCCTAGTTGTGGTTCGGGAATTTTTTTGGTTGAGAGTTTCAAACGATTGGTTAAACGTTATGAAAAAGCTCATAATCTTGATAACCTTTCGGATTTTGACACTTTAGTGAAGCTATTAAAAGACAATATTTTTGGGATTGAAATTCACCCCCAAGCCATAAAAGTTGCTGCCTTTAGTTTGTACTTAGCTTTGGTTGATAAATTAGACCCTAAAAATCTATGGCAAAATACAGATTATCGTTTACCCTATTTAGTAAACGACCCAAAGGAAAAGAACGAGCAGAAGAAAGGTAAAAACCTCTTTTGCCGTGATACTATTTCCGATTTATCTTCAATAGATGAATTACAGAACTTTCAGCTTATTGTGGGGAATCCGCCTTTTGGCACTGACAAGTTATTAGATACAATTAGAGATTATTGCAACAATGAAAATTTTGCAAAAGAAAAGGTATTACCATTTCTACACAAGGCAACTCTATTCGCTCCAAATGGAGAAATAGCCTTGATTTTTAATACCAAAGTTTTAACCAACACAGGAGGGACTTATCAAAATTTTAGAGAATGGCTTTTTAAAAAATGCTATGTAGAAAAAGTGTTTAACTTTTCGATTTTACGTAAAGCCAAAAAGAATTTTGGAGGACAGTTGTTCGGAGATGCTACAGGACCAATAAGCATAGTATTTTATAAAAAAGAACACCCTATTAATCCTAGTAACAGCATTATTTACTATGCTCCAAAAACTTATGTTAGGTCAAATGTTATTGAAGGTTTGTCAATAGATTCGACTGATATAAAATATATTCCAAGAGAAGAGTGTCAAAAACCAGATACCAAAATTTGGAAAGTGGCAATGTGGGGCGGAATGAATGATTGGCAATTGGTAGAAAGATTATTACAGAATCATCATAACGTTGGCACATATTTAAGTGAACAAAATATAGAATATAGCGTTGGTTTACAACCATTAAATAAATCGACTGAAAAACCAATTATAGATGACGATATTTCCAAATTAAACTTTATAAGACCTGAACGTATTGAACGATTCTATACCTCAAAAAACTCTTTTTCCGGTATAAATTATTTACTGAAAAACAAAGAAACTATAGATGTTTATCTAAAACACTATTCTGTAAAAAATATTAATGATTTACCTCAGATTAATGTTTTTAGAAGAACTACAGGAAAAAACATTTTTCGTGGTCCTTTATTACTAACAAAAGAGGGCTTTAAAAACAATCAACTTTGTTTTAGTATTGTAGAAAAGCCTGTTGCTTTTAATAGTACTGTTTTAGGATTTAGATCGAATAACAAAGATCAATTAAGGTTTCTGTCTACAATATTAAATTCAAAATTAGCAACATATTTTCTTTTGTTAATATCTAATTCTTGGGGAATAGAACGAGAAAGAATAAAACCTAACGAAATATATAAATTCCCTGTTTTTCTTAATCAAAAAATAGAAGAAGAATTGGTTTCGCTTCACAAAGAGATTGAAAATGAGTTACAGTCTACTTTTATGGAAGTAAATTTAAAGAAATTAGAAAATAAAATTAATAAAATAGTGTCCGACTTGTATTGTATCAATTCAAATAACGAGGAATCTATTAACGATTTTATTACCTATTCAATGGATTTATTTAATAATCAAGAAAAGTCAAAAGCAATTTTACCTGTTGTAGAAAATCAACCAATAGAATACGCTCAAATAATATCTTCAGAACTAAATGAATTCCTTGAAGGGCAAAATGTATTTGTAAATACCACTATTTACAATCTAAAAGATTTAAAATCATCACCATTGATGATGATAAAACTATCTCACGAGAAAACTAAAAAAGATGTTTTTCTATCAAATGAAAATGTAGCTTATGAATTAAAAAAACTCGACAAATATTTGTGGGAACAGAAAGCAAAAAATATCTATTTCAGAAAAAAACTCAACTATAAAAAAGGGGATGATTTTTATATTATTCGTCCTAACCAACGTAGATTTTGGTCTCAATCAATGGCTTTTGAAGATGCTTCCGAATTAATTCTCGAAATTTTAAACGGAGTATACGATGAAGCTTAGTGAGATTTACAGAAAAGCTTTTGAAGATGATTGTATTGAATTAGTTGTGAATGCATACAATTTAGCCATTGTAGAAAAGAAATATCAGACAGATTGGCTTGAAAATGATTTTTCTGAACTATTTAAGAACTATATCAACACTAGTCAATTTAAAATTACTTGTGAAACAGAAAAGAAACTGCCTCCTAAAACCGATGTTTTAGAAAAAGGATATGGCGACAAATTGGATAGAATCGACTTCTACTTTTCAACTTGGAATAGTCAATCACGCTCTGAATGTTATATGGAAGCCAAAAGACTAAAAGAAAAGGATTCCAACTTGAAAAAGGCTTATATCAAAGAAGGTATGGATAGGTATATTTCTAAAAAATATCCTATTGGATGTATGTTAGGTTATTTATTAGAAGGTAATGTAGATGAAACTAAAAACGGAATTAATTCTATGCTAATAAACGACAAGAGAAGTTCCGAAACCTTGAATCTTGTATCACATAAGTTACTTAAATCCTACTATGAATCTAACCATTCAGACATTGGAATATTGAAACACTTGATATTTAACTTTACGAATATATGAGGTTGTAATGCATACTCTCCCCATCATTCAGACTCACACCATCACTCGATTGTCAGCTTGGCTACACGTACTTTAATTTTCGGCTGGTGATGGTAAAAAAAACAGCTGGAGGCCTTATAAATAATCGTTATTCCTCAGAGTGGAACGACGGGAATAAGCACCAGCTAAAAAATGGCGCTTCCCCGATAAGCATGGCTTAGCTATTCCGATTACTTTTTGTCCGGTTTCAGGTAATTGCCCCTATGAGAAAAGATCTTCGCATCTGTATACGTTTCCCCATCTTTTATTTCATCGGGCATATTTTCCCTTTTCTTTATCCGGTCTTCACAGGATTCCAGGTTGCTGTAGCTGGTTATCTCTACCTTACCGATCCTGCTTACAAGCATTTTCTTCATACTTGCCTTGCCGGTAAATTCCGAATCCGGCAAACCGTGATTGCTACCGGTATCTTTGTTTTGCCGCTGTGTCTCTTCTTCTGTCATGGGCTATGCTCCTCCCTTTTTCTGGCTCAGACTCCCCGCCTTCTTTCACTTATCCGGTGTTTCGTTTATCTTTTTATCGGCATTGCTGATTAAGTCTTTAATCAGATCGGGATTTTCGTCCAGCGTCTTGAGCGCTTTCATGAAGATCGCCTCTACCCGTTTCAGTCGTGCCCGCAGGTAGGCTTCCGCTTCCACCTCCTTGATTTCAAGCTTGGCTTTTTCCACAAATACCTTTGTGCCCACTTCTATATGGATAAAACTGGCCAGCCGGGCATTGATGCAGATCTTTGCTTCCAGATTTTCAACATCCAGCTTTACCTCTCCGATCCGGAGCAGGGGAACATCCAGGACCACATCGGGCTCTGTCTCTGCTTCATGGGAAACCTGGTCAGGATAGCCGGAGGTATATTCCGGCGTATCCTTTTGTGATTCATCGGGCATGATCGGATATGTTTAATGCGTTTTAGTTGGTTACTTTATTAACTCCTGCACCTACCCCGCCAAGCGTTTTCTTCGTTCCTCTGCCCACTTCTCCTGTGGCGTGCCCCACTCCCTGCGCAATCGGCTTGAGCACATCCGCCAGCATATCGGCATTGTTATCGAGCATCTCCATGACCCGCACCAGCACACTTTTTACTCGGGCCAGACGCACCTGCAGGTATGCTTCGGCGCGGACACCTTTTATCACTACCTCTACCTTGTCCAGATGTACATGCACCCCGGCATTGATCTGCACAAAATCAATCGCTTTTACATGAAGATTAACCCGGGCATCAATATCTTCTACATTGATACGGATCTTATCTACCTTTATTTCGGGCACTTCCAGGATTACATCAACCTCGGTTCCATCGACTTCAGAGGGCCAGCCCATCGCATGCTTTTTCAGCTTAATCCGTTCTTCACGGGACTGATCTTTCTGAGGCTTATCCTTCTTTTCGTCCTTTGTCTCCGTAGCATCCTTGCTTTCCTGAGGACTGCTTTTCCCTTCAGCCTTCTTTTCACCGGATTTCTCTTTTCCCTTCTTTCCGTTACTCCCCGCAAACAGTTCTTTCAGCTTCATCCCGTTTTCTATTAAGTCCGATTACTACAATATGTTTACATTTTTAAGCATCTTCTGAACACCAGCTCCCAGCTTCAGGTTGCTCAACGCATCACCCGTTTTGGTCAGAAGCCCCTTTACCCCCTGCCCTACTTGTCCTGTCAGCTCTCCTACGCCTTCTCCGATATGTCCTACCGAGCTTCCGGCTCCTTCGGCAATCGGCTTCAGCAAGGCTTTCAACAGGTCCGGATTATTGTCCAGCGTCTGAATAGTTCTGTTGAGAATGGTTTTTACCCTTTCCAGCCTTACTTTCAGGTAGGCTTCTGCCCGGACTCCTTCTATTTCGATCTTTACCTGACTGATATGCACATCTGCTCCTACCTCTATAGAAACAAAGTCTGCCAGCCGCGCGCTGACCGAAACATGGGCATCCAGGTTTTCGACCTTTACCGTAACCTCATCCACTTTCAGCTCCGGGATATCCAGAATCACATCCGGTTCCGTAGGCTTATTATCTACCGCCTGGTCTGCCTGATTGTCCTTTTCTTCCTTTTTGTTACCCTTACCCCACATACGCTCTTCTCTTTACCATTATTTCTTTTGATGAAAACCAAGGGATGACAGAATAAGTTTTTTGACCGGAGCCGGCCACGGGTCCGGATACCGTTTTCGGGGCTTGTGCCGGGGGCTTTGGGAAAATAAAAAACAGAATCAGGTACTTAAGGAACAAATTGCCGACTGGTTTCTTTTTATCAGGCATCTGCCGGTTGCCTTTGAGAGCCTCTGGCAACATGCCGGAACCTGATCTTTTGCTGAATCTCAAGGACCTCGTTCCGAGCTGCCGGGATAATGTGTAAAAAATCCACATGCGTCTTACTTCATGCTCAGACAGAATTGTCCCAATATACGGGGATAAAGGTCTGGGGAAAGGCTTGGTCAGCTTTTGCGCTGATATGGTTTTCCAATCGGATGATTCCGGCATATAGCAACAGCTATGCAGTGATACAACCTGACAAAAGACTAAAAAGCGAAGGCATACGCTACTTTACGTATTTTCCGGCAGTCGGGCAGATCATAGCTTTGTTTGTACAATAACTAATTTACCCTATGAAACAATCAATACTTCTTACTCTGCTCAGCTTTTTTTCTGTCCTGCATGGCTACGGCCAGTGGCAGGCGACGGGCCTTTCTACCGGCTCTATTGAAAACGTCTGGGATCTGGTCAGCCACAAAGGCATTCTGTATGTGTCGGGCAATACCAACGGTCTGCAAAAGTCCACAGATGAAGGACAAACCTGGACCAAGGTAGAGCACAATGCATTTACAACCAACCCTACAAGCCTGCGTATCGATCTGCTGGCCGATGCCGGAGACGCGCTGTACGCGATCACTTTCAATCCGTACTACGCTTCCTCTATGGTATACAAATCGCTTGATGGCGGTGAAACCTTTGAAACCGATACGGTGGGCCTGCCAAAAAATACGGGCAATAATGAGCTGGTTGCGATCAACTCGATCTATTACCATCAGGGACATCTGGTGATTGCTTTCAACAATATCGGCAACTGGCACAAACAGGTGGATGCCGAAACCTGGGAGCAAAACAAGGAGACCAATACGGATTATTCGCAGCTTTTTGCCTTTCATAACGGAAAATTCTATACATGGGGCGGTCTTTCCTATTTATACATTTCTGATGATTACGGACAGAGCTGGACCCAGGCAGCGGGCGACAGGCTCCCCTCCTGGTTTAACCCGACGGTAATCCATACGGATGAATCTACCGGCAGGATCTATATAGCCGGCAGCAGCATGGTTACAAACAAGTATGCCTTTCTGTACAGCGACGACGAAGGAGCAAGCTGGGATAGCCTGGCGATTAACCAGTATCTGCAATTGAACAATTTCCAGATCAGGCAGAAGATCCAGCGGATATACAGTCAGGGTGACCTGATCATCCTTGGTCTGGACAAGGCGCAGGAAAGCGCAACGGCCAATGTGCTGATAAGCCGCAATGGCGGGCAAAGCTTTGCGCCGGACACTGAGGGGCTGCTGACCAGCACAGTAGCTGGCATTGCAGCGAAGAGGTTTGTGGCGCTCAGCGGCAAGCTGTATATGGCGCTAAACTTTACGGATGTATACCAGAAAGATCTGTCGGTCACTACTGCTCATACAGAGAGAACGGCCGAATATCGTCTGGAGGCATACCCCAATCCCTGCACTGACATGCTGCACATCGATCTGCCCGAAGGCAGACAAACCGCTACGATCCGCCTGTACTCAGCCCGGGGCGAACAGCTGTCTGAGCCTTCTGCCGGAATGCTGGATGTATCCGGGCTTGCCCCCGGATTATATCTGCTGCACCTTTATGAGGGAACGCAACTGATCGAAACAAGAAAGATTATTAAGAAATAAACTGCTGGTCACAGTAACCGGAGGCGGTTGGCTTTCTGCACCGCCTCTACCTTATTATGTACCTGCAGCTTGGTATAGATATTTTCGATATGCTTGCGCACCGTACCGGTGCTGATATTGAGGTTTCCGGCTATTTCTTTCAGATACCAGCCCTGACTCAGTCCTTCGAGCACTTCGGTTTCTCTGGCTGTAAGGGGTACTTCCTCACTTGATTTCGGCCTGTCAATATGTGCGCCGCGCAGGAGCTTCAGTGCTTTGTTGGCAATAGAAGGTGACATGGGAGCTCCGCCTTCCATAATTTCCATAATACCTGTAATCAGCTTGTCTGTCAGATCTTCCTTGAGCAGATAACCGTTGGCGCCTGCCTGTATGGCCTGAAATATTTTTTCCTCATCATCAAATACACTCAGCACGATGATGCGGGTCTGCGGACAGAGAATCCGGAGTCTGCCGATACAGGTGATACCATCCATGACCGGCATCTGCAGATCAACCAGCGCTACATCCGGAACAGTCTCCGCCGCAATATGCTCCAGGAGCCCGGCTCCGTTGCCGGCGGTACAGACACACTCCAGCCGGGCCGAGGTATGCAGCTGCTCCTGCACCAGCCTGATTATTCCCGGATTGTCATCGGCGACAGCTACCTTTATCTTCATATCAGTTGTTTTTTTATGGTAATAGTGGTTCCGGACGGACCGGACTCAATGCACAGCCGGGCTCCCGAATCCTGCATACGTTTTTTCATACTGATCAGTCCGTACTGTTCCTCACTTTCTTCTCTGTATTCAAAACCTTTTCCATTATCGGCAATCGTGACAAGCAGCATAGCTCCCTCAAACGAGAAACGAATTTCCATCACGGAGCATTCTGCGTATTTGAGCGCGTTGTGAGTGGCTTCCTGAACGACACTCAGCAGATGCATGGCAAAAAGGATATCAGCCTCTCTTTCCAGCCCTTCTTTACAATACAGACGAAGCTTTACAGCCGGATAGGCCTCGCGGACTACAGCCATATAGTCGAGCAACCGGAACCTGATTTTTTCCAGGGAAATGGATCCCTGATTCAGCGCCCATATGGAATTGCGCAGCTCCCGGATCGATTTTTCTGCAAAAGTCCGGAGGCTGGCCAGCTTCTGCTCTTTTTCCGATACCGGCAGCGGCTGCATGGCCTGCTCGGCCAGGGCTTTCAATATGGTAAACTGCGCTCCTACCGTATCGTGGAGGTCATGGGAAATGCGAATCACTTCTTCTTTCTTACGGGCATTTTCGAGCAAAAGCACTTCGTGCCGGTCACGGTATTCCTTAAACCGCAGGGTGAGCCCGAACATCATGACCAGCATTTCGAAAAGGGTGACAACGGCATACAGATAGTCAGTATGCGCCAGAGGAATGTCGGGAAAAATCTTGGCAAGCCTGTGCAGAACGAAAAGCAGAACAAGGGGTGAAATTGCTATCAGATAATAAAGGGCTGCTCCGAAACCGCGACGGATGGTTCTGACGAGCAGAAACAGTATATAAATAAAACCTGTAAGAAAAGTAATATTGTAAATGACAATCAGCAGCATACGAACAGTGCTCTGATCTGTCCGGTAGAATATGCTGAGAAAAAACGAAACGAACAGGAAAGCAGCATAGCCCCGTATAAACTTCTTCTCAGAATCGCGAATACCTCTCTCGAGATAGCGGGATGAAAAAAACACGAAGGCCAGAAACAGCAGATAACCGTACAGAATGCCGCTGTCCAGACCGGCAAAACCGGGCAGAAAAGTCCAGCGCAAAGGTAGAAAACCCAGAAAATTGAGCTGCCACAAAAGAAAACTCAGCACATAGGCGCTGTAAAGGAGATAGATGCTTTCTGTATGACTGATGAAAAGAAAAACGCCGAAGCAGGCCATAAAAAGAAAACAGCCGGCAAATACACACCAGAACAGATAGTCTCTGGCACGGGCATATCGGAAGTCGGAAATTTCCCACAGAGCAACCGGCAGGGTATAGGATGAAAGCAGGCTCTGCGCCTCAATCAGCACAATGTACTCTTTTCCTTTTCCGGCTTCAAAAATAAGCGTAAAGGTTCGATCCAGACTGTTGATCAGAAAGATCTGCGAAGTATGGCCGTTTTCTTTGGAAGCCAGCAGCTGCTTCTGCTCCGTATTGTATACATACATATTGACCTTGTGCAGATTGCTTCCGGGGACTTCCAGCACCAGCCTGCCCGGACGATTGGTGATAAGCGGTATTTTTACCCAGTTGACAGAGGTATCGTATTGAAAATGGAGCCCGGAAGACGGCACAGGCATAAAGGATGAATCGGGCATCGCCAGTATTTCCTGCCATTTTTTTGTACCCTCCTTGTCGGACAGGAACAGGGCTTCTCGCAGCAGGCTCTGTCTGCCATGCAGGGTGTCAGATACTACAGCAGAGCTGCCTGATACGGTAAACAGACAAACCAGCAGCAGGGATACTCTCCATAACCTTCCTGTACGACTGCGGTCCGGATTATTTCTCAGCCTGCGGCAATGCTTGTCCATACGGCCAATTTAGCCAAAAATCAGATACAATGGTGCAAGTGTGGATCATTTGCTCCCGGAACCTGAACCCAGCAGGAGGAGACGATAAAACGCGATGCTCTGCAGATAGTTTTCAACGCTGATCCGTTCATCCCGGCCATGGAGACGCTTCAGATCTGCTTTGTCGTACACGGCCGGATGAAAACGGTATACATTGTCGGCAATATCTGCAAAATGCCGGCTGTCGGTCAGGGCTACCAGCAGATATGGACCCGATACGGTATTGGGAAAGACTGCTTTTACAGAACGCCTTATATTTTCAAAGGCAACTGATCCGGAAGAAGACACAGGAGATGCGGCCTGATACGACAGTACCTCCAGCTGTACAGCAGTATCTCCGATCACCTGATTGAGGTAACGGATAACATCGTCCGCAGTGGTACCGGGAAGCAGACGCAGATTAGCAGTAGCAGAGGCAGCGGGAGGAATGACATTTTCCTTGCTGCTGCCCTGCAGCATGGTCACGGCAGTGGTTGTCCGCAAAATCGCATTGCCCGAAGGGCTTGCCTCCATTTGATTTTTGATCAGTCCACCAAAAATTTCCGGATTGGCAAACAGCAAGCGGAAAGGATAGCTCATTTCGGGAGAGGTAAAGGCAAACAGCTCTCTGAGGGGGCCTTCGAGCCGGCCCGGAAAGGGCTGCTTCTGCATATTCACGATCGCTTCGGAAAGACGGGTTACCGCTGACGTTTTTCCGGGCATGGAACTATGCCCGCCATCAGCTCTGGCGGTGATCCGAATATTCATATAACCTTTCTCTGCAATTCCGATCAGGGCTACGGGCTCTTTTAGTCCCGGAAGTGCCTCTTTCAGAATCAGCCCGCCCTCGTCCAGCACATAATCAAGCCGTATGGACCTGTTTTTGAGCAAGGTGACAATTTCTTCCGCTCCGGTTCCCGCTCCGCTCTCCTCATCATGCCCGAATGCCAGGTAAATGGTCTGTTCCGGCACAAAGCCTTCGGCCAGCAGCGCTTCTACTGCTTCCATAATACCCAGTATACCGCTTTTAATATCGAGGCTGCCACGGCCATATATGTACCCGTTTTTTACCTCTCCGGAAAAAGGCAGGGCAGACCAGCTGAGGCTGTCATCGGCCGGTACCACATCCTGATGCGCCATCAGCAAAGCGGGTCTGAGCGATGGATTGCTTCCCCGCCAGGTATAGAGGAGGCTAAGTCCTATACGCTCTCTGACAAGCCTGCCCGCAATCATGGGAAACCGTTCTTCCAGAAATGTCTGAAAACGCAAAAAAGCCAGGGTATCCATATCTGCCGGATCCGCATGGGTAATGGTCCTGTAGGTAATGGCTTCTGAAAGCCGCACCACGGCATCATCCGGAGCTTGCCAGGTATTCTCCGCCACACTGATCTGCCGGGAGGCAATGGTCAGGCTCCTGACAAGCAGCCCAAGTAAAACAAGGATAACCAACCCTGTAAACAATAAAAAAAACGTTCCGACCTTCTTCATACTATGTTACTGACTAAGAAAAAACCATGCAGACTAAATCAGGACAGAGGCGCAATGTTCAGCCTTTGCCCCGAATAAGGTTCTGACAGGGTATGGATACGAAAAACAAGAGGATATGGATAAAAGAGGAAGCGCTTTCCTGCAAAGACCTGCCGATTTCGGTTCTCTGCCATTGCCCGAACGAATGTTGATACACCGGCATAAACATCAATAGCTGCCTGTAAGGCAGCTATTGATGTTTCACGGTAATAATCCGCAATCCGAACTTATGGACAGGTAACTACGGTAACAGGCACTCTTGTTCTGGAACCTGTGCATGAACCCTGAGTAACATCTACATAAAAGGATATGCTGGATGTAAGTACCGGAGTCGTATACGGAGTACCGCTATGCAGGCTGACTCCACCGGTCGGTACAAGATACCAGCGCGGTGTGCCGGAAGGAGCAGTAACATTGAACGTAGCTGTCGTACCGGAACATACCGTTGTATCGGCGGGTGTCACTGTTGGTGCAACCGGTGTAGGATTGACGGTAACGGCAACGGCCGTTCTGGCGCTGATACAATCACCCACCTTTGCTTCTGCATAATACGTTGTCGAAGAAGACAGAGCCGGCGTGGTAAAGCTATTGCCTGTATGTACCGCGCTGCCACCGCTTGATGAGGTATACCAGCTGATGGAACCACCGCTTACGGATGAATTAAGCGTAGCGGAATTGCCGGAACAGATAGTCGTGCCGGAAGGCGTAACTGTAGGTGCGGACGGCGTTGGATTGACCGTTACAGTCACCGGGGTTCTGTCCGCGCTCGGACAAGTTCCGTTGTCAGACTCAGCATAAAATGTTGTTGAGCTGCTCAATGCTCCTGTATTAAAAACAGCTCCTGTAGCAACAGCAGTGCCGCCGGATGCAGCCGTATACCAGGCAAACCCTGCTCCGGCCGGAGCAGTTGCCTCAAATTCGGCAGACTGTCCCGAGCAAATCGCAGTGCTCAGAGGAGCCACAGTCGGGGCAAGGGGACCGGCAGACTGATGCGCCGCAAAGTATACTCTGAACGCATTCAGCAAACCCAGCAGCTGGGATGACAGGGTCACTTTAACCCGGTCGAAGTCCTGGGATGGCTTTAACCGTGCCACAACAACCGGCGCTCCGCCCAGAATACGAATATCCAGAATGGAAGAAGACAAGACTACGGGTGTATGAGCCGTGGCTCCGTTAAAAGTCTGCACAGTGACCGCCTGGAAGAGTGTCAGATCAATCGGGAGATTGGCGCTCCCCACCCCGATAAACAGAGAATCACATCCATTGCTGGTCGTAGCAGAGGGAAAGATCAGGGTTTGCTCCACCGATACACCGAGCAGACCCGCTGTAATGGTGAAGGTGGAATAATCCGTTACATTGCCATTGACTGCATTGTTAGGATTTGCGACACCACAGAGCAAACAAAGGCCATTGACTGCATTGGTCTGGGAATTGGCAAAGGTTTGGGCAAAAGTCTGCCGGACTTGAAAAATCAGCAGAAAAACCATACATAGCAGACCCGACAGAGAAATCCCCATCGGTCTTCGACAGATTTTGAAATTGAACATAGCTGTAGTTTAAGTTGAAAAATAAATTAGGGGTAAGCGAGCTTACTGATTTAACTAGTTACTACAAAGATACATACAATAACTCTAAAAGCAAACTTTCTTCATTTTATTTGAAAACCGGATTTTCATACCTGATACCGGCATCCGCTCCATGTCATCAGCTGCTTAGATCTTGTTTGAACGTCATAATCATCCAAACAATCTTTTTTCGGGCTACTTACCCCCTCATCTGCGTTGATTTTGCAAATAATACGAATTTTCGACTCTGTCACAGAATATATTCTCTGATTTTATTATCACGTTTATCGGGGAATGTATTTACTGTATCCTTATTTTTTGCCTCACCAGCTCACCATCCACCGACATAACCATCAGATATACTCCGGCAGAAAGGCCGGCAGTAGAAAAACCATCCGTCTTTTCTGCCTGATGTATCAAATGACCGGATGAGGAGTACAGCCACATCCTGTCTGCCGCTGAAGTAAAGTCTATCCGGTTTTCATGCTGAACAAAAAAATGCTTACCTGATACGCCGGCGGATCGAACTGCCGTCACAGGATCACGCACGATCATAACGGCCGATTCTATCCGGGAAATGGCATTGGTAAAGCATTCTGCCGGGCAACAGGCATGTACGATCTTTACCGTATCACCTTCCCTGAGAGCCTGGTCAGGAAATGGTTCGTAATGACCCTCGTCGTAGGAATGTACTATATTCTGATTAACCCGGATAGTATATTTCAAAAACAAACATTCTACAGGTTCTCCGGCTCTGAGGTTGACAGCCTGGAGACTAAAAACATGGTTTTCGAAGTAGTCCGCGCTTATATCTATTGTATCTGCCCTATGATAATATTGCTCCTTATATTCATCATCAAAGCCATATGAAGTCACATCGATTTTCTCTCCGTCACCGGATACAAAAGTCAGTGAAAAAAGCTCCAGCGGATTTTTGCTGACGTGCCAGTACAAGGTATGCACCAATACGTCATCACGCTTTATGTATACAGTGTCCGATTCATACAAATAATATTGGTTTTTATAGTATCCGCTTCCCTGTGTTACAGGATGATTCTTCCCTTCCACCTGCAAACCGGAAATATTACCATATGAGCTAATGACTGAGCCCCCTTGTTTTCCGGTATCGTATACATCAATTCCAACCCCGTCTTCGTTGGGCGCGCTATGCACCGTATATACATAAAGGTACTGATCGGGCTCGCCCAAAGGGAAGCGGTACTCCTTCGCAAAACAGGTCATCCCGCCCAACAATATCATACTAAGTAATGGTAAAAATCTTTTCATAGTAGCAAGTTGTTGAACAATAACTAATTTTATTAAATGTAAAAACCGGATCCCCCATCAATTTTTGACAATCCTCATCTGCTCCATCCCCTTTGCGGTACGAATCCCCAGTATATAGACTCCCGGGTCCAGCCACCCGGTACGAATCACAGGAGATCCGGCAGTATAACGGCCACCATGGAGCAGCTCTCCGCGAAGGCTCAGAATCTCCACCTCTGACTCTTCTGTCAACTGAAGAGTGAGCATATCACTGAAAGGATTTGGGAAGCACCAATCGTTTGCGCGATCGTCAGACACCCGCGCCGCCGTCACAAGCACATCCCGTTCATAGGCGCCAATATCGATTTTGCCGGAAACAATACGGGGATTGCCTGCGAGATCCTTTTCCGGCACATACAAGGTGTCCGCGAGCGGCATGCCTTTGTCCTGCAGCAAATGTATACCATAGGGCTCGTACAGCTCATAGTAGTCCAGCACGGTCTCAATGACATTGCTGCTCCCCGAAGGAAGCGGGCGATTGGTGACACAGTTTGCTATGTATTCATGATAACCGGCTTCGGTCACCTTATTGCAAACCATGGTATCGTTGTCGGAAAAAATAATATTATTCAGCAGTGTTACACTTTTGCCGGCAGACTTATAATAGTCATCCTGGCTAATAATCCAGGGACCCCGAAGGCCATGAAAGTTTGAGTTGTAGATCAGGACATCGCCCGCATTATCAAGAAAGCCTTTGGGGGAATCAATTCCGTCTATTTCACTGCCAAGCCAACGTAACCCGCCAACATTCGAAATGATCGGACCAGCCGAAGCGACATTGGCAAACCATGTATTTTCAATTGTTGCGGTATTGCTCCAATTGTGAAAAAGCAGTGGCCTTCCCGGATTGACGTTGGCCATCCGGATATTCTCAACAATGCTGTTTTTCATGACAAACTCCATGCTTATTCTGAATAGTGTTTCAAACTGAACAATATCAGAAAACCTGGATGAATCGATAAGGACATTTTTTATATAGGCGAGATCAAGCCATCCATTGGCTCTGATACCCGTAAATGTACTGTTCTTTATATACAGCGAATCCAGCGTAAAGTAATTTCCCAGACTTGCTTCTACGTCTATGAATCCGGTATTGAGGGTATGCATGCTCCGGGCCACTGCATATAAATAATAACTGGATGCCTTACCGCCCTTAAACCTGGAGTTTTTCAACGTCAGTCTTCCATTGTCGGCTTGAAACTGAAAACACGCGGATCCTCTTATATTATTGAATTCCGATCCATCGATCGTGACTGAGCCGGCCTGCACATAAAAAAGACTTGCCTCACTTCCTGCCGGGTTTTCAATAACGGTATTATTAAACACAAACTCCTTCAGACCGGAAGCGTAAAACAAATAGGTCTGATAGGAGCCCATAAACCGGCAGCTATCAACATACACTGAAGCGCTGTCGCCAAAATGGTTAAATGTATAGCCCTGTACTTTGCCGAGTATAAACTGGCAACTGACAAACCGGCTCCCGCCAAAATAACTATAGGAGATGTCCATGCTGTTACCCGCAAAATTGCAGGAGCTGACGGACAGCAGTGTTTTTTTATTTTCTTCTGTCCCGGCCTTATTATCCCATGCCCTTAGGGAATAAAAAATATAGCTGCCACCATTGCCTTGTCCGTTATTTAAAAAATCGGAATCAGCTATATCAATGACTGAATTCTCATTCCGCCCTATCAGCGCACCATAGCCATTCTGATTGTTTGATTCGAATCTCGCTCCGCGTATGGTCACAGCCGCGTCTTTGGCAGCAGAAACACAAATCCCCTGCGAGCGCCCGTCATTGCCGGTAAAGATGCATTCCTGTATTGTCACAGCCACATTCGTATCCACATAGACAGCCCCATAATAATCAAGCTTGTCATAGCCGGAGTTAAAGTTTTTAAAATGTATCCTGTCCAGCACAACACTGGCCCGGATAATAAATGCATTCCGGGAATTGTCCGACCAATCATACTTTTGGCCAATATCTCCTTCCAGCGTGGTATAACCTTTGTTATATAAATCCCTTTCCTGCAAGTTTTTTTCATTTCCCAGAAAACCACCACGGAGCGCCAATGGCTTGTCAATAACAATATGATCTTCCAGATTATTTCTTTCTGATACCTGAAAACCGTTGAATGGTCTGGCCAGCCATAATTCCGCGCCGGGAGCCGCATTTGCGATCGCTTGTTTCAGATCTGTATATGCGTCTTTCCAGCTGGTGCCATTGCTGACACCCTGAGCCTCCGGATTAACATACACGATATTTTGCCCCAGCAGGGAAAAACAACCCAGCCACCATGCGAAAAAAAATACTGCCTTTTTCATATTAATATGTTTCAAATTATTCTCCGGATCTTATCTGACCGCTTCAGGAGTCGCCCCTGAGAAGCAATAATGATTATTATAATAAACAGAACACAAAACAATCACAAATGTAGTATTTTACAGAAACAGTTGTTAAAAGTTAATAACAAAAAAAATATCTGAAACGAGAAAGATCGCGGAAAACGTTAATCTGATCTGCATTTTCTACCGACTATGCAAAGAAATCTCTATCCGGAGGTTCTCCGGGCAGATTATAAAAAATGGTTTGGTAACCGTATTTTTCTATTACAGAACAATGGTTCGTTTCAGTCAGCCTCTTCATCAGAAGTAAAACCATGACGAATCCCTCCTTTCTTTCCACGAACACCAGAAGTCAGAAAAATACCGGAACGGCCTCGCTTTGCGCCATTGCTCCCCTGTAGTATTTTTGATAAATTGCGCCTCAAATTAATACAATCCCAATGGAAAAGCCATCCCAACAACATAGATGGAAGTTCTCCCGTGTAGGAGGTGTCAACAGGGTCAACCTGGAGTCCGGAGCAGATCTTCTTCATTTGCGAGACCTGGATCAGAAACTGTGGACTGCTCTGAGCTGTCCGGTACAGGGGCTGGAAATCGATGAAGCAACCTTGCGGCTGATCGATACGGACAACGATGGAAGAGTACGCGTACCCGAAATTCTTCAGGCGGTGGAATGGACCTGCGCCATGGTAACCAATCCGGATATACTGCTGCAAAATACTCCCGAGCTACCGCTGAATCTTATCCAAACCAACAACGAAGAGGGCGTACGAATGCTGTCTTCTGCAAAGCAGATACTGACCAACCTGCTCAAACACGATGCAGAATTCATATCCGCCAGCGATACAGCAGATACCATCGCGATCTTTTCCCAGACAAAATTTAACGGGGATGGAATCATTACTCCCGAATCCAGCGATGATGATCAGATCAAAGCAACGATTGAAGCCTGTATCACTACTGCAGGCTCGGCTGAAGACCGAAGCGGCGCTCCCGGCATCAACCAGGAACTGACCGAAACCTTTTACACCGAGTGTGCTAACTACTCTTCCTGGCATGCGCTGGCCGAAAACAACAAAGCTGCTGTTTTGCCCTTTGGCGATAGTACCGAAGCGATGTTTGAGCAGTTTATCGCCATACGGTCAAAGGTGGATGATTATTTTCTGCGCTGCCGGCTGGCTGGTTTTGATCCCGAATCCACTACTGTGCTCAACGCGCTTACCGAGCGGCTGGCGGCTATCAGCAGCAAAGACGTCACGACCTGCATAGACGAAATCGCAGGCTATCCGCTGGCAAAAATTGAGGCAGGCAAACCTCTGTCTCTGAAAAACGGACTGAATCCGGCCTGGGAAAAACGTATTCTCCGGTTCCATAAGGACGTTGTAGCTTCCATTTTTCCTGAAAAACAGGCGCTCACAGAAGACGACTGGAATAAAGTCGCTGATACGTTCTCCGCTTATTCCTCCTGGAAAGAACAAAAAGCCGGAGCCATCGTCGAGCCGCTCGGGCTGGAAACCATCAGAAATATTCTGGCACAAAACCATAAAGAAGCTATTTTTCAACTTATTGAAAAGGACAAAGCGCTGGAGGCAGAAGCCAGCAATATATTTGCCGTAGACAAGCTTCTCCGATACAAGCGGGACTTGTACACACTGCTCAGAAACTTTGTAACTTTCCATGACTTCTACGATCCTGATGCCCGCGCTGTTTTTGAAGCCGGACGACTCTATGTCGACCAGCGCAGCTGCGATCTGTGCATCGAGGTAAACGATATGGCGAAGCATAATCTGATGGCGGGACAAAGCGGCATGTACCTGTTGTACTGCGATTGCTCCTCCAAAACCCTGAATAAAAAAATGACTATAGTCGCTGCCGTTACCAATGGAGATATCGACAATCTGATGGTGGGCAGAAACGCCCTGTTCTATGACCGCCGGGGTAATGACTGGGATGCTACCATTACAAAAATTATAGAAAACCCGATCAGCATCCGCCAAGCTTTCTGGTCCCCGTATCGTAAACTTATACAGTTTATCGAAACGCAGGCCAATAAGTTTGCGTCATCCAAGGAAAACCAGATTACCAGCGAGGCTACAGGTAAAATCGAACAGACCACGGCCGCTGCTGAGTCCCAATCCTTGATAGCCACGCCAGCCGCTGCTGCCGAAGCGCCCAAACCCCCGGCTCAGCCTTTTGACATTGGCAAGTTTGTAGGAATATTTGCCGCGATCGGAATGGCATTGGGAGCCATCGGTACGGTACTGGCCTCCTTTATTGCAGGATTCCTGGGGCTGTCCATCTGGAAAATGCCTTTGGCGATCATCGGTTTATTGCTGGTTGTTTCGGGACCATCCATGTTTATCGCCTGGCTCAAGCTGCGTAAACGCAATCTGGCGCCTCTGCTGGATGCCAACGGCTGGGCAATCAATGCCAGAGCGCTGGTCAATATTACCTTTGGGAATACATTGACACATTTGGTAAGACTCCCCAGAAACTCGAGGCTGGATCTGCGGGATCCTTTTGCGAAAAAAGGCTTGCCTGTCTGGCTTAAAGCCCTTTATCTTATAACAATTACAGGCATTATAGCTCTGCTATTATGGCATTTTGGACTGCTTGAAGTCTGTCTGAATCCTGGTGGCCTGTTTCGATAAACAGATTCTGAACAGCCGCGGCGAACTGTGCCAACGTTTTAAAACTACTAAAGGTAGAGCCTGCCCGGCAAAATGGGAACAATTTGGTGTCTTTAAATTGAAGTACGAGGTATCCCGGAAAATTCCGTTTTGCCTGCTTCAGCAGTCTGACTGCATGAAAAAAAAGAGGCTGCTTTTTACAGCAGCCTCACACTTCAAAATAAAAAACACAAAAACTAATCTTCTCAGCCATCAGGCTGTTTGTAAGGTCTTATCAGTTCGTTTTATTCCGGGTTCGGTATACAGGGCATCCAGATCTTTTTTAGCTTCTGCTTCGTCTGTCACACCAAACTTTATCAGCAACGCCAGCACGGAAACGGCTGTAACGATCAATCCCAGATAAAACAGAGCCTGGCCGTAAGGATATGATTTGAAAAGGAAACCCGCTGCAACAGCTCCGAGATTTCCGCCGGCTCCTACGATCCCGGATACAGCGCCAAGCGCTTTTTTGTTGACAAACGGCACTACCGAATAGGTTGCCCCCGCCGACATATTCACAAACAGGCTGAAAACGATATATATGCAAACCGCCGGACCAAACAGGTTCATTCTGGAAAACAGCACCAGCATCATACCTTCCAGCAACAGCACCAGTCCCAGAAAATATACTCTGCCCTTCAGGCCATACCGCACACCGTACCGGTCACCGAATATACCGCCCAGGCTTCTGGCAAAGATGTTCATCGAGCCAAACAAGCCTGCAATTATACCGGCTGTTTTCAGATTCAGCGAGAAGCTGTCCATAAAATAAATGGCAGCGACATTATTTATTGTCAGCTCGACTCCAAAGCAGGCTCCGTACAGGACAAACAAGATCCATACTCTTCTGTCTTTTACCGCATCAAAAAAGTTTCCGGCTGGCTTTCTGGCAAGACTGAGGTCTTCTTTTTTCAGATCGGAAAAATTTCCGGCGGGAGTATCCAGGGTATATCTGTAATACAGGATTCCCATCAGCAGCAAGGCCACCCCCGGAAAAATCATCGCTACCCTCCATGCCTGCGACTCAGCCAGACCAAATCCGATCAGTACAGAAAAGATCAGCGGCATCACCATCTGGGTTACTCCGCCGCCGAGATTGCCCCAGCCTGCCGAAGTAGCATTAGCAGTTCCGACAATATTGGGAGCAAACATCACCGAGGTATGAAACTGGGTAATGACAAAAGAAGCGCCGATTATTCCTATACTTAGCCTGAACAGCAAAAAGGATTCGTAGCTGTCGGCAAGCCCGATGCACACGACCGGCAGCGAACCGCCAATCAGTAAAAAAGTATATGTTATCCTCGGACCGTATTTATCACAAAGATAGCCGATAAGAAGCCTGGCTATAACAGTAATGGCCACTGATGCGATTATGCTGTTTGCGATCTGCGCCTGACTAAGCTGCAATTCTTCCCGGATGACAGGCATGAGCGGCGCAATACCGAACCAGCCGAAAAAGCACAAAAAGAATGCAAACCAGGCATTGTGAAAGGTCCTCATGGGTACACTCTTAAAATCAGGCAGGTTTATTCTGGTTGCCTTTTGGTTAGAAAGCATGGGCTATAAATGGTTTGCTAAAACATCCCTGTAACTGCACGGATGCAAACCTAAGAAATATATTTCAATATTTACGTATTTTTACCTACGTATTTTTCACAGAACGATAATTTATAGCGGATGCCAATTATTCCCGGTTTGGGTTTATGATCACACAAGCACTAACAAAGCACAGGCAACGGTCCTATCGTATGCCCTTGCTGTGCACATCCAACCGGCAAAACCGGGGAGGATATCGGAAGCTTCAAAACCCAAAGCCAATTTCTTAAAAGCGGGGCCTGCCTATTTTATCAGCTGACTGAAGATAGCAGATGATACGGCATAAAAATGACATATAAAACCCAGAAATTAAACACATTGAATAACGTATTTAACCTTGTAAATATCAATGTAAAAGTTTATTACACTGCAATCACTCGCCAAAGCAACACCTTCTTTTCTGCCAGCGATTCCCAACCATTTGTTTATAGCCCGGTTATAATGCTGAAATTATTTTTTTTAACGATGGGAAAAACAGACAGCAGGCTTGCCAACAAGGATACCGTAGCATCATTGATCCGTATGGGAAAATGGTTTTGCGTGATCAGTGCGCTTATTCCCATTGCTATACTCTTTATCCGGTATACACACTATCAGTTTCTGACAAATCTGGCTCCGGGACTGGTGGCGATGAATCCGCTTGCCTCTATTATCACCATACTGCTGTGTATCGCGCTGTGGTGCAAACGCAATGAAGACCCCGAGCCAACGTTCAGAAAGATCTCAAATACTCTTTGCATTATCGTGCTGCTGATATGCACAAGCCGGTTGATCGGATTCATGTTCAATATCAATATAGACCTGGACAGGCTGATCTTTGGGGGAAGACTTACTATTCCGCAGTCAGAAAACATCGAACATATATACCGGAGAATGGATCTCAGCTTTTCGTTCTGCACTTTATTGCTGGCTGTTTCCATACTGTTTATCGATATCAGAAACCGAAAAATATACTCGCACCCTCAGACACTCAATTACTTTATCATCTTTATAACCTTTCTTACTATATATATATACATATACTCCCTCGATGATATATATAACGCCATAAGAAACCTGTTTATGACCTTTCAGAGTGCGATCTGCCTGCTGTTTCTCTCCACAGCCACACTTTTTCTGAGACCCTATAAAGGCACTATGTTATACCTCATCGAACAAAGCCCGACGGATGTATTTCTCATGCGTTTTCTGGCTTTTTTTGTACCACTGCTGATCGGATTTGCCAAAATCAAGGGGGAGAGAAACCAGCTCTTCGACCAGAACTCCGGTACAGCAGTCATGGCTGCATCTACCTACCTGATTTCCATGGCACTGCTCGGCTGGAAATCATCCATTCAGGTCAGCCTGCAGAAAGCTAAGCAGCGAAAGCTCAAAATCATCCGCAAGGACCGGAAAAGGCTGGAACGAATACTCAACAACTCCCAGACCTATATCCAGATTATTGATATCGAAAAGGACAATGTGGTTTTTTCCAATGCAACCGGAAAAGGAAGCTTTAAAGGAAGCAAAGATATCGAAGGGACAAAAATATCAGACAGAATAAAAAAATCAGTCCATCCGGAGGATATGCCAATAATAGAGAAGCGATTCGATCGGCTGACAAAGCTGAAGGACGATGAAATCGATGATGAGGTCTTCAGAAATGTGGACGAGGATAAAAATGTGATCTGGCTGCTGTCAAGAGTGATTGTCTATAAAAGAAAAAACGGACATATAGCACAGTTTCTCACCAACTCCGTTGACATTACCGAAGAAAAGCAGGAAGAGGAAGAGCTGAGAAAGAAACAGAAACACCTGAAAGAAAAACAGCAGGAGCTCGAAGAAGCCGGAAAAAAACTGAAAGAGGCCAATAAAAAGCTGCATACCGAAGTACGCAGGCAATCAGAAGACCTGTATCAGAGCGAAAAAAGGTATCATGATTATATCCGGAACAGTTTTGAAGGCATAATAGAATACGAACATAAGGATGGAGGAATTGATATAAATCTACCCGTAAAGGAACAGATCCGTCTGTTAATGGACACCACCGTAATAAAGGATGTAAACAAGGTGATTCTCGAAACGCACGGGTACAAAAAAGCGGATGATCTCCGGGGAATGAAACTGGTAGATTTTCTGAGAAAAATGCCTCGTGAACAAATAGAGGCATTTTTTAAACAGTTTATTGAAAGTGACTATCGGCTCCACGGCGTGGAACCGACCCAGGTGAAGGAAAGCAATAAATCAATACAAGTATATATAAATGTGCTGGGTATGATAAGAAACGAGAAGCTTGCAGGTGGCTGGGAGCTTCAAACCAGATCCAAAGTTTAAAGCAAACCGGTACTGGCAATGGAAGATACTGAAATAATTGCAGCCTGATCCGTCCGGCATATGTTTTTAGATTTTTTTTAAGACAGTAATCAGCATGTCTGCCAAGCTTGAAAATAAAGATACGGTATCCACTCTGGTAGCGATCGGTAAAGTATCGGTCATTATCGCTTTTACAATACCATTTTCTACGCTCATTCTGCGAATAGTCGATTACGAGCTTCTGAAATTGATAAGCTACGACCGGCTTATAGCGATCAATCCGGTTTCTGCCATTAGCTTTATGCTTTTATCGGCTGCTGTATGGCTTGTCCGGAAAGAAGAAAAGGGAACCAACAGGTATCTTCCAATTTCCAACATTCTATGTATCATAGTGATACTGACCGGTGCAGGCAGGCTGATCACTGCCATGCTGGGTGCCGGCTTCGTGCTGGATGGAGCTTTATTTTCACAGCAGGTGCTGCACCTCGAAAATTTCAAGGCGGGAGTCAACCAGAATCTGATGTCACCGATTACCGGGCTTTTGCTGGTATGTATCGGGGCATCTGTGTTTCTTATAAACCTGGAAAATGATGCAGTCTACAAAGTAGCTCAGTTTCTATGCTATCTTGTTACTTTTTTCTCCCTGCTTTCCATATACATCTATGTCTATCAGATTGAGGGATTGTACGATAGCAATAGGTTTGTGCCGATATCGGTCCATTCTGCCCTGTCAGCCTTTCTGCTGGCATCGGGCACGCTTTTTCTGAGACCGCATAAAGGATCTATGGCAACCCTTATAGGGGAAAATTCAACACAAATAGTTCTGTTGCGTTTCCTGGCTTTTTTTTTACCGCTCATACTCGGCAGCATAAAACTGTACGGAGAAAGCAATAACTGGTTCAACAAGGAGTTTGGTACTGCTTTGTATGCAGCAACAACTTTTGCCATTTCCATGTCGCTGCTGGGATGGAAATCCAATGTGCAGCATAAATTGAAAAAAGTAAATATCCAGAATGAAGATCAGATTAAGAAAGACTGGGAAAGGCTGAAAAAGATACTCGATCAGTCTCCTACCCTGATCTCTATAATGGATATTAAGACAAGAAAATTTACCTATGTAAACCACTCAACCCAGGATACAATCCGGATAAAAGGCAAAAGCATTAAGGGACAGAAATATGATGATGTCATCAAAGCAGTTGTCCATAGGGACGACCGGCAGAAAGTCATGGAGCGCTTTGATACCTTTAAGAAATTAAAGAAAGGGGAATACAATGAGATGACCTACCGCATATACGACAAAGATGGTAATATTACCTGGATATTTTCCAGAGCTATTGGCATCAAATACCGGAACGGCGAGGTTCGGCAGGTCATAGCAAGCACCCTGAATATTACCCGCCAGATGGAGCTCAAGGAAGAGCTGAAAAAGAAAAACAGGGAAATCGAGGAAAACAACAAGGAACTAAACAACGTCAACAAACGGCTGGAAAAGCTGCAAAACAATCTGAAAGAAGAGGTAAAAAAGCAGCTGGAAGAGATCAAAGAAAGCGAGAGAGCCTGTAAAGATTTTTTTGAAAACAGCTTTGAAGGTATTCTCCGGTACGGATTCAAGGATATAGATGGCCTGGATACAAACCTTTCGACAAAAGAGCAGATAGAAACAATCGTAAAGCATGCATACATTGCAGAAGCCAACAAGAAACTGGCAAAAATACACGGATATGACAAGCCTGATGCGCTGATCGGAACTCCCATCGGAGAATATCTTGATATGCCGGAAGAGGACAAAACAAGGATCATTCAGGATTTTATCTTAGCAGGCTATAAGCTCGAAAACCATCTGTCCCGTCATTCAGACAGGGATGGCAAACAGCTAAAGCTGCGAACCAATATTACCGGCATCATGGAGGATGATAAGCTGCTGGGAGCCTGGGCAACCCAACAGCTGGCAGAAGGCAGGGAGGATGACAAGGGTGAGGAGGAAGAGAAAAACGAAGGATGATAAGGAGAATCAGGAGGATGAAAGCTAGGCAGAAGGCGTCATACTATGAAACCTGAAATGGCACTAATAATTATATAAGCTTTATGTGAACGACATCAGAAGATTCCAATCCCGGCCAGAGGGCTGTTAACGATGAGTCACCCGGCAAACCAGAGCGGCTGGAAGCTTAGATGCAAGCCCAAACAATAAGTTATGACAAATAACAGTTTACACACAACCTAATCCCAGCTCTTTCCGATTTGCAGTCCGAAAGCTTTACTATTAGGATTTTTCTTATGATCCAAACAATAGTTGGAGTATAAGAAAAATCCCGAACCAGCGCACCTCTTTTTATAATTTCTATTTAATTTTTGGAATATACCGAACAGCGAGGCAAAACCAGCGACTGGATTAGTGCTTAATTTAGACAATCGAGACACCGGCGGATTAATTCAGATATTTTTTAGCAATATCAGCAGAATGAAAAATTAAATTAATTTTAGAATCATTTTCATATAGCAAGGAATCAATTTCAACACCTTTGGAATCAGTCAAAATATGCTTATACAACTTCCAATTATTAATTAAAAAATCATACTTATAATAAAATCTAATTTCATTTCCACCGAGCTTCTTTCTAGCTTTAAAATTAATCACTCCAGACTCAACTGATAAATCACCAACATAATATTGAGATTGATTTAAATTTATTCCACCCTGTGTAGATATAAGCTTAAATATCCCCTTAGCATTATTAATCCCTATTATTAAATCATAATCTGGCCCATTACATATTTTATTCTTTTTTACTATCGACACAAAATCAGAAAGTTCATCTGAATCGATATCATCAATTTCACTTTCACTTAATTCCATGCAAGAATTCTTATAGTCTTCCAAAACCTCTGCAAGAGTCATATAATAAAACTTCTCATCAAAGATTATAGAATCACTTATATTATAAAATTTACCATTTTGAATGTCAAAATTTATATTACACTCTCTTTTTACATTATCAAACTCATCAACCAGCATATACCTTTGATTTAAAATAAACTTTTCCGGAGAGGAAAAATTACTATATTTTCTAATAAACCCTTCATCAGAATAATAACTATCCACTATTAAAGAATCTATAGCTAATCCGTCATCAGTAAAAGATTTTGCCCACAGATTATGAGAATACCTACTGTATTCACCTGGTAAAATTTCTAAATAAAACAAAATCTTATTTTTATTAATATCTTCCATAAAAAATAATGAATAATAAAAAGAACTTTTTAAAGTATTAATAAATTGATCAGAATTTAATTTTTTAAAAATATTTTCATTCAAAATAACATTATACATTTCCTGATAATCGATATTCTGAGAATCTAATAATCCAACACGGCTCCATTTCACCAATGAATCATGAGTATTAAATGGCGTACTTATTCCGGTAAAATTAAGTTTCAAAAATTCTTGAAATGTTCCTTTTAAATTCTGAGCAAATGAATTTGAAGCTATAAATGAAACAAAAACAAGTAGTAAACATTTATTCATAAATAACTTCGAATAAGTCTTGGCTATAACCCTGAATATGCAAGTGGTCATAATGATTCTGCTTTGTATCATGAGTAGTATGATTTAGTAATTTATTTTTATTAAAGTATTGAGAAAGCATCGAATGCCATCTAAAATTATGTAACAAATCATTAAATAAATTTTGTCTATCCTCATCCATTTCCTGCCAAGAGTTTCCCGATAAAACACATTGATTTCCAGTTTGATCAACCCTTAAATACCGTAAATCACCATTAAATCCATTCTTATGAGAAGAACTCCCTCCAACCGAAAGACCTTCTATATTACTAAAACCATTGAACGTTAAATCATTGTTTCCAGAATTTCTCATCGCACAAAGCAGACTACCTAATGTTTTTAAATTCATATAGTACCTGTTACTTTGTGAATTATAATTCAAGTTAAACCCCTCCTGATCAATTTGTCTGACATCAATTAAATCAACTAAAGTCGTTGAACCATATCTGGCATCATTAATATATTGATTAGTTGTTAAAAAATAAGTATAAGTTCCAAGTTCAATTGAATCTCCATTCTCATGATACTCATACCTTACCTCAAATTGATTTCCTGCATAGGTTGGATCATTAAACTGAACATTAAATACGTCCTGAATTTCTTTTGGAACGTATTGAATAATTCTTCCTGTAGAATATATTTTCATTGTTAACATTTCATTCTTTCCAAACAGCCACTCCTCCAGTTTCTTCAAGTTTGCTTCATACACCTCATTTGTTAAATTTCTCCTGTAATAACGTATGGAATACACAATACTGCCAGTCACCTCTATATTAAATCCATAATACGGCTTATGGTAAGCAGGGTCATTGGGTTCTATCCTTGCGGATTCTCCTTTGTTTAACTTTTCAAAAGAACAGAATAATGTATCAAATACAACTCCGTTTATTGTCTGATTCTTTAAGATTTCAATCTTTCTTCCATTGGTTGGATAGGTAATATTTACAGCCCTATTATTTGCTGACGCATTATGAATTTGAGTCAAAATGTCCATATGACTAAATGTGCCAAACAAATAATCTTTCAGCTGATTTCTTTCCGACTCTGAACCTGCAATAATAGTAATAAATATCTTTCCTGACTGATTTTTAAAACAAACTCCATAATCGTTAAACAAGGCAAATCCATCATAATAATAATCCTCATATATAGCCGGATTGTATGAATACGATTTAGCAAAAGACTCTGTTCTTAATTTAATGGAATAAGTATTACCATCCTTTAGCGTGACATTAGTGTTCTTATATTCTTTTACCTCACCCACTTTTGATGCAATAAAATCCATATTCAGGCCCGCAACACGCATATCATGTATTTGCTCTAAAAATTCGCCTATACCCTCGTTAGATAAAGCAACTTTAGGTTTAGCCTCCTGATCTCTATCCCTCTTAAACACTCCCCAGGTCACACCCGGATCGTGGATCACATCCCATTGCAGCTTGTTGAGGGCCAGGGCATCGGTACGGGTACTATAGCTCATCAGGTTGTCCGAGTTGCGGGCCGCATCGCCCAGGTACATGCCATCAAAGATGTGGTGCAGCTTGTAGTTGCCATGACCCAGCTCATGGGCCAGCGTGCGGCCAATGGCAGCGTTGCTCTGCCCCTCAAAGGCATAGAGGAAGCCAAACTGCTTTTCAAAATTCATTTTACCTTCCAGCGCCTCATCCTCCCTGCCCGCTTTGGTAATATTGATCGCGAAAAGATACGCAGTTGCTTCATCCAGACTATCTGCTCCTTTGGCCTCGAGATACGCGTCAATAACACGCGCCTCGACGCCGGTATAGTTGTTGCTCAGCAGACCGGAGCCCCCAGAGGCAAAGTCACAATTACCGTTTTCGCACCAGTCACGGTTTTCTGCAAAGCTGAGGTCAAACGCTACGGTATAATATATCCCCACCGGATTGTACGCTTTATTGAGCTGCTCTTCGATGGCTTTTGCATCTCTGGTAACTTTCCTGCCCGGCAAAACAGGAACAATCACCACCTTCTTTTCTACATGGGGGTAGGATGGCAGAAGCAGGGCTCCGGCCAGCACCTTTTTAGTTCCGTCATTATACAGAGCCAGTACTTCCTGCGCGTCTTTGGCCGGCCCACCGACCAGATTGAGGGTATTGCCATCCGTTTTGAAAACAAAGCCGTCCCGGTTTACAAAGACAAGCTTGTTCTTATTACCTCCGGAAAGCTCAAACGAAACGGGATCCACTTCAGCAGGCAAAATCGCCTTGGCAGAATGATACTTACCACCCAGACTGAGGTAATGCGGCACCATGGCTACCGATTTGAGATAGGCATCCTGCCAGACATCAAAAGCATAACGGGCTTTTTTGTTCGGGCTAAATGTTACGATGTAGTCACTGGATGCCAGCGAATCCTGAAACCCTTTGAGGCGCTCGTCATAATGCCCGATATTGACAGGTGACTTGCCTTTATCAACCGCGTATACCTGACCGTTCTGATCTTTTACCAGCACAGGATAGCGCCCTACCGGATATTGGGTATCATCAATTGTAAAATATCCATCGTATGTGACCATGCCGGAAACATCTCCTGACACCGATATATCGCCAAGACCTCCGCTTTTTACCCGGCCGGCATCACCACCACCATGAAAATATTCAAAGGCCTTATTCCCGTATTCCTGAGCGGTATTGACTCCATCAGCTACCGCCTTGGACCCTTTTTTGGCCTGGTCGATCAGCGCTCCGGTTTTGGCCATCAGACCTTCAATCTTTTCCTTTGTAGCTTCATCCAGCAGCTGAACATTTATATTGAGATCCATACGGCCACCGACCACGCAAATCTGGTCATTGACAAAAAGGGAATCAAAGTCCACATCGAAGCGGATATACTCGGAAAAGCCAATCATCGGCGCTTCAGCCAGACCGGTACCTTTCCAGAGATTATCTCCCCGGTTGTCTTTTTCGATCGTCTTAAGAAGCACACTGTAATCCGCCACCTGAATGGTATCTCCGGCTTCCAGTTTTTCGACAGGAGTCAGGGAAGTCCGGTCACAGCTGCCTCCCCTGGAGCAATCAGGCGCTTCCGGCTCTTTGGTCGTACCGCTGATAATATCATTAGTCCGGGCAGCTTCCGTCCCGCAGCGGGCACGTACTTCGATATCATATGTTGTGCCCGGAGACAGCTGATCAATGGTCTTTTTGAATGTACTCTGAGCCTCATACTGTGCGAGCATATCCTGGTCAGGATGATAGTCAATGGTATAGGCCTGGGGCCAGTCCTGTCCGTTTTCCTTATACCGGATGGTATAGCTTGTATGTGCATCATAACCTGGTCTGAGGGGCTGGGGCCAGGTCCAGGCAAGCTGAATTTCGGTCTCGGTAACCTGATTTATGGCAAGCTGAGCTATTGTGTCGCATTTGTTATTGCTGTATAGCTGTGACAGATCAAACTCTCCGGGAACAGATGCTATGCTGTATTGTCCTCCGCAGCGGCAACGAATCTCATATTGATAGACAATACCCAGAGTAAGCCCGGTCAGACGGGCATTGGCAGCCGAAGTAATAAATATCTTCTCCTGCCCGCTGCCGTCAGCCGGCTGATAGGCAACTACATATTCCTCTGCGCCTTTTACTCCCTGCCAGTCTATACGGGCGCTGCTTTCGCTGCGGGCTTCTGCACTATGCACGGCTGGTGGAAAACAATCGGCAGTACCGGGTGTCACTGTAGTCAGCCCATCGACCGCATCCACTCTGAAACCGCCATTGGGTGTCGTAACAGTTTTCCCGCCTTTGCAGGTATATTGCAACCGGTAATGATAAAATTCATTATCCGCGATATAGGATACTAGCAGCTCCGGGGAACCGGCCGTGGCGGTATGAGGATAATCGACAGAATCCTTATGCCAGTATGTCAGCTGCCAGGATTCATGTATGCTGAGCGAAGGCCAGCTGAGCCGGGCCTCATGATGGACGGTTCCTGCTTCCGGGCGATGTGCCAGAAATGTAAAAGGCCTGGGCAACGGACAGCCGCCGGCAATATGCTTTTCGTCATAATCAAGCCGAAGCTCTTCGCCTTGCGCGGCCGTACTTCCGCAGACTGCATCAATACGAATGGTATAGCCGCCGGCTGTGAGCGGCGGAAGCGTTATAGCCGGCTCCTGCAGATCATCCGCCTGGCTGCTTTGACCGCTTAGCAGATCCGTATAGGTCACTTTATAGGATCCTGCTGCTGCCACAGGCTCCCAGCTTAGTGTTATGCCATTGGCATCGTTGGAGCTTACGAGTATGGGATAAGGAGCTTCGCACTCTCCGCCGGGCAGCTGAAAAGTTCCGCCAGCTACCGGCTCCTGCCAGGTATTGCAAAGACAGGCTACTGTATATTCGTAGGTTTTGCCTCGTACCAGCTGATCAGCCCCCAGAAAGAGCTCTGTGCCGCTCTGCTGCTGCACCGTCCAGGTCTGATTGCTTCCTGCCGGACGGTACCGGATTTCATACAGGTTATGGGCCGGATCATAATTCCAGCCAAGTAATATGGAGTTTGCACCGGTCTGGGGATGCTGACGCAGTTCCGGTGAACGCAGAAACAAGGCCGGACAATGTTCTTTGACGGTAAAGGTAAATACATCCGAACGCCCCTGATTCCGGAAACGCATGGAGACTTTCTCAGGCACATTGCTGATGAGACGTTCTTCGTAGGCTGTTATCTGCCATGCATAGGTAGCTCCCGGTTGTAAGGGAAGAAAATCCGGACTATAAAAAAAGCTGTTGAAGGCGATGTCTTCAAAAGGCTGGTTTATGACAAAGGCATTGGTCAGAAAAGCATCGTAGGGATTGCGGCCGGCAGGTATCCGGGCAATCACCAGCCTGTATTTTACCTGCTCCTGAGGATTGAGAGAGAAGCTCCTTGGCGTCCAGGAAAACATATAATTCTGACCGCTCAATTCCGGATCCAGCACTTCTCCGTTGGCCGGACTGGTCAGCAGCGGCGGATCATTGAGCAACACAATGGCGCTGGCAAAATCAGTCTGCGGATTAGATACCGGAAACATGGTAGCCGCATCGAAGACGCTGAAATTAAATACATAGGTTCCTTCCTGCAGCGAAGACGGGAGGCCGGACAGATTGCGGGATGAAAGCAGTTCTTTCAGATCCTCCGCAATGAGTGTATAGGTAAGCCCCCCGGTCAGGGTGAGACGTATGCCCTGTCCTGAAACAAACTGCCCCCCGGAAGGCGACTGGATGGTAACCTTCAGCAATACATCCAGGCTTGGCATCATCAGGTCTGTCAGCGTAACCTGTACCCGAAAATTGTCCGGATTGTAATAATCTTCCACATAAACAGAAGGCGACTGGATAAATGACCGGACCTGTACCGGATAATACTGCTGCCCGTAGGTATTCCCAGCCTTCAGCATCAGCAGGCCAAAGGCAAAAACAAGATAAGAAAGATATGAAGCAAACCTGCCTGATTGTGTAGCAACCATAGTTTTTTTTCTGTAAAATTCGGTGATTGTCCTAGTCAGCATCCTGTTTCCGCCGCGACGCATTAAAAAGTAAAATTATAACCCAGATTGCCCATAAACTCGTTGAAAGTCGTCTTATAGAAGCTCAGTTCCGCCGGGCTCTTTGACTGTCTTCCCGAATACCGTAGACTCATGCTCAGCGCATGATGCCTGCCCAGTCTGAGCGCATAGGAGTTGGTTACCGAGTACAGCATAGCTGTCAGTCTTCCGTTTTCATAGTTGTTGGAAGCATTTCCGTTCAGCGATATGCGAAGCTTCTGTTTCCAGACCGGCTTGCTGATCATAAGCCCCAGACCATAAAACGAAGCCTGTCCGTCCGCATAAAAATTGGTATTGGAGCCGGCGTTAATCCCTGTATTGAGCCCTGTTTCCTTCCAGGTCACCATATAGCCGATACGTCCTCCGGACATGGCGTTTTGTGTGCGGTCTCCGGAATTTCTGCTGACTGCCGAATTGTAGTTTCCTCCCAGCGAAACCCTGTGGCTGATCCGACTGTTGTCAAGCGGAATATAATTGATATTGGCCGAAACCGACTGATTGATCTGTATGAAAATGAGCGTATCGATGCGATCATATATGGTATTCTGCACAAAAGCCTGATCGACCGGCTTGATATTGATGTGGTTGTTAAAATTGGAATACATGGCCGAAGCATTGAACCGCTTGCTCAGATTCATGCTCAGATTAAGGCTTCCGACAAATCGCTTCATCCGCGATATCTTCTGATTGGCGATATCGTCCCGCTGAAAACCGCCGCTTGCCGACAGAGCCAGCTTGTCCTTATAGATTTTGGTGGCCAGGGATGCCGTCACATTCTGAAAATCCGAGTTGACATAGTAGGCACCCAGACTATTGTAGCCGGGATCTACCCGTTCAAAATTCAGTCCCAGCTGAAATGGCTTAAAGCTAAAGTTGAATCCTGTCTTGAAAGCGTTGCTGAATTCGGTATTGTAATTCTGATACCTCGAAAGAAAATAAGCCGTCTTGTTCAGACCGGAGAGCTGACTTTCGGATGTATCCCGTATATCCCGTGTGAGTCCGGAACGGGCTCCCTCAAAATACACGCTGAGCTGATCACTGAGTTTTTTCTTAAATCCGAGACTGTAAATCTGATTTTCCATAGGGCGCAGGCCCAGATTTTCCGGAACGGGCCCGATTGAATTTACCTGATCTACTGCATAAAAGGTCGTAAAAGTGATCTCATCACCACCTTTGCCGTATCCCAGCATAATGCCGGTACCCCATCGTTCATACCCGGGCATGGCAAGCACATTGGCCGAATCATATTCTACTCCTCTCAGCAACCGCCCGCCCATAGCTGCTACTTTAAAGCCCTGACGGCTCCACTCCAGCCCGCCACCCAGAAAATTGTGTCCGGCAAGCGTATATGGAGAAAATGACATGGTCCGATATCCCGCATGCAGCCGCAACGACTTGTAGGACGGGCTCAGGCCCACAATATTGAATGGCTGGCTATAGCCAAAGTTCCGGTTGCTGTAGGTAAATGACAGCGGAACCATAATGCCGTAGAGATTCATGGATACGTTGCCCGATACAACATAATTGTACGGGTTAAAACGATCCTCAACGCCATCGGCAAGATACAGGCTCTGATTGAGACCAAGCCCTCCGGAGATCTTAACCCCCTGCTTTTTGCCCAGCTGATCCAGCTGCTGTCCCTGAGCAGATAGCGCCCACAAGCCGGCAAACACCGGAAACCACCAAAGCTTGCAAGGCAGCCAGGCGTTGCCCTGCAGAAAATTAACTATTGTATTCACTAAAAAATGTATTCAAAAGATACGACGTTTTCAATCCTGCCTTTACTGCACTGAGAATTTGTAGCTCAGGGAAGTGCTTCCGGTATTCATCCTTATAATATAGGTATGCCCTGCCGGCAACGTATTTCCTCTCAGAGGTATATTGTATGATTTTTTGCCGGAGACGGTTGTAGAGTAATATACCCTGCCGAGCTCATCCAGCACCTGTATTTCTGTTTCCGCAATGCCAGGTGTTGTTATGAAGGCATTACCGCCCTCTCCTGCCGCATAAGGCGAAGGATAAACCAGCAGGCTGCTTTTGCCCGGATCAAGAATGTATGGATTGGGCTGACCCGGAACTTTGTGCACTACCCGGATGTCTTTGTCCAGTTTGACAAAGCAGCCATCCCGGATGGAATGCTGGGTAATGGTATACATACCCGTATCCGGAGCGATAAAGCGAACTTCCATCCCTTTGGCATACACGATACTATCGGGTCCTGTATAGCTCGTAAGCTCGGTAAGAGAAACCAGCTCAAGCCCGTCCGTATAATCCCATTTATATTCCTGCAGATGTCCGGTATACACATCCACAAGCACGATCGTATCACTGACAAAATTGTTGGACGATACGATAAAGAGCGGATCTGCCGGACGCTCTTTATAGCGTACTTCAAAGTCTTCCTGCCACTCACAGCCAAAATCGTCTTTGAGGGTTAAGGTCATATAACCGGATGTATCAATTGCCGCGATCTTGCTGCGAATAGTATCGGCATAAACATCCGAGGTCCATTCGTACTGCAGACCGGCCAGCTGCGCATCCAGTGTAAACTGTGATTCCGGACATGGCTCATACAGGTCTCCCAGCAGATCAATACCCCGCTCTTTCAGCAGGCAAAGCAGTGACCGGACGGTGTATATATCGCTGAACTCAGAGGAATTGAGTCCGTCATTTACCTGGGCTATGTAGCGGTTGTACTTGTTGAAGCCAAAATCAGACGATGGCAGTTCGATCCTCCAGCTGCCGTCACTTTGTGTAAACGTAGAGGCTATATACCTGAGCGAATGGGCAACAGTATCCTGAGCATCCGGAGTGAATCCCGTAAATATCTGAATTTCCGACTGCGGATATCCGGAAGTACCGGTCAGGAGAATCCTGTCCTGACTCACTATATCATTGGTATCAATAACCGGAGCCTGCACATTGCCATTGGACGCCCGGTCCGTGCCATGATTAAGCTGTATTCCTTTCTGCTCCGAGTATTCGGAGTAGATCTTATTCTGACGGATCATGATACGGTCAGAAGATCGTACATCGATACCATAATCCCGGAAGTTGACCAGATCATTGCCCGTAAACGTCAGGAGCGAGGAGTTCATCACCAGTATCGCTGTAGTATCGATACCGGCAACCGCTTTGAAATGGGGCAGAAAATCCCGCTGCACATAGGCCGAATCTACTCCGAAATAATTGTCGGCTATAATTCCGCTCTCCGCATTGTTGATCACCAGCGCCGGCACAGTCAGCCCTGCTACTTCATTTCCTGTAAGGTTATTGCCGAAAAGCTTCTGCCCCGGCAGGAAGGTACTGATCCGGATTCCCGGCATATTGCCCTTTAGAGTGACTGCCGCAGTATCGTCCATCCCGATTCTGTTTTTGGAAAGGGTATTGTAGTTGGACGAGTCCCCTATAAGAATAAAGGCTGATAAGGTATCGCCGGCATACGCTGTTCCATATGGAATAACACTGCCGGAAATAGACTGATACGAAGCATTGTGAAGCCTGATAGCCGGATATCTCAATGGCTTATGCCATTCACCGATTTTATTCTTACTGATAAAATTGGGGACCTGAGCCCCGTTGATGGCAATAGCCACTGAATCAGGCACAATGGTATTTTCCGAGATCGTATTATCTTTCCGGTTGCCTTCTATTTCCAGTGTCAGGGAAATATCTTTCAGGACATTTCCGGAAATCTTGTTTGCGTCACCTACAATATAAATACCTCGTTCATACCCCGAAATCGTTGAGCCGGAAATCGTATTCGCATTTCCCTGAACAAGCACAGCAGTATCCCTTCTCATAAGACGGCTCTGGATCACGAGCTTCTCAAGCCGGTCACCTTCGTTGTACAAACGAACCGGAACCGGCGTATTGAGCAGGGTAAGTCCGGCTATGACAGAACTATCGCAGTCCCTGGTCAGGACAAACAGGGACATACCGGCTGCCAGTCCGGAACCGTCAATGGTAACAGTCGGGCTACCTTCTTTCCTCAATGAATCATTGTACTTCTTCTGGGTAGCTCCATCCATGGTAAAGCCCAGATAAGCCTCTATTTCAGGCAGCGTATCCTCCAGGACGATCACGTAGGGAGCCGGTTCGTCAATCTCAAAATAGACCACTGTATGCAGGTCCGAACAGTTGATCTCATCAACTGCGTTTCGCAGAGAGCCCGGACCGCTATCGGCCGTATTGGTGACCACTACTCTGTTGATTACATTGTCAAAGCTGTAGGTTTCGGACTCCCCGGAAGTATTGTTGTATGCCCCCGCAGCCGTTGCCGAAAAGCTGAATATGTACTCGGGATCACGCTCATATTTTTCCTTTGGAATCCGGATCATCCATTTTCCGCCTGCACCAGCGGTATCAGAGACGATAAACTCTTTGAACAGCGTCATCGCAGTATCCGAGGCAAAGATTTCTATATAATCGCCCGGTTCAGCCTGACCGTACAGATATATACCAAGTCCTTCCTCCTCACAATCTTTCTGACGAGTGACCATATAGCCTTCGATCACCGGTTCGTTTTTAGAACGATTGGAAGCCTGTCCGCTTTGTCCTTTATGTATATCGATCAGTTGCAAATCTCCTGCTTTTTCAGGTTTCGACTGAATCAGATTTTTGCTGAGCTTCATTTTTTCCGATCGCACAATATCAAATCCGGCGCCCTGTGTCCGCTCAACGATATTCTCCGCAAACAGAACTGAATCGCAGGATTCGGCAAGGAAGCTCGCTTTTACGGTTTCTTCCAGGCGGTTGGTGCGAATCTCCGATGCGGAGAGACTATACAAAGCCATAGCGGTATCCACCTTATCGGAAAAGGTATTTTCTCTGATCACAAAGTTCTCAGAGGTGGAAACCCGCACAGGAATACCTTTCTCAAACTTCTCAAAAATGTTTCCCGTAATTGTCGCTACCGCTGATTGCTCTATTCCAAGCCCTCGCTGAGTAGCCGGGCCTCCGGTAAAGGTATTGGCTTCTATATGGAGCGTATCGATTTCTGACAGCTGAACCGCTACCGGAAGCCCTCTGAACCTGTTGCCCGTAATCCGTAATCCCGAAGAGCCCTCCGATATTACTCCGCTTTTTGCCGACATGATGATCGAGTTTTTCAGCACCACATCTTTAGCTCCTTTACCTGCACTCAGCAGTGCTCCGGCAGGAGAGCTCATCATCTGAAGACTATCCATATGCACTCCGGTAGTATGATTTTCCAGTACAATCGCAAATCTGCGTATGCCTGCAAATTTCATCCTGCTGATTTCGACAGTCTCGGGAGATTGCAGCACCAGCGCTGTATCGAACAGCTGGACGTGCAGATTTGTCAGACTGGTACTGTCCGAATTGCCGGAAATCCGCCAGAAAACGGTCGTATCTGAAAATACCGGATAAAATCCTTTGGTAATTAAAACAGTATCTCTCGCTCCGGTCATCCCGATACTTCCATCAACATTGACTACATCCGTAGCCTGAAGATTAAGACCATTGAGATAAGCACCTCCAGGGTTGTCCAGACGAAGCATTTCTCTCCGAAGTGGTATCTGCAAGGTCTGATCAGAGTTCAGGCTAAACAGCAGCAGGGCTTTGTCCGGCTGCTGATTGGCACACAGCACCGCCTGTCTGAATGAATTGGGAACCGGATATATATTGTCCCCATTATCATCCGATACCTTGGTATAGCAGGTGCCTATATAGACGATGTTTGAAAACTGCGAAGTATTGTCCCGCGCATCGGTAGCAGTAGCAACCAGCGTGAGCGTGGCATGTCTGAGCTGCTGATCGAAATAAGTGGTATCTGCCAGCACGGCCCACTTTCCTGAGGCATCTGCTACTCCTTTTCCTGCAAAGAAACGCGCGTTCTGATAATGCCCGTCTGACCGGTACAGGTGAATGGTATCGTATGGTTCAGCAGTGCCATACACTCTATATTGCCAGTTTCTGCTGACTTCTTCAAAATGGGTAATAACAGGGCTGGCTTTCGATTCATTTCCGTTGTCCTTGTGCCAGATCGCAAAATGCCCGGGTTCAGCATCTGTTGTATCATTATCGAGGAATATATTATAGGTAATCCGGTTACCTGTACCCCCGTTTATTAGCACCCCTCCCCGTTCATTGCGCAGAACACGGTTGGCAAGCGTATCCGCTCCTCCGATGCAATTGCCGGAAGAGTATATTTCCATTCCTGAACCAGGACTTGTATTGCCCAGCGTAATGCTTTCAGAACCTATCAGATTGGAAGCAATAAGCAGCCTGCCCGAACCAGGCTCTGCCAGTATACCGGTTGAGTCATGACCATAGATCGTATTGGAAACAAGAGAAGACTGTTCGGATGAGCGTACCACAATCCCGGTACGGGCCTGTGTGATGATATTGGAAGAAACCAGCGCTTCCTTCGAACCGGCAAGGTAAATTCCGACAGAAGCGCTTTCCTTCAGTTTATTTGAATTGCAGGTTAGCTTCTCCGAATTCGTTATGCTGATGGCTGTATCTGCTCCTGTTATTGTATTGAGCAGTACGATACCCTCTTCGCAGCCTTCTACATACATACCCTTGATTAAGGACTCTGATCCGCTTGCAGTAGTAAAATCATTTTCGATAAAATACAACCGGGAGATTTCTTTGAGGAATGCACCATTACGGAAACCCGCAATACGGTTTCCTCTGGCATATAAAGAATCAATACCGGTAGCGGTAAAGGTATAGCCCTCGCCTCCCTCAGGTGCATAAAATACGTTGTTGACAAGCACGAGTGAATCCCCGGCAAATTTTGCAACAGCTTTTTTACCACCGATCAGTGAGTCGTTTTCAGCATACAGATTGGGCTTATCAATATTCCAGATATAATCAGCCTCATCGGACCGGTACAGATTGTTCTGAAGACGTATGCTGCGATGATCCTGACTGAGAATCTCAATTCCCTCTCTGGTGAAATCAACAAATTCACAATAGGAATTTTCGACAACTGAAGCCCGGGAAATAACCACCGGACTTGCATAACCTCTGGTTCTGATACCGTGTATGGAAAGATCTCCGGCCGTCTCTGCATGGAAAGCTGCCCCAATACCGTTCGCTGCGAGTATATTGACAACCGGACGATCCGCATATCCAGGTTGTGAAGTAGCATCGATAATCAGCTTGTCGGCTGTAATAACCGGCAGCTCACTATCCGGCCGGATAGAAACCTGACCGGATACCGGCACATCAAAAAGCATCAGGCTGCACTCGCCCCTGTTGGCCAGGTTGATATTATAGCGCAGCGTTCCTTCCTGATCCTCATCGGTATCTTTGATAACGAAGCACAGCTTAAGATTGGGGTTGAACGCTTCTGACGCTTCCGAGGTATAGGAGAAATCCGGATTGGGAGAATAATGCGGACTAAAGGTAGAAGTAGCCCTCAATGTATATTTGTTGATATCAACCGGAGAAACGGCAATGGAAAACTCAAAATTTCCGAAGCGGTCTGCTTCTGTCTGTCCCATATAGCGGACAAGATCACGGCCTTCCGCAGAAGTTTCAAAAATTTCTACGATGCTTTCCTCTGCCGCCTTACCTCTGTATATGACCTTTCCTTTCAGATAGGTTACGCTGATAAATTCCGGAGCTTTGAGTCCCTTGTTGGACTGGACAGGCTGTCCATAATTGAGATGAATCGGTTTTGCACTTTCCGTAAGCCCGACAGCTGTATTCCGTGATATGTCTATATAGTCCGACGCATCCAGCGACAATCCCGCAAAAGCCGGATTATTCAGCCGGTTTTCTGCAATCTTCAAAAACTCCGACTGCACAATTTCCACAGAGTTTTTTCCACCTGCAAAAGTATTTTGAGTAATATGGGAAAGTCTGGTTTCTCGCAGAAGGAAACCTGTATGGGTACCATCGCTGAACGAAACTTCGTTGTTTCGGATCGTCAGGCCGGATGAATTTTCGGTGAGAAGCCCCCAGCCCGGAGTATGGTTGTCCAGATCCAGAAATCTGTTCCAGGTAACCGATGTATTGCTGGTACCGGAAAGATACGCTCCTGCACCTAAAGCCCCGCCGCCGAAAACATTAGAAACCAGCTCCAGCGACGTATTTTGGGCATACAGACCCAGACCGCCGGAAGTAAATATATTGTCCGATAGTGTATTTCTGCCGGCATTTCGGATATAAACAGCCGTATCATTGCCCGTAAATGTATTGGCGACAATCCGGTTTGAGCTTCCTGCCTGTATTTCTATCCCGTGGACAAAACCATGCAGGGAAAGATTCTTCATTTCCACATTGCTGACCGACCAGGCAAAAGCATAGGGAAGCTTGTCCGGACCGGAAGCAACTTTTATGCTGATCTGCTTAGGATCGATTACCACACCATAGTTGTTGGTAATTTCAAAACCATTTCCTTCTACCGAGATAGTATTCTCCACCGAAGCTGGCAGGTCAAAAAGAATGGCCGCGCTGGCTTGCTGAACTGCTCCGGCTTCATTTACACAGTCAACTGCAGATCGTAACGAACCCTCTCCGGAATTTTGCGTGTTGGAAACGACACAATAGACTGTATTGTCGCCGATCTTTACTACGTTGGAAAATTCAGAAGTGTTGCCATAAGCATCGGTTGCCGTAAGGACAAAAAACGCGTTCTTTCCTTCCTGTATATACTGAGCCGGCAAGGTGACAGAAAACTCTTCCTGACCTGCTACAAACTCAAGCACAAATTCGGAAGCCGGTTTTCCGGTAAAGTCTGAAACAAAAACCTGAACTCTGTCTCCGATCTGCACCTTTCCGCTGATTATACCTACATTATTTTCATTCAGGCTGCCCGACAAGTCGGCAGGTGCGACATGATTATTATTGCCATCCTGCTGGTGCTTTATCCCTTTGGGTGCCCCTTCGATGGTCGTATACAGAATACGGTTGCCTGTTCCCGTGGAGACTAATATTCCATTGTCCTTTGCATGAAGTACCCGGTTAGGCTTTCCTGCAAATCCGGTTTCGTTATTATTTCCGGTTATGATTATCCCGGAAGTGGTCTTAGCAGCAGACGCCGGAGGCTGACAATTGATACATACACCGCCAGCCCTGTTATAATCCCCGCTGATACTGATCGGTACTACCGTATGATCGATCTGAATATCGGCAAGCAGCGCCTTATTGCCATTGAGCGACAAAGCCGTTTCCCAGTTGCTGAAAGCGAGTCCTGAAAGATTAAAATGATCAGCCTCTACGGTAAATGCCTTACCACTTCCATTCCCAGCGAGTATAATTCCGGGTTTCCCTGTAATCCGGACCGGCACTTCGATCGGCCTCAGCTCAGATTCCAGATGAATAGTGGTATTTGAGATAGCAAAATCGATCGTTGTACAGACACCTGCATGAACACTGTCGACCACGGCACGCAGCGAGTTTTCTCCCTGATCATTATTGTTGGTTACCAGACACACGCAGGCTACGCAGGGGGTCTGGTAGCTTCCTGACAGCTCTGAGGTATTGCTTCCTGCCGAAGCGGTATTGACATAGTAGTTTTTGCGCTGGATATCAAAATGCGGACCTTTGGCAATAGTCATACTCCACCTGCCGTCTGATCCGGTCACCGTTTTACCCGCGTACTGCAACGCCTGCTGGGGTCTGGCTTCGGAAGTAAACAGCTCTACGACATCACCCGGCAGAGACGTTCCTGAAATAGTGATAGCATCCATTGTATACTCATAGCCTGTAAAATCAGCCGGAAGCTTATTACCATTACCTGCTCCGCCAAGATCAATCGCCTTGATCGCCGGTTGAATAGCCGTAATCCGGTTTTCGCTGATACGTACACGGTTATTATGTACAAAAACACCACCTTCGGTATTATTGTCCAGCGTATTCCGGTAGATTGTGACCGAATCCTGTGCGGATATACCGAACAAACCGGCATAATGAATCTGGTTGTTTTCAATGACAGTCAGAGAATCCGTAACTATGCCGTACTTAGCGACACCGGAAATAGTATTTCCGATAAGGCGGGTACCTGCCGAAGCGGCTGTTTTGATACCGTTAAGCCCTGTCAGTCCCGGCTCTCCATTCTGATCTGTTCCGATCCGGTTGTCACGGATCGTGTTTCCGTTGGACGACAATATGGTCACGGCATTGCTGTCTATCCGGACAAAGGTATTGCCTGAAACGGTATTACCTGTGGATTGAAGCCGGAGTGTCAAAGCATCACCGGCGATATTTTCAAATACATTGTCCCGGATCGTATTACGGTCGGATCGCATCAGCAGAACCGCAGATTCCAGCCGGCGGAACCGGTTTTCCCGGACGACTGATCCGGTGACATAGTGCCATTCCAGAGCAGCACCTGTTCCTTCTCCTTCAAAAAAGTTATTTTTTATTTCTGCGCCGGTTGTCAATGCGGCAAATTTCAGGCTTTGCCTGGTTCTGCCAAGGAACCGGTTCTTCTCAATAACGATTCCGTTATTACCAAAGCCGGGAACAATGGAATGATCAAAATTTTCAAATTGCAATCCGCGGAATTCGGACTCTTCTGCGTAGTCTGACTGAACAAAAGCATTGGCGGTATATGCCCCGCTGCGAATAATAATGTCATAAACACCTTCGCCTGTTTGTGTAAAGCCATCGATGGCCACAGCCTCCTTTATTGCCGGTAGGGCAGAATCCAGCACGATAACATGTGGTCCGGGTCCTTCTATTTCGAAACTGATCATATCCGGACCGGCTTTGGTGTTGGCGCAGAGAATAGCGTCTCTCAATGATCCTATGTTAAGCCCGTCTTCCGTTGTGACTACCGTACAGGCGCATGGCAGTGACTTCAGCCGCAGCGTATCGGACTCGGCAGTACAATTCTTGTCCGTGACCGCCACAACGGTATAATTACCGGATTTTCTGGGATACAGATCCCTATTGGCTTTTCCATACTCTTCTCCATTGAGCTTCCACTGAAAATGCGGATAGCTGTCCAATCCTTTCAGTCGCAGAGGTTCTGAACCGCAGAAATCATATACTCCTGTCCCCAGAAACCTGAAATCAGGCAACGGGTTTTGTATAACCGGGAAACTTACCTGGGTACGGCACTGATTTGCCGGGTTGGTAACTACTACGCTATAGGCCCCGGGCTCATAGACAGTAATAGTTGGCTGATCATCTCCTGTATTCCAGACTATATGCTCCTGCACCGAGCTGGTCAGTACTACCCTATCTCCCTCACAAAACTCCTGTATACCGGAAATAACAGGTTGAGGGGGCGCCGGCTTTACAGATACGCTGGCAGTATCTGTATAGAAAATACAGCCTTTAACATTTCCGTTGACCGTTTTGCTGGTCAGAATCGCATGATACCATCCGGCATCAGCAGGACGTAAACTCGCAAAATCCATCCGGGGCATGGTATTGGATAAAAGTATGCCATCCTTATACCAGGCAAAATCATATTCATCCGGCACAATGCCGCCAACTCCTATTGAAGCGTATGCATGCTCACAGGCATCAATATCCGCTGATAAAACAGGCTGTACGATCTTGCCAAATAGTACTGTGTACGGATCTGATTCAATACTGCATCCGGTCGCGTTATCCGTTATTCTCAATTGCACATCCGGACGAATATTGACTCCCGAGACAGCCAGTGTATCGGAAAGCTCCCCTTCGGGCACCACCACATTGTTCAGAGACCATACGGAAGCATAATCGAACGAATATTCAACTGTATTATACACTTTTATGGTATCTCCGCCACATAGCTGACTTTGCAGACTGCCAAGAACAGGCTTTGCGGGCAGAGAATTTACAACAAGTTCTTTAACCGGAAGCTGATAGTAACAACCAGTCCCGTTATCTTCGGCCATAGCCGCATATATGCCCGCGTCCTGCTGACTCAAGGCACCAATGGTAAACTCACTTCCGGAATAATCCAGGGCATCCTCATTCAGCTTCCACGTTACGGAGTGCTTTTGTGTATCTACATTATTGGCTTTGACTTTAAGCATAAGTCCCTCGCAACCCGGCTGCTCAAACGAAACAAAAGCATCGCTGAGCTCAAAAACCCGGACCGGGACTTCTCTGGTCGTAAGTCTGCAATCAGACTCCGTATAGTCAACCGAATAGTTTCCGCTTTCTTTGATATAAAGTTCCCTGCTGTTTTGGGCAATGGCTGTAAGGCCGTTTTTCCATATATATGAATCACTGCTCTCCGGCGCTCTGAGGAGCACGCTGTCTCCATAGCAAAGGTTAAGATTGCCAAGAACCTCAATGGGACTGCTTTCTACCGGCGGAAGGATATTGAAAGCCCTGGACGAAGTGGCTGAACAGCCGATATAATCGGTAATACGCAGCTGCACAGTTTTGGCACCCGGAGCATATCGTGCTTTGGGATTCACATGGCCTGATTTTACTCCGTTGCCCAAGTCCCAGCTATATATTGCCTCCGATGTAGTAACAAATGAACGATCTGTAAAAAGGACCAGGTCAGAATTGCATTCCGGCAACTGAACAGTGAAATCTACTTCTGGTGTTTTATAGATGGTTATTTCTTTTTCGAAGCTATCGGTATACGCTCCGCCATCGCCCCGCACGCTGACTGAAAACCGGACTGTATAGCTGCCTGGTTCCGGATAGCTGTACCGTGGATTCTGCTGAGTGCTTGTCTGACCGTTGCCAAAATCCCAGGACCAGGACTCGTAGGTATAGCCCGGAAGATTGACCGAATAATCAGAAAACTCAATTTCTTCAAACTGACATGCTCCCAGCGGCGCGGCAAATCTCGCACTCAAAGGTACGTTGACCAGGACACTATGACTGGCACAACTGCTTTGCAGGGTTACCTGATAGTATCCAAGCGCTGCATATGTATGCTGAACATTTGTCACCTGTGAGCTATTGTTCCCGTCTCCGAAATCCCAGCCATATCCCTGAGACAAAGTGGACGTATTGATAAAAGTAAAAGGCTGATATCCCGAAACCGAAAAGCTTACCTCATCCGGACATGTTTTGTCATCGTTATCACCTCCCCCGCCACTGCACTGAGAAGTGGTACGAACAGTAAGTTCCAGCTGATCTTCGGCCGTACAGACTCCGGAAGAGATCACTTTCAGCGTGTACACATGTGTGCCCGGTGTGGCAATATCCTGTTCAAAAGTATAGACCGAAGCATTATGGTTTATTTTCTGACCATCTACATACCACTCATAGATATAGTCTGCTCCTTCTATGGCGGTCAGTATAACAGGTCTTGTTCCGTCACCTTCACAAATATCACCTGCTGATGAAGTTAGTCTGGCAATTGGCTGAGGTACAGCCAGGATATTGGCAGAAACTACCCCTGTACAGCCATTCTGATCGGTGGCACGGACTGTATATATACCTCCTGATCTGATCTGAAGAGAAGCGTTATCTGACAGGTATCTCCCTTCCGGTTCCAGTGTCCAGCGATATACGCTGTAAGGCAGCACGGTATGAAGAGTAGTGGCCTCATCACCGCATACAATTGTTTCATTTATCTGCGGAGCCGGATTGGTATTTACCCGAACTTTCCGGGTCAGCATCTGCTCTCCGAAGCGCTTATAGGATACTGAAATGGTATATTCACCCGGAGTTTCTCCCCATTGAATAATTGCCTGCCCCCGATCAGAAGACACCACCGTTCCACCCCCATCGAGTGTCCAGCGGATATCTTCTGCCAGTCCATCCAGCTCTATTTTATATTCATTTTGTGTATTGGGACAGAGACTGCCTGACTGCAATGTTATTTCTTTCGAAAGCGCTGCGGCTTTAGTCACCTGAAACCTGAAAGGAACCGAAGAGCATTGTTCCCCGTCTTTCATGCCGGCAACTTCTATCTGATAAGGTCCGTTTGCAACCCAGGTTACGCTCAGCACATTATCGACCAATGAATAAGTTTCGGCCCCTATCACCCTGATATCCGGACTCAGTCCGTCCCTGCTGGAAATAGTATACGAATACGTTCCGCCACCTTCCGGCCTGATTACATTGGGACCATTTACCGACACAGTACCCTCTGCAGCTTTTACCAGTACTCTTTTCGACGCACGATAAACCCTGCCTTTCCGGTTTACTGAAACATTCAGGATATTATATCCCGGCTGGCTAAATCGTACAGGCTGTTCGTTCGTTTCGCCTGACAGAGGATTTCCGTTTAGCTGCCAGCTATACGTCTGCCCGTTGTCAGGATCTTCATTAACCACAAAGAGCTGTTCCTCAGAAATACATAACTCATCAGGCCCTGAAACCGAATAGACGAAGTCCGGCCTGACATCAAAACGAATGGTATCAGATAAACACCCTGCCATATTGGACCGGACGAATACATCAAAACCATAGGGCTCACCGAACTGCCACCGGACAGAAGCAGGGTTGCCCGACATATAATAATTGCTTTTTCTGGTCAGCCATACAGGGCTGCTCTGGCTACCGGCATATTCCACACTGTACTGATATACCTGATCCACAACTACATCCTCCGGACCATTCACTGATTGTATAACCGGGGCATCCTCCAGAACAATCGCCAATGTATCCTCCTGATTACAGAAGGCCCTCGGATCTGAAGAAGTCACTTCCACTATATAGCTTCCGCTAAGGCTTCCGAATATGGCCTTTCCGGTCGTTTCATCTATTTTATTTTCCGGACCGCTGATCTTCCAGACAAAATCTCCGGGACGACCTGTATTAAAAGTCTGCTCTCCTCCGATACAGAAATGCCGGGGATGCGCATGTATAGCAAATGGATACCGGATCAGCACTTCAACAGAATCAAGCATTGTGCTCTTTAAGAATTCATTGGTAATAGTCAGATAGACGACACCTCTTCCCGATATCGTGCTCCAGACTACTTCTACAGAATCCAGACCGTATCCCACAGAAGCTCCTGTAATGGAACCACCTTTTACCGACCATGTATATACCGATCCCGGTACAAACGCCTTGTTAGTAGTTTCATATACAGCTGTTACCCCTGCACAGACCAACGACGGGCCTGTTAACGGATTGGCAGCCGCCATAACAGGCACATCGATTTCGACCGGAAGCTCGCATAGTTCATCTCTGCCGCAACCAGCAGCCAGGAGTTGCACTTTTCCGTTGCCGGAAGCCCCGTCACCCCACTTGACCGAAATATGGCCGGTACCATTTCCTGACAATATATCTCCGCCGGTTATCGTCCAATCCAGACGTTCACATAAAGCATTCGTTCTGAAAGATGTGGTATCCCCGTGCAATACAATCGTCGGATACTGAATAACCGGTGTCAGTGAAGGTTTAACTTCCAGCTCTTTTGTTATCTCCTCTGATTTTCCGCATGCGTTGGTAGCAATCAGACGTACCTGATATATTCCACTCTTCGTATATGTGTACGAGGTATCAGCCGCGGAAAAAAGTGAGGCATTTTCCCCGAAGCCCCATTTATAGGTAAAATAATCTGTATCAGGAGTCAGATTTTTCAGTTCCACTAATTCTCCTATACAGGCACTTGCATTGCTGAAACTAAACTCTGGTTGGGGTACGGCCCGCGCTACAGCCGGATCACCGGCAAATTCGCAGGCACCCATATCGACCCTGCCAGCCATGATACGCGGCGTGCCATACGCGTCGGGAATGTCCGAAGCGTATTGGTTGGAGCCCATATTGATCAGCGGAGACTCACAGGAAAGACGAAAATCCCCGTTTTCCGGATCTACGAACCTGGGATCGAGGTCAAGGTTACCCTCGCCTTCGAAACCTCCCTGGATATTAGAGAATGAGATAAGGTTTACTTCCGAGTTACCATATATTCCCCCTCTTCTATATATTTCCGCAAGCCTGAATCCATTATTCCACACAATCGAATTGTAAATATCCGACCCCAGGGTAACCGGTTCTGTTGCCAGCTGAGTATTACCATATACAACAGAGTTTCTTAATGTTGTATATCCATGTAAAACAACAGGATTGTTATTGGAAATATTTTTGTAAAAAGAACAATTATTAAAATCAGCAGCATAAGGATTTTCTATATAGACTGTTCCATTGGCTGATACATTTTCGGTAAAACGCGTATTATACACAAGCATTTTACCATTCGAAGATATTGCGCCCCCATTGTTACTAGCTCGATTTCCTATAAAAAGACAATTGTTTACAGTGAAGTTGCCACTACCTCCAAACCTGACTGCACCTCCGTTTTCCTCCGACTCATTATTAATAAAATTACAATAAGCAAGATTAATTATCCCATTACTTTGAATTGCCGCTCCTTCTTTCGCATAATTATTCTCAAATACACTTTTCATAACAGTGATAGAGTGCCCGCCCGGAGTGCTAAGACTTATATTTCCTCTTCCACTGGTTTTATTTTTTCTAAAAATACAATTGTCAAATTCCAGATTCATCGCACTGCCATATACAATCCCTCCATCATTGGCAGCACTTACTGATTCAAACGTGCAATTATTGAAAATCGCTTTACTTTCATTAGTTCCGTAAAAAAGAAACAAGCGATCAGTTGTCCGGACATTTTCAAACCTGCAATCAGCCAGGGAAGCATTTCCCACTATGCCACTATAATTCAAGCCAACAAGAAGAGGGGAAAGTTTTGAATTCAGAATCTTTAAATTTTTCGCTGAAAATCCTGATGAGTTGATAGTATTAGTTCCATTATTTTCGCATCCGTCAATTCGTACATTATTAAAACGAACTTTATCACATAGCAAGAACATATTGGTTGATGCACATGATAAAAAATCAACATCACTTAATATGACAGATCCATAGCCGCTATGATTTATCAGATTATATGCATTACAGTTTTCAAATGTTAGCTGCTCAAACGAATTAATGCCACTCGAGATGCTAACCATAGTATACGTAGTGTGAGAAGATTCATAATCGCGAAACTGGCAGTTTCTGATCAGCTTGCTCCTGAAAGCGCCCTGCACATTTAGCATTGTTGCACCTGCAAAATCGCTGACAGCAGAATTTGTAAATAAGAATTCAGATGAGTCAGAGCGATTGGAAGAGAAATTAATCCAGTCCGATCCAGATGAAGTGTTGGAATCAAACACACAATTGGTTATAGTGCTTTTCTTTGCATTGCTCACATAAAAAATGCTTCCCCTGTTTTCTCTGAATTCACTATCCGCTATATAAAACTCTTCCTGACAAGTCAGCATAAAGATGGAATTGTGATTATCTGAAGCTTTAAAATTTGTAATACGAACAATGTTATAGGTACCTGGAATCGAAGCGTAATTACCCGTATAAGAAACATTGTCCATATACAGATTGCCATTGGCTATGTTAAATAAAGAGGATGTGACATTATAAATATGGCATTTCCTCATGGAAATTGTAGTCAGGTAATCAGCGCCCCCATCGGAGGCAAGCGCCATAAATTCTGTAAGATAAAGTCCGTCAAGCGTCAGATGGAGTTCTGTATTTATCATAAACAACAGGCTATAACTGTCATTATACCTGCTGGTCAGAATGGTTTTATTCAGCTCTGTATTTCGCTCATGACTATACTCTTCATCTCCCTCAAAGCCTCCTATAAAAGTCAGGCTTTTTGACAAATCATATTTATATTCTTCATTTTCAGACGGTGTACTGTACTCTCCCTTCGCGATCCATATTTCGGCCCCGTCTTCCGCCAAATCAATAGCCTCCTCAATAGTACGGAAAGGGGTTTGCCATGATAATCCGGTTGAAACAGAACCTTCATATCCCTGATTGACGTAGACAACCGATTGTCCCTGAATAAAAAAGGAACCAAAAAGCAGCAAGCATAAAAATATATTTCTCACCATAATCATCACTGCGATTATTAATAGGTTACTTCAATTTTGTTACTATAGCCCGACTCGTAGCCACCTGCCAGTTCGGCTATCATAAGATAAATGTAGCTGGATTTGGGTTTTAACCATTTATCGTAGAACTCACGTTTGTCTCCCTTGACAAATTCGTACACTTCCAGAGGCCCTCCGTTTCGGGAACGATAGATCCTGAAGCCTTTCGCATTGGCAGGAAAATCCCAGCTCAGCTTAATCATTTTGTTGTCTCTGCTGACGATTGCCCGCAGATTTGTTACAGCCTGTATCTTTCGCTTATCGAGCTGCTGCACACTCAGTACATTCGAATATCCCGAGCGTAGTCCTGCAAAATCCTCCGCATCAATCACATAATCATAAACAACAAAGGCCCTGGTATTAGTGTCGGTGTATTCCGCAATCTTCAGACTGTCCCCGCTAAAGCTTTTAATCAGCCGGTACTCAAATTCCTCATCGCTTTTTCGCAACAGATGCATGCTTTTAAGATCATAAGCACCACTATTCTCCCAGGTTAGTTTTATACCATTCATACCAACCATGTATTCTTTAAAAAATCCGTTGACGGGCGGATTGATATCCGGGAGCACCACATGGATGTACTCTGAAGGGACAGAAGGGTTAAAATGCTGATCGATTGCCGCAATGCGATAGTAAACCTTGTTAAAAGGTCTTTTGAGATCTACCGTATCCACAATCATCGTATCGGCCGTATGTCCCGGAATCACTCGCAGAGGTTCGCCTTCGAGTCTGTCTGATTTAAAAACCCGGTAGCCCAGCATGTCTTTTTCCGTATTTCGTTTCCAGTGAATCGTAACAATCCCGTTAGAATCACATATTCCTGAAACAATCACAGGTTTCGAAGGCGGAACCGAATCCACCAGCAAATGAGCATGCATGAGCGAAAGAAGGGAATCTCCTCCGGAGCCATACGCTGAAATTACATAATAATTGGAGCTGCTTTTTTCTGTCTGATCAAGAAACGACTGCTTTTCCGGCTTTATAAGCTCTTTGCTTACCTTTATATAAGGCCCTTCAGCTTTGACTGCCCTGAAAACGGAAAAACCACGTATATAAGGCTTGTCTTCCGGATCCACTGCCCATGAGATATCAATATCCTGCCCCTGAGGATTGGAAGATCCTGAAATAACCGGAGCCGTCTTCAGCATGTAAAATGTTTTTATCTCCACCGGATCCGAAGCTACTCCCTCCCTTTCAAAAGCGTTTACACCACTTATCTTATAATAGAAAATCTTGTTGTACTGCTTTATAGAATCCACATACATCGATGTATGAGATGAGAAATCCGCATTTCCGGCAGTACCGGTCATCGGAATATCATTCAGCTTTATATAAGGACCACCTTTCTTTTCGGCACGATAAATATTATAGTATGGAAAATTCTTATTGTTGTTGTTAAACCAGCTCAGGTAAACAGCTCCCGGAGTAAGGCTGGCAGCCAGTCCGAAAATCTTTTCGGCAGACACATTTTTCAATGGAAATACCAGCAGAAAATTATGCAGCTCCGGCTTGCCTGCTACTTCAATTTTGTAAAGGTATTTTCTATCGGGAGAGACGGTATTGTCCAGATAATACATCCCCAGAGCTTCCGCTACCTTGTTTTTACTGATTACTGTAAAAGACGCCAGCACATGTATAAAATCACGGGATTTCGCTTCATCCACCGCAGAGGCCATATTATCCGCCGGGGCCCTGCTCAGGACTTCCTCAGCGCCATCAATGAATATTCTCGCCGACTCCAGGTCCTGATCCTTTCTCATTTCCTCTTCCAGCTTTTCATAAGGCCAATAGGTAAATGGTTTCGTATTCAGTCTGACAAAACCACCGGCTTTTTCTACTCCGTTTACAACTTCTATTTCAGCTCTGTACAAATTATATCCCGACCGGAAACCCTCTTCGAAAACATCGTACGAAGCAGGAATCCATTTTAGCATAAGGCCTTTTTCCGGCTGAAAATAATGCAGCAGCAATAAGGAATCTGACTGTCCCATAGCCAGGAAAGACAATAAGCAGATCGGTACAAGTAGTAGTTTCTTCATCACTGTGGCAATAGGAGATCCTTGTCTAAGTCAATGGAAATAGTATACACGGAAGTCGGATTATCCTCACCTGGCAGATAGTATCCGATTGGCAGGGCAAACTTTCCTTTGGGTATTCTGAATTGATTCTTTTCCGCCTGACTGCATCCGCCCGAAAGCAGACACTCGAGATTGGCATTTTTCAGAAAGTCATTGATATCCGATAAAAGTGAGGTCACTGTCGAATATCCCGTTCCGATATTGCTCAGGCTGGTAGCAACCGATTTGATTCCGCTTATTATGTTGCCCAGATCATCCAGTGACTGATTGGTATATTGTATTTTCCCAAACTGGATAAGCGGATCGGTAGCTTTCACCCCTTTATTAATATAGCCTTTGATCTCTGCATCAGACAATGGCTCGGTTTTTATCCCGGATGAGGTTTTATTAATAGTCAGGTTGGCTGCTGTTATACCGGCAAAGATCTCAGCATACGACGTGTTGTACTGGGCCATTTTGGCGACAAATGTAAGACTGGAACTGGTTGTAAACTTGTATTCCAGAATCACTGTATCCCTCAGTCCTTTATCGATCGCTCCTACCGACACGTTGCCGCTCTGGGTAGATGACTGCCTGGATGGATCCGGCAGCGGTGATTTCATTATCTTCAGAGAATACGTCTTACTTTTCTCCAGATTGGCTGTCGGAATATCAAAGACAAAATTATGCTCACCCTGTTTGTCACGATACGTAATGGAACGGGACCGGTCTATTTCGTTTGATCCTTCAAAAATACCAAGATTAAATTCATAACCGGGGACCAGCTTCACAGCGGTTGACGGCAATACAGAAAGGCGTACAAATCCGCTCCGCGCTTCATTGATATAGAAATTTTTCATATCCGGAAGCGGATACGCATAATATACATCGGTTGCAGGAATGTAATTCTGTTCCTCTCCGGTTGTAAATGTTACTGTCTTTGATTCTGCCGGTCCGTTTACATTTATCCAGTCACTGCCAGCTTTATATTGTGTAACAACCTTTGCCGTGACTGTAATTGTACTCTTTTCAGGTAAAACTCTTAGCGGCGTTATGACCATCTGCGTGCGTTCAGGGTTGAGTTCAATATCAAAATCAATCTTCCCCTTATCACTGCGAACAACAATAGAATCCTTGATAATCTGGGCCCGATATACGGTATTGCCTGAGCCGCCTTTGATATAATAGGTAAACTTTTCGACCGGATTGGAGAAATATACCTTTATGGAACTGCTGACTGACACATTGCTGCTCTCCGAAGCAGGATCAATGGCTTCAATAAAGTTTACATCATTTTCCAGCGTATTGGAAGCACAAATTTCTCCTGCCTCTATTTCAAAACCGGCTTTAAAAGTTTTTCCGATCACCTTAAATCCGACCTCAACACCACCTTTCAGATAGGTTGGTTTGGGCAACTGGGCAAATACATAGGCTTTGATATACAGGGAAAGCAAATCCAGGCTTCCCGATTTGACTCCGCAATCATAGCTCACCCCAAGGGTAGCTTCTCCGTAAATATATGCCTGACCGGTAGCATACCAGCGGTTTATGCCCCGGTTACCAAATCCCGCGCAATATACTTCCTTTTGAGACTGGGAAATAAGCAGGTCGAAGCCGGCAAGCAATATATATCGGAGTTCTGCCCTTAGCTTACATGGCCATAAAGTCACCCCCGGTTTACCTCTGATATCCAGTCGGGCCCCCAATGACAATCCTCCACCCATAGCAAGCAGGTTATAGTCTATATCAATATTGGCTCCGATCTCAGGAGGCATAGGAGCAATCGGAGGTACAGGAAGCACGCTTCCCACACAGAAATAGCCACCGATATCAGCCAGTCCAACCACATTGACGCCAATCATCTGTCCCTCAATAGGCCGCCCGATATTCAGATACCACTTCTTTTCTGTTCCGGAGGCGTAAATAGAGATTCTCCCTGCTTTGTTTCCTCCCTGATTTCCGGAAATTACATCGGCCAGATTTATATAAATATCAAAATCACCAACCAGTGTTTTATTCGGCACGTCATACTGCACAAACCAGGAAGCCGCTACCGCTGACGATGGCGGTTCCGTTGATTCGGTTTTGGATTTTGTATTTTCTCCCAGTGTTTCACCGCCTTTCAGTTTCGATGCAACAGCATCAAGTCCCGATGGATTGAAACCCATAGTAACAAACTTTACACCTCCCCAGGTAGCCAGCCTCAATACCCCCATGCCGTTCAGGCTGAATTCAATTCCAAAATTGATATCGCCGTTAAACACATTACCACCTCCCATTGATTGTAAACCAATGCCCGCAATCAATCCGGCTACATTTTTCGTTGGATGGTATGTTCTTCCTGAAACCGTTTTACATCTTACACCTGTATTCTGAGAGGCTGCCTGATCAGGCACCACCATAGCCATATTATAATAAAGTCCTCCTGTAAAGGAGTTAATTTCTATACCTGTACCGATCGGGACACCTGGCATAAATGATACTCTCGCATCTACAAACCAGTATCGAAACATCGTTTTGCCCGAAGAAATCTGTACATCCTCGTCTGTAGAAGGGAAATCCATTGCTTCGCCACTGGCCAGCAAATTTGTTATAGTCATCACACTTGCCTCCTCCAATTCGGTTTTTCTACCGAAAATAGCTGCTCCTTCCACTTTGATCTTTTCAATAATATCCAGGCTGAGATAGCCGCAGTATCCCTGCCCATAGATACTGTCACCATCAAACATAGACAGGCTCCCCTTGAGCTTTACTGCACCAAGATCCGCTCCGATATTGACCTCACTGACTTCAAAAGAATCGTATTTCCAGCGTTTGCTGGAAGCAGTTCGCTCAGCCCAGATGGTAATGGTAGCATCTCCCCCAAAACCGCTGGAACTTTCATTACTGTCACCACCGGACTTAGTCAGATTAATTCCAAGAGTCAGACCAAGCCCGAACCGCTGCTTTCCATTCATGGATTTCAAAACAGGGTCTTTAATGGTTACCGGAAGATTTGCAAGCTTGGAAGACAAATCTCCTGTCTTGACACGCATATAAAAATTAGGACCTCTTTCTATATAGGAACCTTCGCTGGAAATGACCAGATCACCAAACTCCACCCCGAGATTTCCGACAGATTTATCACTGCTTTTGGAAGATAATGCCAGATAAAGACTTCCCTGCAAAGTCGCCTTGGGGAAAAACTGTTTATCCCTGTATAAAAAATCGAGCCGGCAACGTTCCAGCCCGATCTGAGCGAGTCCGAAAGCGCTTGTGTTCAGATTGGTTCTGAAAGCCGCATAACCATGATATTCCAGGTCTGCATCATCCTTTATACTACGGCTAATAGTAAGTCCGAAATCCAGTTTCGAATCCTCTTTACAAACCGGCAGGCTCATACCTCCGTAAAAACCGGCCCGGGAAAGAGTATTGGCTATCACATTGAGACGAAGTGAATCTATGGAGTATTTAAATCCCTTGAGATCGCCGCCCTGCAGCACATTAAGCGCATACGCCAGGGCCGTAATTCCGTAATGATCGACAATAAGATGATCTGCTCCGACAATTACGGCTTCTTTGCTGCTTTTTCCCTCTGTAAACCTGGGTGGTATCTCTATGGAAATCTTCGGAAGATATACGCCCTGCCACAATACCGAGCCATATACACTTTTATCCAGTCCGGATACTTTTTTCGACAGTGAATCCAGATACCAGCCAGGAAGCTCAAAACCCCGGGCATTACTTATAGCGCTTTTATCCAGAACAATCTGGTCTACCCTGCATTTAAAGCCTGGCAGCCTGGCAAATTCAAAAGCCGGAACATCTGAAATCTGGACAACCATATTGGAAAGCTTATCCGCATTGATATAAAAATCCAGCTTCAACGGCACTTTAGGACCTTTTTCTTCCGATGACTCTACCAGCGCATTCTGGCTAAACGCCAGCCTGCCGTTGATATTGATCTGCTTGAAACCTCGACAGTCAAAAGTAACATATGAATATGCCTTATTGGGATTATCAAGCCCTTTAAAAATGATCTTATATCCTTCCCCGACAGTAAATGAATCCGTCCTGACCAGAAACAGGTTTAGTTCTCCCTGCAATTTCCCCTTCTTGGAAAGCGGCACATTGTCCGCCATAAAATAAAGTGACTTATCGGACGAAACAGGGACTTTCATCACAATTTCCGCATGCATTCCCCGCACCGGATCCAGCTTTACACTTTTTAAAACTATTGCATATTTCTTGTCCTGCTCATCTCCTACAATAGCATACGGCAGTGTAAGCGACTGTCCGTCTACCAGGGTTTTATATTCCTGAGACTCTTCAATCTTCCTGTATGCCGCATCGATGGAGGCAATAATCTCTGATGCTTTGCGATTGACAGAGTCAACACTACGAAGAACCTCCAGTCCTTTATTAATTGTCTTTTCCTGAGCCTGTACATCAAAAAAACCGAAGCAACTGATCAGAGCGATAATCATAACCCGGACAGAAAAATAGCTTTTTGCTGTCCCGGTAAAAAAAGTATTCCCTAACTTCACCGTCTGCCTTATTATTTTAAATCTGTATTCATACAATATCTAAGATCCGTTTTCTCATAGCTGACCGGAAGTATTTATTTTTTTATAAAAAGTAATTAATAACTACATTAGCGCTTCGGCTATTGTAAGATATCAGGAAAAATCCTGTGATCAGGGTTCAGTTTTTCGCTTCGTTGCCTGACCTGATTACTTACTTTTTTATTCTCATAACAATCTGATAATAGCTATATCCGATTATTGCAAAAACTGCTTTCACCACAAGCTTTATCTGTCAAAACCAACAGACAAAGGACTTATTGCCAAAATATAAACAATAGCACATCTACTCTTCATAAAAAAATAATCCGCCTGCTTTACTCAGACAATTCTGAATAAGGCACGCCGCTCATTTTTTAAATTCATAACCATTTATGAAAAAAATGAACAGGACAAATTACATCAGAGCAAACTAATTTGATAGGGGGTACTTTTGCACAAATCTATTTAAATAATTTTAATTTTTAACAACAATTTCAGGCAAAATAAAAAAATAAATTATTGATATGTAAAACAATGGTTGCCGTGTGGGTACTATTATTTCTTTTTCAATAAAAATTCTCTGAAAAGTTTAAAGAATTAAATGAGAAAATAAAAGTACCCTTTAACTAATCCGAATAGCAGGCACATTTTAATAAAGCCTCCCGGGGTCCGCATCTCATTATTGGACCAAAAGGAAGAGATCATTAAATTTACACATCATAACCTGTAAATATTGTATGAAATACCGACTGCTGACACTGGACGAATTAAAAGAGCTGGAACCTGAATTTGTCCGGTTTCTGGCATCCAATCAGATTACTGCCGATGAATGGGTCAAAATAAAAGAAACGAGTCAGCATCGCGTAGATCAGCTGATCAGTATGTTTTCCGATATAGTAATGGAAAAAGTACTGAAAAAGATAGATTATGCCGAACAGCGAAATGCCGGCACGCTGCTTCTTTTCAAGTTCACAGAGGAGAGCGTATTGCTGGTAGGTTTAAATGCAGCCAGTCACTTCGAGATTGATTTCAACAATCCCTCCTGTCTTCAGGAACTCGCCGAACATCCTGAAAATTTTAATGAAGCAGTCAGTTATTTCAAAACAGAAAGAACCTATATAAAATCAAGGGAAGAAGAGATCTTCGCCGTAATTGATTCAGGCGCCCTGATCAGTAATGGCCAATTGTTTGAAGCGCTGTTCAGACTGTAGAAACTTAAAAAAATACAGAACTGTATCAGTCTTCCGAAACCCGTAAAATAAAAAATGGGCGATCCGGTGACCACCCATCTCAGAACTTTATTCCTTTACAAGTTTTTTATACTTAATCCGGGTAGGGTCGGCATCGCCAAGTCGTTTTCTCCGGTTTTCCTCATAATCAGAAAAGTTTCCTTCAAAGAAATACACCTGCGAATCTCCTTCAAAAGCAAGAATGTGCGTGGCCACCCTGTCCAGGAACCAGCGGTCGTGCGTGATGACCACCGCGCAACCGGCAAAATTTTCCAATGCCTCTTCCAGCGCACGCATCGTATTAACATCCAGGTCATTGGTTGGCTCATCCAGCAATAGCAAGTTGGCTCCGGACTTCAGCGTCAGGGCAAGATGCAGACGGTTTCGCTCTCCGCCGGAAAGCACTTTTACCTTTTTTTCCTGATCAGAGCCGCTAAAGTTAAACTTGCTTACATATGCCCGCGCATTAACCTGCTTGCCGCCAACCTGTATAAGATCTGTACCGCCTGATATAGTCTGGTACACTGTTTTCTCCGGATCCAGATTAGAATGTTCCTGATCAAGATAACCGAGCACCACCGTTTCTCCTACCTCAAAAGTACCGTTATCAGGAGTTTCCTGCCCGGTAATCAGTCTGAATAATGTTGTTTTCCCCGCTCCGTTTGGTCCGATAATCCCGACAATACCTCCCTGAGGCAGCGAAAAATTAAGATTTTCATACAACAACCTGTCTCCATATGCTTTAGCAACGTCGGCTGCTTCTATCACCTTGGCACCCAGCCTTGGCCCCGGCGGAATAAACAGCTCAAGCTTTTCTTCCTTCTGTCTGGCTTCTTCTCCAAGCATTTTCTCGTAAGCGCTGATTCTTGCCTTGCTCTTGGCCTGTCTGGCCTTCGGAGCCATCCGGATCCACTCAAGCTCCCTCTGTAAGGTTTTCTGTCTCTTGGATTCGGTCTTCTCTTCCTGCGAAAGCCGATTTTGCTTCTGCTCAAGCCAGGAAGAATAATTTCCTTTCCATGGAATACCTTCTCCGCGATCAAGCTCCAAAATCCATCCGGCAACATTATCCAGGAAATAACGATCGTGCGTAACTGCGATAACTGTACCCTGATAATTCTGAAGATGCTGCTCCAGCCAGTGCACCGACTCCGCATCCAGATGGTTCGTTGGCTCATCAAGCAGAAGCACATCAGGCTGCTTCAGAAGCAAGCGGCAAAGCGCTACTCTGCGCTTTTCTCCTCCTGACAGATTCTGCACCCGGGCTTCGCCCGGAGGACAGCGCAGAGCATCCATAGCCCGCTCAAGCTTACTGTCCAGCTCCCATGCATTATAATGATCCAGTTTTTCCTGAACTACCCCCTGACGCTCGATCAGTTTCGTCATTTCGTCATCAGACATGGGTTCAGCAAACTTAAGATTGATTTCTTCAAACTCTTTCAGCAGATCCACAACCTCCTGCACACCTTCCTCCACTACCTCGCGTACTGTCTTATTCGTATCAAGCAGCGGCTCCTGCTCAAGCAGCCCAACGGTATATCCCGGAGAAAAAGCAACCTCTCCCTGATAGTTTTTGTCAACTCCGGCTATAATCTTCAATAAGGATGATTTTCCGGATCCGTTGAGACCCAAAACTCCGATTTTGGCTCCATAGAAAAAGGACAGATAAATATTTTTTAGTACCTGCTTACTGGGCGGATGAACTTTACTCACCCCGGCCATTGAAAAAATAATGGTTTCTGCGCTCATTTTACTAATTATGATTGAACGTACAAATATGACCAAAAAAACCTGAAATAGTTCCCTCAGAGAGGAAATATATCCGGATCTGCCCGCCCTTCGGATTCTTTTTGAAAACTTTTTGAACACAATCTACGTTTTGCGCATAAAGCGGCACCTGTTTGCTCAATTACAGATCAAAAAGATGTTTGTAATGTGCCATAAAATTCTATTTTTGCGGAACTATTTAAAACCTGTTTAATATGTACTGGACACTTGAATTAGCCTCATATTTGGAAGATGCCCCATGGCCAGCCACAAAAGACGAATTGATTGATTATTCAATTCGTACGGGAGCTCCAATGGAAGTGGTAGAAAACCTGCAGGAACTGGAAGACGACGGACAGCCATATGAAAGTATCGAGGAAATATGGCCTGATTATCCGACCAAAGATGATTTCTTCTTTAACGAAGACGAATACTAAACAGATTCCAGCCTTGCCTATAATTGATATCAGATCTTTATCTCTGAAATACGATGATAAGGATCTGATTGACAACCTTGATTTATTGATACCTGCCTCTTCTTTTGTGGCAATAGTAGGCCATAACGGCTCCGGCAAATCCACTTTTCTCAGAACACTTGCGGGGCAAGCATCTCCCGCTAAGGGAAGCATTAATGTATTGGGCAGAAACCTGCAGCAGTATCCCCGAAAAGAGCTCAGCAATACCATCACATACCTGGCCCAGAAAAACCCGGTCAATTTTGATATCAGAGTGATTGATCTGGTTGTAATGGGCCTGTTCCGATACAAGCGTTTTCCATCCACCTATACCAGCGCCGATTACGAAACGGCCAGGCAGCAGCTACATTCCGATGGTATCGGCTATCTCTCGGATCAGTTATTCGGAACACTATCCGGCGGAGAGCAGCAACTGGTCTGGCTGGCTCAGCTTCAGTTGCACAACGCCGCCTTATGGCTTCTGGATGAGCCTACTCAGCAACTCGACCTCTACAACAAGCGCCAGGTATTTGAAAAAATCATACGCCTGACAGCAAACGGTAAGACCGTTATCTGCATCACACATGACATCCACATGCTTAAAAATATTCAAAATGGTTATTTTATTAACTTTTCTGAGCGGCAGCCCTGTCTGAAACCAATTGCACCGGACACAATTGATCAGTGTATAAAAATCCTTGAAAATCAACCCCTATCATCCCGAATAATTTGATTCAGAAAGTCCGGGGCTTATCCTCAGCTGATCGTTCCTTTTCTGAAAAATGCAAGATCCTGGCCGGATACGGAATAGTAACATCATGATTCCGGAAGGCTTTATGAAGCAAAAGAATCGCTTCATGACGCGCTTTGAGAAAGTTTCTGTTCTGAATCAGATTAATCCAGAACATTACGCGCATATTGGCCGAAGATTCCCCCAATTCCTCAAAATAAACATCCACCGGAAAAACTTCGTCACGCTCCGTCACCTGTTCGACAGCTTTCCTGGCAATCTCCGTCACCCGCTCCAGATCTTCCTTATAGGCGACCCGCACCACAATCTCCACTCTGCGCGAACCAAGCGTAGTATAATTTTTAATCGCCTTCTGCAATACATCTTTGGAAGGAATAATTACATCCTGCCCCTGAAAGGTTTTCAGGTGGATAGCTCTGAGCGTAATCTCGGAGATATATCCCATATACCCGTTTGTTTCTACCATATCCCCAACTTTTATGGGTTTATGCAAGGCAATAATAAATCCTGAAACAAAATTGGTAGCAATATCCTGAAAAGCAAAGCTCAGTGCCAGCCCTATAATACCGGCGCCTGCCAATAATGAAGTAACTGTTTTGTCCAGATGAAGAATCCCCAGAGCAAAGAAAACACCTGCTATCACAAACGCGCCATATATTATCCGGGCTATAATCCGGACAAATTCGGAACCAAGGGTATATCCTCTTGTGAAGCGAAGAATAAGCGATTCGCTGAATTTTCCTGCCAGGTAAAAAACCAGAAAAACCAGCGATGCCGTTATTACATTCGGAATCAAAAGAATAGCCTGCCTGATCCATATTACCAGCTTGCCGGCAAGTAAGGTATAAATATCCGTAAATGAACTAAAAACGGTTTCCAGCATGACTTATATTTCCGACAAATGGCAGGAATAATAACTCACAGATAATACACAAAGCAGCTAATTTTATAAGTCAGAAAGCCTGTAAAGTATGCCACCTAAAGAATATACTGACTCAAATCTTTATTCTTAACCAGGCTCGAAAGCTTCTGGCGGACCATATCCACCGAAACTACGATTTTGGCATTGGGACCAATTTTATCCGGTACATCAAAAAGAATCTCATTAAGCAACTGGCTCATAACCGTATGAAGCCTTCTGGCGCCAATATTCTCAACTTCCGAATTAACCTGAAAAGCTATTTCTGCGAGTTCTCCCAGTGCCTCTTCACTGAATTCCAGACCTACATTTTCTGCCTGCAACAAGGATACATACTGTTTGGTAAGAGCGTTTTTCGGTGTTTTCAGAATCTGGAAAAAGTCTTCCTTGGTCAGATTATTCAGCTCAACACGAATAGGAAAACGTCCCTGCAGCTCCGGAATAAGATCCGAAGGTTTGCTGATATGGAACGCACCGGCAGCAATAAACAAAATATGATCTGTGGAAATTACCCCATACTTGGTATTGACCGTACTTCCCTCCACTATGGGCAGCAAATCTCTCTGAACACCTTCTCTGCTCACATCAGGACCACTTTTGCCGGATGCCCCCGATGCAATCTTATCTATTTCATCAATAAAAATAATACCCGTATTTTCAGCCTTTTTAATCGCCTCTTCCTTTACCTCATCCATATCAATAAGCTTTGCAGCCTCTTCTTCGAGAAGAATTTTCTTGGCATCAGCAATGGTAACTTTGCGTTTCTTGTTTTTCTTGGGCATCAGATTATTCATCATCTCCTGAATGTTCATCATGGAGACCTCATCCATACCGCCCCCGATCACTCCGACATTGGAAGGTGCAGCTGCCTGCACATTAATTTCTATTTTACGATCATCCAGCTCGCCGTTCCGGATCTTTTCCCTGAATTTTTCACGCGTACGCTCATTAAGCTCTGCATCATCCTCATTTACCGGAACAGTACTATCCGGAAACACAGTCGGCCCGGAAGAAACCGGCCTTCTGACCGGGGGAATTAAAGCATCAAGTATGATATCCTCAACTACCTGAGCGGCCTTTGCTTTTACCGTTTCTTTTTTACCTGCTTTTACCAGATGCACTGCCTGCTCTACCAGATCTCTGACCATACTTTCCACATCCCTGCCCACATAACCTACTTCCGTAAATTTTGAGGCTTCAACCTTTGTAAAAGGAGCATCCGCTACCTTTGCCAGCCGACGCGCGATTTCGGTTTTCCCTACTCCGGTTGCTCCGATCATCAGAATATTATTAGGAACAATCTCTTTTCTCATATCCTCATCAGCACTCATACGCCTCCATCTGTTACGCAGAGCTATCGCCACATTCCGTTTAGCCTCATGCTGACCGATTATATATTTATCCAGTTCTTCAACTATCTGCCGGGGGGTCAGGTATTGTTCGTTATCAATCATCGCTTAAGATTTTAATTTTGCAATTCCCTTTTCTTAAATACTCTATCCATGCTGGTTGTTAATGTCAAATGATTGGAAGCACCCGACACATGATAAAATGATCTGGTATAAGCCAGGCCGATATTTTTTACAGTAAGATTACATCCGATGGCCATGCCCGCTACTCCGGCTCTTTCTTCCAGACGCATTTCTCTTCTTCTCTGCGGATTGTAAGCTACCCTGACATGAAAATTCTTACTCAGCAGAAACTCTCCGCCAAAGATAAAATGCCGGAATATCTGATCGCCTATTTTCTTCTTTTCTTTTACTTCATTACCCATAAGGTCAACTTTGCCTTTCTTGTCCGGATCAAGATAGACAATATCCGGACGCTGCAAATTGTGTGCTGAAATAGTAAGCCGAAAAGGTAAATTTTCCAGCTTATAGCTTGCTCCTGCAATCACCTCCAATGGCACCCTGACATTTACCCCGGAAGTATATCGCTTGAATGCATAACCTATATTCTTAAAAACCATCCCAATAGTCCAGTCTTTTTCAGGATGCTGATAAAAACCGCCCAAATCTGCCATAATGGCATAAGAACTATAAGGTCCAAGATGCGAACCGGCCAGCTTCAGATTCATCCCAAGCGTATAATTACCTATTACATGTGAGCAGCCTCCGGTAATAGCATATTCATTGACCCGGAAAGTCCCTGTTACAGTGCCGTCAGGTGCAGTCTCATCCAGTTTTCCATAATCAAAAAAAGTAAACCCTATGCCATAAAGATTGTTTTCACCGGACTGTAATCCATAGGCAAGGGTAGTTGCATTGACACCGGTAAGATAAGGCATATAATTGACCGAGAGCCTGCCGGACATATCCTTATTTAGAGAAGCAGGATTCTGCATAAAGGAAATTATATCATCATCTCTCAAAGAGACATATTTTCCTCCCATGCCGCTTACTCTGGCATTGACCGGTACATTGATATAGTGATAGGCAGCGGAACCGCCCAGCTGGGCATGCGAGCAAAATCCGGTAATACAGATAAAAAAAAGAAAAAGGTATCTGATCATATACAAAAAAACGGGATTTCTGAAAAACGAAATCCCGACAATTCTATTATACATTTTCCTTTTCTTTTTCGAGGTGATTCACCGAGAGATTAACCGGTTTCTTCACCTTCTTATTGAGCAGAGCCAGTTCAAGGACCTGATCTACATTCTGGACAAAATGAATTTTCAGATCTTTGATATAATCCTTATTAATCTCCTGAATATCCTTTCTGTTTTTTTCACTCATTATAATTTCCCTGATTCCGGCTCTCTTGGCAGCAAGAATCTTCTCCTTAATTCCCCCGACCGGCAATACTTTACCTCTTAGAGTGATTTCACCGGTCATTGCCAGTTTATCTCTTACCATTCGCTGCGTAAAAACAGAAGCAAGACTGGTAAAGATCGTAATCCCGGCAGAAGGTCCATCCTTTGGAACAGCACCGGCCGGAACATGGACATGAAGATCAAAGTGATCAAAGATTTTATAATCTATCTCCAGATCTTCTGCATGCGCCCGAAGGTATGACAAAGCTGCCTGTGCAGATTCTTTCATGACATCTCCCAGTTTTCCGGAAAGAGTCAGACGACCTTTCCCTTTGCTTATACTGGATTCAATCATAAGTATTTCTCCGCCGTAAGGAGTCCATGCAAGCCCGGTTACTACTCCGGCCACTTCACTGTCCTGATAGGTCTCTTTCTCAAAATCCTCGATACCGAGATACTTGACTACATCATCCGGAGTCACTGTCTTCCTGTAGCTGGCATCTGTCGCTACAAGGCGCGCTACTTTCCGGATGACAGAACCGATTTTTCGTTCCAGATTCCGGACACCGGATTCTCTGGTATAATCTTCTATCAGCTTGACCAGCGCATTGTCGCTAAACTTAAGATCACCGGCTTTCAGACCATGCTCTTTCTTCTGCTTGGGGACCAGATGCTTTTTGGCAATTTCAAGCTTTTCCTCCAGCGTATACCCATTGATTTCGATTACTTCCATCCTGTCCATAAGCGCCGGCTGGATAGAATCCAGATTATTGGCTGTAGCAATAAACAGGATCTTGGAGAGATCGTACTCCACTTCCAGATAGTTATCGACAAACGTGCTGTTCTGCTCCGGATCAAGCACTTCCAGCAAAGCCGAAGAAGGGTCTCCACGGAAATCTGATCCAAGTTTATCAATCTCATCCAGAATAAATACCGGATTGCTGCTTTCTACTTTCTTGAGATTGCCGATAATTTTACCCGGCATTGCTCCGACATAGGTTTTACGATGGCCCCGTATCTCAGCTTCATCCTTGACACCGCCCAGTGACATTCTGACATATTTTCGTCCGAGTGATTTGGCTATCGAACGCCCCAGTGAAGTTTTTCCGACTCCCGGAGGTCCGTACAGACAAAGGATAGGCGCTTTCATATCCTTTTTCAGCTTCAGGACGGACAGATACTCCAGGATACGCTCCTTGACTTTTTCGAGACCCGAATGATCTGCATCAAGTATTTTCTTTGCTCTGTCCAGATCAAAATTATCCTTTGTTTCTTCTCCCCATGGAAGATCAACCAGAAACTCTGCATAATTGAAGCTAAGCGGATACTCTGAGGCCATAGGATTCATCCGCTCCAGCTTTACCAGCTCCCGGCTAAAGTGATCTCCGACCGCTTTGGGCCAGTTTTTACCTTTCGCCTTTTGTCTCAGCTTTTCAATTTCCTGATCGGTTGATTCCTCTCCCAGCTCATCCTGAAGAACCTTTATCTGCTGCCTTATATAATAATCACGTTGCTGCTGATCAATGTCAGAATGCACTTTGCTCTGAATCTCCTGCTTGAGCTTCAGCATCTGAATCTCTTTCATCAGGTACTCCAGCAGCATAGTGCCGCGTTTCACCAGATCAGTAATCTCCAGCAGTTTTTGCTTTTCCTTTACCTCAACATTCAGATTAGAGGATAAAAAATGTGTTAAAAAGGCTGGACTTTCAATATTATTGATAGCTACCTGGGCATCCTGAGGAATTTCCGGATTCAGCTTCAGTATTTTATCCGCCGAATCTTTCAATGACTGAATCAGCGCCTTCAGTTCCTTCTTATTGACAGTAGCATTGCTGTCTCCAAACACTTCAATTTTAGCAGTCAGAAACGGTTCTTCCTGTACCTGCTCCTTGATCCGGAAACGTTTTTGTCCCTGAATAATAATAGTTGTATTACCATCGGGCATAATCAGCATTCTGAGAATCTTAGCCACGGTCCCGACCTGATACAGATCAGTAAGCCCGGGTTCCTGTGTGCTCGTATTTTCCTGAGCCACAACTCCTATGACACGATCGCCCCTGTAAGATTTTTTGACAAGACGGATCGATTTCTGGCGACTTACTGTAACCGGAATAACTACCCCGGGAAATAAAACCGTATTTCGTACAGGAAGTATCGGCAATACCTCAGGAGTATCTTCTTTATTCATTAGTTCCTCCTCCTCAGGAGAAAGAAGCGGTATCGTCTCTACACTTTCACCATCAATAAATTGAGGAAAAAAAATCTGGTCAGTCTCTCCTTTTTTATACATTCACGCTACTCCTTCCATTGCCATTTTGGCGTACTACATTAGATACAAAAAGCAAATTTAATTTAAATATCTTATAAATTACATTTTACAATACTTATACCATAAATTTCATAAGTTTGTAACTAATTTGTAAGGGAATCGTTTGGTTTCCTATTTCAAAAAGCGATTATTAATCTGAAAGGTCACCAATTTAAATCTGAGCTAAAGAGCAAATGTGGTTTAAGCAAATAGTTATTATTTATTTTTTACTGCTAAGTATTTGGGGATACAGTCAGGATAAAAACGCTCAAGTCACCATTAAACCTTTGCGCAGTGGCGAGTCCACCGAAGAAAAAAACTGGCAGCTGCAATTTCGCAATTACAACAGAGGCTATTATTACGATCTGAAAAAGCTCAAAGAAATTCAAAAGTATGAGCAGGCTGAAAATCTCCAGGAGCTGCTTCCCAGACTTGAAGATTATGTAAAAAGCTTTGGTATCGCCAATTTTTCCAAAGACATACAATTACTATGGAAACTTGGTCAGCTATACGAGGTGCTTGATCAGGAACATAAAGCAATTTCCATATATAATATTGTTCTGAAAAATCTTCCCGGTAAACAAAATGAAGTTCTGCAGCATTTTAACAACTGGGACCGCTTTATTCAAAAGAGCTATTATGTACCTCTCGAAACCTATTATGAACTGGTAAGCTACCGTAGAAACATCGATACACTCGTGCCTCCCAGAAGTGTGTTTTTGAATATGGGAGAACTGGTTAATGATACGAAGTATCCGGACTATGGTCCTACCATGAGTATGAGTGACAATAGGCTCATCTTTACCAAACGAAAGAAAAACCTCAAATACGGAAGAATTGACTATAACGAGGAGGAAGATCTCTGGTATACCATAAATTATGATGGTTTCTGGGACGAGGCCCTGCCCTTCGGTACACCGATTAACAGCAGTTGCAATGAAGGCTCTGCCTGTATCTCCAGAGACGGCAAAACCTTGTATTTTGCCCGATGCCGGGTGGCAGGCTATCAATACGATTGTGCGGACTGTATGGGCAGCTGCGATCTGTACGTAAGCCAACGGATTGGTGACTCTGCATGGTCAAAACCGCAAAATCTTGGTCCGAAAGTCAATAGTACTGCCTGGGACTCACAACCAACATTGTCTCATTCCGAAGATACCCTGTATTTTGCATCTGACAGACTAGGAGGCTTTGGCTTATCGGATATCTATTTTACCTACAAACTCCCGGACGGCTCCTGGGCTGAAGCAGAAAATATGGGCCCGGTTATCAATACGAGAGCCAATGAAGTGAGCCCCTTTTATCACCCTCAGCATCATGTATTTTATTTTAGCTCCAACGGACACCTGCTAAACTTTGGAAGCTATGATATATTCAAATCGCATAAAGTCGGCAAAAACTGGTCTGAACCCAAAAACATCGGTCCCCTGGTTAACAGCAAAGGGGATGAATATTATTTTACCATTGATTCCGATTCCAAAAACCTGTTTTATGCGAAAGCAGAAGAAAATGACAAAAATCTTGATCTGTTTTCCTTTCCGCTACCTATGGAAGCCCAACCGCTGGCTCTCACCAGCTTTAAAGGAAGCCTCACAGATTCCCTTACCGGAGTACCATTCAAAGGAATTGTATCCATTATTGACCTGGATAATGGTATCGAAGTAGCCCCAAAGTATCTGAAAGAAGACGGAAGCTATGAGTTTGATCTGATTGACAAAAACAATTACCTCCTTGTAATTCAGGGCGACGATTTTTTCCGGATCGAAGAACGCTTCTTCCTTGACGGCGATACCAGTTTTGATCTACAGACTCCCTCAATTAACTACAATCGCTGGAAGTTTGCCTCTCTTGAGTTTGAAAACGGAAGTGCGGAAATACTTCCAGAAATGCATACTGACCTTGATAAGCTGGTAAACTTTCTGGTGGATCATCCGACAATGTCTCTGAAAATATCGGGGCATACCGATCAGGAAGGTAATGCAGATATGAATCTCCGGCTTTCGCAACGCAGAGCAGATTCCATAAAAAAATACATTATGGAAAATGGTCAGGTAGCTTCAGAAAGAATTGATGCCAAAGGCTATGGAAACCAGCGGCCAATTGTGGAGGAAAAAACGGAAGCTGATAAGCGCATCAACCGTCGTGTGGAATTTGAGCTGGTAAAACCAGACAAAGAGTAATCATTCACGCTTAGACCTGTTCCCAGCAATCAACAATCCACTGCATTTCTCTGGCAATAGAAGCAGGTAAATCGAATCGCAGATCATCCGGCAGAACAGTCCACGTATACGTTTCGACCTCCCAATGATTTGATATCTTGTTCTTTTTCAACCAGGCCAGTGTATTTTTAATTTCCTGTTGAGTAGATACCAGGTATCCATACCGCTCAATAAACACAGGAACATGAAAGTGCACTCTGATACGCTCGACAGGCTGTTGCGTGAAAACCGATTTATCTATACCGCTAAGATCCGGATATCGGAGACAGCTTTTCCGATCTTTTGTTTCCGCCACCAGCTGATGCAGATAGGTCGACTCATCAAATCGGAGCAATTCATTCAGAACCTTTTCGTTTTCCGCCAGCTCACCGGACAATCTGGCCTCCAGAGCAGCGCTGATCTGAATCTTGCCAACCTGAATACCCAAAGGTCTCCAACACTCCATTACCTCTTGAATACACTCAAAAGCCAGGGCAAAATGACAGACATCATAACAGATTCGTATATACCGGAGAAGATCATATCTTGCTTCATCACTATCTACGCCTGTACAGGCCGAGAAATACTCTTTTCCTTCTTTTAACAAATACGCATTGTAATACTCTGCTACATCGCCGGCGTTTTCAAGAAACCCATCGGGTTCTGGCTCAATATCGATATGAATCAGTATATTTTTTTCCTCTTCAAGATTTTTAAGATATACCGCGACTTCAACGAGTTTTTTAGTCGCTGTAGCAATAGCTTTCTCTGTCTCTGCACTGTTTTTATACCAGGGTCTGTAAGAAAGAGGTGAAGTAGAAATACTGCCTTCCATTCCCGCAGGCAGCAATTCTGACAATATATCAATAAGATTTTGGGTATATAAAAGGCGCTCTCCGGTCTGCCAGTCTGGCTTATGCACATCATCTTTTACTCTTATGTTATGAAAACCTCCGTACGGAAATCCGTTGATTGTAAAAACATAGAGATTGTAGCAGCTAAGCCAGTACTTAAACTCTGAAAGATTATTACCACTAAGCAATTCTCCTGCAGCACGGGCCGACAGTCTCAGACCAATACCCATTTTCTCAAGCGGAACAATCTTTTCTTTGACCAGGGGAAGATTATTCTTTAAAGCCTGAAAAGTTTCTTCCCATGATTCTCCGGGATGTATGTTGGTACAATATGAAAAATGTATATCTCCGGCAATTTTCATCAGTTCACCATTTCCAGTTTGCCACTCATGTGATACGCTCTGAGAATCTCAATCGCACGAAGCATCCGGTCTTCCTCTATATAATTGACCTCCAGCCCCGAACCGATATCCTTCAAAAGCATAATCGTCAGCTTGCCTCCGAGATGCTCCCGAAATTCGCCAAGACCGGCCAGCAGCGCTTTGCCATCTTCAATACAATCATGATATAATGTAAATCCTGTATCAGACAAAACATCCAGTATTTCCTTACACGATTCAAAAGCAAGCAAACCAATAAGCCATGAATAAAGTACGTCAATTGCAATACCCGAGGCTACCGCTTCTCCGTGTCTGATAGCATGCCGGCTTAACTGTTCCATTTTATGTGCCGCCCAATGTCCGAAGTCCAGAGGCCTGGAAGAACCGGTTTCAAACGGATCCGCTCCGCCGATGTGTTCCAGATGCAATGCTGCACATCGCATAATCAGATGAGCCATCGCTTCCTTATCACGTGCAACTAGTCTGGATGTATTATTCTTCAATTGATAAAAAAAGCTTCTGTCTTTGATCAAAGCAACCTTTATTGCTTCAGATATACCGGAAATCCAATCCCTGTCAGATAGTGAATCAAGAAAGCTTATGTCATTGACAACTGCGAACGGCGGGCTGAACGATCCCAGAAAGTTTTTCTTTCCGTTAAAATTAATTCCGTTCTTTACTCCTACTCCTGAATCATTTTGAGAGAGCACAGTAGTTGGTATTCGGATGTGCCGCACCCCACGATGTGCGATAGCGGCAGCAAAACCGGCCAGATCAAGCAAGGCTCCTCCACCAACAGCTATAAGATAAGAATGTCTGCAAATGCCATAATCATGTACAGCTGTAATAAGCTTAAATAACAGGTCAACGTCGTTTTTAGCATCTTCTCCACCCGGCAATACAATAATTGCCGGTTCTGCCATTAGCATATCTTTGTGAAAACGAAAATAAGCGCTTACTTCTTCCGTAAGTGCCGGATACGCATTTATCAATCCCTTATCAATCACTACAAGAACTTTGGCCGGCTGAACCGCTTTTGAATCAATCAGGTTTCTCAACAGTAGATTCTCCGCTTTAAATACTCCTTCGGTAAAATGCACCGGGTAACTAAACCTGACCTGAAATTCCTGCTTCATTATTATTTATTGATTATTGATAATAAACGATAAAATTGATAAATGTCTTATGTTACTGCAAACGTTTTGGCCAAAATCAGTGATACAGGCAGCAGACATATTATAATCAGACCGTATACCGGCCCGGCAAATCCTGCACCGATGGCTGCATCCATAAGAATCAAAGATAAAACTCCCGCCCTCACTGCCTTTTTCAGATCAGCAGGCAAGCCTGTCCGGAGCGCCTTCCTAAACGGAAAAAATATGGCAGCAGCAAAGACACCTAAAAAGGGCAGTGCGATCCAAATATGAAATCCCGGATACATAATCAGTCCGAAAAGCAGCACAACTACCAGCCCGAAAACAATCCCTGCCCCGTTAAGCAAATATCTGCCTGCCCCATGTACCTCCCCTCTGCTCAGTAATGTAATTCCCATAATATAAAACAATGGAATCAGGCCGATATATAGTAGTGCAGGGTCAGAAATTCCACCGGCAGAAATACCCAAAAACAGATTAAGCGCACGGCAAAGTCCCATAGTTAACGGGCCCCAGATCAGAAAATGCTTGGCATATTTGTCATAAAAAGTTGCAAAAAAGACTATTGATACAGCCAGACAGCCAGACAACGAGGAAACCCAAAACGCCATTGTAATTCCGATACTATACAGAACAGCAGCCAGTATAACTGCAGACCGGATTGAAACCTTTCCGCTTGGAATCGGTCGCTCAGGCCTTTCAAGCGTATCAATATCCGCATCAAACACATCATTCAGCACAATCCCGCCTCCGTATAAACCCATTGTTGCGATTACAAGCATTGGAAGCATTGTCCAGTTACTCTCCGCAAACAAACCGCTTACCAGCCCGCTAATTGCGAATCCTGCCATAATATCTGCCACTGCTGTCACAATATTGGCTGGACGCATCAATTGTAAATAAGGTATAACAGATGCCATTATACTATGATATTTTCATCCGTCTTCTGAGGTTGCTGTCCGCCTCTTAATACCGAATTTCCCTGAAACCTTATTTCCTGATCAATCTGACGATTGCTCCAGTCGGACTCCTTAATCTGACCGCTGCGTGCAAAAAAATCAAGCGCATTCTGATAAACTACCTTATCGATATCATCGGATGAGATTCCTGATTTTTCCATAAGCTTTGCAGTTTTGTATACCGATAGCGGATCACTGATACCCCAGTCGGCTGCGCTGTTTATCATGATTTTGTCAGTACCGTATTTTCTTACGATCTCTACCATTCGCTCATTGCCCATTTTTGTATGGGGGTAAATGGTAAATGCAGCCCAGTACCCACGGTCCAAAACCTCTTTTACTGTCTCTTCATTGTTATGATCGATAACTACCCAATCCGGATCCACACCCATTTCATCGCAAACATCCATACTCCTGCTGGTACCGCTTTTCTTATCACGATGCGGTGTATGCACCTGTACAGGCAGGCGGAGTTTCAAAGCCAGCTCCAGCTGCTTTCTGAAGTACTTATCTTCCGCTTCTGTCTGATCATCATACCCGATCTCACCGACACCGACTACTCCCTCCTTACATAAGAATAGTGGAAGAAGCTCCATTACTCCCTCAGCCAGAGCTTCATTGTTTGCCTCTTTGGAATTCAGCCCGATGGTGCAATAATGCTTTATTCCGAACTGACTTGCCCTGAACCGCTCCCAGCCAATCAGACTGCTGAAATAGTCTTTAAACGATCCTGCTTCTGTTCTGGGTTGCCCGATCCAGAAAGCCGGCTCGATGATAGCCACTACGCCGGCCTGAGCCATAGCCTGATAATCATCAGTAGTTCTGGAAACCATATGTACATGCGGGTCAATTAACTTTCTTGTCATATTCGTAAGGTTCAGTTCAATTTATATCATCCCAGGTATAATCTACTACAGTATCAGTAGCTATCAATCCTGCAACAGCTGGTTCGACAGCCTCCCTGCACAGCAGTACGGCTGCTTTTTTTTCCATATCAGTCCCGGACAATAATCGCTTTATTTCTTCTATATTTTTTTCATCCAGATAGCCTCTCATGAGTCTCCACAAATCAGGATTCACCATTCTTCCTGCCGCCCGCCGCTCATGCGCCAGTCCCAAAGCCATCCTTGCCAGACGGGGATTATTTCGTTTATCGATGCCTATAATCTTTCGTATTGGCTTAGATGTAAACAGCGCCTTCAAAACCAGCTGATTCCAGGCCAATTCCTCAAAATAAGTACCTGGATAGGCATTTTCTAAAGCAATAGCTTCAAATACATCATTGATGTTTGTTCTTACACCGTCTATAACCCGTTCTACCAATAAGTCTTTGAAAGGAAGAAACATCAGACTTTTATAGATACTTACCTGTTCATATATATCTGCTGTATCGAGAAGCTGGCGGATAATTGCTGCAAACGATTCTCCTTCAAATCTCCCGGCGGATAAAAGAACAATCAGTCTGCCAACCTGATCACAAGTCCAGTTATCAGGATTATGCCCAAGCTCACGCAAAAGTATATGAAACTTTCCTGTCTTTCCTGCCGGAAAACTATTTCTCGGAACGAAGCGGGGAACCATGCTAAAAGTCAGATAAATTTCTCCCGGCGAAACAAGTCTGGTGCAATTTTCATTGAGCCAGCTTTGAATTTCGGGGTTGACAGCACACAACTGATCCTTTAATTCACCTACGAGTATTTCATCGGAAACTATCATAATTGCTGTTAATTATTATCGTTTATCGAAAATAAACTTTTTCCACATATCATGCGGAAAGTTTTTTCGTTTGTAACATATACACTTCTTTTTCGTATCCATCCGAATACATTTTTGAGCAGAAAATCAATAATCCGGACATGACTAGCAATAAATCTAAACCTGCCTCCGTAATGATCATTGATGATAATGAAATTGATCTTTTTGTCATCCAGCGTACTCTTGAAAACTTAAGCTACTCCGACATTATCACGGCCTACCGCAGCCCGGTTAAAGCCATGCAGTTTTTCGAGAAAATAGATCAGACAAAGGAGTTTGACCGACTTCCTGAAATTATATTGCTTGACATCATAATGCCGGGAATGACCGGATTTGAATTTTTGGATCGGTTCAGCAATCTTTCGAAGGAAATTAAAGAACGGACAAAATTTATCATTGTGACTTCTTCCGACTATTCCCAAGATAAAAAGAAATCCGAAAATTACGACAATGTCATTAAATATGTCGTAAAGCCACTTTCCCAAAACGATCTTGAATCCGAATAAGTCACTTTAATCAACGGCGTCTTTTTCCCAAAAAAACATAGCCGACCGTTACCTGCAAGCTCAGATTATGGTACTGCCTGATCTGACTGATCGGAACCACCCCAAGATCCCCCCTTACCCCCAACACTATACCACTTTTTGTTTCTACCCCGATTCCAAGCTCAAGGGCAAGGTCAAAATTTCTTGCATCTCTGAACCGATAGGCCTGTCTTTCACGGTAACCATTAGTAAACCGTTGCATACCTTGCAGAAGCACAGAGCCCTTGGGCCCTGCCATCCAATAAAAGCCCCGGGTTATATTGTATCGGAAAAGTAATGACAAGTCCAGATAGTCCAGCGTCAGTTTTTCCCTCCTGTACATTCGCTGGTTATACGGATTATAGAAATGTTCGACATCTTTAAGCGAGGTATGCCCTCCCCGTTGTACAAAGACGATCTCCGGTTGAAAAGAAAGCCGGTCAGACACTGGCGCCTTGAAAAATAACCCCGCATGAAACCCTGGCTTCGGCATATAGGCCGAACCTGTCAGGGTGCTAAAAACTATACCGGTTCGTCCTCCCAGACCAATCTGTCCGCTGACATCGCAGGTAACTGTCAGAAAAAAGGTGAAAAAAAAACTATTAAGAATTCCGGGTTTCATTGATATTCTTTTATTCTATCATGAAACCAGAGCAGCTATGAATTGTTGGAAATTTTTTAGCAGCAGGATAAAAAGAAAAGCCGGTTAGTACCGGCTTAAAACTTTTATTCAGAATCTGAAGACAAGATTAATTTTTCGGGAAAAACTCAATCTCGATTTCCATAGCAGTATTTCCTTCACTCGAATTACCCATCTCGACAACATAGGCACCTGCATCCCAAACTTCATCTCCCCTGGCATTAACTCTTGAAGGGCCAAACCGGCCAGTCAAATACGCCCGGTAATCTTTAACGATATTTTCTTCCAGCATATAAGCCTCCTCCTGCACCAGAAACTCAATACCAAAACCATTTACTTTGTGATTATCATCCAGATAATATATAATCTCGGCATGTTCATTTTCATTCAGAGATACCTTGAAAATCGCAAATAGCTTACCATCTGCCACATATTCGGCCTTCTCTGACTTTTTGATTGCTTCCAGACTGGCCCCAAAAGAAAAGCCGCGTAGTACCCCGATATCCTCTGTAAGAATAACTTTCCGGATTTCCTCTCTGTGGTTTTTTAAAGAATGAGGACGGACAGCAGTTTCAGCCGCTCCCTCTTTAAATCCTGCCTGACGGACCTCCAGCTGAGCCATTGCAATCTGGCAGACAAACAAACTTAATGTAAACAGAAATACTGATTTCATACCTTTGCCATTATGTAGTTGCCAAAGTTAGAAAGTTATTTAAAAAAAATAGAATTTATTTCACTTCATTTTCTTTCAAATGATGAAAATCAGTCATTAGCAGAGGAAAACACTATAAACTTTCCAACAATTCCTTATCTTATACCATTACAACCACTGCAGGTATAACATATTGAAACAGCAAATGCTTATTCTGATAGATAAAGATCGGGAGGGTATCAATAATGAAGTCTTTTTTTAAAAGGAATCTGTTCGTCGGCATTCTTATTCTAACAGCACTTGCAGGCTGTACTTCTATTCAAAACACCTATTCGGAAGTCGATCCCAGCGTAGATTTTACATCTTTCGATACATTTGCATGGTTACCAAGAGATTCAACCGGCCAGATCAACGTATTATATGAAAGCCCCATGGTACAGGAAAAACTTATGGAAGCCGTAAACTCAGAGCTTATAAGCCGTGGCCTTTCTCCCGCATCCGGAGTACCCGACTTACTTATACAGTTCACCATCATTATTGAGCCTAAACAACAAATTGTAAGCTCTCCTCAATATAATTATGTACCTGTTTATCAGAATCAGCCCAATCTTCCGACTTATATAGATCCGTATTACAGTTCTTATCCGTATGATTATTCATACAGCTTTTACAGTCCACCGGGAAACTATTACTATCCGGGAGTAAATAACCTGAACTATACCTATAATTACCAGAATTATAACTTTCCCTACTCCAATGCATATCGTCCGGTTGTTACAGGCAGTAACTTCCAGCAGGTTGAATTTAAGGAAGGTACCATAATTATTGATGTTATTGACCAGCAATCCTCAAGCCTGATATGGCGAGGCTGGAGCCAGGGCAACTTTACCAACCCGGTTGAGTTCAAAAACGAAATTGTAACTGTTGTACGATATATCTTTGAGCGTTTTCCATTATTGAAAATACGACAGGTGACAGACCTGTAAATCTTAGTTCTGCTCGTAGTGTTGCGAAAGCTTTTTCAGAGCTTTCGTCATATTGATTTTCTCCGTAAGCACTGGCTGGAAAATATCACCGTATTTTTTAAGCCGGTCAATGATCGTCTCCATTGTAAACATCGAAGGGCGCAGTTTATCCGGCTTAAGCTCATCCCAGAATAGCGGAGTCGCTACTGTCGCTTCCCTGACTGGTCTGATGCAATATGGAGCGGCTATAGTCTGTCCCTTTCGATTCTGGAGATAATCAAGGTATACCCTGTTCTTCCTTTTTGAAGGTTTCCGTTCCAGACTCGTATACTCCGGACAAATTCTGTGCACATAATTGACCAGTATTTCCGCAAAATCTTTTGCCTGATCATATGTATACTCTCCTCCCAATGGTACATAAACGTGCATTCCCGTCGCTCCCGATGTTTTTGGATAACCGGGAATCCCGGCCACATCCAGCACCTCTCTGACTTTAAGAGCAACATGTATAATTTTATCATAGCCGATCTCATTGGGATCAAGATCGATTACGATATAGGTCGGCTTATCCTCCGATGCTACAACTGATCCCCAGGGATTTAGTTCTATACAACCCCAGTTAGCCATAAAAAGCAATGTTTGTAAATCATTGCAGAGCAAATAATTTATTGTTTTGTCTTCAGATTCAACGGGAACAGTATGCAACCAGTCAGGAATTGAAGAGGGCATATTCTTCTGGAAGAATCCTTTTTTCCTGATTCCATCCGGATTTCTTCGGAGAGACTGGGGTCTGTCTTTAAGATGCGGAAGTATAAAGTCCGCTATTCGTGAATAATAGTTTATTACATCCAGCTTTTTTATGCCCAGGTCCGGCCAGAACTCTTTATTAAGATTGGTAAAAGAAAGCGTTATTTCATTGACAGTACATTTTATACTTTTCTTCTCTCTCAGGCTCTTTTCATCAATTAATTCCTCATTGACTGTCTTACGCTTTTTTTCTTTTTTGTATTCCGATTCCCGCTTGGCAGGAGATCGGTTTACAGTCAGTGTTTTCTTCTTTGCACTTTCTTCAAACCCATTCTCCGGAACTTCTTTATGTACGTCCCGGGCTGACTTATCTTCTCTCAGGCCAAGAAAAACGGCCTGCCGTACTTTATCAGAATCAGTCCATTCCTGAAATTTAATTTCACAAACCAGCTCAGGTTTTACCCAGACAATATCTCTCTGGTACTTCACCTTTTCCTCAAATGCTGATTTCTTTTGTTTCAAAGGTTTCAGCTTATTGTAGACTTCTTTCAGAGTACGCTCATCAAAGCCTGTTCCCACAGCTCCGATATGTTTCCAGCTATTTCCCTTCCTTACTGCCAGAATCAATGATCCGAAATAATTACGGCTTCCGCCTGGCTTCGTAAACCCGGCAATAACGACTTCCTGTTGTCTGACATGTTTAATCTTAAGCCAGTTATGGCTCCTGGTCTGGTATACATAGCCACTCTCCGCTTTTTTGGCAATGATTCCTTCCATAGACAGTTTATCTGTTTCCTTAAACAAATAAATACCGTGTTCCCGGACATGATCACTATAGCGCAAATGTTCAAAAGATTTATCCAGAATTCCTTTCAGCAATAGCTTTCTTTCAGTTAAAGGCGCCGATGTTATATCATGTCCGTCTATATATAAGAGATCAAAAATATAGTACAACAAAGTTCCTTTTGAGGTATGTTCGTACTGTTGCAGCAGCTGAAAATTAGATTTTCCGGAGTCATCCACCACTATAATCTCTCCATCAAGAATCAGATCACGTTTTAGGGAAGCAACCTCCTTCCTTATGGCTTCATATGCCTTATTAAACGACTCCCCATTTCTGGATAGCAAATCTGCTTTACCACTTTTACTGACCGTTGCAATAGATCTATAGCCGTCAAACTTAAGCTCAAAAAGCCAATCAGGATCATCAAACGGTTCACCAATCAGATAGGCCATCATCGGCGTCAGATCTGTCGGTTTCTTTTTAGCAGGATAAGTATCTGTCTTGAGCAGGCTTATAGCAGAATCTACCCTGTCGTCTGAAGACTTCTTTTTAATTTCTCTGATTCTGTAATCACTGATAACAGAATGATCACTTTTTAGTATGTCTTTACCACCCGTGCTGAATTTATCCTTTTTCTTTAAAAACAGCCACTCATTTTTATTATCAGATTTCTTTAGCTTGACAAGCGCAAACTCCCCCCGCAATTTCTTCCCGTTCAGTTTAAATTTTATATCACCATTCTTCAGCATGCTGACAATAGCTTTTTGCGCCGGTTCTTTTTTCAGATATTCAGCAGGTATATCATAGGTTCCTTTATCCCAAACCATTACAGTCCCTGCACCATAGTTGCCTTCAGGAATTACTCCTTCAAAATCACCATATTCAAGCGGATGATCTTCAACCTGAACAGCTAGCCTTTTTACGTCAGAATCCATCGAAGGACCTTTAGGAATAGCCCAGCTTTTCAAAACACCATCTACCTCGAGACGAAAATCATAATGAAGACGGGAGGCATCATGTTTCTGAACATAAAAACGGAATGCATTAATCTTCTTTCCTCCTACAGCTTCCGGCTCCGGAGTTGTTGAAAATTTTCTCTTTTTCTTATATGTTTTAAGACTCATGATTCTTTTTGCTCAGTGCTTTTGTTCTTTTTTTTGGAGCTATCGTTGGATTTTGAAGCTCGTAAACTCTCTTTAAGCGCCTTCATCAGATTATCCGTTTCTGTTTTTTCAGGTTTTTTTCCTTCCGTTTCAACGACCTTACCTTCCGCTTTCTTCTCTATCAACTTTTTCAGTTTGGCTGTATAGGTATCTTTAAAATCCTCCGGATCAAACTCAGTAGTCAATTCATCAATTATTTTTCCGGCCATTTTCAATTCAGATTCTGATAATTCAGTGGAGGTATCCGGCAAATCCAATTCGTCAGGATTACGAACATCTTCTTTATATCGCATCTGATTAAGAATCAAAACACTATCATCTGATTTTAGTACGCCGATATACTCCTTATTGCGCAGGATGAATTTTGCCAGACCTACTTTGCCGGATTTTGCAAGGGCTTTTCTGAGTAATGAATAGGGTTTGGAGGAAGGAGTGTCTGGCTCGAGATAGTATGGTTTTTTGTAAAAAAGCGGAGCTATTTCGTCTTCCTTGACGAAACAGACAATCTCAATAGTTGAAGTAGCAGACCGATCGGCTTTCTGAAAGTCATCCTCTTCCATTACTACGAACTTTCCCTTAGTAAACTCATAGCCCTTGACGATATCATCCTGGCTCAGCTCTCTGCCATCTGATTCGGCAACTTTTTTATATTGAACCTTCGAAAAATCAGACTTGGCAAGCAAGGAGAATCGAAGCTTATCTCTTCCGGACGCGCTATACAACTTTACCGGTATATTAACCAGTCCAAAACTTATTGCACCAGACCAGATAGCTCTCATCGATTATAATGGCTTTTAGCTCATTATAACCTGAAGAGTATTCAGATGTTCTAAAAATGATTTATGAAGAAATTAAGCAGGCTGGCATTATTCTGCAAATTCAATAACATACACTTCCTCGGCAGGCTTTTTCATACGGTATGTTTCGCGGGCAAATCTTTCCAGTTTTTCCTTATTGGTCAGAAGGGCTGCACGCTCTTCCTCGACCTCCATTATTTTACTCTCAAAATAGGAAACCTCATTTTCCAACTCCTTCAGCTTACGGCGCATCTTGTATTGACTTATAAGATCATTGGAGTCAAAAAAAAGCATCCAGAACAACAGAATTATACCACAGATAAAATAAAAATTCTTCAGATAAGGTAAAATTTTATCAAGCATAATCAGAATGTTTACAGCTAATTTATGAAAAGAAATAAAAAAGTCCCTTTCGGGACTTTAATTATTTTTTGAAGACAGATTTTCCAGGGAAATAAGCGGAATCTCCAAGCTCTTCTTCAATTCTTAATAATTGATTGTATTTAGCCATTCTGTCGGATCTTGAGCAAGAACCTGTCTTGATCTGACCAGTGTTAAGAGCTACAGCAAGATCTGCAATAGTATTATCTTCTGTCTCTCCTGAACGGTGTGACATTACACTCGTATAGGAATTATTCTTTGCAAGGTTTACAGCAGCAATCGTCTCGCTAAGAGATCCTATCTGATTAACCTTAACAAGAATGGAGTTAGCGATTTTCTTATCAATACCTTCTTTCAGACGATTTACATTCGTAACAAAAAGATCATCACCAACCAGCTGACATGAACTACCAATTTTATTGGTTAATTCAGCCCAGCCGCTCCAGTCATCCTCGTCCATGCCATCTTCGATAGACACAATCGGATATCTTTTTACCCAGTCAGCCCAGAAGCCAGCCATCTCGGAAGATGTTAATTTATCTCCTGTTGATTTTTTGAAATGATACAACTTAGACTCTGAATCATAAAACTCGGAAGATGCAGCATCTAGAGCGATAAAGACATCTTCACCAGGTCTGTATCCTGCAGCTTCGATAGCCTGGATAATTACTTTCAATGCTTCTTCGTTGGAAGGAATATTCGGTGCAAACCCACCTTCATCACCAACGTTCGTTGACATTCCCTTCGACTTTAAAACCTTGGCAAGGTTATGGAAGATTTCTGACCCCATACGCATTGCCTCAGTAAATGAAGAAGCACCGGCAGGGATAATCATGAATTCCTGAAAGTCGATTGAATTATCAGCATGGCTACCACCATTGATGATATTCATCATGGGCACCGGAAGTGTATTTGCGCTTACCCCACCAACATACTTGTATAAAGGCAACATTGCTTCCTGAGCAGCTGCTTTGGCTACAGCCATGGAAACACCAAGGATGGCATTAGCTCCCAGCTTACCTTTATTGGAAGTACCGTCAAGATCGATCATCAATTTGTCAATGGCATTCTGCTCAAAACTTGATATACCTATAAGCTCAGGCGCGATTATGTCATTTACGTTGGCAACTGCCTTAAGTACACTTTTACCCATGTACAAAGACTTGTCACCGTCTCTTAGCTCAACAGCTTCATGTTTTCCAGTAGAAGCTCCGGAAGGCACGGCAGCACGACCCACAATACCATTTTCAGTAATAACATCTACTTCTACGGTAGGATTTCCTCTGGAATCGAAAATCTGACGGGCTTTGATCTCTTCTATTACGCTCATAAAATATAAAAATTTTCAAATGTTACTTTTTAAGAAGACTTACAAAATCATCAAACAGATAATGTGAGTCATGTGGTCCCGGAGAAGACTCCGGATGGTACTGCACGGAAAAAGCTTTTCCGTTTTTAGTTCTGATTCCCTCGATGGTATCATCATTAAGATTCACATGCGTTACCTCTACCAGATCGCTCTTCTCCACATGTTCCTTACTAACACTAAATCCGTGATTCTGGGAAGTAATTTCACATTTACCAGTTATAAGATTTTTAACAGGATGGTTCAGCCCCCGATGCCCGTGATGCATCTTATAGGTAGGAATATTGTTTGCTTCGGCAAGAATCTGGTGTCCGAGACATATGCCAAACATAGGAGCTTCTGTAGAAAGAATCTTTTTTACAGTTTCAATCGCATATGTTGTTGCAGCAGGATCTCCGGGGCCGTTCGAAATAAAATAGCCATCAGGATTCCAGGCCTTCATTTCCTCAAATGAAGTATCTCCGGGAAAAACTTTGCAGAATACATTACGGTCTGAAAAGTTCTTCAGTATACTCTTCTTTATTCCAAGGTCAAGAACAGCCACCTTATAATCCGCATCCTCAGACCCTACATAATAAGAATTTGATGTATATACTTTGGATGAAAGCTCCAGACCGTGCATAGAAGGCACTTTAGCCAGCATTGACTTCAGCTCCTCCACATCCAGGATCTCCGAGGAAATAATTGCATTCATTCCACCCTTGCTTCTGATATGGCGAACTAAAGCCCGGGTATCAATACCGGAGATCCCAACTACATTTCGTTTCTCAAAATACTTCTGAAGAGACTCGATAGCTGACTTTCTGGAAAACTCATCTGAGAAATTCTTGCAAACCAACCCGCTGAACTTAATGTCATCCGATTCCTGTTCATCATCCAACACTCCATAATTGCCAATGTGCGATGTCGTATTGACGATAATCTGACCATAGTATGAAGGATCAGTATAAATTTCCTGATATCCGGTCATACCCGTATTAAAACATATCTCTCCCGTAGTGGTTCCTGTCTTGCCAACTGAAATACCTTTGTACACCGAACCATCTTCCAGAATGAGGAAAGCCTCTTTGCCTGAACTAAACTTCATAAGATTCCTAATTTATACAAAATAAAAAAAGGATTTGACAAAAGTCAAACCCTTTCCAATTTTAAGAGACGAAACAGAAATTATTCCTTTCCACTTTCATCATCACCTGCCTTGTCATCAGAAGAAGTATCTGCAGACTTCGCATCAACTGCATCAGTTGCTTTTCCTGTACTTCTTTTTGATCTTCTGGTTCTTTTCGCAGCAGCTTTACCTTTCTCCTGAGTATAAAGGTCATTATAATCAACCAACTCAATAATACAGGTCTCAGCATTATCGCCCAATCTGTTACCAGTTTTTATAATTCTTGTATAACCACCCGGTCTTTCTGAAATTTTGCTTGATACTTCATCAAACAAAACTTTTACAGATTCTTTATTCTGAAGGTAGGAGAATACAGTTCTTCTCTGATGTGTAGAGTCTTCTTTTGATTTTGTAATAAGAGGCTCTACATACTTTCTCAACTCCTTAGCCTTTGCAAGAGTGGTTGTAATTCTCTTTTCCAAAATAAGGGAAGAGGCCAGATTGGATAGCAAAGCTTTCCTATGTGCAGAAGTTCTCCCTAAATGGTTTACTTTCTTACCGTGTCTCATTGTTCTTAATCTTCATCAAGTTTATACTTAGAAAGATCCATACCAAATGTAAGGCCTTTCTCAGCGATCAGTTGTTCTAACTCTGCCAGAGATTTTTTTCCAAAATTTCTGAATTTCATCATATCAGAAATGTCAAGGGCAGCTAAATCTCCAAGACTCTTAATATCTGCTGCTTTCAGACAGTTGTATGCTCTGACAGACAGATCAAGGTCGGCAATTGGTGTTTTAAGGAGCTTTCTCATATGAAGCATTTCCTCATCTACAGTCTCTTCCTCTTCCGGCTTCGCTGTCTCAAACGTCATTGTCTGATCTGAGAAAAGCATAAAATGCTTAATCAGAATATTTGCAGCTCCCTTCAAAGCATCTTCAGGATGTATTGAACCATCTGTCTGAATTTCGAGAATTAGCTTCTCATAGTCAGTCTTTTGCTCAACCCTAAAGTTTTCTACGCTATATTTTACATTCTTAATCGGAGTAAAAATAGCATCAATTGGAATATATCCGAAAACCTGTTCAGCCGGCCTTGACTCTTCAGCAGGAAGATACCCTCTTCCTTTGTCAATAGTCAACTCTACTTCCAGATTTACAGATGAATCCAAATGACATATAATATGATCAGGATTTAGCACCTGAAAAGCACTGGTATACTTATTAATATCTCCGGCTTTAAATACTTCCTGATTTTTTATAGAAAGAACAATCTTATTGTCATTGGTATCAGATACCTTTTTCAATCGTACCATCTTAAGGTTAAGAATGACTTCGGTAACATCTTCCATCACTCCTTCAATGGTAGAGAACTCGTGCAAAACACCGGGAATTTTTATTCCGGTAATAGCATAACCTTCCAAAGAAGAAAGCAGGATTCTTCTGAGAGCATTACCAATAGTTACTCCGTAACCCTTTTCAAGCGGCTTGAACTCGAAAAGTCCGTGAAAATCATCGGCCTTTTCCATTACCACTTTTTCAGGCATCTGAAATGCTAGTATTGACATAATTTGTGCTTCGTTAAAGATCAGAAAAATTATTTTGAATAAAGTTCCACTATCAAGTGCTCCTGAATGTTCTCAGGAACCTCATCCCTTTGCGGATAAGTAACAAATTTGCCTGATAAAGAACTTTGGTCCCACTCAAACCAGCTATATCTCTTTCCACCTCTTGCCGCTAAGCTATCTTCAATCACGATAAGTGACTTGGATTTTTCACGCACAGCAATAACATCGCCTGGCTGTAATGAATAGGAAGGAATATTTACTACCTCTCCATTTACAGTAATATGCTTATGTAAAACAAGCTGACGTGCAGCCCTTCTGGTTGGAGCAATTCCTAAACGGTAAACAGCATTATCGATCCGTGATTCCAAAAACTTTAGAAGATTCTCACCTGTAATACCGTCTTTTCTTGCAGCTTTATCGAACAGGTTTGCAAATTGCCTTTCTAAAACACCATAGATGTATTTAACCTTTTGCTTCTCTGCAAGCTGAACAGCATATTCAGACTGTTTCTTTCTTCTTCCTCTTCCGTGTTGACCAGGAGCATAATTCTTTTTCTGAAGCGCTTTGCTTGGTCCAAAAATAGGCTCGTTAAATCGTCTGGAGATTCTGGTTTTAGGTCCTGTATATCTTGCCATTTTATTGTATCTCTATAATTATTAAGTTCGACTTAAACTCTTCTACGCTTAGGTGGTCTACAGCCGTTGTGTGGCAAAGGAGTAACGTCCTTAATAGCCGTAATCTCGATTCCTACGTTTTGCAACGTTCTGATCGCAGATTCTCTTCCTGAGCCAGGTCCTTTCACGTATACTTCTACCTTTCTCAATCCAAGTTCAAAAGCAACGTTTCCACAATCCTGTGCGGCTACCTGCGCAGCATAAGGAGTATTTTTCTTAGATCCTCTGAACCCCATTTTACCAGCAGAAGACCAGCTTATTACCTGTCCTGTACTATTGGTCAAACTGATAATTATGTTGTTAAACGAAGCCCTGATATGAGCTTGTCCTACAGGTTCTACATGAACTATTCTTTTTTTCGCCTTATCTTTTCTCTTAGTCGAACTTTGTTGGGCCATTTCTAAACTATTTATTTATTACTTAGTCGCCTTTTTCTTATTTGCTACAGTCTTTCTCTTTCCTTTACGGGTTCTGGAGTTATTCTTGGTTCTTTGTCCTCTGACAGGCAAACCTTTTCTATGCCTCAACCCTCTGTAACAACCGATATCAAGAAGACGCTTAATACTCAATTGAATCTCAGATTTTAAAACTCCTTCGGTTTTAAATTCACTACTGATAATGTTACGTATAGCAATTGAGTCATCCTCAGACCAATCACTTACTTTTTTATCCCAATTAATTTCAGCCTTGGAAAGGATTTTCTGAGCAGACTTTCTTCCAATACCGAAAATATAGGTTAGCGCTACTTCCCCACGCTTATTGTCTGGGATATCTACACCTGCAATTCTAGCCATAATATATTATCCTTGTCTTTGTTTAAACCTTGGATTCTTTTTGTTAATTACGTATACTTTCCCTTTTCTTCTGATCACTTTGCAATCAGCACTTCTTTTTTTAACGGAAGCTTTAACTTTCATTGTTGTATTATTTATATCTGTATACTATCCTTCCCTTAGTAAGATCGTATGGCGACATTTCAAGTTTGACCTTATCTCCCGGCAAAATTTTAATGTAATTCATTCTCATCTTACCTGAAATATGCGCAACTACCTGATGTCCATTCTCTAGCTCAACCCTAAACATAGCGTTAGACAAAGCTTCAAGAATGGTTCCATCCTGTTCAATTGATGACTGTTTTGCCATTAAAATGCTTTAATTACTTCTTCTATATATTCAAACGTAGTAAGAATATCAGCTTTATCTCTCCTGATTGCCACAGTATGTTCAAAATGAGCAGAGGGCTTTCTGTCAGCAGTTCGTATAGTCCACCCATCTCCTTCCTGAATTATATTCTTCCTACCAAGATTGACCATAGGTTCAATCGCCAATACCATCCCTTCCTCGAGCTTTACACCTTTACCTCGTTTGCCATAGTTAGGGACTTCCGGACCCTCATGAAGCTTTTTTCCCACTCCATGACCGACCAATTCCCTGACTATTGAAAAACCTTCATTCTCTGCATGTGCTTGTACGGCGTATGCAATATCACCAATCCTGTTTCCTACAATGGCATTTTCAATCGCTTTGTATAAAGATTCCTTTGTAACCTTTAATAAATGCCTGGTTTTCTCCTCCACCTCACCAACTGCATAAGTATATGCACTATCGCTATGTAAACCTTTATAAAAAACTCCGCAATCAATCGAAACTATATCACCATCTTTCAACACATAATTCCCGGGTATACCATGAACAACCTGATCATTAACTGAAATACATAAAGACGCAGGAAAGTCATTGTATCCTTTAAAAGACGGCTCTGCAAAATTACTCTTTATAAATTCAAATGCTACTGAATCGAGAAATTTTGTTGTGACACCAGGTTTAATAACCTTGGCAACCTCTGCATGAGCTTTCCCAAGTATTAGTGCACCTTCTCTGATTGTCTCAATCTCTCCATCAGTTTTATAAAAAATCATCTTGCTCACTTACCTCCCCTGCCTTACGAAATTGGTATGCCAGAACGCTCACGAAGCTTATTGGATTTCATCATTCCTTCATAATGTCTCATTAACAGATAACTGTTGATCTGCTGTAAAGTATCCAAGACAACACCAACCATAATCAACAACGAAGTACCACCGAAGAAATACGAGAACTCTCTTGAAATTCCGGCTTTACTTGCGATCGCAGGAAGAATAGCAACCAACGCAAGGAAAATAGCTCCTGGTAAGGTTATTTTCGAGAGAACTCCGTCTATGAATTCTGATGTATCTTTCCCAGGCCTAACACCAGGAATAAATCCACCATTTCTCTTCATATCATCAGAGATCTGATTGGGATTAACTGTAAGAGCAGTATAAAAGAAAGTGAAAATTATAATCATCAGAGCAAACACAAGATTATACTGCCAGGATGCAAAATCAGAAAACACAGTACCTATTGTATTCGCCAAATCACTGGAATCCTTGAAAAACCCGGCCGCCAGCGCTGGAACAAACATGATAGACTGTGCAAAAATTATAGGCATGACACCAGCAGCAATTACTTTAAGAGGTATGTATTGTCTCTGTCCTCCATAAACCTTATTTCCAACAACTTGTTTCGCATATTGTACCGGAATTTGTCTTGTAGCCTGAGTAAGCGCTACAACTCCCATTACAATAAAGAATAAAACAAGAAGCTCAATTATGAAAAACAATGAATTTGATAATCCCTTATCATGCCCCTCCTGAATTAGAGCCTGAGGAAAACGCGAGATTATACCAATCATAATCAACATGGAAATACCATTTCCTATCCCTTTTTCCGTAATCTTTTCACCAAGCCACATTGTGAACATAGTTCCGGCTGTTAAAATAAATACGGACCATACAGTAAATGTACTCATGCTAATTCCGGGGAATAGCATTTTCGGATCAACTAAGCCCTGGATATATCCGATAGATTGTGCAGCGGTAATAGCGATTGTTAACCAACGCGTAATCTGATTAATCTTTTTCCTGCCTGACTCACCTTCCTTTTGTAGTTTTTGGAAGTAGGGTACGGCAAATGTAAGAAGTTGTAAAACAATTGACGCAGAAATATAAGGCATTATACCTAACGCAAAGATGGAAAGGTTACTAAACGCTCCACCTACGAAGGTATCTATAAATCCTAATATACCCTGCGTTGCTATTCCTTCCTCCAAGGATTTCGGATCAACTCCTGGCAAAACAATATAAGATCCAAGACGGAAAATTATAAGAAAACCAATTGTATTAATGATCCGGATTCTCAAATCCTCAATCGAAAAAATATTCTTAACTGTTTGAACGAACTTCTTCATCAACTTATACTATTGAAAATTTTCCACCGGCAGCTTCAATTGCCTTTTTAGCAGAATCAGAAAATCCGTTTGCCTTAACTTCAATACCAACCTTTAATTCTCCTCTTCCAAGAACTTTAACTTTGTCATTCTTGCTCATAAGACCATTAGCAAGAAGTAATTCCCTGTCTATGGTTTTTGCAGATGTCTTTTCAACAAGCTCAGCCAGAGTATCAAGATTAATTGATTTAAAATAAACTTTTGAAGGGTTTTTAAATCCAAATTTCGGGATACGTCTTTGCAAAGGCATCTGACCACCTTCAAAACCTATTTTTTTGGAATATCCTGATCTTGATTTAGCACCTTTATGTCCTCTAGCACTGGTTCCTCCAAGTCCTGAACCTGGTCCTCTACCAACTCTCTTTGAGGTTTTAACGGATCCGTTTGCCGGCTTTAAATTACTTAATTTCATTTTATGCTTCAGTTAAAACAACTAAATGATTTACTTTTTTAACCATACCCGCAATTTGTGGGGTATTCTCTACAACAACACTTTTATTGATTCTACCCAAACCAAGAGCTGCTATCGTTCTTTTCTGAGACTCAGGACGATCAATTGTACTTCTTACCTGGGTAATTTTTACTTTAGCCATGTTATATTAACCGTTAAAAACTTTAGATAAAGTGACGCCACGCTGCTGAGCAACAGTATGCGGAGCTCTCATTCTGATAAGTGCATCAAATGTAGCCTTAACAACGTTGTGAGGATTAGAAGAACCTTTAGACTTTGCCAATACGTCTTTTATACCGGCACTTTCCAATACAGCACGCATTGCTCCACCTGCTATTACTCCTGTTCCAGGAGCTGCTGGTTTTAATAAAACAAGACCACCGCTGTATTTACCAATAGTCTCATGAGGCAAAGTTCCTTTTAAAACAGGTACCTTAATCAGATTTTTCTTGGCATCATCTACACCCTTGGTAATTGCATCTGTAACTTCATTTGCTTTACCAAGCCCGTAACCAACTACTCCATTACCATCTCCGACTACTACAATAGCAGAAAAACTAAATCTTCTACCTCCTTTAACTACTTTAGCTACTCTTTGAATTGCAACGACTCTTTCTTTCAAGTCGATTTCACTAGCTTTAACAGAACGAATATTTACCTGAGCCATAATTAATTAAAACTTTAATCCTCCTTCTCTGGCACCATCTGCCAAAGCCTTAACTCTTCCATGATATAAGTAGCCGCCACGATCAAAAACAACCTGATTTATTCCCTTTGCAAGAGCTTTCTCTGCCAGCTTTTGTCCAACTACTTTTGATAATTCTATCTTAGTACCAGTAACAGAGTCCAACTCACGAGATGACGCGCTTACAAGAGTAAAGCCTTTTAAATCATCAATCAACTGAGCATATATACCGGTATTACTTCTAAAAACAGACAGTCTCGGTATGGAAGTAGAGCCAGAAATTTTATTCCGGATTCCTCTTCTAATTCTAAGTCTTCTAAGATCCTTTTTTGTTGCCATCTTTCAACTATTATTTAGCAGCAGTTTTACCCGCTTTACGTCTAACAACTTCATTAACAAACCGAACACCTTTTCCTTTATAAGGCTCAACTTTACGAAGCGATCTGATTTTAGCAGCCACCTGGCCTACAAGTTGTTTATCAATACCTTCAAGAGTAACAATAGGATTCTTTCCTTTATCAGTCACCGCACTAACAGAAACCTCCTTAGGAAGTGCAACAAAAATATTGTGAGAATATCCTAAACTTAACTCAAGTACCTGACCGTTTGCTGTTGCCTTATAACCAACACCAACAAATTCAAGCTCAGTCTTATAACCTTGATTAACTCCTTCAATCATATTGCTAATCAATGAACGGTAAAGACCATGAAGAGCTTTATGTCTCTTCTGTTCAGTAGGTCTCTCAACAACAACCGAGTTTCCCTCTACAGAAACCTTTATATCAGGATCAACCACCTGTGTAAGTGTCCCTTTAGGACCCTTTACAACTACCTCATTACGAGAAGAAACAGAAACTTCTACTTGTGAAGGCAAGGTAATCGGCTTTTTTCCTATTCTTGACATACCCTTTTGATATCTTCTTTAATTAATAAACATAACACATTACTTCCCCACCAATATTCAATTGTCTGGCTTCCTTATCTGTCATTACACCTTTTGATGTACTTAAGATAGCAATTCCAAGACCGTTAAGAACTCGAGGCAAAGCATCAGCCTGAACATATTTTCTCAATCCAGGAGAACTAACTCTTTCAAGTTTCGTGATAGCTGACTCTTTAGTAACAGGGTTATATTTCAAAGCAATTTTAATATTTCCCTGATTATTTTCAGAATCCTCAAATTTATAGTTAAGAATGTATCCTTTATCAAAAAGAACCTTGGTAATTTCCTTTTTCAAATTTGAAGCAGGAACTTCCACAATTCTATGATTGGCTTTCATTGCATTCCTTAACCTTGTTAAAAAATCTGCTACCGGATCCGTCATCTTTTTATATTATTTAAACCGTCTTTATCAAAATCAAAGCCCAAAAGCGGGCTGCAAAGATAAGAACTTATTTTTTAAATAAAAAATAATTCTAATTTAATTACCAGCTCGCTTTTGTCAATCCAGGTATTTTCCCGGCAGATGCCAACTCTCTGAAAGTAACCCTTGATATACCAAACTTTCTCATATATCCCTTAGGTCTACCAGTTAACTTACATCTATTATGAATTCGAACAGGGGATGCATTTCTTGGAAGTTTATCCAATGCTTCATAATCACCAGCAGCTTTTAGCGCAGCTCTTTTTTCAGCATACTTAGCGACTGTGGCTATTCTTTTTCTTTCTCTAGCTTTTACAGATTCCTTAGCCATAACTTAAGATTTTTTCTGATTTGCAAATGGCATTCCGAATGCCTTTAATAGCTCAAGACTTTCCTCATCAGTGGTAGCGGAAGTAACGAAAGTAATATCCATACCGGAAATCTTAGCAACTTTTTCTATACTGATTTCAGGGAAGATAATTTGTTCTTTAACTCCAAGAGTATAATTACCTTTTCCATCGAAACCTTTGTCACTGATACCACGAAAGTCTCTAACCCTTGGTAGTGCCACTGTAATCAATCGGTCGAAGAATTCATACATTTTGTCTCCTCTCAATGTTACCTTTGCTCCAATTGGCATATTTTCACGCAACTTGAAGTTAGAAATAGCTTTCTTGGAAATAGTAGCAACCGCTTTTTGTCCGGAAATCTGAGTTAACTCATCTACACCAACATCTACAAGCTTCTTATCAGAAACAGCAGCCCCAATACCTTTATTAATAACTATCTTAGTTATCTTAGGAACCTGCATCGCTGACTTATACTGAAACTTATCTTTCAAAGCAGAGACAATCTCCTTTGTATATTTATCTTTAAGTCTTGGATTAGCCATTATTTATAACCTCCCCTGATTTTTTTGAATATCTGGTTAACTTTCCTTTTGAGTCTGGCTTTCTACCAGTTCTGGTAGGGTTACCGGATGCCGGATCAACTAACATAAGATTACTAATGTGAATAGGAGCTTCTTGTTGCTTTATTCCCCCATTAGGGTTTGAAGCTGAAGGCTTAATATGTCTTGAGACAACATTAACACCCTCTACTATTGCTCTTCTCTTCTCAGTATCCAAAGAAAGGACTTTACCGGTTTTTGTTTTATGATCACCGGAAATTACTTTGACAGTATCACCTTTCTTTATATGCAATTTTGGCTGCTTATTATTTTTCCTATCCATAATCTTACAAAACTTCAGGGGCCAATGATACAATTTTCATGAACTGCTTTTCTCTTAGCTCTCTGGCTACAGGCCCAAAGATACGAGTACCTCGGGGTTCGTCATTAGCATTAAGAAGAACTACAGCATTATCACCAAAACGGATATAAGATCCATCAGTTCTACGTACTTCTTTTTTGGTTCTGACGATAACCGCTCTAGATACAGTTCCTTTTTTCATATTGCTTGAAGAAAGAGCTGATTTAACAGTTACAATAACTTTATCTCCAATGGAAGCAGATTTTCTACCTGTTCCACCAAGAACTCTAATAACTAAAACTTCTTTAGCTCCGCTATTGTCAGCAACATTAAGTCTTGATTCCTGCCTGATCATATTATTTAGCCCTTTCTAAAATTTCTACCAATCTCCAACGCTTGTTCTTACTGGTTGGACGAGTTTCCATTATTTTGACCAAATCACCGATACCACAATCATTACTTTCATCATGAGCCATCAACTTATTTGATTTGGATACAAACTTACCATAGATAGGGTGCTTTACCTTTCTTTCCACCAAAACTGTAATTGATTTGGTCATTTTATTACTCACAACCCTTCCTATTCTTTCTTTTCTTAAATTTCTTGTCTCCATGTTCCTTAAAGATTAAGCATTTGCAGATTGGGAATTTAACCGTGTTTTTAATCTGGCAACCAATTTTCTGGAGGCTCTGATTTTCATGGGATTCTCTATAGGAGAAATTCCATGAGCAAACGTTAAACGTAACAGATTATCCTCTTCTGCCTTAATTCTTTCTTTAAGGTCTTCCAGACTTAGTGAATTTATTTCAGAATTCTTCATTGCATTTATCCTTTATAATCAGGCCTTACCACAAACTTTGTTCTTACCGGCAATTTCTGAGCTGCCAAACGAAGTGATTCTTCAGCTATTTCTCTAGAAACACCACCAGATTCAAAAAGAATGGTTCCAGGTTTAACAACAGCTACCCAATATTCAGGCGCACCTTTACCTTTACCCATCCTAACTTCAGCAGGCTTTTTCGTTATTGGTTTATCAGGGAATATTCGGATCCAGATTTGACCCTCCCTTTTCATTGCCCTGCTGATTGCTATACGAGCAGCCTCGATCTGTCTGCTTGTAATATAAGCAGGCTCAAGACTTTTAATTCCAAAAGAACCAAACGCGATTGAACTTCCACGAGTTGCAATTCCTTTAATTCTTCCTTTCTGCTGCTTTCTAAATTTTGTCCTTCTCGGCTGTAACATCTTTACCTTAGATTAAATGCAATACTAACGTCTTTTCTTTCTACTTACAGTTTCCTTCTTTCCTCTTCTTCCAGCAGAAGCTACACCTGACTCAGATGAAGAAGAAGCACTTGCAAGACCTACATTAGGAGATAAGTCTCTTTTTCCGAAAACTTCACCCTTAAAGATCCAAACTTTTATTCCGATCTTTCCATAAACTGTATGTGCTTCAGAAATAGCATAGTCAATATCCGCACGAATTGTATGCAATGGAATTCTACCTTCTTTATATTGCTCTGTGCGCGCCATTTCAGCACCACCTAGTCTTCCGGAAACCTTAACTTTGATACCTAAAGCTCCTACCCTCATAGTTGAAGCAATAGCCTGCTTCATAGCTCTTCTATACGAAATTCTGGCTTGCAGCTGTTGTGCGATTGATTCACCAACCAGCTTAGCATCCAATTCAGGTCTCTTTATCTCAAAGATATTGATCTGAACATCTTTACCAGTAATTTTCTTAAGCTCCTCCTTAATCTTATCAACTTCAGCACCACCTTTACCAATCACAACACCAGGACGTGCTGTATTAACAGTAAGGGTAATTCTCTTAAGAGTTCTTTCGATAACGATTTTTGAAATTCCACCCTTAGGAATTCTGGCATAAATATAATTCCTAATCTTCTCGTCCTCTATCAATTTATCAGCGAAATTTTTTCCGCCGTACCAGTTAGAATCCCAACCTTTTATTACTCCAAGTCTGAAACCAACAGGGTTTACTTTTTGTCCCATCGTAGAATCTCTTTAATCGTTATTAGTTGATTTTTTTGCAGTCGCTTTCTTCGCAGCTTTTTTAGGCGCAGTTTCTTTAGCTTCTTTCTTCTCTTCAGGTGCTACCTCATTTTTCGCCGAGTTTACAAAAGAGGAAAAAGATGAATCGCCCAACAAATCCAGAACTAAAGTTACATGATTTGAACGCTTCCTGATTCTATAACCCCTTCCCTGAGGAGCAGGTCTAAGTCTTTTAAGCATTCTGCCACCATCTACAAATATCTCTTTCACGTAAAGATCTGCATCTTCAATCTTTGCATCTTCATTAGCAACCTGCCAATTAGCAATTGCTGACAATAATAGCTTCTCTAATTTTTTGGCACCGGACTGAGGCTGATATTTAAGGATACTCAAAGCCTTATTTATCTTCTCTCCTCTTATAAGATCAGCGACCAACCTCATTTTTCTGGTAGATGTTGGGACGTCATTAAGTTTTGCAACGACTGATGTTCCTTTAGAACCACGTGCTGCTTCCTTCTTATTTCTCTTTATGACTGACCTTCTTTGTTTCTGTACAGCTTCCATAATTATCTCTTACCTTTATCTTTTTTAGCAACGTGGCCTCTAAAATTTCTGGTTGGTGCAAATTCACCAAGTTTATGCCCTACCATGTTTTCAGTAACATATACCGGAATGAATTTATTACCATTATGAACTCCAAAAGTATGTCCAACAAAATCAGGTGAAATCATTGATCTCCTAGACCAGGTTTTGATAACACTTTTCTTGCCTGATTCATTCATAGCCTGAACCTTGTTATCAAGTCTATAATCTATATAAGGTCCTTTTTTAAGCGAACGTGCCATTTATCTATTATTTTCTCTTAGTAATAATAAGCCTGTTAGAATATTTATTTGCGTTTCTGGTTTTCTTACCTTTAGCGTAAAGACCGGTTCTGGAACGAGGATGCCCTCCAGACGCTCTACCTTCACCACCACCCATAGGGTGATCAACAGGGTTCATCGCAACACCTCTTGTTCTTGGACGAACACCTAACCAACGATTTCTTCCCGCTTTACCTAGTGTAAGGTTCATGTGATCAGCATTCGAAACACTTCCAACAGTAGCAAGACAAGCTGACAAAACAAGTCTCATTTCACCAGAAGGCAATTTAAGAGTAGCATACTTACCTTCTTTTGCTACCAACTGTGCATAAGACCCGGCACTTCTTGCCATTGCGCCACCTTTACCAGGCTTCAGCTCAATATTATGAACGATAGTACCCATTGGAATCTCAGAAAGAGGCAATGCATTCCCAACTTCCGGAGCGATGCCAGTACCACTCAATATAGTTGTATCCACTTTCAGATTCTCGGGAGCAATGATATAACGCTTCTCCCCATCAGCATAGTAAAGCAAAGCAATACGAGCTGTTCTGTTTGGATCATACTCTATAGTCTTGACAACTGCAGGTATTCCAAACTTGTCCCTTTTGAAATCAATCTCTCTGTATTGTCTTTTATGACCACCACCCATATAACGCATGGTCATTCTACCCTGATTGTTTCTACCTCCTGACTTTTTGATTGACTTAACCAGCGATTTCTCAGGAGAAGATGCTGTAATTTCTTTAAAATCAGGGGCAACTCTAAAGCGTTGTCCTGGTGTAATCGGTCTTAATTTCTTCAGTCCCATTTCTTAACGACTTAAATTCCGCTGTAAAAATCAATAATTTCTCCTTCAGCTACTTTAACAACAGCTTTCTTATAAGAAGGTGTTCTTCCTGTAACTACCTTTGATTTAGTATATCTGGACTTCTTACTTCCAGGATATATCATCGTATTTACAGACTCAACATTTACACTATACATTTTTTCTACAGCCGCTTTAATCTCAAGCTTGTTCGCTTTTTTCTCTACAAGGAAGCCATATTTTCCTTTTTCATTATCGGCTGTAATCTTTTCTGTTACCAGTGGCTTTATAAGCACTTTCATTATCAAATTAACTTAAAAGGTCTTCAATTTTTTTGATTGCTCCTTCAGTAAAGAGTAGTTTGTCTGCATTCAGTAAATCATATGTATTTACCTCGGAAACAGTAACAACCTTAGCTCTTTGAATATTTCTACTGGAAAGATAAACGTTCTTATCTGCTTCAGAAAGCACGAACAGGGTTTTAACATTATCAACCTTCAAAGAGGACAATATTGATATAAACTCTTTCGTTTTGGGCTGAGCAAGTGTGAATTCCTGAAGTACAGATAAAGAATTGGATTTTACTTTGTGAGACAAAGCAGACTTTCTTGCAAGAGACTTCAGCTTCTTATTAAGCTTAAAGCTATAATCTCTTGGCTTAGGTCCAAAAATAGTTCCTCCACCAACAAAAACAGGAGACTTTCTGGAACCGGCTCTCGCACCACCAGTACCTTTTTGCTTCTTAAGTTTTTTCGTAGAAAAAGCAACTTCGGCTCTTTCTTTTGCTTTATGGGTACCCTGACGCTGGTTAGCAAGATATTGCTTTACATCAAGGTAAATGGAATGATCATTAGGTTCAATACCAAAAACCGAGTCTGATAAAGAAAGCTTCTTCCCTGTATCTTTTCCTTTAATATCAATTATAGAAAGCTCCATTTTCTTACTTTTCTAGGATTACAAAAGAATTGTTAGCTCCAGGAACAGAGCCATTCACTAAAATCAGGTTCTTTTCAGGATAAATCTTTAATACTTCAAGATTAAAAACCTTTACTCTGCTTCCACCTGTACGACCTGCCATACGTGTTCCCTTAAACACTCTTGAAGGGAAAGAACAGGCTCCTATTGAACCCGGGTGTCTTTGTCTGTTATGCTGACCGTGCGTCTGCCCACCGACACCACCAAAATTGTAGCGTTTCACAACTCCTTGAAAGCCTTTACCTTTAGAAGTTCCAACCACTTCGAGAAACTCACCCTCTTCAAATACCTCGTTAAGAGTCAAGGAATCACCCAAATTATACTCTTTTTCAAAATATTTAAACTCAACAATTTTTCTTTTAGGAGAAGTACCTGCCTTCTTAAAATGTCCAATTAAAGCAGCACTTGCTCTTTTCTCTTTCTTTTCACCAAAGGCAAGCTGAAGAGCCTTATATCCGTCTGTTTCTTCAGTTTTCACCTGGGTCACTACACAGGGACCTGCTTCGATTAAAGTGGCAGCATGTTGCTTTCCATCTTTAAACACACTGGTCATACCTATTTTTCTTCCTATTAACCCTGACATTTTTATAATAAATTATATTACTGTTAATCTTTGTGTAGAGTATACATTTTTCAAAACGGACTGCAAAGTTAAAAAAATTAACTTATACAACAAATAAATTGTATGATAATTTAAACAATTCGCAGATTTTGAAGATAAAAAAAGAACCAATAGAACTATTGGTCCTTTTTAAGAATTATGCGGAGTATTATCAGACTTTAATTTCTACATCAACTCCACTGGGAAGCTCAAGTTTCATTAAAGCATCAACCGTCTTTGAGCTAGTTGAGTATATGTCAACTAATCTCTTGAAAGTACACAGCTGAAATTGTTCCCTTGACTTTTTGTTAACGTGAGGAGAACGCAATACCGTAAATATCTCTTTTTCAGTAGGCAAAGGAATTGGTCCACTAACAATTGCACCAGTAGCCTTAACTGCACGAACAATCTTTTCAGAAGACTTATCTACAAGATTGTGATCGTATGATTTTAGTTTTATCCGAATTTTCTGATTCATAGTTGTTATTAATTAACCGCAGCTCCTTTTACCTTAGCAACTATTGAATCTGCTAAGTTGGCTGGCACGAATTCATAATGAGAGAAAGTTAAAGAAGCAGTAGCACGACCTGAGGTAATCGTTCTCAGATCAGTTACATACCCGAAAAGTTCTGACAGAGGTACATCAGCCTTAATAACCTGACCACCAGACTTTGAATCCATTCCTTTCATGATACCTCTTCTTCTGTTCAAGTCACCAGTTACCGGTCCGGTATATTCTTCGGGCGTCACTACCTCAACATACATGATTGGTTCCATGATTTTAGGAGCTGCATTTTTTGCAGATGCTCTAAATCCACCTCTTGCTGCCAACTCAAAAGACAACGCATCAGAGTCAACATCGTGGAAAGATCCGTGGAATAACCTTACTCTCATAGAATCAATAGGATATCCCGCCAAAGGACCATTTTTCATCGCTTCTGTGAATCCTTTCTGAATGGAAGGTATAAACTCTCTAGGAATTACACCACCTACGATCTGATTTACAAATTCAAGTCCAGGTTTATTATCCTCTCTTGGTCCAATCTCAAATACTATATCAGCAAATTTACCTTTACCACCTGACTGCTTCTTATAAACCTCACGATGCTCAACATTCTTGGTAATCGCCTCTTTATAAGCAACCTGCGGTGCACCCTGATTAATCTCAATCTTGAACTCACGTCTCATACGATCAATGATAATCTCAAGATGAAGCTCACCCATCCCTCTAAGAATTGTCTGGCCGGTTTCCTCATCTGTTGAAACATGAAGTGTCGGATCTTCTTCCACAAGCTTGGCTATTGCCATACCCATTTTATCAACATCCGCCTGAGTTTTCGGCTCAATTGCATATCCAATTACAGGCTCAGGGAACTCCATTGACTCAAGAACTATCTTATTCTTCTCTTCACACAAAGTATCACCAGTCTTGATGTCCTTGAAACCAACAACCGCTGCAATATCTCCGGCAACAAGTCTTTCTATCTGATTTTGCTTATTGGCATGCATCTGAAAGATCCTGGAAATTCTTTCCTTATTTCCAGACCTTGAATTATATATGTAAGAACCTGACTCCAGCTTACCAGCATACGCTCGTACGAAGCAAAGTCTACCAACAAAAGGATCCGTAGCGATCTTAAACGCCAAAGCAGTAAAAGGCTCATCCTCACTAGGCTTTCTGGAAATTTCCTGGTCAGTATCAGGATTTGTTCCAACAATACTTTCCTTATCAAGAGGTGACGGGAGAAGTTCCATCACATAATCCAGCATAGTCTGAACACCTTTATTCTTGAAAGATGATCCACAAAGCATCGGAACAACTTTCATTCCTATTACTGCTTTTCTAAGAGCAGTAAGAATTTCCTGTTCTGAAATGGAATTAGGATCTTCAAAAAACTTCTCCATTAGAGTATCATCAAACTCTGCAATGGTCTCCAGAAGCTTTTCTCTATATTCCTTAGCTTCATCAACCATATCAGCCGGAATTTCTATTTCCTTATAAGTCATCCCCTTATCTTCCACATTCCATTCGATGGCCCGGAAATTAACAAGATCAACAACTCCTCTGAAGGTATCCTCAGAACCAATTGGTAATTGTAATGCGACTGCGTTGCTTCCCAATATCTCTTTGACCTGTTTGCAAACATTAAGAAAATCTGCACCAGATCTATCCATCTTGTTCACAAATCCCAGACGAGGCACATTATAGTTATTTGCAAGTCTCCAGTTTGTTTCAGACTGAGGCTCAACTCCATCAACCGCACTAAACAAAAACACAAGACCATCCAGAATTCTCAACGACCGGTTTACCTCCACAGTAAAATCAACGTGGCCAGGAGTATCTATAATATTTACCTGATACTTATTTCCCCTATACGGCCAGAAAACCGTGGTTGCAGCAGAGGTAATTGTGATACCCCTTTCCTGTTCCTGAGCCATCCAGTCCATAGTTGCTGATCCTTCATGAGTTTCACCAAGCTTGTGGCTAACACCTGAATAGAAAAGGATACGCTCAGTCGTGGTTGTCTTTCCAGCATCAATGTGAGCTGCAATTCCAATATTTCTGGTATACTTTAAATCGCGTGCCATATATTAAAACAAAGAAAATTAAAATCTAAAATGTGAAAATGCTTTATTTGCCTCAGCCATCCGGTGTGTATCATCCTTCTTTTTTACAGCGGCACCCTCACCCTTAGATGCAGAAACAATTTCACCAGCAAGCTTTTCTATCATGGTCTTTTCTCCACGAGCTCTGGAATACTTTATAAGCCATTTCATCCCTAAAGATGCACGTCTCTCAGGCCTTACTTCGGAAGGAACCTGAAATGTAGCACCACCGACTCTTCTACTTCTTACCTCAACAAAAGGACTTACATTATTTAAAGCTTTTCTCCATACTTCAAGACCATCTTCATTTGTTCTTTTCTCAACCAGGTCAATCGCATTATAGAAAACTGAATAAGCAAGACTCTTTTTACCATCCAGCATTAAAGCATTAACAAATTTGGTTACTGCTGTATCTTTAAACTTTGGATCTGGTAATACGTATCTCTTTTTAGGTTTAGCCTTTCTCATGATTTATATTATTTTTTCTTCCCTTTTCCTGCCGGAGCTGCCGCCTGACCTGGCTTAGGTCTCTTCGCTCCATATTTAGAACGTGCCTGAAGTCGGCCATTGACACCCGCAGTATCAAGCGCACCCCTTACTATGTGATAACGAACCCCTGGAAGGTCTTTAACTCTTCCTCCACGGATCAACACAATGGAGTGTTCCTGCAGGTTGTGTCCTTCTCCAGGTATATATGCGTTTACTTCCTTACCATTGGTAAGACGCACCCTGGCAACTTTTCTCATCGCTGAATTTGGCTTCTTAGGAGTTGTTGTATACACTCTTGTACACACCCCTCTTCTTTGAGGACAAGAATCCAGAGCAGGAGATTTTGATTTCCAAGTTTGCTTCTCCCTGCCCTTTCTTACTAATTGCTGAATAGTAGGCATTTAATTTCTAATTCAAAATTTTAGATAGAACCCTCTGAATTTAGGGACTGCAAAGGTAGTTAAAACCGAACAAATACCAAAATAAATGGTATATTTTTTATCAGGCTTCACCGACCGGGCCACCGAAATTCATCGGAAACTTGGGAGCATCGTCATTATGCTTGATGCTCCCGAAGACTTCCTCGTATTTATTTATATTTTCACTTAATGCACCTAAAAGGCGTTTGGCATGTTCAGGTGTAATAATGATTCTGCTTTTAACTTTCGCTTTTGGTACGCCGGGCATCAGACGAATAAAGTCGATAACAAACTCAGAATTCGAATGCGCAATCATTGCAAGATTTGCATATACACCTTCGGCAATGTCCTCGGTAAGCTCAACATTGATCTGATTCTGAAACTCAGATTTATTATCCTTATCGTTCTTCATTTTTGTTTTTTATCACTTTATGTCAATCAGCCTTCCTGAACCAATTCCTTTTTCTTAGCTTCTTTAGAAGCAACAAGTGCATCATATTCCTCCTTGGACCCAACAATGGCTTTTTGATACTTTCTGATACCAGTACCTGCAGGTATAAGATGTCCGACTATCACGTTTTCTTTCAAGCCCTGTAGATAATCAGCTTTACCACGGATAGCAGCCTCACTCAATACCTTAGTGGTTTCCTGGAATGAAGCAGCAGATATAAAGCTTTCAGTACCCAGAGACGCCTGTGTAATTCCCTGAAGAGTCGGCCTCGAAACCGCAGGCTCTGCCTCACGAACTGTAACTAGTCTGAGATCTCTGCGCTTCAGGCTTGAATTTTCATCCCTCAATCTTCTGGCTGTAACGATCATTCCAGGCTTAAGAACAGTTGAATCTCCCGCATCCTCAACAACTTTTTTATCAAGGATATTGTCGTTCTCTTCTCTGAAGGTGAATTTATCAACGCTTTGACCAGGCAGGAAGCTTGTATCACCAGGCTCCACAATCTCAACCTTTTGCATCATCTGACGGACAATTGTTTCACAATGCTTATCATTGATCTTCACACCTTGCAAGCGATATACTTCCTGGATCTCATTAACAAGATATTCCTGAACAGCTGTAGGTCCTTTAATCGCAAGAATGTCTGATGGAGTAATCGCACCGTCAGTTAACGGGTATCCTGCTTTTACAAAGTCATTATCCTGTACAAGGATATGCTTGGAAAGTGGCACCATGTATTTCTTCTTGACTCCGTCCTTAGACTCGATAAAGATCTCACGGTTACCACGCTTAACTCCACCGTATGTAACAACACCGTCAATTTCGGAAACAACAGCAGGATTACTTGGATTTCTTGCCTCGAACAATTCTGTTACTCTTGGAAGACCTCCTGTGATATCTCTTGTTTTTCCGATAGCACGTGGAATCTTTACAAGTATCTGTCCGGCTCTGACCTCCTGACCATTGTCAATAGCAAGGTGGGCCCCGACAGGTATGTTATACGTCCTTGGTTCCTTATCTTTTTGCTTCGCATGTACGATAATAGCAGGGTTCTTGGATTTGTCCTTGGTTTCGACAATAACCTTCTCTCTGTGACCTGTCTGCTCATCAGACTCTTCTCTAAAGGTAATCCCTTCTTCTATCGACTCAAAAGAAACATTTCCGTCGTACTCGGAAAGAATCACGGCATTGTATGGATCCCAGAAGCAGATTTCCTCTCCCTTGGAGACTTTCTGACCATCTTTCACTTTCAGGAAAGCTCCATAAGGAACGTGGTTGGTTGTTAAAACCTTTTGAGAACCGGCTTCAAGAATTTTGATCTCGCCTGAACGTCCCATAACTACAGTAATCTTCTCACCTTCGTTATTGGTTGTTTCTACTGATCTCAATTCATCAAAATATACAACACCATCAAACTTCGCTTTAATGGTTGCTTCAACAGCAATATTTGATGCAGTACCACCCACGTGGAATGTTCTAAGAGTAAGCTGAGTACCAGGTTCACCGATAGACTGTGCAGCAATAACTCCTACAGCCTCACCGATTTCAACCATCCGGCCGCTTGCAAGATTTCGCCCGTAGCATTTAGCACAAACCCCTCTCTTCGCTTCACATGTCAGCACAGATCTGATTTCTACTTCTTCTAAAGCCGATTCATCAATCGCAGTGGCAATATCTTCGGTGATTTCTTCACCACTGGCAACAAGAAGCTGATTAGTAATAGGATCATATACATCATGTACAGCCACTCTACCCAGAATTCTTTCAGACAGGGGCTCCACAATATCTTCATTATCTTTTAGAGCTGTTACTGCAAGTCCTCTCAGAGTTCCGCAATCTTCTTCGTTGATAACAACATCCTGAGCAACATCTACTAATCTTCTTGTCAGATACCCGGCATCTGCAGTCTTAAGAGCTGTATCAGCAAGACCTTTACGGGCACCGTGCGTAGAAATAAAGTATTCCAAAACGTCAAGACCTTCTTTAAAGTTAGAAAGAATCGGGTTTTCAATAATTTCACCAACTGAACCCTGCAGGTTCTTTTGTGGTTTCGCCATAAGTCCCCTCATTCCACCCAACTGACGAATCTGCTCTCTGGAACCTCTCGCACCAGAGTGCATCATCATATAGATACTATTGAATCCCTGATCATCATTTTCCAGCTGATGCATCAGTGTCTCGGTTATTTGCGAGTTAACCCTCGTCCAAATATCAATTACCTGATTATAACGTTCGTTATCTGTGATAAGCCCCATCAAATAGTTGTTCCATACACCATCAACATCATTCTTAGCTTCTTCTACAAGCTCAGCTTTACGCTCAGGAACCTTAATATCTGACAATCCAATGGATAGTCCGCCACGATAAGCAGACATAAATCCTAAAGTTTTTATGTCATCAAGGAATTTAGCAGTCCTTGCCAATCCAGCTTCTTTATGAACTAAGGATATAATCTGCTGTAATTTCTTCTTAGTAAGAAGTTCGTTAAGATAGCCAACCTCTTCCGGTACAAAAGTATTAAATACTACACGACCTGCTACGGTTTCTATAACCTTAGTTTCCAGTTCGCCTTCCTTATTCTTAACCTGTGTACGAACCTTGATATACGCATGCTGAGAAAGTCTTCCTTCATTAAGCGCAATAATTACTTCTTCCGCACTGTAGAATGTCTTTCCTTCTCCCTTTACTATTTCTTTGTCTGTTGTTCTCTTCCCCTTCGTCACATAGTACAATCCAAGAACCATGTCCTGAGAAGGAACCGTAATCGGTGCTCCGTTGGCAGGGTTAAGAATATTATGAGACGCAAGCATCAAAATTGAAGCTTCAAGAATAGCTTCATGCCCCAGAGGAACGTGAACAGCCATTTGGTCACCATCAAAATCGGCATTGAATGCCGTACAAACCAACGGATGCAATTGAATTGCCTTACCCTCAATCAACTTAGGCTGAAAAGCCTGAATACCCAGTCTGTGAAGTGTTGGAGCCCGGTTTAGCAGAACTGGATGTCCTTTAAGTACATTTTCCAGAATGTCCCAGACAACCGGATCCTTACGATCTACGATTTTCTTTGCTGATTTAACCGTCTTTACAATCCCTCTTTCAATCAGCTTGCGGATAATAAACGGCTTGAATAGCTCTGCAGCCATATCTTTTGGTAAGCCACACTCATGCAATTTTAGCTCAGGTCCAACAACAATTACAGAACGACCTGAATAGTCAACCCTTTTACCTAGCAGGTTTTGACGGAAACGACCTTGCTTACCTTTAAGCATGTCTGAAAGAGATTTAAGGGCTCTGTTACCTTCTGCTCTTACTGCATTTACTTTTCTTGAGTTATCAAATAGAGAATCAACTGCTTCCTGAAGCATTCTCTTTTCATTTCTAAGAATCACTTCGGGAGCCTTTATTTCAATTAATCTCTTCAGACGATTATTTCTGATGATTACCCTTCTGTACAGATCATTCAGATCAGAAGTAGCAAAACGGCCACCATCCAGAGGAACAAGCGGACGCAATTCTGGTGGAATCACCGGTACCATGCGTATAACCATCCATTCAGGACGGTTTTCTATACGAGTGCGGGCATCCCTGAATGCTTCGACAACCTTAAGACGCTTCAATGCTTCCGCTTTTCTCTGTTGCGAGGTATCATTGGCAGCAGCATGTCTCAGGCTATATGATAATTCATCAAGCTCAGTTCTTGCCAGTAGCATTTCAAGTGCATCTGCACCCATTTTTGCAATGAACTTATTGGGATCATCATCATCCAAAAGCTGATTCTCCCTCGGCAGCTTATCCAGAATATCCAGGTATTCATCCTCAGTCAGAAAATCAAGATAATTTATACCATCTTCGGACTTTATACCAGCCTGGATAACAACATAACGTTCATAATAAATTATCTGGTCAAGCTTCTTAGTTGGCAAACCAAGAAGGTACCCGATTTTATTTGGCAATGATCTGAAATACCATATATGAGCAACAGGAACAACAAGCTCGATATGCCCCATTCTTTCCCGCCTGACCTTCTTCTCAGTCACTTCAACACCACAACGGTCACATATAATACCTTTGTATCTGATACGCTTATATTTACCACAATGGCATTCCCAATCTTTTACCGGCCCGAAAATACGTTCGCAAAAAAGTCCACCCATCTCTGGCTTATACGTCCTGTAATTGATGGTTTCAGGCTGCGTAACTTCACCATGAGAACTTTCAAGAATCGATTCAGGAGAAGCAAGACTTATAGTTACTTTGTCGAACTCCTGATTTAATTTTTTATTTTTTCTATAGGCCATAATTTTCTCAAAAATTAAAGTCGGGCTGTAAACTGATTTAAGCCCGACCTGTTAGTTAATTAAATTAATCTAAGGTAATTTCCAGAGCCAAACCTCTTAATTCATGTACAAGTACATTGAACGATTCAGGTATGTTTGGCTTAGGCATATTCTCACCTTTAACAATAGCCTCATATGCTTTAGCTCTACCAATAACATCATCCGATTTAACAGTCAGAATTTCCTGCAGAACATTGGCGGCACCAAAGGCCTCAAGCGCCCAAACTTCCATTTCTCCAAAACGCTGACCACCAAACTGAGCTTTACCCCCCAGCGGCTGTTGAGTAATAAGCGAGTACGGCCCAATAGAACGAGCGTGCATCTTATCATCAACAAGGTGGCCAAGTTTAAGCATATAGATAATTCCTACAGTAACCTTCTGATCGAAGCGATTTCCTGTCAGACCATCATACAGATAGGTTCTCCCAAACTCAGGCAAACCTGCTTCTTTCAATTCTGAAGCCACCTCATCTTCACTGGCTCCATCAAAGATCGGCGTAGCATATTTACGACCAAGTTTCTCTCCTGCCCAACCTAAAACTGTTTCATAAATCTGCCCAAGGTTCATCCTTGAAGGAACCCCTAGCGGATTCAGAACAATATCTACCGGAGTTCCGTCTTCCAGGAAAGGCATATCTTCTTCACGGACAATTCTGGCAACTACACCTTTATTTCCGTGTCGGCCAGCCATTTTATCCCCGACTTTCAGCTTGCGCTTCTTGGCAATATAAACCTTTGCCAGCTGAACGATTCCGGCTGGCAGCTCATCGCCGACTTCCAGTGTAAATCTGTCTCTCTTAAAGCGACCTGATACCTCATTTCTTTTACGGTTATAGTTTTTCACCATTCCCGCAATTAATGAGTTCATATGTGTATCATTTGTCCAGCCGTCCAGAACAACATCACCAATCAGATTAACTTCCTCCGGAACATTGTATGTGCTTTCATCCCGATACGCGTTTTTATCAGGGAAAAGATTTTCAGTGATGTTCTTTCTGTTAAACTTAACTCCCTTAGAAATCAGCTCATCACCAAACTTGTGCTTGACTCCTTCAGAAGATTTTCCTTCAAGCAGTGTAACAAGCTTTTCAATAAGCATTGACCGTAGCTCAGTCAGATCCTTAGAATATTTAGTCTTAAGTGTATCAACCTGCTTCTTTGATTTAGCACGGATATCCTTATCCTTTTTAGGACGAGAGAAAAGCTTGGTATCTATCACTACTCCTTTTAGTGAAGGAGGCGCCTTCAGAGAAGCATCTTTCACATCTCCGGCTTTGTCTCCAAAGATTGCCCTCAATAGTTTCTCTTCCGGAGTCGGATCGGTTTCTCCTTTCGGAGTAATTTTCCCAATAAGAATATCACCCTCCTTCACCTCTGCACCTACTCTGATAATTCCGTTTTCATCAAGATTTTTAATCGCATCTTCACTTACATTCGGAATTTCAGAGGTAAGCTCCTCTTCTCCACGTTTGGTATCTCTAACCTCCAATTCAAATTCCTCAATATGAATAGAAGTAAAGATATCATCTCTTACAACTTTTTCAGAAATAACGATAGCATCCTCAAAGTTATACCCCTGCCATGGCATGAAGGCAACTTTCATATTTCGGCCAAGAGCCAGTTCTCCTCCTGCGGTTGCATAACCTTCACATAGAATCTGATTCTTGACAACTCTTTGACCTTTGTATACTATCGGATTGTGATTGACACAAGTATCCTGGTTCGTCCTTCTGAATTTCGTCAGGTTATAGGTTTTTGACTCATCGTTGAAAGATAGCAGCTTCTGATCCTCATTCAGATCATACTTAATTACAATCTTATTTGCATCAACAAACTCAACAACTCCATCTCCTTCTGCCATAACCAGCGCTCTGGAATCCTGTGCTACCCTCTTTTCAAGACCGGTACCTACTATCGGCGATTCTGGTCTCAATAAAGGAACAGCCTGACGTTGCATGTTTGATCCCATAAGAGCCCGGTTCGCATCATCATGTTCCAGGAATGGAATAAGAGAAGCTGCAACCGAAACAATCTGATTAGGAGCAACGTCCATATATGAAACATTGGAAGGCTCTAATACTGGAAAGTCACCCTGGAATCTTGCCTTGACCCGATCCAGAACAAAGTTTCCGCTATCATCAACCATAGCATTCGCCTGTGCAATATTAACTGTATCTTCTTCTTCCGCAGTTAAGTACACAACTGGCTGTTTCAAATCAACTTTACCTTCGATGACATGCTTGTAAGGGGTTTCAATAAAGCCCATTTTGTTTACTTTGGCATGCACACAAAGTGAAGAAATCAAACCAATGTTTGGACCTTCTGGTGTCTCAATGGTACACAAACGTCCATAATGCGTATAGTGAACGTCACGAACTTCGAAACCAGCCCTTTCTCTTGATAAACCACCAGGCCCTAAGGCAGACATACGACGCTTATGGGTAATCTCAGCCAGAGGATTAGTCTGATCCATAAACTGAGACAACTGATTGGTACCAAAGAAAGAGTTAATAACAGATGATAAGGTCCGGGCATTAATAAGATCAACTGGTTTAAAATCTTCATTGTCCCGAACGTTCATACGTTCCTTTATCGTTCTTGCCATTCTTGCAAGACCAACTCCAAACTGGCTATATAACTGCTCACCTACCGTACGTACACGTCGGTTGCTCAAATGGTCAATATCATCTACAACTGCACGCGAGTTGATAAGTCCGATAAGATATTTGACAATGCTTATAATATCTTCAGTCGTCAGTACTTTTGTATCGAACGAAATATCTAAGCCAAGCTTTTTGTTGATTCTGTATCTGCCGACTTCCCCAAGATCATAACGCTTATCACTAAAGAATAAGTTATGTATGATATCTCTGGCAGTTTGCTCATCAGGAGCTTCGGTATTTCTCAACTGGCGATATATCTGCTCTACAGCTTCTTTTTCAGAATTAGAGTTATCTTTTTGAAGCGTGTTATAGATTATGGTATAGTCAGCAATATTTATATCTTCCCGATGGAGAATGATTGATTTTGTACCAGAATCAAGAATTACATCAATATCTTCCTGAGAGATAACAGAATCTCTTTCAAGTAAAACCTCATTTCTGTCAATGGAAACTACCTCTCCGGTATCTTCATCCACAAAATCCTCTGTCCATGACCTTAAGACTCTGGCAGCTAATTTTCTACCTACTACATTGGCTAGATTTGACTTATTGGCTTCAACTTCCTCTGATAACTCAAACAAATCAAGAATATCCTTGTCACTGCCAAATCCGATTGCCCTGAGAAGTGTGGTGACAGGAAACTTTTTCTTTCTATCAATATATGCATACATAACGTTATTAACGTCTGTAGCAAATTCTATCCAGGATCCTTTGAAAGGAATGATTCTCGCTGAATAAAGTTTCGTTCCGTTGGTATGTTTACTTTGTGCAAAAAATACTCCGGGAGATCTGTGCAGCTGTGAAACAATAACTCTTTCGGCTCCGTTTATAATGAAAGATCCCTTCTCTGTCATGTAAGGAATATTTCCGAGGAAAACTTCCTGTTCTATAGTCTGGAAATCTTCATTATCTTCATCATTGCAGGATAGACGAAGCTTTGCCTTAAGAGGTACAGAATATGTTAATCCTCTGTCTATCGACTCATCAACGGAATATTTAGGGGGATCAATAACGTAGTCGATAAACTCGAGTACAAAATTTTCTCTTGAATCAGAAATAGGGAAGTTTTCTGCAAAAACTTTATAAAGCCCTTCCTGATTTCTGTTATCTGGTGAAGTGTCAATCTGAAAGAAATCTTGAAAAGATTGCAATTGAACATCCAGAAAATCAGGATAATCAATTACATACTTAACAGACGCAAAAGACTTTCTTTCTATAAAATGTTTTTTAGCCAATTTCTTGATGTTTACGTTAATAAAAGTCTAGTTAAACGAATGAAAAGGCACCGTCTTTAGAAAAGACGAAGTTAAATTAAGTATCTACAAACAGGAAAAGACCTGACTATATGTCAGGCCTAACTATTTTGCAGTTAAAGATATATGAGGCAATCAGGCCTTATTTTACTTCAACTTCAGCACCAGCTTCCTCTAATTGCTTCTTAAGAGCATCTGCTTCGTCTTTAGTTACTCCTTCTTTCAAAGGCTTAGGAGCACCGTCTACTAATTCTTTAGCTTCTTTCAAACCAAGACCAGTAAGATCTTTAACTAGCTTAACGATAGCCAATTTCGCACTACCTGCTGATTTAAGAATCACATCGAAAGAAGTCTTCTCAGCAGCAGCTTCTCCTCCACCAGCACCGCCAGCCGCAGGAGCAGCAACAACGGCCGCAGCAGCTGCAGGCTCAATGCCGTATTCATCTTTAAGGATTTGAGCCAACTCATTGACTTCTTTAACAGTCAGATTAACTAACTGTTCAGCGAACGCTTTTAAATCTGCCATCTTATCTTCTATTTTAAAATTATGACTTGTTTACTTATTATGATTTGTTTATTCTGATTTTTCCGAAAGAGTTTTTACAATTCCGGCAAGTTTGTTTCCACCTGACTGTAAAGCAGAAAGAACATTCTTCGCAGGAGACTGAAGTAATCCGATAATATCCCCGATAACTTCCTCTTTGGATTTAAGTTTACTCAGACTATCAAGGCTGGTATCGCCAAAATAAAATGCAGTGTCAATGGAAGCTCCCTTTAACAAAGGTTTATCGCCACTACCTTTACGATAATCAAGCAAAATCTTCGCAGGTAAATTTCCTGTATCGCTAAACAATACTCCGGAAAAACCTTTCAATGCCTTATCAGTGAACTCTGAATAATCAATTTCTAAATTTTCAAGAGCCTTCTTTATAAGAGTATTTTTCAATACTTTGTATTCAACCCCTTTATCGAAACAAACTTTTCTAAGTCTGTTAACATCAGCAACCGATAATCCTGATGCGTCAGTAACATAGAAATAATTATATTCCGAAAACTTTTGGGTTAATTCCTCAATAATCTGAGCTTTTTCTTCACGTGTCATTTTACAGGCCAGTTATAGAATTCTTGTCAATTGATATCCCAGGGCTCATCGTGCTGCTAAGTGAAATACTCTTAACATATGTTCCTTTTGCAGATGAAGGCTTCAGTTTCAGCACCGTCTGGACAACTTCATTCACGTTATCCCTGATCTTGTCAGGAGTGAACGAAACTTTACCTACACTTGTGTGAACAATACCTGTTTTATCAACTTTAAAATCGATTTTACCTTGTTTTACTTCCTTTACAGCCTTACCAACTTCCAGAGTCACTGTACCAGCTTTAGGATTGGGCATAAGGTTTCTAGGACCTAAAACTCTTCCAAGCTTACCAACTTTAGCCATTACTGTCGGCATAGTAATAATCACATCTATATCCAGCCACCCCTGCTCAATCTTCTGAATGTAATCATCTAGTCCAACATATTCGGCACCAGCATCCTTAGCCTCCTGCTCTTTGTCCGGAGTACAAAGAACTAAAACCTTCATATCTTTTCCTGTTCCGTGAGGAAGTGCAACAACCCCTCTTACCATTTGATCGGCCTTTCTTGGATCAACACCAAGACGAATATCAACGTCCACACTAGCATCAAACTTAGTAAAAGTAATTTCTTTTACAAGTTCAGCAGCTTCATCAAGAGAAAATTCTTTCTTAGGATCAAATTTAGCCAGAACAGCTTTTTGGTTTTTTGTTAACTTACCCATTTTTTTCCTCTATTATTATTGGTTGTCCCAAGGCGCAGTACCTGAAACGCTTATACCCATACTTCTTGCCGTACCTGCAACCATCTTCATTGCAGCTTCCAATTTGAATGCATTCAGATCCGGCATCTTTGTCTCAGCAATTTGCTGAACCTGTTCCCAGGTTACAGAACCGATCTTATTTCTATTCGGCTCAGCAGAACCTTTCTTTGCTTTTGCTGCCTCCATTAACAATATTGGAGCAGGAGGAGTCTTTATAACAAAATCGAAAGATTTATCTTTATAAATAGTAAGTAAAACCGGCAATATCACACCAGGTTTATCTTGGGTTCTGGCATTAAATTGCTTACAGAACTCCATGATGTTAAGGCCCTTACTACCTAATGCAGGTCCTACCGGAGGTGATGGGTTTGCTGCCCCACCCTTGATCTGCAACTTCAAATATCCAGCTATTTCCTTTGCCATTTTTATTTATTGAATTTTTTCAACTTGCATGTAATTAAGCTCAAGCGGTGTATTCCGCCCAAAGATTTTGACCATTACATTTAGTTTCTTTTTCTCCTCAAACACTTCTTCAACCGTACCAGTAAAACCATTGAAAGGGCCATCCATCACTTTTATTGTTTCCCCTACAATAAAAGGTGTTTCCAACCGCACATCTGTATCTTCAGTATCATCTACCTTTCCTAATATCCTGTTCACCTCAGACTGACGCAGAGGAATAGGTTTTTTAGAAGTTCCTCCTTCATTCGCCCCAAGAAAACCTAATACTCCAGGTATACTAGTAATAATATGTGCAGCTTCGCCATGAGAAAGATCAGCCGAAACAAGAACATATCCAGGAAAAAAGTTTCTTTCACGAACGCGCTTTTTTCCATTTCTCATTTCGTAAACCTTTTCAGAGGGAATGAGAACCTGAGGTATAAACTCCTCAAGCTTCTGTCTGGCAATTTCATTTTCAAGGTAATTTTTCACCTTCTTCTCTTGCCCGCTCACCGCCCTGACTACATACCACTGTAAGCCACTCATTTTATATAATTATTTTTGGGCTGTTAGAAACCTTTATAAATTTCTTCCATGCCGTTTTTAAATACAAAATCAATTATAAAAACAACAAGGGCGAATATAACAGATGCTACAAGCACCAGAACAGAATCACTTTGCAGTTTTTTATATTCCGGCCAGGAGACCTTGTATTTTAGCTCGTCCACAGAGTCTTTTAAAAATTGAACTATCTTTTTCATCTTGATAATAACAAGAAGTTTCGTTTTCTAGCACGGGTGGAGAGACTCGAACTCCCAGCCAATGGTTTTGGAGACCACTACTCTACCAATTGAGCTACACCCGTTTTTTACTCCAAAAGGAGTGCAAAGGTAAGATAAATAAAATAAAGAAACAAGTGCGTTTCTGATTTTTTCAAAAACGCACTCTATTTCAAGATTCAGTTTACTTTATAATTTCAGTTACCTGACCAGCACCAACTGTTCTTCCACCTTCTCTGATCGCAAAACGAAGACCTTTTTCCATTGCGATTGAGCTGATTAGATTTACAGAAATAGTGATATTATCACCTGGCATAACCATTTCCACACCTTCAGGAAGCATAATTTCTCCCGTTACATCAGTAGTTCTGAAGTAGAACTGCGGTCTGTATTTGTTAAAGAAAGGAGTGTGTCTTCCACCTTCTTCTTTTGACAGAACATAAACCTCTGCCTTGAATTCAGAGTGAGGAGTTACTGATCCTGGCTTACAGATAACCATTCCTCTTTTAATATCAGATTTCTCAATACCTCTAAGAAGAAGTCCTACGTTGTCACCAGCTTCACCTCTGTCAAGAATTTTTCTAAACATCTCAACACCTGTAACTGTAGACTTAAGGTTTTCAGCTCCCATACCAAGGATATCAACCTGATCACCAGAGTTGATTACTCCTCTTTCAATTCTTCCGGTAGCAACTGTTCCTCTACCTGTAATTGAGAATACGTCTTCAACCGGCATAAGGAAAGGAAGATCCGTCATCCTTGGAGGAATCGGAATATCATTATCAACAGCAGCCATTAGCTCTTCGATAGTCTTAACCCACTTATCATCTCCGTTCAATCCGCCAAGAGCAGATCCTTTGATTACGCTGATATTGTCGCCATCGAAATCATAGAAGCTAAGAAGCTCTCTGATTTCCATTTCAACAAGCTCAAGAAGTTCCGGATCGTCAACCAAGTCAACTTTATTCATGAAAACAACCAGGGCAGGAACACCTACCTGACGAGCAAGAAGAATGTGCTCTCTTGTCTGAGGCATTGGACCATCAGTTGCAGCAACTACAAGTATGGCACCATCCATTTGAGCAGCTCCAGTAACCATGTTCTTAACGTAGTCAGCGTGACCGGGACAGTCAACGTGCGCATAGTGTCTGCTTTCTGTAGCGTATTCTACGTGAGAAGTATTGATAGTAATACCTCTTTCTTTTTCTTCCGGTGCATTATCAATTGAAGAAAAATCTCTTGAAGCAGCAAGTCCTTTTCCTGCAAGGACAGCCGTAATAGCAGCAGTAAGAGTAGTCTTACCGTGGTCAACGTGACCTATAGTACCTATGTTTAAGTGAGGTTTGGAACGGTCAAATGTTTCTTTAGCCATATTTGAAAATCCTCTGTTTTATGTTTTAATTTTAAAATTAATATTGAGCAAACTTTCAGAGCCAATGACGGGAATTGAACCCGTGACCCCTTCCTTACCAAGGAAGTACTCTACCCCTGAGCTACATCGGCTAATTTGAAATTAAGAAGCCACTGGCTTTTCTAATGATTATTGAGCGGGAGACGAGGTTCGAACCCGCGACCTACAGCTTGGAAGGCTGTCGCTCTACCAACTGAGCTACTCCCGCTTGTTTTATATAAAATTGTCATCTTCGAAAAGGAAGATGACAACAGTTTTAAGTGAGTGGGGAGAGAAGGATTCGAACCTTCGAAGTCATAAGACGACAGATTTACAGTCTGTTCCAGTTGGCCGCTTTGGTATCTCCCCAACTGATTCATTTACCCTCTATTAAGCGTTGTTTGACATTTAATACCGCACATGTGCTTTTCAAAGGGATTGCAAAAATAGATGCTTTTTTTTTCTAATCAAATTTTTGAACAAAAAATATTCAATTCCTGTAAAGAATTTTCTCTAACGTTTACTGACTTCTTCCAGCTTTATACGATAACTGTCTGACAAATCTCTGATTACATCATATTTCGTCTTTTCAGATACAGAACGTAAAATCTGTTTTGCCTCTTCAATTTGTTTCAAATCCTCTATCCTGGTAACATATTCTCCGAAGAGAAATAAAAAATTATATAATGATCTCGGCTTACTTCTAAATGCGGCAAGCTTATCCTTAAACCAGGAAAATTTATCCGTTCTGCCTGACTGAATATAATATCCCGCCACAGTCAATGCAATATCGAGGTTATTAATAGTTTCAAATTCCTCAGGATTTACCATATTCGCCTCTTCTCCTTTTAACAAGGCACTTAATGATGCTGCTACTACCGAATATGGCTTAGCTTTTAAACCTTCCGAAAAAAGCCCCTGATATTCTTTTGAATTCATATTGGCCAGTACCATTATAGCGGTAGCACGAACCTCTGGTTTATTATCCTGTCTGGCTATGTTTTCAACATCTTTGATAAAATATTGTAAGGACGATTCTGGCAGATTCAGGAGCATCTGAAGAGAGAACTTTCGTATATCCCAGAAACTGTCTGTTAATCCCTGTTTCAGCATTTTACGGGTAACCGGATGCTCAATCAGATTGACTGTGCCCTCTGAGACCAACTTATTAATTGTATTATCAAAAGCATACTTCCGACTCAGGTATCTGCCGGAATGTTCATATTGATATATCAGCTCTTCAATAGTCATTTCCTGGCTTATTGTCCCCGGTAAAACATATTCCGGATCAACCTGGACAAGATCCGGTTTCTTGTCTGCTTTAATAAGAATAATCGTATCAGCATTCCAGACTATTATATCACTTGTATATTGTTCATTGTCGACCCAGTATGCCACCTGCAAAGGAATTTTATAAACCGGCGCAACTAACGTATCCTGTACCTGCTTTATATGGATCCGGACATTATCATTTTCATATGTGTGTGTGACCTGAAGTTCAGGATGCCCCGGCGAAAGGAAATATTGATTAAAAAACCAATTCATATCCCAGCCTGTAACTTCTTCAAAAGCCAGACGAAGATCATGAATCTCCACAGTATTAAACTTATTTTTAACAAGATATCGGTTAAGAGCCGAGAAGAAAGCATCATCTCCTACTATATTTCTGAGATAGTGGAGCATTCTGCCTCCCTTATTATAGGAGTGACGATCGAACATATCCTCTTTATCCTTATAATGGAAGCGAATCAGGGGTTCTTTCTTCATCTGCGCTTCTGCAAGATATTCTGCCAGTTCCTGATCTCCATGATAATCAGCTTCGTCTTTCCCATATTTATATTCCGACCACAAATATTCTGAATAATTTGCGAAAGCCTCATTAAGCGGCAGATTGGCCCAAGACTCACAAGTCACCAAATCTCCGAACCAATGATGAAAAAGCTCATGTGCAATTATAAAATCCCAATTAACGTCCAAAGCTTCCCGATCATCAATCTGGAGCCCCTCCATAAAAACTGAAGCCGTTGTATTCTCCATGGCTCCACTTACAAAATCTCTGACAACAATTTGTGAATATTTGTTCCAGGGATATGGATAGCCAAGTTTTTCGCTAAAAAATGAAAGCATCTCCGGAGTATTTCCAAAAACAGTTCTGGCATACGGAGCATATGCAGGCTCCACATAATAGCTGACTTCCTTTCCATTCCAGGAATCCTTTATAACAGCAAAGTCCCCAACTGCCAGCATAAACAGATAAGGTGCGTGCGGCAAATCCATTTTCCAGTACTCTGTTTTAGTGCCATCTCCGTTATCGAGGCTATATATCATTTCCCCATTCGAAAGCACAGTCAGGTTTGTATCGACAGTAATGAACAGCTCCTGGGTAGATTTTTCATTGGGACTATCAACTGTCGGAAACCACTTCGAATTGGATTCGGTTTCTCCCTGAGTCCAGATCTGCCTCGGCTTCACAGGATCTTCACCTGTCGGATTAATAAAATATAAGCCTTTATCTTGCTGGATCGCCTCACTACCACCAACCGGTAATTCATTAGGTTTGGCAATATATTCGATTTCCAGAACTAATGTATCTTCTCTGGAATATTTCCGGTCAAGATTAATTATAAGCACATTGTTATCATACTCGTAATCCAGCTTCTGATTACCCTCTGTATTTTCAAGCTCAACGCGGATTATCTCAAAACCTTTTGCATCCAGTTCAATCTGGGACTGGCTGAAAAAATAGGGCTTCAACTGTAAAGTAGCTGTTCCCAATACCCATTGCTTTTCCCAATCAAAAGCAAGGTCAAGTTTCGTATGAATTAAATCAGTCTTACGGGTTCTGGAAGGATTATACGGATACCTGGAAGTTTGACTTTGAACAATTCTTTTACTTTCAACAGGTGCATGCGACAATTGATTTGGGGACTTGCAGGCACCTAAAAGTCCGGCAATAAAAAGCAGAAAACAAATTTCTTTGTATGTATTAAAGAAGTGCATGAAATTAAAATGTAAATGATCTACTGACCGGTAAGATACTAAATGGATTTAAGTAATGAAAATGTAATTCACTACTCACCGGACAGCATAGCCTTTCAAAGCACCCTATACAAACATACAAGCTTTCAGCAGGTTGTACATACTATGGACAGTTAAAACAAGCCATGAAGAAAAATGTTTTAACTTTAATACGTTATCTGCTCAATTTAAATGCAGATTTTCTTTTTATAGATTACATAGCATTCATATATTTGTTGGATTTGAAAAGCTCTATTTAAATGAAATATAAACGGATATTGCTCAAACTAAGTGGAGAAGCGCTTATGGGCAACAAACAGTATGGGATCGATCCTGAACGACTACAACAGTATAGTGCTGAAATTAAAACTGTAACTGAACTAGGCGTGCAGCTTGCCATTGTTATTGGTGGCGGGAATATTTTCAGAGGTATTCAGGCAGCTGCAACAGGAATCGACCGGGTACAGGGAGACTACATGGGAATGCTTGCTACTGTTATCAATAGCATGGCATTGCAAAGCTCTCTTGAAAGCAATGGATTATATACACGTCTGATGTCCGGAATTAAAATAGAGCAGGTTTGTGAACCGTTTATCCGGAGACGGGCAATACGTCACCTCGAAAAGGGGAGGATCGTTATTTTTGGAGCCGGAACCGGAAACCCATACTTTACCACAGACTCTGCTGCAAGTCTCAGAGCTATCGAAATTGAAGCGGATGCGGTTTTAAAAGGCACGCGGGTGGACGGTATCTACTCATCAGATCCTGAAAAGGATCCTAATGCGGTTAAGTTCTCCAACATTTCCTTTAAGGATGTGTATCAGAAAGGCTTACAGGTTATGGATATGACCGCCTTTACCTTATGCAAAGAAAATGGTTTACCTATTATCGTATTCGATATGAACAAGCCAGGCAATCTCCTAAAGATTGTAAAAGGTGAAGAAATCGGCACTCTAGTGACTTCATAAGAACAAATAATTTTTATACAAATGGAAGAGATACAATTTTATCTGGACGAGGCAAAAGAATCTATGCAGAAATCAGTAAAACATACTGAAATCGAATTGCAAAAAATACGCGCCGGAAAGGCTATGCCTAATATGCTGGATGGAATAATGGTTGACTATTACGGAACCAAAACTCCAATTGCCCAGGTTGCTGCAGTTAATACTCCTGATGCCCGGACAATTGCCGTAAAACCATGGGAAAAGAAAATGATCGCCGAAATTGAAAAAGCTATCAGAGATAGTGATCTAGGCATCAATCCAACTAATGACGGGGACCTGATCCGGATAAATATCCCCCCTCTGACTGAAGAAAGAAGAAAATCGCTGGTAAAGCAGGCAAAATCTGAAGCTGAAAATGGCAAAGTACGTATTCGCTCAATCAGAAAAACGACAAATGAGGATCTTAAGAAACTGCTTAAGGATGGAGCTCCGGAAGATGCAATCAAAAAAGCAGAAGAGACTGTTCAGCAATTAACAGATTCTCATATTACCAAAATAGATCAGATACTGGCTGCAAAAGAAACAGATATTCTGACTATCTAATCCTTATAGAATCCCCGGGTTCTGATATAATCTTCAACCTCAGGCGGGAGCAGATATTTAGCTGATTTTTCATTACGTATCAGATTTCTGATAAACGTAGCCGATATATCCAACAAAGGTGAATCAACCATCCGAATGTTCGGATGGTTTTTTATTTGTGCGTTATCTGTGATGCCAGGTCTGGGATATACATATAGCTCAAAATTGGCGAGTATCTGCTCGTAATTTTTCCACTTATGAAAATGAGGCAGATTATCTTCCCCGATGATTAGTACAAAATGCTTATCAGGCCAGCGTTCTACCATATACGTCAACGTATCAATCGTATAGCTGGGCCTGGGCATGTGAAATTCAATATCAATACTACGCATCCTGTAATTGTCAGAGATTGCTCTTTCCACCATATACATCCGGTCAAACTCATGCAGGAGCGTTGACTTCTTCTTAAGCGGGTTGTGAGGGCTGACTACAAACCATACTTCATGCAGGTCTGTATTCTCAAGCATAGTGTTGGCAATGATAAGATGCCCTATGTGGATAGGATTAAAAGAACCAAAAAATAATCCGATTTTCTGCATCTAAAAAAATATTCAGACTATTCAGCGACAAAATCGTTGATCAGCTTCTCTGCATCCTCAAATGCCTTGTGCAGATCATTATTTATCAAGACCCTGTCGAACTTATCTTCAAAGCTCATTTCAAATTTCACTTTGAATAGTCTTGCCGAGATACTTTCTTCTGTTTCTGTATTACGCGCTCTTAGTCTTTGTTCAAGCACTTCCAGAGAGGGGGGTTTGACATAAATAGCCAGCGCCCGTTCTTTATAGTATTTTTTAAGATTCAGTCCTCCTTTTACGTCTACATCAAAAATCACATTTTTTCCTGTAGACCATATCCGTTCAATTTCCGATTTCAATGTACCATAAAAAGCTCCGGGATATACTTCCTGCCACTCAACAAACTCGTCATTAACAATTCTGGTCTTGAAATCCTCCGGAGTAAGGAAATAATAATCCTTACCATGCTCTTCCATTCTCCCCCTTTTATCTCTGGTACACGCAGAAATAGAAAAGCCCAGATCGGGCATTTTTGCAAGCAAATGTTTTACGATTGTTGTTTTACCTGACCCCGAAGGGGCTGAAAAAATGATTAATTTGCCACCACTCATGAATTTGAAGTACTTTCTTTAATATATGCAAGTTGCTTTTTAATATTATCCACCAGATGATCAGGTATTTTCACCTTTGCGATTCTGGTTTGCAGCAACTCTTTCACTGCTCTGTCCAGTTTATAATGATTATAACACGGCATACAAACATTCAGATGATCCATAAATGCTTCCTCCTCTTCTGTGGACGCTTCCCCATCCAAAATTAGCTGCAAACTTTCCAAACACTTACCTTCTTCCACACATTTTGTGCTGTGTTTGTTCTTCGGAAAAGAACTCATGCATTATTCTGATTAATTTAAAGAAATCTATAATAATTCAAATTACTACATTATTATTTATTATATCCCATGGTTGTGGCATAATTTTTCAACTTTTCCTTCAGCAGATTTCTTGCACGATGCAATCTTGACCGGACTGTTCCTATAGGAATATCCAGAATTTTAGACATTTCTTCGTACGTAAAACCTTCCAGGTCGCACAGGATAATTATAGTTCTGAAGTCAACAGCAAGAGTATTCAGAGCATTTGCAACTTCATCTCCGATCATATCCGAGATACTTTCCACTCTCAAATCTGCCGTAATATTTTCATCAACATCTTCCGAATTATAAAAAGTTTCTACCTCATTATAATCTATCTTTGAGGGCTCTTTACTTTTCTTTCTGAACTCATTGATAAAGCTATTCTTCAGGATTCTGAACAACCAAGCCTTTGCATTAGTTCCCTGTTCGTAAGAATCAAAGAAGCGATATGCCTTAAGATAGGTTTCCTGAACCAGATCATTGGCGTCGTCTTCATCCAGAGTAAGCCTGTAGGCAAAATTATATAAACTATCAATAAGCGGCATAAACTCTTTTTCGAAAAGAGCGTCCTTTTCCGTTTTATTTAATCCGGTTGGATTCTGATGATTCGATTTTTTATCCTCTTCCATACCTGCTTCTCCTCATATTTTGTTAAAATCTATATCCCAATTCAGGATGTAGTCTTATATTTAGAACATGGTTTTATTATATAATGTTGTAGGCAATTATTCTGCCAAATAAAGTAAGTCGTGAAAGTATTACATTTATCATCCGAAATGTCCTGGAGGGGCGGCGAGCAACAGATCGCATACCTGATCGAAGAACTTGAAAATCTTGGAGTAGAAAATATTGTTGCCTGCAAGAAGGGCTCTGCTTTTGAAGCTTACTGTGTAGAGAAAGGTATCACCCACCTAGTCTTATCATTCAGAAGCCAGTATGATATATTTTCAGCATTATACTTAAAGCAGGCCTGCAAGTACTTTGAGGTTGACCTGATGCACCTGCATAGCAGCTTCTCTCACGGACTGGGTATTTTATCATCTGTTCTGGGCAATCCCGCCCCAATCGTCCTTAGCCGAAGAGTTGATTTTCCAGTCAAAAAAAACCTGATAACACAATATAAATATAACCACCCTGCGGTAAAGCGGATCATATGTGTATCAAAAACCATTGAGAATATAGTTCGTCAATCGATAAGAAGGCCTGAAAGATGTTTGACCGTATACAGTGGTATCGACATAACCAGGTTCACATCGCACGTAAAACATCAGCTCCTCCGTCAGGAATATTCTATTCCCGCCAATGCCATACTTATAGGTAATGTATCTGCCATCGCCCCCCACAAAGATTATTATACATTTGTAGATACTGCCCACCGGCTGATAAGTAAAGGTCTTGATGCCTACTTCTTTATTATAGGAGATGGTCCGCTACGGGCAGCTATTGAAAATTATGTAGCTGGAAAAGGGCTGACAGGAAGAATTCTGCTGACAGGATTTCGTAATGATATCCCAAAGATTCTCCCTGAACTGGATTATTTTCTTATTACATCTGAAACAGAAGGGCTGGGCACTACTGTTCTGGATGCTTTTGCTTGCAAAGTTCCGGTAGTTGCAACGAAAGGCGGCGGAATAACGGAAACGGTTATTGATAAAGAAACGGGACTTCTGGCCAAGGTGGGAGATGCAAAAGGTCTTGCAGACAGTATACAACTTCTGATAAATGATCAGAAGCTAAAGGAGCTCCTGATCAATAATGCTTTTCAAAAAGTTCAGAGTTTTTCGAAAGAGAATACGGCAGGGAATACTCTGACGGTATATAAAGATATCACCAAAAGTAAGCCCTGATGCAATCCATTAATTGCTTTTATTAGAACAGTGCCAGTATTTGCTATATGATCTTATAGTTTTTATACTCCCCTATTCTCCAGCCGGATATTCGTTCTATATGCATTAATAGCTTATCTCTGAATGAAAGTTTTTTTCTGCTGGTATTAAAGATAAATCTCCAGTTTTGCCTTTGCACTCTATCCTGCATTACTTTAGGATGTGTACCAACAAATTCCTTCAGAGAATCGACCTCTGAATAATCATAATCAACAACCTGGGGTATATGCTTATCTACCCATTGGTCATCGTGCCACATTTTGGAAAAATTCTTCTGCTTTTCAGCCTGAGTATTCGGATTTTTTACCCATCCATAGTGATGCACATATACATCATCAATATACTTTACTCGTAATTTTCTATTGTCCATCGTCCTGAATCCCTGAGCATCCCTGTACGAACAAATATTTCTATCATTTTTTATCACTCTTATTTCCCTCCTATACCAGCGACGCGAATCTCCGACATAATTATAAGAACCAAAGAAATGTGTATAATTGAAGAGTAACCCTTCTACACCCGGATCATCTTTCCATTTTTTCATGGCAGAGTAAATCCTGGCCAAATATTTTTCGTGAATCACTTCGTCTCCCTGTATATAAAAAGCCCAGTCTGAATCTGCCGGAACTGCCTGAAATGCTTTGTCTGTTTCCTGTGCGAGGACTTTTCCGCCTTTTCTTAAGGAATCATTCCATACAGTATCTATGATCTTTATTTTATCAGAGCTTATTGACTTTATTAACCCTATTGTGTCGTCCTCCGAATTTCCAACAGCCAAAACAAAATCATCACATATCGGTAGAATTGATGAAACTGCCTCAACAATAGGGTAGTCGTATTTAACAGCATTTCTTATAAATCCAAATCCTGTAACTTTCATATAGCTTAGATTAAAATAAAACAAGCCACTATTCAATAGCGGCTTGTTTTTATACGATTATGTTTTAAGTAATTATTAGCGGTGGATTATACCCAGCATATGCTATACAGATACTTCCCTAGTAGCGATAAAGATCCGATTTAAACGGTCCTTCTACGGTAACTCCGATATATTCAGCCTGTCCTGGTGTCAGAATATCCAGCTCTACTCCGATTTTAGCAAGATGAAGACGAGCAACCTTCTCATCCAGATGCTTTGGCAAGGTATAGACCTTATTTTCATAATTCTTGTTATTCTGCCATAATTCCATCTGAGCAAGAACCTGATTGGTAAACGAATTGGACATTACAAAGGAAGGATGCCCTGTAGCACATCCAAGATTTACCAGTCTTCCTTCAGCCAGTACAATGATATCCTTACCCTTCAGGGTATATTTGTCAACCTGTGGTTTTATAGTAACTTTAGAAGAACCATGATTTTTATTAAGCCAGGCCATATCTATCTCATTGTCAAAATGTCCGATATTGCATACGATAGCTTTATCTTTCATTGACTCAAAATGACGACCGACGATGATATCTTTGTTTCCTGTAGCTGTTACAATTATATCTGCTCTCTTTACTGCTTCATCCATTTTACGCACTTCGTAGCCGTCCATAGCGGCCTGAAGGGCACATATCGGATCAATTTCTGTTATAATAACCCGGGCTCCGGCACCTCTTAATGAGGCTGCTGAGCCTTTACCAACATCTCCATAACCGGCAACTACAGCCACTTTACCAGCCATCATCACGTCGGTAGCACGACGAATCGCATCTACCAAAGATTCTTTACAGCCATATTTATTATCAAACTTTGATTTGGTAACTGAATCATTAATATTGATAGCAGGCAATGGAAGCGTTCCCTTTTTCATTCGCTCCACAAGACGTAGCACACCTGTTGTAGTTTCTTCAGAAATCCCTCTGATATCTTTCACCAGTTCCAGATACTTATCCAGGACCATATTCGTCAGGTCTCCGCCATCATCCAGGATCATATTGAGCGGTTTTCTGTCTTCCCCAAAGAAAAGAGTCTGCTCGATACACCAGTTAAACTCTTCTTCATTCATCCCTTTCCAGGCATAAACAGATATCCCTTTTTCTGCGATCGCAGCAGCAGCATGATCCTGTGTAGAGAAAATATTACAGGAAGACCAGGTAACCTCAGCACCCAGCTCGATCAGCGTTTCAATTAAAACTGCTGTTTGTATTGTCATATGAAGACATCCGGCAATCCTTGCTCCCTTTAGAGGCTTAGATGGACCAAACTCTTCTCTTATTGACATCAGACCAGGCATTTCAGCTTCTGCCAGTTCTATTTCTTTTCTTCCCCATGAGGCAAGTGATATATCTTTGACTTTGTATTTCAGATATGTTTCCACCATCGTTATCGTTTTTTAAAAAATAGGTACTTTATTTATTTTTAAATTATTTTATATCCAGGAACTTAATTTCTTTCAGATTATAAAAATCAACACTTCCTCCACTTTCCACCTCCAGACATCCCGACTGGTCTACTCCTCTGATAATCCCTTCGAACTCTCCCCTGATCTCCGAAAAAAAACGCCTCTTCTCATTGAGAAAATATAACTTTTGCAAATATAAATCTTTTAGAATTTCTTTTTTTCCCGATTGCAAATCTACAAAAAATGCTTCAAGATTTTCGAGTAGCGTCTTAAGCAGCATTTCCAGATTAATGCTTCCTCCCGATACCTGTTTCATGGAAATCGCACCTGCGGTCATAAAATTCTCCTGATTCACATTCAAGCCAATACCAACAACCACTCCATCGATTATCTTGCCCCTGATTATACTTTGAATCAGGATACCGCATATCTTCCTGTCATTACAATAAAGATCATTGGGCCATTTAATATTGACCTTTTTTGTTAGATATGTTGTTAAAGTTTGGTATACTGCAAGTGAAGTCACGATGGTCAGATAAAACTGATCAGACACCGGAAGGTTTAAGAACCGGTAAATTACTGAAAAAGTCAGATTGGCACCAGGTTCTGCTTCCCAGGAATTGCCATATTGACCCTGTCCGGCAGTTTGATTAGCTGTTATGACGACCATACCATTTGAGGCGGCTCCGGAAGACAGAATTTCCATAGCAACTCTGTTGGTAGAATGACAAGTTGGCAGATATTGAAACTCTTGTCCTGTAAATAAAGTATTTGGTAAAACAGTATTGAACAAGTTTTTTATATTTTTGCCGGAAAGTTAAACTCAAAAGATAAATAGTGGTTAAAGTTACAGAAAATAAAGTAAATCTGAGAGAAATAATAGTAATGGGCATGCTTGAAAAGAAAGCAAGCGATATTGTGCTCGTTGATTTATCAGGAATTAAAGGTGCGGTAGCTGATTTTTTTATAATTTGCACGGGTAACTCCGACACACAGGTCGATGCCATTTCCGACTCAATCGAGAAAGAAGTATACCAGGCAACTTCTGAGTATCCATGGCGGTCTGAGGGAAAACAAAATAAGGAATGGATTTTGTTAGACTACGTGGACGTTGTGGCGCATGTCTTTAAGAAAGAAAAAAGGGCTTTTTTTGCTCTGGAAGAACTTTGGGGGGATGCAAAAATAACAAAAATTGAAAACGGTTTTGATTAAAGAGTAAAACAATAATGACAGACGGTAATTTCAAAAAAAAGAAAAATATAATTCCCAAAAACTCCCCTAAGCCCAATTTCCAGATTTGGCTTATCGTTGTTTTGCTTTTGTTGGTAATTGGAATAACCTATTTCAATAAGAATACTGCTCCATATGAGATATCCCAGAAGCGGTTTGAGCAGATGTACAAAAGTGATGACGTGAAGTCAATCAATCTTATTACTGACAAAAACATTGTTGATGTAACCCTAAAAGAAGAAGCATTAAAAAATGACAAATACACGGATATTCTTCGTAATCGAAATTCGTTGTCAATGACTCATGGTCCCCAGGCTTTCTTCAAAGTAATAAATGGTGAGACTTTTAAGAAAGACAAAGAAGAATTTGAAAAGGAAAACAAAATTCCGGCTGATAAAAGGCTTGAACTGCATATCGAGAGCTCCAATCAGTTCTCCAACATTCTTTTAAGCTGGGGCTTTGTATTTCTCCTTTTGTTTGGCTTCTGGTATCTGATGAGAAGAGTGGCAGGCGGCGGTCCAGGTGGCCAGATTTTTAATATAGGAAAGTCCAAAGCAGCTTTATTCGATGCCGAAAATAAAGTAAAAATCACCTTTGCTGATGTTGCCGGACTGGAAGAAGGCAAGGAAGAAGTAAAAGAAATTGTAGATTTTCTTAAAAACCCGACCAAGTTTACCAAATTGGGTGGTAAAATTCCTAAAGGGGCCCTCCTTGTAGGTCCTCCCGGTACAGGAAAAACCCTTTTGGCCAAAGCAGTGGCCGGTGAAGCCGGAGTTCCGTTTTTCTCATTGTCAGGATCTGACTTTGTAGAAATGTTTGTCGGAGTAGGGGCCGCGAGGGTAAGAGACCTGTTTAAGCAGGCAAAAGAAAAAGCTCCTTGTATCATATTCATTGACGAAATTGATGCAATAGGAAGATCCAGAGGAAGAGGAGCCATGCCTGGTGCCAATGATGAGCGGGAAAATACCTTAAACTCCCTGCTGGTAGAAATGGACGGATTTGCTACGGACTCCGGAGTGATTATTCTTGCAGCTACAAACCGTCCTGATATTCTTGACTCTGCCTTGTTAAGACCCGGGCGTTTTGACCGACAAATCAGTATTGATAAACCGGATATTATCGGAAGAGAACATATTTTCAGAGTACATTTAAAGCCACTGAAACTATCTTCCGGAGTGGACCCTAAAAAACTGGCTGCACAAACTCCCGGATTTGCAGGAGCTGAAATCGCCAACGTTTGCAATGAAGCTGCGCTTATTGCAGCCAGAAGAGACAAAACTTCCGTAGACATGCAGGATTTTCAGGATGCAATCGACCGGGTAATCGGCGGGCTGGAAAAGAAAAATAAAATTATTTCCCCTGAAGAAAAGAAAATAGTAGCCTATCATGAAGCCGGTCATGCGGTAGCCGGCTGGTTCCTTGAGCACGCAGACCCTTTGGTAAAAGTCAGTATAGTGCCAAGAGGTGTGGCTGCATTAGGCTATGCGCAGTATCTTCCCAAAGAACAGTTTCTGTACACCACAGAACAGCTTATCGATGAAATGTGCATGACGCTAGGTGGGCGCGCTGCCGAAGAAATTATTTTCGGAAAGATCTCAACCGGGGCATTAAGTGATCTTGAGCGTATTACAAAGATGGCTTATAGCATGGTGACTGTATACGGAATGAATGATAAGATCGGAAACGTATCCTTTTATGATTCAAAGCAGTCCGGTGATTATAATTTTACTAAACCATATTCTGAATTCACTTCCCAGACTATTGATGAAGAGGTGCGTAAAATCATAAATGATGCCTTTGACCGTACCAAGAAACTGCTGAAAGATAAACAAAAAGAACTGGAGATCGTTGCCCAGGAACTTTTGGAAAAAGAAATAATATTTCAGTCGGATCTTGAAAAGCTAATCGGGAAAAGGCCTTTCGAACGCCCAACGACCTATGAAGAATATACCAATCGCAAGGTCAACGGAGATGGCAGCATTGATCTGAATACAGAAGCACTGGATAAACAGGTAGAAGAAAAAAGCATAAAAAAAGAAGAATCCGGTGAATCCAGAACCAGCGATCACTCTCACTCCAATCAGGAAGAAAATGAGGGTTCAGAAAAAGACAATTAATTCTTAAATGAATTCAGAAAGCTCTCGCGACAAGATACTAAAAAGGGTCAGGCTTGCTCTGGGAAAAGGTGATTATACCATGAGTATCCCGGAGTTTGCCTCTCCCATAATGAAAGAACTTCCTGATGAAGACGTCACCTTTGTTTTTGCCGAAAACTTCGTTCAAAACAAAGGCACCTTCTTTTACTGCGAGAACATTGATGAGTTTATGCTAACCATCCGGTCGTATATTTCTCAGAACAGCTACAAACAGATTTTTGTCTGGGAAAAGGAACTACAGGAAGCCTTGAGCGGACTTTTTTCTTTTTCCTCCGAAAGAAAAAACTTTGTCTCTGCAGAAATCGGAATCACAACCTGTGAAGCATTAGTGGCCCGAACCGGAAGTATTCTTGTATCTTCCCATTCTGAGTCCGGCAGAAGCCTGGGAATATTTCCTCATATTCATATTGTAGTAGCATTCTCCTCTCAGATAAGCCGTGAAATAGCCGATGCAATGAGTCTTCTTAAAAATAAATATCAAAGCGATATTCCCTCCATGATTGGCCTTATCACAGGTCCGAGTCGTACGGCTGATATTGAAAAAACTCTTGTACTTGGTGCACATGGTCCCAAAGAACTTGTTCTGTTTTTAATCGATGATACCTCCCAAAAGTAACTTACCCGAAGGGAAAAAAATATATTTTGCTTCTGATTTCCACTTGGGAGTTCCCAATAAAGCCGAAAGTAAAGCGAGAGAAAACAAGATCGTCCGCTGGCTTTCTGAAATCGAAGAAAATGCGGCTGCCATTTTTATTCTCGGAGATATCTTTGATTTCTGGTTCGAATATAAATATACTGTTCCTAAAGGTTACATTAAATTTCTGGGCAAATTAGCCTTTATCCGGGAAAAAGGAATTCCTGTATACTTTTTTACCGGCAACCATGACATGTGGATGTTTGATTACTTCCCGACAGAACTGGATATTCCTGTGTTCTATACTTCTCAACAGTTTGAAGTAAACGGAACCCGTTTTTTCGTTGGGCATGGTGATGGTCTGGGCCCCGGAGATCATTTCTATAAAATCATAAAAAAGGTTTTTGCCAATAAGCTTTGTCAGCGTGCTTTCAGTCTTATCCCCTCATATGTTGGCATGGGAATTGCCAATTTCTGGTCCAGAAAAAGCCGTATCAGTAATATAAAAAAGGATGATGTATTCCTCAATGAAAAAGAATGGCTTTATCAGTTTTGCAAGGAAAACGAGTGTCGGACCAACTATCACTTTTATATATTCGGGCATCGTCATCTCCCTATTCGGATGCGGATCAATCAACAATCGGAATATATTAACCTGGGCGAATGGGTAAATTTCTATACGTATGCAGTATTTGATGGTGAAAAAATTGATTTGAAGGAATTTGAAGGCAGCTAAAGATTTATATTTGTTTCTTTTTTTTATGCTCTTTCCTGCTCTTTCTTCACTGGCTCAGGAAGGATGGAAGCTCTTGACTACTATACAAGTCGGAAATGCACATCATATCTCGTCTGACTCGTACAATAATATATATATTGCGGATGCCGAAGGAATAGTAAGCCAATATGATTCTCTGGGCAGGAAAATCACATTTTTTTCTCCCGGAAAGAAAGGTAAAATTACCTCTATGGATGGGAGCCGTAATGTAAACATATTCCTTTTTTATAAAAACTTTCAGGAATTCAGGCTGCTAAATCGCTTTCTGACCGAAATAAGTACTACCAGAATAAATAATAACCAGATTGGGTTTGCTTCCCTTGGGGCTTTGTCTCAGGACAATGCTCTTTGGATCGTTGATGAAGGAGATCTGACATTAAAGAAAGTCAACCTGAAATTTAATCAGATTATTGTCAATAGTTCTCTTTTGCCCGTCCTGCCACGATCAAAGAATGAATTTGTATTTACTCATTTTAAAGAGTATAGCAACAATCTGTATCTGTCAGACAGAGAAAACGGTATTTTTGTATTTGATAATCTTGGCAACTACAAGACCCTGATCCAGGCACACGGTATCGATTATTTTGATTTTCGGGATAACTATCTTTATTTTCTGGATGGAACAAAACTGACCCTTCTTGACCTTACAAATGGTCAGATCAGAGTATCTGAAAAGGAGTTTCCCCAAAAAGCGAAAATTATTTTCACTTCCCGGAAGTGTTATATCCTCGATCAGAATCAGCTTACTATATTCGAACACAATATACTGGGAAGGTAAATCTTTCCGGAGATCTTTAAAACATATTCTTTTGCCTGACGCTTACTATTATTGTAGGCGTTGATGTAAATGTGTAGAAGGATATGAAAGTAATGAGTATATCTGTATATCTGCTTTTTGCAGGTGTACTGATCAGTTGTAATAGTTCAAAAAAATCTGCCCGAAATAATCAGGCAAATGAACTTTCAGCTGCTAAACCACCAAAAAAAGAATCCCAGTGCCAGAACAAGCCTGATGAGCTTGATTATAAAATAGAAATATCAGAAGAAGATGATGCCCGTATCAGCAATCTGATTGATGCATATGATTATGAGAACCGATACAATCAGAATTATATTCACAGACAACGAGACGCAGACTTCCGAGGTTCATCCGGATCAGGGACTGGCTCAAGCTATGCCTCTACCTATTACGGTTCGAATGCCAAAAAACAGGAACTTATTGCATGCTCGAATGATACAGCTTTAATCAATGCCAATAAGCGAAAACTCACTCCTCAGCCTCCTGTTCATGGAATTCAGGACTATTCTTCTGATACAACATATTCTGAGGACTCTTTCGGCTGGGATACTCCTGCCGATGAAGAGACTTATGAAGAATATAATTTCCAGGATTCAACATCTTCGGAAGGCTGGTATTGACAAAATGTACTAAACTATGAAACATTTAATCTTTGCAGGAGTACTGGTATTTTTACTTAGCAACTGCAACACCAAGGTACAGGATTCTTTGTTTTACGATGAGCTGGCGGATGGCTCTGTAAGCCCGAGATCGGAAAAGAATTATGCTTATTCAAACGAAGGACATCAGAGTTTCAGCGGTACGAACCCGCCTGGCAGATTTGACCGGGAATTAGTTGAACGAAGAAAAAGAAAGCAGATAGAAGCTGATTCTTTACAAAAAGAATTCGTGATCAATGGTTATAGCATAAATACTGAATTCCACAATTGCGAATTATATTCAACTACACCTGCCCGAAAAAGCAGTGAAGTTGAAGCTCGCATTGAATAAGACAAGCTTACAACAATCAAAAAAATAGAGGAAATACAAGCTTTCCTCTATTTTTTATATTTTTGCCCCAGGTATTTTTTTATCCTTAAAAATTCTATTTTTACCTTCAAAAACCACCCGTCCGAAAATGCGACACTTATTCTTTTTTTTATTTATAGTATCGCTGATGCATCCGTTTATTTCCTTTTCCCAGTCCAATGTTTATACTCTTTCCGGTACGGTAAGAGATTCTATAAGCAGGGAAACTCTGCCCGGAGCATCTGTTTATACGTCCGATCAGAAATCCGGAACTATGACCGATTTCGACGGAAACTATGAGCTCAAGCTAAAAGAAGGCTCGTATACACTGGAAGTATATTTTTACGGTTATAATACACTTGTCAGAACCGTAAGGATTCAATCCGATATGAAGCTGGATTTTCTTTTATCTAATGCTACCGAGGAGCTTGAAGAGATTGTATTGAAAGGGACCCGTACCGATGATAATGTCAAGGATACCAAAATGAGTACAATTGAACTGAATATTGAAGAAATAAAGAAACTTCCTGCATTGTTTGGTGAAGTGGATGTTATCAAGAGTATTCAGTTATTACCGGGAGTACAAATAGCCGGGGAAGGAAATGCCGGACTGTATGTCCGGGGCGGTGGTGCTGACCAGAATCTGGTTCTTCTTGACAATGCAACTATATACAACCCGGTCCATACGGTTGGCATTTTTTCTGTTTTCAGCAGTGACGTTCTGAAAAGCACTGAATTGTACAAAGGCGGAATACCAGCTCAATATGGCGGAAGATTATCCTCTCTATTAGAAATTACTACCAAAACCGGTAATTTTGAAAAATTCAGCGGCTCTGCAGGAATCGGGCTTTTATCCAGCCGTCTTATGCTTGAAGGTCCAATTGTTAAAGATAAGGTTTCTTTTATGTTAGCCGGACGAAGAACCTACTTTGATCTTTTTCTGGCAGGAAGCAGTGATGAAACCATCCGGAAGACCCGTTTATACTTCTATGATCTCAACGGGAAAGTAAGTATAAAGGCTAATAAAAACAATTTTATAGAATTATCCGGCTACTACGGGAAAGATGTATTAAAACTCGCAAGTTTATTCAATAACTATTATGGCAATAGTGCCCTCACAGCTTCCTGGCGCCATGTATTTAATGAACGTCTGTATTCACAAACATATCTCAGCTATTCAGGATTTGACTATAATATAGCTCTGGAACTGGACGAAGCTCAGAAAATGAGAGTAACCAACGGGATTCAGGATATTAATCTCAAGCATATATTCTTCCAGGAATTAAACTCCAAAAACAAACTTTCCTATGGGTTCGATGCAAGTTATAAAATCTTTATGCCGGGAGAAGTGATTCCCCAAGGTTCCGGATCCGCTTTCATACCCTATAAGATTCCTGATGCCTATTCACTGGATGGAGCAATTTATATCGCAAACAAGCAAACCATTACTCCTCGTTTGTCCGCTGATTATGGCTTACGATTCTCTGTGTTCAGTCAGGTAGGAAAAGCATCCATTGTGAATTACAGTGGCCAACTTGATAAAAACTCGATTACAGATACAAGTACGTATGGTTCTCTTGAGGCAGTTAAACCATATTCGGGACTTGAACCCAGAGTGGCCCTGCGATATTCGCTCAATGAGGTAAGCTCTATCAAAGCCTCATACAACAGAATGTTCCAATACTTGCATCTGTTGTCCAATTCAACAGCGCCTGTTCCCAGCAACATCTGGCTTCCAAGCGGCAAGTACATACAACCTCAGAGAGCAGATCAGGTTGCTTTGGGATATTTCCGAAACTTCAAGGAAAATACATACGAAGCTTCAGTTGAGGCATACTATAAGCATATGGACAATGTTATTGACTTTATTGATAATGCAAACCTCTTCCTCAATCCTAATCCTGAAACAGATATCCTTCCGGGAATTGGCAGGTCTTATGGAACAGAATTTTTCCTCAGAAAGAATAAGGGAAAAACAACCGGATGGATAAGCTATACTCTGTCTAAAGCAACCAGACAAATCAATGGTATTAATGACAATAAAGAGTATCTTGCCAGCTATGACAGACGGCATAATCTCAATATTGTCGTAACTCATGATCTGAGTAAGAAAGTTAATGTGTCTTCCACTTTCGTATACGGTACGGGAAGACCATTTACACTGCCTTCCGGCAGATATACGTTTGATTATACTACTCCCGTATACTATACCGAGCGCAATGCCTATCGCTTGAGAAGCTACCACAGACTAGACCTTGCTGTCAATATTAATTTTAATCAGGAAGGCCGCTTTAAAAGCAGTCTCAACATTTCCCTCTACAATGCGTACGGACGCAAAAACCCATACACTGTACTCGTAAGAGACAAAGAAGTCGGTGAAGGACAAGAACTTGCCATGATATACCTTTTCAGATGGCTGCCCTCAGTAACATACAACATTAATTTCTAATGAAAAAGACCAGTATTACTACATTCATATCTTTTATTTCATTGTTGTTTCTGAATTCATGCATTGAAACAATTGAGCCGGATCTGAAATCATTTGAAGAAAAAATCGTAATTGAGGGTCTTGTAACCAATCTACCCACCCCTCAATATGTTAAGGTCACTAAAGCTGTACCTTTTTATTCTGAACTGAAATCACTCTCCATTGCCGATGCCATTGTTGTGCTTTCTGATGATCGTGGCAACCGGGATACATTGGCCTATGCCGGCGATGGCAGATATGAAACTTCCAAAATACCAGGAGTTCCCGGCACACAATATCATCTGCTGGTAATTGCAGAAGGAAATACATATGAGTCTGTGTCGGTTATGAACCGGTTGAATCCCATAGACAGCGTCTACGCTACATATTATGAAAAAGCTGATTTTCTTCATGAGGCAGATAGCTACTATGTTTCTTTCGTTGCCAAAGAACCTCAGGATACCAGAGATTTTTATCTTTGGAAGTTTTACAAGAACAGTGAACTGCTCAATCAGAAAAACGATATTATGATCGCCTCCGATGAGCTGGTACAGGAAAATATCAGTGGCATGGAAGCTCCTTTTCCATACCAGCTTGGAGATACTGCAAAAGTAGAAATGTATTCCCTCACCGAAGATGCATATAAATTCTATTCAGGACTAAATACAAACCTTAACAATGAAGGCGGATTCTTTTCTTCTCCGCCGGCCAATCCCGCTTCTAATATAACAAATGGAGCGCTGGGGCTTTTTCAGACTTCGGCAGTAGAAATAATTGAATATGTTATAAAATAACCCCTGATTATAATTAATTAAAATTTCGGTAATAATACCTTAATATGCGCTGTGTTTATTTACAAAAACACAGCATGAAAAAGCACTATAGAACCATTGTTCTGTCGGATATCCACTTAGGCACATCCGGTTCCAAAGCCAAAGAGGTAAATCAGTTTCTAAAGCATAATACCTGTGACAGGCTTATTCTTAATGGAGATATTATAGACGGCTGGCAGCTGAAAAAATATGGTAAATGGAAAAAGCAGCATACCCGTTTTTTCCGCCGGATTCTCCAGTTAATTGAGAGCAAAAATACGGAAGTTATATACATCAGAGGAAACCATGATGATTTTCTTGATACCGTAATTCCATTTACCATAGGCAATATCTCAATACGAAGAGAGTATATCCTAGAATCTGACCGGTTAAGGTTTCTGGTTATTCACGGAGATATATTCGACAGTATTACCACCAATCTGAAATGGGTTGCCAGACTTGGCGATATAGGATATACTTTTCTGTTATGGATTAACAGACAATATAATCTGTATCGGAAGAAACGGGGCCTGCCATATTATTCTCTTTCCCAAATTATTAAATCCAAAGTAAAAAAAGCAGTATCCTATATTTCGGACTTTGAGATTCAGCTTGCTGAGTTTGCCAAAAACCGTAAATGTGATGGAATTATATGTGGTCATATTCATCAGCCCGGAATTAAATCTTTCAGTAATGGCATTATTTATATGAACTCAGGAGACTGGGTCGAATCTCTGAGCGCTTTAGTCGAAAACGAAAATCATCAGTGGGAAGTGGTTTTCTTTGCTCCGACTTATCCCCATAGCAGCTCAGCAAATACACAAAACTATGCCAATTACCATACAACCAGCTTGTAGGTTAACAATAGAATAATATGGTTTTTACAATTATCTAACATTCAAATTCTTTTTTTGTATCATCTGACAAATTATCCCGATGCAAAAAAAGTTGCGCTACTTATTCATCGTACAGGGAGAAGGTAGAGGTCATATGACACAGGCCATTGCCTTAAAAGAAACCCTTGAAAACGCTGGTCATCATGTAGTATGTACGCTTGTAGGTAAAAGCGACCGCAGAACCATTCCCGGCTTTTTTCTACAAAAAATCGGAACTCCTGTTTTCGCATTTGAAAGCCCCAACTTTATCCTGGATAAAGAAAACAAACGAATCAGGATATCCCGAACCATTCTTCACAACCTCATCCAATATAAAAGATTCTATAATAATCTGAAATTTATACATGCTCAGGTAGAATGCTACAATCCCGATGTAATCATTAACTTTTACGATTTTCTGGCTGGAATATACAATAGTATTTTCTCACATAAAGCCCGATTTGTATGTATCGGTCATCAGTATCTTGCTCTTCACCCGGAATTTGTATTTCCTAAAGGAAGTATAGTAGACCGGAGCTTGCTGAAGTTAAATACCAGAATTACTTCCATTCAGGCAGATAAGCGACTTGCTTTATCCTTTACTCCGTTGCCATTACATAAACGAAACAATACCTATGTTTTACCTCCATTATTAAGAAAAGAAATACTTTCCGTTATACCCGATCGCGAGCCGTTTTATCTGATTTATGTAGTCAATGAAGGCTATGCGAATGAAATTATACGCTGGCATCAGGCCAATAATCAGGTAAGACTTCATTGCTTCTGGGATAAGAAAGAGGCAAGCGAGGTCACTGTTTTTCATGAAAACCTGATCTTTCATAAAATAAATGATCAGAAATTTCTTGAGCTAATGAGGTCTTGTTCGGGATATGTATCGACAGCAGGATTTGAAAGTATCTGCGAAGCCATGTACCTGGATAAACCTGTCATGATGGTTCCTATCCAGGGACATTATGAACAAAGATGTAATGCATTGGATGCTGAGAGAGCCAAAGCAGGGATTTCGAACACTTCATTCGATTTATCTGCCTTTCTCAATTATCTTCCATTTCATACAGAAAAAAACATTGCTTTCAGAAACTGGGTTTCCCAAGCCAATGAATGTTTCATTCAGGAACTGGCCTGCTTTTAATTCGCTTACTCTGATTTAGAAATTCTGATCCCAAAAGAAGCAATACCATTTAAGGGCTCATCACGCATGTAATGTACTGCTTTAATATAAAACTGTCCGGAGTATGGCATTTTCCTGTTCTGTAAAAACAGTATTTGATGATCGTAATAATCTCCCATGCCTGAACCCAAAGGTTTGCCCGTTTTAGAATCAAACAGATCCATATTATTTTGTCTGGACTCCAGTTCATTAAAAACGGAGTCCAGTAAATAATAACGGATGTATAAATTATAATAGGGATATGAAGCCGAGTATCTTATATTATATTGAAAGTCGTATTTAGGAATTGTATCAGCTATAGTAAAATCAAAGAGCAAAGAATCCTGAACAACCCATTGATCCTTATCCAATGTTTTGTTTACCTCATAAACTCTGTTCCTGTCACATGAAGCCAGTATAAAACCTGTTATCAGCAGTAACCAAATATTTTTCATGATCCTTTCTCAGTTTTCTGAGGCGCTTTCTTCTTTTTCTTTTTCTTTTTCTTCCTTTTGGCACTCGCAAACTTCTCATCAAACCTGGAGAGCTCATTCAGTTCTTTCTGAGTTTCCTTGCTTTTATCTTCGAGCTCATCAAAATCAAGAGAAGCGGGTAAAACACCATTTTTATTCATCTCCAGGATTTCGACTACCCGACTTGCCGGAATCGGAAACCAGGTAGTTTCCTGATTATAGCCAAACCAAAGAATCTTTCTGAAAATATCCGTTTTCTGAAGATAGGCATTCCCCTGAGCTGTCTTCAACGGTTCGTTAATCTCTGGAATATCCTTAAGCGCTTCCAGGTATGAGTCCAGCTCATAATTCAGACAACACTTTAATCTGCCACACTGTCCCGAAAGTTTAGAAGGATTTAATGATAAATTCTGATATCTGGCTGCTGAGGTTGAAACACTCTTAAAATCAGCCAGCCATGTAGAACAGCACAGTTCCCTGCCGCAGGATCCTATTCCGCCAAGTCTCCCTGCTTCCTGCCGTAAGCTGATCTGACGCATCTCAACCCGGATTTTAAACTCGGCTGCAAGTCTTTTTATCAATTCTCTGAAATCAACCCTGTCGTCCGCAGAATAGAAAAAGGTGGCTTTTGAATTATCAGCCTGGTATTCGACATCTGAAAGCTTCATGTCAAGCTTCAGTTCTCTGATGACATCTCTGGTTCGAATCAGTGTTTCGGTTTCCCGATTAGAGGCAAGCTCATATTTCTCAAGATCCTTTTCATTGGCGATCCGGTATATTGAACGAATACTCTCATCATTTTCCTTAACACCTTTTTTACGCATCTGCAGGCGCACAAGCTCTCCGCTAAGAGATACATGTCCCAGATGATGTCCATTCGGCACATCAACTACAATGGCATCGCCGGTTGCCAGATCAAGACTATTAGAATTTCTAAAAAACTCTTTTCTGCCACCTTTAAAACGAACTTCAACAATGTCAAATCTATCTGTTGAGATATCATCCATACCTGAGAGCCAGTCAAAGGTATTCATTTTATTACAACCACCAGACTTGCATCCACCTTTACTTCCGCATCCGCCGGTACTGCAACCGCCCCCGGTACCACAAGAACTACATCCCATTTTTTATTATTTAAGTGGAAAATCAATCAATATAAAAATTCCGGTAAAATACGTCAAATAACTACATTATTACCAGAATTAACCAAATCAAAACCGATATCGGTTCTATAATATCTTCCGGTCCAGTTTATCAGACCAGCCGCTTTATTGGATTTCGCCAGAGCTGCCTCGCGGGATTCCCCCAATGCAGTCAGTGCGATTACCCGTCCGCCATTCGTAACGACTTTATTATCTTTCATAGTAGTTCCGGCATGAAAAGCAATCACTTCTCTAACCTGGTCAAGCCCGGTAATCTGATCACCTTTTTCATATGCTTCCGGATATCCTCCTGCCACCAGCATGACGGTTGTTGCAGCTTCTTCACTAAATTCGACAGTAGTATCTTTCAAATCACCTTTGGCTGCTTTTACTAATAAATCAACCAGGTCAGATTTTATTCTGGGAAGCACCACTTCCGTCTCAGGGTCTCCCATTCTTGCGTTATATTCAATAACGTAAGGTTCGCCCGCAACATTTATAAGACCGAAGAAAATAAATCCAACGTAGTGTATATCCTCTTTCTTCAATCCTTCGATCGTTGGTTTTATAATACGATTCTCAATTTTCTGCATAAACTCCTTATCTGCAAAAGGGACAGGAGATATTGCACCCATACCACCGGTATTGGGACCGGTATCACCCTCTCCTATTCTTTTATAGTCTTTGGCCTCCGGAAGTATGATATAATCTTTCCCATCAGTAAGAACAAAAACTGAAAGCTCTATTCCGGAAAGAAACTCCTCCACAACAACTTTTGCTCCGGCATCTCCGAATTTGCCACCTACCAGCATATCTTTCAGCGTAACCTTAGCTGTCTGATGATCTTCTGCTATAATTACCCCCTTACCGGCTGCCAGTCCATCTGCCTTTAGTACAACCGGAAGCGAATGATTACTTACATATTCAATCCCTTCAGCAAAGTTGGCAGGAGTAAATGTCCTGGCAGATGCTGTTGGTATCAAGTATTTATTCATAAAAGCTTTGGAAAAATCTTTACTCCCCTCCAGTTGGGCCCCTTTGGCATTCGGCCCCACCAGTAAAATATGCTTCAGCAAATCATTGGACGCAAAATAGTCAGAGATTCCCTCTACCAGGGGCGCTTCAGGGCCTACCACAACAAGATCAATCTGACGGCTGAGACAGTACTCTCCCAGTCTTTGAAAATCATTTACCGCAATATCTACATTTTCTGCTACTTCCCGGGTACCTGCGTTTCCCGGAGCTACATATAAGTTCGTACATTTCTCACTTTGCTTTATTTTCCAGGCAAAAGCATGCTCTCTTCCACCAGATCCAACTACCAGAATATTCATTTTATATATTTTAGATCATTTAAATTAATTTGCATACTCAGACAGGAATTTGATACGAACAAGCCTTAGCTCCTCTTCAGTAAAATCTTCATTGTCCGGATTGCTTATGGCTTCCTGAATACTATCACTCTCGACACTCATAAAATAATCCTTTATGTCGTCCTGTCTGTCCTTATCAATTATCTGATTGAGATAATAATCAAGATTGAGCTTTGTTCCGGAGTAACAAATATGCTCAATTTCTTCTATTAGCTCAGACATGGAGATGCTCTTTGCCTGAGCAATTTCTTCAAGGTCTACTTTTCTGTCTATCTGCTGAATTATAAAGATTTTAATTTTTGACTTGTTAACAGAACTCTTGACTACTACATCTGCTGTAGTTTCTATATCATTTTCTTCAGCATACCGGGCTATGGTATCAATAAACGGCTTTCCGAATTTAACAATCTTTCCATTCCCGACTCCGTTGATATTTGCCAGCTGCTCTCTGGTTACAGGGTAGACCGTAGCCATTTCTTCCAGAGAGGGATCCTGAAATACAACGTAGGGAGGAACGCCCTTTTCTTTAGCGATTTTTCTTCGCAACGTCTTAAGAATGTCAAAAAGAACAGGATCGACTCCTCTCCGCTCGACGCTGTTTCCCATTTCCGTAGCAGCCTGCTCCACAGAATAATCATGGTCTTTAGAAAGGGAAAGCACATACGGCAACTTCAAGTATTCCCTTCCTTTATCAGAAAGTCGAAGTACTCCTACTTCCTCAGTATCTTTGGCAAGAAGACCAAGCAGGGTCAACTGACGTATTATTGAATTCCAAAGCTCTGCACTATGATGTTTTCCTTTTCCGAATACTTCCAGCGACTGATGTCCATAGCTTTCTGTATAATCATTTACATATCCGATAAGCACAGAGCTCAAATGATTAATAGAGAAGCGTTGCTCCGTCTGTTTAACCGTTTTTAAGGCTAATACAGCATCTTCCAGAATATCAAATCTTTCTTTGGGCTTAAGACAATTGTCACAAAATCCGCAATCATTTTCAAAAACTTCACCAAAGTAGCTTAGCAACTGTTTTCTGCGACATACCGAGAGCTCTGAATATGCGACCATTTCCTGCAATAAAATGCGCGCATTATCTCTTTCCGTTACAGTCTTATCTTTGTTAAACTTCTCAAGTTTTAAAATATCCTTATGCCTGTAAAACATAAGGCAATTGCCCTCAAGGCCATCTCTTCCTGCCCTGCCCGTTTCCTGGTAATACCCTTCAAGAGACTTTGGCACATCATAATGGATAACAAACCGGACATCGGGCTTGTCAATTCCCATCCCAAAGGCTATTGTCGCCACAATAACGTCTGCCTCTTCATTAAGAAAGGCATCCTGGTTGCCCATTCTTACAGCTGGTTCCAGACCTGCATGATACGGAAGAGCTCTTATATCATTTACCCTCAGGAGCTCTGCAATTTCTTCAACTTTTTTCCTGCTGAGGCAATAAATAATTCCGGATTTTCCCTTATTGCTTCGTATAAACTGTATCAGGGATTTCTTGGCATTTATCTTGGGCCGTACTTCATAGTACAGATTTTCCCGATTGAAGGAAGACTTAAAAATTGTAGCATCCTCCATGTGCAGGTTTTTCTGAATATCCTGCTGCACTTTAGGAGTAGCGGTAGCTGTCAGGGCAATTATGGGTAGCTTGCCCAGCTGATCGATAATGGTTCGGATTTTTCTGTATTCCGGACGAAAATCATGTCCCCATTCAGAAATACAGTGTGCCTCATCAATGGCAATAAACGATATTTTTGCCTGCCTTAAGAAAACGATATTTTCTTCTTTGGTAAGCGATTCCGGCGCCACATACAACAATTTAAGCTCACCGCTCAGAGTTTCCTTTTTTACCCTGGTCGCTTCTGATTTGGAAAGTGTGGAGTTTAGAAAATGAGCATTGACACCAAGCGCATTCAGCTGATCTACCTGATTTTTCATCAGGGCAATCAGGGGAGAAATAACAATCGCAGTACCTTTTACCATCAGAGCAGGCAACTGGTAACACAACGATTTTCCTGCCCCTGTAGGCATAATCACGAAACTATTTTTACCAGCCAGTACATTGTTTATAATGTCCTGCTGATTACCTCTGAATTGATTGTAACCGAAAACAGTTTTTAATTTGCTTATTACATCTACATCATTTTCGACTAACATTTCCTTTTCTGTAGCTTATTTTTTCCTTTAGTTCTTATATTTGTCCCGGAATAAAAAAGTAGTTTCCACAATAGGGCATCTATACATTGAAATTAGTAAAAAATCTCAAATTAATTGCAAAAAATGTCCTCATAAATGAGGCAGAGGCACTTAAAGCGCTGGTTGACCTGATTGACGATCAGTTTGAAGCCTGTGTCCACGCTATTTTGGCCACCAAGGGCCGCGTAGTCATTACCGGTATCGGCAAAAGCGCCATTATCGGACAAAAAATTGCCTCCACATTAAACTCTACAGGAACACCTTCTATGTTTATGCATGCAGCAGACTCTATTCACGGAGATCTGGGTATGCTTACCAGTGACGACATAGTAATTTGCCTTTCTAAAAGCGGCAATACTCCGGAGATCAAGGTCCTTGTTCCGCTCCTGAAAAGAAAAGGAGCAAAGCTCATTGCCCTTGTGGGCAATACAGATTCTTACCTTGCCCAGCAGGCTGATTTTGTCCTGAATGCGACTATAGATAAAGAAGCCTGTCCTAATAACCTTGCACCGACAACCAGCACAACCGCGGCGCTTGCAATAGGTGATGCCCTGGCCGTATGTCTCATTGAAGCCAGAGCTTTTTCAAGCAGGGACTTTGCAATGCTCCATCCGGGTGGTTCTTTAGGGAAACGTCTTTATTTAAAAGTGGAAGATATCGCCGTACAGAATGAGATTCCGCTTGTAAAGCCTGAAGCAAGTATCCATGATGTAATTGTAGAAATTTCATCGAAGCGGCTGGGAGCAGTCGCTGTTAGCAATGATGCCCTGGAACTCCTGGGAATTATTACTGATGGTGACCTGAGAAGAATGTTAAAAAATCATACCCTTCTTACTGGTATTCTGGCTAAAGATATCATGAGCATTTCACCCAAAACCATAGATGCTGAAGAATATGCGGTCAATGCACTCAACTTAATGCAGCAAAATAACATTACTCAGCTGGTTGTGTTAAGAAACAATAAAATAACCGGCTTTGTACATATTCACGATTTACTAAAAGAAGGGTTAATCTAAATGAATCCAAACTATTATGCCATTATTATGGCCGGCGGAATCGGTAGTCGTTTCTGGCCATTCAGCCGTACCAGTTATCCAAAACAATTTCATGATGTCCTTGGCACAGGAAAATCTCTTTTGCAGCAAACAGCTGAGCGCTTTTTTGATATTTGTCCCAAGGAAAATATTTTTATAGTTACCAATAAAGACTATAATGGTCTTGTCAAAGAGCAGTTACCATTCCTGAACGATGACCAGATTCTTGGTGAGCCCATAGGAAGAAACACTGCACCCTGTATTGCGTATGCCTGCTATAAGATAAAACAGAAGAATAAGGATGCCATAGTGGTTGTCGCGCCTTCCGATCATGTCATACTTAAGGAAAACGAATTTGCTGACACAATAAAAACAGGCCTGAAGGCGGCTTCTGAGTCGGATATACTGATCACTCTGGGTATACAGCCAAGCCGGCCGGATACCGGATACGGATATATTCAATATCATGAAAATGAAAGCGAACGCCTGAAAAAGGTAAAAACCTTCACTGAAAAGCCGGTACTTGACCTTGCAAAGAAGTTTATTGAAAGTGGTGATTTTGTATGGAATGCGGGTATATTTATCTGGGGTATCAGCACCATAATCAGAAGTTTTGAGGAGTTTATGCCTGAAATGGCGGAAACATTTGATGAAGGAACTAACCTATACTGGTCCGAAAGTGAAGATAATTTTATCTCTAAGGCTTATTCTCATTGCAAGAATATTTCTATTGACTACGGTATAATGGAAAAAGCCGAGAATGTTTTCGTGCTTCTCAGTGATTTTGGCTGGTCTGATCTGGGCACCTGGAAATCTTTGTATGATATATCTCAAAAAAATGAACAGGCTAATGTTCTGACCGGAAATATCATCGCCTCTGATACAAGTAACTGCATTATAAAAACGCCTAAAGAAAAACTGGTTGTGGTACACGGACTGCACAATTTTATTGTGGCAGAGTATGATGATGTACTGATGATCTGCAATAAGGACGATGAACAGATGGTAAAAGAGTTTGTTGCCCAGGTTAAATCAACCAAAGATCAACGATTTATTTAAAAATAGTAGGGCTGTCCGCTGGACAGCCTTTTTTTGTTAAATGCGTTGTCTGATTACTTCAGAAAGTACTATTCCCGCCGCCACGGATACATTGAGTGAATCAATCTTTCCATACTGAGGTATCTTCACCTGTTCATCTGATTTTTTTAAATATTCGGGAGAAATTCCATTTTCCTCAGATCCCATCATAATGGCAAGAGGCCGGTTCAGGTCTGCCTGATACACAAATTTATCTGCCTTTTCAGTGCATGAAACAATACTCAGGCCACTTTCCTTCAGAAAATCAATCGTATTCTTAAGATTATCTTCCCGGATTACCGGGATGTAATTGAGGGCTCCTGCCGAAGTTTTAACAGCATCGCTATTAATCTCTGCAGCACCTCTGGAAGGGATCACAATTCCGTGTGCTCCCAGACATTCTGCTGTTCTGGAAATAGCTCCGAAATTCCGGACATCGGTAATTCTGTCAAGTATCAAAATAAGCGGCATCTTTCCTTTCTGAAAAGTTTCCGAAATCACATTATCAAGCGACCCATAGCTTATAGGAGAAATGAAACAAATAACTCCCTGATGATTTTTACGGGTTATATTATTAAGTTTCTCAATCGGGACTTTTATCACGGGCACATGTAACTTTGCCGCCAATGAAAGAAGTTCACCAACAACACTGCTTCCGGATTCCCTCTGAATATAAATTCGCTCAATTTCCTTTTCAGACTGCAGAGCCTCCATTACCGGCCTTAGTCCAAATACAACTTCCCTGTTATCGTTTTTCACAAACTATTATTTTTGATGATTATTCCTTTTCTCCAGTTATCAATCATCGAATCCCATATTTTACGGTACTTTTCAGACCTGCTAAGTTCAAAATGATCCGATGATAAAAGAAAAGGCTGCTTATTAAATGTAAAGGTAAGAAAATCTTTATTGATTAACCGGTCATACTGCCATTCTTCCACATCTCCATAACGAACCACGATATCAGGTTTACCAAACATTATAAAAACCATTCCCTTATCTGTCTTCCAGCCTTCTTTGTAGGTTGTAAAAAACTTGTTTGCAAATTCTACTCTGCCATAGTAATGTTTAATTAGCATCCTTGAATATTCAATACTGCCACCGATATTGAGCCAGAAACTATCTACCGCCATTTTAGGATCATTCGAATTCTTTAATTGCTTAAATTCTGCATCAGTGGTTATATATCGCAATGGCTCAAGCAGTTCATCGGCTTTTCCGATAGCAGGATAATGAGGCGATTTTATCAGATAGGAAAAACAACCGGGAATACCTTTATTACTGGAAAATACAACGACTCCCTCCCGGTCAAATTTTTGTTCCTCCCCTATGGCAATAGCACCTTTTAATTCCGGTTCCGGAATCATTCTGTCATAATTCTTGTCAGTAGTATGATATGGCCTCGAAGCAGGGCCAAAATTAAGGCGATAGAATGCAAATGAGACAGAGTCTTCTTTCTGATATCCGGCACTCAGAAGCCGAAAAGGCTGGTTTTTATAATAATACTCTCCAATTGAAGGAACATTATTCTCTCCTTCAAGCAAATACATTCTTTCAGGATTGATTTTTCTGTAAACCTGGCCAAAATCAATTAGCCGAAACTGCTGCCTGACAAAATCATTGATTTTTATAAAAAATACATCTCCTGCTTTTCCATTATCTATTGAATATTGAATAATGATTCTGTCAGTAAGCTCCCAGTAATGCATAAGGCGCATAGAAACAGCATCAAGATTTATTACATCTCCGTCTGAATATGTAAAAGCTTTGAAACCGTTAAACTCAAACCGGCTTACCAGGTCATCAAATGACTGGATTTTTTCGTTTTTGGATAATGATATGAATAAACGGACTGAATCCTCGCCCTCAAATAATATCTTGTGCTTAAAAACAGGGCTATCCGTATTGTATAGAAAGCTTAAATCCTGACTGATAATATGCTTATTCGGTCTACAGGCACAAACAGTACCGGCAAATAAAAAAAAGAAGAGTAGAGTCTTAAACATAAGAAGAGATATTGGGTTCAATATCTCTTCTTAATTATGATTTAATTGAATTTGTTTATCTGTATCGAAGTTTAGTAGCAAAGTTCTGCAGATTACTTTCATAATCTGCTGCCAGATCTTTTTCTCCATATTGTCTTAACACCCTGAATAGCTGATCCAGAATATACAGGTTAACTTCGACATCTCTTGTCCTGTAATTTCGGATTTTCTCAAAATAGTTGAGATTTTCTATTGCTCTATGACCCATCTTCTCTGCAATATTCATAGCCATTTGTTTTTCGCCAAGCTCAAACAATAGTGGAATATACGGAGGAATAGCCAGATCATAATTGACAGATGTATCAGGCATTACATCCAGTGATCTGAACAGAACTTCCTTAGCTCTGGCTGAATCTCCTTCTGCATACAAGGCAGTTGCGAGTCTGTGATACTGGGAACGGGCATTGACAAAAAACCTCAAATAATTCTCATCATAGTAGACTTCCGGATTATTGGTTTCTCTGAAATAAAAATTGTTCATGAGATTATGGTACATCACCTCTGTATTTACCCATCCCCCCGGACTTGCAGGATCCTTTACCGGCATCAGTCTGTACGCAAGCCCTTCCAGCTGTATATAATCTCTGAGATTCATATAATCCGAACTGGAAAGCGTCGTACTGAAATAAATTGGTCTCTGCCAGTTATTATTCGAGATCATATCCAAAATAATAAAATCTTTTTTATCCAGTACATTTTTAGCAAGTGACCACTGGAACCTGTCCTGAATAAATTCTTTCAAAGTATCCGGAATCCAGGTCTGCTCTCTCAACTGTGTCGCATCCTGATTAAAGTACAAAGTTTTTGATGGCATAATTGTATAGGTATCACCGGACTCTGTAGTGCGGGTCACACTAGATGCTTTGTCTTTTACCAGACGAATGTAGGAAGGCAGGTTAATTCCTCCTTTATATTTGGGCTCTTCGACTATGTAAATCTGATCATTTGTACCACTGATATAATCCTGCAGATCCAGTGTGATTGGCAGCGGATCAGAATCATAAGCCTGACTCTTCATCTGATTGATATACCAGTCTGTATTCAGAAGGCTCAGGTTACAGACTCTGACATCGGTCCGGAAACCCTCAACTTCCTGTACATACCACAACGGGAACGTATCATTATCACCACCTGTAAACAAAATCGCGTTCTTAGCACAGGAATTTAGAAGATTTCTCGCGGAATCTACCGAGTGATAACGATTGGATCTGTTATGATCATTCCAGCCCTCTGCAGCCATAACAACAGGTACAGACAAACTCAAAGCTGTTGCAAGTACCGGCCTTGCAATCTGGCTGGAAATAATCCTTTTCAGGAAATCACTGATAGCTGCCACACCCAAACCTATCCATATACAATATGCATAAAATGAACCGGTATAGGTATAATCCCTTTCTCTTGGCTCAATAGGTGGCTGATTCAGATAAATTATGATGGCAATACCACCGAAAAAGAATAACAGCAGGATGATGGTCCAATCCAGCTTATTCCTCATGTAATGGTATATAAGTCCGATAAAGCCCAGTATCAGGGGAAGCATATAGAAATTATTTCTTCCTTTATTTTCTCTGAGCTCTTCAGGCAGATCATTGCTAAACCATTCAGACGGACTGATAAAACCAGCTCCCTGAATATCACTTTCTCTGCTCATAAAGTTCCAGAGGAAATATCTTATATACATATGACCTATCTGATACTCGAAGAAATACTTTAAATTCTGGGCCATACTAGGCTTTTTCCCCGGTTTACCATCCGCATTGGTTACAGGAACCTTAGGCTCACCCATGTATCCGACATAAGCTTCCTTATGGCTGGGCTGTACACTATAAGCCCGGGGGAATAAACCAACATGTGCCGGATCATACTGATAATCCCTCTTGTAATCATAGATTTCATACGTACCTTTTTCATCATCCCGTCTGTATTGCGGGGATGTTTTTTCAGCACTTATCGGGTATCCGGCGGTATAATAGTGGCCTTTAAGTAAGGGTCTGTCTCCATACTGCTCACGTTTCAAATAGGAAACAAAACTCAAGACATTTTCCGGGTCATTTTCATCGATTGGCGGGTCAAAATTGGAACGTACCAGCACAATACCATAGGATGCATAGCCTATCAATATAAAGGTTAAGCTAAGAAGGAGCAGATTTAACAGACTTTTCTGTTGTTTTACAGAGTATATAAGCCCATATATTAAAGCCCCCAGAAATAGTGTTACAAATATGATAATTCCCGAATTAAATGGAAGCCCTAGTGAGTTAACCGCAAAAATCTCGAATGCTCCGGCTATACTTGGTAAACCCGGAATAATCCCCACCATGATAAAACCAATAATTCCGGCACTTATGGCAAAGGTTGCTATAACACCCAACTGAGTTGGTTTATACTTTTTGAAATAATAGACAAAGCCAAGTGCGGGAAGTGTAACAAGATTGAGCAAATGCACCCCGATGGACAATCCTACCATGTAAGCAATCAAAAGAATCCATCTATCGCTGGTAGCACTGTTATAGTTATGTTCCCATTTCAGTATTGCCCAAAACACGAATGCTGTAAAAAGGGATGACATGGCATAAACCTCGGCTTCTGTTGCTGAAAACCAGAATGAATCAGTAAAAGTAAAAGCAAGACTCCCGACAATACCGGAACCCATAATTGTCAGAAGCTGTCCTGTTCCAATGTCCTCTCCTTCTTTAACAAGAACTTTTCTGGTAAGCATGGTAATCGTCCAGAAAAGAAACAGGATTGTAAAAGAACTGGAAAATACAGACACCAGATTTACCATCACAGCGATCTGCTCAACATCACTGGTAAACATTGAAAACATACGCCCAACCAACAAAAAGAAAGGAGCTCCGGGAGGATGCGGAACCTGCAACTTGTTGGCAGCAGCTATAAACTCGCCACAGTCCCAGAAACTGGCTGTCGGTTCCATTGTCAGAACATATACAAGAGTAGCAACAGCGAAAACAAACCACCCTGTAATATTGTTAACTTTCTGATAATTCAGCATTTTTTAAAAATTAATGGAGAAATGAATATTAAAAATAACTTAATCGGAAGTTATTTAATCTAAAAAGCGAAAATATTCAGAAGAAGGGTAATTAGAAAGTAAAATCAAAAAAAAAGAGTAAAACCTCTATGATACCAAATGGATGCAAAATACAGAAGAAAATTAATTGCTTTTGAGCAGTTTTCTCGTTTCAACAACTCCTTTATCGGAAAAAATGGTACAAAAATATACACCGGGACGAAGATTTGACAGATTGACAGGATATGATCCATTACCAGAGGTTATTTTTACCTTTACGACCTCTTTGCCGATTATGTCATACATCCGTATTTCCGTAAGAGTATGTTTACCCTGCACAACCTTTATGGTGGCTCTGTCCTCAATCGGATTCGGGATCAGGACCTGATACTCAGGCAGAGATACTTGTTGCTCAGGATTATTCTGTGCAAATAAGCTCTGTGAAAGCAGGAAAAAAAACAATACTATAATCTGTAAAATGTGTTTCATATATAGCCAGTGTCAATATATTGCCGCAATATACCATCTATTAGCATAAAAACCATGCCATACGCTTAAGACATACTGTCTTATAATAATACTTACTCTATAAGTAAATAGTTACAGCCTAAAGTTCACAATACCTGTTTCTATTACCAAAAAGGGTTAGCCGGCCCAGTTATCTCTGTCCAGGCTGCGATATTGTATTGCTTCCGCAAGATGTTCTATCCGTATTTCCTCTGTACCCGCAAGATCGGCAATTGTCCTGCTCACTTTTAATATCCTGTCATAGGCTCTTGCTGAAAGGCCCAGTCGGGCCATGGCTGTTTTAAGCAGGGCTTTACCTGCTTCATTTACTGCACAAACTTCCTGAACCATTTGGGGAGGCATCATGGCATTACAGTGAATTTCTTCATTATCCGCAAAACGGCTTTCCTGAATATTTCTGGCTTTTACTACCCTCTCTCTGATTGTAGCGCTGGACTCATTCTTTCGTTCAGCTGTCATCTGATCAAAAGAAACCGGAGTTACCTCTACATGCAGATCTATTCTGTCAAGCAGGGGACCACTCACTTTATTCAGGTAGCGCTGTACCACTCCCGGCGGACAGACACATTCTTTCTCCGGGTGATTGTAAAAGCCGCATGGGCAGGGATTCATGCTTGCTATCAGCATAAAATTTGCAGGAAAATCGACAGAGATCTTCGCCCGGCTGATCGTCACATAACGCTCCTCCAATGGCTGGCGCATTACTTCCAGGACTGTACGTTTAAATTCAGGCAATTCGTCCAAAAAGAGAACGCCGTTATGCGCAAGTGAAATTTCACCTGGCTGAGGATTTCCTCCACCTCCCACCAAAGCTACATCACTGATAGTATGATGTGGAGAGCGGAATGGCCTTGAAGCAATTAATGCGGCTTCCTTTCCCAGCTTGCCTGCTACAGAATGAATTTTCGTGGTCTCCAAAGCTTCATGGAGACTGAGAGGAGGGAGTATGCCCGGAAGGCGTTTTGCCAGCATTGTCTTACCAGCACCCGGAGGGCCAACCATAATTACATTGTGGCCGCCGGCAGCAGCAATTTCAAGAGCGCGTTTTATATTCTCCTGCCCCTGAACATTAGAGAAGTCAGCAGCATGTCTGTTGAGATCCGAATAAAAAATATCTCTGGTATCTATCGCAAGCGGTCGGATTGACTTTTTTCCTTCGAAAAAATCGGTCACTTCTGTCAAATCAGAAACTCCGATAATATCGATATTATTGACAATAGCCGCTTCCCGCTCATTGGCCTTAGGCAGGATAAAACCTTTAAAACCGCGTTTCCTTGCTTCAATCGCAATCGGGAGCACACCTTTGATGGCTCTTACTTCCCCGCTAAGTGACAGCTCCCCCATAATTAAATACTTATCGAGATCTGACGTTGCAATTTGTTCACTCGCAGACAAAATCCCTAATGCAATAGCCAGATCATATGCTGAACCTTCTTTCCGTAAATCAGCCGGTGCAAGATTTACTACTGTTTTAATTCTGGGCATACGAAAGCCAATGTGCTTAATTGCAGCAACCACCCGCTGCTCGCTTTCCTTCACGGCACTGTCAGGTAAGCCAACCATATAAAAACCGGTCCCCTGACTTACACTGACTTCTATCGTTATAATTGTCGCATTTACACCAAATACTGCACTTCCATATGTTCTGGATACCATAGCTGAAAAAAAGGTTATAGCTTCATAGACTTTTCGATAAGCAGAATAAGTATATGAATAACTTTAATATGAACTTCCTGAATTCTGTCCGAATAACCATTGTGAGGCACATTAATAAGTACATCTGCAAACTCAGCCAGACTGCCTCCGTTTTTTCCTGTCAAGGCTATAATCTTTATGTCCCGTTGCTTTGCAAGTTCAGCTGCTCTGAGTACATTTTCCGAGTTTCCACTGGTACTTATAGCAAGCAAAACATCACCCTTCTGCCCCAGTGCCCTAAGATATCTGGAGAAGACATAATTGAATCCGAAGTCATTGGAAGTACAGGTTATATGTGACGGATCAGCGATTGCAATAGCAGGAAGGGGTTCTCTGTTTTCTCTGAACCTTCCTGTCATTTCTTCTGCAAAATGCATGGCATCACAGGCAGAACCACCGTTTCCACAACTTAAAACCTTACCTCCGTTTTTCAGACTTGCGACAATAAGACCAGCTGCCTCTTCTATGTTGGCAATACTTTCAGGCATTGAAAGAAACTTATTCAGCACTTCCGCCGCCTCATTCAATTCGTTTTCAATGATTTCTTTCATAAATCTACTATTTATAATAATTCGTGCAAATTAAAAGAAAAGACGAATTAAGTAAAATACGGATTTTCCATTATAATTAAAGACCCGTTAAAAAAAAGGCTTTCCTTGAAGGAAAGCCCAATCGTTAGTTTAGAATATTCTGTTTAAAAATCTCTGTCGTAATCGTCATAACTATCTTCGACATCATCTTCCCAGCTATCCCCTTCCAGGTCTTCCTCTTTCCAGGCACCTTCATCGAAATCATCATCATCATGCCCCCAGACCTCTTTAAACTCTGACTTAAACTCATCATCATCGCCCATTTCTTCTTCCAGGTCTTTTACGATCTGGGCAGTCAGACCGGTTTTCTTAAGAGCCTCCTTTTGTGGCACACCGGCTTCAATCAATGCTTTATAAGCCTCATAGTCTTCATAAAGCTGATCATCATCTAATTCATCGAAATCGTCTTTCATTTTGGATAAAGGAATTAATTAAATTCTATAACGAAATTAAGAATGCATAGTTTGATTACGCAAGCAAATTGCCAGATAAAATTTTAAACAAATTCCGCCAGAATTGTTTGTCCGCCTTTGGTTTTTTCACCAATCTTTACATTGATCTTTGCGTCAAGCGGCAGGAATACATCAACCCTTGAACCAAATTTTATAAAGCCCAGCTCCTCACCCTGTTGAACTCTTTCTCCGGCATTAAGATACCAGACAATACGCTTGGCCAGCGCGCCCGCAATCTGACGAATTAGCACGGCTCCTCTTTCCGGATTCTCCAAAACAATAGTTGTACGTTCATTTTCAGTGCTGGCTTTCGGATGCCATGCTACTTTGTATTTGCCCGAATGGTATTTAAAATAGGTCACAAATCCTGAAATAGGGTTTCTGTTAATATGAACATTCACGGGAGACATAAAAATAGAAACCTGCCTTCTCATATCATTAAAATATTCCGTTTCTTCAACCTCTTCAATTACCACCACCTTGCCGTCCGCCGGAGCAATAACATATTTATCATTAATCACCAGCTTTCTTCTCGGGCTTCTGAAAAACTGCAATATGAGCAAATAGCACAAAACTGAAAATATGATCAGAAAATTGTGAATGCCGGTTGATGCCGGCCAGAATGAAATCACAAACAGGTTCAGACCTGCAAGTATGATAAAAAGAACGATTAAGATTTTAAAACCTTCCTTATGGATAGTCATTATTAGTATATAAGAAATTTACGAACTGCAAATATATTGAATTTATAGATTCGAAAACTTATCAACCTCAAATAACATTGTTCTTTATTTACAAAAAAACAGAAAATATATTCAAGCGGATTGAACACAATGTATATACCTGTGAATCACACAAAAATGATCACATATGTAGCAACAAATGGCAGCGCAAAAATCAATCCGTCAAAGCGGTCCAGAAATCCGCCATGTCCCGGGATCAGTGTTCCGCTGTCTTTAATAGACAGACTTCTTTTCAGCATAGACTCGATAAGATCTCCCAGGCTTCCAAAAACAACAATTATCGTCGCAAGCACAACCCATGTCCAGGTAGTCAACCCATTGAAAAACAAGGAAAGCACAACAGAAGCAGATAAGCCAAGTATAACACCCCCCAAGGTTCCTTCCCAGGTCTTTTTGGGAGAGATTCTGGCATAAAGTTTATGTCTTCCCAGGGTCATACCGGCAATATAGCCACCTATATCATTTCCCCAGATTATAATCAGAATCCCGAACACAATTTCCGGCGCATATTCTCCAGAGTAAAAAGCTACCGTGGTAAATAAACTAAACGGAACAGAGACATAAAAAATACCGAGTAATGTATAGGCGATTTTCTCAAATGGCTTTTCTACATTCTGAAACAGAATAATAATAAAAAGCAGAAATAAATAAGGCAGCAGCAGAAACAGGAATGATCCATCAATGTATCCTTTTTCAAAAAGAAAAACTCCGGAAAAGAGCAACAAGCCGCCCGCAAACCCGGTCTTTTTCCCAGCTGATATTCCTGCTAATGCAATCAGCTTATAAAATTCTATTAGGGATAACATGGCAATCACAGCAAACACACCAAAATAGCTCCAGTCACTATACCATATTCCGGTCACGAGCAATGCTGCGCCACTCAGACCGGTAATAATACGCTGCTGTAAATTTGAAAGCTTATCCAACATACATATTTTTTCTTTGCTGATACAATCTATAAAGGAAATACGCGATTACAGCTGACATACAGGTAAACAGCAGCACTACCGGTGTTGATACTTCATCTACCTCTCCCTGCGACATTTTATTATACTGATCTCTGTATGAGCTCATCATGATAAGAGTTGCCGCGTTATTCAGAAAGTGTAACCCTACCGGTACCCAAAAGTTACCCGACCATACGTATGCATATCCAAACATCAGTCCAAGACACAACCGTGGCACAAAACCAAGAAACTGAAAATGTGCAAGACTGAATATTATCGCAGCTGTCCAGACAGCTACATGTATATTTCCTGTTAAATAACGTACTTCATTCTGAAGAATGCCTCTGAAGAAAAGCTCTTCTCCTATAGCCGGGAGGACTGCAACCACAAAAAGTACTTTCAGAAACCCCCAATGAGAATCATACTGTATTAACAATTCAGTAACTTCTCTTGCCTGGCGCTCCATTTCAGAAAGTGCATCCGGCAGGAACCACGACTGATTCCATTTGATCAGAAACCCCAATACCGGAAGAAAGGTAAAATAGAGCATTACTGAAAATGCAAAGAATGTTGCAGGCTTCCATGTTCTGAAAGTAAAAACATCTGTCGCAAGCTGCTTCTGATAAAAGAATATATAGATCAGGGGGAGTAAGAGAAACTGAATCAGCGGAGCCAGTGTCTGAATAAGAATAAGCAACTCCTGCTTTCGTTGTAAAGAAGCACTACTTGCCAGTATTTCTGCCAGACTTTGCTGATCTGCTCCGGTAATAAATCGTAAGATGATTGTAACTATGGCAAGTCCAACGAAATATATTCCAAAAATCCGGAACAGAATTCCTATAAACTGGACTGTTCCTTCCAAGGGACTTTGGTTTTCCTTATAAATTTTAGTCATAAAAGTGTAAATTTACTTTAAAATTCATAATAAAAAACAAAGTGATTAAGATAGGCCAACTTGAATTAGGGGAATTTCCGCTTCTGCTTGCCCCTATGGAAGACGTGAGTGACCCGCCATTCAGGGCCGTTTGCAAGGAAAACGGTGCAGATTTGATGTATACTGAGTTTATTTCTGCAGATGGCCTGATCAGAGATGCAGATAAAAGTATTAAAAAGCTTGATATCTATGATTATGAAAGGCCCATTGGTATCCAGATATTTGGTGATAAGATTGATGCAATGCGGGAAGCTGCTCAAATTGCTGAAGAAGCTGCTCCCGAACTGGTTGACATTAATTACGGGTGTCCTGTAAAAAAAGTAGCTTGTAAAGGCGCCGGGGCCGGTATCCTGCTTGATCTTCCCAAAATGCAGAAAATGACTGAAGAAATAGTTAAAAACTGTAAGCTGCCGGTAACTGTCAAAACCCGTCTGGGCTGGGATCATGATACAATTCACATTATAGAGGTAGCTAAGCGGCTCCAGGATGCAGGAATTCAGGCTCTGACGATACATGGCCGTACCAGGCAACAAATGTACAAAGGAGAAGCAGACTGGTCATATATTGCCAAAGTAAAGGAATGTCAGGATATAAAAATACCAATATTCGGAAACGGAGATATTGACAGTCCGCAAAAAGCACTTGAGTACAAAAACAAATACGGAGTTGACGGGATAATGATCGGACGTGCTGCCATCGGCTACCCATGGATATTCAATGAAATTAAGGAATATATTAAAACAGGGATGCTACTTCCTGCTCCTGACATCAAAGAGCGCATAAATGTTTGTAAAAAACATCTGGCGAAATCTATTGAGTGGAAAGGCCCTAAAACCGGAATATTCGAGATGCGAACACATTATTCCAATTATTTCAGAGGCTTGTCCAATTTTAAGCCATTCAGGATTCGGCTTGTTAATGCTTCGAGCTACGAAGAGGTAGCTGAAATACTGGATGAAGTAGCATATGCCGACTTACAAATTGTGGAGTAGCTTATAATGGGATTAGATGCTCACTTCTCTACATAATGATTTACAGATTGACTATAAAGAAGCTTAAAGTATAAGGCTCAAGAACCACAGCAGGGCTGAGTTTATCGAAGCCCGGAACGCTCCGCTGAAAAGAAACAGAGAACTGACCGTATATCGCATAGCGGTCAGTGATACCTATTCCCGTTTTTTATGACTTTGACATGGGAAACGTCAAGTATTCTTTTAAAAGTCAGCCAATTAATAATTAAGCAACTAGTCCGATACTCATTATTGATCCGGTTACCTAAATAAAAGAGGCTGTCCTTCTGAGACAGCCTCTTTTATTTCCAGTGCTCACTGTACTTTTACCTAACAATGGTTATATCTCCGGTACGTGGCTTCTTCACCTTACCCCCATTGGGGTATATAACATAGTAATAGGTCGCTACAGGCAGGGGCTGACCATTGCGGAAGTTCTCGCCGCGCCAGGGCTGCTCATAACCCTCGGAGCGCCACACTA
>JAEWYS010000017.1 GCA_023458555.1 Bacteroidota bacterium | reverse complement strand
CAGCTCACAAAATACAAGCTTATTTACTAGCTGCAAATTACACTTATAAGTCTGAAGACTTAGTGGTAGCAAAAGCACAAGTCTCGCAGCCCACTATGCAAACCCGCGAAGACTTGCGCTAGAAAAGGCTTTGTTATTTATGCTATATTCTTTATAGCCTGAATAGTTTCTTCACTATCACATTTTTCCTTTAATCTTTCATTGATTAAATTCATAAAAGCATCTGAAGCAAGCCCTTTCTTTACAAGATTTCAATAATACTATGCTTGAAGTTATACAAGGCGACATTACTAAAATTCAGGTTGATGCTATTGTAAATGCTGCCAATACCTCATTACTCGGAGGGGGTGGGGTTGATGGTGCAATACATAGAGTTGGAGGCAAAACTATACTTGAAGAATGCCAAAATCAGAAGTAAACAAGGCGGTTGTAAAGTCGGTGAAGCGGTTATAACAACTGCTGGAAAACTCCCTGCAAAATTTGTCATTCATACTGTCAGGCCTGTTTGGAATAATGGTAAAAATGATGAAGAACATTTACTCTCCTTAGCCTATGTCAACAGCCTTAAAGTCGCATTAAATAACGATATTCGAACTATTGCCTTTCCAAACATTAGCACAGGCATTTATCATTTCCCAAAGGACAAAGCTGCGCAAATTGCTATTAAAACCGTTACTGATTTTTTAAAAACTACAGACAAAATAGAGAAAATAGTTTTTGTCTGCTTTAATATTGAAAACTACAACCTTTATAAAAATTGCCTTAAATGAAAAAGCCCCTGATTTCTCAGAGGCTTCTTGCTTATAACAATTCTTGCAATTGATTAAAGGCTTTTACTTTTTCCTCTTCTTGGTGTGGTTCCAAAAGAACATTTAAAAGTTGTTCCTCTTTCTCATAATCCCAAACAAAAATACCTAACCAATCTAATCCCCAAAAATCAATGTTGCCACCTATTTTTTTCGAATTAAACTCTACTTGATTTAAAGAACCAAAATCACCTTCATCAAAAAACTTATAGCTTAATTCATATCCCGTTAATTTGGGAACTAACTCGTCTTTGAACCATTTTATATCTTTCACCTCCTTCATAATTACTTTACTTGTAAAATGGGTGAAAGATTCTGAATTGACGGAAGTAATTCCCCCCCTTGCTTTTGTAAAGCCCCTTGCATCGCTTTACCTGAATTAGGCCCTAATACTTTAAACCAGTTGGCGGGACTACTTCCCTTACTTGAGCCTAATAATACTAGTCTTTCCAAATACTCCCAATTATAGCAAATTTTGAGTTGTTTCTTAATTCTTCTTCACTTAAACTATCATCGTATCAAAACTTATATGGGGCTAACGACGAAGCCTTCTTTTATTCCGATAATAAAATGCCTCAAGCCCCTTTATCAACTCTACATAATCCTGAAGAGCCCACCTGATATAAAATTTCTTCCGATCTACCGGATCATATAAATAATAAGTAGCCGCACTCGTCGCCACCTGTTTAAGCCTGTAGTCAAACAAATTTCCATCAACTCTCTCATCGTTCGCCACCACAATCTCAAATGCTCCGGTTTTAAAATTGATACGAATACATTTTATCTCGTCATTGAAACCTTTCTGCCAGGTCTTAATAATACCATATGTTAATATAATTATTAATGGGATAGTAATATACGGCATAGTCGTTATTTGCACTAAAGAAATCATAGTTACAATTACATAGAACACGACCAAATTCCATTTATAGTTAACCAGGTACTGATCAGGGCTTTTAACAGAATAGGTTTTAAATTCGTCTTGCATTTAACGCTTTGATTTTAATACCGGATTATCTCGATTGCCCAACCATTGCACCCGTTGATAATTCATTGCAGGAACCCGGACAGAAGTGTTATCAGCACTTACACCAGTGTTTAAGAAGCTTCCCGAATGGTGATATGAAGGTAAAGAATAATTATCTAGATAAGACTGACCCAATCTGACAGCAATCTCATTGGTGATCTCACTGGCGATCTCTTTGACGATGTCTGAAACAGGAACATTGCTGAGACCTTTTTGCATCAAATGACCAGTCCCTAATCCCGCCATTCCCCAAAAAGCACTTTCTAAAGCTTCTGCAAGTTGCGGCGAATCACCACTAAGGCCAAACTCATACTCTAATCCACTTCTTTGAATTGTTGCAATCATATTTCCGCTTCCTGCCATAACCATTCCTGTAATTCTGGCACCGCCCGCAAAAAATACTCCCCCAGTCCCTCCTGTAAAACCAGCCGTTGCGCCTTCCATGATTGATATTCCAACCTTTAACCATTCCTGTCTCGCAACCCGCTATGCAAACCCGCGAAGACTTGCACTAGAAAAGACTTGCGCTAGGGGAGGTTAGAGGAGACTGTCTTGATTAGAAAAATATGCTTCCCCTATTTTTAATATTTTATGATCATTAATCAATTTTTCTAAAATTGGCATAACCTCTAGTTCTGAATAAACAACCCTATTGACATAATCCAAATATTCCAATATCATTGCCAATGATACTCCTTGTTTATTGCCATATATCAACTTAATTATATGTTCTTTTAATAACTCTATCTCCTGTGTTGTCATAATCCTAGCTATTTTTGAAGCATTTCAAGCTCTTTCATATAATATTTACTCGTTGGAACAGGCCCTTTGGGTCCAATATCAATAATTGTTGTTCTAGGATCAGCAATTTGCCTCCTTATCCATTGAACTTGGTTTTTCATCCAATTTGCTGGATTAGTACTTCTAGGTTTAAACCAAGTTGCGTTTATTTTCTTGGCATAAGGAATGACGCGGTTGACCATATCTTCACCAATGACGACTACCTTCCTAGCATTCTTGGCGTACTTAACAACCTTAACCGCACCTCCTGGACCTATAGGAAGATCAGGCATTACAGCTGTAATAGGTTGTTTCTTTAGTTCTTCTTCTGACAATGGATAGATGTCACTCCCAAACGGTACAAACGCCTGAACCAAAGCCTCCCAGCCCCCTTGCCAGTTAAGGCCACCATCACTTCCCCCCTGGTTAGCCCCTCTCAACATTAAATCATCTGATGTATTTAAATATCGAAGTCCATCTGGATAATTAGGATCTGCATCTTTCCAGTATCCCCACTCTCCATCAAACTTATCCATATTACTGGTATTAAACCCACTTCTCCAAAATGCACCAAACCAACTATAGCCCCCATCCGGATCCACCCCGCTCACCGGATTATTCCCCATTCCTACATAGGCTGAATAAAACTGTCGGTACGGATCCGGCCCCAGCCAGCGGCCAATAACGGGGTCATACATACGAAGCTCAAAAGCGTTCCAGCCGGTTTCTTCGTCTTTTTCGGCAAACTGCCCCTGATAGCCGTATCGGTAATTGTCAGGAGCCACTTCCGAAGGACTCATTGCCAGGCCATAGGGATAATAATCTGAATACGCTTCGCGCTCCCCTTCTTCATTCAGCACCACCCTGACATTGCCTAAATGGTCTGTCAGCTCAAAAAGTGCATAATCGTTTTCCGGGTAATATACTCCAATACGCCCGCTCCCATAAACCGGGACTTCTTTCAGCTTAACACTGCTGCCTGTATTATTATTATCATATACTGCCAATGTCGCACCACCTGCGTCACGTACATACCAAGTATTATAGGATGAGTTTGATTTTTTGTACCGATATCCGCCTTCATCGTAGCCTATCTGTATAGTTGCCCCGCCACCGGAAATACTTTTTACAAGGCCCGCAGCATTGTATGTTAAACTTCTGGACACATTGCCAGAACCATCATTAAACGATAGTGACCTTATCTGGCCTATTGAGTTATAAAAATATGAACTTGAATAGCTAGGATTAACAAGATGTGCGTTAATACTCGAAAGCTGGTTGTTATTGCTGTACCAATAGACAAAATCATGTAATATTGCCCCATCGCTTCCCCGCCTCTTTAAACTCCGAATATTTCCATTCTTATCATAACTGAGCTCACCTTCCTGGTATCGGTCATCAACCGCTTGGGTATACACACCGGACGAAACTGTACCAAAATCAGCCTGTGAAAGCTGATACCGGTTGTCATAGCTGTATACATAACTATCAGACACAGTACTGTCAAAGCCCGGCCGGTCGGAGAACCAGCAGCTGGCTTTTATCAGCCCATTGTAATAGTTATTTCCTCCTACAAAGGTCACTGTACTGATACCGGCTCCGTTCTTTACATAATCATTGTCATAATAGTGCAGGGACATTCCAAAAAGATCATTTTCGTCCTTGCCCGGATCCGTATTTTTCTCGTGACTGTTTATGGACTTCAGCCAGCCTTGCGCGGTGTATACATAATCTATACCCTGAATACCTTCTGTCTTAGTATATTCCGGAATGGTTACCGGAAACTCAACCCCTCTGACCGTAACATAATGAATAAACTCAGGCACATGCACAGACCGAAAATACTCCACTCTTTTCAGAGGGCCATGGAGGTAATAATGGTATTCTGCGCGTTTTGACAGATTGGAGAAGTCCAGGTCCCCGTCTTCCGTAGCCTGGGGAGCAGTTTTTGAAAGATATACCGATTTCAGCCGTGCATCAGCATCGTACAAATACGTATGATAGAACGCATCCTCCTGCCCATCCTGATATGCCACAAGACTGATATTGCCATTGGCAGCGTATTCATAGTTAATAACTTTTTCACCTAAACCGGAATAATATCTGGCCATTGAAACAGTTCTTCCTCTTTCGTCATAGCTAAACCAGGATTTTGTTTCGCCCACCCTTTCGGTATAGGATGGCTTGCCACGTAAAAAAGCCTGTCCGATCGATGTTCCGGCTACCGGAACGTCATACACTGTTTTTATAACATCATAACGGGTCCCGAAATTAACACTAAGTCCGCCGTTAGTTTCGGTATTCTCAAGAATATTGACCAATGCTGCAGAGTTAAAAACAGGACAGCCTGTACAAGGCAGATATTCTCCTGTTTCTACAGGACGGCCTATTTTGTCATAGTGAATATACAAAAACCGCCCGTCGATAGCCTGTTCTGCATTTTGCGAAAAACGCAGCAATCCATCATTGCGGTACATATACCTGGTCGTGCCGGTATTGGGGATACGCTCTTCTATCAAAAAACCGCGATGATCGTATACAAAAATGCTTTTCTCGACAAAGCTGAAGTTATAGCCAGGATTGTCCTTTATATATTCTACTCCCATAGGAGTGACAGAGCAAACCAGCCTGCCCGGTACATCATATATATTATATGATTTTATATCGGCAGCAGGATCAACAGAAATCAGCACCTTATCCCCTTTATCCAGATACGTGATTATTTCCTTTCCCTCAATATCCTTGCTAACTACTTTGTAGCAATTATCAGCCAATGGCAAATTAACGGAGCCGGGGAACAGCTTTTCTCTCACTTCCAGGTAGTCATCAATGATTTGAACATCCTGAACATTGAGAGGAAGAATCTCCGTCTCACCATATCTCCCGGAACCGGCATGGTGATAATCTCCCGGCAGTGTACTCCCCTTTATCTGATTGGTGCCATCTTCCTGATAGATGGTTCTGGCATAAGGGTAGATCGTCGCAGGCGTCAGCGGTTCCAGCATAGCTGCTTTATCCTCAGCCTCCAGAGCTGTACGGGAGCTTTCTGCATTCAGATTGCTATAGTACCAGCCAAGCGTACCAGGTGTATCTGAATCGATCAGGTCAGGCGTACTAAATTTTTGCACCGGAGCTCCACCCTCCGGTGTATATTGATCGAAGTTGCTGTAAGAAAACTTATTGCCGGCAACAGTAACAAAATTATCCCTATAGCTGAAATACATATCCTGCCCGGTCTGAATATAATCACCGCATTGATCAACCGCAGCTGTAAGCGTACTTACGTTGACAGGAGCGGGCAATGTTGTAATTGCCGGTCTGCCGAATTTGTCATAAAGCGCTTCGGAAGCCATAACTACCTTTCTGCTCAGATCCTTGTACTGATTTTGTATCGGCAGCCCTCTTTCATTAAAGTATTGCCTGGATTCGCTGATTACATATCCGGCATCATCAAATATCCGTGTCTGCGTCCAGTTTTTCGTATTGTCAGCAACTTCTTCCGCAGGAACCTCAGGCTCAGGAATCGTCTCAACCTGCAGTATTGCCCCATCTTTCAAATGTACACCGGGCTTAACTATTATCCCCTTCTGACTTTTTACTTCGTAGGTAAAATAACTAAGCGCCTGAGTCCTCGCGAAGCCTGAAGAAAGCTCAGGAAAAATTTCGGGAAAATCGGCAGGCAACTGTATCAGACAAGGGCTTTCCCTGGTTATATTGCTTCCCCCAACAAAAAGATTAATTGGCTTGTATTCGTAGCAATACGGCCCCAGATAATCTTTCTTTTTTACATATATCCTGAAGCTTCCAATATCAGCGTGCACCTTCAGCTTATATTTTCCAGGGTAATCATCGGGATGGGGACTAAGGATTGCCGCTTTGAACTCTATAGCTGTATTATTCTGAGAAACAGGCGGAGTACCGCCATCATCGACCAATATTTCGTAATTCTGATCAAAATTTTCGATTTCTTTGTAGAAAAAGGGAAAAACCGCATCAACGGAATTATACAACTGAACGACATATTCTACACCCTTTTCAACTTTATAGCCCCCATTGGTTCCGTTGTATCCCCCGTTAATTTCTTCAGCGCCGGTAAAGGCAAAGGTTACTCCCGATTCCGAATAACAGCTGGGAACCACATTGACATAAAAATCAGGCGTACTATACTGGTTACCAAAACGATCTTTGATTTCCAGCTGCAGCGTGTAGTCTCCTACCTCCATAGTGGCGCTCGCAGGAGATATCAATCGGTTAAATTGTCTGAAAGCATCCGGATTAGTAGAAATACTGACAGGAGTCCATGAAGAATATGTATTCAGTGATTGTCCATTCTTGCTCTTAATGAGATACCGCATCTGCCCTCCATCAAAAACTTCATTGCAATACCCGCCGTCTCCATTCCAGAAAAAATTAACATTGGCTGTCGTTCCGGAATAGGCCGAAACTGTATATGTAGAACTATTATTGTAATCCAATTTGCCTGAAGCGGACTGAATACCCCCATAACCAAAGACACCTTCAGTTTTCAGGACACAACCTAGCTGATAGAATGAAGATGAAGATGAATAATAATTATCACATGAAGGCCATATCCCCTTCAAAGTCAAAGTCCAATTCCCATACTCAAAGAACAGACTAAAATTGCCAAAAAAGTTTTGTTGCTTTATGGTTACATCAATTTTTTGTATAGCGACATCAGTAATAAATCTGATTTGTCCATCGCTTTTATAATTAACAGTCTCAACCCTTGTATCCAGTATATTGTTGTCATAGTGCAAGGCAAGCTTATCATGACCGCACCACCTGGAATAACCTAGGGGCTGATATACCGTCCAGCCATAATAACCGTTGCTTGTTCCGCTGCAGGTCTCTATTCCCGCATTGGGATCAAGATAACTTTTCCCGTTCAGGTAGGTAAGGTAGGGCAAACTTTTGCCGCAGGTCAAGCCACTCGCTGTTGCTTCATAATTAAAAGAAGTAATATTCTGCCGACCATGTATGAGACTTTTGTATCCCTGAGAAAAAGAATCACTCGTGTTGATCAGTACTATAAAAAGTATTACGAGTTTGACAAAAATCAAATAACTGGCTGTCTTATATTTAAGTTCATTATTCAACATGATTCTTTCCATAATTTAAGCTTTGTTCACTTACTATTTTCTCAGCCGGATAAAACAGCTCCTGAAATACTCGCCGCAAATTGCTCATATCGTCATACTCAAATCGCTGATATAAATTTTCATTATTCAGAATATGTGTCAACCGGCCGTTATCAAGGTCATATACATAAGTAAACAAACCCGCATCAAGTGGCGATACGCGAAAATCGTCGAAATAAATACTCTGATCCGCCCTGTTAAGACAGACAAATTCGATTTCCGGAAGTGTTCCATTGACGGGAGCTACCTGAGCAGTACTAAAATCCAGATTAATCAGATAGTGAGCATTTGCTTTAAGCTTTTCATTCAGAATCGCCGCGCTGCCAATCTGGACTTTGGTATCCTTATACCGGCATATAATTCTCGCATAATCCAGATTTTGGCTTTCGTTCTCAAAATTGGGTATATAGACCCACACACTCGCACGGTAATACTTATCAGCTCTTGGCCGGAACGAATATGAGAAACCATCCTGATTCCGATCTACCTTGAGCGTATATGTGCCGGTATGAGCCCGGTTTCTGTCATTTACAATAGCTCCGTTCCCCAATTTAACATAACCTTCCAGAATATTTTTTGCAGGGTCAGAGCTGACAGTATGATACTCACTGAACTCACACCCCGTGTAAGCGATTTCGTCTCTGGGTGCATTAACAGCCGATGCGATTACATATCTGGAAGAAGGATCACAAATCAGAGAAGAGTAGACATTGTTTAAATCTTTGCTTTCCAGAATCATTGAATAATTGTTGACATAGCTGACCGCTGAAGCTTGCTGCCAGTTACTGTTGGATTCCGGATTATCAAAGTCAAAATAGCTGAGATCTGACAATTTAAAAGTACCTTCGCTATTCAATACCATCGTATTATTTCCAGCCCATATGTACGAGCCAGCCATACGCCATGTATTGCTCTGATTGATTATACCAACACCGGATTGCTTACTATGCTCTATCACATTTAGATTATCCGCCCAGGTAGTCACGCCCGCACCAATGAAGGCAGTAGTAGTATAATCATCTATTGACACAGGACTTGTCGTATTTTCAACGACCTTGTACGTATATACAGCAGCCTTCTGATCAAGCATATGCCGGTTTGACTTATTATTGGCTCTGTGTCCCATTGACGGGTATTTTCTGTAGGCCGGGACTTCTTTACTCATAAACATATTACCGTTCGCGTCTTCTGAAACACTAACCAGCGGATTACCTGAGAAATAATCATAGCCCAGCGTTCTATGCTCCGACTCCAGTCCTTTGACTCCGTCATACGAGTATGTAGAGGTATTAATAACCGGATATTCTTCAATTTCAGTAATCTGAAATTTATTAGTCCCATTCACGACTTTCCTTTCAAAAAATACCTGATCAACCCTTCCCTGATTATTGTGGTGTTCCTCCAAAGCCTGTTCATAACCTGTTTCGGTCAGTCCCTCATGGAGAAATCGGTTTTCCATTTTGCTGAGAATACTTCCCGTTGCGTTTCTGCCGGAATAGTTTGTGACAGACTTCAACAACCCGCTCCTGTTGCTGAGATTTTTAAAACGAACAACCTGAAGATTATAATTATCCGATGCGAGTGTTTTGGTGCTAACCGACTTAGGCATCATTGCATTCTTATCAAATACCGAAAACACATATTTAGTACTGCCAACACCGGTCAGTTCTGTATACAAATTGGCAGAATTATAATGCCTTACAATATCCTGAACAATTACTTCCTCATACAATACTCCAGGAGGAGGTATAAATGCAGAATTAGCAAGAATTGTATGATAATAGGGATAAACCAGATTATGATAATTTACTCTGCGGAAATTTTCATTTGCCCCGTGATAATGAATATTCAAATCCACAGGCTCATAGGAGGTGGTTCCATTCAAATACTGGAAGGTAGTGATATTTTCAGTATTGTCGTGCCTTAGTCCGATGGATTTTACCCTTATGCCGCCGCCTGGTTTTGTGTATTGAGCATTGTTGCTGACAATCACATTGCCAATATCCAGCTTAAGATACGTATCCATAAAACCATCACAATGGTAATTATTTAAATTATCAAACAACTCCTGTGAAATTGTAACGTCGATGTAATTCGCTCCCACCGCTAAAACAGGACAGGTTTCTTCATTTAACAATTTGCTATAAATCTGCATAAAATCAATATGCTCCACATACACCGGGCAGGTGAAGTCATTCTGAGGATACTCAACCCATAACAATAATTTCAGATCAATAAAATCACTAAGGCTTATGTAGTCCTGAAGATCAACATTCGTATACAAGCCCAGTCTTATAACATTCCCCCCAATCAGACTAACCGACTTAACTGAATAGTTCTGAAAGTCTGTCAAACCCGGATTTTTAATCTGATCTGATTCATATTCAATAGAAATATCAGCGCCGAGAGGGGTTTTAATTTTTGAAAGAGACCAGGCCATCACATTCTCTGAAGACACGTCAGAGGTTTCTTGTCTTGTTCTCTGTCTTTCAGTTTCCGAAACCGTATAGTCTGATTTATACATACCCCATATGTCTATCGCATTTTTATTGTAAGGGGTACTTGCCATACAATATTCAAAACTGGTTGGAGGAATAATCTTGGAGGAATTCAGACCAAGTATATCATAGCCGTTCAATGTCAGTTTACCACTATTGGTATTACTCTTTGTATAAACTCCGGAAGCATAAGTCAGATCAAAGCTGTTGGGGGTCTCAGGACACAGCGTATAATCATAATCAAAAACTACCTGACGTATTGCGGCATTTTCTATACCGGTACCTTCTATATCATAGACATCAAGCACTTTCTGTCCGCTATGCAGTGTCCTTGATTCAGGGTTTCCACCCGCTTTAGAGATTACGTAATCATGATTCAGATCAGTTCCTAATGCCTGAAGCTCATCAACACTGGAAATAAGTCCGATCTTTTCCAGCTCTTTGTTTAAAGCTCTGTTAGTAAACAGCAAGATTTTATTCAGTTTCAGGCTAGATACCGGCATACCACCAACATTCCCATACTGATCAAGCTCCACATTAAAGCCCCCATTGACAGAGTTTCCAACCCCTTTCCCATCTCTTTTCATGTCTTTGACAAATAAGGCGGTATGACTTCTGGTTTTTACAGCATTGAGATAGTACAACTCTTTTCTACCCGAAGAAAATACATTAACCCGCGAATTCAGATCTTTACTGCTTCCTTCCGTCGGGTTTCTCCATATATATTTATCGGTCCATTTGCCATAATCAAATTTCACCCAATAGCCCCAGTCATTGTCATCAATAATGCCATAAGGTGGCCTGTCGACATAATCAGGCCCTGTGATACCGGTCATCAGCCAGGTATAAGCATACGGCAAAGATTTTGTAATCTTCCGGACACTTTCTCCACTCACATTTGAAGACTGCTCTGTGTAATCACTAAAATTATATACCGGTATAGAATAATGATATGAGACTCCAGTCTTATTTGTAACAAGGAATCCGCCTATATTATCAGGTGCATCCTGCCCGTATTCACCCTGAACCTCCAGATAATTCGCCCGGTTTACCAGATCCGGAACAAAGCCCTTCAAACCGGCAAGCCGGCTAAGCATTTGTGCCTCATTTTCTCCCTGAATGGTTTTGGTTGCATCATATATCTCCTGATTGGTAAACCATTCGATATGACGAGATCCTGCCAATGTGCCATCTGCTTTATTGAAATCACTACTATTGTCCGGGTTGCTCACTCTGTCTTCACCTATGGAATTTACAATTCCTGAAAGGTAATCCGTGGAAGCGTTATATGATGTGGGGATTTCCTTAGTATATGAATTGGAAAAATCATTGACAAACCTGAAGCCAACCTTATTTGAAAACGGATTAAAAGCATAGTCAAAATGCACTCCATTAACCGGATTCCCATTGCCATCTTTAGCCGTTCTCCTGAACAAACTCCCATGTTCAAAAATATATGGCTGTATGCTACCTCCAATCCCCTGCCCCAATACCTGATACATGTCATACGAAGGCATGCTGCCACCCATACCGGCATCAACTTCAGCACTATAGGAAGGAGTCTCTTTAAAAGAAACACAGTCGAAAGCGATATTTTCCAATCCGGATAGGGGAATATTCTTTACGTACAAAGAGCCATAACACTGTGAATTGTCCATTTGATCTATGTAGTAACGGGTGGTGCTTCCGCTATAAGACAGACTAAGTCCATATGGCAATGGAAGCGTAAAGCTTCTGTTGCTACTTCGGCTCGTAACAACCCCGGCATTGCTGTTTATACTTTGGGAATTGGATACCGAATAGATCGCAGGAGTAACCTGGCCGGAAGATGTACTTATAGAAGCTGTCCCACCAACTGCATAATCCTGATAGCTTCCCCTTGCCGAAGCATTAATCGATGTTTTCCCCGATGCTACCCCCACTCCCAGAGAGGCTGATGAAGAAAAGCCATAACCAGCCTTTGCCGAAGCAGATACACCCACTTGTGAATACTGTTCTCCAAAAGGATCTGCCACCGTAGAAAAGCCAACCCCAATACCAGACTTAGACCTATAGCCAACACTGATATTTGCGCCTATGTCACTGCCTTTATACGTATCATTACCAAAAGCTATTCCAAATCCCACTCCTAGTTGCCGGCTTCCAGGTATACCGATGCCAATACCGATTGATGTAATCCTGGTATAACCACCCTCCCAAATATCTCTGATTAATTCTCCGCTACCATTCATATCATCTGGAAGACCATTTACATATCTATTCAGAGCTCCGGGGTTTAAACTCCAGCCCAAACCCACCCAGGAGCTTTCTTCATCCGGCCCGATCCCCGCATGGTAGGACAAAGCCAGCGGATAGCCACCCTCCGGCCCCGGTACCTCCAGCAGAGGAATGCTATAGGTAAAATCTCCGGTAGACAGATTGACCATATCGGTGGTATCGACCGGCTCAAAGCTGCTGAACTCCGGAGCGGTCGGCCCGGCGGTCAGCGCCCAGGCAATGGTCGGCGCAAGCGTAGCCTGCAGGATAGACAGGAGGCCTGTCAGACTAAGTATTCGGAGAACGTACGGATGCTTTCGGAAAAAGAACATATTCTAGTAATAGATAAAATCGTGTATTAACATTAACTATTGGGTTTCTGCTGAAAATCGAGACGAGGTATCCGGTCTATATCCCTGCGGGAAAACGGAAACCGCATAGCGACACCATTAAAGCCCTGAAAAATGATATCCAGCTGCTCAAAGCGTTCCTTTTTCCTGAAAGCCAGCAAAACAGGCGCCGCACCGGAAATACCAAATAAGCGCGGAGCATAATAATCGCTCAGGGTTATGGTATCAGACTGATCGATGACCATATATACATACCTGTCCAGCTCAAAAGAGAGCTTTTGCAGATTATCGGCCAGGGCCGGGCCTCCAGCCAGTGGGTCACGGCCATCCTGACTCAGAGAGAGTACAAAATACCAATAGGCATCATAGCGCTCACGGGCATTTTTCAACAGGCTGTCACTGATCTCCGGCGTATTGCCCAGCTCCTGCCATACCAGCAGATCCGAAGGCCGGTAGGTCAGGGAAGCGCAGAGCACACCCTGCTCTTCTTTTCTGGCCAGTCCGTTGGCGGGCTCCTGTATATAGCGGAGCAGCTCTTCATGACTAAGTGTTTCGCTACAGGCACCAAGCAGGCATGGCAGGAGCCATAGCAGCATATTCCGGATGAGTCCCATTATCGGTTCAGCGCCTCCAGGATCTCCTCTGTGATATCAATATCCTGCTCCGCATAGGCAATATTGCCATTGGCGGTAGCCAGAATCATTTTGTATCCCTGCGCCTTGCCATAGTCTTCAATGACAGCATTGATCCGCTTCAGCACGTTTTCCGTCTCTGTCTGCTCTTTCTGCATCAGCTGATTCTGAACGGCCTGCTGATAGCTGACCAGGCTTTTCCTTTTGGCATTCAGCAGCTCTACCGACAGCTCTTTTTCACGGGCCGTCATGGATCCCAGCTCCCGTTCATGCTTTTTCAGCAGCTGATCAAACTCGGCGGTCAGCGTATCCACATTGGCGGTTACTTTGGCTGCCTCGGCCTTCATCTGCTCGCGCAGGGCCTGCATATCCCTGGCGCCCTCCATCAGCTTAAGGGTGTCGACATAGGCGATCCCTGAGCGCTGATTGTACAGCAGCATGCCGGCAGCTGACAGAGCAATAAGCAATGCTCCTGCCAGCAGTATGGTTATCTTATTCATTCTATAATCTGGTGATTCGGTCAGTTATTCTTCGATACGTTCGAGGCGTTTTTCCAGCGCTTCCATTTTTTTGTTCTGCTCGATCAGATACAGGGTCAGCTCCTCTACTTTTTTGAGCAGCAGCGCATTCATAGCTGCCAGCTCAAAGCCTTCCTTTTCGACCGTTGCGGCAGAAGGCACCTGAGGCAGATGCCGGTTTTCCTGAATAAAGCTTTCAACCTCCTCCAGCGGAGCCAGCTTATAATCCGGAGCAAATACATAATCCGGCCAGTTGGCGGCCAGACGTACCTTTACTTCCTCTACCAGCATTTTGCCTTTGACCATCAGCTTGTAATTGTCCTGAGGGTCGGGCAGTACAATATTGGGATCGAGGGGATCAAAGCCAATGGCTACATAGGTACCGGAATTGGGGTTGAGCGCCAGAGGAGCCTGCGAAGACTGTATCCAGGAGTAATTGGATGAATGGGAACCCAGCCGCAGGCCCGGTGTGCTGATATCGGCCGCGGCATCGGTACCCGTAATACGGATGATGCCATTATTGACATGCAGACGATCGGCTATATTGGCCGTGATGCCGATACCAATCTTGTCTTTTTGCACAACGAGGGAAGACGAGCCGCTGCCATTGTTAAAAATGAGCTTTTTGGTATTATCCTCTGTACGGATGACCATATCCCCCACTGCAGCATCCGCTGAATAATGCCCGTTGACCGCTACTGCTGCCAGGGTGAGCTCTGCACCCGATCTGCCGATGTTTACCGTAGCAGAGTTTTCCGGTGATCCTGAATGCGCAGCCAGCACCGCTCCGCTGGCATGAGATACAATCTTCATTTTTTCTCCTCCGGGGTCTGTACTTATCCCTATATTTCCATTAACCCGACTTATGATCATTATATTACCACGCTCCGGGGAAGCAATTTCCAGTCGGTTAACCTCTGTATTATTCACAATTCTGAACCATCGGGCTGTTTCCCCCTGGTCATCCTCCAAAGAGAGATAAGAGGAGACGGGCTGTCCATCCGGGCCTTTTAAGCGAAGCCTAGCAACTCCATCATTGGCAGGATCTTCGATCAGTACATTTTTGCCAATGTAGGCTCCGTTATCCACATTTAGCTTGTAACCGGCAGGAAACCCGGTTCCGGCGATAGTGCCCAGGTTTACATTTCCTTTAAAATAACTGTTTCGCTGAACGGCAAAATTGAAACCAGCAGGTAATTCAAAGTTTTTTGGGGTACCTGACACTGTATCAATATCGCCTATAATTATCTTCGGAGCAGCTACCGTATCATCAAAACGGAACGGTGCCAAGGGGCCATTTAGGACATTAGGATCATCCGACCAATTAAGATTGCTAAAACGAATCTGATTTTTTGAATTAGAAAAATGTATTCCCTTTTTACTCTCAAAAGTCATATGTACATCTCCTGTTCCATAATAAGGCAAAGTATGTTTATAAATTTTGAATGCGCCCCCCCCTTCATGAAGAAACGAGATTCCAACATTAGAGTGTCCACCGTAATTTTCAGGATTTTTCCCATCCAATTTCAAATAAGCAATATTCCTATAGATATGTATAATATCAGAAGGATTCTTCGTACCAATCCCCACACCGGTTCCGGAAGCATTGGTTCCTATATCACTTACTCCGTTGGGCAGATTGAGCAGCTGCGCCTGTGCGCTTGCTCCCGCAAAAAAGCCCAGCAACACCAGGCCGATAAGATGCTTTAGCATTATAAAAGATGTGTAGTTGTAAAAGGATTTTAAGAGTCAAAAATAATAAGTGTACACTAAATACCAAAACAAAAATATGTACAAAGAAAATTATAATTTCGACAAAGGACTTGCAATCTAATATAATACAATAAAAGCTTGTTTAATAACCATTCGATCGAGCCCACTTGCCCGCGATGTCAATAAAAAAGTGCTTTATGGGGCTTCGAGGGCCTCAGCCACCACTCGCGCAAGCCTTTAGCTCAGCGATGACTTGGGCGGAGTTTCAACTCTGGTTTTCAGACCGCGCTCCTCCATCACTCACCTTTCCGAAGCCATCCAGTCGCTGATAAAGGCGCTTAATTCTTCCGCATTTTTCTGATGCTGCCGGATATTGGGATGGTAGTCGCAACCGAAGCCATAAGGCCCCTGGGCGCTCATTTCAAAAAATACGGTATAGGGAGTGGCCGCCAGCTTCATGGCGGCTTTTATATAGGAACGGCACACGGTAGCGGCTTTCAGGCCCGGCGGCCAGCTGTCATTGATCATAGGCCCCATCAGGCAGACCATGCGTACTTCGGGATAGTAGGCGGCAATCCGCTTCAGGAAGCTGGCATATGCTGCTACAAACGTAGCCGAATCGGGCAGCTCATGGGCAAAATCGTTGGTACCGAGATTCAGGACTACTATATCGGGCTTCCAGAGCGCAAAATCCCACTGGCTGACTGTATCGGAAGGATTGATCCGCTGGTATATTTCCGGCAAGGTCTCCTGAGCAGACCGGTCATAGTTTTGTATGACTCCCTTTCCGCTATAGGCCACGGCTACGTATTCAGCATTCAGGCGGCGTGCCGCGATGCTGCCATAGCTCAGGTAGCTGTTTTCTGTTGCTGCGGTAAATCCGCAGGAGGCATCGTCTCCTTCATTGCCATAGCCGCAGGTTATGGAGTTGCCGATAAATTCGATGCGAAGCGCTGGCGGAGCCGCAGGCCAGGGGACCAGTCCGGCGCCGGGATCGAGCCCGAGCCCTCTGAACGTGGCCCGGCCACATATTGCTTCTGTCCGCTTGTACAGTCGCAGCAGGTGTACGGTATCTTTCAGGTTTTCTGCCACCTTAATAACCTGCTTCCCCTCCGGCACCTCAATCACTGCCAGGGAGTCGTCAATAAATACATTATAATAACTGCTGTGCAGATTACCATTGGCATCCTGTCCGCCGAAGCTTTCGTTTCCCAGCAGGAGAAAACAGCTGGTACCCGTAAAAGCTGCCCGGATCTCTATGCCGGGATAATAAAAGGCGTACTCCTCCGGGTCGGAAGAGTCTATACGCCCCAGATAACGAAACATGGTGTCGGCGGGCGGTACAATCTGCCAGTTCTGCGACTGTGCGGTTGCCGTCGCCAGCAAGGCAAATACGGAAAGTATGGTTACAACATATCTCATTGGTCTATTTCCGTCACGAAGCGGGTCAGCAGACGAAAGACATCGTCAAACTCCGTAAGCGGCAGGGTCTCCGGAACATCGTAAATGTCATGATATGCTGCGATTCCGCCCATTGTATACACAAAAAAAGCAGGCACTCCTGCCTCTGTAAAGAAATAATGATCCGAGTTGGCGGCCTCACCTCTTTTCTTTATCTCCCTGAGCAGGTTTTCTTCCTCGTTGATTCGGGTCAGAAGGCTGAAGTAATCCGGCAGTATTTTACCGTTTACCACCATCAGCCCATCCTCACCGGTGCCAAGCAGGTCCATATTGATCAGAAACCGGATCTTCTTTAACGGAAACACGGGATGCTCCACATAATGCCGGGAACCGACAAGCCCCGCCTCTTCTGCTCCGAAAAGCATAAAGGCTACGGAATAATCCGGCTGGTTTTCCGGCCGGGAATAGTATTCGGCCAGTGTCAGCAACATTGCCACACCGCTGGCATTGTCATTGGCTCCGGGAAAATAAACGTCCTTGCCCATAGTACCCAGATGATCATAATGCGCTGTAAAGACAATATAGGTATCAGGCGATTTCTTACCCTCTGCCCAGGCCAATACATTGCGGCTTTTGTAATGCCTGCGCAGCTCTGCATCCAGGTTATATTTCATCCGTTTTGAAGCAGCGGGAAATGAATCGCTCAATACTTTAAAAAAGGGATTACTGTATTGTGAGGTGGACAGACCTGCCGTCAGCTTTTTGTCTTCCAGCTCAATAATGCATTTTGCCGAATATACTTTCCGGCTATACTCAACCGGCATCTCTACCAGCCGTGCCAGATCACTGCCATGGTATACCAGCGCTTTTTTCCGAAGGCTGGTTTTCAGAAACCGGTCCGCCGCCGCGGGATTACTGAAAATCGCGGTATCGAGCCGGACTATCTTTGCCCTGCCACGGCCGCCGGATGAAAAGGAATTGACAATAAAGGACGCGCCCGGTATAATGGTACGCACATTGGTACGTAATGCGCATTTGCCGGGGAAGGTATTGATATTGTACTGAAAAGTCTGAAAATAATCCGGTGATTTTGAAAAAGCTTTTAAGCCAAAATCGCTGAAGCGGTCACGAAGATAAGCGGCCGCTATGCTGTCGCCCGAAAACTCCGCGCCCCGCCCGTACATACCCGGAGCGCACAAGGTATCCATATAGGAGCGGGCCTGACTGACCGATTGAGCCAAAGAGCCTGTAACCAGCAGGCACAAGTAAAAAATCAGAATAGTAGGTATCTGCATTATGCTTTGATGCTGCTTAAAAGTCAACCTTGTAAATAAGTAAAAAAGCTGCCCAGCCGATAAAAGCGCCTGCAGCATCTGCTGCTATATCCGGCACTTCAAAGCTGCGTCCGGGTATAAAGCCCTGGACAACCTCTATCAGCACCCCGTATCCGATCGAGAGTATCAGCGCAAGCCGAACCTGATTTTCACGCACATAGGTATAGGTATATTGCTTGGCAAATCCTACAATCAGCAAAAATGACTGTACGGCAAAAACAAATGCGTGCGCCAGCTTATCCAGGCCGGGGAAATAGCCCATTTCAGGCATATTTCCTCCCGGCATCAGTGTCAGAATCAGAATTATAACTGCCCAGATAAACGAAAACAGGGTGTATCGGAAAAACATGAAGTTTACAACCCGATCTTTTCCCTGTATTCAGACGCCGACAACAGATCATCATACTGTCCTTTGTCTGCTACTTTTACCTTTATCAGCCATCCGTCCCCATAGGGATCGCTATTGACCAGCTCAGGCTTGTCATCTATTGCCGGATTTACTTCCAAAACTTCTCCGGTCAGAGGCATAAACAGATCCGAAACCGTTTTAACAGCTTCTACGCTACCAAATACTTCGTTTTGCTCTACCGTGTCTCCGACTGTATTGATATCTACATAAACGATATCACCCAGCTCGCTCTGGGCAAAATCCGTAATACCAATTATGGCCGAATCACCGTCAAGCCTGACCCATTCGTGCTCTTCTGTGTACTTTAGTTCTTCAGGGAAATTCATAAAAATTGTTTTTTATTCAAAAATACATGCTTTTTTTAAAATAGGAAGTTACCGGCAAATGTTTTGAGGTGGCTATACAAAAAGAAGAATATGCTTCGGCCCGGGATACTGAATGATCCCTTTATCCGGTATGGTTTACCAGGGTTTGTATGAGTTAATCAGCACAGTATGATAAAGTCTTTTAAACTCCAGATACTTATCAGCAAATGGCTTTTGCTCGGCAATAAATTTTCTGAACCGCGGATTGGGAGCCAGTTTAACAAAATCCTCTTCACAGTTTAGCCTGATATACCTGACGTAGGAAGGCGGCAGGGGAAGCTCCAGCAATGTGTATATATTCTTCAGGTTTTTTACAATCTCGTCCTGTAAACATTTTTCCATGGCAAACAAATAGGTAGTTAAGGTTGAATCTGCGTGTACGTAGTAAAGGCGAAAAAGCATGAAAAAATTCCATCATTTGAAAAAGAAATATACACTTTCCGACATTAGCCTGTAATCAGGCCTCTTTTTGATCGCGTTGCTATCTTTCTTTTACAAGCACAACACATTATATACAAGCGTATTGTATACGAATTATTCTGATTATGCGCTATGACCGGATAACATTCACATGCTTAAACGAATTTATCTGATAGCAACAGCACCTCATCATGTATCGCCACAGTATCCTTTGCATTCTGCTTCTTTGCTCCGGAATGTCCATTGCACAGGAGCATAAAAAAGATCTTCTGATCTCAGCAGGAGGGACATTCCGGTATAGCAGAGAAAACAGCGAAGCTGATCCTGGCCTGGTCAGAGCTTATGAGTCTGTTCGCATTGGTGAAAAAACAGTTCAGTGGTCGGCCTGGCTAAATCCCATGTATGCACTGACTTCCCGCTGGCTGCTCGGTTTCGAAGTCAGTTACTCACAGCAACGTTCGTCCCAGCAATATTATGTATGGTATATAGAACCGGTTCCTGATCCGGCGATTCCTTCCGGCGGGGACAAGCGTATTGACACCTATTATAATTTTCGGAGAGATATCTCGACACTTCGTGGCGGCCCTTCCATCGCATGGACCAGCTATCTGTCCCCAAGGGTCGTATTGCTGCTGCGGGGTTCGGTTTATATGCTTCATTCCCGCACAACATATCAGTACGATCATCCTTTCAGAAAACACAGGCTTAACAGTCCGGAAAGCGGTATAGGAATGTCGTTCAGACCCCATCTCCTGTATTTTCTGACCTACCGTCTGGCTATGGAGCTTGTGCCTTTGCAAGTGACCTTTGAACAACCGCTTGACAAAAGCCCCGAGCGTCATTTTGGCCTGAATGCGCTGCTCTCTCCGATAAGTATAGGCATAAACTACAGACTATGAGCATCAGACTGATACTAACAATATTGACAGCGTGTCTGATGCATACCGCAAACGGTCAGATTACTCCCGCTACTTTTTTTGTTTCCGGCAATCTTTCATTTGACAAAACCCAATTTTATCTGATCGCTCCCCGTATCGGTTTCTTTGTCTCAGACAGAGACGCACTAGGGCTGCACTATTCATATAGTGCGGAAGACAGGTTCGGTCACGTGTCCCTCCTATCACTGTTTTATCGCAGGCATCTGTCCGTATCCGAAAACACATTGCTGTTTATTGAGCCTTCTCTGGCCGCCGGCAGCGGGCAGGGGAGCAATTTTCTCGGAGAAAAGCTGTACAGCGCCCGTGTCGGAAATGCGGCGCTGCACGCAGGCCTTCTGCTTTTCCTGACTCCCAGACTTTCCGCAGAGCTTATTCCCTTTGCTCTTCTGTACCGGCATGAGCAATATACCGGAAAAATCACACAGACAAGAGAAGGCTTATCAGGCAGTCTTTCGGTTGGCAGTCAGATAGGCATCAATATACACCTGGTCAAGAAGTCAAAAGAGCTTCTCAGTAAACCCGGGCATCTGACTGACAAAAAAATACTATCCGGCGGACTGACGATTGTGCACAATGCCAATCATGGGTTTACCAGTCTGCAGCAATTTTCTTTTTCGCCCAGAATCGGCATTTTTATGACAAATACTATAGAAATCGGCATGTCAATGTCTCTTGTTTCCCGCTCACAGAGCGCCCTTGATATTGCAAGCAGATATAACGAAAAATATTCGTCCACGTCTTTTCAGCTGGGTCCCCAGGCGCGCTTTTATCAATGGCTCAATCCCCGGACCGGTCTTTTCATTCAGGGTTTGCTGGAAGGAGCATTTATTTTCTCGCGCACAGACAAGCAGCATGCCCATTACACCAACCGGCGGATTGATCCTTATGGCGGTGTTTACATTGGCTTCTGCAGCTTTGTCAACAGCCATATACTGCTGGAAGCCTCTACCAATCTCTATTCTTTTGAACAGAACAGGTTTTCTCCCATGCTGAATCAGATGAAAATCTCCCTCGGTTTTCTTGTCGGGCGCGGACAAAACCGGGAATAAATTACCCAAAACTGATTTTCATCGTTTACATCCGCCGGGTTTGTTCGTAGAGGGGCCAGATGTCTAAGCTTTCTGAAAAACGTCTCTCTAAACTTACACCCATATGAACGGGAAAAATGTAAGCGGAACAATCACACTACCCAATACAAACGGCTGGCAGAACCGGGAGACTCTGACGCTTGAGAATATCGAACTGACTGCTGGTGTTCAGACTCTTCGTATTATGATGACTTCAGACTACTTAAATCTTAATTATCTGGATCTGACACCACAGTTACTAACCGATATCCGAAAAGCAGGGGAAACCCGGTTTTCTGTTCAGCCAAATCCGTTCGCAACAGAAGCTGTACTAGTTTCTGAACTGGCAGGTATAGTTGATTATACAATCTATAGCACAGAAGGAATTGAGCTTGAAAAAGGAACCCAGACCGGACGTCTATCCGTCGGCCGGCAATTGCAGCCCGGAGTATATTTGCTCAAGGTAAAGGACCGACAGAGCGAACAGATCATTCGTATCTGCAAGCAGTAAAATCAGCTACCTGTTAAATCCTTTCCATAAAGAAGCTCCGGGCATTGTACCGGAGCTTCCTTTTTTCAGTGCCTGATCCCGGGATGTGCTCATACGCCAATCATTCTGCTCTCAGAAATTCAGGTCTGGCACACTATTGCTTAACAAGCTTTCTGACGCTTTCTCCCGTTTTCAGAAAATAAATTCCGCCGGGGTAATTTCGCATATTCACCTGGCCTGAGCGTCCTTTTTCCAGTAATCTGCCACCGGAGTCCAGCAACCGCCAATCTTTCACACCGGCAAAATAGACCATATCGCTTGTTGGATTGGGAAACAAATGAAGCGGCTCTTCCTTTTCGATCATGAATGCCGTAACGATATCAGGTTCCGGAGCTTCCAGTATGCCAACTCCTGCATACGTATTTACAATTTCCGGAACACTTAAGACCGGGTACGTAATCGCTTTGTATAAATAAGGCGGCACATAATCCGTGCTTTCAAACTCTTCGCCTGCGCTGAGCGGAGAAGCTTTCGGCGAGTCCGCACTCATGCCCGCCGCGGGAAGGCGGCTGCAATCTTTAAAAACATTGCCGGTAAGGTAAGCTCTGCCACCTTCCGAAAGTTTTCCGAATACAGGTTTCTTTACATTGTCAAAGTAATTGGCCTCCACATATACATTGGAATTAATCCGTACGTTGATACCGTTTCCTTCCGGACAATTGACCATATAGTTGTTCAGCATATGCAGCTTCCCGAAACGGAACAAAGGCGCCCGTGAGCCTATGTTCTCAAATTTATTATGGTGCATGGTTATTTTCCGGTCATAATCGTCAGAATTCCCTTTTCCTGAAAGACAGGCTTTATGATGATCGTGAAAATAGTTCCAGGAAATGGTTATGTACTGGCAGTCGTTTTTTATATCCAACAGGCCATCATAGCGGTCATAGTCCGTCATGACGGCCGGATCTTCATTAAAAAATTCACAATGATCGACCCAGATATGACTTGACTTGCGCTGATCTGCCGGCAATGACTGGTCATCTGCCTGGATAGAAATGCAATCAGGATCAAAGTTAAATCCGAGAATTTTATTCTCCCCATCGTTGGTAATCGGCACTCCCGTCATAGTAAAACGTATATTCCTGATTATAATATTATGCTGAGACTGAATGCTGACCCCAATCTGATTGAAGAACCCTGATACACCTACCCCAAAAAGCGTTTTATTTGATCCCAGACGCAATACCTCAGGCCCCTTAAACTCCCTATCAATCAGAATTATACAGGGAGCTGTTCCGGAAGCATACCGCTGCAACTCTTCAAACGATTGCGGGGTGACCACAGGACCGCCTTCGCCTCCCGTTGTTCCGCCTTCCATTGCGGCATAGCCATAAATTGAAAAATCCGGATCCTGGGCGAATACGGAAAAACTGATTACAAGAAAACCAAGGAAAAAACTGTACCGGCTCATCATACTGAATTTCATTATCGTGATTTTTATAAATGCTTAATACCCTACTCTCTTCTCTACAACGAACTCCCGGTGAGGTAAACAGGGCTTTGCCATAAAACCACCCCCTGGCCGTCTTACCGGTAAGCTCCCCAAGGCACGCCTGTAACCGGTTCATAACCGAACGTTTTTACTATTTTTTCACTTTTCATTCATTATTTTATAAGCTATACCAGACTTTCAGCCATAGGATAAAAAAGCTCCAAAATCGGAAAATTTAAGCATGCGTCGAACGGAATCTTCGGGGGGACCCGAAAAAACATAATGATTCCCAAAATACTACAATCTATTCTTCATATCTTTATTTCGATAAGCGTTTGTTCGCTCGTACAACGATCATATGAAGCTCCTTTTTTTTCTTTTGTCCTGGATTGCATCTGCACATGCCACACCCGGCAGTGACTGGCATGCACTATCAGGCAATAAACCATACATTACGCTGACCAATGAGCACTTTCTTGTATATGAAGATAGCTCCGGAGCTTTCATGAAACCTCCTGCAGACGTTGTCTATACTAAACAACAGGGCGTCTATCTGAGCAATCCGCATCCCCGGTCGGTTTATTGGGCCAGAATAAATCTATACGACACATCATACACAGATCGGCACTGGTTTTTTATTTCTCATAACACCAGCATCGATTCACTGGATCTGTTTGTTGCAGACGGCGACTCTATCCTGTTTTCAAAACATTATCGGTTAAAAGAAAACACATTGGACGCACGGGATGTCATACACAAAAGCATAACCTATACATTTCCAATCCCCAAAGACAAACCGGTCAGCCTGTATATCCGGTTGAAGAATAAAAATGCAGGGCAATACAGCTTCGGATTGCATGAGCATACCTCCTTTGTAAATTCCCAGATATACGATTACTTTTTTCTGGGCTTATTTTATGGCAGCTTATTGCTGATTGCCTTATATCATTTCCTGTTTTTCTTTAATCTCAGCGAACGGTTTTATCTGTTTTACGCCTGGTATATGATTATGCAGGTGCTATATATGAGTTTTCGGGATGCAAGTGCATATGTATTTATTCTCCCCAATCACCCGGCCTGGATAGACCCAAGCTATAATCTGGTTCTCTTTCTGCTCTCATTGTCTGTACTGTTGTATGCCCGATACTTCCTGCCTCTGAAAAGCTACAGAATTTTCAACATCACCATAATCGCCTATTCGGCTGTCAGGGTCCTGCTGTTTTTCCTGATAACCAATTACTCTATCTATGTGATGGCATACGATATGTTCGCGCTGTGTATTGCAGGCACCTTTTCCATCATTTCACTTGCACAGCACCAGAAAACTGCTTATCTGTTCTGCATCAGCATAGGAATTGTCCTGATTGGCTACGGCATTAACTTTTTGTGGCATGCAGGAATTATAACAGCAACATCTTCCGCGTTTTACTCCCTTTATTACACTATTATTTTCGAAGCATTATTGCTGGCTTTTGCTAATGCCTACCGGCTGCGAAAATTACAGCAGGAAGCGCAGCAACGATTGCTGCTGGAGCAGGAGATTCAAATGAATCTGTTGAAAATATCCACCCAGAATCAGATCATACAGGAAAAAACCAACGACATGGATACTTTTTTGTATCGTGCATCACACGATCTGAAAGGCCCCTTACGATCGATCGACGGACTTTGTACTCTGGGAATGAAAGAACCCGAGGAGGCTCCGGTATATTTCAGGCTTATATCCAATACATCCAAACGCTTGCAGGGTATTCTGAATACCATTCTGCAACTGGCAAAACAAAACCGGCAGGCTATTCACATTGAAACGGTGGTGCTCCGGGAGCTTCTGGAGCAATGTCTTGATGAACACCGGCAGGAACTTCTGGAAGATACGGACTTCCGTATTGGATTAGACATACCATCTGAGATCACAATAAATACGGAAAAATATTCCTTTTACTCGGTATTGCAGAATATTATTGAAAACGCTATCAAATACATTGACCCCTCAAAAGACATACATGAGATCAGAATTTCATACCACAAAGACCAGAGCATGCACCGGATAGAGTTTTGGGACAATGGCATCGGAGTCGCACATGATACACTGGACAATTTGTTTCAGATGTTTTACAGAGCTAATGATTCAAATAAAAACGGGGTCGGCCTGGGACTTTTTATTGTGAAGCAAACACTTGACAGACTGCGGGGCAAAATCACCTTTGAATCGGAAGAGCACGTTTATACCAAAGTGACCATTGAATTGCCGCTTGCCTATCCGGTATAAGCAAAAATAAATCAGCGGACAGGATCAGGCGCGTGCGTGATAAACAGTCGATTTTGGAAAGAATAATTAACATTCCATATGTCAGAGATATAAAGAAACAAGGATAGGATTCACTGAACGTCGCTCAAAAAACGCTCATCGCTTATTGTTTGTAATTCCCTGCTAATAAAAAACTCCGGAGAGGTGTCGCCGGAGCTTTTTACAGAAGTCTTATGCACTATCAGAGAATAATGCTACTCCGATTTCGCTTCTTCATTTTCAACTGTTTTCACCGTGTTTTCGTCATCGGACAAGTCCTGAAAAAAACGCTTCTGAAAAATCAGAATTACCGCTACTCCTACAAATATGGCAGCATCTGCAACATTAAAAATAGGCCAGAGGGGGTAATACTGCCCGCCCAGGAAAGGCACCCACTCCGGTATCCAGCAATTGCAGATATCAATATAAAACATATCAATCACCTGACCATGAAACCAGGGGGTAGGTGAGCCGAGGGGAGCGTTGCCAAGGAATGCTCCGTAAAATGTGCTGTCTACTACATTGCCGATGGCTCCGCCGAGTATCAGAGCAATACACCATAGCAATCCGGGATGAATATTTTTCCGGATAAGCGTATACAGGTACCAGGCAATACCTGCTACGGCAATCATGCGAAACAGGCTCAGAATTAACTTTCCGTAGTTGCCGGCAATTTTAAGCCCGAAGGCCATACCCGGATTTTCAGTATAATGCAACTTAAACCAGTCTCCGATCACCGGAATCTCATATCCGCTGAAACCAAAGGGTTTGTACATATAGTAATATGCCGCAAGCTTGACAAGCTGATCCAGCAGAATAATCCCCAGACTTAAAAAATAGAACTTTGCGTATTTCATCTTTCGTTAAAAAAACAATGAAACAGACTGCATCGAATGCAGTCTGCCATTTATTATATTTCTGATTCGCTAATTATTTACTGAAACTGAGCGCTCATTCAGACTATAACCTCTGAGCATCAAAAGGGTTAACATTCGATCTTCAGAATAAGCTGATGTTCATCCATCTCGACCATACGCCCGCCGGCAACATTTTCCGCCAGATCAAGAGATATCGCCTGTGTTTCCTGGCAGATATACTCCTTATTGGATTCCAGCGCCGAATTAATCAGATCATCTACTTTCTGTACGGTAATCCTGATCTTATCCTGTACCTCAAGCCCCATATCCTTGCGCAGGTTCTGAACTCTGTTGACAACATCGCGGGCAATACCTTCGCTTCTCAATTCATCTGTAACAGTAATATCAAGAGCAACCGTTATAGTGCCTTCCGAAGCCACTGACCAGCCCGGAATATCTTCAAAGCTCAGCTCCACATCTTCGGGAGTAATAATCACTGTTTCAGGGATACTCAGTGCAAACTGACCGTTAGACTCCAGACTCCGGATATCCTCCTGGGACATAGCGGCAATGGCACCGGCCAGATCCTTCATTTTTGCTCCGTATTCTTTGCCCAGCTTCTTAAAGTTCGCCTTAATTTTCTTCTGCAAAAGCCCCGCATCTTTCAGAAACTCGATTGCTTTTACATTAACCTCGGCGAGTATTATTTCCTCAACAGAAGCAATCTGACGCTCCATCTTCTCATTAAGTACCGGAATCAGGATCTTGCTCAAAGGCTGCCGTACTTTCAGATTATGGCCTTTTCTCAGGCTATGAACCAGTGAAGATATCTGCTGGGCAAGACTCATGCGCTCTTCCAGATCAATATCGATGCCAGCTTCATTGGCGACAGGGAAATCAGTAAGGTGTACAGAACCGGCTGCTTCTTTTTCGGTAACCGCATTAAGGTCAAGAAACAGGCGCTCCATATAGAAAGGCGCCACAGGAGCCGACAGTCTTGCTACGGTTTCAAGACAGGTATAAAGTGTCTGATAGGCCGCTTTTTTGTCTTCGTTGTATTCCCCTTTCCAGAAACGTTTTCTGTTGAGCCGTACATACCAGTTGCTGAGATCATCAATTACAAAATCCTGAACCTCACGGGCAGCCCTGGTTGGCTCATATTCGGCGTATGCCTCATCAACCTTTTTGATAAGGCTGTTTAATCTGGAAAGTATCCAGCGGTCACTCTCGGTACGTTGCTGAAGCGGAACATCAGGACCATCATAACTGAAATTGTCCAGATTTGCATACAGAGCAAAAAATGCATAGGTATTTTGCAGAGTACCAAAGAAGCGGCGCTGCACTTCAACGACTCCGTCCATATTAAATTTAAGATTGTCCCAGGGCGGAGCATTGACAATCATATACCATCGGGTAGCATCCGGACCATGTACATCAATCGTTTCAAACGGATTGACTACATTACCCAGACGTTTGGACATTTTGTTTCCATTCTTGTCCAGCACAAGTCCGTTGGCAATCACATTTTTGTAGGCAACTTTATCAAACAGCATAACAGCCAGCGCATGAAGGGTAAAAAACCATCCTCTCGTCTGATCTACCCCCTCAGCGATAAAGTCGGCCGGAAAGTTGGAGTTAAAAACTTCTTCGTTTGCAAACGGCCAGTGCCATTGCGCATAAGGCATCGCTCCCGAGTCAAACCAGACATCGATCAGGTCCTTTTCACGGTTCATTGGCTTTCCGCTGTCACTAACCAGCAGGATATCATCCACATAAGGACGATGCAGATCTTTGGGTGACTCCTGTTTCAGCCCCAGCCGGCTGTTTGCTTTCTCTATCTCAGCGTTCAGCTCGGCCACCGAACCTATACATTTTTCTTCTTTTCCATCCTCCGTTCTCCATACCGGAAGTGGTGTACCCCAGTATCTGGAGCGGGACAGATTCCAGTCAACCAGATTTTCGAGCCAGTTGCCAAAGCGCCCGCTTCCTGTAGAAGCAGGCTTCCAGTTGATCGTTTTGTTCAGCTCAACCATCCGCTCCTTCAGCGCTGTAGTCCGAATAAACCAGGACTCGAGCGGATAGTAAAGCACCGGCTTGTCTGTCCGCCAGCAATGCGGATAACTGTGCTCGTATTTCTCTACCTTAAAGGCTTTATTTTCTGTTTTGAGCTTAATCGCAATGCGTTCGTCTACGGTCAGATATTTATCACGTGCCTGCTTTATCCTTTCGGCTTCTTTCTGCTCAGCAGTCAGATAGTCTTCCTTCACATACTCCAGCGCAAAATCACTCACTTCTTTCACAAATCGTCCCTGCTTATCTACCAGAGGAGAAGGGTTTCCTTCTTCATCTGTCACAAGTATGGAAGGTATTTCATTCTGTCTGGCTACTCGGTAGTCATCCGAGCCAAACGTCGGTGCGATATGAACAATACCTGTTCCATCCTCTGTACTTACGAAGTCCCCGACAATCACCCTGAATGCAGGCGCTTCCGGCTGTACGTACGGAAGCAGCTGCTCATATGCAAGTCCGGCCAGCTCTCTGCCCTTATACTCAGCCAGTACCTTAAAGGGAATGAGCTTGTCTCCTGGCTTATACTCTTCCAGTGCAATATCTTTGGCTTTGTCAGCAAAGTATTTGCCCATGAGCTCCTTTGCCAGAATAACTTTTAGCGGCTCACTGGTATACGGGTTAAAAGTCTGCACCAGCACATAGGCAATATTGGCTCCCACTGCCAGTGCACTGTTGGATGGCAATGTCCAGGGAGTTGTCGTCCAGGCCAGAAAATATATGGAAGCATCATAATGCTCCTTAAAAAGGGCTACCGCCTGCTCATTCGCCTGCTCAGACAATCTGAACTGGGCCACGATCGTCGTATCCTTTACCTGCTTGTAGCATCCCGGCTGATTCAGCTCATGCGAGCTCAAGCCTGTTCCGGCAGCCGGAGAATAGGGTTGTATGGTATATCCCTTATATAGAAGATCTTTCTCATACAGTTTTTTGAGCAGACTCCAGAGTGACTCGATATACTCTTTTTCAAAAGTGATATACGGATCCTTCAGATCCACCCAATAGCCCATCTTTTCTGTCAGATCATCCCACTGCCCCTTGTATTTCATGACCGCTTCACGGCATTTCCGGTTGTATTCCTCAATGGATATCTTTTTTCCGATATCTTCTTTGGTGATGCCCAGCTCCTTCTCAACCTGCAGCTCAACAGGCAGCCCATGTGTATCCCAGCCGCCTTTACGTTTTACCTGAAACCCCTTCTGGGTTTTATACCGGCAAAAAATATCCTTTACCGTACGGGCCATTACATGGTGTATGCCCGGAGTACCATTGGCCGAAGGCGGACCTTCATAAAAAGTAAAGGAAGGATACCCTTCCCTTATTGATATTGATTTTTCAAAAATCTGATTTTCTTTCCAATACGACAGAATATCTTTGCCTGTCTGCGCCAAATTGGCATTCTTATACTCGTTATACTTCTTCACCTTGTAACCTGGAATTCGTTTGTAGTTCGGCTTTAGTTTCCAGCTGAAGCCTGGATATATCTATTTCTTCATCTTCATCCTCGGTATAAAACCTGCTCTGCTTCGGCAACAGCGTAAACAGGTTGTTACGATACCCCTTGCTGGCCGTAATCAGCATGGCCGGCAAAAGGGTCAGATTGGTAATCATGGCAAAGAAAAGCGTAATGGAAGTAAGAATTCCCAAAGCGATCGTCCCGCCAAAATTTGAGAAAGCAAATATCACAAATCCAAAGAATAAAACAATGGACGTATAAATCATACTTATTCCCGTTTCCTTCAGCGCACGGGTCACTGCCAGCAAAACATTATCATTGCACAACTTCATTTCCTGCCGGTATTTGCTCAGAAAATGGATGGAATCATCCACCGCGATACCAAAAGCCACACTAAAGATCAGCGCTGTACTTGGTTTCAGCGGGATGGCAAAGAGCCCCATAATACCTGTTGTCAGGATCAGCGGAATAAGATTCGGTATCAGTGAAATCACTACCATTTTAACATTCCTGAACAGCAAAGCCATCACAATGCTTATACTGAGTATCGCGAAAAAAAGACTTTCTCTCAGGCCATTGATCAGAAACTGGTTTCCTTTGAGGAAAAGAAGTGTAGTCCCCGTAATCCGGACTTCAAAATCTGTACCGGCAAAAATCTCTTTGGCTTTGGGTATAATCTCTTCCTTGATAAGCACATCCATGAAATCAGAGCCTTTGTCCGCAACTTTTGCTGAAAAACGCACCTGGCTCCCCACAGAATCAACCAGCGAGCTCATAATTCCCTTGCTGTCATCACTCTTGCCCAGGTATTGTACTATAAATAGCTGCTCTCTGTTTGAAGGCAGCCGGTACTGTGAAGGATTTCCATTGTAAAAAGCCTGTGTGGCTCCTTTTACGACATTGAGAATCGACAAAGGCGTGCTTACATGATCAAGGGACTTCAGGTATGTTTCAAACTCTTCAAGCTTCTCAAGATTTTCCAGTTTCATTACCGACTTGGGCTTCTTGAGATCCACGATGATCTCCATTGGCATAATCCCTCCAAAATTATCTTCAAGGAAGGCCAGATCCGACTTTACATCACTTTGTGATGGAAGATCATCGACCATATAGGAAATGCTCCGGACCTGAAAAGCACCATAGATTGCAATACAGATGGCTACAACCATCAGCGAGTATACCAGACGTCTTTTGCGAAGCGCTCCTGTCTCAAGAATATGAAGAATTTTCTTCAGCGCACTCAGATCCAGGTGATTCAGCTGTCTGGAATCCGGAGCAGGCAGATAGATCAGCAGCGAAGGTATAATCATGTTGCTGATCATGAATGTAGCCATAGACACAACCCCCGCTGTAAGCCCAAACTCCTTGAGAATGGATATATCCGTAAAGTACAGAACAAAGAAACCAATCGCCGTAGTAAAGTTGGTCATCAGTGTCAGCGCTCCGATCTTCTGAATACAGCGGCTGACAGCCTTGATTTTATTGCCATGCTTGCGATATTCCTGATGGAATTTGTTAAACATGTATACACAATTGGGAATACCGATGACAATAATAAGCGCCGGTAAAATCCCCGTGAGCAATGTAATCTTATAGCCCAGCAGCACAAGGATACCCAGTGTCCAGACTACAGTCGTAATAATAATGAGAAAAGTCAGCAGCACGGTATGCCAGGAGCGGAAAAAGAAAAACAGCACAGCTGAAGTCACAATAGCTGCCAGTATCAGAAACAGCTTGAATTCACCCTGTACCTCTTTCACCATGATCGCCCGCACATAAGGCAATCCGGCATAATGCATGGTAATGGATGATTCCGCACCAAACTGATCGGCATAGCCCAGAATATCATCAACCACAGCAGCTCTTCCCGCAGAGTTGAGCACATCCTTGTCAATAGCAACCGCTACCAGCGTAGCTCCGGTTTCGGGATTTATGATCTGATTTTCAAATATTTTTACCTGAGATGCAACTTTGAGCAGACTATCCAGCTCTGCCTGACTTTCAGGCATGCGATTAAAAACAGAGGTCAGCTCAAAGCGCCTGACTTCATTATTCTTTGCGATTGTCTTAAGCGTGGGGATGGAAACGACATCCTTTACTCCCTCTACTTTCTTCAGATTGTCGCAAAGTGCATAAAAGCGCTGAAAGTTTTCCAGCTGGTACAGCTTTTCATCCTTCATGCCGAGCACCAGCATATTGCCGTCTTCTCCGTACTGTGCCTTAAACTCCTCAAAATACAGAAGATCAGGATCTGACTTTGGAACTACCTTAACAAAATCGTAGGTCATTTCAACCTGCGTGGCCTTATACCCCATAAAGAGCGTCGCTGATGCAAGAACGATCAGGAGTATCAAGCGGTTCTTAATAACAAAACTGGAAATTGGAGTCCACATAGATTAATCAAAATGTGTTCAAATGTACTAATTTTAGATTATACTCCTGCACTCATGAAAGATCAGGGCAAAATCAGAGGAATAGTGTGTCAGACACCAATATAAAAGAATGAGGCCGGACTGCATATCTCAACCTCATTCACAAAATTTTAGTTTCAGACTGTTTCTTCTTTTTTTCCTTCTTTGAGCTTTTCTGCATTCTCGGCAATTCTGAGCTGCTCTATAAAGTCCTCAATATTGCCATCCATTACGTTGGGCAGGTTATATACAGTGTAGCCGATTCTGTGATCGGTAACCCTTCCCTGAGGATAATTGTAGGTACGGATCTTTTCCGAACGGTCACCGGATTTTACAAGCGACTTACGGGTAGCGCCCATTTTTTCATTGTGCTTCTGCACTTCCAGATCGTACAGACGTGAGCGCAAAACTTTCAAAGCCTTGTCGAAGTTCTTAATCTGCGATTTTTCGTCCTGGCAGCTGACAACAAGCCCTGTAGGGATGTGCGTAAGACGAATCGCAGAATAGGTCGTATTGACCGACTGCCCGCCCGGACCGGAAGAGCAGAATGTATCCTTGCGGATATCATTCATATTCAATTCAATATCTACATCTTCCATCTCAGGAAGCACAATAATGCTCGCAGCCGATGTATGTATACGTCCCTGGGTCTCTGTTTCAGGAACTCGCTGAACCCGGTGCACCCCTGACTCAAACTTCAGCTTGCCGAATACATCCTCTCCGGCAATACCGACAATAATCTCTTTATAACCACCGGATGTACCTTCTGTAAAATCCATAACCTGAAACTGCCAGTTCTGCATCTCCGCAAAACGCTGATACATCCTGAACAGGTCTCCGGCAAAAATTGAGGCTTCATCGCCACCCGTACCGGCACGAATCTCCATAATAACATCCTTGCTATCGTTAGGATCCTTGGGAATCAGAAGCTCCTTTATAATCTCTTCCATTTCTTCCCTTTTAGGCTGCAGCTCATCCAGCTCAAGCTTGGCCATCTCTCTGAACTCCTGATCCTTTTCTGTGGACAGGACACTCCTGGCAGACTCAATATTGGCTAAAAGATTCTTGTACTCCTTATATTGATTGACAATTTTTTCCAGCTCCTTATATTCCCTCCCCAGCTGCGAATACTTCTTCATGTCTTTCATTGCATCCGGCTGTACAATCAACTCCGCAACCTCATCAAATCGATTCTTTATAGCTTCCAGTTTATCTATCATATTTTTTTCTCTCAAATGGAATTGCAAAGATACAAATTCCGTTATAGATTTATTGATTTAACATAAATTACCGTTTACATCTCCTCATTTCTTATGCCAAAACCTAAGAACAATTTTCTGTTTATCATTTTTTTAAGCTTGTTGATTCCTGCTTTTACCGCCTGCGACAACAATGACTCTGCCATTGATACCCGGGCGATCAAGGAAGAGATAGGCAATAGAAAAATTAAAAAGGTATCCGAGCTGCAGATTCTTGAAGCTTCCTTTGTAAAAGGCAGAGAACTCATTGATACCCTCAGTGTTCAGAAAAATGATTTGAAGCATACCGGCGAATCCGATACTCTTGACAAACAGTATCGCCTTGGGGCCATGCAGCCTCTGGTCGAGTCATTGCAACAGGCCAACAAAGCGGAAATAAAAAAAGTCATTGCCACAGACCTGAACAGCGCCACAACCCGAAAACCCGAAAAAGAAATATTTGAAGCCTATCAGTACAATGTCGCTCAGGGACTGAAAGTCGACGACAATGTACAGATTATGGATCGTTACGTATTTTATTCATCACCCATACTTGACAGCGGAGAACTCAAAGGTATGTGGAGCATTTATTTTGATAAAAGTGAAATCGTAAAAGCTATTCAGTGAAACCGCCGGCAATACTTTTTTAGGTGGCAGCACATTAAACTTTCTTGATCTATTGGAGTTTTCCACATACCAAAAACATACTTCAGATACCTTGTATTTGTAAAAGTCTGACTTGGTCAAACAGTAGTAAAAGAAACTCATATTCCTCCCCGCGGAGGATTTTTTATGCAAAAGGTTTTTACGGTTATCATACTCCTTTTTTGTATGGGACGGGCATTTTGCCAGGAGCAGTATACCATTTCCGGACTGCTTACTGACGACAGTTCCGGGGAACCGCTCATAGCAGCCACCGTGTATGTACATGAAGACCAGTCACTTGGAGCCTATTCCGATGAAAAAGGGCAGTATATCATTTCACTCAAAGCCGGCACCTACACCCTTATCATAAACTATTTCAGCTATACCAGCGATACACTTCTGGTCACTGTTGATCAAAATGTACAACTCAATGTACGCCTCAGGCCAGAAACTCAGAAACTGGATGAAGTCGTGCTAAAAAGTACCGCCAGGCAGTACGAAAATATTGAAACCACTGACATGGGCAAAATCAGCATAAACGCTGAAACCGCCGGCAAACTGCCTGCCATATTCGGAGAAACCGATCTTATGAAAACCCTGCAGCTCCTGCCGGGAGTACAGGCAGCAGGAGAAGGCAATACCGGTATCTATGTCAGAGGCGGAGGACCTGACCAGAATCTGGTTCTTCTGGACAATGCTCCCGTATACAATACGGGACATCTGTTTGGCTTTTTTTCTGTGTTTAACAACGATGCGATATCCGATGTCACACTGTATAAAGGAAATATTCCGGCCCGGTACGGTGGAAGAATATCTTCTGTGATTGGATTCTCCATGAAAGAAGGAAATTATAAAAAATTCAAAGCCGAAGGCGGTATAGGATTAATATCAAGCAGGCTGGCTCTTTCCGGTCCCATTGTCAAAGACAAAGCTTCCTTTATAGTCTCAGGCAGGAGGAGCTATCTGGATATTATATCCAAACCAATAGCCAGGAACAGAGGCTTCGGGGGTGTACCCTATTATTTCTATGACCTCAATGGAAAACTAAGCTGGAAAGCCGGTAAAAAAGACCGGTTTTGTCTGAGTGGTTATTATGGGAGAGACCAGCTCAATATGACTTTTTTTGATGACCGGATCAATATTCTCACGCATTGGGGAAATGCAACCACTACATTCACCTGGCACCATGTATACAATGAAAAGCTAATTCAGGATCTTTCACTTATTTACAACAAATTTGATTTTCTGGCCAATGCGCGGTTTGACCAGTATCAGACCTCTATCAACTCAGCCATTACGGACTATACGTTCAGAGCCGATTATGAATACCTCCCCTCGGTAAAGCACAAAATCCGGTTTGGCTTCCAATACACATGGCATACATTTACCCCGAGAAAAACCAGTACTACTGCTGATTCAACCCAGTTTGACAATGGCGTTGCCAACAATCACATATATGCGCACGATCTCGCCCTTTATGCCGAAGACGAGGTCAATCTCAATGAAAAGCTCCGCCTGAATATTGGATTACGGTACAATCTCTTTAATCAGACAGGACCATATACCTATCTGCCTCCAAATGACAATGAGAATAATACCCTGCTTTTCAAACGTGGCGAAAGTGTGAAAACCTGGCATGGACCTGAACCCAGAATTGCTCTGAGATACCTGATCAATCCAAAATCTTCTGTCAAAACCTCCTATACCGTTACCAATCAGTATATACACATGATATCGCTCACCGGCAATATGATGCCTTTCGATATATGGCTGCCCAGCACCATTCTGACTGCACCGCAACGAGGCTGGCAATATTCACTGGGATATTTCAGAGATATCCGCAGCAACCAGTACGAGTTCTCGGCAGAAACCTACTACAAGGAAATGAAAAATCAGCTTGAGTACCGCCAGGACTATGTCCCCTCCGTTACCGGCCAGCCCGAATATGATCTTGTCAAAGGCACTGGCTGGGCATATGGGATAGAGCTGTTTTTCAAAAAAAAGTACGGCAATCTGCAGGGCTGGATCGGCTATACTCTTTCCAGAACATTACGCAAATTTCCGGATATCAATGAAGGAAGAATATTCCCGGCCAGATACGACCGCATTCATGACCTGAATATTGTAGCTACGTATGATTATGGTGCACGCTGGACATTCGGAGCAACGTTTGTATTTGCTTCCGGTCAGGCTGTTACCCTTCCCGAAAGGCGCTATTTTATTGAAGGCAACCTCTATTTCCAATATGGAGACCGCAACAGCTACCGGATGCAGCCATACAACCGGCTGGATCTTTCGGTCACCTATCATGGCAAAGAAACCAGAAAATTCAGATCAAGCTGGACACTGGCAGTTTATAATGTATATAATCGAAAAAATCCGTATATGTATTTTATTGATGCCTATATCAGCCCCGAAAATCTGAATATAAATCTCTCTGCAAAGAAGCTTTATCTTTTCCCGATATTGCCATCACTAACCTGGAACTTTTCATTCTAATGCATATGCCCGACAGACTGCCCGCCATAGCATTCCTGATTTCTGCTCTGATTTTTGCGGCCTGTGAAAAAGAAATCACCATAAAGCCAAACGAAGGCAATGATCTTATAGTAGTCGAGGGACATATTGAGCCCGATCTCCCTCCTTATGTAATTCTGACCCGTAGTCAGACTTTCTTCTCGGAGACAGACATTACTTCCCTCAGCCATATATTCGTACAGGGAGCCACCGTAACGGTTTCTGACGGCCAGCGGACAGTGACACTTACAGAGCTTGCAAGCAACAATCTCCCGGCCAGTCTGCTCGATTCCATTTCCAGAATGATTGGCCTCCCTCTGGCATCTGTATCAAACCCTGGCGGACTCAAGGCTGTCATCTATACCACCAGTGAGCTTACCGGACAGCCCGGAGGACGGTACACCTTGTCTGTGGAGGCAGACGGACAGCATCTTTCTGCTGTCACCACTATACCAGACCGGATTGTTCTTGATTCTGCCTGGACTATCCCGCATCCTGCTACCGATACATTAAGAACCCTTATGGTGCGGTATACAGATCCGGCATCGGAAGAAAACTATGTACGGTATTTCACTTCGGTCAACAGCCGGCCTTTTTTTCCGCCCTATTTCACATCTGTGCTGGACGAAAAAACATACTTCAACACCAGCGGAAAAACAGTTGATATTCCGCTTGAAAAAGGGCATAACCGCTACGATAATGATATTGATTTCTCTGTTTATTCGTATTTTGCCGCCAGCGATACCATTGTATTGCGCTGGTGCAGCATAGACAAGGATCATTTCAGATTCTGGAGCACAGCCGAGTTTAACCGGAACAGCGGTGGCAACCCGTTTAGCAACCCGACTCATATCAGCAGTAATATCAAAGGCGGGCTGGGCATATGGGGAGGTTATAATCCGGGCTATTATATCATTCTTCCGGAATCTGATTAACTTCCGGAGATTACATACAGACATGAACATAGATCATATACGACAGGAGCTTCCCGCTTTGCAGCACCAGCTTTATTTTAATACCGGCACCTGTGGCCCTCTGCCAGTATCTGTTACAAACCGTATGAAAGCAGCGCTGGATGAACAGCTGCAAACCGGGCGGGCAGATCTGCGCCATTTCGAACAGATCATCTCCCTTAAGAAAGAAATCAAGGAGTTGCTGGCTTTAATGATCAATAGTGCTCCTGAGGAAATCAGTCTGACCAGCAGCACAACCGAGGGTCTCAATATAGTTATCAATGGCATGGACTGGCGCTATGGAGACGAAGTTATTACCACCAATGCCGAGCACCCAACCGGCTACGGACCTCTTTTCAATCTGAAATCCAGGGGAGTAAAAATTCATTTTCTTGATGTACTCGGGGAATATGATTCCATTGCGGGTCAACTACAGTCATTGATCTCTCCCCGTACCAGACTGTTAAGCATCTCCCATACAGTGTACTGCACAGGTGACCGTCTTCCTGCAGAGGAGCTGATCGATATCGCACATCTGCACAATATACCCGTACTGCTTGACGGAGCTCAGTCCTTTGGAGCCATAGCCCTGGATATGCGGAAACTTCAGTGTGATTTTTATGCTGCTCCCGGTCAGAAATGGATCTGCGGTCCGGAAGGCACGGGCTTTTTATTTGTCAGCAGCAGAGCCAGACAGTACATTCAACCTATCTTTACCAGCTATACTGCTATAAAGGAGATTGATCTGTATAACCATATGGAGCTGGAAACTGATGGGCAGGCCTTCGAATCCTGCACTATACAACCAGCTGCATTGGCTGGTATGCACGAAGCCCTTCGCTGGATACATTCGGCAGGTCTGGAAGAAAAAGAGAAGCGAAATAAAAATTTAAGCAGCTATGCCTGGAATCTTTTTACAGACAATCCGAGACTGACCATCATCAATCATCACCAGCCAGACAACCTGATCAGTTTTCTTGTAGAGGGCATGTCATCTGCAGAAGTATCAGCCCGCCTTTTGGAAAATGCAGTGATTGTAAGGCCTGTACCTATTACGGATGCTGTCCGGATATCGATCGGATTTTATAATACCGAAGAGGAAATTGAAAAAGTAAACCGCTACCTGAGACTACTATAGAAAATAAATAATAACGAACTCTGAGCCTGAAAAAGATGCTTTTAAAAAGTACTTTAACGACAGACGACAAAATAACGATAGGCGCAGAGGCATTCCGGGTATTTATTGAATTGAAAAACCGGATGGAATGCGAGAAACATATACTCAGGAACGATAATTGCCAACTATGCTACCCCGCTACGGGCAAATCCGGCTCTTTTTTTCATCTCGATTTCAATGTAAAAATCGAATGCCAATTGATTTAACCGGTCATTTTTATGGGAGTCGGCCTGCTCGGCATAGATATCAAGGGTATCGTAGTACCATCGGAAAAGCTCGTCCGGCCTGGAGTCGAAACCCATAAATGCAAGAATAAGAATCCCCATATCGAGTGAGCAATGAGAAGAGTCAAAGCCCATATTGTCAAGCCCTGTAGTAAGCTTGCGGTTTTTGAGTTCTTCTCGGATCATAAACAGAATAATTTCTGATCGCGGCGGCAACTTTACCAGCCTGAGATTGGAGGGAAGTTTGATTTTCATTTTTGTATTAATTGATAGTTCAAGTTTTCTTTTCATAAGTTTTGCATTTGTGTTTGTCGGAAAGAGCTGATTGCTGTAACTTTAACTGCTTAATGATCAACACCACAAAATAAGTGTAATTTTTACACAATTGCAATATTTTATCACAAAATAAACCTGCATATGAGCATTTTTTTTGGAAAAAATCTAAGCTACCTTCGGGATACTTTTAACATAAACCAGACAGAACTATCTGAAAGCATAAATGTTAACAGAACAACTATATCTGACTATGAAAGAGGAAGAAGCGAACCAAGCCTGGCAAAGCTTATGGCAATTGCAGAAAAATTCAACATTCCGGCAGATCTGCTGCTGGGCGAAACCGTAGACCTCATTACCTATATAGAAAAACGGAAGAACAGCGGCAAAGGCATCCGCTATCAGCTTGATGATATACAGCATCCTCTGGCTTCAGACCGCAGCAATGTCTATTACAAAAAAACAAAATCAGACGAAGATAAAGAACGGATCATAGCAGCCCAGGAACAAACCATCAATTCACTGAGCACCACAATAGCTGTTCTGACAGACAGGATCAGAGATCTGGAAGCACAATTAAGAAAAGACTCCTGAAAAACATACGGAAAACAGTAAAAGCCTCAATCAGCTCCCCGGACATAGTGGAATAATTCCACTATTGCCCTCCCGATATCCGATCAGAAAATAGTATCTTTTGACAATTCTGATAAACGGATTTCAATCTTTGGGCCTGAATTTTGAATTAGATTGACAATAAATTAGAATCCAGCCACGAAGAAATTATTAAAAATCAGACAATTACACAACAAATACATCTACCTTATATACCTCTGACATCCTTCCTGCGCAGACAACTTTTCCGTAACTTTGTATTATACAATAACTACCCTTATTGTATAGCACTATATAAACACCTACAGTCTGAAGGTAAAATTTTTACTTGTTTTCAATATTATTACACACAACTAATAAAACACAATGGATTTACTTGCTAAAAACCTAGTCTGGTATAGAAAGAGCATTGGATTCAATCAGGTTGAAATGGCTAAGCAAATCAACGTCAGCAGAAGCCAATGGTCCGATTATGAACGAGGACGCAGCGAACCCAATCTTGCCACTGTGATGCGGATAGCATCCTTTCTGAAAGTTTCCCTTGATGAATTGTTTAGCAACCGGGTCGAAGATATCAGCTATGAAAACGGAGAAGTCATACGCAAAATAACTTCGGAAACAATTGAAAGCACAGCAGCAACGCCGGTTGCTCCCAAACAGGAAACCCACTTTCCGGCAACTGTTCCTTTTTCCTCTCCCAGCCAGGACCAGCTGTACGAAACGCAGCGTGAGGTGATTCAGACACAGCGGGCGCTGATTGAAGCGCTCAATGAAAATATAGCCTTTCTCAAGCAGCGTATTGCCGAACTTGAGAAAACCGGGCGCTGACATATCCGTCACCCGGTCCATCAATAATCTTATCTGCAACCCTATACACAGCTCCCGTGCAGATAGTAAAAAATAAAGGCGACAGCAGAATATTGTCGCCTTTATTTATAATCGGAAATGATTTTTCAGATCTATGCAGAAGCAAGGGCCTTGTTAAACATCCCGCTCGGACGCATGGCCTTTGCTGTTTTTTCAGCATCCGGATGATAGTATCCGCCCATATCTACCGGTTTGCCCTGAGCGCCGTTAAGCTCCGCTACAATCTTTCCTTCGTTTTCTGTCAGCTCCCTGGCAAGCCCGGAGAACTTTTCTCTAAGCTCCTGATTTTTTGTCTGTGCAGCAAGCGCCTGAGCCCAATATAAAGCCAGATAGAAATGGCTGCCACGGTTATCCAGTTCACCCACTTTACGGGCCGGTGATTTGTCTGCCTCCAAAAACTTTCCGTTGGCCTGATTCAGCGTCTCGGCAAGCACCTGAATCTTCGGATTCTTTGTCTTAAATGCCATATCCTCCAGAGATACTGCCAATGCAAGAAACTCTCCCAGAGAATCCCAGCGCAGGTAGTTTTCTTCCATAAACTGCTGAACATGCTTGGGAGCAGATCCACCTGCACCGGTTTCAAACAGTCCCCCGCCATCAAGCAGCGGTACAATCGAAAGCATTTTGGCACTTGTACCAAGTTCCAGAATCGGGAACAGATCCGTCAGGTAGTCACGCAGCACATTGCCGGTTACCGAGATCGTATCCTTACCATCTCTTGCCCGTTCACAGGTATACCTCATGGCATCTACCGGAGACATCACTTTGATTTCCAAACCAGCTGTATCATGATTTTTCAGATACTTGTTTACCTTTTCTATCAGATTGGCATCATGCGCACGATTCTTATCCAGCCAGAAGATAGCAGGAGTGTTGGTTATCCTTGCTCTGGTTACCGCCAGCTTTACCCAGTCCTGTACGGGCAAATCTTTGGTCTGGCACATTCTCCAGATATCACCCTCTTCTACTGCATGCTCAAGCAATACATTGCCGGCTGCATCCACCACCCTCACTTTTCCGGTACCGGATATGATGAATGTCTTGTCATGAGAGCCATATTCTTCCGCCTTCTGAGCCATAAGACCGATATTGGGCACAGTTCCCATCTTTGTTACATCAAATGCCCCGTTTTCTTTGTTGAAACGGATCATCTCCTGATAAATACCCGCATAGCTGCGGTCAGGAATGATAGCTTTTGTATCATGAAGCTTGCCATCAGGTCCCCACATTTTACCGGACGAACGGATCGCCGCAGGCATAGACGCGTCAATAATCACATCGCTTGGCACATGCAGATTGGTAATACCTTTGTCTGAATTAACCATGGCCAATGCGGGTCTCTTTGCATATACTTCCTGAATATCCGCTTCGATCTCGGCTCTCTTGCCTTCCGGCAATGCCAGAATCTTGGCATATACATCTCCGAGTCCGTTGCTCGGATCCACACCGATCTCGGCAAATACGGAGGCGTGCTTCTCAAACACATCCTTGAAAAATACGGTTACTGCATGCCCGAACATAACCGGGTCAGACACTTTCATCATAGTAGCCTTCAGGTGCAATGACAGAAGAACACCACTGGCTTTTGCATCCTCAATTTCTTTTGCAAGAAACGAACGCAACGCTTTTTTGCTCATCACAGCCGCATCAATGATCTCTCCATCTTTCAGTGCTGTTTTTTCTTTCAATACCTTCACATTTCCATCTGCTGCCACAAACTCAATTTTTACATCGGTAGCCTTATCTACAATAACAGACTTTTCACTTCCGTAAAAATCACCTTCAGACATGTGCGCCACATGCGTTTTGGAATCAGATGTCCATGCCCCCATAGAATGTGGATTTTTCTTGGCATACTCTTTCACTGGCTCAGCAACCCTGCGATCAGAGTTGCCTTCACGCAATACAGGGTTCACAGCGCTTCCCAGTACTTTTGCATAACGAGCCTTGATTTCTTTTTCCTGGTCATTTTTCGGCTCAGCCGGATAGTCAGGCACCTTGTATCCCTGAGACTGCAATTCTTTAATTGCAGCGGTCAGCTGAGGAATAGAAGCACTGATATTAGGCAGCTTGATAATATTAGCTTCCGGCGTTTTCGCCAGTTCTCCCAATTCAGCCAAGTGATCCCCGATACGCTGATCTGCTGTCAGATGCTCAGGGAAATTAGCCAGTATACGGCCTGCCAGCGAAATATCTCTGGTTTCAACTTCGACACCCGCCGCTCCCGTAAACGTTTTGATAATCGGAAGCAGAGAAAAGGTTGCCAGCGCAGGCGCCTCGTCTGTAATAGTGTAGATAATTCTGGAATTTTTTGCCATTTGAATTGTTAACTTTTAATGGTGACCGATATTTACCATCCGCCAACCTGTTCAACAGTAAGACTTTTTGTAAAAAAACATAAAATCACGCAGGCAGAGATTTATCTCAACCCGGACCATTTTAATTTTGAGCGCAAATATAAGGATTATGTACTAAAGACCTCATTCATCCGCATAAGTTTACTTTGCTCAGACCAGCGGCCTTTTTCTACCACCGGCTTCACCCATTATTAATAAAGGAAAAGCCAAACTAAAAATACTCCAATACTGAAGAAAATCGATCCGGACACAGTCCATAACCTCGTCATTTTCATAACAAAAAATTAAAGATATAAAAATACATAAGATAATTTTGCATTCGGCTTTATCTTCTATTTTAGAATCAAAATTTAGTTTTTCCCAGCTGGCAACTAATTTTTTATTACAACCTAACACTTTTTGTACATCTTATGAGAAAACTACTATTATTCCTTTCGGTCTATTTATGGACGTTGGGGGCGCTTTTTGCGCAAAGTGATTATTACTGGTACCGGGGCAGAAAAATTCCCGTATCTGCAAATGAGCAAAAAAAACTGGTGATCATCGATAACCAGCAGGCAACAGACAGAAAAACTCTTTTAAACACCCTCGGAGTACAGGTCAAAAGCTCAAGCCAGTCAAGCACTCCTGGCAGCCTTGTTCCTTACAAAAACTTTAAGCCTGAGTCCCGTGAAATAGCTATCGTGGAATCCGATCATGAAATCCAGAAGATGGCAGGTACGGCCGTCGTTTACGAAGCTCCGTTTTATGTAAACAGTGCCGGAGAAGAAGCCCCGCTTACTGACCAGTTCTATGTTAAGCTGAAAAACAAAGGCGACGTAAAGTTGCTGGAGCAACTCGCCAAAGAGCACGGAGTGGTTATCAAGGGGAATAATACCTTTATGCCGCTATGGTATACCCTCGGGGCAACCAGCCAATCCAAAGGCAATGCCCTGGATCTGGCCAACGTGTTTTATGAATCCGGCTTCTTCGCTGCTTCAGAGCCCGAGTTTCTTTTTGAAATAAAAACAAACTGCACATATGATCCGCTTTTCCCGAGCCAGTGGGGACTTCTGAATACAGGAGCCAGCTTCTGGACCGCAGGCATAGACATCAAGGCATGCGGAGCCTGGACCTGTACAAAAGGAGATTCATCTATCATAGTAGCGGTAGTAGACGATGGCGTTCAGCTTGATCATCCTGATCTTCCCAACATGACAGCCCTGAGCTATGATGCCCATACCGGAACCTCTCCAAGTGTTTTGAGAGGCTCACATGGTACGCCTTGCGCCGGCATTATCGGAGCAGCTCACAACAGCATTGCCAATGCGGGTGTTGCACCCAATGTTAAGCTAATGTCCGTCAGTATCGCATACGGATCAGGCGGAAGTACTCCTGCTGCTTTTGCAGACGCGATCAACTTCGCATGGCAAAACGGAGCAGATGTCATCAGCAACTCATGGTATTATGACGCATGGTGGACTACCGTTATCGAAGACGCCATTGCTGATGCGATCGAGTATGGCAGAGGCGGTAAAGGTGCTACTGTTGTATTCTCAGCAGGAAATACCGACGGAGCAATTACCAATCCTGCCGGCCTCAACCCGGACATTCTGGTGGTAGGAGCAGGAAGCCCGTGTGGTGAGCGTAAAAGCCCCACTTCCTGCGACGGTGAATCGTGGTGGGGTGGCAGCTACGGCACGCAGCTTGACGTAACTGCTCCTGGTGTATTGGTACCCACCACAACTATTTCCAGCGGATATACATATACCTTCAACGGAACTTCTGCCGCTGCTCCGCACGTAGCAGGTGTTGCCGCATTACTTTATTCTCTCAATCCTGATCTTACCAGAGAAGATCTGGTTGATATCATCGAGCAGACCGCACAAAAAGTAGGAAGCTATACCTATTCAACCACTACGGGAAGACCTAATGGTGACTGGAATAATGAAATGGGCTATGGGCTGCTCAACGCGGAAGAAGCAGTAGCACTGGTAAGACCTGATCTGCTCACTACTTTCAGTGTTCCCAGAGGCAGCGCCATACCAAACGGATTCCGTCAGTTTTCCTATGTACATACATTGGGATGCGGTGGACCCAACCTGAGCAACGTATTCAACAGTGTACTTAACTGGTGGGGAGGCTCAAGCGGATTATATCAGTTTACTCTGGAGACAACGGATGGAGTTCCAAGATCCTATACAAATATCCCGGATTATGGCACATACTCGCTTCATACTTCTACCCCGGAAATCGCAATTACTTCCAGTATCGGATTTACAGGACTTGACGGCGACTATTGGGTTAACCTTGACGGCAGCAACGTTGTTCTTGTCGAAAAGTCAGGAGATTATGCCCTTTACTTTTCCAACTCTGCTACACCTCCTGCATACAGACTGGGAGCTGCTCAGCACGAACTAACCTATGTAAGCTCGGGACAAGCCGATGCCATAGCTGCGCCAAATCCATTCACGACGGAGACCATGCTGACGATTCCTGAAAACATGGGACACAGCACAATCATGGTGAGCAATGTAGAAGGACAGATTATCGAAACCCTGAGCGGCAGCGGATCTGTCAGGCTCGGTGCTTCATATCCTGTCGGGCTGTATCTGGTACGTATCATAGGACAAAACGGAGTAAAACAGGCTTCGTTTATCAAGCAGTAAAGCAACAATATGCTGTACCTGGATCATAACATATAAGAGGGAATACAAATACAGCATTCCCCTTTCATGTAAGCGAGACAATCCTAATCGGTTGTCTCGCTTTTTTTATTATATGCCAGTTTATTTTTCTCATGTGCTTTAGCGAATTATCCATAGGCAAAACACATAGTACCCTCATTAAAAATTCTCTTGCTCATCTAATTTCAGCAATTATAAATTTGAATTGCTTACGGTAACCCTTACTTTTATCAATCGGGCAACCATAGTTTCATTCAATTCTAACCGCTCTTACCTCCATGCACCTGAAAACCATTTTAACCAAGATATTATTTCTAACCTTTCTTCTGGAAAATACCATCTTCTGCAACCAGGCGCACAGCCAGACTACTTACCTGTCATCACTGGACCTGGGCACGTCGACTACATCTAATCTGCCAACTCAGGGTACTTTCGGATACAGCTATTCGCAAATGATTTACTTCAAATCCGATATGAATGAGCTGGTCCAAAGCGTAAACTCTGAAATCACAAAAATACAGTTTTATTATTCCAGTGGCTCAGTGACACAATCCAAAGACTGGGTTATTTACATGGGGCATACCACCACCAATAACTTTACCTCCACTACCGGCTGGATTCCCCTGACAGGGCTTGTACAAGTTTATAATGGAGATATCTCCGGCTTAGTTTCTGATGCAGGCTGGTTCGAGATCACTCTGCAAACTCCTTTTTTATACAACGGCAACGATAATCTGGTACTTGCAATCGATGAAAATACACCTGGTTTTTCCAGCCTGGTTTTCCGACAGCATTCCGGTAGCACAGATAACAGGAGCATGCTATATCGGAGTGATTCCAGCAATCCCGACCCGGCTTCTCCTCCAACTGCTTCTGCAAGATACAGCTATGTACCCCAAACCATCTTTGTTCATGAGCCAGTCGGATCCTGTTCAGGTGCACCAGCACAATCAACTGTTTCGGTTACTCCGTCTACGGTTTGTCAGGGCGAAACAAGTACCATCAGGTATTCTCAGACTGACTTATTGAGCGGATTAGAATATATCTGGCAAAAATATGACGGCTCTTCATGGATCAATGTTGACACAACCACAATTCCTGAACTGGCTGTTACCAGTCAGACAGCCGCAACCAGCTCCTACAGAGTCAGTGTAACCTGTATCGCTTCCCAGCAGCAATATATTTCTGAGGCAGCCACTTTAGATGTAATAGCATCTCCCGCCATGACAACCAACATTACTCAACTGGTGATCTGTGACGGTGAAACCGTCAATCTGATTGCCGGCGGAGCAGACACTTATGAGTGGTCCCCCTCTGCCGGTCTGGATAAAACGGATATCAGCAGTGTCAATGCGACTGTTGCGAACAATACAACGTACTCTGTAATCGGCTCCAATGAAGCCGGATGCAGAGATACCGCCTTTGTCAGCTTGCAGCTGATAAGCAAAGCCCCGCCTTCTGCTGATATCTTTCCTTTAGAAATCTGTACTCCCGGTAACCCTGTCACACTTCAACTGAAAAATGATGTTCCTTTGAACAACGGCGGGCAATGGCAATACCGTTTTTCAGATGAAAACAGCGCTGTACTGCAGGACTGGTCTGCCAATAATACCTTTACGTTCACACCCGGTTCTGATTCTGTATATGTACTCTATTATCAATATACATCCAGTACATGCTCTTCGATAATATCAGATTCTGTCAGAAAGGAGATCATCGTCGGATTTGGTGCCAAAGCAGACCTGACGGCGTACAACTGTATTAATCAGGGAGGTTCCATTCGGCTATATGAATATTTCGGGCAAGCAACAGAAAGCATTATATATCAGAATGATTTAACAACCGCCAGCCCGGAAATCACCCTGAGCGGCTCCGCTCTGTATACCAGCAATCGATTGGTGCTGACACCTTCTGCGACTTCTATTTCCGGAGCAGCAGTGTTGGCCATTCCTCAGTTCAGCCTCGGTTTACTTAACTCCATGACGGTTGAGTTTGACCTTACGGCAGACCAGGTAATCAATATCTGGGGGACAGGTGGGGGCGATGGAATTTCCTATTCTTTCGGAGACGATGCAGGAATAAATCAGAGCAATATCCATAATGGCTCAGGAAGTAAGTTAAGAATCAGTTTTGACGCAGCGGATAACGGATCGAATATGAGAGGCATCTACCTGATCTATGGGAAAAGCAATACCTCTCCTCCGGCTCCTTCGGATGCCACAACACTGGCATTTTCACCCAATTTTTCTTTATGGAAAAACCGGGAAAATGTTCCGGTAAAAATAACTATACTGCACGGAGTCCTTACATTAAGCATAAACGACACGGTTATCTTCGACAAGGTGGAGCTTCCTGTCAGCTACCTTAATGAAGATGTCTCCGGCTGGAGGCATTGTTTTGGGGCACTGACCGGAGGTGATGCAATGCGCCAGGCTATTTCCAACCTGAAGATCACTCATACGGAACTTAAATTTGGAATCAGTACAGATGCAAATCCTCCTTCAATCTGGCAAAACTCCAATATATTTGATAGCTTACTTCCGGGCTCCTACTATATATGGTTAACGAAACCAGGGACAACATGTACCAGAAACATTGAAACACTGGTTATCAATAATGAAAATCCATATGTAAATTTAGGCACCGATACGATCATATGTGAGGGGGAAAGCTTAACATTGGATGCACAAAACCCGGGCGCCTCTTATATATGGAGCGGCTCAGACAATATCACGAACACGCTGGTCGTCTCCGCTCCCGGCAGTTACGCTGTTCAGGTTACTGCCCCGAACGGATGTACAGGGATAGACGCAATCCAGGTTTCTATGCTGAAAGCACCGTCAGCCGAAAGAATCAACACCCAGATAACAAATGAACATGTCAACTTTGCTTTAATTAATGTGGCAAATGTAGGTCTCGTGGACTGGAATTTCGGGGATGGACACATTATACGCAACGCTGCTACAAGTATATCACACACTTACACCACCGAGGGAAATTATACCGTAACGGCAACACTTCACAATGATTGCGATTCGGCAGAAGTAACTACCTCCGTAGACATACTGGTATCAGGAACAAACCATGCTGCCATCAGAGGTCTGAATGTTTATCCTAATCCGGCAAGAGACCTGTTAACCATCACTTCGGAAAATACAGATCCGATGACAGTGTCGATTATTGATGCACAGGGAAGAAAAATAATCGAAAATATTTCTTTCGTTTCAAGAACAGCAATAAATGTGTCAGATTATGAAGCTGGTATTTACTTTTTAAATATCGTAACAGATAACAAGGCTTCTGTTTTAAAGATTGCCATAAAATAGTTTCCATTATGGACTAAAAACGGGAGCAGAGCACAGTATACCGTTCCCGTTTTTAGTCCATGATAGAAAAAACAAAATCTTTTATTAACGTCTGCTTTTAGCCTATCCGTTAAAACTTTTATTCTTTCAGCGCATCCAGAGCTTTTTCGTAATCCGGTTCATCAACAATCTCCGGTACGAGCTCCGTATAGATCACTTTGCCTTCTTCATCGATAATAACAATGGCCCTGGCCAGCAAGCCCTCCATGGGAGAGTCATCAGTCAGTGTTACTCCATAAGCCTTGCCAAACTCACCACTCCTGAAATCCGAAGCAGCCTGTACATTTTGAATATTCTCTGTTCCGCAAAAACGCTTAAACGCAAACGGTAAATCCTTGGACACACACAAGACCACTGTATTCTCCATTTTAGCGGCCATTTCATTAAACTTTCTGACAGACATGGCACAGGTTCCCGTGTCTACACTTGGAAAAATATTAAGCAGAAGCTTTTTCCCCTTATAGTCCTTAAGCGTCACCCGGTTCATATTGGCAGTGATCAGGTCAAAGTCTTTTGCTTTCGAGCCAACTTCCGGCAGATTGCCAACCGAATGTATGGTTTTACCTTTCAATGTTATAGTAGCCATTTAAAAAATAATTAAATTGTTTATAGTCAGTTTTTAAAATACTTAAAAGTCAATCCGGATATCGTCTTATTGTTCCACATCCGTAACATAGCGTTCCCATTTATCGAGCACTGCAGAAAAATCATCGGGAAGCTCCGAATCAAAAAACAACTCCTGCTTTGTGACAGGATGTATAAAACCAAGTGACTTTGCATGCAAGGCCTGCCTCGGCATCTGCTTAAAGCAGTTATCTACAAACTGCCGATACTTGGAAAAAGTTGTTCCTTTCAGCACTTTATCTCCGCCATACGTAGCATCATTAAACAACGTATGGCCAATATGCCGCATATGGGCCCGTATCTGGTGAGTACGCCCTGTCTCCAGCCTGCACTCGATAAATGACACATAGCGCAGATCTTTCAGCAATGTATAGTGTGTCACCGCATGTTTACCAAACTCTCCATCCGGAAACACAGACATCACTCTTCTGTCCTTGAGGCTGCGTCCTACATGTCCTGTTATGGTTCCCTGCTCTGCTTCCGGCACGCCCCATACCAGTGCCCGATACCGGCGCTGGATAGTATGATCAAAAAACTGCCTGGCAAGATGTGTCATCGCATATTCCGTTTTTGCAATTACCATCAGCCCGGAGGTGTCCTTATCTATACGGTGTACCAGTCCGGGTCTCCCTTCTCCGTTTCTCCCGGTTGGCAGATGCTCAAAATGCCAGGCCAGCGCATTGACCAGCGTACCGGTCCAGTTCTGATAAGCCGGATGTACCACCATACCTGCCGGTTTATTGACAACAAGGAGGTCATCATCTTCATAGACAATATTCAGCGGTATATTTTCAGGAATTACCACATCCTCACGTGGTGGCTGCGGCAGCATAACGGTGATCACATCTCCCGGACGCACCTTATAGCTGGCTTTGATTCCGCCCTGATTGACCTGTACTGTTTCAGCCTTTATGGCATTTTGCACCTTATTGCGGGTGGCATTGGGCAGGCGGTCCATCAGAAACTTATCAATCCTCAGCAAAGTCTGGCCGGGATCCACTACAATCCGGTGATGCTCGTATAGCTCCGAATCTTCTGTTCCGTCAAATAGCTCTTCGTCTGTCATCATCCGTACAAAGGTATATACATTTTGACGTTTGGGCGCTATCTTCCTGCAAATGTTTGCATGCTGACCGCTATGACCCCTGCAGAAATGCAATAATGCCAGACAAAACAATCATTACAAAAACAGATTTTTCCAATCGAATCTGCGACAAAATAGTTAGATTATCCGGTCATGAATACAGTATCCGCTAAAAGCCAGGACAAGATCAGATGATGCAGACCAGTTCACCCACTCCCGTTCAGCAAATCATAAGTCCTGAAACATGTGAAGCAGGTATACAGCTGTACATCAAACGGGATGATCTGGTTCACCCCCTTGTCTCCGGTAACAAATGGCGTAAGCTGAAACACAACCTTCAGGAAGCCAGGAACCTGAATAAGGACACCCTGCTCACCTTTGGCGGAGCCTTTTCCAATCACATATACAGCACTGCTGCCGCCGCTGCAATGCATGGTTTCAGGTCTGTCGGCATTATCCGCGGCGAAGAAACTCTTCCCCTCAATCCGACACTGTCCTTTGCCCGGGACGCAGGCATGCAGATCCACTATATGGATCGTAGCAGATATCGCGAAAAAGATAGTCCGGAGCTAATCCGGCAGCTCCGCGAACAGTTCGGAGATTTCTATCTCATCCCGGAAGGCGGCTCCGGTCCGCTTGCCGTCAAAGGTGTCAGTGAGCTGGTCACCGAGATTAGCTTTCCTTTTGATTATATCTGTACTCCGGTTGGGACCGGCGGCACGATGGCAGGACTTATCGCAGGAGTCCCGCCAGCTGCGCAGGTACTTGGCTTTGCAGCCCTTCGGGCAGAAAACTATCTGGAAGAAGAAGTCCGGAATCTTCTTTCTCAAAATAATAGCACAAATCTCCCGGGCTGGCATATTTGTCATGATTATCATTTCGGCGGGTATGCCCGTATCGACAAAAAGCTTGCAAGCTTTATCGCTTCTTTTGAATCTTCCTTTGCCATACCTTTGGATCCTGTTTATACTTCTAAAATGTTTTTCGGGCTTCTTGACCTTATCAGCAAAGGATATTTTGAAAAAGGCAAAACAATAATAGCTTTGCATACAGGAGGATTGCAGGGCAAAGCAGGTATGCAGCCTAAAATTGAAAAGCTGCTTGCCGGAAGTCCCTAGTCCGGTCTTTTTTGTAAATTGAACGTATATGAGAAGCTATATCGAAAACAACCAACAACGATTTATAAGTGAATTGTTTGAGCTGCTCCGGATACCATCCGTAAGCGCAGACAAAGCTTATCAGCAGGATGTACTGAGAGCTGCCGAATTTATAAAGGACAGACTGATTCAGGCCGGCGCTGACCAGGTACGCCTGTGTCCTACTAAAGGATATCCCATAGTATATGGAGAAAAAATCATTGATCCGGCATTGCCGACCGTACTGGTATATGGTCATTATGATGTGCAGCCGCCTGATCCCCTTGATTTATGGGAAAGTCCGCCCTTTGAGCCTGAAATCCGGGACGGTAAGATATATGCCCGGGGAGCAAGCGATGACAAAGGACAGATGTATATGCACATCAAAGCATTTGAAACGATGATGGCACAACAGAATCTGCCCTGCAACGTCAAATTTATGATCGAAGGAGAAGAGGAAATCGGCTCCGACAATCTGCCCCGCTTTGTTGCCGCCAACAAAGAACTGCTGACAGCCGATGTAATTCTGATTTCCGATACTGGTCTTTTTTCCAATGAAGTACCAAGTATCACTGTCGGATTGCGTGGTCTGAGCTATATCGAAGTAGAAGTTACCGGCCCCAGAAGAGATTTGCACTCGGGCATGTATGGCGGAGCAGTTACCAATCCGATCAATGCACTTTGTGAAATGATCGCCTCCCTCAAGGATGAAAATCAGCGTATCACCATACCCGGATTTTATGACAAGGTAACCGAATTATCCGAAGAAGAGCGTAAGATGATGAATCAGGTTCCCTTTTCGCAGGAAGAGTATATGAAAAGTCTTGGCATAAAAGCCCTGAGAGGAGAAAAAGGCTATACTCCTCTGGAGCATGTGTCCATACGTCCTACCCTGGATGTCAACGGCATCTGGGGCGGCTATACAGGCGAAGGAGCCAAAACAGTGCTACCTTCAAAAGCGTATGCAAAAATATCCATGCGACTGGTTCCCAATCAGTCTTCCGTCGAAATAACGCGCCTGTTTGAAGAACATTTTAAAAGGATCGCACCTGCCGGGACAGAAGTAAAAGTAAGGCCGCATCATGGCGGAGAGCCAGCGGTTACCCCAACCGATTCCAGGGCATATATGGCAGCAAGCAGGGCATTTGAAGACGTCTGGGGTAAAACCCCCGTTCCGATGAGAGAGGGCGGCAGCATACCGATCGTCAGTCTTTTTGAGAAAGAGCTTGGCCTGAAAAGCGTCCTCATGGGCTTCGGACTGGACGAAGATGCCATCCATTCACCCAATGAAAGCTACAGAGTCTTCAATTACCTGAAAGGTATCGAAACTATTACCCGATTTTACAAACATTTCTCAGCCGACTGAATCGGCATTGTATTTGTATAAAACCAACGACAAACCGGTAATACCAATGAAATTCAAGATCCTCAGCATTCTTTTTCTGTCAGCCGTTTTGCAGACGGCATTGGCGCAGAAAGAGGTTCCGACCACCTGGGAAACTTCCGTTTCCAAAAGCGATGTTAAAGTCGGAGAAACCATAGACCTGATTTTTAAGGCCAAAATTATTGATGGCTGGTATTTATACTCCTCCGATTTTGATCCCGATCTGGGTCCCGTGGTGGCAAGCTTTACCTTTACCGAAAACGACAGTTATCAGCTCTCCGGAGACATAAAGCCCATTGGGGCAAAGGCAAAGGAAGACAACCTGATCTGGATGGGCACTTATACCTATTTTCTGGGCAAAGCCGAATTCAGACAGGCAGTAAAAATCCTGAAAGAAAATCCCGTAATACAGGCAAAACTATACGGTCAGGCCTGCAATGATGAATCCGGCAAATGCGTCCCCGTGATTCAGCAGTTTTCCTTTAACCAGATCAAAGTAAGCGCTGCTTCGGAACAAAAAGCACAGGAACAAAATGTTCCGTCTCCTGACAAAGGGAAAAGCGCTAAGCCCAAATCAGACAGCAGAGATGCCACCGGCATGAGCCCCGCTCCGGAAAGCAGCAGACCGGGCAAAGCTCCGGCACACTATGCTTCCTCCGGCCTGGAGCAGCTAAAAGCACAGAAACAGGAACTACTAAAAACATCTCCGCAAGGCGAAGACCTTGTAACAAAAGAGTTGAACGATTTTGTGAGGAAGTACGGAGCTAATTAATATGAGAAAACTTATTACCGTCTTTTTAATACTTTGCTCAGTCCTCAGCGGACTCGCGCAGCAGCCTACCCGTGAAGAACTGAGGCGTACAGCCGAAAATATTCAGAATATGCTGCGCAGGGACAGCCTGAACAATCTTATCATCAGTGAGCTTGAGCTCAGAGTTGACAGTCTCCGTAACCATGTAGCTACTCCGGCAAAAGCAGTCGATGAAAGGCCTGCTGCTGTCTCCAACGGAGAAACGGAAACCGACAGCCCTATACAGGAAGAAGGCTCTCTGCTCGGCTTCCTGCTCATCGCCTTCGGGGCAGGCCTCATTGCGCTCCACACACCTTGTGTCTTTCCTATGATTCCGCTTACGGTAACCTTTTTTACTTCCAATAGCCCCAACCGGGGACAGGCTATCCGCAAAGCGTTGTTTTACGGGTTTTCCATAATCTTAATATACAGCCTTATCGGAGTGGCAATATCCGCCACCATGGGACCATCCTTTGCCACCTTCATGAGCGTACACTGGGTGCCAAACCTGATCTTTTTTGTCATATTTATCACCTTTGGCCTTTCTTTCCTCGGACTGTTTGAAATAACACTGCCCAATTCTTTTGTCAACCGGGTTGACGCACAATCCGAAAAAGGAGGCTATTACGGTGTCTTCTTTATGGCTTTTACACTGGTGCTGGTTTCCTTCTCCTGTACAGGCCCGATAGTAGGCAGTCTTCTGGTTCAGGCTTTTCAGGGAGAAGCTATCCGGCCACTGCTGGGTATGGTAGCCTATGCTACCGCCTTTGCCATTCCGTTTACCATTTTTGCCATGTTTCCTCAGCTGCTGGCAAAGCTTCCCAAATCCGGAGGCTGGCTCAATGTGGTCAAGGTTACTCTTGGGTTTATAGAGCTGGGACTTGCCCTGAAGTTCCTCAGCATGATCGATCAGGTCTATCATCTCAACATTCTGGACAGAGATGTGTATATCGCCTGCTGGATAGCTCTTTCTCTGCTTTTAAGCTACTATCTGCTTGGCAAATTCAGGCTGCCGCATGATTCTCCCGTAGATGCAGTCAGTGTTCCGAGGCTCATTGTGGCACTTCTACCGTTTATTTTTGCCATCTACCTTCTGCCAGGTCTTTTCGGGGCTCCGCTCAAAGCATTGTCCGGCTATCTGCCACCTATGCATACGCATAATTTTGATCTGCCGGGCATTATTCGCGAATACAGCTCCGAATCCGAATCTACGCTCTGCGATGAACCCAAATACCAAAACAAGTTCAGACTTCCTCATGGTCTCAAAGGGTATTTTGACTATGACCAGGCGCTGGCATGTGCCAGAGAGAAAAACATGCCTCTCTTTGTTGATTTTACAGGTCATGGCTGTGTCAACTGCCGGGAAGTAGAAGCCAATATATGGTCTGATCCACAAGTTTTACGCTATCTGAGAAATGACTTCGTTATAGCTTCGCTTTATGTCGATGACTTTACCAGACTCCCGGAAAATGAAGTCTACCTTTCAAAAGAAACAGGATTCACTATAGAAACAGTAGGTGAGAAAAATTTTGACCTTGAGCAGACTTTGTTTGAAGTCAACTCGCAACCTTATTATGCCCTGATTGATCCACATACCGGCAAAGTTCTGAATAAACCTGTAGCGTATACCAAAAGCGTTAATGAGTACCTGCGTTTTCTGGAACAGGGTAAGAATAAATTTGACGCATTGCACAAAAAATAATACCTGTTAATAGTTCACCAAAGTATGGAAAGAGGCTGGATCGGATCCGGCCTCTTCCTTTTTATAAACTCCCGACTGCTGTCCTGTCTGCTTTCAGACGCTCTCCGGCAATATACCGCCAATGCAAACAGCTATATACAAGCACGTTGGTGTAAATTTAAAGAACTTTATCCTATAAACAGGTTACTATATTAGAGGAGGTATATGGACCAACGCAGTGTATGGTATATCTGTTATATAATAGGATGGAAAATAGCTGGGATTCAGATACCCTGAATAATTATCTGCGTCTCATGCCAGACTGTTTTGCCCGGAAAATCGGCCATTATCGTTACCCGGAAGACCGCCAGGCCCGGATAACCGGCCGGCTTTTACTTATCCAGGGCATACGCAGGTTGTGCTGCAATCTAAAGCTGGCCGATATTCAATACAGCTCTTATGGTAAGCCATTCTTCCCCGGGTGCAATATTCGATTCAGCATTGCTCATTCGCGCAGCACTGTCACCTGTGCTATTTCGGATGAGGCTGAAGTGGGTGTTGATACCGAAGAAACCAACACGATACAGGTTAGTGATTATGAAAGGCTAATTCCCAAAATCATATATAAGGAAATCATGAGACAGCCAGACAGAAGCAGGGCATTTCTCTATTACTGGACCAGTCTGGAAGCCACCCTGAAAGGAGAAGGCACAGGCTTGCTGATGCCGGTAGGGGATGCTTGTATTGACAACCGTTATGCGAGAGTTCGTAACAGAACATGGCACCTCCAAAGTTTCAGTCTTGCCGAAAACAACATTACCACCATTGCCTCCCTTAAACCGATCGGACAGTATCGCCAGCTCGAAGTACTGCTATAAGCTTCCGGGGTTCTCCGGGTATTCAGGAACCAGAGCTCACGGTTTTCGCTACTTTTTACGTAAGTTAGCAGCAGTCAAAACGAGCCAAGCTGTTACCATTCAAAATTATATATTTGTCGAATCAACATAAGTCATTAATTTGCATGCAATATTTCGAATCTGCCCAGTTTAACAATTTTCAAACATGACTCCGGGAAATGACATGGAACAGGAACAGCTTATCCTTAGGCTGATCAAAGCCGAAATGAAAAACTTTAAGCTCATCAGGGGTTTGAGACATGCCGGTGCCGTTACCGAAGATTTTTACACTGATCTCGGCGGGATCATCATAAGTATGATGGGATTTAAAGAAGAAAACCGCGAAGAGATACTTAATCAGTTTGACATGTTTATGGAAAATCTGGATCAGATCCCTGTAAGCAAATTTAGTGATTCGCTAAACAATCTGTCTCGCACCCTTTATAGGCAGCTGCTTGAAAAAAAAGAATAAAAGTTGAATCTGACAGGGTTTATCAGGCCTGACCACATGGCGATCTGTCCGGATATGTACTGCCGGACAACAAAAAACGCAGTTTGTGCTGATCCAGTGGCTTAAGAATAAAATCTGTAATACCAAGGCGCTTTACAGCGTCAACATCCCTAATATTTTCCGATACAGACAAAGGAATGATACGGGTCCGCTGCGCTGAAAACTCCGGGTGACTTTCTATCATCGTTTTAATCAGGTGAAAACCATTCATCAGGGGCATGTACAAATCCACAAAAACCAGGTCCGGTATATTGACAGATTCAGCAAAATAACGCAGTGCTTCCGGGCCGGAACGTGCAACAACGAGCTCGTTATATGGAATAGTATACTCTATAATCTTGGACGCTACCCAGATATCAACTTCATTATCATCTACGATTAGTATTCGGTTATATCTTTTCACGGTTCTGTTAGATTTAGCCTGTTAATATATTCACTTTATATACACCCGTATACACAGAAAAACAATCAGTACTTATGTAAGTATATACAGGCATATCTTATAAAATTCAAAATTTATTGTTAAAAATCAATATACATTTTAAAAATAAAATAGAAACTATCCAACTTAATTGCTGACAAATAACAGGAAAATAGATCATAATTTGTTAAATATAGGCAAAAAAATTACTTCAAATACATATTCATAAATATATCTAATAAATTAATCATTTTACAATAATACGTCAAATCTTTGATAAATACATATATGACTTTAAAAAATAAACGAATTTATTTGACCTTGCGCTTGTCATGGAGCAAGAAAAGCCAAACAAACAACCGGGAAAGCGCTACAGAGACTCTATACTCCTGGAAAAAATCGGGCGGAGAATGCAGGATCTGATGACAGAAAAATGTATTACTCACGAAGTTTTCTATAATGACACTTCCATCAACCCCCATCGACTGATATCCGGCAAGATCAACATGACAATTTCCACCTTCCAGCGTATATGCACATATCTTGGCATAAGTCCGGAAGAGTTTTTCAGAGGCTTAAACTAGGCAGCTGGCCTTGCATTTCACGACAAAATGACCACAAAGGCATTTTCAATACCCGGATTCTACTTTTAAGCTGTCTCCGTTACACATTAGGGATTAGAATATTGCCCTCCGATAAAGCAACTGAAATCCTTTTTTTACAAAACACCAATATAATATACTCTAAATATAGGGTTTTCAATAAGGGCAACTTTGTTTTTATTTACAAACATGTATACCGAAGAACAAATACTCGCTCAGCTGGGAGCAAGAATAAAAAGCCTGAGGTTTAAGGCCGGATATACCAGCCATGAAAAATTTGCTTATGATATCGATATGAGCAGAAGTCTTTACTGGAACTACGAAAATGGAAGCAATATGAATTTTATGACATTGATCAAAATTCTGAACTTTCATAACATGACACTTGAAGAATTTTTCGCCGAAGGTTTTACCAGTGAAACACCTTCAAAACGTTCCAGAAAGTCCTGAAAACGGAAATCTGATTATTTTTCATCCAACCGCTAAAAGACATCCTTGTTGCCGCCAGGAATATTCCTGGCTCCGGCACACAGACGCTTTTCGGACAAGCTAATATCAACTTTTTATCCGATCTCATCGGGGAGGTATGCTGGGGACAAGTCCGGAACTTGACTATAGCTACCTGCAACCGCCGTGTGCGGCGTATCGCCTAACATTCCGGACTAGCTGACAGAAGAGGGCAGTAAGCATTAGGCCATGAATAAACTCTGGCAATTAAAAAAGCTGTCATTATCATATTAGTAATCAGCCAAAATAAGCCCCCGAGGTAAATTCCAGCATGGTACGATTAAAAGTATAATGACTGTTGTAAAGAAAAACGGTAAAGCGTAATTTCAATTCCAGTATGGTACGATTAAAAGATTAAAGCTTTGTCATTACAAAGCACAGTATCAAATATTTCAATTCCAACATGGTACGATTAAAAGTTTGACAATCCCTATAACGGGGTTGATGAGTATAATTTCAATTCCAACATGGTACGATTAAAAGCGACCACATGTGGCTTGATGCGCTTGAAGATGACATTTCAATTCCAACATGGTACGATTAAAAGTCCTTGCCGATTCAGCCATAATAAGAATGTTGCTATTAATTTCAATTCCAACATGGTACGATTAAAAGTCCGGCTCTCAGTTCTGCTTCTGTTTTGTCGATTGTTATTTCAATTCCAACATGGTACGATTAAAAGTGGTTGTAGCCGACTGGACAGAGATTCCCGAGCCTAATTTCAATTCCAACATGGTACGATTAAAAGGGAGACATCAAAACGGTATTCTAATAAAGTTTGCTATTTCAATTCCAACATGGTACGATTAAAAGGACTTATAGATATTGTATGATAGATTTAAATAATTATTTCAATTCCAACATGGTACGATTAAAAGTTCAGAACCATTTGCATAAGCTTAACTGCTACCGAATTTCAATTCCAACATGGTACGATTAAAAGTCTTTCCTTTTTTTCTCCGCTTTCAATTTCCGTTCAATTTCAATTCCAACATGGTACGATTAAAAGTGACGTATGTTGCAAGGATCGTTCTATTATTCCCAATTTCAATTCCAACATGGTACGATTAAAAGACCCGGCTGGAAAGTGTCTCCCGGCTTTAAGCTTATTTCAATTCCAACATGGTACGATTAAAAGTATCTATATTCTCAAGAATGCTTATAAGGTACTCAATTTCAATTCCAACATGGTACGATTAAAAGAAAGTTCCATACAGCTGCAAGGTCATATATCAGCTCGATTTCAATTCCAACATGGTACGATTAAAAGAGCAAGCTTGAATATGATTATGCAAAAAAAGAATTATTTCAATTCCAACATGGTACGATTAAAAGGAAGCGGATCTACGGCTCCGATTAGCTCAATAACTTATTTCAATTCCAACATGGTACTGTCTCAGCCCCCTAATTATTGGACGTTTCTTCCAAATCAGTTTAGAAGATTTTGCATATTATTTGCCTGCACAAAGTTAGCGAACACTCCATTGCTGTCAAGGGCCTGGCAAGTGCCTCGTACCTC
>JAEWYS010000016.1 GCA_023458555.1 Bacteroidota bacterium | reverse complement strand
TATTAACCGCCTCTCTTCGCAAAATCCCGTTCCCTACAAAAGCGGGTGCAAAGATAAGAAAAATAATCCCAAAACTCCAAAATAATTCGCTAATCTTTTTTTAGAACCCAGACTAACTTTTCAAAAGAGGAGACTACAGCATTTCAAAATTCAAAACCTAAGTCTTAAACAATTGAACAAAAGCTCGTTTGCATTTTGTTGTTTCCCTATCTGTGAAGGGACTGCAAAGGTAGTAGAAGAAAATGATATTGCAATAGGTTTTGATAAAATATTTTTAAATAAATTATCAAAACCTATCAGCCAGGCTATTATACAAGCACTGATTCTTTCAATATTGTCTGTTTTCTATCAGGACCAACAGAAATAACCTTAACCGGTATCCCCAACTGAGCTTCAATATAGGCTATATAGGCTAGCAGTTGCTGTGGAAGATCTGAAAAAGATGAGCAATCCTCAAGTGTATCATTCCAGCCTTCAAATGTCTCATAGATCGGTGTGATATCCTCCTGATCAATATCATAAGGCAATGAATCAACAAGCGAACCATCCTTCAGCTTGTACTGATGACATATTTTGATTTCCTCAAAACTGTTGAGCACATCAACTTTCATCATCCAGAGCTCGGTAGCCCCATTCAGCATTACAGCGTACTTCAACGCTACCAGATCAAGCCATCCACATCTTCGGGCTCTGCCCGTCGTAGATCCGAATTCATTTCCTTCCTTCCGGAGGGTCTCACCTTCCTCATTATTGAGTTCTGTGGGAAAAGGTCCGCTACCTACTCTTGTACAATATGCTTTAAAAATCCCGATTACCCTGCCAATCTTTGAGGGAGCGATCCCCAGACCGGTACATGCTCCTGCCACCATAGTATTGGAAGAAGTAACATAAGGATATGACCCGAAATCAATATCCAGCAAAGATCCCTGAGCTCCCTCGGCAAGCACCGTTTTATTCTGGCTTAAGCAGTCATTGATAAAGTATTCGCTTTCAACCAGATTAAATGTCTTAAGAAAGTCAATTGCCTCAAAGAATACTTTTTCAGATTCCTCAAGAGTCGCATAATCAAAATGGAAAAAGTCCAGGATCGTTTTATGATGATCTGTCAGCTTCTGATACTTCTCTTTAAAATTATCAAGAAGAATATCCCCTACCCTGATACCAACTCTGGCAATTTTGTCCTGATATGTCGGCCCTATCCCTTTGAGGGTAGAGCCAATTTTCTTATCACCTTTGGATTTTTCGTATGCAGCATCCAGCAAACGATGACTAGGCAGAATCAGCTGCGCTTTTTTAGAGATAAAAAGATTACTTCTGAAATCAATTGAAAAGGTCCTGAGCTTCTCGATTTCGGTCTTAAAAATAACCGGATCCAGCACAACTCCGTTGCCAATTACATTAGCAATATTATTATGGAAAATCCCGGACGGAATCTGATGTAATACATGTTTTATCCCATCGAACTCAAGTGTATGTCCGGCATTAGGACCTCCCTGAAATCTTGCGACAACCTGATATTTAGGCGCAAGGAAATCTACGATCTTGCCTTTGCCTTCATCTCCCCACTGAAGTCCTAACAAAACATCTACAGCCATTTTTATTTATTCGTTAATTTAGTTTTTGCTTCCTCTTCGTTTTCTACAATTGTAAAAATTGCATTCAGCTTGGTTATAACTAAAAGTTTACGGATCTGATCGCTGGGTTTTATCAAAACAACTTCTCCGCCCTTATTGCGAAACCTGGTAAGAATGGTAATCAGTACGCCTATGCCACTGCTGTTCATGTACCGAACCTCTGAAAGATCTATGGCACAAAACGTTACATTTTCGTTGATTTTGTCATTTACCAGATCAGCAAGCTCAATTCCATTGCTTTCACCTAACAAATCTCCTTTTAAAAAGATAAAAAGAATATTCTCTTTAATCTCTGTAGTGTAATTCATAGTTTAATTTGTCTCTTTTTTGGAACACCCCCCATTAATACATGTACCATATAATATGAGGGAATGATGATGAACTTTAAAACCAAGAAGCTCTCCTACCATTGTCTGGATATTATATATCCTCGGATCACAAAACTCTACAACTTTATGGCATTCAGTACAGATCATATGATCATGCTGACGAGAACCAAAGGATTTCTCATATTGTGCCATGCTGTTTGTTCCGAACTGATGCTTGGTAACAAGGTCACAGGAAAGCAAAATATCCAGCGTATTGTATACAGTAGCCCTGCTCACCCGATAGTTCTTGTTTTTCATATTGATGTACAAGGACTCAACATCGAAATGGCCCGGGCAGGAATAAATTTCCTCAAGAATGGCAAAACGTTCCGGAGTTTTGCGCAATTCCTTACTCTCAAGATATGCTGTAAATATCTTTTTTACTTGCTCAATGGTAGAATCTTTTGTGTTCATAGACCCGATAAAGATACAAATATATACAGAAGATGCAAATAGTACATATTGACTACGAAGAAAAACGCTCTGTAGTATATTCGATTTATGAATCTATGCGAATTACGTTAATTATATCCGGTATTTTACTTAGTTTCAGAATCAGCTTGTCCAGATGCTTGGTATCATGCACAAAGATCATGATTTTACCATCAAACATTCCATCGTTTGTATCAACTGTTATAGACCGGATATTCACCTTAAGCTCCGTCGAAACAACCTTTGTGATATCATTAAGAATACCAACGCGGTCGGTGCCAATCAGTCGTATTCCGGCAAGGAAAGCAAGCTCCTTCTGAGATGTCCATTTGGCCTTTACAATCCGGTATCCGTAGTGAGACATCAGCTCAATTGCATTGGGGCAGGTAGTCCTGTGAATCTTGATACCTTCATTGATGGTGACAAACCCAAACACATCATCCCCCGGTATCGGATTGCAACATTTTGCCAGCTTATAATCAATCTTATCCATATCATCACCGATAAGAAGCATGTCTGAGTCAGCACTTCCGGATTTTTTAGGCAGTGTTTCTTTTTCGGTAATGAGGGTGTGTGAAGGTTGTTTTCTTGCGGGCTTTGCTTCGCGGGGCTCCTTTCGCTCCCTGAACTTTTTAATATCTCTCGGATCAATCAGCTCTTTTGCTATATTGTAATATAGCTCGTTGGCGCTTTTAATATTAAAAAATGCGAGCAGTTGCTGAATAGTTTCATTGTTCAGCTCCAGCTTCATCTGGCCGAGTTTTCTCTGAACAATCTCTTTTCCTTCATTGGCAATCTGCTTTTTATCCTCTTTCAGAGCATCTTTAATACGCGCCCTGGCTTTGGAACTAACAACAAACTTGAGCCAGTCTTCGTGGGGCTTTTGTTTGCCGGAAGTCAGAATTTCAATCTGATCTCCGTTGTTAAGTATGTAACTTAACGGAACAAGCTTCTGGTTTACCTTGGCTCCCAGACAGCGGATACCAATTTGGGTATGGATTTCAAAAGCAAAATCAAGCGCAGTGGAACCATGTGGTAATATCTTCAGATCTCCTTTAGGGGTAAATACAAAGACCTCTTCGTTAAACAAGTCTTTCCGGAAATCATCCAGAAACTCAAGCGCGGAAGAATCATTCTGCTCGATCAGTTCCCGTACTTTTTTAATCCATACATCCAGGCCGGCTTCTTTGCTGACAGAACCAGTCTCCTTATATTTCCAATGTGCTGCGTATCCCTTTTCGGCAATATCATCCATTCGCCTGGTACGGATTTGCACTTCAACCCACTGCCCCAGCCTGCTCATTACGGTTGTATGCAGAGATTCGTATCCGTTGGCTTTAGGGGTGCTTACCCAGTCTCTCAGACGATCGGGATTGGGTTTGTAATAATCCGTAACAATGGAATATACTTTCCAGCAAAGCGCTTTTTCTTCTTCGGGATTGGCGTCTATAATAACCCTTATTGCAAAAAGATCATATATCTCTTCGAAAGACACACTGTTCTTTTTTATCTTATTCCATATGGAATAGATCGATTTAGGTCTTCCTTTTATAGTACAGTTTATTCTGTGCGCTTCCAGAGCTTTATTCAGCGGATTGATAAACTCTTTTATAAATCTGTCTCTGGATGCTTTAGTTTGCTTAATCTTGGTAGCAATGCTTTTGTAGGTTTCCGGATCTGTGTATTTCAGGTAAAGATCCTCCAGCTCCGTTTTAATCGCATAAAGGCCTAAACGGTGTGCCAGCGGAGCATACAAATATATGGTCTCGGACGAAATCTTCAACTGCTTGTCCCTGGGCATACTTCCCAGTGTCCTCATGTTATGCAGACGATCCGCCAGTTTGATAAGTATAACTCTCGCATCGTCTGACAATGTCAGAATCATTTTACGGAAGTTTTCAGCCTGAGGAGAACTCCCCTGATCAAATACTCCGGCAATCTTCGTAAGCCCGTCTATAATGGAAGCTACTTTTTTTCCAAAATCTCTCTCGATATCTTCCAGCTCAAGATGCGTATCTTCAACAACATCATGAAGGAGCGCAGCCACGATAGAAGTCGTGCCAAGCCCGATCTCCTCCACTGCTATCTGCGCTACCGCAAGAGGATGGTAAATATATGGCTCACCCGACTTGCGACGCATGTCTTTATGTGCCTGTAAAGCTGTATAAAAAGCTTTTTTGATGATTTTTGCATCATCATCTTTTAATACAGGTTTTGCCAGCCTCAACAGTTTCCTGTAGCGCCGTATAATTTCTTTATTCTCTAATTCTAGATCTACCTGAAGCATATACCCAAAATAAAGGATTTTTTTTGCTAGTTAGGAGCATAAACGCAGCACAAAAATTATAATAATTTTTTTTTCTCAAAAGTATTGACATTTGATTTTTTCGCTATATCTTTGCGCCACGATTCTGATAAACGAATAACAAAAAGTTATCATAAAGAATGCGGATGTGGCGAAATTGGTAGACGCACTAGACTTAGGATCTAGCGCCGCGAGGCATGGGGGTTCGAGTCCCTCCATCCGCACAAAAATCAACCCTCAATCTTTTACAGGTTGAGGGTTTTTAAATTTATACAGGTAGTAAACACTAAAACGCTCATAACCTTGGAAGTAACACTAGAAAAGGAATCAAAGTATACTAAGCTAAAAATCAGCCTGAAAGAATCTGACTATCAGCCCAAGGTTGCTGAAAAGCTTAGAGAATACAGCAAAAAAGCAAATATAAAAGGTTTTCGCCCGGGTAAGGTTCCTGCAGGACTTATACACAAAATGTATGGTAAAAGCATACTGGTTGATGAAATCAATCACATGATCTCCCATACTATTAATGATTATATTAAAAACGAAAAGCTCAATGTTGTTGGCGAACCGATACCGGCCGAAGAAAACAACAGCATTGACTGGGATAATCAGAAAGATTTCGAGTTTCAGTTTAATCTTGGCGTGGTACCTGAGTTTTCAGTAGACCTGAAAAAATTGCAGGAAACCCGTTATACTATCAAAATTGACGATAAGATCCTCAACGAAACGATCGACAATCTTAAAAATCAGCTTGGTGAAATGACGGAAGCTGACAGCGTTGCTGACAATGATTTTCTAACCGGAGATCTGGCGGCTTCCGAAGGCGATTTCCGTAAGGAAGATGCTATGCTTGCTGCAGACAAACTAACCGATAAAGCGAAAAAGCTTTTTATCGGGAAAAAAACCGGTGAAACAGTTTCATTTGATATAGAAAGCACCTTCATCGATGCTGCGGCTGCCGGAGTTACTACCGGCCTCAGCAAAGACGAAGCAGAAGCTCTCAGCGGAAAATACACCTTTAGCATAAAAACCATCCGGAGAAGAAAACCTGCCGAAATAAATCAGGACTTTTACGACCGTATCTTTGGCAAAGACACTGTCAAGTCAGATGAGGAGTTTAAAGCAAAGCTTACAGAAACTATCTCAGAAAACTACCAGAGAGAAAGCGATCTGCTGCTCAGCAGAGATATCCAGAATCACCTTGTTTCCGGTACTGACATCACGATACCTGATGAATTTCTTAAAGAGTGGCTGCTTCGAACCAATGCCGGCAAGCTTACTCCAGAAGACATAGCGACACAGTACGAGCATTTTCGTAAAGATCTTAAATGGAATCTTATCCGTAACCATCTGATTGAGAGGGCTGATATAAAGGCAGAACATGAAGAAATAATGGATAAAGCAAAGGAATATATTCGTCAGCAGTTCGGCAATCTTCCTATAAACGAAGAAATGGAAGAAACCCTTAACAAAATTGCAGACAATTATCTGAAACAGGATAACGGAAAGACATATATGCAGACTTTTGAGGCTGTACTGTATGACAAAACCATAGCCTATCTTAAGGAAACTATCTCAACAACAGATAAAGAGGTTTCACTCGATGAGTTTAAAAAAGTAGTCGAGGCGGAATAAGCAACTTCTTTTTACATAAATCATTATCAAGAAAGGCGAAATAAAGTTTCGCCTTTCTTATTTTAATCCATATTGCAATCAGCAATTTACTCATACGAGAAATCTCATTTACAAAGCATTATTCCTTTCCTGCATTCCTGCATCTGATTTTAGCTTTTCTTATTCCTAAAGACGACAAAACTTTTTCGATCAAATATCTTATTTACAAAAACAATTCTTAATTTGGTTCAGTTTTTGAAAACTCTGTACAATCAAAAGAATAGAACTTCTTTTATTTTTGTTTCACTAATAAACTACACGCAGTAATACAATGCTTAACAAGGAAGAATTCAGAAAATACGCCATCAAGGATCAGTATATCGGAAGCAATATAGTCGATCAGTATATCAATCATGTGGAAAGTGCGTCAGGTCATTACGTCAGAAACATGACACGTTCAGTTATTGAAGAAAGACCTACCCGTTTTGCAGAAATTGACGTTTTTTCCAGACTTATCATGGACAGGATTATTTTCCTGGGAATGGGCATTGATGATAATATAGCCAATATTATCGTAGCCCAATTACTGTTTCTGGAATCAGTTGACTCGAAAAAAGACATACTTATGTATGTAAACAGCCCGGGTGGCAGCGTATATGCCGGATTTGGCATTTATGACACCATGCAGTATGTAGGACCGGATGTGGCAACCATATGTACCGGACTTGCTGCTTCAATGGGTGCAATTCTTCTGACAGGAGGAGCTCCCGGCAAGCGTTCATCCCTGCCCCACTCCAGAATTATGATTCACCAGCCTCTTGGTGGTGTACAGGGTCAGGCATCTGATATTGAAATAACAGCAAAGCAGATATTGATTGTAAAGAAAGAGCTTAATGACATTTTGTCCAAGCACACAGGGAAGCCGATTGCTGATATTGAAAAGCACGTTGACAGGGATTACTGGATGCGTGCAGATGAGGCCAAAGAATACGGCCTTATCGATGAGGTTTTAATCAAGAAATAACATTAACCGAACATACCGGCAATAGTATTGTCCGTACCGGCAATACTATTGCTTCATAAGACACTATGACCAATATTACCTGTTCTTTTTGTGGACGCAACAAAAAAGATGTGGCGCTAATGATCTCTGGTATTCATGCCCATATTTGCGATCGATGTATTACACAGTCTCAACAGATTTTATCTGAAGAAACCCGTGTAAAAAACAAAAACTCCGCTCCCAAATTCAACCTGGTCAAGCCGGTAGAAATGAAGAAGTACCTTGATCAGTTTGTCATCGGGCAGGATGAAGCAAAAAAAGTCATGTCCGTAGCGGTCTATAACCACTACAAAAGGCTTACTCAGAAAACCGCCGAAGATGATGCAATTATAGAAAAATCCAATATCATCATGGTCGGAGAAACCGGTACCGGTAAAACCTATATTGCCCGTACTCTTGCGAAGATTCTTCAGGTTCCGTTCTGTATTGCGGATGCAACCGTGCTGACAGAAGCCGGATACGTCGGGGAAGACGTGGAAAGTATACTAACCCGGCTGCTTCAATCAGCTAACTATGATGTAGAAGCGGCAGAAAGAGGCATCGTATATATCGATGAAATAGATAAAATCGCAAGAAAAAGCGACAATCCTTCTATCACCCGGGATGTGAGCGGTGAAGGAGTGCAACAGGCTTTGCTGAAGCTGCTGGAAGGCTCCTCTGTAAACGTACCGCCACAAGGCGGCAGAAAGCATCCGGATCAGAAAATGATCACGATCAATACTGAAAATATACTATTTATTTGCGGTGGTGCTTTCGAAGGTATTCAGCGTGTTATAGGAAACCGGTTAAACACCCGGCCAATAGGTTTTAAAGATAAAGCAGTTGATCTTAGCGATATCAGCAAGGAATCATTGTTGTCCTATGTTACTGCTCAGGATCTTAAAAACTTCGGCCTTATTCCGGAACTTATCGGAAGGCTTCCGGTGATTACCTATCTGGAACCGATGAACAGGGAGACGCTTATGCGAATCCTGACCGAGCCCCAGAATGCTCTGATCAAGCAATATTCCAAATTGTTCAAGATGGAAAACATCAAACTGGAAGTTACTGATGATGCCCTTGAATATATTGTTGTAAAGGCGCTTGAGTTTAATCTCGGAGCAAGAGGCCTTCGGTCAATCTGCGAAGCAGTAATGACCGATGCCATGTATGAACTTCCTTCTCAGGAAGGGATAAGTAAACTGGTAATTAATCTGGAGTACGCTGAAGAAAAAATTGAAAAGTCTAAATTCAATAAGCTGAAAGTAGCTTCATAAAATTCTTACATACTTACAAAATAAAAAAGGCCTGCTCATTATTAAAGCAGGCCTTTTTATTTTATTATTAATCATTTACATGCATAATCAGTAATGGAATCTGTGCATATTTCTCCATAGCCTTAAGCAGACTTTTTGAAAACAGCTTTTCCAGAATGCTTCTGCGATGACGCTCCATGATCAACAAATCAACTTCCTGCTCTTTTATAAAGGAATTCAGTCCTTCTACAAAGTCATTTGCTTCTCTTGTTTCTAATCTCACAGATTTGCCAAGGGCTTCCTCCGCTGCGCTCTTAAATGCATTGATTTTGTCCTGACGGGGATTACCAAGATATAAATAGATTATTTCGGCATCAAACCCGCCGGCAAACTGATCCACTTCTTTTATGGAATCCAGACTGTAGCAATCCAGATCAATTGCATAAAGCATACGCTTGATTGATTCATGGACAACTCCATACGGAACAAGCAATACCGGACATTTCACTTCTTCTACTACCTGAGCGCCTACACTTCCGATATATACTCCTTCATACTTTTGCCGGTGATCAGCCTTGGTATGCATAACAATAAGGTCGATATCATTTTTTTCAACAAATCGTGTGATGGAAGCTAAGGGGAACCCCTCTTCCATCACAAAATCAAAATGTACCTTTTTCCCTGTCTGACTTTCAGAATTTTTAAGCTGCTGCCAGGTCTCAAGTATTTTCTTGTTTTCGACTTCGAGCGAAGCCGGCACATTGTTCAGGTTATTGACTTTTAACGAATCTGAAAGCCCTGTTACCTCTACACTGGCATGATATAAAACCAAATCTGCCGACATTGACATGGCAATACGACTCGCCAACCGATACGTAGTCAGTGAGCGGTCCGAAAAATCAGTTGGGCACAGTATTTTTTTCATATACAACTAATTAATGCAGTATTTTTAATTTATAAAAAACGGATTCACTGGTTTTTAACTCTTACCTCGCAACGTATTGATAATTTACCGGCTTTTATCCTTCAGAAATCACTACCCGGTATTTCTCAGAATGTTTTACGGGATTTAGCTCCCGATTACCGCATACGTCACCAGTCAATTTAAAAAACAACCTGATCTTTTCCGGTGATACCGGATCAGATTATCTGCACTGTTAAGATAAATTAAAAAAGTGATGCAATTGTTATGGTTCCGGGAACAGAACCCGGAAATTGACCAATATCAGCCAAAATACGCTTGAAATACAGAAATACCGGGAACAATCAATTGTCCACGTTTATTATTTACCAAAAATGACCTGATCAACACTGATTCTCCCCGGGCCGATAAACATAAGAGAGAAAAATAAAACAGCTGATTCAATAGCATGAGAGGAACGCATAATTCCGTCTCCCATAGCCAGATGCTTTGCAGCTGCTATTACCATGGTAAAAAACAAAAGAAAACATACTGCCCGGTGCAAGAGACCAAACATCAGCAATATTCCTCCGACAAGTTCCGCAAAGGCAGCCAGATACCCCCATATCTCCGGATATTGACTGATACCTACTACCTGCATTGCTTCGCCCAGCTGCACCCATTTTTCTTTGCCACCCATCATCTTAGGGAATCCATGAAGGACGAACATAAGGCCTATTCCGATTCTTAATATAAGAAGACCGGCATCTTTGTAGTTATAGCTATTATTAAACATTAACAAACACTGTATAAAAATTGCAAAAAGCTCTTGAGGTTATAATTTCTGACTCCTCGTTCAGACAGCTACCAGAATCTGTTGGGACTAAGCACATCGTATTTTCTGGCAATATTGTAACTAAGCACAAACTCATGTGAGTTATTGTGATAGGATGAAAGTCCGGAAATAGACAAATCGTACGAATAGCCAATATTAAGGGATTCGAAAAGCGTAAGTCCGACCAGCGCAGCGACCGCATCACGATGCCTGTAGCTGACCCCAACCCAGTACATTTTCTTGTATCGGATTTTGGAATTCAGATCAAAAGACATCGGCGCAGGATGTACATAGCGGAGCATAACGGAAGGAATCCACTCCATTTCGTTATAATAGAACGGAATCCGAAGACCTCCGGTCAGGAAGTAGTGGTATTTGAGCCTGCCTATTTCATCAAGACGATTGACTGAATAATCGAGCCGGTTGCGCATGATCTGATTGGCCGCAAGGCCTACATAAAAATCCTTGGAATAGAGCCAGCTTCCCACGGATACATCCGGAATAATTTTGTTTATATCAACACCTGGCAAAGCGACATCGAAACCATCCATTATAACTTTACTTCCGACGATTCTGTGCTGTTGAAAACCGAGATTCAAACCGTTTGACCAGCGTATCTTTTTGTTGATCGGCATGTTGTACGCATAGGTAAGATAGGCCATAGTCCTTGATAACAGCCCTGTCTGGTCAACCATTACTGAAGCTCCCACACCATGATGGTATTTTTTCTTTGAACGCCAGTTGTAATGCTCCGGCGCCTTACCAAGTGGTCCCTGAAAAGTTACGTAGAAAGTCCGGGGTGCTCCTTCCAGTCCGGCCCACTGTAAGCGATAGCCTACCGATGCTTCAAAGAAATCACTGGTTCCTGCTACCGCCGGATTAATCAGATATTGATTCAGCATATACTGACTAACCAGAATTTGCTGCTGCCCCAAGGCATTAAAAGCCATAAGCACACAAATGAGCGTAAAGAGTCTTTTCATCGTAAACAAATAAAACAAAGAAAGCATTGTATACTCCGCTTCCTGATAGTATTTATGAGCTTGCTACCAGAGGGGCCTGGCATTGAAACTCCGAGTTTGCTTAAAATCGATCGATCAAAATTAACATTTTTTATCGATTTTATTATAAATCCCCGAAATAAAACAGATGCCTGAGGATATTGTTTCTGACTGTATCTGTAGCAGCTGCATTATCCCGCATCCATCGTTTAAGTTAATTCTTTTTCTGCAAGCAGCTCCCCGATTCTCCCTAATAAAAAGGAAATGACCGGTGATCATTCCTTAAATCATAAACATTTTCCGCTTTTTTGAGTTATGGTTGATTAACTACAACCTGCCATGAAAAGAAAACTGTTAATCTGTCAACTAGTCCTGCTTTTTCTGGGAAGCAATCCGGCTGATGGCCAGCATGTCCCAGAGGGAGAACTTAAATTATGGCATACACTTTCCCTGACTTTTGAAGGACCGGAAGCTGCCGAATATGATCCGGTCAATCCGTTTACTTTTTACCGGATGAATGTATATTTTATGCACGAGAACGACACCTTGATTGTTCCCGGATTTTATGCAGCAGATGGACAGGCTCACGAAAGTTCCGCATCATCCGGCAACCGCTGGCGTGTTCATTTCAATCCGCCATACACAGGAGAATGGAATTATATTGTGTCTTTCCGGCAGGGAACAGATATAGCAATATCAGATGATTCATCCGCCGGGACTCCTTATATGCCTTTGAACGGAAGCACCGGAAATTTTAAAATCAGCACCAGCGACAAGCATGGTAAAGATTTCCGGGCTAAAGGACTGCTGGAGCACCATAATGAGCATTTTTACCGGTTTCGGGGAGATCAGTCCTATTTTCTGAAACAAGGTATAGGAAGCCCGGAAAATTATCTTGCTTATTTTGAATTTGACAATACTCAGCCTCAACCGGGTAGTGATATAAAAAATCTTCCGGACGGGTTGCATCATTACGAACCACACCGGAAAGACTGGCGCCCCGGTAATCCTTCATGGCAAAACGGCAAAGGGAAAGGTATTATCGGAGTGGTTAATTATCTGGCTTCCGAAGGCCTTAACAATGTGTACATGCTGCTGATGAATGTCAACGGGGACGGCCGGGAGGTCTATCCCTGGACCAGCTATACAGAGCGTAGCCGCTTTGATGTGAGTAAGCTGGCACAATGGGAACTTGTTTTCACTTATATGCAGCAACAGGGTGTCGCGCTGCACTTTGTACTTCAGGAAGCCGAAAATGACCGCCTACTAAACTCAGGAAACCTGGGATTGGAACGGCGACTCTATTACAGAGAAATGATTGCCCGATTTGCACATCATAATGCACTTTTCTGGAATCTGGGTGAAGAAAACAACAGAAACACCACGCAGTTAAAAGCTGACGCGGCCTTTTTTAAACAATTTGACCCATACAGGCATCCGGTCAAGGTACATACCAAAGCAAATTCGACCTCACCGGATCTGATATACGATCCTTTGCTGGGAGATGCCAACTTTGACGCTACCTCCCTCCAGCAACCCCATACAGTAGGTCACTCGATTGTTCTTAAGTGGCGTGAAAAATCTGAAACGGCCGGGTTTCGCTGGGTTATTGAGCATGATGAAGTAAATGGCGGACTCGGCCCCGATACTCCGGCCACCGGCAACAATCAGAATACGATGCGACGCAATCTGCTATGGGGCAACCTGACCGGCGGCGGCGGCGGAGCAGACTGGTATTTCGGCTATGATCCCGACCGCCCTATCGGCGATCTTGATTGTGAAGATTTCCGAAGCCGTGATATTTTCTGGGATTATTGCCGTTACGCTTTAGAGTTTTTTCACCATTATCTTCCGTTTTACCAGATGATGCCTATGGATAGCCTGATCACTCAGAATACCAGCAACTGGCTTTTCGGTGATCACAATTCTAAGATTTATCTTGCTTTTCTAAGCCGGGGTGGCAATGCCACAGTAAATCTTCCTGCCGGTAACTGGCGGTATCGTCCTTATGATCCAGTGACCGGAAGTTTTATTTCTACCGTAGCTTCTCTAAACAATGGATTGCTTCAGGCTCCCAATAATACAGACCGGGCATTTCTGATTTTTGAAGCCGGTGCTGCCAATATGCTGCCTTCGGTTTCTGTCTCTTCGCCCGCTGACGGATCTGTTATTCCATCCTATGTATCTTCGATTCCTGTTAAAGCCTCAGCCACTGATGCGGACGGTATAATCAGTAAAGTAGAATTTTACATAAATGATACACTCGCTGCTACCGACTTGAGTGCACCCTATGAATATCTGCTGATAAGTCCGGCTAATGGCTTTTGGAATATCCGTGTAGTGGCTTACGATGATTCTCTCGGTACTTCCGCTGACTCCATCCGGATTCAGATAATGGATTTCCCCAATGAGCTTCCCATAATCTCAATTGCCAGTCCGGCAGACAGCAGCATTCATATTACCGGCTCTACAATTCCGATAAACGCAACTGCCAGTGATGTTGACGGTACAATAGTGAGTGTCGAAGTATATATCAATGACCTGCGGATTGATTCGATAACTGCTGAACCATATTCGTATACATGGACCAATGTCCCGGAAGGAGAACATACTATTAAGGTTGTTGCTTATGATGATTCCGCTGCTTATGCGAAAGATTCTATCCGGATCATTGTAGAGACTATTATCAATATACCGCCTGCAATTGAAATAACACAGCCACACGACTCCTCGGTAATCACCACCGGAGACAGTATTCTCATTTCCGCAACAGCTTATGACAGTGACGGCATTATTGACAGCGTGTCTTTTCTGATCAACAATATACTTATACATACTTCATATACTGAACCGTACACATTCTGGTGGCATAATGCTCAGACAGAAAGCTATACACTGGTTGCCGTAGCCTATGATGATTCACTCGCTACGGGGGCGGATACTATAACATTTGCCGTAGAAGAACGTGTCAATATCCCTCCGACCGCTGAGATTACGCAGCCCGCGAATAACAGTACATATACTGAAGGTGACAGTATCCGTGTTACTGCAACGGCTTATGATGCGGATGGCATTATTGACAGTGTGTCTTTTCTGGTCAATAATACTCTTGTACATACTTCATATACCGAACCCTATACATTCTGGTGGCATAATGCTCAGACCGGAAACTATACGCTGGTCGCTATAGCCCATGATGATTCGCTGGCAACAGGGACGGATACTGTTTTGGTAAATGTCGTTCCGTCCAGAATAATTTACATAACCGGGTTCACTCTTATTAATACCAATACTAATCTTCCGGTCAGCGGCTTCGATCCAATTCCGGACAGTGCTGTTATCAATCGGGCTGTCACAGGTGACAATCTGAATATCAGAGCCAATGTAAGCCAGCCAGTCGGTAGTATTCGATTTGACCTGAACGGGGTACAACGACGAATAGAAAGTCAGGCCCCCTATGCCATGACGGGAGATAATTCCGGAATTTATAACTCATGGACTCCGGCTGTAGGCGCGTATACCGTAAAGGGATATGCCTATTCGTTAACGAATGCTCAAGGCTCTTTGCTTGATACATTATCCGTACGATTTACGGTAATCAATGAGACACCCCCATCACTACGCACTGCCTTATTTCGTCAGCTATATCCCAACCCTGCCACTAGCGAACTGACTATCCATATTGATGAATCCGAAGTCATAAAAGAAGTTCATTTGATTACTCCTGTAGGGCGGAAGTATACACCCGACCTGCGTCGAATACACAGGAACATGGTAAAAGTTGATACAGAACAACTTTATCCGGGTATTTATTATATTGAAATCGTGACAGAAAACGGCCGTAAATGTACGGAAGCGTTTCGTAAATAAAACAATATCTCCTACGGCCATATTCTCTGAATATGGCCGTAGCTCTCTCCCAATATTTTTTAGTTGTAATTGTGACTGACTATACCGATAAGGCAAACGGAGTCATGGTGGAAACATCTGATGGTGACGGCAGGTTTAAAGATGTGATATATACATCCTGTTGTGAAAATAGCAGAAGATAGTATGATGGAGAAAGCCGGAACACTTCACCAGGAGGCGGCGAAACTCTGTTTCATTGCCAACTCTGTCAACTTTCCGGTCAAACATAAACCAGTTATTATCGTTAGTCGATCAGAAACAACATCATAGTTTTTGATCATAATGAATTTGTCCTAAAAAGACTGGTATCTCAACGGTCCCGATAACCTGTCTGTCACATCTTACAGTAATTTGTGTAACTTTTCTTCTCTCTTTCATGTATCACCCTTAATTTTAACTCATAAAATATTCTACATCAACAAACACATATGAAAAAAACTCTACTGATTTCAGGAGCTCTGTTTGCTTCTATCCTTACTTCTTCGGCACAAAGCCAGTTTCCTAACGGAGATTTTGAGGATTGGTCTACACTCGCTCCCTGCCCGAATATTGAGTCACCCTCGGATTATATTACTGCGGATGTCCTAAACTATTATTATACACTAGGGACCGGATTTGGATATTGCAACCCAACCCCTTCAATAACCAAATCAACCGATGCACACAATGGAACATATGCCATGCGTATGACTGCTCTACAGATATTTGGTAATACTGTCTCAAATGCTGTGATGCTTGGCAACGATATCGAAGCAGCTATAGAAGATGAAGCACTCCAAAGCCTGCCTTTCACTGGCAGACCTGTCAAATTAACCGGTTACTATAAATTTACTCAGGGAGGTTCGGATCAGATTTCAATGGTATTAGTTGTTTCAAGCGAAACAAGCCCGATTGGCCATGGCAATCTTGAAATCACGTCCGGAACAAGTGAATACACAAAATTCGAAATTACTCTGGAGTATCAGTCAGAAGAAGACCCTACCGCATTATCATTCGGAGTTATCCTGAGAGATCCGGAATCTGACGAGGAGGCTAGTGCAGAATCTGTATTCCTATTGGACAACCTGACTTTTGAGTACGATGATCCTGTTACTTCAACAAAGGATCTTCGTGCTTCTGACCTGATCAATGTGTACGCTTCCGGCAATCAGCTTGTATTTTCCTCTTCTGTATCAGAAGTAACTATTTTAAGCAGTACCGGTGAACGTAAAATCACTGAAAAAGGCAATCTTAACACCCTGAATGCTTCTTCGCTACAGCCTGGTATTTATATTGTTAATTTTCAGCACGAAGGTACCTATTACAGCAAAAAAATAGCTATCCGCTAATTTTTTTCACTTCTATCCATGGAATATTTCAAAGGAGTATTCCATGGATACTTTTCCAGCTTAAAATCTTTCTTTACCTATTTATTGAGCACATTTTTCCGACAGAGTAATTCAGAATGATAAACGAAGCCAACCGAACTTTTTTCAGTCTTTTTTGCTTATCTTTGCATTCGTACTAAACAAAAGTATTCAAGACTACTGTATGTAAAACTCACTTTCTTTCGAATATAAACCAGGACGCTCATCTGCGTCAGTGATTGTTCATTTTTGGAAAAGAAAGGAAGTACATGCTTGTTTTACAGAATCTCCGATATACCCATCCTGATAAGGATTTATTAGTAGACGATCTTCAACTGACTGTCAACCGTCATGACAAAACCGGTCTCATTGGTAATAATGGTTCCGGCAAATCCACGCTTCTCAGAATTATCGCCGGTGATTTGCTTCCGGTTTCAGGCACATTAAAAGTAGACGGGACTTTGTACTACATACCACAGATTACAGATCCGTATAAGGATATCACTGTTGCCGGGGCACTAAAAGTTTCCGACAAAATCAAAGCGATGCAGGAAATACTGGACGGCAACGCAACAGAGGAAAATCTGGATATTCTTAATAACGACTGGAATCTTGAAGAACGATGCCGGGAAGCGCTGTCAGGCTGGAATCTGAATGGCATTGGCCTGAACACACCCATGGAATCACTTAGTGGCGGACAGAAAACCAAAGTATTACTGGCTGGTATCCGCATACACCAACCAGATCTGGTATTACTGGATGAGCCCAGCAATCACCTGGACGCCCGCAGCCGGGATCAGCTCTATGAATATATACAATCAACCAATGATACGCTGCTCGTAGTAAGTCATGACAGGAAACTGCTCAATCTGCTCTCAACAATGTGTGAACTGAGCAAACGTGGTCTCACAATATACGGTGGCAACTATGATTTCTATGCGCAACAAAAAAACATGGAGTTAAATGCCCTGAACCATGATCTTAAAAGCAAGGAAAAAGCGCTAAAACAGGCGAGAGAGAAAGAACGCGAAACGATGGAAAGGCAGCAAAAACTGGATGCTCGTGGTAAAAAGAAACAGGATAAAGCAGGCTTACCTGCTATTATAAAAAACGCGTTTAAAAATAATGCCGAGCGCAGTACCGGGCGAATAAAAGGAATCCATGGGGAAAAAATCAGTGACCTATCAGGGGATCTTCGCGAATTACGCTCGTCTTTGCCAGATATTGACAAAATAAAGCTGGGTTTTGATGATTCGGGTCTTCACAAAGGGAAAGTGCTGATCAATGCACATGAAATCAACTTCTGTTATGGCAGGGATATACTATGGGAGCAATCGCTCAGCTTTCAGATAGCCAGTGGAGATCGTTTTGCCATCACAGGCTCAAACGGCTCCGGAAAAACCACGCTGCTGAATCTCATCACTGGACGACTGGAGCCATCTGCCGGTGAAATTTTCAGAGCTGACAATACCTGGGCTTGCATTGATCAGGAATATTCTCTGATTGATCCGCAACGTACCGTTTACGAACAGGCTCAATCCTTTAATGACGGCAAGCTTCAGGAGCATGATATAAAGATACGGCTCAACCGGTTTCTGTTTTCCGGAGCCTATTGGCACAAACCCTGTCATACCCTGAGCGGCGGAGAAAAAATGCGCCTGATTCTCTGCTGCCTGATTATCCGCAATCAGGCTCCCAATCTGCTGATACTTGATGAACCTACCAACAATCTGGATATACAGAATATGGAAATCCTGACAGCAGCTGTCAATGACTACAAAGGCACATTGCTGGTTGTTTCACATGATGATTATTTTCTGCAACAGGTGGGGGTGAATAAGGTCATCCAATTACCCTGAGATAACTATAAAATAGCTGACAATGAACAAAATATCATAGTACATTACCTACTACCTCTGCCAATTAAAACATGACTATTATCTCCTCACAATCTGCCTCATCGCTGCATGAATAGTGGGGAAATGAAAATTCATCTGCTTTTCTCCCAGGATTCCGGATACTACTCTGCGCCCACCCAGAACGAGGCCGGCTTCTTTACCTATCAGCATCCCTCCTGTTTTCAGAAGCCAGGCCGGAGTCGGGAGGCCATAGTATATACCGGTTGCTTTCCGGATAGCGCTCATAAACTCCCGGTTAGTGACTGGATTCGGAGCCACAATATTGACAGCACCATTTATACCGGTATCATCATCGATCATATCCAGCGCCTGTAAAAAATCTGTGATATGAATCCAGCTTACGTATTGATTGCCATTACCGATCCGGCCACCTACACCACAGCGGGCCATTGATATAAACGGTTGCAGCACCCAGGCATCGCGGTCAAAAACCAGCCCGATACGCAATACTGCCTTTCTGGTCCGGGGAGTATCTGCTAACCAAAACGCTTCTTCCCATAGTTTACATACTTCGGCTGAGAAACCACTTCCCAAGGGGCTTTTTTCGTCTATCAGCGAGTTACCGGTATCACCATAGATTGCGGCAGAACCTGCATTCAGCCACAAACGGGGTGGCTGTTCCAGCTTATTGATTGTCTCTCCCAGCACCGTAGTAGCATTCGTTCTGGATTCGATGATTTCTTTCCTGTTTTTCTCCGTATAGCGACAATCAACTGATTTACCCACCATATTAATAATCAGATCAGCCCCTTCCAGCTCTCCACACCAGTCTCCCGGAGAGCAGCTGTCCCAATGAATGTATCGTACAGAATCACAAACACTGCCCGCACCTCTGGTCAGCACAACAATCTCATGAGCTTTTGCACGATAATGAGCAATAAGTCTGCTGCCAAGATATCCTGAACCTCCGGCCAGCACTATTTTTCGTTTTTTATCCTTCATGAAAATACCTTTATCGTTTCAGGTTGAAAGTCCCGGACGGAAAATATATAAAATAAGCGTTTTCCTGAAAAAACGAAAATAATACAGCAGCCAGGCAAATGCGCCCAGCTCCAGAAGATAAAACCAGGTATGCTGATAATATTGCCCCATAATAAAAAAACAGACCATCAGCCGGGCATATTCAAGGTAGATAATCCATACGCGCCGCTCTATGATCGCACAACTATTGATCAGCGTAAGCAGAATGAATAAGACCAGACATAGCTGTGTACCGGTTGCAAGCCGGTCATGAATAAGACTGAGCAAAAAAAGCAAGCCCAGCGCCAAAGCAATTTGCAGCATTACATATATTCTAAGCTTCGGCCTAACTGCCATACTTTGCCGGAGAGAATTTTTCTGAATGGAAAACCTCTGCTCAAGCCTTTCTCTGAAAACTTCCGGAACAGTATCCGGTCGGCGCAGGAAAACCATAAGCTTGTCTTTCCATCGTCTTTCTGCCTTTGCGGCTTCCCATAATTCGAGATAATAATGAAAGTGCTGCCACAAAAAGCTATGGCTCCGGAGCGGTGCTGTCAGACCATAAACCGGCTCTTCCTCTTCCTTTGTAAATGTTCCGAACAGCTTATCCCAGATGATGAATATGCTCCCGTAGTTTTTGTCAAGGTATTGCTCATTGGAAGCATGATGCACCCTATGGTGCGAAGGGGTAACAAAGACATATTCCAGCCAGCCCAGCTTGCCAACCAGTCTTGTATGCACAAAAAATGGATAAAGACCATGTGCCAGCAGAACCAGTGTAACCATAGGCGCCGAAAATCCGATCAGCGGCAGCAGGGACCAGAAAAAAAGCCGGAGAAAAGACTGAAACATGGTTATCCGTGCGGAAACGGTAAAGTTAAAATCTTCACTCTGGTGATGCACAATATGGGCAGCCCAGAACAAATTGATTTCGTGGCCGAACCGGTGGTACCAGTACCAGAGAAAGTCCGTAATAACCAGGAGCACTACATAGGTGAATACGGAAGCAGAAATATCAAAAAGTCCGTATTTCCGGTGAATGTAATCAAAAGCGGCGTAGAAAACGCCCGCCAGAAATACATCTGACAGGCGTTCAGCAATACCAATACTGATATTGGCGATAGACGAATTGAAGTGAAAATAGGTTTTGTCTTTCCATTTGGCAATGCGGTACTCCAGCCACATGAGCAGCAGAAAACCCGGCAGAGCCAACGCGACCAGCAGCGTGTTCATACCCGAAAAAAATTGAGTGAATAATACCTGCTCTGATACAGATCAGGCAATTTGTCGCTGATCCTCACTTTCAGCTGAGGCTTCTTCGTTTGTTCTGATAAGATACTGACCAAGAATCCGGTTGAATTCATCCGGTTGCTCCATCATGGGCGCATGTCCGCAGCGATCGATAATATGCAGCTCTATTTTACCCCCCAGAGCTTCAAGAAACTGATAGGCCACTCCTACCGGAGTCACTCTATCCTGTTTGCCCCAGATCAGTAAGGTCGGTGTAGTGATCTTACCCAGGTCTTTGCCAACATGATGTCTGTTGGCTGCCTTGGCCGCCTTTAGTATACCTATGGACTTTCTCAGATCATTGACTGCCGCGTATACATCATCGATCAGTTGCGATGATACTACACTCTGGTTGTAAAAGGTGTAGCGTACTTTTTCTGATATATAGTCAAAATTACCCCGCTTGGGATAGCTTACGCCCAAATTGCTTTCAAATAGCCCGGAGCTGCCTGTCAGTACCAGATGCTTTACCCGCTCGGGATGCGCCAGTGTATAAAGAATGGCCAGATGACCACCAAGAGAATTCCCAACAAGAACCATGTCCTGCAACCTCAGATGCTTGACAAGTGCATGTACATAATCCGCGAGTCCGTTCAGTACATCTTTTCTAAATGATATGTCATAAATTGGCAGTCTGGGAGCAATAACTCTGTAGTTCTGCGCAAAATAGGCGATGGTTTCGGTCCAGTTGCTCAGATTGCCGAAAAGTCCGTGCAGCAAAAGTACAGGCTGCCCCTGACCATGTTCGCTATATTCGAGATGTATATTGTCCGCCTGAGCGGTCTTGAAAATATTTTCCAAAATCATAGTTGTATCCGGCTTAAAAAGTACGAATTAATTCAAGTGAGATTGTAGAAGCTGCTGTACAGCCGCCTCCAGCTGCAAGCGCTTTTTGAGTAACTGGCGAGATTCCAGTTCACCGGTAAGCTGAGCAAATACTCTTTCGAAATATCCAAGAATCTGGTTACTCTGCTCCGAGCGTATGATCACTTTAAACTCTTTCAATTCATTGTCTGCATGAATATACAAGCCGGCCGGACGACCAGCTATAAAGAATGACCTTAACAGGTTATGACTAAAAGCAGTATCCCATACCTTAAACTTCAATACAGAGCCATAGCCGCCCAAAAGACTTTCTTCCGCATTGCCAAAAGACAGACTGGTTTTAAGTCCTGCATAATTTACATCCGCTATTTCGCTTACCTGATTGAGCCACTTAGCCAGCGTAAATGTATTTTTTGCATATACCTGCTGTACGTTGGCTTCCTTTTGAAGATGTACCGCAATGGCTTCTTCATCCAGTGGTATCAGAAAAGGCTGCTTTTTTACGTGTACTCTCTTTTGCTTCAGACGATCCAGCAAAGAAGATGAAGACAAACCATCCGCATTATGAGGAACAAGTCCTTCAGCGATATAAGCGCCAATACCTGTTTTTGAATACAAACTTTCTTCCGTATTTACCAGTACATAGTCAGCATGTTTTGTCAAAGGACGAGCAATGCTGCCCAATCCTCCGGCTGTATTATCAAATACAACCCGTACTGATGCCGCATGAGCCTGAGAAATGATACGCTCATGATTTTCCACAGCCAGCGTGTCCGAACTTATTGAAGCGATGTATACAAGATCTATTTTTTCAGCACGGGCAATTTCTTTAATGGAAGATTCCGCATACTTATCAGCGTATATGATCTCGATATCAAATCGCTTGTATACTGCAAGATCTCCTGCCCATGCGGCAAGCGGCTCATAACTAAGAATCCGGTAAGGTTTATTCTCCGCAAGTTGTCTGATCAGAGAAAAACGGGCTGAACGGAATGATTTCGCAGCAAGTGAATTGTATCCGCCTTCCAGATAGGCTAATTGCTTTTCAAGTGTGGAAAGCTGATAGGATGAATCGTATATATTCAGTTCACGAAGGTCATTTGCCGGCTGAACAGTAAGTGCTGTATATGGTGTTGCTATCTGAGTATTCATGTTGGTTACAATTTATTGAATGAGTGAATGGAATGAAATAAAGTATGTTTTCCCCGATTTTATCGGGGCAGCGGGGATTGAACTCAGCAACAACAGCCTGTAGCAATTTTATAGAATATGAAATGAATCTGCATAGTGTCGGTCAATTTATAGTTCCCTGATATAGTCCGGGCAGGATTTAGCACCAGTTTCAGTCTTACTGAGGGTTGCTATAGGGTCACAGAGCCTGCTCTCTCTCCTATTCTTTATAAATCATCGGCGGTTAACGCGAATAATTAATACAAAGATAGAAGCTGTTTTTTAAATTTCCTAATTAATCTATAGAAATAGTAGAGTAGTTATTTTAAAAACAACAAAACCATTTATAATCAATATTATTCCAACTGTTTAAACCGCCAGAAAGTTAGGTCGGGGCTTCTGTATTCGACTTTAGAGGCTTCAGCTACCTGTCAGGAACATCTCAAAATTCAGGTAAAAGAAATAAAAGCGATTATGCGGTTCTGAACATATAGTATTCATTACCCATTGCAATCATACAGAACCACAGTTCAGTCATTTTTCAGCTTTTTAACGGAGCCATTTGCTAATAGCGATTTCATTTGAGTGATAGCTGCCTTATTCAGTTCTGTCAATCTTTCTGATTGCGAGAATTCCTTACGGATTAGTAAGGCGTTGATGCTCTCCATATTGCTTAGCACAACCAATTGCTCGATGGTTGCTTCATCACGGATATTACCTTTAGCTTCTGGATTTTGCTCCCGCCACTCTTTTGCTGTTTTTCCGAATAATGCCACATTGAGTAAATCAGCTTCATTGGAATAAACAAAATTTACTTGTTGTTTGGTGATTGCTTTCGGAATCAAATTTTCTTTGATCGCATCTGTATGGATTCGGTAATTGACTTTTGCCAAAAGTACGTTGGAAGTTCCACTCTAATTGATTACGGTTGCTTTCATCTTCTTTTAAGCGTTGAATTTCTTTGATAAGATACAACTTAAAACTAGCAGAAATCCACGATGCAAATTCAAAAGCAATATCTTTATGGGCAAATGTTCCTCCATTTTTTCCCTGTTTGGATACAACTCCTTTTGCATTGGTCGTTTCAATCCACTTTGACGGAGACAATGTAAATGAATTACTTCCAGCTTCATACAAAAAGGAGTCGAATTCGACCCCTTTAAAATCGGGATTATTCAGTTGTTCCCACAAACCCAGAAATTCAATAGTAGTGCGGGAACGCATCCAATTTTTTACCACATCTTTAGGTTCCGTAGGATTTTTAAATCGTGCAATATCAGTCAAAGAAATATAATCCTCCTGATTGTCCTCATAAAGAACAATATCTACTTGCTGCACGGTTATCTTTTTGTTCTTTGCCATTAGCTTTGGTTTATTAAAAAGATAAATTTAAGCAATATTCACAGACTCCTATACTTCTGTGTATAAAAGAGCCAGACAGTGTCCATACAATTCATAATAAATACGTTACTTTCTCCCATATAACTGCGAGTATCTCTGCCTGCTGGAAAATATCAACTACATAAAACAGGGCTTCGAGGGTTTCAGCCACCGATTTCGAGGCCTCCGCTACCCGAAACATGGGGCTTCAAGAGCCTCAGCCATCTGTTTCTTGATCTCAAGACACTGATATCCATATCCAACACCAAGCCCAAGGATCGTTTCGAGAATCTCAATGATTAGGAATAGCATGCCAGACATATAGCACACTGCGTTGCCTGAGGCCCTCGAAGGCAACAGATACAACAACTACAAAAAACATTGCAAATCAGAATATTAATCCGTATGTAGCTTCGAGGGCCTCAGCTACCGGCTTCGAGAATCTCAGGCACCCGTTTCAGAAACCTTAATTACCAATCTCGGGGCCTCAACTGCCAATACGAGAACCTCAACTAAAAAACACTGATTATCAACTATTATATTTATAGATTTTTTTATAATTTCAACACCATAACAACTAGCGTTCCCATTTTTTAAGGGATTTAATAACAATAAATTTCAGGAGACAAGGTGCCATAATCTACGGGACTGGCTGTATTTTACCTTATCAAATTCATATTTCATGAGAGGTTGGATGTATATAGTACAATGTGCGGACGGAAGTTACTATACTGGCAGTGCGAGCAATATTGAGCTTCGATTACAACAACATCAAAACGGTGAAGGCGCCAGGCATACCCGAAAACGACTGCCGGTAACCCTTGCTTATTATGAAGAATATTCAAGGATTGATGAGGCCTTTCTGCGAGAAAAACAGGTTCAGGGCTGGAGCAGAAAAAAGAAAGAAGCGTTGATCAATGGCTCTACAGAATTACTTCCCAAACTGTCAGCAGCATATAGAGATTCTGAATTGGGGGCTTCGAGAGCCTCAGCCTCCGATTCAGAATCTCCTGCACCCATACCCAAACCAGTATCAGTAATTATTACGAAGCATTAATAACACTCATACACTGAGTCTGGATAGCACACTGCATTGCCTGAGGTTCTCGAAGGCAACAAATAGAAAAACCACAAAAGCATTACAAATCAAATTGTTAATCCGTGTGTAGCTTCGAGGACCTCAGCTACCGGCTTCAAGAACCTCAGCCACCTGTTTTGAACACTTCAGAACTCAGGTAAAAAGAATAAAAGCGACCACGAGCGTAATGATAATATTGAAGAGTTGCGCCACTAAAAAAGCATATAAAGGTTTTTTGCTATCTGCATTAAACAGATCGGAGAATTTTGTTTCCAGTCCGATACTGGTAAAAGCCAGTACAAACCACAGATTCTGGAGACTTTTCAGACTTTCTTTCACTACCGATACCGTATCCGGACTAAGCACGAAAGAGAAAATAAGTGAGGCGGCGGTAAACCCAATAACAAACTTGGGAAACCGCTCCCAGATCAGACGCCAGGTCGGCTTACCCAACTGACCGCTTTCCTCTCCCTTACCTGTGTATGTCCAGTAAATACTAATAGCAAAGGCAGCAATTCCCAACAATACATTTTGTGAGAACTTAACAATTGTACTAATTTTCAGGGCGGTTTCTCCTACCAGAGAACCTGATGCGACAACTGCTCCGGTCGTATCAATGCTACCACCGAGCCAAGCGCCTGTCACCTCTTCCGGAAACTGGAAATAGTTGGCTATATAGGGCATAAACAGCATCATCGGCACTGCTGTGACCAACACCAGTGAAATCACATAAGAAAGCTTGGCCGGATTGCCTTTGATCGCCCCCGCGGTAGCAATCGCCGCTGACACACCACATATGGATACCGCACTGGATATCATCATGGTCAGCTCATCATCAAGTTTTAGTTTTTTACATATCCAGTATGCGAAATACCATACAGAAAGCACTACCGCCAGCGCCTGCACCAGGCCCAGAGCCCCGGCCTTGAGAATATCCGAAAAAATAACCCCTGTTCCCAGCAGGACCAGTCCAATTTTAACAAAAAGCTCTGTGGTCAGGGCTTCCCTAAGCCGTGCAGGCAAGGTAAACCAATTGCTGATCAGCAGGCCTATGCTGAGACTGAATAGTACTGCTTCCAGGTTCCAGTTTTTGACCAGACTATTACCTGCAAGTAGGAGCGCCACAAGTGAAACCAGATAGATCAGCGGAAATACCTGCCAGACATCACGCAGGGATTTGCCATTGAGCCGTGCAGCAATACCAGCAATAGCCATAGTAAACAGAAACTGCAGCGTTATGCGCAGGAAATTGTCCGCAGTCAGAATCGTATTGGTTAAGTCACCGGCAGTCTTCCAGGAATATACCGGTGCAGGTATCTGTATACCGGCAAGAGTCAGCAAAATAATAAGGAAAGCCAGGATCACCACGATCCAGTCTTCATGAATGGTTATTCTGGTGCGGACTATATTTTGAACAGATTGATAAACAGACATAGTTGTAGTATAAATTCTCAGTTAGTAAAGTGGTTTTGCATTGAGACCAAATTCACCTTTCAGCGCGCTGGCAGCCGCATGATAGCCGCACATCCCGTGCACTCCGCCTCCCGGCGGTGTTGATGATGAACAGAAATACAGTCCCTTGACAGAAGTCCGGTATGGTGATAAGCTTAATGTTGGTCTGGTAAACAGCTGGCTCAGACTGATTATTCCCCCGTTTATATCGCCACCGACATAGTTGGGGTTGTACGCTTCCATTTCCCGGGTATTCATCGTATACCGGGCTATAACCCGGTCCCGGAAACCCGGAGCAAAACGCTCAATCTGCTTCTCAATGGCTTCGCTCATATCAACCGTAGAGCCATGCGGCACATGACAATAGGCCCACAGCGTATGCCTGCCTTCCGGTGCACGTGTCGGGTCAAACAAACTCTGCTGGGCCAGCAGTACAAAAGGCTTTTCCGGATGGCGGCCTGTATGACTCTGGTGCTCTGCCAACGCAATTTCCTCAAATGTATTACCCAGGTGTACTGTACCTGCCTTCCGGCACACTTCGGCACTGAAAGGCACCGGTCCGTCGAGCGCATAATCCAGTTTGAAAACTCCCATACCGTAACGGTAAGATTGCAGCTGTTTTCTGTAGAATGGTGTAAAACGATCTCCGGCGATAGACAGCATTTGTCTGGGAGTAACATCAAACAGATACGCTTTTGCAGGTGGCAGCTCATTCAGAGAATTCACATAAAAGCCTGTCTGAACATGACCACCAAGTTCTGTAAAGCAGGCCAGCATTGCCCGGGCAATCGCCTGAGAACCTCCTTTAGGGACCGGCCAGCCGCGGTAATGGGCCAATGCCATCAATACTAGTCCAATGGCAGAAGTCAGCGGTTTGTCAAGAGGGAGAATGGAATGACCTGCCATTCCTGCCCACAATCCCCGGGCCTCTTTTGTTTCAAAGCGACCGGCAATACGGGTGGCAGATTGCAGAGCTTTCCAGCCAAAACGCAGCATCTCCAATGGTTTGGCCGGAATACTAAAAGGCCCCAATACGTCCGGAGCTATAGCACTCCAATCATTTACAAGCGCTGACACAAGCTTCACATAGGCTTCGCTGTCTTTTCCCAACAAACCGGCCGTATCCGCTACAGAACCGGTCAAGACCGCTGCTGTGCCATCGTCAAAGGGATGAGCTGCCGCAATTTCCGGATAAATAAATTCCAGACCATATCGATCGAGCTCCAGTTGAGCAAAAAAAGGTGAAGAGGCTGCCAATGGATGAATAGCCGAGCAACGGTCGTGCAAAAACCCCGGCAGGGTTAATTCTTCGGTTCTCAACCCTCCACCCGGTTTATCACTCCCTTCGATCAGTAATACAGACAATCCGCTCTGCTGCAGTGTAATCGCCGCAGCGAGGCCGTTAGGGCCTGCTCCGACAACAATGGCATCGTATTTACTCATAAATGGTTTTCTTCTGCACCCGCATTTTTTTATATAAAACCTCAGAAAGCGGTGATAGCGGACTGAGGTCCTTCTACCAGTGGATAGTGCTTATCTTTCCGGCTCAATACTACGTAAATGGAGTCATTAAACTCATTGATACCGTACAAAATAATCCGGTTTGCATCCGGTCGTTCGTAATGCAGCGTCTGCGTTTCATCCCGGTGACTTTTGTTCTTGTTACGCAAATGCAATACCTTTTTGAGCGTATCTGCCTCATAAAAGAAATATCTGCGGTCTCCTGCCATACCACCCACCTCCCAGCGGGTAACTCCCAGATCCCTGTTCTGATTTGCTTTGGCAAGCCGATCCGAGTCCTGAGTATCTACCTGATTGAGCCGCGTATTGTTTTTATCCTTTCTGACCCGAAGCGGCGAATAACCGATCATTCGATCCGCAATAGCCCCGCGGTTGGTTTTGTAGCTCAGCGTAGACCACTCTTCGAAGATCGCATCCTGCCAGCGTAACGAATCTTCCGGATCGAAGGGTATCAGCTCATTATTAAGCCTGAACTCTTCCACCTCATAATATCCTTTGGTATCAGCTAAACCCGGAGTGCTGGGGATATTGTAGTTGTTTCCGTAAAAAAAGCCCCATGCCCAGAAAGCTGCCATCACCGGCACAAACAGCACATTAAAGAAAAACTTTGTTCCGGTACGCAGACGTTCTTTCCATGACTTGTCAAACACCGGATAGTAACGATACGGAGCAATATCTTTTTCCTCAGCTACCAGTTTCCATATCTTGGGCAGGTCATACCACATCACAAATATACCAAGAATGGTAAAGTACGCAGCCGGAACCGACACCCCGGCATCATAGGCATGATTGGCAATACAGATATTAAAGCATACTACTGCGGCAAGCGCTCCTCCAAGCACCGCGGTTTTTCTATGCAAAAGCAGAAGACCGGGAATGATTTCGGCAAAGCCAAGAAATACCGTATACCCAAAGGAAACACCGACATGGGACCAGTACAACTTCTTTTCGGCCATATCCACAAAGGGTGTATTGAGCATACCGACGGTCGGATAAACCATTTGCATAGGAAAAGCTTTTTTCAGTCCCCAGCCAACCATACCATAGGCAAGGCGATAACGGACCAGTACCCTGATCCAATAGTAGAGTTTGCTGTAATTTTCTGTTTTTTTATCCAGTAAGGTCCAGACCGATCCGCCAACCAGGGCAATCCCCAGGCCCAGAATGAGGTTGATGTAGTTCAGTATCCCGAATACGCCTTCCTCTGATTCGATGAGAACAAACTGAGGCGGCCAGAAAGCTACTACGGTCTGAAAATCATGATAGGTAATTCTGGAAAACTCAAGTCCGAACAGATGTTCATAGAATCTTGCATATAGCGGTATGCAAAGAAGTAACATATAGATAAAGACTACCCGGAAGGCAAATTTCTGCCCTCCTGTCCAACGGCTGCCTTTTGATGATTCGTCCGAATCATTATCCGGAATTTTGCGCTCCGGCAAAACTCCGCTGGTCTGCGTATCTTGTAACGTTGCCATATTTGTAACTGTTTTTTTAAATTTTGACCGGACGACGACGACCTTCAAACATCATGTATCGTTTGTTCTTTTTACCAAGCGTTGCGCGGATTGTATCTCCCGAAAAGTCAATCCCATGAAGAACAAGGGTTGAATCATTGACAAAGCTGTAGCTCAGCGTAAAATGCTCTTCGCGATGGTTGGGATTTTTGTTTTGCAAAGCAAGGGTATGCGTTAGCGTATCTACCTTATAATGATAATAATGCCTCCCTGCGAAACCCGCCAGCTCATAGTTCCGGTCAAGATCGTTTTCCTGATAGGCATCCGCTCTGCTTCTGTCTACAGTAACCGGTCGGTTATCTCTGACTGTAAGAGTTGACCATTGTTCGAAAATTACATTCTGCCAGCGATGCGGGTGAAAAGGGTCCTGTGCTATTGTAGCTCCGTTAAGGACAAACTCCTGCACATCATAATACCCATAGGCGCCTTCCAGTCCGGGAGTACGGGGTAGTTTATAGGACTCAACAGCGGCACTTGCTCTGACCTTGTATTCATACAAAGCAACAACAAGGACAAAAAACACTTTGAAGGAAAACCGGAAAACAGCCAGTCTACGGTTTGAAAAATCCGGAACAAAAGCGGCGGCTCTCGTAAACTTCTCATCAATCAGCAGGGACCAGAGCCGTGGCACATCGTAGCTGATCAGAACGACAGACAGCAATACCAGAAATGTACTGAATACCTCCTCACCAATGTCATAAAACCCATTGGCTACTGCTACATTACCCAAAAAACCGATGACCAGTCCTGCTCCAAAAGTGACCGTCCTGCGATAGAAAAGCAACAGAGCCGCCAGTATTTCTACAAATCCAAGAAATGACTGATACGTTGGAGCTACACCCAGTGTCTGGAAGTAAATTTTCCAGGCATAGAAATCACCGTAATTGGTCAGCAGATTACTCAAGGAAGGATAAGGGGCCTGAATCGGGAACAGCTTTATAAATCCATATGCCAGCAATCCTATTGCCAGACGATAGCGTACAATGGTGCGAAGCCAGTAATATAAAGCGACATGATTTCGGCTTTTATTGTCTATCACATACCAAAGCTCTGTTCCCAGAATAGCTGCAATCAGCCCCAATCCCCATGTACCAAAGTTGGTACTGGTAAAATCAGGCAGGTAAACTGCCAGTCTGAAGAGATCGTAAAAGTTAAAATCCAGCCAGTTTGTGGTAAACAGATTACGGTAAAAAGCCGGATCAATCGGAATGATCAGGAAAAGCAGGAAGATGAATGTGAACCGGAAAAGATACCGTTCCCATTTTTTCCATTCAGAACGGGAGTTTTGATCGCTATTAACACTCAAAACTTCCCGCCGGAGTGATTCAAAAAAATCTCTGACTCCGGATACTATTGTTTTGTTAGCAAAGTCACTCATAATTTATCAAATAGAGCATTGAAAATCTTATTAAAAGTCAAAAGCCATACTTGCTGATGACCGATGTTTTCTAATATCCGGTATTCTGCTTAAGTGCCGGATTGACCCGTATCTCTGTAAGCGGAATAGGAAAAATGTATTTATTCCTGTCTGTTATACTTAGTACCGTGCGGGCCCGATCTGTGCGAACAAGATCAAACCAGCGGTGCGGTTCGAAGGCAAGCTCGACTCTCCGCTCATCTTCAATTGCCAGAATTATGTCTTCCTTGTCGGTCCAGTCAGCGACCGGAACACTGGCTCTGTCTCTTATCGCGTTCAGATCTGCCAGGGCCCCGCTGAGATCAGAAGCAGTCTTCTTAGCTCTGGCCTCGGCTCTGATAAGATATATTTCCGCGGTACGAATCAGATAGTTGGGAGACGCATTGGTCGGGAAAATTTTACCATAAAAACCTCCCGCCTGAACTGCTGAAAGAATCTTTCTGCCTCCACCAATATCAGGATTATGAAGCAGATTGTGCAATTCGGGCTTTGGCTCAAGCTGGCGATTGTTACCGGTCCAGAGTGTAAAACCCGGATTGAGATCATTGGCGCTGAAATGTACTTCCAATATGGACTCCGAAGTCCCGCCTGCCAGTGCAAATGGCTTGATCAGGCGGTATGCAGAATTGGACAACACAGCATCCGCTTCCTTTTCGGCCTCCTCAAAGCGGTTGAGATAAAGGTAAATTCTCGACTTCAGTGCATGAACCGTATGGATGGTGGCTCTGTTTCGTATCACCGCAGCAGGAAGCAGAGCTTCCGCCTGACGCAGGTCACTGAATATCTGCTCGTAAACTTCCTCAGGAGTGCTTTTGGCAACATGGAGCTTATCATTGACCACACGTGTGGGTGCCAGAAAAATCTGTACTCCGCCAAATACTCTTACCAGATCGAAGTATGAGTACGCCCTGAGAAAATAAGCTTCTCCCAAGAGCTGATTCTTCAATGCTCCGGAAAAAGCCGGATCATTGATGCCCGGGACCTTTTCGATCACATGGTTGGCTCTGTTAATCGTTGAATAAAAGCTACCCCAGAAAACTTCCAGAAAGCCCAGATCGGAACGCAGATCGTAGTTGATAATATTAAGATCGGTCTGCGCATTGTTTTTGGAAACAAAGTCTCCGCCAGACAGCAGGATGGTTTTCTGGAAGCTCTGACCGTAATTCAGCGTGGCCAGCCCCCGGTATATACCTCTGACCGCTGATTCAGCGGACCCTCTGTCCGAGATAGGATTCAGATCAGAAGCTGTATCATAGGGTTCTACTTCCAGATACTTTTTGCATGAGATCAGCGGAAGAGTAAGTAATATTATAATTGATAGTGCTATTCTTTTCATGACAGATACGATTAGAATTGAAGATTAAGACCAAACTGAACCCCCTGAGGCTGAGGTGGCGTAGCCGTGTCAAGCCCCTGCTGATTTGGTGTGGAGCTTCCGGACGATTCAGGATCCGGCCCGGTGTATTTTGTAAGTATCCACAAGTTTGTGCCCTGCACGAATACCCGCATCTTGTCGATTTTGAAACGGGAAGTAAGTCGCTGCGGCAGCGTATAGCCCAGTGTCAGGGATTTAAGACGGATAAATGATCCGTCTTCCAAATAGCGGCTGTTTTGCTCCAGGTTGTAGTTGTTACCGACACTGGTTACTTTGGGAGTATCGGTATTCTGTCCTGGAGTAGTCCAGCGGTCTTCATATTGACTGGCAAGCATAGAGCGGGAACCGTCCCGGGTACCTCCTCCCTCAAGAATGTAACGGTTAAAGTTAAAGACCTTATTTCCGTACTGATAACTGAAGAAAACACCAAGATCAACGTTTTTGTAACTGAATGTATTGGTGATACCACCAAAAAACTTCGGAAGCAGTGTACCCATCAGCTGGCGGTCCTGCGCATTAATCCTGCCATCATTATTCACATCCTCGATGACCGCGGCTCCGGTCTGCGGATCGACATACAGCTGATTGTACAGCCAGAAGCTTTGCAGCTCCTGCCCCTGCTCCGTACGGATGTATTCTCTTGCTTCGAAGGTGAGCGGAGTAACAAGCTTTTCCGCACGGCTCTTGTTCCGTGCGAAATTGAACGCGGTCGTCCATTTAAAGTCTGATCTCTTTACGTTGGTAGTGAAAAGACCAAGTTCCACACCCCGGTTGCTGATTTCTCCCTCATTGGCCAGAATGGATGCATACCCCGTTGACTGAGGCACCGGCAATGAAAGCAGCACATCTTTGGTGTATTTGTAGTAAACATTGAAATCGACAAGGACCCGATTGTTAAAGAATCCTGCATCAATACCCGCATTGTAGGTAGTGGTCGTTTCCCATCTGAGATCCGGATTGGCCAGCTGCGAAGGAGCTGTACCCGGGCTTGGTCCGCTGCTTTCATTGTCCGGATAGGCGGCATTTCCTGCCCACAATCCCATAGCAGCGTAGTCACCGATATTGTTCTGGTTTCCGGATTGTCCTACACTGGCGCGAAGCTTCAGGTCAGAAAGGAAATACAGGTCACTGAACAGCGTCTCACGCTTCAATCTCCAGGCAGCGCCCACAGCCGGGAAATATCCCCAGCGGTTTTCTTTGCTAAATTTTGACGAGCCATCTGCTCTCAGAGCCAGCTCCAGAAAATACTTTTCATTGAAATCATAATTCACCCTTCCGAAGAAGGACGCAAGTCTGGACTCAGAGCGGCTCTGACTGGCTGTACGTATGGAAGCGCTGCTGATCTGCTGATACTGGTTGTTGGGAAATCCATTACCCCGGGCAGACAGACTACGATACCCGATCGACTGAATACTATTACCAAGTATGGCATTCAGATGATGTTGCGAACCAATGGTTTTCCTATAGGACAGAAGCTGTTCGTTCTGGAAAACCAGCAGGCTGGTAATACCTTCACCTTTATATCCTCCTTTGTTCTGAACTCCGCCTATAATGGTTTTGTCACTGAAAAACTCTCTTTCGACATAGTTGTTGTAATCAAAACCTACCGATGTTCTGAACTTTAAATCTTTCCACAACTCAGCTTCCAGATACTGGCTTCCCACATAGCGCAGACTGGTGGTATTGATATCAAAAAGATCCGTATTGGTGAGAATATCAATATTTTCATACAGCGACGGGCGGGCATAGGTACCATCCTCATTGTAAATAGGCTGGTATGTTGGTGCATGCAATGCGGCAAGCAGATGACCGCCTTCCTGCCCGGCTCCGCCTCTTACCTGCTGGCGAAATGACCGGTAAAGGCCATTGACAGAACCGAATGTGATATTTTCGCGGAGCTTCGTATCAAAGTTGAAACGGAAACTCCCTCTTTCAAACTTCATCGGACGCAAAATACCCTCCTGGTCTGTGTACCCCGCACTCAGAAAATAACGTGTATTTTTAGAACCACCGCTGATGTTCAGGTCATAGTTTTGAACCGTCGCGGTACGCAACACCCTGCCCAGCCTGTCATAGGTCTCCTGATCTTCAGGATTACCCCTACCCGCTACCCCGTTGATTACTTCATCTACCGGTCTGAACGGCCTGTTCTCATAGTTCTGATTCAATGCCGGATTGTCCAGTCCTGAGTTTATCCATTGTTCATTGACAAGTTCAGCATGCTGCGGACCGGTAGTCAGCTTCCAGAGACGATCGGGATCAGCTCTTTGCCAGCCATACGAAGCATTGAAAGAAATTTTAGGCTTCGTAGCATTATAATTACCTCGCTTTGTTGTGACCAGAATAACCCCATTGGCTCCGCGTGAACCATATATGGCAATCGCGCTGGCATCTTTCAGTACTTCGATACTTTCAATATCCGCAGGATTAATGTCAGCAAGAGGAGATGTTCTTTTACCACCAAGATTAATTGTTGACAGAGAGTTATTATTGACAAAAACTCCGTCAATCACATATAAGGGATCATTACCTGCATTGATAGAGGCTGTTCCCCGGACTATGACCCGGACACCTTCTCCCGGTAATCCGGAAAAGGTATTGACTTGAACACCCGGAGCCCTTCCCTGGATCTGCGCGTCGAAACTGGACACAGGGATATCATTGGTCTCCTGAGGATTGATCTGGGAAACTGCTCCGATCAGATCTTTTTGTTTACGCGTGCCGTAACCTACCACTACTATTTTCTGATCCAGATCAACAGTAGTCGAATAGGCGATATTCAAAGGCTCGGAAGAAGGTCCGGTCAGTCTCACCCTGAGTGGGTGATGGCCTCCATATGAAACAATAAGCACAAGTGGAAAAGGCTGGCTTGTTTCAATTTGATACCATCCATTATCATCCGCAGAAGCCCCCTCTTCTGAACCCTCGATACGAATAATCGCTCCGGCAAGCGCTTCACCCGATACCGAATCTCTGACAAAGCCTTCTATAACCGAGCTCTGCCCGGGATCCTGCTGCCCCAATGCGGTAAAGGACACAGCCCCGAAAATCAGCAGAAAGACTATATTCCGCATCCGGTGGGTGCCGGAAGCGATACGACTGAGCCGGGAAAATAAGTTGTTAACAGGATAATGAAGGACATGTTCCCATCCCTCAATGGCATTTTTTTCCATGATTATTTTATAAGAATAAAACCTTAAACGATTAGAGATATCACCGGAGAGTTATATACAAAACCGGTGATCAAGAGGATGGAAAATCAGCAGAATATATAGTTGCGTGCAGACCGGGTTCATTGTCTGTCTGTGGTAAGTATAACCTTAGAATCAACTGTTGCCACTGACAATTTTAGCAAAAAATACAACATATACAGACGGTGCCGTAACCGGTCAACATATACTGTCTTTTCTTTTCACGGAAACTGGTAGTAGTACGCTTCATTTCATAAATGGATTTTAGGTTTAACAATTAGGTTCTGACAATTAATATATTAAGTTTGAGGTCTCCGGGTGGATTCGAACCACCGTGAAAGGTTTTGCAGACCCCTGCCTAGCCACTCGGCCACGGGACCCTCTGTATTCCGAAACTCAGTGAATCAACTAAGTCTCCCTCTCTCCAAAAGAGACATCCTGACAGCATGAACCACCAATACAATCAGGACTGGCCGACAGACCGGAAGACGTTAGTTGACATCCTCTTGCACTTTTATGAAGCAACATTTGTCCGGCAATATGCTGGCGGAAGACTAAAACCGGGTACAAATATTGAGCTTCTGACATTATTTTAATTACTCTATAAATTCTATAGAGTAAAAGTAGATTGTTTTTTTATTATTACAAACTTTTAGTTGATTTTTTTCTGAAAAGGGTTGTTCTGTTTATTTCCCGATCGTGGCACAATGTTGCCACGATTATCCCGGACACGTTGTATCCGGCCATATATACCCGACAGATTTTCTTTCGGACTGAACAAGTCCATAAAGCCCGTATATTCGAGCTGATTTCAGGAAGTTGCGAATACAATCTAAGTTGTATCCGTACTATCCGGCACCCGGATCCTCTCTTGTTTTTCTTGTATTTTCCCTCTACTTTTGCGCTGGTTATCGGTTCACAGCACTGTTTATTTCTTTAACAGAATATTGAAGAAATACGATTCTGCTCAGGTATCTGCCAAACAGGTTCCAATACTGTTTTGCTTCGATCTGCAGAGCTATTGCCGAACACCAAATAAATACGATCGTATCACGCTATAAATAAGACATCAATGGATTACTTCAACTATGTTGATAATACGCTTTATTGTGAAAATATACCGGTAGAAGATATTGTGAAGCGAGTGGGTAGTCCATGCTATATATACAGTGTCAATACAGTGAGGGAACATTATCAGAAGCTGTATTCCGCTTTTTCGGCATTGAATCCGCTCATCTGCTTTTCGATCAAGAACTGTAATAATACCGAGATCATTTCCGAGCTTGTGCAACTTGGCTCAGGCATCGACACGGTGAGCGGCGGAGAGATTTATCTGGCCCGCAAAGCAGGCACGCCTTCCGAAAAAATCGTATTTGCAGGTATTGGCAAAACGGACGAAGAGATTTCCTATGCGCTGGACCAGGAGATCGGTATTTTCAATGTGGAAAGCGAAGCGGAATTTGAAAACATCTCACGCCTGGCCGGACAAAAAGGCAAGCGTATTAAAGTCGCTCTTCGCGTAACTCCGGACGTGGTCGATGAAAAAACACACGACAAAACCAAAACCGGTTATAAAGGAAGCAAGTTTGGTGTGGATATAGACCGGGCGATTGAGTTCTTTGAAACCTATGGCAAAGATCCCAATGTGAGCCTTTCAGGAATACATATTCATATCGGCTCCCCGATATACAGTCCTCAGCCATATGAAATCGCGATAAAAAAGATTCTGGCCCTGATTACCGAACTTGAAAAAAGAGGCCATACGATTGATATTTTTGATATTGGTGGCGGATACTCCGCAGACTATGAAAAAGGCAAATCTTCTTCGTTTGAGGAGTTTGCTTCCGTGATTGTCCCATTGCTCAAGCCACGTGCGGACAAAGGTATGCAGGTCATTATGGAGCCCGGCAGGACCATTACCGGCAATGCGGGTATTCTTGTCACCAAAGTTGTCTACATCAAGGACAACGGAGACAAGAAATTTGCGATTGTGGACACAGGTATGCACCACCTGATCCGGCCCGCGCTGTATGAAGCCAGTCACTTCATGTGGCCGGTTGACAGAAAACACTATGTAAACGAAGGCAGAAACATCGGTCACTCGGCTGATGATCTTATTAAGTACGATGTGGTAGGACCAATTTGCGAATCCAGCGACTACCTGGCCAGAGACCGCTACTTGCCACCGGCGCGAAAAGGGGATCTGATTGCCATATTTACCGCAGGCGCCTACGGTATGGTCATGGCCAGCAACTACAACGCCACACTCAAACCGGCCGAGGTAATGGTCGACAAAGACACTGCCTATGTAATCCGGGAAAGAGAAACACTGGATGATCTGACCAGACTCAATACAAAAAGAGCGCTGGAGATCTGAGTTACTCTATATTCATAAAAAGCCATTCTGGTATTGCGTATCAGAGTGGCTTTTTTAGTTTATTCTAACACATTCTTTTTTAACTTTACCTATATACAGGATTACAAACTGTAAATATTAAACTCATTAACCAACACATGAAACAGCTATTGCTCTGCTTCCTGATTATTCTGTTAGTCCAGGTCAGGTATTCTCATGGACAGACCTGGGAGCCACTTGACGACCGATTAGAGGCAACCGTATATTCTGCTACTTCACTACATGGCGAAATATACATCGGGACTTCCAACGCTGTTATGTGGTATGACGGAAACCGCTTTGATGTAATTGGCAGATTCAACTCAAGAGTCTTCCATTTAGGTATTTTCAACAACGAATTATACGCGGCAGGAGCATTCACTCAGGTTGACGGTCATACGATCAACGGCATAGCTCGCTGGGATGGTGTAAGCTGGCACCCGCTCGGAACAGGCGTATCTCCGCAAGCCAATTTCTTTATAGAATACAATAACGAATTGTATGTTACAGGTTCTATTATTACAGCGGGTGACGTTTCTGTATCCAATATTGCCAAATGGAACGGAAACGAATGGAGCGATGTTGACAGTGGTCTCAACGGAGTGGGCAATAAAATGGAAGTTCATAATTCCGAACTATTTGTCATAGGAAGATTTAATAAGGCAGGCGGTCAGGATGCAAACAATATCGCCCGATGGGACGGAACCGCATGGAGACCTGTTTCTACAGGATCGTCTTATGATGGTAGACCTAATTATAAAAATATCAAAAGCTTTAACAATAAACTATTCGTTTCTTCAGATGAGTTCTTTATCAATTATGATGTCTTCGACTTGGCCATATGGGATAACAACAACTGGACATTTAAATACTCTATAGGACACTCCTATATCTTCATGACAACAACAAATGATGCAATGTACGCTATGTCAACGGCCAACGCTGGTCAAGTATATAAATCTCCAGATGGCGACAATTGGGAATTAATCAACAAGGTTGTTCCAATTACTGATACTCTTTTTCTTAATGGGCTATTCTTTACTGACAATAAGCTATATGCATATGGTGAGGTTTATGCGGATGTCAAGAATACAAACCAGAATTATGGAATATTACGCCATGACCTTGACCCAATAACTGGCATAATCAATCATAAAGGCTCATCAGATTTGACTATTCAGGCATACCCCAATCCGGTCATGGATATACTACGCTTCGAATCACGTATGGATCGGATAGAAGTATTCAATGCACAGGGCATACCTGTAGCACGCTATCAGCAGGTTTCAGAGATATCCATGGCAGAACTGCCTGCCGGAGTATACCTGATCCGATCCGGGGAGAAGCAGGTCAGAGTAGTGAAGCGGTAAGCTTTTAAAAGAACCCTCCAAGGTTTCCTATTCGTCGTCTTAGAAACCTTGGAGGGTTTTATAACTGTTTATTAAAAACTGTATATGAAAAAGTTATTTCTGCTTGCTGTATGTCTGAACGGAATACTGACTTATGCTCAGGAATTTGCACCCATAGGGGCGCAATGGATCTATACAGCCGATGGATCAGGAGATCCTAATGATACTCAACTGTAAAAATACACATCTGTCAAAGACACAGTGGTGCTGGGTAAACTTGCCAGAAAAATCGAACGAATACATTACACAAAGAAATATACCGGAGAAAATTATACAGAAATTACAGACGGGCTAATACCCTATTATATACATCAGAATGCTGACACGGTGTATTTATTCAACCCTCACAAGCAAACGTTTGATCGGCTATATATATTTAACGTTTCAAAGGGTGATATAATCACTCTGGATGTCCCTTTTGACGTTGTATACAATCCTGAAAATACATCGGCATTTCGCCTGGAGATTGACTCTGTAGCTACGGAAAACATTGGTTCTTACCAGCTCAAAAAATACAGAGTTAATCCGGTTGATGATTTTGTATGGGCAAACTTGTGGTATATGGACAGAGCTGGCGGGTTGGACTGGTTTACACCCAGGTATATCAATCTGATTCCGGAAGACGTTGGCCCTCTGATATGCTATAGAGATCATGAAGTAAGTATTCCCAATGGAGCTTCCTGCGATCTTGTTACAGGCTTGACGCCTGAGCAGCAACTACTACAGACTGTTATTGTATACCCTAATCCGACACGGAATATGATCAATATAAATTCTCAACTGGCAATTGATAAAATAGAAATCTATTCAGTAAATGGTACATTGCTAAAAACCAGCTTTACCGGTCAGATAAATACCAGTAGCCTGAATGCTGGCCAGTATCTTTTAAAAATTTATTCAGGAGATCATTTCATTGTTAAGTCATTTGCAGCAGAGTAACTTCATAACCCGCAAGGTTTTATTATTCGATGCTGATGAAACCTTGCGGGTTTTTGGTGCAGAATAAAAAAACGGTACCGCCTGCGTGTCTGAGATGGCGATACCGTATTGTATGAAAAAACCGAGTATGAAGCGGAACGTTCATACGAGACTAAAAAATACAAACAGAATACTTTTCTGATACTATCTGCCGGGCTGTGGCGTATAGCGCAGATACGGCTTGATCCGGGTTACTCCTTTGGGAAATCTGGTCGGAATCTCTTCATCCTTTACAGCCGGCACGATGATCACATCCTGTCCTTCCTGCCAGTTGGCCGGAGTAGCTACGCTGTATTTCGCGGTCAGTTGCAGAGAGTCGATCACCCTCAAAATTTCGTTAAAATCACGACCGGTAGACGCCGGATAGGTCAGCGTCAGCTTTACCTTTTTATCAGGACCGATCACAAAGACCGATCGTACCGTCGCGTTTTCGCTGGCTGCCGGATGTATCATATCGTACAGGAGAGCAATCTTGCGCTCCGGATCGGCTATGAGCGGATAGCTGACCACACAGCGCTGTGTTTCATTGATATCTTTTATCCAGCTTCGGTGATCATCAAGCGGGTCTACACTGACAGCGAGGACTTTTACACCTCTTTTATCAAATTCATCTTTAATTCTGGCAACAGTCCCCAATTCGGTAGTACATACCGGTGTAAAGTCTTTGGGATGAGAAAACAATATTCCCCAGCTCTCTCCCAGCCATTGATGAAAACTGATTCGTCCCTCGGTAGTCTCCGCTACAAAATCAGGAGCTATATCACCCAATCGTATTGCCATAGTTGTTTATAGTTTAGAGGTTGTACATGTTCATATTTCAATTTTATACTTTCCACCAAAAACAGGTCAGTTACCTGGAAATGAGGCCGGATAGTGATTAATCAGCTCCACCTCAGCTTCTGTCTTGAGATACGAAAGACGTATATAGCCCATTTCCGGCACATATTGCTGCCCGTCAGTAAGGACCCATTTGAAAAACTCTACGATCAGAGCATCTTTGGGCGGCCCGTTGGAAATAAAATAAAGCTCTCTGCCCGGAGGCGACGGGTAGCACTTACTGGCGATCGCTTCTACCAGCTCAGCATGCGAATGATAAAAATTTTCGGAAGAATCCAGCTTTGCGTTCGCATTGAGGTCTATCGGGATCACGGACAACCCCTGTACAGGTTGCTGCGTCCGGAGATCATAGACATAAGCAATATTGTTGTAACCAATACCAAAGCGGTCATTACTCACCGCGTAAGCCAGTCCGGGATCACCAAATACGCCAATGCCGCCCAGGTCATCTCGTCCCTTACCCAGATAATGAGCCCAGGTCTCGGCCGCTCCGGAAGCATCGGATCGTTTGTAGCGATTGATACTTTCTGTGGCACCGTTTCCCAACAAGTCTCCCCAGGTGTTTATTTCCTCGCTGACCCATATCTTGTAAAATTCATCCTTGGATATTCCCCTTTCCCGAAGGAGATTCAGATATGGATTGGCCTCGCTGACAGTAGGCAATACCGCATCCCTTGCCACCGTAATACCCCAGGCTCCCTGATCAATCTCCTCCTGCGCCACGTCTCTTGAGACCATACCAAGATTCACATTGTCCCGCAAAGCATCAGCAATACCCTTGCCTGCACCTCCCGCAGTGACATCAACCCTGACTCCGGGATGCAAGCGTTCAAATTCCTGTCCCCATTTTACCACCAGAGGATAAAGAGCAAAGGCTCCTGAAACAGAGATTTTACCGCTTAACTCCGATTGCTTATGCTCGGATACCGACCGGCATGCAGCCACGAGAAAGACAGTGGCAGCAAGTGCTGTAAAAATTATGCGCTTTCTCATAAATCAATGGTCCTCCAGAGTAAATACCACCGGTGATACCATACGCAGGGGCACGGCCTTGCCACCCTTGCGCGCAGGTTTCCATTTGGGCATCTTTTTAAACGCTTTAATCACTTGTTCATCCAGTCCGTAGCCCAGTCCTTTTACAATCTTTACATCTGTAACAGTACCGTCTGTATTGACCACAAAACTGACACGGATCGTTCCCTGTATTCCTTCGGCCTCAGCCCTCGCAGTATATTCCAGGTAATTGCTGAAAAACTTGAGCAACTGAGAAGGCCCCCCTGGAAACTCAGGCATCTCCGGAGCCCAGGTTTCAATTTTCGGAGGTTCAGGCTTTGGATCCGGTACAGGCTCCGGATCCGGGGCTACCTGTACGATATCGGACCCTTCCTTTGTTTCAGCGCCCGACTGCTTATCGGTAAGCTCTTCATCCGTAGGCGGAACTTCTTCATGTTGTACTTCCGCATCCGGTTTTACTTCCAGTTCCAGATTTTTTACCGTTGCTGTTTCGACCGGCTTCTCCGGCTGTTTAATTTCTTCTTCTTCCGGTGGTGGTGGCGGTACAAAAGGGTCCTCGATGGCCAGCATATCTACTACAATAACTTTGTCTTCATCCTGCACTGGTTTTTCCCCCAGGTAGCGGGTATAAATCAATGGTGCCGACAGAGCGGAAGTAAATACCAGCGCTGCCACTATAAAACCCGTCAATACACTGTTTTTATAGTATTTCCTCAGATGAAAAGCTCCATATTCCTTATTTCTGTCTTCAAATACGATATAATCAAAATCAGGTCTGTCTGTCATAGCATTGCTTTTCAATTTGATTACTTGTTTCTGATCAGTTCCAGATCTCTGTCGCTGACAGACGAAATCGAATAGCGGACATTGCCTTTTGCTATATGAATCTCGTCCAGCATATCGACCAGGTTTCTGTATTTTGACTTTTTACCAGGTTTAATTATAACTACCAGATCTTCTTTCAGTACAGCACTTTTCTTTTCCACCTCTCTGCGTATCCCCTGCTCCGAAAAGTCCGTCTCCTGCACTTCCGGATTCTGATAACCCATGTACCAGTATACCTTGTCTTCTTCCCCCAGAATCACGGTCATCGTCCGGGACTCCTTTATTTCCATTTTCCGGTCATCGTCTGTTTTGTCGGGCATGTTTACCTCCATCGTCTGGGGTTGACCAAAGGAAGTCGTCAGCATAAAAAAGGTAATCAGAAGAAACGCCAGATCCACCATCGGTGTCATGTCTATTTTGGTAGACGCACTGTTATTACGTTTTCTTCCTTTACCTCCTCTCCTGCCACCGCCCGAATCTGTATTTAACTCCGCCATATCTTGTCTTATTCAGGTTTAGCCTGCAGACTGGTCACAAACTTGAATTTGTTGATATCCAGCTCCTGCAAGGTCGAAATAATTGTTTCCACTACCGGATAATCCAGGTCCAGATCCGCTTTGATTGCGATCTCCGCTTTTGGATTTGTCCATTTTGCCAGCTTTACCAGTTCTTTCAGCTCGTTGTTGGTCGAATCGACCGGAACCCCTTTCTGCATCCTGCCCCGATCACTCTTGGTCGCTCTCAGCAATGGCTTCAGATCCGAAATCGCTGTTCCGAATTCCGGAATACGGGTAAACTCCTTTTTTTCGGCACCGGTATAGCTGATTTTGTACCGTGAAGCAATCTGATCCAGCAATTTGCCGCGATCAGCCTCTCCTTCCATTCCGAAGAAAACAGCGCCTGATTTCTCTACCGATACTACAATCAGATCTGACTCCGGCAATTTGTTCTTTGAAAAAGAAGCCGGCACTGTTACATCTGCAACTTCGGGCGCTTTAAACTTGGTGGCCAGCATAAAAAAGGTAAGCAACAGAAACGCCATATCACACATGGCGGTCATGTCCAGCGAGATTACCCTTCGTTGCGCTCGTATTCTTGCCATAGTTGTATAGGATTAAACGCCTGCGTTTTCTTCTCTGAGTACATCGATTGACTGTCCACGATTTTTGCTTCTCGTAGCGGAAGCTATCTGCTGTGTGATGGTAAAACCAATCTCATCAATATGGAACACCAGGGAGTCAATACGACTTGTAAAGTAATTGTATGACCAGATCGCCAGTGTGGATGAAGCGATACCAAGCGCCGTGTTGATAAGAGCTTCTGAGATACCGTTGGCAAGCGCCGAAGCATCAGGCGCCCCGGTAGTAGCCAGTGCCGCGAATGCTTTGATCATACCCACCACAGTACCCAGAAGTCCTACCAACGTAGCAGTAGAAGCAAGTGAAGCGATAATAGTCAGATTTTTTTCCAGTACCGGAAGTTCCAGCGCCAGGGCTTCTTCAATTTCCTGCTGAGCAGCCTGTTTTTTTTGCTCTCTGGTCGTTTCGGTATCCGATACGATGGATGTATAATGTTTGAGTACAGCCTGAATCACATTACCGACGGAGCCTTTCTGACGCTCGCAGCGCTGCAAAGCCGAAGCAATCTGGCCCTGTTTGACATCTCCTTTTACATGGCGGATAAAGGTAGCCAGGCTGTCCCGGCCGTATGCTTTGCCAAGGGTAATAAAGCGCTCGATCGAAAAGGTCACTACCAGCAGAAAGAAAGAAATCAATACGGGCACAATCACCCCGCCTTTGTATATAATTCCGAGATAATTGAGTGGATCGCCTTTGACAGGATCTCCGTTGCTGAAATTGTCCGCATTGCCCAGGACCAGATAAAACAAGGTATAGGAGAGAATAAGAGTAAGCGGAATCACGATAAGTGCGAATACCGATTTTAGCTGGTCGGTTAGATTTCCTGAATTGTTCATGCTACTTGCTTTTTTGTTACTACTACTATTGGTTTATTCCGGCGATACAGGCCCGGCAGCATTCAGACTGCCAGGTGTATCTGCCGCGCGTAAATAAAAGCCTGTAACTCCGGTAGCCTCCACCGGGGATTGACTGACCCGCCGACAGAAGCATCCCGGAGAAAACAGGTTAGATTTTAGAAAGACTGCTTTATAGTGATACCATATGTCCTCGGATCTCCCAATACAGCTGCGTAATGTCCGGCATTACCCGCTCCGGGAAGCAACTGCTCGAAGTAATTGGTATCCAGAATATTTCTACCCCATACAAAGATGCTTGTTCCTGCCGTTGCTCTGAAACCAATACGAGCGTTAACGAGAGCGTATCCGTCTATATTAAGATGCTTGGACGGAGAAGGACTTGAAGAGAAGTCTGAACGGTAGTAGGTGTCCGCTCCAAGGAAGAACTTCCCATATTGCTTCAACAGGTTACCAGGAACGGATACTTCACCGCCAAGAGAACCTGCCCACTTAGAGATACCCGGAAGCCTTCCGCCGGAGATATCCTTGAATGGAACTCCGGGTGTTCCGGTTTCCTCAAGAGGAAGCGGAGCATTTTTGAAGGTAATGTACTTGCCATCAGTATAAGCAAGCGCTCCGTATACCAGAAAATGTTTGCTCAGACGGATATTTCCGTCCAGCTCGACACCCAATACACGTGCACGCTCCGCATTAGCCAGATAGCCACGCAGAATACTCGGGTCAGGATCCTGAACAAGCGTCTGGTAATCCTTGATATCGGTCACATGCGCTACAAGATTCAGTATGGAACGTCTGGTAGGCGATGTTTTGATACCAAATTCGGCATGCGTCACATATTCCGGTCTGATACGCGCAAGGCTCAGGTCTGGCTGACCATTGACATTCGGAAGTCCACCCAGGTTTACCCCAACCGGCTTGTAACTATTAGAGACGGTGACGAAGGTATTGATCTTATCGATTGGCTTGTAAGCGACAGTCAACTGACCGGTAACATTGCTTTCATGAGTAGTGAAGCTAAACTCCTGATTATTGTAAATTGTGCGAATCGCAATCAGCGCAGGATTGTCTGTCTGATACAATCCATAGGCTCTTCTTTTAAAATCAACCGCTTTGCTGTCATAGTTGTAGCGCAATCCGGGCAATACATGAAGCTTTGGTGTAATAGCCCAGTCAACGTTGGCAAATACGGCGGCACTCACTGTTTCAAGTCTTGATTTGATCGCAGACCCGTGGCCGTCAAAGAGTCCCGGAGTCTGCCACAGTTCTGTATTAGTGTTATTTTGCTGGAATCTCCATTGATGCTCACCTGCTTCTTCGATGTGTTCCGGATCTGTCCACAGATTTTGTCCGATCGCATATACACCAACCACACCGCTCAGCTTTTTGGTAAAGTCACCGGCATAGCGCACTTCCTGAGACCATTGATTGTGCTTGGAAGTAGCCTGCGATTTGGCCGTCGCGTTAAGGCCCGTAAAGTCACGGTCATTCATCGGATCCCAGTGCCAGAAACGCCAGGCCGTAGTGGAGGTAAGTGTACCGGGACCAATCTTTGCATCGACATTCAGCGAAGCACCTCCGAGGTCATTGCCTGCGCGCCAGGTGGAGTTCTGATCGACCTTTCTGTCAAAAGGATTTTCACTCGGCAGCTGCCAGCCCAGATCAGCGATGATATTACGGAATTGTCTGTATTCCGCACGCTGTGTCTCCACTACTCCTGCGATCACCTGCGCATATCCTTCTTTTGGTCGCTGCCTGGTTGCATCTGCCGCAAAGAGGATATTGATTTTGTCGGTCGGCGTATACAATAACTGACCACGTACTCCCTGGTTATTCAGGTCATTAAGGTATTTCTCTGTTCGCACATTATAAATGGTACCATCACGCTGAGTTCCTGAAAAGGACAGACGGCCTGCCAATTTTTTCGTCAGTGGTCCGGTCACAGATGTCTTTGCCTGTATAAATCCGTAGTTACCATAGCTCAGCTCAAAGTCAGCACCGGTTTTAAAACTCGGTCTGCGTGTCGTAATATTAAAGGCTCCGGCTGTGGTATTTTTGCCAAAAAGCGTTCCCTGTGGTCCACGTAACACCTCTATCTGTTCCACATCAATAAAATCCAGGGTAGTTGCCGCCGGTCTCGCATAGTACACACCGTCTACGTAAAATCCTACACCGGGATCAAGACCATCATTGGTCAATCCGAAGGTAGAACCTATACCACGGATATTCAGTGTCGTATTTCTCGGATTGGACGAATATAATTGTACCGTTGGAACCAGTTCTTTTACCCTGTTTACGTTGAACGCTCCGGTCTCCTCAATCAGCGCTCCGCCTACTACGGAAATAGGAATAGGCACGTCCTGTGTTTTTTCCTTACGACGTCTTGCTGTTACAGCAATTTCTTCTGTTTCTCCTACATCCGTTACTGCCTCCACACCCGGAGCTACCGGACGAAGGGTGCGGTTGAGATTAGTGCCGGGACCGGTATAGGTTATTTCAAAACCTTCGTATCCTTCGGCAGAAATAATGATGTTAAAGGGAGGTGTCTGCGTTGTTTCAAATGAGAAGCGTCCATCCTCCTCAGTAGTTGCTCCAGCCGTGTTGTCTTGCAAGACAATCTGGGCACCTGCAATCGGTCGCCCCTGAGGATCAAGCAATCTTCCTGAAATGAGACTTGCTTCCTGTGCCTGAACTGCTCCGGCAATCAGCAGGCTTCCTAAAATTGATATGAGGATCCTGTACCTCGTATAGTGTAGTCGTTGATTCATGTTATGTAGATGTTTTTTAAATGGTAGTGATCTGTTATATATCAACTAATTGGCTCATCCCGAAGGATGTCTAAAAATCACAGTCCCTCACGGGACAGGTTGGATAATAAAAGTGGCACATTTTAATATTCATTTAGTCTATAGATATAGTAGATTTATGCAAATCTAAAAATAAAGAATATATAGTCTATATATTTAGTATACTTTTTAAAAAAAAATTTAATACCTGCAACAAATACAAAAGCTAATTAATTAAATATAAGACAAATAGTATAAAAACCATACACAAAAAACCAGCTAAAGGAGCAGCATTGAAGCGCGTTAATCATCCCGATACTCTTCTTCTGATAGTAGAGCAAGGAAGGACCTTAACTGTATTTTTCCGGGTCAACGAAAAACATTTAAAGCGGCAATCTATTTTAGGCATAGTAAAACCACATGTGTATGCATTAATATGAAAAACATTCTTACATTCATTCGTACTTTGATTATCTTCGGAATAACCGGGTGGATATTATTTCCTCTCTATTGCTTTGCAGGTGGAAGCGCTATACCTGACTGGTATCTGTATAATCAGTCAGAGATTATTTCTGTGAAAGATAAGGAAGAGGGACTTAAGGCATTTTCCCCTGACTCTTTACCCAAAGAATCTTCTGTCAACGCCCGCTCCTTTATGCTTCTTCCTTCAGATTCATTGGCTTCCTCTGTATGGACATATATCGGGCTTATTTGTGGCCTCCCTCTCCTCTTCGCCTGTACCAGGGTAATGTACAAAGGCAAGGAAGATACGATCATCACTGCCCGCTCTATGGACTGGAAGGATGAGATTCCACCCAATCTGTGGATATTTCCGCGAGGAATGGAACGTAACGGAAAAGTCGGTTCCAATTCGATCCAATGGACATCCAGATATGGCAGTCTGGTCGTCAGCGCATATGATATAGCTACCGTGGATGGCATGAATGAGAAAGGTCTCGTTGCCAACCTGCTCTGGCTGGCAGAGTCACAATACCCGGAATTTAAAAAAGACGGCTCAAAAAAAGGACTTATTATAGCTGCATGGGCGCAATATGTACTCGACTGCCATGCTACAGTCGCAGAGGCAGTAGAACGGCTCAAACAGGAAGAGTTTGTCATCGTTTCGGAAAACATACCGGATACAGATAAGTTTACAACGGTACATCTCTCGGTTTCGGACCCTTCCGGCGACAATGCCATCTTTGAATTTATAGAAGGCAAGCTCAAAATCCATCACGATCCTTCCTATACCGTAATGACGAATTCTCCGCCTTTTGACAAACAGCTTGCCATGAATCAGTATTGGGAAGATATTCCGGGTACGATTATGCTCCCTGGTACCAATCGGGCCACAGACCGGTTTGTAAGAGCATCTTTTTATATCAATGTACTTCCCAAAACAGCAGATATACGGCAGGCAATAGCAGGCATTTTCAGTGTGATCAGAAACTGTTCCGTGCCATTGGGAATAAGCACGAAGGATGAGCCCAATATCTCCTCCACCCGCTGGCGATCCGTGGCAGACCAGAAAAACCTGGTTTACTTCTTTGAAACTACACTGACCCCAAATACCTTCTGGGTCGATATGAAAAAAATGGATTTTGCAAGAAATATCCCGGTCAAAAAGCTTTCGCTGGATGATCATGCCACCTATGCCGGTGAAAGCCACGAAAAGTTTGAAGACGCACAGCCTTTTGAGTTTGCCGGGATTTAATTCGCTTGCAGTATAGCGGTATAGTCTCCTCAATTTCTGAACCAATACACCTGAAAAAACAAGAAAGCCTTCCCGATAACTTTGCCAGGGAGGCTTTCTTGTTTTTCATTCTTTATAGCTGTAATCAGTGCAGCAGATTTATATACCCTTCATCATACAGTTCCTCTCCCCTCCAGGTCAGCACTTTTACTTTATATACATAGACATCGCTCGCCTGTACAACTCCGTTAAACGTACCATCCCAGCCCTGATTCAGATCATTGGATGAGTATATTTCCTGTCCCCAGCGGTTAAAAATCCTGAAGTCCAGAAGCTCCTTGATTCCCCAGCCCTTCACATATATGATATCATTGTTTCCGTCACTGTTAGGTGTAAATGTTGTCGGAAGCTTCACAAAGGTTTCCGGCTTCACGTATATTGTCTGCTCAAAAGGATGAACAAAGCAGCCCAGTGAATCAGTCACAGTCAGCGTATAGACGATATCTTCGAGCGGCTGGACAGCAGGATAATCACAATCCGGACAACTCAATCCTTCTTCCGGAGACCAGTTAAAAATATAGAAATCCGGCTTCCTTACAGGAATAATGGCTGTATCTCCTACAATGATGGTTGTGTCCCAGTCACTCAGCCCGATGGGACGTACGACCATAGCGTAAGCTTCTCCTCTGTCTATGCAGTTGTTGGTATCTGTTTCCACCACCGAATATGTCCGGCTAAATGCAATATTGACCAGAGGAGCCGGCGACCAGGGATCATTAAGACCTTCCTCAGGCGACCACTTGTAGGTGTTTTCCGGTTTCGGGTTTATTACCTGCATGGTCAGCGTATTTCCAAGACAGCCGGTATCGCCCGCCACAGTGAGCACGGGATTGGCATGAATGGTTACCGATTTCGACACAGTATCCACACAACCATACCGGTCGTCCGCAATAGCAATTGTAACATGGTAGGTTCCCGCTGTATCGTACTGATGCACCGGATTGCTTTCATCCGAACTATGCCCGTCTCCGAAAAACCATCGGCGCGTATGGTCATTGATACTGGTATTGGTAAACTGGTTGGGACCATCATTGTAACAGATAACGGAATCTCTTCTAAAGCCTGCAATCACCCGATGGATATAGAGAGGCTGCTCCTCTACCGTACTACAGCCTTGTTTGTCAAGCAGCCGAAGTCGTCCTATAGTCGTCCCGTTGGGTGGATGAAAATTGAATCTGTGGTGTACCGAATCTACGTTAGAAAGTGTATCCCCATCTCCGAAAGCCCAGGTATAGGAATATACATCCACCGTATCCCTCAGAGAAAACAGGATGCTGTCGCCTTTGCATATTGCCTGTTTGTCTGTTGCCATTTTTCCTTCGGGCTTAAATACCTCAAAGACTCTGGAAGCAGTATCCCGGCATTGATAGGTAGTAGAAGCGATCAGCATAACGGTATAAACACCCTTTCCATAGGTCAGGGAATACTCATTCCGGTTAGTAGCGCTCTGACCGTTGCCGAAACTCCACCGGTTTGCTGCTGCCGGACTCCCCGGATAGAACAACGAAGTATCCCGGAATGTAAGATCCAGATCCGCGCAGAAAGTCTTCTCCACATCTTTATTGGTCTCAAAGCCGGCTTTCGGATATTCCTGCTGATATACTACCAGTTGAGTTGAATCTTTGCAACCCGAACCGATCTCTTCATAAGTTAGTCTGACGGTATAGGTTTTTAAAGAATCATACAGAAGCTTGTGCATCTGATCGGCCCCTGTAGTCCCGTTTCCAAAATCCCACCGAAAGGCGAGATTTGATCCTTTTTCTGTATAATCTGAAGCACTCAGAGAAATAGAATCTCCGAAGCATATACGCCCCTGCTTCGTCGCGGTAATAGTACTTTGAGGCTTGTAATACCCGATGGTAAATTCCATTTTTTCCTTACATCCCAGCACATCGGTTACGGTAAGTGAAACAGGATACAAACCATTGCTTCCCGGCGGATTCAGATAAGTTTGTGATGTATTCTGCTGCGTAGAGGACAGCCCTCCTCCAAAAGTCCATTCCCATTGATCAATTAATGTATCCGCTTTGGTCAAATCAGTAAAGGCTACAGTCGCAGGTATGCATATATCGTAATCATCTGCCAGGGCGTCCACCTGCATATCATATACCTTAAACCGGGCCTCTGCTGTGTCCCGGCAACCATGCACATCTTTTACGATCAGTCTGGCTGTATGCCAGCCAGGACTTGCAAAAGAAAATGTAGACCTTGCTGAGGCGGTTGTTAGAGGTCGCTGGCTGCTCAATGTCGGAAACTGCCAGGTATAGCCTGTATAGCACTCTGCATGCACATCCAGAGACTGGCCACCATCCAGCACCTGATCGGTATTGATACATACCAGCGAATCCATTTCGATGACCGCTTTTACATCTCTGACCTGTATAGTGGCCGTGGCAACGGAAGGCGCACAACCATCTTCATTCTGAGCCGTAAGCCGGATCAGATAGTTTTTGTTATCGGCAAAGGTATGTATTATCGTTTCCAGATCACTGGTATTGCCGTCAGCGAAATCCCACTGCAGCGAGGTTGCATTCTGACTTTTGCTCCTGAATGTATACTCATACGGTGCGCTGCATACAGCTGTATAGTCAATCTTTGCCACGGCACCTTTTATAGTAATAAAATTATCTTTGGTCACCCCGGAAATACAGCCGTTATAATCAACCAGAAGAGTCACATCCTGAAGACCTGTCATGTGCTTATACGACCATTGCACCACATCCCTGTCCGAACAATGAAACGATCTGTTGTCTTCCGTACGGAAATGGTAAGCATCAACCAGTGGAGAGGTTCTTGTTACAGCAAACTCTACAGGCTCACCCGGACAAACTTCTTTCCTGTCCGCATCGAAATCAATTTCATCGGCCAGACTGGTTCCGGCCTCCACCAGAATCGCAAAAGATGTATCAACACAGCCATTTTCTGTTTCAATTACCAGAAAAGCCTGATAATCTCCCGGACGTTCATAGATATGAGATACTTTACCAAGAAGGGCATAGGTAGTATCCACCTTCCCATCCCCGTAATGCCATATCCAGTGTCTGATCTCTTTACTAAAGAAGCTGCTGTCCTGAAAACTAACCTGTAATGGTACACAGCCCTTGGTATCAGACAGAGGCTTAAAATGCGCTACAGGAAGATCAATAACTGATTCAACTTTTGATGAAAACGAACACTGAAGGTCATTTGACAAACCAGTCACTGTTGCAGTCATTGCTTTCCTCCATAAACCGATATAATATTCATCAGGCCGACCAATGGAATCATAAATCCTGACCGGATTAACAATTGAGTCGTATTTCAATGCCTGATCCTCTATATCTGAAAACTCCCAACGAATAGTGTCCAGAGGCACGGAAGCATTAACACGGTAAGCGACAGTTACAGGAAGCTGGCATACGGTATCCGGAGCAGCAATAGCCTCTATATCAAAACCCTTTACATGAAGTGTGACTGATGTATCCCCGGAACACCGCCCATCGCTTGATTGTATATTCAGCCGGACTGTCCTTGGCCCGTACTTGGAATATGTAAGACCGAATCTTCTCTGGTTAAACTGATCCCTTTCAGCAGTACCCGGTGCCAGCAACAACATATAATCATCTCCCACATCCCAGGTAGGAAATCCCGGAGTAGGCGTACTGACCTCAATGACGCTATGCATACAAAAAGAATCTTCGGAAACCACGATAATCGGTTTGGGAGTGCCCACACTGACCGTCCTGGTAATCGAATCTGCACAGGAAGGAGCATTGGCATAGTTTACTTTCAGCTTTAATGTATATATGCCTTCCTGATAGGTTTGAGCAGGTGGATTTAGCGAATTATTGCTCACACCATTGCCAAGCTCCCAGGAATGTTGCAGACTTTTGGTTCCGGTCGAGGTATTCTGAAAACCTACGATCAAAGGGGCAGTACACGAAAACAGATCGGTCGGAGTCGTACTGAAAGAAGCCTTGGGCTTGGTGGTTACCTCTACAGCTGATGAAAACAACCTGGTAATATTGCAGGAAGCATGATCCGTCTCTATTCCCAGGGAAACGTTATAACTACCCGCTTGCGCGTACGTATGCGTCACATCCGCGGGACCTTCTGATTTATCACCATCTCCGAAAACCCAGATATACTTATTGACTGGTACCAAAGGTGAAATCTCAACAGCGTTTTTAAATTCCGCATCATAGGGTACACAACCCAGCTCCACCACATCAAAACGAATGACCGGTTCCGGAAATACCGTAATAATAAGGGTTTTAATCACCGGCCCACCCTGCGTCTCATGAAAAGTAACATTATACTTTCCGGGCGTGGTATAAATATTTACCGGATTGGACAACTCTGAACTTACGCCATCGCCAAAGTTCCAGAAGTATGAACTCATTCCGTCTGGTGCGGTAAAGTGCAGCTCGAGAGGAGCACAACCTTCTGTAAGACTGACCGATTGACCAAAACTCTTTACAGAAAAAAGAGAAAATATTAACAGAAAACCCCAGTGATAAAAACTATGCTTCATTCGTACTTAATAGAAAAGAATCTCCAAAATAGAGAAATAATTTATTTTAATTCAAAAAAACCGTTTCTTTGCCCATGTTTTAATTACACTTATTGTGAAAAAAGCTAAATACTCATCATCAACTATTAATATACTATTTATTTTTTGCATTATATTAAGCTTTGCAAATAACACAAGTGCCCAGACGGATATCATCAGGCCATTGCCACGCATAGACAAGGAATTTCTGCTGGTAGTTCACAATATTATTCCCCGATCAGGCAAGGCGGTGGATTATTCCGGGGATTTGGCCCCCCAGTTAGAGCAACTGAACGGTGTTTTTGCTCCGATAGGAGTATCTTTCCGCATATGCGAAGCCAGATTTATTGAAAACTGGAACTATATCGACAATTATGACTCCACCATAGCGCAAATGCTGTGGAAGTATAATGTACCAGAAAGGATCAATGTATACATACATGAAGAAATATACATTGAGGATAAAATTATCATGTGTGGAAAAGCGACAATGCCTGGAGTGAATGACAACCATTCCGGAGTTTTTTTAAAACCTACATGCTTTACCCCGGATGTAATAGCTCATGAATTCGGACATTACTTCGGTTTGCCGCATACTTTTAATGGTAATGGAACTGAAAACGCTGATGGCAGCAATTGCTCCACCACCGGAGATTTCATTTGCGATACACCTGCTGACCCTTATGAGATGGGAAGACCAATGGACGATTATGTCGATCGTAATTGCAAATTTACTTACATGGAAAAAGACGCGAATGGTGATTTTTATGACCCGGACGTAAGCAATATTATGAGCTACTATCCATGCACTTGTCTTAAATTCACTCAGGGACAATATGAATATATGGTCAGAACCTATTATCAGAACCCCCATTTGTGGTAATTGATCCGAATTGAATGATGCCGTTATTAAAAAAATATTTCCTGATCTTTGTTTCAGGTCTGCTTACCTCTCCCCTGTTTGCACAGGATATACACCTGAGTCAGTATTATACATCCAATATTTCCCTGAACCCCTCGTATACAGGGCTCTACGCCGGAGATATTCGAATAACCTGCAATTACAGAAGCCAGTGGGGACAGGTCAACAAACCGATCCGGACCAATATGTTTTCGTTCGAAAAGAAGAAAGAAAACTTTGGGGATGAAATCGCCTGGGGATTTATCGTGATCAATGACCAGCTGAGCACTTACAATCTGTCTGCCAACAAATTCTTCCTTTCCGGATCCTATCAGAAAAAGATTCAGGCCAACTATTTCAGAGCCGGTATTCAGGCAGGGCTTGCTCACCGGTCAACCGACCTCAACGGCCAGACTTTTCCCGATCAGTGGCATTACGGAACAGGCTCGTTTGATCAGGAAATTTATCATGGGGAAACCGGTATCAATGATTCCTATACCTACCCTGATTTTAATACCGGGCTTAGCTGGTTTCGCTTTCTGGGCAAAACACGGGTAGCCGCCGGATATGGCCTTTTTCATCTGGGCAGACCGAGAGCAAACTTTATAGGTGATTTCAGGTTGCCGTTTCGACACGTATTCAACGCTTCGACCATCCATCCTCTCAGCGAAAGTTTGCATGCATTGCCCTACTTGTTGTATATGAACTCCGCAACCGCCACGGATTTTGTATTCGGTTCTAATCTGAAAAAATACCTCAACAATATGGTCAACATTCAGGCCGGAGCAGGATACAGAGGCAGCAGAGTCAACAGTGACGCTGTAATTCTGCTGGCCGGGTTTGGGTACGGCAGACTCGATTTCGCGATCAGTTACGATATCACCGTTTCAGAACTGAGCAATACTACCCGGAACAAGTCCGCTATTGAGTTTTCCCTGATCTATACCACTCCAAGGAGATTTGCGGACAAGATATCCATCCCTTGTAACAGATACTAGAACAAAATCCTGCTGTACAGACCATGAAAGCTATTCCAAATTATTTCGTTTCCGGAGTTTTTACTCTTTTATTTGTTTTATCCGTATTGTCCGGCACGGCACAGCATCAGGAATTTAAGGCGGACCAGAGCCTTAGTCCGGGCAAAATGAAGGCCAGAGCAGAATCTTCGTTTCAGACGGGCGATGTATACACTGCTCTTTTCTATTATGAGGAACTGGTCCGGCAAAGCCCCAATGACATGGCGCTACGATACCGGCTGGCCGAGCTCTATGAAGCCAGTCGTAATTATATCAAAGCCGAGGAAGCCTATGATTATGTAGTACAGAAAGCATTCACTACGTTTCCCTTCTCCATGTACCATAAAGGCATCATGCAAAAAATGTCGGGTAAGTACGAAGAAGCAAAGCAGACGCTTTTGAAATTCAGAAAAGAGGCAGGATCTGTCGGAGACAATGATTTCAAACGTGCCTTATCAAAAGATATTCTCGGCTGTGACAGTGGCATGGTCTACTCGGAATTTCCCGATAATGTCCGGATCGTCAACGCAGGCTCGTCTGTCAATGCTCCGCACACCGAGTTCAGTCCGTTTTTTGTGGATAGTACAACCATCCTTTTTGGTTCTCTGAAAGAAGAGCATCTCAGCTTCTATGATATCAGCAAAACAGCTTCTATCCCCAAAAGACAGATATATACCGCCTCGCTTGTCAACGGGCAATGGGAGGAGAAAGGGAAGTTCTCAACCATAAATGATCCGGCCATGGATATGGGTAAGATAGCCTATGCGTCCAATAGCGGTAAGTATTATTTCACAAAATGCTCCCCGAATGACCGGGGAATTGTTCAATGCAACATTTATGTTACCCAAAAAGTCAACGGGAAATTCAAAGAAGCAGAACTATTGCCTGCTCCGGTCAATATAGCAGGGTATACAAGTACGCAGCCCTGCGTGGTATATGATGCCGAAAGAAAAACGGAATATCTCTATTTCGTATCGGACCGGCCGAAGGGACTTGGCGGACTGGATATATGGTATACCAATTATAACAGCCGGACCAATGTATGGGTGGAACCGAAAAATGCCAGAATCATGAACAGTCCGAAAACGGATTGTACCCCCTTCTATCATGAATCCACACAAACGTTTTATTTCAGCTCCGATGGCAGGATCACAGCCGGCGGGATGGACATATACAAAACCTGGAAAGATCAGGACGGCAGGATGGTGACACCTCAGAATCTATCCTTTCCGATCAACTCACCTCAGGATGATCTTGATTTTCACCTGAACCATGCAGGCACCAGAGGGTTTCTGGTTTCCAACAGACCGGGTGGAACTCCATTCTTTCATGAAACTTGCTGCGATGACATTTTCGCATTTGAAATATTGCCTCCCAAGCCTTTTGAAGCAGAGCTCAATATAACCGTAGTATCAGATGATACGGTATGTACAGACAAGATTGTCAGGGTGGATATCTACGATCTGAAAACAAAGGAATCCAGCAAAAAGTCTCTGAAGCTGAAAGAGTCCTGCAATTTCAACTTTCCTCTGGAAAAAAACACCCGGTACACTTTTCGCGTCGACCAGGAAGGATATGAAAATGACAGCGTCATTGTATTGACCAGAGAAATGGCATCTTCCGAGCCAATTGCCAAGAAGCTGCATTTTAAAGCCCTGGTTACCGAAAAAAACGAAAATCAGATTGCCGAAGCACCTGTAGAAGGAGAAATTTTTGTTCTGAAAGATATTCAGTATGAAACCAACAAATTTGAGTTGAATGAAGATGCCAAAGCTGTCCTGGACTCTGTGCTGATTCCCTTTCTGAAAAAGCATCCTCATGATCACCTAATTATCAGTTCGCATACCGATAATCTGGGCTCAAAAAAATACAATGAAAACCTGTCACAGAAAAGAGCCGATTATGTGGCAAAATATCTCCATGATAAAGGGGTTCCGTTAAATAAGATTCAGGCAACCGGATACGGAAAAAGCAAGCCAATAGCCCCCAATCAAAATCCCGATGGCAGCGACAACCCTATCGGAAGAAGTAAAAACAGGAGGACTGAGTTTTTACTGACAAAGCCCTGATTGATAGACATTTTTGCAAACTTAAGAATCAAAGGTAAAAGTTGAGTTTCGAAGTGCACAGGTTTCAGAAATCTCAGCCACCTGGAGCCCCCCGACACCATTCAACACTTACTTCTTTATCAGCTTTTTATATACCGTAACCTGCCCGGTTTGTATTTCGAGAAAGTACAAGCCCGGCGATAGTTCATTCGCTCCCTGTAATTCATTCACTCCTTTGCTTAGTCGCTGTCCTGCATCTCCTGACATAGCATCCATGGTCACTATTTTTGCCCTGACTTCCTGTCCATATTCCCCGGGCAGTGTAAGGTACAACCTGCCTCCTTCAAAAGGATTGGGATACAGCTTTACTTCTTCTGCTAAGCGACCGGATATACCGACGGCGACATACTCTGTCTGAATCGCCTGTTCCACAACATTTCCAAAACGATCAGTAGCTTTAACCCGTATGGCATAATTCAGGCGATCAATATCAATACCAGACAACATTACCAGTGTATCGCCCCTTACTTCAAACATATAATTGTCCTCACTCCCATCTCCAGGTACCAGCTCATAGATATAGGAATTAAAAGAATCTTCACAATCACTTACTGTAAGGCGATGAATCAGTTTTTGCTCCGCTGTCAGTTCTTTTCGTACGCTTATTTCCGCATCACTGCCAGTATAAAGCAGGGAGTCTTTCAATAAACTACAGTCTCCGTTTTGCACTTCCACCTTGTACCAGCCGCTTCCGCATACATGCAGGGAGGCTATATCACCGCTTCCCAAAAGGGTTTCATTTTTGTACCAGGTATACACCAAACCATCCGCTTCTCCTGTATACCAAAGCACTCCGGGTATCTGCTCAAGCAACCTTCCGGTAAGCACCGGAGCATCATCGTAAAACTGAAAAGGCGCTTCTATACTTCCATGAATACCATTTTCTGTAAAGCTCAGTTTCACAGGCAGGTTCAGGACTTTATCCAATCCTGCATCATACAGTTCAAAGCGTAGCGCTTCTCCTGACGCCTTATTACTGAAAACTGTCAGAAAAGCGAGCGCCAGATCGTTATATCCGACTGAAAAGGTAGCAGAACCACGCAATTCATCACCGGCAAAAGCATATATCCTGTTTTCTTTATTGCCCGAAAAAACACAGCCAGACACGCAGACTCCCGTGATATTCATGCTAAACTGATAATCTGCAGGATTTACCTCTCCTACAGCCTGAGCGCCTGCTTCCTGACAATCAAACATTGTCAGGAAGCAAACGATCATGAGACAACTTACAACTATACGCATACAATGTCTCCCTTATTTGGTAAATTTGATTGTCTCTTTTTCTCCGTCTCTGCTTACTACCAGCATATACACTCCACCGGCCAACTTCTCCGTATTGCAGGTAAACACACTATTTCCCCGGCTTATTGCTCCCTTATATACCTCAGCAACCGGAAGTCCGAGCAGGGAATATACTTCAATATGCAGCTCTCCTTCTTCCGCGCTGGTATAACGGATCTTCAGTTCCGTATGCCCGCCAACAGGATTAGGGTATACAGACACGCTGTTCGTAAGCGACTGTGTCAGTATACTTTCGCGCAGATGCAGCTTATAGCTCTGCGGGTAACCGATCAACGCATCAGGAACAAAACTCAGACTTTCTTCCAGAGGCAGCTCCTCACCGCTTACTTTATGCTTCAGATAGAAGCTCAGCGTTCCCAGCGATGCATTGCCTTCTACCGTCAGATAGTATACAGCATCCCTGTCTTCAACTCCACCCAGAAGCTTTCCTGTTTTATCTCTGGCTATCAACCAGTATTCGGTTCCGAAGTCAGCGCTCACCTGCTCCAGTTCGGCAATAATATTCATATTGCTTTCGTAGGACGACACAGGCAGATCAAGTATGCGAACAACTCCGTTTCTGCCAGAGGAGAAAACAGACAGACCCGGATAAATAATCGCTCCCGTGTTGCTTGCATTCAGCATATAACCATGCCCCGGTTCGAACGTGGCAAGGCTTCCTACCCATCCTTCGGACGGATCATATACCGCAAAATGCTTCTGTCCTTTTACTACATCGCCTTCGGCGGCCTGATAAGAAGCCAAGGCCTCATTGACCTGCAGGATATTTGAGCCAACGTATGCAATCCAGTTCCAGCCCGTATGTACAGGCACAGGCGTTGTCCGCAAATCGATCGCCCTGCCTTTTACCGGCAGCACACTTTCTTTCGCCACCCGGATTTTGTAGCTTTCCTTAACGTTGATTCCTCCCGAAGTACTCAGCGAACCGATCCAGCCAACGGTATTCATATACTGGTCGTACTGTCCGCTGCCTTTGATCAGATCACCATTGGATGCATGCAACCCGGACAATACCGAATCGACATCCGGGCTGGCAGGTTCAACATTGATCGAAATCCAGTTCCAACCCGGTTTAAGCATAATGGAAGAAAGCTGTATACCGCCTCCTTCAAATACTACCGGATTGGCCTGTGTACCCTCCAGTGCATTATTAACAAAGATTATTTCCGGTGAAATATCTTCCAGAATTACTCCCCGGCTGGCATCCCAGATGCGGAACGTAATCTTTTCACCCTCTGCCGTATTGCTGTATATATTGAGATAAACACGGTAACTACCGCTTCCTGACATTCTGGATATATTAGCCACTCCGCGCAGCTCTCCGTTAACAAAGGCCGCGAGCATATCATTTTCGTCTGTGGAAAATACGTCATTAATTCTCAGCTGACCGACCACACCCATAGAGTATTCAAAGTCGCCCGGATTAATACTCCAGACCGGAGTTTCACCTGTTACATTTACTATGAGCGCATACACTTCGCTATCACCAAACTGTGTAGACAAAACAAGACTCTCTTCATAGGTCCCGATATTCAGTCCTTCTTTCACCCGGAACTGAATGGTCTGACTGCTTTTCGGGTTTATAAAACCGGATACCCGGCTTGCTTCCAGCCAGGCAGGCAGATTGATGATGCTGTAGCTTTCCTGCTTACCGCCCAGATTGTCAATAATAGCCGTAAACAGGTACTCCTTTCCTTTTTCAATAGTAGCTGTATGTCCGGCCTCGGACCATGCTACCTGATTTTTGCTGACGAAAGCCGTCCATGTTACCGCCGAACTCATCGTATTACCATTCAGATCCTGAATATTCCGTACTGTAATATCAAGAATGGTCTTTTCAATACGTTCCGGCGCGATGGTCGGGGTAATAATAATCGCATCGTTGTTTACTGCATAGGTGAATGTGACGGCCTCCACCGGTCTTTCGATTTTGATAGGAGCGGTTTCCGGAGTAAAAGTTGCCCCCTTCAGCTCGGCAGGAAACGGATACAAGCCAATCGCTGATTTATCAGCCTGATCTTCCTTTGTCTCCGTCAATGCAAGCTGTCCCAGCCCCGCATCCGCGTATTTCTCAAAAGGATAGTAAGCCAGCAATCCCGGCTCATCGCCTTTTAGACGATGATAAGCGTCACGAGCAATCTGTTTCTGCTCACGGGCCGCATTCCAGAAACGCAGCTCATCAACTGAACCTTTAAAGTAACGGTCCAGCACCTCAGTACCTGCTTCTATCCGGCCATAAGCCCCCAGATAAACACTGGCTCCGGCGAACGCCGCGAAAGGATTGCTGCTGACACTGGCAGTTACATGACCATCCAGATATACATTGGCGCTACCCTGTCTGTTGACTACCAGGGCAAAATGATGCCATTCACTTGAAAAAGGAGGATTATTTACACTCAGGGTATAGCCATTGTTTTTTACAAAAAGCTTGCCCTGTGCATCTGCGTATACCGCCCAGGCGGTAGGCTGATACGCTGTGCTACTTTCATCTGTATTACCGTTGGAAATCAAGGTACTGTTTACTATGTTATCGGGCTTAAACCAGAAAGAAAGCGTAAAATCTGTCTCCTGATCCGCATTGAGCGCGGCAGCTTCAATCTCGAAATGGTCGTCCACACCGTCAAAGCGCAGAGCTCTCGCTTCCTGAGCGAAGCTCCACGTATTAGGCACAACAGCCTGTCTTCTTCCTGTCATATCACCGGCAATCGTACCTTTTCCTTCATCCATAGGCCAGTAACCCAACAGGCCAGCCGCATTGGCTCTTTGTGTCATCAGATAATTGGAGCGTATTTCTGTAACAGAACGAACATCCCCCCAGAGCCTCAGTTCATGAATATTTCCCACAAAGCTTTGTCCGATCTTCAGTTCCTGCATGCCATCGGCAACCGGAACGGGTATCACGCCGGACATCTGGGCTTCCGTATTGACATAGATGTATATCTGTCTGTTGACGTGCTCATATACAACAGCATAGTGATTCCAATCCGTATGATCGACCGGACCGGTAGTCGATACCCTGTTCCCGCCTGTCTCAAAATAAACGTGTCCGCTTTCGTCAAAGCCAATCTGCCACAAACCTTCCTGGGCAGCAATTACCTGAGCTCCCGCTCCGGCCTTCTTAGCATAAAACTCCAGGGTAAAGGACCGTCCGTTGAGGTTAACCGGCGGTATGATCATCGACTGATCTCCTGCAAAACGCAGGCTGGTAAAATGCGCGACCGCTGTACCATTCAGTACCCCACGAACATCAATATCCAGATTTTTATTGATCAATCCTTCATTGATCGTTTCGTTGAAGCGCAGACTCAATTCATCGTTGGCGGTAAGTACTCCGTTGAGTGGTGTTGGCTGACCAAAGTTTACCGGATTAAGCCGGTCCATTTTACCGCTATAGGTATCAGACAGACGTTCTACACCATTGGCACATACCGTCTTGATCCGCAAATCATAGTTACCATCCCGAAGGTTTCTCACATTCCAGTTATGGGATGTATAGGTATTCGAACGGGCTAAAAGCAGGGTATCTCCTCCGGCTGCATCTTTATTGTAAAATTCATGCATATTGATCCAGTTGGCAGAAGCGCTTGGTTTATACTGGAACACTGCCTTTTCAAAACCTGCGAAATTGAGATCATAATCCGTCATGATTAATGGCAATGTATCATTGAAAGCAGCATTCAGTACCCACTGTTTTGTTGGCGACAGCAAAGAAGATCTGGCACAGGTAGGCACAAAAGAAACACTGAAGGAAACCTGATCCGTGACCAATTGAGAAAACGGAAGGCTGCAAGCCGAAGTAAAGTACAACATTATATCGTTAAACTCATTCGCATGCGGACTTTTGCGGACTGTCAAAACCTTGTTGATACTGCTGCCAGCCGGAACATAAAACTCTCTGTTGGGAGAAAGACCATCAATAGAAAGAATAGCGCCATGTGGATTGGAAGCATCATCAACAGACAAATCATAGATCATATCGTCATCGGTATTGCTATTGGACAACGTCAATATAAATACAGCCTCCTGATCCGAAGGAATACCTACCTGCCTGGCAGGGCTAATAGAGATACCGGGTCTTGTACGATTTACTGTAGCAGGCTGTATCTGAATACCAGGCCGGTAATATTTTGTAAGTACTGCTCCTTCATACGGGCAAGAAGTCTCTGCCCCTCTCACTTTAAAGATCGGGCCATTCTGATTTCCACCATCCAGAATATCAACTGAATAAAAATCGCCATCATTGTCATCCTGTAACGTAAAGGCATAATCAATAGAATGCGATTCACCGGTTGATGTTGACCCGCTTTGCTTCACACCAAATTTAATTGACTTATTAATGGAAGCTCCTGTATTATTTACCTTGCCTTTTACTTCCGCGCCAAAAGCCAGTGACAATGCTACTTCCCAGTTAAAAACCCATGATATATCATTACTCAATGTAACGCTTCGGGAATATGAGGATCCCGAACTAAATGAAACATTTCTTTCCATATCCTTAACTCTCTGTTCCAGCAACGCATATGACCGGTTGGCCCCGGCTCCAACTGTTTCTTCCAGATTTCCCGCATCATTAACGTTTTGCCCTTCTACTGCATTTACTTTCATTCGTTCATTAAGAGCTAATGACTCCTGCCAAAGGCGAATCTGCTGGTTGTACCAGCGTACAGAATCTACCTGTGGCTCATCAGGAGCAAAAACTTTTGTAAAATGGTAACTCGGACCGACAGAGTCTGCATCAGACTTCGAATTTCCCCATATGTCATCGTCATTATTTGCACCATATCTGGAATCATTTTTATCTGCAAATACAATACGATAATCCGGACTTGTTTCCAACTGGTGATTTCTCAGGGCTATCAGGTCCGGAATCAACTGATCACGGATATGTTTCTGGCTATAGATAAAATACGTGGCATACCCCTGCGGCTCCACCATAAACCCTTTACGCCTTCCGATACTGTACGACTTACCGCTTTGCGAAACAACCACATCCGTCGCCTTACATGGCACATTGCCACCGCACAACTCTTCCGGCACAAACTCAAGAATGTCCGCTACTCCGAAATCAATATTTCTGGAACTTCCGATAAACAGGTCCGCATCAGCGCCTACCATAGAAGGATCGCTACTCGTGCTGATGGTTTCCGAAATAGTCACGGTTTCCGAGTAATCCTCTCCCCCTCCCAGGGTAGCTGAACCTCCCCAGGTATGGTAGGTCTCTCCTTCTATGTCGGTTTTAATCGATACTCCAAAACCTGCCGTAAAGTTTGCTCCCACAGAAGCGCCTATCTTCACCTCAGAATCAACCGATCCGTCCAGTCGCCAGGAAAAGTTGCTCCTGAATTCACTACCTTTGGTAATAGAAGCAAAACTGTTGGAACCGGGAGGATCCCGCAAAATATGCTGTGGCATTTCCGGCCCCTGTGTAGTAAACTTTGTTCCGTCTGCACTGGCGCCAAACACATAACCGGGTAGTTTCCACGTATTAGATTCTAGTCCTTTAACCGATACGATTTCTACGTTTTTGAGGTAATCCTGCTCAGGAAATAATGGATTGGTAGTCAGGTTTGGCTCTCCTACTCTGAAAGAGTATAAGGAATCTCCCTTTTGATTGTCAATCGTAAAACTGGATGTTTCACCTGAAAAACCATTATTGACCGTTATCTCCGCATCCGTTACACCTACGGTATCATATACAAGTGCATTTTCTCCTGCATCCCTATTTACATAGATCTCAGTGAGTCTGATTCTCAGGTCATATGTTCCCGATTTATAAAACACAGGATAGGCCAGCTGGTCTGTCTGCACAGTGTCACGTATGCCTCTTTCTTCAATCGCGATATATGATTCTCCGATTTTGTAATCCACACCTTCTTTAATTTCATTACCTGAAGTATCCATAACGACCATGGAATGTGGCGCCCTGTATATAAAGTCTTTTTTGAAATTGTACGAAACCGTATCAATTCGTAATACGGTACCCTGATCACTGAAAATCGTGTCAGATATGGTTTGGCGGGGCTGCATCTGCGACAGATTTACCACCTGGCTTTCGAAACGGATCAGCGGGTTGGAAGCAATAAAAATTTCCTTATTGCTTATACTGCCCCCTCCATACAAGGTATATTCCAGCGGGAACACGTCTATTCTATATTCCCCGTATTGATCTGTCGAAACGGTATCCGAATAGCACCCCTTTGTCGATTCAAAAATCAGGGTAGCTGTTCCAATATTGTTCTTTGAGCGCTTCAGACCGCTGATTTTATCTCCTTCTGTTTTACCACCCGCCACTTTACCGAGTACGGTCATTTTTGTATTGTCGACAAACTCTAATCCGGAAACGGGTTGTTGGAAATCATGTGTTCCTTGCGCCGGGAAACGCCCCGCAGCAAATGTATGCAATGTCTGCTGCGCGGAAATGTAATGTTCTCCAATGGGTACATTAATAGTAAACTCTCCGTCTGCATTAGTCTGAACAGGCATACCATCTCTTACCACGATATTACCGTCTACTGTAAGATAGATACCCTCAGCGGGGCAAAAACGTTCATGTTCATTATTCCCGTAATAGATCGTCCCTGAAACCGGAAACGAAGAAATATCCTTAAAATCCTGATTGTTGTGTACCGGATTGCTCAAGCCGACAAATACCGAACGATTGTTTGGCTGAAATTTGTGATTCTTAATAAATGGTGTAATCTTGAAAAGCTCACCACTATTTTCATAACGCACATACTTCACGACATAGTTACCATCTTCATCCGTAACCGCATTGTAACCCAACTGCTCCGGAGCAGGTATCACATCGGAGTACACGGGATTATTGAATACATGCTGTCTCTGAGGCTTAATAGCATGATTTCCGTTGAACTGATTTCCAGCTTTGTAAGAAGCATCATATAAAAAGTTGCCGGTTCCCTCATCCATACGAAGATAAATACCCAGACCTGCTTCATTACCTTGCAGAAAAGAATGCATTGAATTTCGAATCTGCTCCTCTGTTCGGGCAATGCCCCAGCAACGGAACTCATCAATATATCCATGAAAGGTATTCGTAAGATCGCTTGTCCATTTATCCGAACCAATAAACAGCGAATGTCTGAATACTCCGCTAGTACGGTTCAGATCCATGTTACGATGCCACAACATTGGGTTGCCGTTGATGTCCAGATTGCTGCCATCAACATAAACTCTTACCTCATCATCTTCAGCCCCCTGTCCCTGCGTATTGGTAATAGCAAAGTGATGCCACTCGCCCGGATGAATATCAAGACTGAACTCAATGCTTGCGCCCTGTCTCAATACCAGCTCCCAGGTAAGATTGCCGGCACTGGGAGTAGCCAGGTAAAAGCCATTGTGTACATCACCATCCGGATGCCCAATGGCAAACACAAAATCTTTTCCAAACTCCTCAGCATTAAACCAGAATTCTATCGTCCGGTCATTGGTACCCATCATAAAATCCAAATCAGCCTGCTTTGTATAGTGCTGACCGGTTATATTCGTCATGGCAGCGGTGGTAGCAGCATCATTATCATTATCCAGAAAGACATAGTAATCTCTGTCTCCGTCAAGATACACGGACTTATTGGTATTGACTCCTGAAGAACTTTCAACAGCTACGTTACACTCCCTGACACTGATACCTCCTTCGTATTCGATATGCCCGGTAATCATACCATATGGAACCCTATAACCAATATCCGATACCCTGTTAGTAAGCAGGGGCAGAGAACCACAGGCCCCCTCGCCTGCCAGAAAATATTCATGCAAAGTATGAGTTTCCACATCGAAATCTCTGTATTGCCTGATGCCCTCTCCAACTGTTGCGATCAGCTCCGGTTCACTTTCATCTCCCAGTGCTCTTCTGTATATATGCTGCCTGCTAAGTGAGCCGTTGTTTTTGTCTACTGTCCAGTTTAACTGTACATAATCACTCTGATATCCTTTGTAAGCCTGCAGCGCGTTTTCGACATAGGTATCAGATATATCACCGGAAATCTGTAGAGGGGTAGCCGTTCCAACCACCCCGACCGTCCGGGTATCACAATAGTTCTGCCCCCTGACTATATACTCAAATGGCTGACAAATGGTCCCTTCACTATAGGTAAAGGTGGTAATGCCGGCCCCGACTTCTCCTATCTGGACAGCCTCGTCATCAGAAGCGCCTCTGGGTTTCTTAAATACACGGAACCGATCTTCATTATCCCATTCATCTGTCCAGTTGATCGTAATGGCCTTAGCCAGGTCATTTACTGATGCTGTAACTGTAACTGTCACCGGGTTCAATGTTCCCGTTACCTGGGCAATTGGCTTTTCCGTTGCCTCAATCGTCTGGGTAGTACCTGTAATACCATTCGCGTTGATTCCCGACACAGCAGTCAGCATATACCGGTACCGGGTATTATTGCTCAGATCGTAATTATCGACAAACGTAAATGAAGTATTATTGCCACTTACTACAGTAGTAATATTATCAGAGCCCCGGGAAACCGGTTCCCCTCCATAAGTCGTACCGGCTTTCTGCCCGGTCAGTACCACTTCCGAACCAGCTATATCGTTATTATTCGCGTTAAGCCGTGTCCGCCTTATCGTAAACCACAGCTCGGTACACTCCTGAATATTGGCTGTAGGTATTTCCCATTTCAGTGCTCTGTATTGAGCAACACATATGTTCTCATTGTCTATCCGGAAGGTATTCGGTTTGGGAGTAACCCTGGGACGTGCGATAGATTTGATTTCCGCTTTTCTCGTATGAAAACGCAATCCATGTGCTTCATAAAGAAGATTCAGCCTGTATTCGTATTCATAGCAGGTCTCCGTACCCAGATTGTCTTCGTACTTTTCAGGGCTGTTATCCTTATTTCTTCCACCCACATAAGTAGCAATCGCAGACCAGTCAGACCATGCAGACTCCCCCGCTTTTCGCTTTCTCTTTTCGACATCGTAGTACCAGGCAGTTACCGCCTCATTCAATTCTTTTTTGTCCGAAGGATCTTTCCAGGTAAGCACGTTTTTGTTACCCTGATGAGAAAGCTGAAAGTCGGAAAACACCCAGGAAGCGGGGGATTGAGTGCCCATTCCGGTAAATATTTGGGATCGACCGTTATGTCCACCCGATACCGGGTTGCCTGCATGTACCGGTAACTGTTTACCTCCTGTACAACCATCTAACGGCCATATATTACCTACATCTATAGCCTGAACACGAACCTCATAATAATTGTGCCCACGGATAGGATTATTGATATAAAATGTCCTGGACTCAGTTGCCCATTCAGCCTCGGCTTTTGCAGATCCTGCCCAGTCGTCAATCCGCTGCCAGCTATGAGACGTACTGCAACGAAAATCGATATAGACCCGCGGATAAGCATGTGTCGTATTGTTCCAACCACAATTATTAGGATCAGCCCGTCTTTGTACCCAGATCTCAATCCGGTCCAGGCTCTCGTTGTACGACACAGTAAAATTATTCACCTGGCCACCGGACATTGCCTGATAACTCAGACTACAAAATACGCTTATCAAAAAAAAACAGCGTATAATAGTTTTGTAAAAACTACCAAGCATATAAAATCTAATTAAAAGTTTCAATCAAAATTAAACTTCACCAGTAAGTACCGGACATAAGACCAATCCAATACCACCCGATTGATAAATAACCTATTGGTAATCGGAAATTAAAAATAGCCTCAGTGGCACAATGGAACACAGAAAAATGCGAACCGAAAGACCAACACCATAAAATAACCAATAAAACCCTGCTTAATAACGACTAAAAACCATACTCCCCAATACACTTCCTGTATATATATAAGATATATAAGAACATAGCGCAACAAATACTGATTACTTGTCATCCAGTCTGTTTATAATAAGATAATTTTCCTTAATCAGGATATTGAAGAGTGGAGTTTTGCTGAAATAGGAACGGGGGTTTTCACCCATAAAAAATTTAAAATCCTTCATAAAATGTGACTTATCATAATAACTGAACTCCGTCAGCTGTCTTTCCCTGTCTACATTTTCAGCTTCTATTTTTTTCATCACATCAAAAAAGCGAATCCGTTTGGCAAAATTGCCGGGACTAACTCCCAACCCGTAAGAAAAATGTTTTTCCAGATACCTGCGACTGCAATTGTATTTCCGGCTTAGGGTATCCACAGAAATATTTCCCTGAAGTGCATGTATATCAGCGACACATTGATCGATAACCGCTGGCAGAGGATAAACAGTTCTCAGCTTACCCAGAAAAAAATCGTCATTGGCATTAGCTACATCCTCATCACATTGCACCTGACTGATTCTGTCTATATAAGCTTGATCACAGATAAAATCACGCAAAGGCTTAACACAATTCGAGACCTCCCGGGCATTTACACCGAGAAGCTTATACATCCCTGTAGGCGTAAAGCCAATACCCGCAAATTCGGTTTCCGGAGTCGCATCGAATTCAAAAAACTGAAGAATATGTCCATGCAAAGTAGGCTCACCCGAAAAAAAAGTAGCTCCTTTAATATATGTTGTTAGCTTACCATTACAGTAAAAAACAATATGAGGATTGCCTATCGGAAAAAATTTGAACCGCCTCGCATCTTTAATAGTGTCAAATCGAACGATATAATAAGCCTGGATGTAAGGCGCCAGCTTATCAGAGACGGGTAGGAAACTAACATGAAAACTCATCGACCATCGAGAATATTACGCAGACTATCAGAATTTTAACCGTCGGTCCGCCAGAAAACATTTACAAAATGACAGTAATCGAAACCGAAGTATACTGACTGCACATATCATTCAGCATATCAACAACCCCGACATTTCCCTTACTACCAATATAATACTAACCATACAGTTACAATCAGTGACAATATTTAAAGTCATACTGCTATAGACTAAGAATTTTACAATTCATTGTTTATTGCTGTTGGGTTAACAGCATACACTTGAAGAATCCGGGCAACATACATTTAACAGATTAACCTTTCTTTGTCCGGGTTTTGATTGCAAATCCATGAACGTGTATTTCCTTCACCCTAAATATCATCTACCACTTGTATATGACCAAGATAGCAGGGCAAAAGCATCTTTATCAGGAAAAATGCGAACACAACGATAAACGCTTTTTTTTCATCCATCATCATATATTTAAACCAGATAAAACCCTCAACTGACATGAAATATCAGCTATAAATACAATCAAAAAACACTATGGAAAGGAAGCGCAGAAACAGCAAAACAAAGTATTTAATAACAGATAGTGAACACCTTGTGCCCTATATTATCCCTTTATATACGAGCTCCGGAGGTAATAAGAAAGTAATCTTCCCTGACGACGATTTTCATGAAAGGATGCTCTGAATCAAAATAAGCCTGAAGCTTTTCCCCCATAAAGTATTCGAAATCTTTCAAAAATGAGAGCGGTCACAGAAGTCGAGCTCCGACAGAATCATGTCAATTTGAGTATTTGCCAGGATTATTCTTTTCAGGACACTGTAAAAGCAAATATGTCTTGCATATGTACGCGGGCTTATGCCCAAAAAATGCTTCTCCAGATATCCCCTGCTGCAATTATATTCATTAGCCAGCTGCTCTACTTTCAGATTCCTTTCCAGCCTGTTTATATCATTTACGCATTGCTCTGCAAGGGGAGATACGGCATTGGACGCCGGCAACCGCGACCTTAAAAAAGACATATGCGCGCTGATCATTGCTTCCCGGGACAAAGCATCATTCAGATTCCGGATGTATTCTTTTACTTTCGGGAAGTTTCCTGCGGGAAGCATTCTGTCTGTAAATAACTCCGCATTCAGGCCAAATAGCCTGTACATCCCCGTCGGTTGGAAAGCTATGCCGCAAACCTTGCGCCCGGAGAGACGATGGTCGTAAAATACTTTATGATCTGACCATTGATCGTACGCCCATTCCCCTTATAAACAATATCATTTATAACGGTGACGACATCTCCTTCCGGGTAAAAGATTAGATTGGGAGTACCTATCGGAAACAGCTTAAACAGGTCATCCTCTCCTTCTTTTTTAAGATTTTCTACAAAGAAAAAGCCTCTGATAAACGGAGCGGGATCAGCCGGCGGAAGAACAGAATGAAGCTGCATCAGAATAAAAAAGCCGACCAGAGGCCGGCTTGAAAATGTTATTATTTATCAGCTGATTCTTTCCATTTGATTCCGCAGCCGATCGCTTTTGTTTCCTGTATCTTCACAGTCTTTCCGGCCAGCAGGGCATTTACCGCATCTTCTACATATCGCTTCTCTACTTTTTCAGCATCCTGGGTATTATCATCAATTGCTCCTACATATTTAACAACCAAGTCATCACCGCGTTTCTCAAGCACATAAACATGGGGAGTTTTCAGAGCTCCGTAAAAATGAGCTATTTCCTGCGTCTCATCAAACAAATAAGGAAAAGTAAAACCTTTTTGCTTCGCATTGCGCTGCATGTTTTCAAAAGAATCCTCCGGATAGCGGCTCACGTCATTGGAGTTAATTGCTATTACAGGATATCCCTTGGGCGCAAACAGCTTATTAAGCGCTTCCATTCTGCTTTCATATGCTTTTACATATGGACAATGATTGCAGCTGAAAATAACGATAAAGCCTTTCGCATTCTTAAAATCCTTTAGAGAAACGAACTTGTCATCTACATTTCTCAGCTTAAAGTCCCTGGCCGGGTCACCGGGTTTCAACCCATCGGTTTTAAAAATTGAAGAGCTCATTAGCATTACTAGCAAAAACAAATAACAATATTTCATAATTTATATCAATTGACGTGTTGTCTGATTAGCTTGACCAGCTGTCCGGTTGATTCAAATACATAAGGAGCTTTTACATAGCTTCCATCTTTACGGATTAAGAGCGTATAAGGTATATCCCCCTGCCAGTCCGGATCTATTTTGTCTATCCAGGTATTGGGATCCCCGGTGAGTAAAAAATGCTTACCGGTAAATCCACGTGCTTTTAATGCCTGCTCTGCTTTAGAAAGATTATTTTCAAAATCCAGCGATACAAACAGAAACTGTACATCCTTATCTTCAAACTCTGAAATCGCTTCCCTGAAATGCGGCAATTCCAGCAAACACGGCCGGCACCAGGTAGCCCAGAAATTGATTACCTGCACCTTATCTCCAGTGGTCTCTTTCCATACCCTTTCCAGCTGATCAAATGATACAGTCTGAATGGTCTGCCCGGCAACCGGAAACAATGTACCCAGCCATAAAAAAACAGCAATTGCAATGACTCTCATACGGATAAATATAAGAAAAAATTATTTATCCAACAGCATTTACAGGATAATCATAAGATTAAATATAATAAACCGGGCAACATATCATTCAGCTCTGCTTCCGAAACTTATCATATCGGATAATTGCCCCGTTGTCTGGTGAAAATTTTTCAGGACAAGTGTAAAACAGGTACCAACACCTACTTCGCTTATTACCTCCACCGAGCTGTCGAGTCTGTCAAGCGCCAGCCGGACCATATACAATCCGAGACCAGTGCTTTTATGATTATGCCTTTCATCTACCCGGTAAAACATTTCAAAAATTCTGTTTTTGAACTCTTCCGGGATACCAATGCCATTATCCTTAAAATGAATTTTTACACAATCTTCTGTCTCTGCTAAAGTGATACGGAGGTAACTCTTTTCCTCAGCCTCTGTATTCCGGTAATTCATCGCATTTTCGATGATATTCTGGAAGACTGAATATAACAGGACCTGCTCAGACTCAAAGATTTTGTACTGGGGAATATTAATTTCAATTTCAAAATTATCCCTGTCCACATTACCTTTCAGAGAATCCGCTATTTCAAGAATCATTGCTTTAAAATCAATAGGGGCAATATTCAGTTCCTTGCCAGTGACACGGGTTATTGTCAGCAGGTCGGAAATTACGGTATCAAGTCGTTCGCTGCTCTTAATAATATAATCATAATAGATTTCGGGATCGTTGGTCTTATCCATTTTGGCAGATTTGACCAATCCTGCAATAGACCTCAACGGGCCTTTCAGATCATGTGTTACTTTCAGAATAAAGGTATCCTGATTTCTCAAACGATCCTCCAGAAGCTTTTTCTGCATAAGCAGATCCTTCATTCTGTATCTGACCCTCCTTTCAACTTCTGCATTGAGTGCAGCGTCCAGTTCATCCGAGCGATTTCCTTTATTGGTCTTGTCAGCCAGAGCCATGCCAAGAATAACAACCTGAGTAACGGAACAGATATACAAAGCCGCCTCCATATCCGGAATAAGGGTGGTATTGCCAGCAAGATGCAATATTATCCAGAATGGCGGAAACAGATAGCTTAACATAAAAAGCAGCGCCGGCTTATATCCCTGTCGATAGGAAAGAAAAGATACCACAAATATTAATAAAAACGGGAAAATATCCGGATATACGCTCAGTCTTGCATCAGCAAAAAGCAGAAAGCCGGCAAGAATAACGGTCCTGACTACAACGTACAGGTTAATTAACTTATTGACAAGAGGAAAGCTTTTCTTAATAGCCAGAATCTGTCTCGCAAAAAGCAGAAAACAACAGATCACGCCATACAAGATCACCGGGTACACATAGCATTGCACCATGTCATCTCCGTCAAAAAACTTTTCATTAGCAACCGCAAGAAAGATCAGAGAAAGGACATAGCTTAAATAAAGTCCGAAAACAATCTTCCGGTAATAGAGCATAGCAATCAGACTATACAATACCGCAATCAGAAGAATACCATAGAACGCTCCAAGCAGAAAGTCCGGTCCCGGAATAAAACCCGCCAGCAATACAGATACTACGGAAACGCGCCCCCCTGTAGCTATATTTTCAGTCCATGATGTATTGGCCACAATCGGCACAACACCGGAGAAAGCGTAATCAGGCATTGACAACGAAGACAGAATGGTCAGGATCAGAGCAATAATTTTTATTCTCAATGTACTAATTTTGTATGCGTTGTACGCACATAGCCCGTTCAAAGTTTTGTAAAAAAGATTATATTACAATCAGGCAAAGGTATTACCATGAAAGTGAATTTCAAACGATCTTATTTTGATTTTTTGTTGAGTCTCCCGAGAAAATAAATTATCAGTATTACAGTCAGCGCAACAGCAACCATAGTAACTCCGGTCCCGGAAGATTCGTACATCTCATCTACTATTCTGCATGAAGTCGCAAACGACATTAACAGCAGGAAAAAAGTTAAACGGTTCATAGAGTTTTTTCTGGTAAAAACCCCGATGCTCCCAACATTGTTATAATCGATAGTATAACAAATATTGCCGACATTAACATGCTCCTCCCCGAATCAGGAAAAACATTTATCTGTCCGGTATCGTAAACAGCTTAAATTTATGTATCAGATTATGTTCAAATTCTTTGATAAGCCTGCTGCTCAAAGAGTCATGTATGGTATCCTTATCTTACTGTGGATTGCCATGAACTATTACAATAACAGCTACCAGCTCAGTTCAGATAAGCACAAAACCTTCGGAATACTATACTTGTGGGTATTTATGTTCCCGGCTCTTATTTTTCTTATCCAGGTTGTGTTCAACTCATTTGCCGGCTGGCTTGCTTCCATGCTGGTCTATCTGGTGTTTATTGTATACGTTTGCTATAATGTAACGTCCGACCTTTTTCTGCAAAAGAACCTTTACTCGGGAATTTATCACCCGGGCGACTATCTGCTTCTGGCTTTCACGCTGACCATTATTATCGGCATCGGTTATCTGCTAGTTCGGATCAGAAAATTCAAAACACTGTTTTAGCAATAAAATAAAAAAGGGACAGAAAGCCCCTTTTTTATTGTTTTCCAGATTGCTCTATTTTGTACTTCCCATTGCTCCATCCTTTCCGATTATTTTCATTTCCTCAATCAGGTGTCCGGCCCCTGCAAATTTATCTATCACAAACAGGACATAGCGGATATCCGTAACTATGCTTCGCTGTAGTTTTTCTGAAAACTCAATATCTCCGCTCATTGCTTCCCAGTTTCCGTCAAAGGCAGTACCAATCAGATGTCCTTTTCCGTTGATAACAGGACTTCCGGAATTACCTCCGGTAATATCATTGTTGGAGATAAAACATACCGGCAGCTCACCTTTATCATTGGCATAGTAGCCAAAGTCTTTATTCTGATAGAGCTCAATCAGCTCTGGCGCCACATAAAACTCATCACTTTTGGGATTCTCTTTCTGTATTACCCCATCCAATGCGGTATAATAGTTGTAATACACTGCATCCCTGGCCCAGTATCCCTTTACCTGACCGTACGTAAGACGCTGTGTAAAATTAGCATCCGGATAAAAAACCGAATCCGGATACATCCCAAATTTGCCTTTCATATAAACCTTGTTCAGACTGTCAAGTGAGGCATAGACAGACTGAAGCTTCATACCCGTCGTACTTCTGAATTTTTCAAGTACGGACAACATCAGCTGAAATGCAGGATCCTTTTCAATAGTCTTCAGATCAGGCTTATCAAGAAAAGTCATTGTTTTGTTCCTGTCTGCGAGCATAGACGTCTTAAAGACATGGTCTGCATATTTTTCAAAGCTGCCTTTGTATTTTTTTTCAACCGTTTTAAAAATATCCGGGTGAAAAGCAGACGGAATTTCATCGTTATACGCTTTCAGCATTGCAGCCAGCATCTTTCTGTCAACTGGCGGATAGTACGCGCTGAAATGCTCTTCAGCCTGAGCTTTCAGTTCCGGAATCGTACTCAGAATCTGCCCTACAGATATTCCGGCCTTAAGCGCTGCATAGACAGGTGCAAACCGATAGGCAAGCAGAAAAATATCACACCCAAATACTCCTTCTTCAAGATATACATAAGGCAGATTTACTTCCTTATACTGATCATATGTTTTGGTGTATCCTGATAATACCTGTCCGAACTCTTCTTTGTTCTTTTCGGTAAAATCAGCCCAGCGCTGAAACTTCTCTTCCGACTTTTGCTTATCAGCGATCACGTTCAGCGATCGGATTCCCTGATTCTGACCAATGAAATACTTATAATAGTTACTAACCTGAAAGTAGCCGGGAGAATACATCAGATCTATTTTCTCATCTTTCTCCATCTCCTCTTTCATGATAGCAAGCCTTTTTCCCCGCAGTTCTATTCTGGCAGGATTTGTCTCATCATATAAAAGCTTTACACCATCAGCCGGCAGATAACGTTCCGTTGATCCCGGATACCCCATAATCATTGTAAAGTCATTTTCTTTGACCCCTTCAAGGGAAACCGGAAAATAGTACCTGGGTTTCAGGGGCACATTCATTGCAGAGTATTCTGCCGGTTTTCCATCAGGATCTGCATATACTCTGAACAGGGAAAAATCTCCGGTATGCCGCGGCCACATCCAGTTATCGGTATCACCGCCAAACTTTCCTATTGAGGAAGGCGGAGCGCCCACCAGACGAACGTCAGTGAACGTCTCATAGACAAACAGATAATATTTATTTCCCGCAAAAAAATCTTTTATTTCCGCAGTGTAATGAGATTCTCCGACTGCTCTTTCCTCCAGTTCTGCGATTTTAGTTGCCACCGCTTCTTCCGGAAGATGGATAATCATTTCGGTTACATCCTCCATTCTTACCAGAAAGGTTACAAACAAGCCGGGATTAGGAAGCTCCTCGCTCTTGTTTTTTGCCCAAAAACCATTTTCAAGTAAATTATTTTCAGTAGTGGAGTGCATCTGGATACGTTCATAACCGCAATGATGATTGGTCAGCAGGAGCCCCTGATCAGAAATCAGTTCTCCGGTACAGAAGCCACCAAAATTAACGACAGCATCTTTCATACTGGACTTGTTCAGACTGTATATATCATCAGGCGAAAGCTCAAAGCCCAGCTTCTTCATTTCTTCATACCGCTTTCCGATAATACTAAGCAGCCACATACCTTCATCCGCCTTTACGTGCAAAGACACACTCAAAAAAGCAACGGATGCAAGGATAAAAAAACGTTTAATCATCATTACAGAGTTAAATAGTGAAAAATAATGCAAATACACTCAAAAACCGGCAACAGGATGAAATGTTGCCACAACAAATTCCGGGATTCAAAATAGCCAATCTTTTTTACTTGCGCTATTTTTTCAAAAGATACCTTTTATCGCAGCCGGAATCAGAGGCCTGATTTCAGCAGTAATTCAACAAGCTCATTAAAAACAACTTGCATAATTTGTTTTCGGAGTGTATTTTTCAACTTTTTATTATTCAATCAGCTATAAATGAAAAGGCTATTTTTTTTCCTGCCTTTCACAGTCCTTTCCTGTCTGCTGCATGCCCAAAATATGTCAGGCGGAGCCGAAAATACAGGACTGGGAGGTATTTTATCGTACAGCCCCAACAGTGAGGCGCTTTGCGGAAACAGTAGTGGTCTCATCACCAGCCGGCAAGCCCAAATCGCTGTATTCTCTGAAATTCCCTTCGGAATAATGGCCGGTATGCGAAACCGCTTCGGAATAATGAGGCCGCTTAAAACGGGAACAGGAGCGCTGACAGTATCAAGATACGGCAACAGTAACTTTAACATCAATACCTTTTCGGCTCTTTATGCGCATCATATTTCACCGGTAAGTCTTGGCTTACGGATTAATACTCATTCATATAACATTGCTGGCTCCGGCAGCGCCCGGAAAATCAGCTTCGATTTTGGCGGCCATAGTCAATTGTCCGAAAACCTCATCTTCGGAGCATACATTTCTAATTTTACCCTTAGTCGCCTCGCCGGAGAAGCCTCTTTATATATCCCCGTTATCATGGCAACCGGACTGCACTGGTCTCCCTCACAATTCGCTAAAGTCAGCATCGAACTGGTAAAAGAGCCGGGGTTTCCCGGCTCTGTACGCACAGGACTGGAATATGGGGTTTATGAATCCCTCTGCCTCCGGGGCGGATATTCTTCAGCACCCGGCCGGATTCATCTTGGCTTTGGTGTGAGCGGCGCTGCTTTCCGGATCTCCTATGCGTCAGTCACCCACCCGGTTTTGCCCATGTCTCACTTTCTTTCTGTGGAATATCAGCTGTGAATCTTTTTGTATCTCTCTGTCTCCTTTTATTATTGCCTTTACTTCCTGTGTTTGCACAGACAGTTTCGGAACCGGAAAATGAGGTGACCGATGCCGAGCTGTATACCGAAGCACAGCACTCTGCCCTGACCGAACTTTCCGAAAATCCGGTCGATCTTAACAGAGCCGGTTACGATGAGCTGAAAGAGATTCCTTTTCTTTCCGAAAAACAGATACACAGTTTACTTGAGCACCGAAAGACGACCGGACATATTCTCTCCATTTACGAATTGCAGTCAATCGAGCACTTTGATATTTCGGTTATCCGGCAAATCAGCCCGTTTGTCCGCGTCTCTTCACACAGAGCATCCGAAACAGAAAAGCGGTCACAAAAGCATTCCCTGATTTTTAATACAGAATATACTGAACCCCGGAACCTTAGTTCACAAAGAAATTTTACGGGGAGTCTTCTGAAAATTAATGGCCGTTACCGTTTTATTCAACAAGGTAAACTAAGTCTGGGTGTACAATTTGACAAAGATGCCGGTGAGCCTGTCCGGTTTACTCCCCGGAACCATTTTTATGGATTTGACTTTTATTCTTTTCACATAACCGTATTCAACAGAGGTATATTCAAAAAAATAAGCCTGGGCGATTATACAATCCAGTACGGTCAGGGACTTGTATTCGGCACAGGTTTCGCGCTTGGCAAAAGTATGGAAACCATAACAGCTGTTCGCAAAAGCGCTCCCGGTATCAAACCCTTTACCTCAGTAGCTGAATCCGGATATTTCAGGGGAGCTGCTGTTCATCTCCGGGTTTCAGCGTCTCTTTCAGTCACATTGTTCGGATCATTCCGTCACCAGGACGGTACTCCGGCCGATAACAAATCCGTCAGCTCAATTATTTCCGGCGGATATCATCGTACACTGTCAGAACAGGCCAGGAAACACAACTTCTTTACCTTAGATGAAGGTCTTGGCATTCGATACCAAAATCGCAGAAACTCCTTTTCCATCGGCAGCAATACCCTGTACACCTGGCACTCCAGGACACTTGTACCCGGAGAGACTTTATACAATTCTTATTATTTCAGGGGCAACCGGAACTGGGTCAGCAGCATGGACTTTTCCGCATCACTTAAAAGCATCAGCCTGTTTGGCGAAGGAGCCCGAAGCCTTTCCGGCGCAAATGCCTGTATTGTCGGCTCCATCCTCCCGGTCTCTCCGACAGTAGACTGGGCTGTCCTGATCCGCAGCTACGATCGCCATTTTCATAGTTTTTATTCCAATGCGCTTTCTGAAAACTCATCTCCCTTCAACGAACGTGGTCTATATAGCGGTATCCGGTTCCTTCCCGGCAGAAATCTTACTGTTTCAGCCTATGCTGACCTCTTCCGGTTTCCCTGGCTCAGTTATCAGATTGACAGACCTTCGGCAGGTGAAGACCTTGCCCTGAAAATTGAAAAAAAATATAACAGATATCAGTCATTCTTTATACAGATCCGAACCAAAAGCAAGGATCGAAATACTGACCGGCAGCCTGTCTCTGCCCCTGAGCCTGTTGTACGGCAGCAGGTTATTATTCAATTTCGATCAGGAAACGACAAGATTGTATTTAACTCACGATTGCAATACATCCGCTTCCGGCACCATACACAAATCAACTCAGGTATAGGAATACTCAACGATCTTTCGGTGAATATCGGCGCTCATAGTCTTTCATGCCGGATTGCCCTGTTCGATACAGACAACTTTGAAACAGGTCTGTACAGCTACGAAAAAGACCTTCTCTATAATTTCTCGGTCGCCAGCTACCACGGGCAAGGATTCAGGCTGGTACTGAACAGCAGACTTCGTATACATCAAAAAGCCGATATTCGTTTTAAATTAGCCCGTTTTACCTACTTTGAAGCTCTGCCGACCGAAAACAAAACCACTCACAGTCAGCAAAATAACAGAAGAGAAGTAAAGATTCAGTTAATAATTAGACACTAATCCAATTACATTTTTGTCCCAAACTTGTTAATTTAGTACGAATGGCTGAGTCATACTATGACATATTAGGGGTTTCACCCAATGCTACCGAACAGGAAATCCGACGGGCTTACAGACGTATGGCAAAAAAATTCCATCCGGATCTAAACCAGTCTCCGGGTGCAGACAGCGAATTTTTACGTATAAAAAGAGCTTATGATATTCTGATAAACGAAGGTTCCAGAGCTTCCTTTCAGCAGAGCTATCGCAATCCCATGAGTTCCTACGAAGCATATATGGCCTGGAAAAAGCGGCAGCAGGAAAAAGTGGAAGAAGAAGCCCGGTTACGTTATCAGGAATTTCTGAAAAGCAAAGAACGATTCAGACAGTCGCCATGGTACTACCCTGCCTTCGTGCTGATTTATGTGGCAGCCGGTCTCTGCTACCTTTTCAGTGCAAGTGTTATTCTGCTTTGTGCATATGTTCTGCACAAAACGCACATTATTGTCATTCTCCTGATGCTTCCGTTTATTTCCGGGGCTGTCTATTTTATAAAACGGACCGGGACCTGGTTTAAGGAAGCCAAAAAATTTTTCTGATGCAGCAGATCCGTTTAAAAATAGTAATCTTTACACTGCTTTCTCTTTGCGGATCTGGGCAGATTTACAGTCAAACCCCCACTCTTTTCTACAAAGTAGTTTTATTAAGAATTTCCGAGAAGGATTCGCTTGCCAATCCGCCGGATACCGTCAATGTCCAACGCATTGCCGTTACACTGGCAGATTCAGCTATATATGTATCCAGAAAGAACCAGAGACGGGTTTACGACTTTGCCAAAGAAAAAATCTATTTCCTGAATACACAGGCTAAAAATTATGATGAGGCTCCGCTATTTGCAGAAATTGATTTCCGTCGGCTGGAATTCTTTAATCGTTTGAGATTAAAGAATATGCTTAACAGAGATGGCATAGAAAATCAGGTCGGGACACATTTTGAACTGGAAAGTCTTTTTGGAATAAGCCGGTCCGATCCGGAAAAACCGGCAAATCTGATCGAGCTGAGCAAGGAAAATATACTTGAATATGCCCTGCATTCCCGGCCGGTCGCCAGCTTTATATTCTCAGAAATACCACTGGAAACCCGGGCTGACATCTTTGCCAGGTACCTTCTTTATGAAACCCAATTGCATCCGGCAATCAGCAGAGCTCTTGTCAGCCAGAACAAAGTTCCGGAACGAATGGAGTTTGCTTTTAACAATTCCGGCAAACGATACAAAGCAGTCTATTTTCTTGAAGAATACCGAAAAAATACCAACCTGAGTGAATTTGGTCATCAGTACTACCTGTATGCCTATCAGTCAAACAATGATCTCAAAACCCGGATAAATCAGATTTATGGATATATCCATTCCAATGATGTGGTATTCCCCCGTAAAGAAACGATTATCCAAAATTTTAAGCAGTCCCTTGAAAAGAGACGATATATTGAAGCATTCCTCATTCTGACAGAAAGCAACCTTGCTTCCGATGAAAATTATGACAATGAGTTTGCCTTATTGAAGACGCGGGCAGACGATAACAAAAGATTTCAGGATTTTCTTTCTGCTCTTTTGCCTTCTCAGAACCCGGATGATCTTACTAATAAAATCCGTTACCTGGAAAAACTGCGCAAAAGTATACGGCATACTAAAAAAGCCTATCTCCTGGATGCTTTTATTGCCAGTTACTATAATGGTCTGGGTGAAAATGACAAAGCGCTACAGCTGTTTGACAATGTAATTGCCCAAAACCCCTATATTACTTCCATATATATGGATATCGGCAATATATATACAGAACAATACAATATGCGTATGGCCTGGAAATGCTTTGAGATTGTCCAGCATCTGTATCCTTCTCATCCTGTCAATGCCGAAGTCCGGCTCAGGAAAAAGCATCTGAAAGAAACCTACCCGCATTTTTTCATGCATCCCTGATCAGAAGCTTCTGCTGATCCCAACTACATAACGGAACTGGAAGAAATCTTCTGTGGCAGGCGGCGCATTGAGGAACAAAGGCATATCAAAACGTATAATCAGCGGATTGATCTTGAAATAGCTAAATTTTATAGTCATAGCCGTACCCAGACCGGCATCCATTCTAAACCTGCCAAACCGGGTTTCACCTCCTCGCCGATCTCCGATAATTCCCATATCCGTAAACAGATATGTATCGAAATGCAGGTTTCGTAAGAATTTTTGGGGTGTAACTGATATCAGACGATCAAAATCAAGCTCTAAGTTGCAGGAAGCGCCCGATGTTCCGTGATAGGTATAAATAAGAGAATTTCCCTCTTCATCCGGCGCCAGATACCCGGCATAACCTCTCAGATTCAAGCCACCGCCATACTGAAAATGATTGACGCCGGTTCCATATCCTGTCCAGGCTTCCGGTACAAACCCTCTGGCTCTGGTAAATTTATTATCAATCAGCGCCTCAGGATTGGCGCCTGCAAGATATAACCGGGACTCCAGAGGAATATCACCAATGCCTATCTGACCAAATACCCTGGAACGAAGATCAAGCTTCTTCCATGTTACTGAATTTGTCCATTGAAGACTGGCCTGCGAGTAATTATAATCAGACCCAATAAAAGGAGCACGTATATCTGCGGAGACATCACCGAAACCTTTCGTATAGACATAGTGCTTCAGATAACCCATGTTCAGAGAGGCATTCAGATAATTTCCTTCCCGGCTATCCGCAGGCCCCCACTGCTCAGGGTATAGCAGGTAAGTCCGGTAATCCAGTGTATTGTACAGGTAGTTGGTTTTGATATAAACCTTCGAGAACTTCGGATTACGGTCATCCTGCTTTCTGAACTCCTTCTCCAGACCTAAATCAAATTTCAGAATACCGGCATTAAATGTTCCTGAATGCTGCCAGCTTAATCCCCGCCAGTATCTGGACAAATAACCATTGTATTGATACATGAAAGCAAACCTCTGATAATCCCGACGCACGCTATCCGGTACATGCTGCTGAAGCAGTCCCGTATTATACCAGAGTGTGGCCGAGTAGCTCATATAACGCGTATAATCTCCTTCGAGATGAAGGCCTGTCTGCAAACCATCATAGCTGTTGTACCATAAATCCGGACGGTAATAGTTTTTTTGTTTGGTCCATTGTGGCACATTGGGTACCCTGCTGTCAAACCCAAGCTTCCGGATACCTCCTTCTCCATATTTATTATCCCTCAGATCAACATCCGCCATGTAATGCTCCGGGTCAATCTCAACTGATTTCAGCTTTCCCGCAATGGAGACTTCCGCAGTATATTCCGGCTGTAGCAAATCCCAGCCAAACCATTTTGGTAAGACTGTTGCCTCTGTTTTTTTTACAAACCAGGTATTAGGTATCAGGAAATCAAACTTTTCGCCTTCATCATTCGTCACAACAAACTCAACCGGCATATGCATACGTCCTTTACGTTCAAAAGTAATGGAATACGTTGATTCTCCGGTCTTCTTTACCTTCTTTATGCCATAATCAATGTGTTTGGTTGTTTCCAGCCACTGATCAAAAAACCAGTTAAGATCTGCACCTGTATATTCAATAATTGCTTTCCGAAAATCATCAGGATACGGCTGAGCAATCTTCCATTTATCAACGTAGTATTTCATAGCCTCCAGAAAAAGACTATCTCCAAGCACATAGCGCAGGTTGTACAACATGGTACCAGCCTTGTAGTAGACTAATCCGTAATTTCCGCCATGCCGTATGGCTCCGTTAAAAGCCGACGAATGCGTATTGAGCGGTTCATCTGTACCTGTCTGAACATGGTTGATATATGGATAATACAGTCGCTCCTGCCGGTTGATCACCGGCTCCAGATACCTCGTTACATACTTATTCTTGCCCAGTCTCTTTCGCTCCGCGCCTACAATCCGATCCATGGACCATATAGTAAGAAACTGAGTAAAGCCTTCGTCCATGAAAGCCCGGTAAGTTTCATTGCTTCCCAGCATACCATAAAACCACATATGCCCTACTTCATGAGCCAGTAAGTACTGATTGGAAGGATAAGTCCCGTTGTCAAGTGTCAGCATCGGGTATTCCATACCATCCTTTGCATCCGCAACAATAATTTTCGGCCAGATATACATACCAAAATCCCTGGAGTATACCTCAATAACTTTTCGGGTAAACTCGGCAGCCCCTTTCCAGCCGGGAGCATTAGGCTCTTCCACAAGTGCAATAACCTTAATGCCCTTCCACTCGATTTCTTCGATCCGATAGTCCGGATCAGCAGTAAATGCAAAATTATGCACATTGATCGCCTTAAAATACCAGGTCTTATATTTACCGGATTCCGCCGGAACGGGCTGCGTAACCGGGCTTCCTGGCTCACGATTAAAGAAGTTGGATAGCTTAATTTTCTCTTTTAGCTCTGATGGTAACACCTCCTCTTCGTTCATCAGATAACCGGTAGCTTCGACTATATAGTGCTGGGGCAGTGTCAGCCGGATATCATACTGACCAAAATTATTATAAAACTCTTTGTCCAGATGCTGATCGGTCGACCAGCCGAATACCGCGTCATATACAGCAACAGCCGGATACCAGTGTACCCCGTCATAATGCCTGTTATTGAATGATTCGAAGGTCTTCATACGCCTGCGCATCGTACCTGTATCAAAATACGTCCTGAATCGCATAGTCACCTGCAGGCTGTCGCCAGACAAAAGAGGCTCATTCAGAATTACCTTTAAAACAGTATTGTCCATAACAGTATCTGCCACGCGGCCATTCACCCTGAGATCTTCAATCGCTGTACCAAGCCCCTGCGCTTCAAACTTGCCAAAATTCACCCTGACCGTATTATTCCTGTTCAGATCATGATAATAGCTGCCCGGCGTAAAGGCATTCTGATAGACATGAAAGAACAGCTCATTCAGCGCATGCGGAGAATTGTTCCAATAAGTAAGCGTATATTCTTCTCCGTATAAAATTCCTGTGGAATCATCCAGACGGGCATGAATCTGATAGTGTACATCCTGTTGCCAGTAACCGGGTTCCGGTATTCTCCATTTCCAGTAATACGGATTTTCCTTACTTCGGTAATTTACCTCCGGTCCGGGTATCCCTGCTGCATAAAGAGTATAGAATCGAACAAAAAGCAGTAGTAAAAATACTATTCTCATAAAAATCTGTTTCCCCGATAATTTCACTATCTAAATGATAAAATTATGGAATTGTTGCGACTTTTTCGCATCTAAGGCGCTGCCATAGCGTTGCACACCTCCGTAATAAACTGCTCTGCATACGGAAATCCGTACAGATTAGCCTTATGCAAATCCGTACATGCCATAAGTGTATCCTTTATCTCCAGATAATTTCTGGCCCTGAGCATATAAAGCGCGGGATTGTCGGTTACCTGAACCATAAGCAGATCGCAGGTCTTTAAAGAACCCGTATAATCAGCCAGGATATACTGGACCAGAGCCTTGCCATACAGCGCTTCCGCATATGACGCATCAATCATAGCTGCCTTCTCAAATGCCTGTAGCGCCTCCGGATAATCTCCGGCAGCATAATATACCTCCCCGAGAAGTGCCCAGACCGAGTCAAGTCCGGGATATTGTATTACTATTTTTTTTAAAAACCTGCCGGCCTCTTCCGCCCCGCTATGCTTTTGCATAGCTTTTCCGGCTTTAAGGAACAAACCGGTATGGGCAGAATCCGAGTATCGTATTGCTTTTCTGTAAAATTCGATTGCTCCGGCATGATCGCCCATTAATTCAATCCGGAGATCTCCCAATCGCTCATATGCCCCGGCATTTTCAGGATCAACCTCCAGCACCTGCATATACTTCAGGAATGCTTTCTGATAGTTTTCGGAATAAAACAACGATTCGGCCTCTCTGTAATAGGATTTACTGGCATAGGTATTCATACCATAATACAGTAAAACCCCGCCGGTAATCAACGTCCCGATCAGCAGCCCGAGATAAACATATCCTTTAGCGCTGACTTTGACTACTGGCTTTGGAGCGGGTTTGCCGGATGGGCGGCCCCTTTTGGCAGTTGAACCTGAAGCCGGAGCCGGTTCCAGAGACGAGCTTCTGCCATAAAATAATTTCAAATCGTATCGTTTGCGGGCAACAGGATCCGACAATACCCGATACGCCTCCGATATGCTTTTAAACCGCTCCTCGTAATGCGGATCTCCTCCATGCTTATCCGGATGATTCTGCAGCGCCAGTTTTTTGTAACGTTCTTTTAACTCATATTCACTGACATTGAATGCAACGCCCAATATTTCATAATAATTCGTCATAGATATGGTGCTACCGGATAAGTTAAAAGTAAAAATATTTTTATTAATTTATAGATTTAATTATCGAAAGGCCTGTTCTCTATAGCTAGTGTCCGGGCAATATGCAGACATTGAAAAAAACCTCGCTAAAACATGATTAATAAAGACGCCATGGTTCGCTACAGGGTAATTAATAAATGCCTGGTAAACCGGGCAAAAAAATATCCGTCCAAAGAGGAAATCCGGCTTGCATGCATGGAAGCATTGGGTGTCAGCTACCTTTCGGTAAGAACAATTGAAAAAGATATCGAAGACATGCGATATAATGAAGAGCTGGGATTTCATGCACCAATCAGCTATAACAAGAGGATGAAAGGCTATCATTATACCGTTGAGGATTATTCAATTGATAAAATCCCGTTAAAAGAAAACGATCTCAACGCCCTGCAATTTGCCGCCAGCATTCTGAGTCAGTTTAGTCACCTTTCAGTATTGAAGGATTTTTCCGGTACAGTATCCAAAATTGCCGAGGCTGTCAGCATAAAAAGACTTACTGCCAACAAGGGACTTGACTTTATTGAATTTGACAACAATGACTATATTCCGGGCGGTCCCTTTCTTGAAGATCTGATTCTCGCTATCCGGTCAGGCAAGCAAATAAACTTTGAATACAAAAAACACGGGCTCGATACGTATAAAAACTACACATTAGAACCCTATCTGCTCAAACAATTCAAAAGTGTCTGGTATATCATCGGTAACGAACCTGAATCAGAAAAGATAAAAACATTCGGACTGGACCGGATGATTTCCTTAACTATTACAGATTCATCTTTTTTGGTTCCGGAAGATTTTGACAGAAAAAAATATTTTCGCCACGCCTACGGAATAACTTCTTTTCATGCAGATCCCGAAGAAGTTCTGATTTCTTTTAACCGAAAAGCAGCGGACTATATTAAAGCATTACCGCTGCATCATTCCCAGGAACTGATAAGTGAGGACAAGAATCACAGCCTTTTCCGATTAACTGTCTACCCTACCCACGATCTGCTGATGCAGCTACTGAGTTATGGCAGTGAAGTAAAAATCCTGCAACCCGCATCCCTGCAAAATGCGTTAAAAGACATATTACAGCAAACTATTCAGCAATACGAATCATAGCAATTAAGAGAAATAAGAAACTTCTTTCTCTGATCACCGTAATTAGGTCTGAACAAATTCGATTTCCTTGAGACTATTTTCTATCATATTTTTTGTGGTGCTGTTATGCACTGAAACATCTGCTCAATACAGGGTCGGTGTGAAAGTCTCCCCCGGCCTGGGATATACCAAATCGTCAGATCTCAAATCCTATTTCAGCAAACTAAGTCATGAAAGCGCTGAATATTCAGCGGCCAACCGGATGAGAGCACATATCGGGCTGGGCGGATTTGCCGATTATAAAATAAACGATGAATGGTACATCGTAATAGAGCCTGTTTTTACATTTGCCTCTGCGAATCTTGTCAGTTCGTTTACCGCGGACCACGTGGATGAAAATGGTCATGGTACAGTATATACGATCAACTCAGAGGCAAAATTCAGGACCAATTACCTGTCTGTGCCTCTTACAGCCCGCTATCGCTTCAACGCAAGAAGAGAGCTTTACCTGACCGGCGGATTCGTTTTCAACATTAACTTCAAGCCGACTTTATTTTCTGAAGAGAAAATTACAACAGTAGAATACAAAGAAGGTATCGGTGACGATTATTCTCTTGACAAGCAAACAAAGGAATTAAAAATAGACGATTACAACATTTTTAATCTCAACCTGGTAATCGGAGCAGGCAAGATGTTTAATCGATTCGGACGAAACGTTTTTGTGGATATACGCTATAGCCACCCCCTGACAAAGAGCCCGCTTCGTACCACAAGCACCAATGATCATCTGCTGCTCAACAGCGCCTATACCGGACAAGGCGAAAAAATGTTTAATGATTTTAAAACCGGGCTGTTTAGTCTCAATATAGCTGTAGCTCTCTACAAAAACTACCGATAGACAACAGCCGGGACTCAGACCAGATCTCTCAGAGACAAGAGAGGCTTATGAAACTCTGAGTCATTATTAATGACATACAGAAGCTTTTCCGCTACCTTTTCGGGACTTACCAGCATGTTTTCTTTTTTATATTCAACAAATTCATCCAGTCTGGAAAAACTTTCCTTCGGCACATTCCGGATCTGTTCCTGCATACCTGTATCTATTATACCGGGGGCAATGGAAAAGACTTTTAAATCATTATGATCCTTCTGATTCTCAACCGACAGCACTTCCGAAAACATATCCATAGCCGCTTTGGATGCACAATAAGCCGACCAGCCATCGGTAGGTTTCCTACCTGCTCCCGAGCTGATATTTATGATCAGTTTACGGCAACCTGAAACCTCTTTGTATTTTCTGACAAATTCATTCATCAATATTGCAGAAGCGATAAAGTTGATAGTAAATGCCTCCTGCAATGCTGCATTGTCCAGTCTGCCCACATAGTTTACTTCACCGAGAGTCCCGGCATTGTTGACCAATACGATCTTTTCGGGATTTATTAATTCAGTAAATAGTGCAGGTATCAGTGATTCGAGCATTTCAGTTTTGCCAAGATCCACTGATACATGCCGGAAATTGGAGTGTCTGATAAGATTTGTTCTTGATATTCCGACTATCCTGTTCGTGTCATCTTCCAGCAAGCGATTAGCCAGGGCATAGCCCAATCCTTTTCCTGTTCCGGTTATAAAATAATAGTTCATAATTTATTATGCTTTATTAAATCATATGTAGCAACAAATCTATTCATCAAATATCTCCTTTGTATATATCCGTACTGCATTGGCTTTGGGCCGGATCTGATAGCCTGCAAATTCGGCATATTTTCTTGTAAAGGCAGCACCCAGATAAAAAATCAGGGCCGAATAAAAAACGAAAAGCAGAATCAGCATATAAGATCCGGATGCTCCATAAATACTTGCCAGTCCCTCTGACGGCAGTAATTTAATCAGGCTGAAACGACCGGCTGCAAAAAGCAATCCTGTCACTATACTTCCTATCCATACCACCTTCCACTCCACTTTAGCTGCCGGCAAAATCCTGTATATCAGAGCAAACCATAATATCATCATAACAAATGAGAGCACTTCTCCTGCAAATTCGGCAACCACCAGATTATAATCGCCTATAAAAGACATCGTACTTTTACGAATATATACCAGCATCAGATGTGAAAGTATATTGACTAGAATCAAGGCACCGAAAATCATGATAAGAAAAATTCCGATAAAACGGTCTTTAATCATTGCCTTGTAGTCAAGCCGGGACTTTGGGCGCACTCCCCAGATATGATTGATCGCTACCTTAATGGTTGCCCATAATGAGGAAGCAATAAAGATCATAAAGGCAAAACCCAGTAAGGTAAGATACCATTCGTCGGAAATCACCGCCATATTTTCGAGCGCACTATGCACAGCTATTGCAGCCTGCCTGCCAAGCCAGGTTCTCATATTAAGCAATATTTCATCTTTTATAACCTCTTCTCCCAAAAGAGCGCTGAAAAGACGGATAATAATCACAAAAATAGGCGCTATGCTAAACGTCGCAAAAAAAGCTGTAGATGAGGCGAGGAGCAATGGATTGCATTCTGCCAGATGCAAAAACGATCCCTTGCATAATTTCCAGGCTTTTTGAAGCAGGCTTATCTTCACGTAGGTCAGATAAAAAAATGTTTATAGACAAATCAAACTGGTAAAATCATAAACAATGCTTTATTCCAAGCGCCTCTGTCAGGCATTCTGCAGTCAGTGGTTTGGCAATATAACGGACATTGTGCCGAAGCAATCGCTCCATATCATCTTTTCCGCCACCGGAACTAAGGACCAGCACACTCATTTTGTCCTTGTTTGAGAATTTTTTCAAACGCAGGTACTCCATAAATTCATATCCGTCCAGTACAGGCATTTTCAAATCCAGCAAGATCAGCTCAGGGCCATGATTATCGTGTCTTTCCGCATAGTACTGAATATAATTGAGCGCTTTTTCCCCATTAAATTCTGTATGAATTTCTTCTGTTATATCAAGCTGCTTAACAATTCTGTAATTAATAAAATTGGTCGCACCGTCGTCATCCACCAATAGTACACAATTGAGCTTTTTCATACTGTACCGTGCAATAAAGTTTTTCTTTCGGGCACGCCCCGTCATGGTATAACCGGGACTTCTCAACAATTGTTATTGCTGCTTCCGGCAGGAAAAGAAGCCATATGAGTACTCCTGATAACAACCCGAAGGCAAAAAATTTCACCCGAAGCTGAAGCTCCCCTCCCCAGCAGTGGGGCTGGGATGTATATTTCCGATTTAAAATAAAACACCAGACAAACAAGCTTCTGCCGCGGAAGCATTTCATGCTTCTGATTATCGGTCTTTTAATACCTAAATCGTCTGGTGATGGATGGCTAAGACTCCCGCAAAGCCCTCGAAGCCCATTAATTCAAAACCGGATTTGGGTCTGGCAGATTATCTATAGTTCAGGGAGCCTGGTATATTAAAGACAGGCTTATTCTCCAGTGTTCTCTTTAAGCATCGGAATTTAAAACAATAGATAACAACTACAATCAGCCACTTACAAAACGTAGTGCCTGATCCTGCACCACCTGCTAATTAATATTGGCCTGTGTCTCTTTCAAACCAATACTGTCTACAACCCTGGCGTACATATCTTCCAATTGTGAAATATGATCCAGATAGTAAAAATAACTATCCTTAAACCGGGCTTCATCAGCATTGTAGCTTTGAAGAATTTTTGTCTTTTTAATCAGAAAGAGATTATCAGCCGAGTCCTGCGGAAGATTTCTCATGCTGACGTCTGCCTGTGCCACATGGATGTCAATTAGAATATTCACCATTGTGTCTTCTGCAATAAGATTAGCCGGCAGTTTTGACTGCTTGTCACCGGAGCAGGCCATAGCTGATACCAGCACAAGTATAAGGAATGAGTTTTTCACAGGAGAAAATTAATTATTTTACATTAATTTTAGAAATCTTCCCAAAGTTCCCATGCAGGAGATTCTAAAGAAAATCAGACAGTACGAAATAAAAATCAGAAAGGAAGTTACCAGCAGAGTAAGTGGTGACTACCGTTCTGTCTTCAAAGGGTCCGGCCTTGAGTTTGACGATGTTCGCTCCTATCAGTACGGGGATGATGTACGAACAATCGACTGGAACGTAAGCGCCAAGGGACACGGAACATTCGTAAAAACTTTTAAGGAAGAAAAAGAGCAAAATGTTTTCTTTATTCTGGATGTCAGCAGTTCCCAGGAAATAGGAAGTGCACGTAAGGCAAAGCTGGAAATCGGCAAAGAAATATGTGCCATACTGGCGCTGTCAGCCGGCCGTGAATCGAGCACCGTGGGACTGATAGGCTATAGCAATATCAAAGAAATTTTTATCCGTCCCGACAAAGGACTCCCGCATATTTACCACATTATCTATAAGCTTTTTGCCCTGCAGACAAAATCAGCCAAAACAGATCTGAATACCTGCCTTCAATATTCGTCCAGCATTCTGAAAAAGAGAAGTATTGTGATACTTATTTCTGATTTTATAGATGAAGGATATGAAAAAAAGCTCACGGCAATTGCCAGCAAACATGATCTGGTAGTAATTCACCTGTCTGATCCGATTGAATTCAATTTTCCAAGGCTCGGCATTATTCCTGTTGTCGACAAGGAAACCCGGAAAACTAAATGGGTAAATACATCTTCCAAAAAATTCCGGGCTACATTTTCCAAAAGTTTTAACGATCGGAAAACAGCTCTGAAAAATCTTTGTATCACTAATAATGCAGCTTATCTGTGGCTGAACACACATGAAGATTATGCTCCTCAGCTTGCCAATCTGTTTAAAAGGAGGAAAAAAAGCTGATGAACCGCCTCATAATACAGTCTGTTATTCTTGTTTTTTTCTGCCTTTCCGGCCATTTTCTGTCTGCACAGTCAGATATACGAACCGGTTCGCTGAAAAAGGAAATAACACTTGGTGAGCCGCTGGATGTTTATCTGGTATATGACCATGATCCGGAGCTAAGCGTACTTTTTCCTGACACGAATTTCCATTTTCATCCTTTTGAATTAATCAGAAAACGCTATTTCCCGACTGTAACCGAAAACGGCATAAGTAAGGACTGTACAATATATCAGCTCCGCCTGTTTATGATTGTACCTGATCCTCAGCTTTCGATTCCGGCTTATATACTAGCCGACAACGACTCCCTTACTATCTACCCCGAACCGGTGTCATTAAAGCTTGTAGAGCTCCTTCAGGAGATACCCCAATACCCCGTTCTGAAAGAATCGCCACACTGGGAACATATTGAGCAAAGAACCAATTTCCCTCTTATCATAGTAATCGTATTACTGATTACGTTGATTTTAAGCCTTTCCTTTCGATTCCTGGGCAAACCTGTACTGCAGCGTATCCGAATTTACTATGTCATTCAGAACCACCGGAGATTCATAATGCAATTTGAAAAGCTTGAGCGATTGTATAGCAGCAAAAGAAACACCGATTACCTGAAAAGCCTGCTCAGCTTATGGAAAGACTATCTCAGCGCCCTCGAGGGAAAACCAATTGCAACCTATACATCTACTGAAATCACCGAGCTCTTCCGTAAAGAAGATCTCAAAGATTCTCTCATTGTAATAGACAGGGTTATATTTGGCGGCATTACTTCCGGGGCAGTGATAACTGCTACCGGCTCCTTAAAGAAATTTGCTAACTCAAGATATATAAACCGTAAGAATGAACTCCGCAAAGGACAGTTTTGAGTGGCTTTCTCCCACTTGGTTATCCTATGAAACCCTGCAAACATTTCACTGGGCAAACAGCTATTTTCTGTATTTTATTTTTCTTATTCCCATACTGTTTGTCCTGAAATGGCTCTTGCATTTCCGCTTCAAAAATAAACTGGTGCTCGCTTTTTCATCTGAAGAGCATCCTCTGTTCAAGAATTCCGTAGTCCGGCATATCCCGGCAATTTTATTAAGTATTTCGATTGCTTTTATACTCACTGCTCTGGCCAGGCCTCAGCTGCTGATCATGACATCACCAGATTATTCTGAAGGAATAGACATATTGATTGCCCTTGATATAAGTGAATCAATGGACATTTCTGATCTTAAACCCAACCGGCTGAAGGCATCGCTCGAAGTCGCCTCCGATTTTATAGACCAGCGTCCCAATGACCTCATAGGCCTGCTGGTATTTGGAGAAGGTGCAGCTTCGCTTTCCCCTCTTACTTACGACCATGCCGCGCTCAAACAATGGCTTAGTGAGATTCATACCGGCATGATGCCCGGCAGCGGGACAGCCATAGGAGTTGCAATAGCCACCGGAGTAAATCGTCTGACTGAATCCAGAGGAAGATCACAATTGCTGATCCTGATCAGTGATGGTGAAAATACCGCAGGCAATATCTCTCCGGTTGCCGCTGCAAAACTAGCCCGATATTACGGGATTACTATTTACAGCATTGCCATAGGCAAATCCGGACAAGTGCCATATACCGATCCGGCTACCCAAAAAACAATCTATGTGGAATCGCATCTCGATGAAAAAACCCTCAGAGAAATCACAACCTTGACCTCAGGTGAATTTTTCAGGGTACGAAACAAGACACAGCTGGGAAGTGTATTTAAGAAAATCGATACACTGCATAAATCAAAGCATGTCATAGCTGCCAATACACAATACAAAGATTTTTATTATCCTTATCTGACATGGGGAGTTATCTTTTATTTGCTCTGGCTCTTTACCAAAAACACTTTTTTAACCAATAGCCTAGAAGATTGAGATCATACGAGCAGCGTATCCGTCAGTGCTTTATAAATCAGCCGTATACCGACTCCGGCCAGGATAATCCCAAGAGCCCGGTTAAGAATAATCATAAAGCGCTGAGTAAAAAATTTCTTTATAAGATTAGAGATGAAAGACTTAAAAACATCCACACAAAAGACCATAATAACGGATGTAATAAAAAAAGTAAAGATCAGGTGCTGATCACTCCCAAACTCAATACTGATTACACTTACCATTCCTACCCAGAAAAAAAACACAAAAGGGTTCAGAATATTAAGCACAAACCCTTTAATGACCAGACTAATCCCCTTTTGTTGCCGGCTGATTTGTTCATAGGCAATAGTTGTACGCGCCCCTCTGAAAAAATAAAAAGCGCCGAAAATCATCATCACCAGCCCCCCTGTCAGTCCCAGCAGTTTTCTTATAAAATCATCGTCCAGAAAAGCTGAAACCCCAAAATAAGTAAGTCCTATAAAAGCGACATCACTCAGCGCAACTCCCAATGCAAAAAGTACTCCGTACTTAAAACCTCTGGCAATACCTGTCTGAATCAGGGCAAAAAAGACGGGACCAGGCACAAGCGCAAGCATCAATCCAAAACCTAGTCCGCTTAATATTGCCTGCCAGATCATATATTCCAGGGTTTTATTGAATAAGAAAACCTTGTTCCGTTAAAAAAGCCTCCCACTCATTCAGTTGATTCTTCTTAAGCACTCTCGGAAACTTATTCTGCCCACCGACCTTCCCTTTCTTTTTCAGATATTCGTAAAAAACATCCAGCGGCAACACATTGACCATCACCTCTTTTAAAGCGCTTATACGCTCGGTTTTATAATCATCGTTAAGTATCTTCAGGTTGTCATCCAGCAGTTTTTTTATTTTTTCAGAATCAGCCTCTCCTTCTACCCCCAGAAACCAGCGATGAGCAAACATACTGTCATAGGGAATCCCGGCTACTGTATACTCCTTGATGGATATTCCCAGCTCTTCTGCAGTCATTCTGACAGCCTTGTTCATATTATCAACAGACATGTGCTCTCCGCATAAGCTCAGATAATGTTTGGTACGACCCGTTATCAGAATTTCAGAACGGGATTTATCTGTAAACCGGATCACATCCCCTATCAGATAGCGCCACGTTCCGGCACAGGTACTTAAAAGCAGAGCATACTCCTTATTTTCCTCAACCTCATCAATCATCAGGGTCTCAGGATAGGCTATCAGATCGCCGTTTTCGTCAAAGTTCTTTTCGGTGAATGGCACAAATTCAAAAAAGATTCCATTGTCCAGCACCATCGCCATAGCAGATGTATCAGGCCGGTTCTGGAATGCAACAAAACCTTCCGAAGCAAGATAGGTCTCTATATAAGTCAGGGGCTTGCCCAACAGATTCTCGAAGCTTTTTTTGTACGGTTCAAATGAAACACCGCCATGGACGAATATTTCGAGATTGGGCCAGATTTCATGGATGTTTTTCAGATTGTAATGGCGAATAATTTCCTCCATCATAAGCTGAATCCAGGCAGGCACCCCAACTACAAATCCAATGTCCCACGAAGGCGCATTGAGCGTAATTTCCCGGAGTTTCATATTCCAGTCCCTGTTCCTGGCAATCTCTTTTCCCGGTTTATAAAAACGCTGAAACCAGAACGGAATCTTGCTGGCCTGAATACCGCTCAGATCACCCTCAAAATAATGTCCGGATTTATTAAGATCCGTACTGCCACCCAGCATAAGAATACCTTTGGTAAATAAGCGATCGGGAAGGTCATATTTTGAAAGCGTTTTGATCTGACGTATGCCTGTTTTCTTTATGGCATTAATCATCTCAGATGAAATCGGTATATGTTTGGATGCTGATTCGGAGGTACCCGAACTCAGGGCAAAATACCGGATCTGCCCCGGCCAGGTCACATCTTTCTGGCCTTCCCTGCATTTATTCCACCATTCTTCAAATAATGTATTGTATGAATAGACCGGCACCTTATTCCGATATGCCGGATACAGATCTCTCAAATCTTTCTGGCCGCTTTTCAATATAGCTTCGAAACCATACTTCTGGCCAAAACCAGTATTTCTGGCTGCAGTAAGTAATTTACGAAGTTCCTTAAGCTGCTGATTTTCCGGGGAGGATTTTTCCTTTTCCGCAACCGCACTCAATTTAATCCCCTTTTTCAAAATTGACCCTAAAATTGTCATATTATTTATCAGAAATCTTTGTAATTTTCTTACTCAAAAGTTAAATACCTCGTGGTGTTTTTTGTTTTGAAATTAGGAAAAAATATAATTTTACTGAAATTTTTACTAACCCCTCCATCTGTTATTAATGGCAATAGCTGACAATATCAACAAAATCTTAGCCGGACATGACACCAGCCGTTTTTCCCTGATTGCTGTATCTAAAAACCATCCTGTTACCTCAGTTCAAGAAGCGTACCAAAGCGGGCAAAGGCATTTTGGAGAAAATAAAGTGCAGGAAATGACTGAAAAGCAGTCACAGCTGCCTTCTGATATCTTCTGGCATATGATCGGGCATTTGCAAAGCAATAAGGTAAAATACATAGCTCCATTCGTATATATGATTCATTCAGTTGATTCATTGAGACTTCTTCAGCTTATCAACAAAGAAGCCTGTAAAAACAACCGGGTAATCAATTGCTTGTTGCAATTGCATATTGCCAGAGAAGAAACAAAACATGGCATGTCATGGCAGGAAATTGAAGATTTACTATCTTCCTCTCAACTTGCCGGCCTCAAAAATATATGTATCAAAGGCCTCATGGCAATGGCCACCAATACCGACGACCTGGCTGTCGTCAGGCAGGAATTCAGAGAAGTAAAACAGTATTTCGAATTAATGAAAGAAAAATATAATCACCTGGATAATGCTGATTTTAAGGAAATTTCCATGGGCATGTCAGGAGATTATGAAATAGCGCTGGATGAAGGCAGCACGCTGATACGTGTTGGCTCTTCCATATTTGGATCAAGAAATTATTAAGAATTATTATGCAACAACTTTTCTTACTTATCGGGACTGCATTAGGCGGCTCAGGCATCGCAATCGGTGCTTTTGGAGCTCATGCCCTAAAAGCTATGCTGGCAAATTCCGGCAGGCTTGATGTATATGAAACCGCTGTAAAATATCAGTTTTATCACGCTTTCGCTTTACTTATTCTGGGCCTGCTCATGTATCGTGTGCAATCGCCGTTGCTGAATTATGCAGGAATCGCGTTTATTATTGGCACAATTATTTTCTCAGGATCACTATATATTCTGTGCCTTAGCGGAGTAGGCAAATGGGGAGCTGTAACTCCTTTTGGCGGTATAATACTCATAATCGGCTGGTGTCTCCTCTTTGCCGGAATTGCACAGTCTGTTAAATAAAAATACTCCTGAAATCAGCTTTTGCCATGATTTCAGGAGCATTTCAAGCTCCCAGAACTTTAGTTATTGCTCTTCGGAAGGATATTACAAGTAATTGTAACTCTGGCCGGACTATTTACAGCATTGGAAAGTATAGTAATTCCTTTATTCTGTCTGCCCATTTTATTATCCGAATTAAAGGTAATCTGAATCTCACCGGATTGTCCGGGCAAAATCGGTTCCCTGCTCCATGAAGGTGCTGTACATCCGCAGGTCGTAACAACATCTGACAGGATCAGAGGCTGATTTCCGGAGTTTGTAAACGTAAAAATATGGCTTACCTTTTCCCCCTGGATAATATCACCAAACTCATAGCTTGTTTCAGCAAGACGAATAACTGCTCCGGTCTTGGGTTGTTCGCCCTGTGCAAAAACTCCGCAGCAAATCATTGAAAAAAACAGAAATGCAAATACGTTCTTCATAAGAATAAGAATATGATCCGTTAAAATTAGGTTCTTTATGGCACAAGATAATCAAAAACTTTGCCATCGTCATTACCTGAAAAACTGAGAATCAAAATTTACCATAAAAACTTCTTTAGCCCCCCTTGTTACTGCTGTATACAGCCAGCGAAAGTATTCTCTGTCAATCTGATCCTGGGTTAGATATCCCTGATCAATAAATACTGCATCCCACTGCCCGCCCTGCGCTTTATGACAAGTCAGCGCATAGGCATACTTGACCTGCAGGGCAGATAAAAAGGCATCTTTTTTTATGGCAGCCTTTCGTTCCCTTTTACTTTTTATTTCCAGGTAATCCTTGCTTACAGACATATAAAGACGCTGATTTTCTTCCTGAGAAAGAGAGGGAGAATAAGAATTAAGCAAATCGAGCAAAATCCTGGCTTCAAACTCAGGCTCTCCTGCTTCATCCGGCAGTTTCAGCAGTACATCGGCAAAACGAAACCCATGCATCTCCGTTGTTCTGCGTACCTTAACGATTTCAACAAAGTCCCCGTTGGCAAGGAAACCTCCGCTAATTTCCTCAGGAAGCGTCTCATAGTTGTTTCTGACCACTATAAGCATATCTCCTACCTGCATCTCCTCTTCCGCATAGTTTATTCTTGAGCGTATATACTGATTATACAGAACAGCCGACTTATTGCTTCGGGTAATTACCATAGTATTATTAATACCATATTTTCCGTATGCGTAGTTGAGTCCGTCCTCCAGCCTGTCCGCTTTCATCTTATAAAAATCTCTGAATCCCTGAACCTCGAGTTTTACAGACTTCCCGTCCTGCCTGATTACCTCTCTGATGTGCGTGGCATTTTCCAGAATTCCGCTTTTTTGCTCCTGCCGTACAACTTCAGTCAGCTCAAATTCAGTAAGGTCCACATCAAATTTCTCTCTCAGATAGGTTCCGTTAAGAGCAGGGCTTTCCAACTGTCGGACCGGCGGAAGCTGAGCCTTGTCCCCGACCAGTATCAGCCGGTTCGATTTGCTGGCAAATACAAATTCCATAAGATCTGCCAGCAAGCCGTTCTCCCCAAGCCCGGATTCATCGCTGATCATAGAGGCCTCATCAACAATATAAATCGTCTTGGCAGCAAGGTTTGTTTTCAGGACAAACCTTAGTTCATCAAGCCCGTCTTCGCCTTCCTCCCTGGTGTAAATATGCTTATGAATTGTATAAGCTTTTTTGCCGCTATATGCAGAAACCATTTTAGCCGCCCTGCCTGTCGATGCCAGCAAAATAAATTTGAGATTCAGATCTGATAAAATGTCAGTCAACGCTCCGATAATCGAAGTTTTACCTGTCCCCGCATATCCTTTCAGTAGAAAAACTTTTCGGGTACGCTGTCGATCTGAAAGGAAAGAATCCAGCAGATCAAAAACCTGTAACTGTCCTCCGGTAGGTGAAAACGAGAACGCAGATCGTAATAATTGAGAAGGCTTATGCAACGTCTTTTACAATCCAACTTTTATTGATGAATATTGTATTCGTATTATTACAAATTAAAGCGAATGGAAGCATCCCAAAAAGAAATACACCGGATTTTCGGAAATAAATTACGGATACGGGTATGTGGTATTTGTTTTAAAGAAAACAAAATACTGCTGATCAGACATCATAACATAGGAAAGCAGGGATATTTATGGGCTCCTCCCGGAGGTGGTATGGAGTTTGGGGAAAATGCGGAAGAATGCCTGAAGAGAGAAATGCTGGAAGAAACCGGGCTGAATGTATCAATCAAAAGAATGATGTTTGTAAATGAATATATTTCACACCCGCTGCACGCCATTGAACTTTTCTTTGAAACAGAAATCACCGGAGGACAACTCATAACCGGTAAAGACCCGGAAATGCCCGAAGAAAGACAATTAATCAGCGATGCATCGTTTATAGACCTGGACACAATCCGGTCAATGGATAAACAAACGCTCCATAATTTATTTAATTATGCTGAATCCAAAGACGAAATACTCAGGCTGAATGGCTATTTTTTCCAGAATAGCCAGAACAGGAAAACAAATCCGGCATTAGGCAATTAAGAATTGGATTTTTCAAATAAATTTAGTATAATTTGCATTTTGATTTAAACGGAAATCATTAGGATAAACTATGTCGAACCAGTATAAGCTCAATAAAAGGGTCAAAGATGATAAATTTACCCCGGAGGAGATTGGAAAATATATCCTGAATATTCAGATAAGCCAGACTCTTTTCAGACTCTGTGTCACAGATACTGAAAACAATCGCTGTCTGCTTATTGAAGATTATTCACTGGACAGCATATTATATCCCGAACAGCTTATTGAGCAGCTCAATGCCATATACGATGGCCACGAAGTGCTTCAGGCAGGCTACTGGAGATCTATAAGACTAGCTATTAAGGACATCGATTTTTCCTTAATTCCTAAAAGTCTCTTTGATCAGCAGTATGCTCGTGATTATCTCAAAATCAACACCGGCCAGGATGCTCTCCGGAATCAGGATGTGTTCTATTATACTCAGAAAAGCACCGATGCCGTAAGTATTTTCAGCGCAGATACGAAAATTGTTGACTGGTTCAGAAAACAATACCCCGGCAAGGCCATCACACTGGTTCACCATACTACAGCTTTTATTGAAGGTATATTATTCAATAACAGGGATACAACAGACAAAAGTGTATTTATCCACGTGGAAAAAAACTTCCTGACAATTGTGGTTAAAAGCGCTCAAAAGCTCGAATTCTGCAATAGCTTTTATTTCTCCACCTCAGAAGACTTTGTCTATTTTGTAATGTTTGTGTATCATCAGCTCCAGCTTAATCCGGAGCAGACTCCGCTCACCTTATTTGGAGAAATTGCGCCTGACTCGTCAGTTTATAAAAAGCTGTACAAATATATCCACCACATAAAATTTGGCGATAAGCCTTCAACCATACGTTTCTGTTACAAATTTGATGAAGTTTTTGATCATCGCTTCTTTGATTTGTACAGTATGCACTTTTGTGAATAAAAACATTCTATGAAAAAAGCCATTTTTCCGGGTTCTTTCGACCCTTTTACAAAAGGTCACGCAGATATTGTAAAAAGAAGCATCCCCTTATTTGATGAAGTCATCATTGGCATCGGCCATAATGAGCAGAAAAAAAGATATTTTCCTATTGAGGAAACAAAAGAAAAAATTGAATCTGTTTTTATTGCCGAACCCAAAGTAAAAGTCGTTATCTACAATGGATTGACAGCCGGTTTTGCCAAAACACAGGAAGCCCGGTATCTGATCCGGGGCTTAAGAAATACGACTGATTTTGAATATGAGAACAGTATCTGCCAAGCCAACAAATATCTCTGGAGTGAACTGGAAACCATTTTTCTGATTACCAGTCCGGCTTACGCATCCATAAGCTCATCCATTATACGGGAAATTCATCGCCATGGAGGCGATGTCACGGATTTGCTACCTTACCGGCTTTGAGGATTCTATACTCTGAATATAGCTGTCAAATACGGCAGAAATAGACTTATATGATTTGCCGACCAGCTTACCCGCTTCTTTCCTGTCTACCCAGCGAACTTCCTGAATATCCTCCTCAACCTGAGGCTGCATGTTTCGGTCATTAAGGCACGCCATAGTATACCAGTTGATCTTTTTCAGGTATTTCTTTCCCTTTCTGTTATAAGAATGCCAGGTGACACAAAGCTTTTCCCTCACTTCTACTTTTATATTACACTCCTCTTCCACTTCGCGCTTCGCGCCCTCCTTGGGATTTTCACGCTTTTTCAGCTTTCCTTTAGGTAAATCCCATTTTTTCAGGCGAAGAATCATCAATACCTTATCCTCTTTTTCGACAATCCCCCCACCGGCTTTAATAATTTTAAAATTATCCTTGATCACCTGCTCCACCGTTTTCACATCGCCAACAAGAAACGTAATTTCCATAAGTTTCTTAAGCTTCTTTATCTCCAGCAGCCTGAGCAGACGCTCTACATTAGCGACTTCCGAATTTTTTACCAGGACTCTTCCTTTCAGACTCTTGGAGATCAATACCTCACGGCCATCCAAAACCACATCATAGTCTTCCTCCTGACCTTCAAACCGGTTTCTGATCAATATTGGCTTATCGCTAATAAACAAATTCATATGGGGCAATTAATAAGAACATAAAAATAATTAAATTATTCAAAAACTTGTTCTGTCAAACCGACAAAATTCGCGACCAATAATATTTGTTTTCTATAAAATAGGACACTTTTTTCTCATATATTTGCTGTTGATGAGCACAAAAATTTCGTCTGCCAGAGCGATTGCAGAAAATTTACTAAAAATCGGAGCGATCAGATTAAGCCCCACTGCTCCGTTTAAGTGGGCTTCCGGCTGGAATTCGCCAATATATTGCGATAACCGGCTTTCATTATCATTTCCCGAGACACGAACACTCGTAAAAACACTACTGGCAGAATGTATAAAGGATCATTTTTCCGATGTTGAAGCAATCGCCGGAGTAGCCACTGCCGGCATTCCTCAGGGAGCGCTCGTTGCTGACCTGCTTGGGCTTCCGTTTTTATATGTACGCCCCAAACCCAAGGACCACGGGCTGGAAAACCTGATCGAAGGAAAGGTTGTACCCGGACAAAAGGTAGTTATTGTTGAAGATCTTATATCAACCGGCGGCAGCTCATTAAAAGCAGCTGCAGAATTAAAGAAAGCAGGATTAAATACCCTGGGCATGGCTGCAATTTTCACCTATGGCTTTGATATATCCCTTGAATCATTCAAAGCAGCCGGCCTTCCGCTAGTCTCTTTAAGCAATTACGATACACTTGTCGAAGTTGCCATTGAAAAAGGCTTAATTGAGCCAAAAGATCTGACATCACTTAAAGTATGGAGAGAGAATCCCTCAAAATGGGGAATCGTATAATCGGGAGCTTACTCCTCGATTATACGCACTTCTGTTCTCCGGTTTTTCTTCCGGCCGGCTTCCATCGAATTATCTGCAATCGGTTTGCTATCTCCATATCCTTTAGCAATCAGACGGCTTTGCTCCACTCCTTTTCCGACCAGCCAGTTCAGAATAGCATCAGCCCTGCGCTGGGACAAATTAAGGTTCGCCTGAGGATTGCCGACATTATCCGTATGACCTGCAATCTCTACTTTCATTTTCGGATTAAACTGCAGGGCGCTTAGCAACTTATTGAGCGCTACCATGGAGTTTTCAGCCAACATATAAGAACCGGTTTCAAAATACACTTCATCCAGCGTAAAGTTTCGCACATAATCTTCGATAATGCGTATCTTAAGCTGACTGGTTAATTTCAGGGATCCCTTGGTTACAGGCACTTCCATTAAACCGAAATCAAACGTTTCTCCGAACTTAAGCACTTTCAGCGAGAATTTGCCGCCTTCCGGCAAAAGGATATTGGCCACGCCATTAATATCCGCTTCCAGCTTCTCATTAACATTCAACTGCTCGGACTCAACTCTGATTACAGCGCCGGGCTCCGGAATAAGATCATAGTCACTCACAATAAAAGTTACCAGCGCCATCTCATCAGTAGGGACCAGTTCCTGTGCATGTAATGGTAGCAGCAGGATAGAAAGAAAAAAAGAGCAACAGATTCTTAGCATAGTTTTCACAGTTAACCACTCTAAAATAGGATTATTTTTTAGCTTTACATAACAATGAAACGAATAGGTATACTTTCTGACACCCATGGTTTTCTTGACGACTCCATATTTTCACACTTTAACGATTGTGATGAGATCTGGCATGCCGGTGATATCGGAAATACTGATATCAGCCATCGGCTTTCAGAGTTTAAACCCTACAAAGCTGTTTTTGGCAATATAGATGACAAATCCGTGCGTCTTAAGCATCCGGAATGGCATTTATTTGAACAGGAAAATATCCGGATAGTTATTATTCATATTGCCGGCTCTATACCCAGATATACCAAAGAAGTCCAAAAGTTGATTGAAGAACATAAGCCCCAGATTCTTATCTGCGGACACTCGCACATTCTCAAAGTTGCCCCGGACAAAAAAAACAATCTACTGTATATCAATCCAGGTGCAGCCGGACACCATGGATTTCATAAGTTCCGGACAATACTGAAAATGGATCTTGATGCCGGACAAATAAAAAATATGCAGGCAATTGAGCTGGGGAAACGCGGTATAAACTAAACAAAAAAGAGGCTTCTGCCTCTTTTTATACTTTTACTTATTCAGCTTTTGCTGCTCTAAGCTCCTCAATATCCACCTTCTTAATAACCGGCTTCCAGTTCAAAAGCTTCATTTTCTGCGCTTTTTTTCCAGCTTTTGCTGAATTTCTTCTCGCTTTCCTTTTAAGAGTAGTTACTGCCATTACTTATTTGTAGTTTTAATGTGTATCAGTTTTAAAGTGCAAAAGTAAATTATTTCCATTAATAATCCGAAAATAACCTACAGAAAATTTAAAAAACGGGCTTATCCTCAGCATTCAGATACAGAATATCCAATATTTCACGTGCAATTGTTCGCAACTTCCTGCTGCTGGTATTATTTAAAATAATAATAGTGTATTGCTTATCAAGCACCCGGATAAACGCCGCTCTGGAACCTTTCCAATAACCAAAGTGGTAGACAATATTATCCGCTTTACGCGGAATACGCCAGCCATATCCATAATCAATCTGCTTCCCGTTTTTAAGAGTACTTCTGGAAAAAGCATTGTCCAGGCTCTGCTGGCTCAAAAGTTTATTACTATACAGAGCCTGATCCCACCTGAGCAGATCCATTGCTGATGAATAAATTCCCTTCTCCCCCACCAGTCCGTTACGAATGTCATCTTCAAAAGGCACGTAAGAATATTTATATGTCGCATATGCTCTGGCTGTCACGGGACAGCTGTTCAGATCTGAATAGTTGTAGACAAATGTATGGGGCATATTCAGAGGTTCAAAAACACGTTGCTTGAGAAACTCTCCATAACTCAGTCCGCTTACTTTTTCAATGATCAGGGCAAGAAGAATATACCCCGTATTACTATATGAAAATCTCTTACCAGGCAAAAATTTAACCGAAGGCTTCAGATTACTAAGTATCCACGGTACATCTTCATTAACTGCTATTTTGCATGTATCCCAGAATCCAAGAAACTGAGGGATATACTCGGATATGTCCGGAAGCCCAGAAGTATGATTGAGCAGCTGATGAATGGTTACATCTTTGTACGGGAAGTTTTCAATATAACTGCCAATAGTATCTGTATAGCTCAGCTTCCCCTCCTCTGCCAGCATCATAACAGCAACCGCAGTAAATTGCTTACTGACAGAGGCAAGATGAAAAGAAGTAGTCAGCGTCAGGGGCTCGGAAGTCAGATGATTTCCAAATCCTTTTACTCCCTGATATACAACGGAGCCCTTATCTCCGACCAGTACCACACCATTAAACTGTCTTCGTGAAACATACCGGTCTATCACCGAATCAATCATCGCAACCCGCTCTGCATTGGCATCCTTAAGATCGTCGACGGGTCCGGGCGGATATACCAAAGTTCCGGTTTGGACCGAATCTGCCAGCAAATCTTTGTCAGATTTTTTTTTGCTGGATAAATCGCATGAACTCAAAAAAAAGAAAGTTCCTGCAATGAGAATTATAATAGAGAAAATCTTCATATAGCGAAGCAAAATAACACACATGAAACTTACTTTTTCAAAGATAAGTTTGCATTTTTTATCAAAACACAGGGAAACAAGGTTATTTTTTATCACTATCATGAAGACATAAAAAACATTTTGAATTATATTGTGCTGGCAAAACAGAGTTGCGAGTCTTCATAAACTTACTTAAATTTGAAGCTAACTTTTAGATATCAATGAATTCAGGAAAAATCAGGCCTTTAATTCTGGCATTAAGCATACTTCTTTGTTTCCAGGCTGCTGCGCAAAGAAGCAGGGGACTAGTAAACCGCTCTCTCCTTAACAATGAACGTCTAAGTCTGACAGCTGGCTTGGGCCTAAGTTCTTACTATGGCGATCTGTGTGACAAGTACGAGTGTCTTCAGTTCAGACCTAATCTTGGGATTGGCGCCATGCTGAGAATGACAAACAACATTGGTATTAAAGCAGACCTAAACTATTTCAGGCTTTATTCAGATGATGTCTGGGAAAGAAGAAATCTTGATTTCAGATCCAACAATGTTGAGCTTATTGTGGCAGGATATATCCAGCTTAATCCCTACGAGCGCTATGCCCACAAAAGAAAACCCTGGAATATATATGCATACGCCGGAATCGGCTTGCTATATTTCAGACCGGAAGGCTCCCTGAACGGAAAATGGCATGCGTTAAGACAACTCGAAACAGAGGGAGTCCGCTATAGTCCCATTACCGCAGTTATTCCTTACGGAGCAGCTTTCTCTTATACGCTAAATAAAAACTATGATATCATGCTTGAATTCGGATATCGTAAAACCTTTACCGATCGTCTGGATGATGTGAGTTCAAGAGAATGGCGTATGTTTGAGGATTTTGAAAACAGAACCGCTGCCGAGATATCCAACAAAACAGGCCGGGGTGATGATTATTGGCTGAAAAGCGGTCAGTACAGAGGAAATCCGGATAGAAAGGATGGCTACTTTATGTCTCAGGTAAAAATCAGATATACATTCATCTCTAAGAAATCGTACTACAAGCTGAGAAGAGCTCCGATGAGAAAACGATTCTAATAATTAATTAACAAATCCTGAAAAATTATATTCTCTAAAAGAAATGAAAAAGGGGCTTAAGCCCCTTTTTTGTATTATTCTCAATATCATTATCTCCTTCATAAATCTCCATCCGGCTTGCCCCCATTATCCATATCCTCAATTAGAAAGCAAGGCGGGCTCATACCACACGTATAAGGAACAGCTACAATTAAGGCTGTATATTTTCTAAAATCAATATATCAATATAATACTTTCAATTCCATCTGACTCCCCCAATCCCTGAATACTATTTTTCTGATTACGTTACCTCTCTTAAATAAAAAACGAACTGCCTGAGCACTATTTCACATGCTCAGGCAGTTCGTTTAATCCGCATTCAGTACACATATTATTCTTTGTCTCCCAACAGCTCTCGCAACTTGTTGTGCAGAGAAGCTCCGCGTAAATTTACAGCAACAACTTTCCCTGTAGAATCCAGAAGAAAAGTGCTCGGGATTCCGCTTACACCATACAGGCGGGCTGCCGCTGACTGCCAGCCCTTCAGATCAGACACATGGCTTTCCCATGAAAGCTTGTCAGTTTCAATGGCCTTCAGCCATTTATTTCTGTCTGTATCAAGCGATACACTATACACTGTAAATCCTTTGTCTTTATATGCGTCATATGCCCGTACCACATTGGGATTTTCCGCACGGCAAGGTCCGCACCATGAAGCCCAGAAATCGAGCAATACAACTTTTCCCCTTAAAGAACTGAGAGACAACTCTCCTCCCTCAGGGGTTTCCAATGTTATATCGGGCGCTTCTTCGCCAGCAACCGGGGGTTCTTTAGGCAGAGCATCCCAAAAGTACTTTGCAGTAGCGCTCTGGGGAAACTCAGCGATATACTGTTTGGCGAGCTTTTTTGCATACTTAAGATCTGAGTTGACCATATTCCGGATAATGGTTCCATATAAAACTTCCTTATTTCGGTTGGCGACGGTGGCCCTAGCCAATATAGCCGCTGAAGCCTCTTTCCAGCTATCCAGATCCTGGGCAACAAAACGCTGCATGTACAAAGCAATTTTTGAAGGCAGCATATCTCCTCTTGACAGTTCAGTATCAGTAAAATCTGTCGGTGAGAAAAACGTTTCCTTATTGTCTGCTTCGAATGAAAACATCTTCATAAACTTTTCCATAAAAGTTCCGGTATATTTAGCCTGCAACACATTTACCTGTTTCTTTCTCTCCGTGTTGGAAGAGTCAAGTCGTTTCTGAAGATCATTGATTACCTTCTGGTATGCATCAGCATCTGAGGAATATTGGGACTGCGCAAGCTGAGCTTCTTTATTTAGGATGTTAAAAAAATCACTCTGGCGCTGATTGATAGTGTTGAATTCCTTATATGCCTGATTCTCTCCGGAACCGGAAAAGGAGTATGAAGATTCAATATCTTTCAGATCAACAGAGAGAACCGGTTTCTCAGCGGGAGATAAAATCATCGCAACGGACGCTTCTTCTGAAACCCCTATTTTATAAAATCCTCTCGGAAAATCTTTGCGCAAGGGATAGGAAAAACGACCCTCTTTATGCCTGACAGAATCCACCTTTAACAGATCAGATCCAAGAAATTCATAAATATATACATAGGGTGAACTCCCAAGATTCTGAATTGTGCCGGTTAAAACACCCGGACCTTTTGATGCCAGACCAGCAAGAGAAAAAACGATAAACCCGACAGACAGAGTCCATCGGGATATAACAAAATGTACTTTCATTTTTTAAAATTATTAATAATTTATTCAGGTAAAAAATTTTACCTCTTGAAACAGGAAGGATTCTTCAATCCTGAGAAACTTTCCAGATCTATTTCAACCGCCCCGACAAACATCTTGGCTTTCACCTTAAGAGGCATTTTATTAGCATCATCAGACAGCCAGCAGGTGATTGAATTACTACCATCAAACAATGAGTTTTCCGGCATAAGCGGAGTCAGCTTTATCGCTCTGATCTTGCCAAATTTAGTTTTAACATTTTCTATTCCATCGTACCGGACAGCAAAATCATAAATCTCATTTTCAAAAAAGGCATCCACTCTTACGATATCTCCTTTTTTGAGACTATGATAATCTACGGTACGCAAAAAGTAAAACCCACTGATAATATCCTGAACATTATTAGGAACGACATAATCTTCATGAAATTCCCCTTTACGATGTCTTTCTACGTGTGCTCTCCCTTCCAAGGGAAAAAAATTTACATACTCCTTTAGCTTAAAATTATTCTCCTCAATATCTCTGTATGACCGTTGCGAAATCAACGCAGAAGTATCCATATAGGAACCCCATGTATCCCTGATACGTATCATCATATCAAAAGCCCCGGTTGATTTGCCAAAAACGGTTATTTTATAGCAGGTACGGTTATTGACTTTATAGAAATCCGGGTGGACTTCAAAATGGGCTTCTCCGGCATTAAAAAAACCGTAATGAAGCCGGAACTTCATTTTCTCGCCTTTAAAAAAGCTGCCATTCTTCATTAGCCGGTAATCTTTCTCAGGTCCGGAGACGAATGAAAATAGAACCGGTACGATAAGTATAATAACCCAGCGCTTTAAATTGAACTGCTTCATAGGAGTGATAACGCAAACCCTATACCAAATCTATTTTCAGGTTCGCTTTTGTTAGTGCTTATAAAGAAGGATATGTCCTTTTCAGATAATTAAGATATTCCTTAAAATTACCATTAAATGACTCATTAAGTTCCATTTCAAACATATCCTGATCCTGTCTGTATGTTCTGTAGCTTAAAAAATAAGTGTTGTTAATAGAGTCCAGCCTGTTATAAAACGCGGGCTCCCTGTCCTTATAATATGCCAGATAGTCTTTGAAGCCGGCAATAAGCTCCCTTAGCTTCTCTTCCTTAGCCTCCTGCCTTTTTTCATAGGGCATATCTGTTCTGAATGAGGCGTACAAGCTGTCAAGCTGATCGGCGCCATTCAATACAAGCTCAATATAACCGGCCGACAATTCTTTTCGCTTTACATAATCTCTGTACTCATCAGAACCCCTCCCATACTTATACTCCAGAAACAGCAAAGCTCCCCTGTCACCTACAAAGCTTGCCAGATTTTCATTGTACTGCACATTGTCTTTGATATATAAGGTTCCATGTGTCAGTTCATGAATAATCAGGTTAGCCAGACCACCTGCCGGTCTTTTAAGCATATTACTCAATATGGGATCCTTAAACCATCCGAGAGTTGACCAGCCTTCGACTTCGTCAATAGCAGCATCCAGTCCATGATTTAGTAAAGCATCCTTTTCTTTCACTGCCATTTCATAATCAAAAAAACCTTTGTATGTAAAACTTCCAAGAAAAGGAAACTTCCATTCCCGGGCCACCAGCTTAAACGGCTCCGCTCCGGTTACCACCCACAGCAGCGGCTTATCCTCCTGATTATAAAAGGTAGTATAGTTGTCGGAATAATTTATTCCCAACGAATCAAATGCAAATTGCCGTATTTCCTGAATCAGACTGATTCTTACTTTCAGTGAATCAGGATAAAGAGGATCCGATAGTATCTCATCAACAGGACGGGCCTTCAGCACAACAGTGAGCTGTCCCGCCCCCTGCTTCAGACCATAATACACCAATTGATAATTCCATACAAGCCCGCCCAGTACAATCATCAGTAATACGAAAACGATATGCTTCACTATTTTTTTCATAAATAATATCAGAACGCAGATTCAGTTCGGTCTATCTTCTTTGATTTACATTCAAAGGACATACAAAATAAGAATAAACAGACACTTAACCAGTGTCCATTCAAAAAATAAGAATTGATTATAATGTTTGGAAAATGTCGGCCTAAAAACTAATTTCACTATAACTATCCTGCAAAAACCATGAACAAGAATTCTGAAAAATTAAAAGCACTACAGCTTACCATTGATAAACTTGAGAAAACCTATGGTAAGGGCACCATCATGAAGCTAAGTGATGAAAAGGTGCTTGACCTGCCCTCTATATCAACTGGTTCTCTCGGACTTGATATTGCATTAGGGATAGGTGGTATTCCAAGAGGCAGAATAATTGAAATATACGGACCCGAATCTTCCGGTAAAACAACCTTATCCATGCACTGTATAGCGGAAGCTCAGAAAGCGGGTGGCATGGCTGCATTTATCGATGCAGAACATGCCTTTGACAAATCCTATGCAGAGAAACTAGGCATTGATACTGAGAATCTGCTTATATCCCAGCCTGACAATGGTGAGCAGGCACTTGAGATTGCTGAACACCTTATTCGTTCCGGAGCAATAGATATTATCGTCATTGACTCTGTAGCTGCCCTTGTCCCCAAAGGAGAACTTGAAGGCGAAATGGGAGACAGTAAAATGGGATTACAGGCCCGCTTAATGTCACAGGCTCTGAGAAAGCTAACCGGAGCAATCAATAAAACCGGCTGTGCCTGTATCTTTATCAACCAGCTCAGGGAGAAAATTGGAGTGATGTTCGGCAACCCGGAAACCACCACCGGTGGGAATGCCCTTAAGTTTTATGCATCTGTAAGACTTGATATCAGACGTGTAGGGCAAATCAAAGAAGGAGCTGATAATATCCTTGGAAACAGAACCAAAGTTAAAGTTGTCAAAAACAAGGTTGCCCCTCCTTTTAAAGTTGTTGAATTTGATATTATGTATGGTGAGGGTATATCCAAAATCGGAGAAATTCTGGATCTGGGAGTTGAGCTTAATATCGTTCAGAAATCAGGCTCCTGGTTCTCTTATGAGAACAACAAGCTGGGACAGGGACGCGATGCAGTAAAAGATATACTGGCAGATAATCCTGAGCTGGCAGAAGATATTGAAGCAAAAATCCGCGCAAAGATAAACGGAGAGGAAGGATTAGAAACCTCGCAGGATAAGCCTCAAAAAGCAAAAAAGGCTGCGGCAGCAGAAGAGGTTGAGAGTGAATAATACGAAGTTTCAGACATAAAAAAATCCCGCTACAAACGGGATTTTTTTATGTCTGAAACTATGTGTTCTGTATCTTATTTTGCGAAGCTCACAGCTCTCATTTCTCTGATTACTGTTACTTTTATCTGTCCGGGATATTGCATATCCTCTTCGATTTTCTTGGAAATTTCGAAAGACAACAATCCGGCTCTTTCGTCATTCACGTTATCTGCGTCTACCAGCACTCTCAGTTCCCTGCCTGCCTGTATCGCATAGCACTTATTAACTCCATCAAAAGAAAGAGCCAGTTCCTCCAGTTCTTTTAATCTCTTAATATACGACTCCATTACCTCTCTCCGTGCTCCCGGTCTGGAACCGGAAATCGCATCACATATCTGTATAATCGGAGAAATCAGCGAGGTCATCTCTATTTCATCATGGTGCGCACCTATAGCATTACAAACTTCTGCGTTCTCCTTATATTTTTTGGCAAGTTCCATACCCAATATAGCATGCGGTAATTCCGGCTCTTCCGTAGATACTTTTCCTATATCATGCAGCAAAGCAGCTCTCTTCGCCAGTTTGGCATTAAGTCCCAATTCCGCTGCCATGGTAGCAGCAAGCTTGGCGACTTCTCTGGAATGTTGTAACAGGTTTTGTCCATAGGATGAACGGAAACGCATTCTTCCAACCATCCTGATTAACTCTGGATGCAAACCATGAATACCAAGATCAATAGCAGTCTTTTCCCCTATTTCAATAATTTCTTCTTCAATATTCTTAAATGTCTTTGCCACTACCTCTTCGATCCGGGCCGGATGAATACGTCCATCCTGTACCAGGCGGTGCAGAGACAAACGCGCCACTTCTCTGCGCACCGGATCAAAACCGGAAATAATAATAGCTTCAGGAGTATCATCCACGATAATTTCTACACCTGTAGCAGCTTCAAGGGCTCTGATATTCCGTCCTTCCCGGCCGATTATTTTACCCTTGATATCGTCACTTTCAATATTGAAGATAGAAACACAGTTTTCAATAGCATGCTCCGTTGCAGTACGCTGCAATGTTTCCAGCACTACCTTTTTAGATTCTTTATTAGCCGTCAGCTTTGCCTGCTCTACAATATCTTTAATCATTGAAGACGCTTTGGATTTTGCTTCTTCCTGAAGTGCTTCCACAATCTGTTGCTTAGCCTCTTCGGCCGACAGGTTAGCAATTTTTTCCAGTTTGGAAACCTGACTCAGACGCAGCTTTTCAAGTTCATCTTTTTTCTTGTTGACAATCTCCAGCTGAGCGTTCAGATTTTCTTTCATACTCTCAAGCTCTGCCTCTTTTCTGGAGTTCTGCTCCATGAGCTTTGCTGTAGTAGTCTCCCTCTGCTTTACCTTTTGCTCATTTTGAATAATGAGATTTTTTTTCTTATTGGCATCTTCTTCAAACTCGGCCTTCATTTTCAGAAACTTCTCTTTTGCCTCGAGTATTCTGTCTTTTTTAATAGACTCGGCTTTAAGCTCAGCCTCAGTTATAATCAACTTGGCTTTATCGCGGGCTTCTGTTTCAATTTTTGTTATTACTTTCTGAAACAAAAGTCTGCCTATAGCTACCCCTATTCCCAGGGATATAATTGCAGTAAGTATAATGTACATCGGATCACCCATCTTTTTTTAACAATGTTTTATGTTACTCAGACGGGAAACAGAACAAGTATATAGCCAAAAAAAATAAGTTACTCTTTCAAAAAGCAGAAGATAACAGATTCTCGAGATTGTCCATCCTGTTCGCTACAGAATTATTCCGGATCATTTCTTCCTTCTCCAGCTTCAGTTTTTCGACAAGACAATCAAAAGCAACCATTGCCAAAAGGTCCTGTTTATCATCTATACCAAACTGATCACGATAAAATTTATATCGCTCATTGACCAGACGACCAGCAAGTCTTAGTCTTTCTTCTTCTGCAGGCGATACCCTCATCGGATATTCCCTGTCAGCAATTTTAATCTTTATTGAAAGTTCTTCCATACCGGAAGATTATCTTATTCACTTAAATGTGCTATACATTTGTCAATTTCCCTTATATACTCATTAATCATAAGTTTCAAATCCGTATGACTAAAAGCATCTTCTGATATTGACGTTACAATTTTAGTAATTTTCTGTTGATTTTGAAAGTTTTTAATTTCTTCCTCTTTATCCGCAAGCAATTGTAGCAGCTGATCACGCTCTTCAATCACCGCTCCGAGCATTTCCTTCAGACGAAAATGCTCATCAACGAGATTAGCAGCCAATGCTTCTATTCTTGTCAAACGCTGATCAAATGATTCTGCTGCCATATTTACCCGTCGCTTACTTTCGGATCACTGCCCCCAGTTCTGTTTCGAAAGCCGTGATCAGCTTTTCCATAGTTTTGTCAATCACCGGATCTGTTAGTGTCTTTTCTTTATCCAGTAAAACAAAACTGATAGAATACGATTTTTTTCCTTCTCCGATATTGGCTCCTTCATACACATCAAACGCATTGACTGCCTGCAAAAGTTTCCGTTCCTTTTGTTCTGCCAGCGCTTTAATCTGTGCAAAAGTTATACTCCGGTCTATTACAAGGGAAAGATCTCTGCGTACTTCCGGAAACTTGGATACTTCCGAATACACAACACCTGCATTATATAGCTTGTACAAAAGCTCTGCATCAAATTCAGCATACCAGACGGCCTGCCGTATATCTGCGGTTTTGATCACCTTGTCATTAATCAGACCAAAGTTAACCAGCTCTTTTCCATTAAGCTTATACGACAATCCGTATTTCATTACATGATTCTGTACAACTTCTGATGAATATCCCCGGATATTCATTTTATCCAGAATTTTATACACTTCTGATTTCAGATTGAAAAAGCCAACCGGGGTCTGCTTCTCCACCCAGGACTCACTATGTGCCGAACCGGTTATGAAAAGAGCAAGTTTCTCGTATTCCCGATATCCCTGTTCGGTTCTAAAGTACGTTTTTCCGAACTCAAACAGCCTCATATCTTTTTGCTTCCTGTTGATATTATACTGTACAACCTCTAATCCGGAAAATAAAAGGCTTTGCCTTAAAACTCCGAGATCCTCACTCAGTTTATTCAGTACTTCTATCTGCCCTTCTGTGATATCAAGCAGCGGTGCATATTCCGGCTTCGTGAGCGAGTTGGTGATTATCTCATTAAATCCGCAAGAAGCCAGCATCTCACCCAATATTGCTTTAATCTTATCTGTATCCTGAGCAGGAAAATCAGCCAAAAATCCAGCGCTGATTTTTCCGGATATCTCTATATTGTCATAACCATAAATACGAATTATTTCTTCTATGACATCAGCTTCTCTTTTTACATCAGTCCGGTAAGCAGGCACTGCCAGCTCAAGCCTGTCTCCCTGTTCACTGCATATGCGGATATCCAGATTCATCAGAATCGTTCTGATTTCTTCACGTGGAATTTCCTTACCTACCAGCATGGATATCCTGTCATAACTTGTCAAAACAACAGCTTCTGAAACTTTTGAAGGATAGATATCATATACAGGTGAAGTCACATTGCCACCGGCAATCTGCAAAATCATCATTACCGCTTTTTCCAGAGCGTATACCGGCATTCCCGGATCCGTTCCCCGCTCAAACCGGAAAGATGAATCCGTTTTCAAACCATGATCCATACTGGTCTTTCGGACACTGTCCGGGAAAAAACAAGCGCTTTCCAGAAATATTGCGGTAGTAGTATCAGAAACACCCGACTCCTGTCCGCCAAAAACTCCGGCAATGCACATCGGTTCTTTCTCATTAGCTATTACCAGATCTCCGGTATTCAATGTTCTGCTTACACCATCCAGAGTTACAAGTTTTTCTCCCTGTTTTGCATTTCGTACCACAATTTTCTCACCGGTAATTTTTTTGAGATCGAATGCATGAAGTGGCTGTCCAAGATCATGCAATATGTAATTGGTGATATCTACGATGTTGTTAATTGGCGCAAGACCGATAGTCCGTATTTTTTTTTGCAGCCATTCGGGGGATGGAGCAACGTTTATCCCGGAAATAACAACTCCGCTATAGCGAATACAAGATTCATTATTGGTAATTTCTACAGAAAAAGGAGTTGTTGCTTCCGGAGCAGGAACAGCATAATCCGATTTCCGGAGCTCTCTCTTAAGCAATGCTTTCAGATCTCTGGCTACCCCATAATGCGAAGCAGCATCGCCTCTGTTTGGCGTCAGGCCTATTTCGAATATATAATCAGGTTCCAGTTTGAAATAGCGGGCAGCAGGTGTACCTGCAGGCAAATCCGTAGAAAGCACCATTATACCATCATGACCTTCTCCCAGTCCGATCTCATCCTCCGCACAGATCATTCCCTCGGATGCCTCTCCTCTGATCTTCGCCTTTTTAATTTTAAACGGTTCGTGTCCCTTGGGATACAACGTCGCACCGACTGTTGCCACTACAACCTTCTGTCCTGCGGCTACATTGGGCGCACCACATACAATCGGCACAACTATACCTCCGCCCAAATCTACAGTAGTCTTACTGAGCTTATCTGCATCCGGATGTTTTTCGCAGGTCAGGACCTGCCCGATCACGAGCCCTTGCAGTCCCCCTTCGATCAACTCGTGTTTTTCTATACTCTCAACCTCAAGCCCGGATCCGGTGAGCAAAGCCCCGATTTCAGAAGGACTTTCCTCCAAATCAATAAAATCTTTTAACCAACTATATGAAATCTTCATTGCTTCAATACTTAAAATCCAAAAATAACGGATTTCAGCACCTAATCACAACTTTATTTAAAAAGGGAAAAATATTATTCTTTATACATTCTTTCACCTGCACGAACCTCCGTATCTATAAAGTTTTCCCGTGGTGGTAACGGACAGCTATAGCGGTAATTGTATACACAATACGGATTGTAAGCCATATTGAAATCAAGTGTTACAAAATTGTCAGACGGCACTTTCACATCCAGATAGCGCCCGCCCGCATACGTCTCTCGTCCTGCAGTAAGATCTGAAAATGGCAAAAAGAGATGCCCCTTGCCATCAGGTGCAAGATTTCTTAAAAGAATTACCTTATGCTCTCTTTTATTTAATTCAAATATTGCTCTACCATATCTGTAATATATATCCGAGCCCCCGTCGCTTCGCATGATTACAATCTGAGCAGAATCACTGACTGGCTCAAAACGTGCTTTCACCACATATTTTTTGTCAGGGAAGAAATAGCTTAATCCATCGAATACATTTTTATTTTCAATCGGAGAACTTTCTCCGATTTTAAAAGCAATATCCTTCTCATTGCGATAAAGCTGAATCTGTTTTACATAATCCTCCGGCGGACCATCATCATCGCCCATAAAAAAAACGGAACCCATAATGATTAAAACAAAGAACATTGCCAGCCAGGCGACCAGCGTCATAGGCGAAATTTTCTTTTCTTCAGATTTTTCCTTCATCTGCAAAACTATAAAAACCCTGATCGGTAAAGATTATATGATCTAAAACGGAAACATCCAGCATTTTACCTGCATCCTTCAGTTTTTTTGTCAGCATATGATCGGCCGGACTCGGATTCTGATTTCCGGAAGGATGATTATGCACTAATATAACAGCGCAAGCCAGACTTTCAAGCGCTGGTTTAAAAATAAGTTTAGGATCAACATAAGTGCCACTGACACCTCCCTGGCTTACAAGAACTTTCCGTATAACTTCGTTTGCCCGGTTGAGCAAAATAGCCCAAAACTGTTCATGATCAAGATCCCCTAAATGTTCTTTCATGATCTCATGCACGTCCGCCGCAGCTCCTATCCGGTGTCGTCTTTTACGGGGAGTCTCTTTTCTCCTTCTCCCCAACTCAAGGGCACTGACAATGGTAATTGCCTTAGCTCTGCCAATGCCTTTAAAACGCTCCAGATCCTTTACAGAAAGAGTAGCCAGCTGATTCAAATCATTATTTGCTTCGCTTAATATTTTCCGACCGAGTTCGACAGCAGAAACGGAAACCGTTCCTGATCCGATCAGAATCGCGATAAGCTCTGCATCTGAAAGCGCATACTTGCCTTTAAGAACAAACTTTTCTCTGGGACGGTCTTCTTCTGGCCACAAATGAATACCTGATAGTAATTGCTTTGTATATTCCATAGCTAAAAAATTAAATATCAGATACAAAAATAAAAAAAGGTCTTATGCAAAACATAAGACCCTGAATTATATTTTGACTGTAAATTAATTACAGACCATTCACGTACAAAGCAAGCTGAGACTTCTTGTGAGCCGCCTTGTTTTTGTGAATAATATTTTTCTTTGCCAGCTTATCAATCATTCCTGAAACTGTTTTCAACAGTTCTTCTGCTTCTTTCTTATCAGTAGTTTCTTTCAGTCTTCTTACAAAAGTCCTGGTAGTTTTAGACTGATATCTGTTTCTTAAATATTTAGCCTTGTTAGCTCTGATTCTCTTAATTGCTGATTTATGGTTCGCCATAGATTTAAATTCTTTCTTCTATTTCACAACGGAATGCAAAACTAAACTATTTCTAAAACAATACAAAATATACCATACTTTTTTCTTGATTTCTGTTTCCATTCAAATACGTATATTCGTTTTTTCAACTTTCAATCAGCTATGCATTTTTATTTACTGGTATTCTCTCTATCAATCAGCTATTTAAGCTATGGATGGGGTTTTGTTGCCCACCGGACCATTAACAGGCATGCGGTCTATAGCCTCCCCGCTCCCCTGATTACCTTTTATAAAAAGCACATCTCATTTATTGAGCATGAGTCTGTAACTCCTGACAGAAGACGTTACTCTTCTCCTAATGAAGGCGGCAGACATTATATCGATCTGGATCTTTTTGACAGTCTCCCGATTATGTCCTGGCACCACGCAACAGCAAAGTATGGCGAAGAAAATCTAAGAAAAAATGGCATACTTCCCTGGCATATTCTACTCTTAAAAAAACAATTGACTGATGCATTCAAAGAAAAGAATGCAGCCAGAATACTTCGCTTATCTGCCGATGCCGGGCATTATCTTGCCGATGCCAATGTCCCCCTCCATACCACATCAAATTATAACGGACAAAAAACCAACCAGCATGGAATTCATGGTCTGTGGGAATCCCGGCTACCGGAGCTCTTTGTGTCTGATTATAATCTGTTTGTCGGCAAATGCAGCTATATTGATGATTTGCCTACCACCATCTGGACAACTATTCTGACTGCCAATGCCTGTACTGACAGTGTCCTTACAATTGAACGAAGCTTATCCGAGCTGTTTCCCCTAGTCAGTAAATACAGTTATGAAGAACGGGGAACCGGCATTACCAGAGTATTTTCTTATGAATATTGCCTGCTCTATCATCAGCTTCTTGCCGGCATGGTTGAAAAACAACTACGAAACTCTATCATGATCACTGCCAGTTTCTGGTATACCTGCTGGGTTGATGCAGGCATGCCCGATCTCTCGGATAGTACATACAGGCAACGAAAAAAAGCCCCTGATTCTTTATTACAAGAACATCCTGTTGACTGTAATCATTAAATACAGGTATAGTTTTTGCAAAATCCGGAAGAAACACCATTATGAAAAAATATCTGACGACAACATTTCTCGGACTTACAGCAGGGCTGGCAGGTTCAGGCTTATTCCAGCTGTTGTCTCCGGTTCAGGAGAAGATAATTATCCAAAATGATTATATTCCTTCTTACGCAACTACCGGTACACAGGAAGCTTTTCATACGAAAAAACAAAATAACTCCCCAGTCATTAATGACGATTTTTCGAACGCATCTGAGCTTAGCACACGCTCGGTAGTATATATTAAAACAACTTCTCCCACCCAGTACAATCAGTATAACTGGTTTGACTTTTATTTTCACGGACGCAGTGGCCAGAATATCAGCAATGGTTCTGGTGTTATTTTCAGCGAAGATGGTTATATCATCACCAATAACCATGTTATTGAGAATGCCAGCAAAATAGAAGTAGTACACGAAAAGCAAAGTTTTGAGGCGACAGTTGTCGGCACAGACCCTTCAACTGATCTTGCTGTATTAAAAGTTACATCCGGCAATCTTCCGGCAATAAAAATAGGGAGTTCAAGAACTTTACGAATCGGAGAATGGGTTCTGGCGGTTGGAAATCCTTTTAATCTGAATTCTACTGTAACTGCCGGAATTGTAAGTGCCAAGGCTCGAAGTCTCAATGTTGTAAACAGTCAGTTTCCTATTGAGTCTTTCATACAAACAGATGCCGCTATCAATCCGGGTAATAGCGGAGGCGCACTTGTAAACCTTAGAGGTGAGCTTGTTGGTATTAACACTGCCATACTTTCCAAAACAGGTTCATATACAGGATATGGGTTTGCGGTCCCGGCCGATATTGTTGTAAAAGTTGTTAACGATATCATTCATTTCGGTGAAGTTCAGAAAGCTTTCATCGGTGCTTCTGTCACAGAAATCAATACCGACGTAGCAGCCCGTTTTAAGCTCAAAGACTTTAATGGTGTTGTTCTTAACCAGATTGCCAAAGAAGGAGCTGCCGAAAAAGCGGGATTAAAAACCGGTGATGTGATTCTAAAAATAAATAATCTTCCGGTAGACAATAAAAGCCACTTTGATGAAGCAATCAGCTATCAGAGTCCGGGAGATAAAGTAAAAATTCTCTATACACGGGATGGCAAAGTCAGCGAGACATATGTGACCTTAACAAACAGGGAAGGAACCACCGAGTTTCTCAAGCGCGAGATATTTACCTCTCAGACCTTAGGTGCAAATCTTGAGAAGTTATCCAAAGTTGAAAAAACCAAGCTTGGTGTTGACTATGGTGTCAGAATTCTTCAGGTCAAGGGCGGCTTATTCCGTCGTCTTGGCATTGACGAAGGCTTTATCATTACTGCAATTAATGGAAAAAAAATACAGGATCCGGAGGAAATAGCCAATATCATTGAGAATACCAGAGGGCGAGTTGTCATTGAAGGTATAAATGCAAATGGGACTAAAGGTTATTACTCCTACTATTACTAATCAAAATTCCGGAGATTGGATAAATAAAAAGAGACCGAAATGGTCTCTTTTTATTTATCCGCGTTATCAAAAAACAAAATTAGATATTCTTTATTTTAAGCTTTTTTATCAGCTCCTGCATTTGGGCATTAAACTTCCTGTCTGTATCCATTAAATCATTCACAGAGGTCAATGCATGAATCACTGTGCTGTGATCTCTGTTACCAAAATGATATCCAATTGATTTCAGCGATAGATTTGTATAGTTCTTAGCAAAATACATTGCTACCTGTCTTGCTACAACAATCTCTCTTTTTCTGGTTTTATCCTTCATCGCATCCACCGATACATTAAAGTTTTCAGCGACAAATTTCTGAATATAGTCAATACCAACTTCGCATTGGATATCCTGTACTATTGATTTTAGCGTCTGCCTCGCAAGCTCAAGATCAATTGCTTTCTGATTGAGCGATGACTGAGCTATCAGAGAAATAACCACCCCTTCCAGTTCTCTGACATTGGTATCAATACTGTAAGCCAGATACTCTACAACATCGGCGCTAATTGTAATTCCTTCAGTTTCCAGTTTTTTCTGGATTATGGCCATTCTTGTCTCAAAATCCGGCAATTGGATGTCTGCAGTCAATCCCCATTTGAATCGGGATAAAAGGCGCTCCTGCATACCCTTAAGATCTTTGGGCGCGCAATCGCTAGTCATTATTATCTGCTTGCCGGATTGATGCAAATGATTGAAAATCTGAAAAAAGATCTCTTGTGTTTTTTCTTTCCCGGCAAAAAACTGAACATCATCCAGTATCAGCACATCCACCATCGCATAGAAGCTATTGAATTCCTGTATATTATTATTCTTCAGCGCTTCAATATACTGATTCGAAAACTTTTCGGAAGTAACAAAGAGAACAATCTTATCCTCGTGATTTCTTTTTATCTGATTACCTATTGCCTGGACAAGGTGAGACTTACCAAAACCGAATCCTCCGTATATCATCAGAGGGTTGAAGGAAGTTACCCCCGGCTTATTGGCAACTGCAAGACCGGCAGAGCGTGCAAGGCGATTGCAGTCTCCTTCAATAAAATTATCAAAAGAATATAACGGATTAAGTTGCGAATTAAATGTTCCTATATCCAGAGGCTTGTTCTCAAATGGATTTTTAATTTCCGCTTTCACTATGTTATTTCCTCCTTTTGGGGCCTGGTTTCGGGAAATGTTACCGACATTCATTGCATAAGGCTTTGTAACAGCCTGCACTTCCTGCTCAATATGAATGGCATATTCAAGACGTCCTTTAGCTCCCAGCTCCGCATCAATTGCTTTTCTCAATACGTGTACATAATGCTCCTCGAGCCACTCATAAAAAAACTGACTGGGCACCTGGATAGTTAAAACATCATTATTCAACAGAACAGGAACAATCGGTTCAAACCATGTCTTAAATGCCTGTTCTCCCACATTATCCCGAATAATGTGCAGACAGTTCTTCCATACCGTTTTACAGTCTCTTACAACGAACATAATTTGGTGATTAATGAAAAAGTTTGTCCTCCTGAATCGCGAGGGGAACAAATTTGTCAAAAAAAAAAATTTAAAAAAAATCAGGAAAAGACTTGAGTTTTATGATCCCCACAAAGCATCATTGAATAGCTCAAATACACCTTTTAAAAAACATAAAAAAAGCCAATATTTTATTTATAAAATACAAACATAAAAATTATTTGCCGGCGATAGATTTTCGCACTGATGTAATGTTCGGAATATTTTTTTGTGAACAACAATGTTGATAACTTATACTTACCAACAGTTAGCCCACACCAAACTCTATAAAATAATCAGCATTACCGGGCATTTTATATTTTAAATTAAATTCCAATCAAACTAAAAAATAGACTAAGCGGCCTTTTCCTTGGACAAAAAGCAACCCCTGACAAGCAGATTTGCCAAACAACATAATAATCTTATTATCTGACACTTAAAATCAAAAAACAAAATAATACGACAATAAGTATACAAATAACTTACACATGTAAGTTTAAATTATAAAATATCAACTTAATACGATAAACAACTAGTTATTAACAAGTAATAAAACATAAAAATATTTCATTGCAAAAAAGCAAACCAGGATATCCACTTTGTGGATATCCTTTATCGTCATTTACAACAAAAATACGTCTTCTGGTTCTAAGTTTTTTTGCGTCACGCTATTAGACGACACACTTATAAAGCAAAAGAGGCTGCTGTTTTACAGCAACCTCTTTTGTGTCTATCTTTAATGAATATATACTGCATTTCTATTTTATCAATTCAACTTCCCCGAATATTCCCGCATCAATCCAACCCTGATTTTTATCTTCCCCTTCAACATAAACAGAACCAATAAAGTTTTCCCTGACATGATTCCCATCGTTGTCATTGTACGAAACAGCAAACCCCATCTTCTTACCAGCTTTTAATACAACCGACTTGTTATCCGTTCTGGTGTCCGAATACGTATCAGGGAAAATACGCATAGCAACTTCCCAGACATACCTGTTACCTGTCCCGGTACGCTTCACCTGCATATGATCCTTATAATTGTGAGGTTTTTTATCGGGTCCGATATCAATTACATCGTAGCCGAGAGTAATATGATAAGCAAATGCATTATGCGAAAACTGATGATTACCTTTAGAGCGGTCTTCATCAATAAAAAGCTCCAGACAATCATCTTCCCACCAGTTAACAAACGGGTCCGGTTCCTGGTCAGACAGACTATCATCGATAACTTCTACAAGAAAATATAAAAACTCCTTATCCCAGACCATTTTATAACGCCCCTGAAAATCGTCAGGATCAGGTGCATCACCCAGCCAGACCTGATGAATCGTTTTCCAGGGTGCGCGCTGCCAGCTTTTTTCATCCCCTATCCCATCTATAACAATCTTATCAGTTGTTGCGGGAGCTTTATAATTTCCGTCAGATATTCCTTCCCCCTCAAGCATAGCCAGCTGAGCTCCGGCTATCAGAGGCAGGCAAAAAAAACAGATCAGTTTCAAAAATACTTTATAATACATATGCTGCTTAACGGGATAAACTTTCAATTAACTCCTGAGTAATACCGGTTGAAGAGAACCCGCCATCATGGTATAGGTTCTGCATGGTAACTTTTCTCGTAAAATCCGAGAACAGACTAATTACATACGATGCACACTCTTCAGCTGAAGCATTTCCAAGCGGTGACATTTTCTCAGCAAAGTCCATAAACGCGTTAAATCCGGAAATACCTTTTCCTGCGGTTGTCACTGTCGGGCTTTGCGAAATAGTATTTACACGCACCTTCTTCGTTCTGGCAAAACGATAGCCATAACTTCTTGCGATAGATTCAAGGGTAGCTTTGGCCTCTGCCATATCTGAATAATCCGGAAAGCTTCTCTGAGCTGCAATATAGGTAAGCGCTACAATTGATCCCCACTCATTCATAGCATCTTTCTTCTCAGCCACCTGCATGACTTTGTGGAAAGAAAGGGCGGATATATCAAGCGTTTTTAAAAACCACTCGTAGTTAAGATCTCCGTATTCACGACCTTTTCGGACATTCGGACTCATTCCTATGGAATGCAGAACAAAGTCAATTTTTCCGCCAAGCGCTTCAAGAGATTTATCAAATAAGCTTTCAAGATCTTCTATCGAAGTTGCATCAGCAGGAATTACCACAGAGCCACACTGTTCTGCGAGCTTGTTAATTTCCCCCATTCTCATAGCGATCGGCGCATTGGTAAGGGTAAACTCCGCACCTTCTTCTTTCGCCTGAAGAGCGACTTTCCATGCAATTGAATTCTCATCCAATGCCCCGAAAATGATACCTTTCTTTCCTTTAAGAAGATTATATGCCATTATTTCTACTTTTAAGTGTTCTCTAAGAAGCCAAAACTAGCTCTTTTTAAGATATTCTGAAATTTTTAGTTTTTTGATACCTTCAGGGCCTGTTCGATATCACTGATAATATCATCAATATGCTCAAGCCCGGCAGACACTCTGATAAGCCCGGGAAGAATCCCGACAGATGTTCTGTCTTCCTCTGTAAGTTTGGAGTGTGTAGTAGATGCAGGGTGAGTAATAATCGTTCTGGAATCACCAAGGTTAGCGCTGTGCGAAATCATTCTGACAGAATTCAATAGCTTTCTTCCTCTTTCCAGGCCGCCTTTTACATAGAAGGTTACAATAGCCCCGCCTGCTTTCATTTGTTTTTTTGCAAGCTCATATTGAGGGAAAGAAGGCAGAAAAGGATATTTCACCAATTCTATTTCTTCATGACTTTCAAGATATTGCGCAAGCTTCAGGGCATTATCACAATGCCGGTCCATTCTTACGGCCAGTGTTTCCAGACTTTTGGAAAAAATCCAGGCATTAAACGGAGACATCGCCGGACCGGTATGGCGGCTAAAGAAACGAACTTCTTTTATTAATTCCTTTGAGCCAAGTATAATACCGCCTATAGCACGTCCCTGTCCATCAATAAACTTCGTGGCTGAATGACTTACCAGATCTGCTCCGAATTTGAGCGGCTGCTGTAAATAAGGTGTTGCAAAACAATTATCTACATTTAGAAGAATATTTCTTTTTTTGCAGAGCTTAGCCAGCCACTCCAGATCAATCAGATCCAGTGTGGGGTTGGAAGGCGTCTCTACCAGAAACATTTTTGTATTGTCCTGAATCAATTCTTCCCAGCTTTCAGGCCGGGTGATCTCTGCAAAGGAATACGTTATCCCCCACTTTGGTAAAATCTGCGTAACAATCTGAATTGTTGATCCAAAAACGGATTTACATACAATCAGATGATCACCCGCTTTCAGGAAAGCGGCCATGCTGCAAAATACGGCAGACATTCCCGAGGCTGATGCAAAGCCATCCTCAGCTCCCTCGAGCGCACACATTTTTTCGATAAATTCCGTTGTATTCGGATTGGAAAACCGTGTATAAATGTTGCCTTGTATTTCATCCGCAAATAACGCTCTTGCCTGTTCTGCGTCCTCAAACACAAAGCTGGAAGTCATATATAAAGGCACCGTATGCTCTCTGTTGCCGGTTTTATCGGTCTGCAGCCTGATGGCGTTGGTTTCAAAGTTTGAATACTTTCCCATGTTACTAATTTTATGCTTCTATCCGTATGCTGCTCGTAATCTTGGCAGTCTTCTCCAGGGTCTTGGCAACCGAACAGTATTTATCCATAGAAAGAGCAACGGCTCTTTCAGCTTTAGCTGCATCTATTGTCCCCTTAAAAATGAAAACGACATGAATCTTCTGAAATAAGGAAGGTATGGCATCCGGCTCCCTCTCTGCATCAATTTCAATCTGCATTCCTTCAACCTCTATCTTTTGTTTTTTCAGGATATTGATTACGTCAATGGCGCTGCATCCGCCAAGTCCCATGATCAGTAGTTCCATAGGTCTGGCTCCCATATTTTTACCGCCGATTGCCGGAGAGGCATCTATATGCACCTCATTATTCTGCTCATTTTGAGCCACAAAATGAAAGCTGTTACCGTCTTGCTGAAGTTTAATTTGCATGCTTAAAATATTTTACCTGAGCAAATCTATTTCAACTTTATGTAAAGAAAAATTAAAATTTAATACGCTCAGTAATCAAATTTACGGCAAAAAATTTTTCCTGAGAAACAAACACAGAATTTAATTTTGAACAATGGAGTAATATTAAAAATATCCAAAATTTAATTTTGACAATTGTTTTAAATAAAAAATTTTCATATATTTGTTCTTGTTGACTCTTTTACAGAAATGACTTATATGCCTTTTTATCCAGTTTACGACAGCCCTTGTTGCAGTATAAGTAACCAGTGAGGAAGGCTATATTATTAACAAATATTAGAATGTAACGAGGCCTTTCAGGATAAAGAAAGGCTTTTTTGTTAAACGAACTGGGAAATCATTATCTACTTATGAGTAATAAGATAACACATCAGCTAGAATTATCAGACAGCATCTCATCAGCAGCCCGGCATGATATTGTCGAACTACAATCCAAAATCAATTCATTCCGTCTCGGTCTGATTGACAGTGAAAAGTTCCGGGCTTTCCGTCTTGCCAGAGGAATCTATGGGCAGCGCCAGGAAGGTGTACAGATGATACGGATTAAGCTGCCATTCGGCAAAGTAACTCCTGAGCAGCTGGTTCGCATTGCTGATATTTCAGATGAATATGCTTCCGGCAACCTCCATCTTACGACCAGACAGGATATACAAATTCACTATGTCAAGCTGGAAAATGCACCTAAAGTATGGGCTAAGCTGGAAGAGCTCGGAGTTACAACCAGAGAGGCCTGCGGCAATACCGTCCGTAATATGACCGGATCTCCTGTGGCCGGCATTGATCCGCTGGAGCCATTTGACGTGAGCCCGTATGTGTATGAACACTTCCGCTATTTCCTTAGAAATCCGGTTTGTCAGGAGATGGGGCGTAAGTTCAAGGTATCTTTTTCTTCCAGTGACCAGGATTCCGCCTTCTCATTTATCAATGACCTTGGCTTTATCCCCAAAGTCCGGGTAGAAAACGGCAAAGAAGTTCGCGGATTCAAAGTGCTGCTTGGCGGCGGGCTCGGAGCACAGGAATTCCATGCTTATCTTGCCCATGAATTTCTGCCTGAAGATCAAACCATACCATACAACGAGGCAGTTCTGAGAGTTTTTGACCGCTACGGAGAACGCACGCGGCGGAATAAAGCCCGTATGAAGTATCTCATTAACAGTCTTGGACTGGAGGAGTTTATACGCCTTGTTGAACAGGAGCGTATAGCCCTGAAATCAAAAAGCCATCAGATTGACAGAGATATTCTGGGCGAATATCAGATTCCTCAGGGCACCTTTGAATACGTTGCTCCAATTGATCAGGAAGCTTATGAAAGATTCAGAAAAACTAATGTATTCGAACAAAAGCAAAAAGGCTTTTACGCCGTTCAGCTGAGAATCCTGCTGGGGGATATACCAACTGACAAAATCCGGCGCTTTGCACAGATTGCTAAAAAATATGCCTCAAATGACATCCGCATTACCATCAATCAGGGCCTATTGCTCCGGTTTGTCCACCCTGAAGCATTACCAGCCTTATATAACGAGTTGTATGAAATCGGCTTAGCCGAACCAGGCTTTGACAGCACGGCTGATATCACAGCCTGTCCGGGAACCGATACCTGTAATCTGGGCATAGCCAGCAGTACCGGGCTTGCAGTAGAACTGGAGCGGATCATCAAGGAAGAATTTCCCGACCTTATATACAACAATGATATAAAAATCAAAATCAGCGGCTGTATGAACGGTTGTGGACAGCATTCTATTGCCAGCATCGGCTTTCATGGTATGTCTATTAAAAAAGGCAACCACGTACTGCCAGCCATGCAGCTAATGCTGGGCGGTGGTATCGGCCATGACGGAAACGGACTTATCGCCGATAAGATAATCAAACTTCCTTCCAAAAGAGTTCCTGATGCTTTTCGCGAATTAATCCGGGATTATGAAAACTATGCGGAAGACAATGAGTACTACCACAACTACTACCGCAGACAAATTGAGAGCGATAAGCTATACTTCTTTAAGCTGTTAAAGCCTTTTACAGATCTGGAAACCGTTTCGGAGGAAGATTTTGTTGACTGGGGGCACAACGAGCAATATATTAAAGCAATCGGTGTCGGCGAATGCGCCGGAGCCATGGTTGACCTTGTTGCTACACTGATTCAGGATACCGATGAAAAGTTTGGCTGGGCACAAAAAGCGTTGGAAAACGAGTCATTCGCAGACGCAATTTATCATGCCTACAATACATTTATAACCGGAGCAAAAGCGTTGCTCATAAGCGAAAACATCAATTGCAATACACAAATAAAGATTCTTCAGGATTTTGACAGCCACCTTGCTAACAAGGACAGCTTCACTGGCGGTGAATCTTTTGAAGAACAGGTATTACAAATCAATAAAAATGAACCAAGCAGGGATTTTGCCCTGTTATACACTGCACAGGCTGCCCGTTTTCTTGAAACAGTACACAAATACCGTCAGAGTCAGCTTGTTCAAAGCTCTATTGCATGAAAAAACCCAGACTCACACTTCTTGGCGCAGGCCCCGGAGACCCGGATTTAATCAGTGTAAAAGGTTTAAAAGCCCTTGCTGAAGCAGATGTCGTACTGTACGATGCTCTGGTTCATCCGGACTTACTCAAATATGCACCATCCCGGTCCGAAAAGGTATATGTTGGAAAAAAAGCCGGGAAGTGTGCGTTTTGTCAGGACGACATAAACAAACTCATTATCGATTATGCAAAACATTTCGGTCATGTCGTCAGGCTAAAGGGTGGAGATCCATTCATCTTTGGCAGAGGACATGAGGAGATGACAGCTGCCAGAGAAGCCGGCCTGGAGACTGTAGTCATACCAGGCATTTCAAGTGCAATAGCCGTACCCGAGATGCAGGGAATCCCTCTTACCAGAAGACACATCAATGAGAGTTTCTGGGTAATTACAGGTACAACTCAATCCGGACAATTCTCAGCTGATATAGAGCTTGCAGCCCGTTCCTCAGCCACCATAGTGATTCTTATGGGTATGAATAATCTGGAACGGATTACCGGAATTTTTAAATCATGCAATAAAAAAGATACGCCCGTTGCAATTATTCAGAATGGTACCAGAGATAATGAAAGAATTGCATTCGGTACTATCTCTACCATTACTGATGTTGTAAAGGAAGAAGGGCTTGGCTCCCCGGCAGTGATTGTAATCGGGGAAGTTGTCAGATTGCACACTTCTTTCAACTTCAAAACCATTCTCGAGCAAATCAATATCACTGATACAAACGGTCATCTGTAAACCTGATCACTGCAATGCGAGGTAATATGCTCTTTCCCGTTTTTTTACGTTTGGACCGGCTGCATATTCTCATTGTGGGCGGCGGTAAGGTCGGCCTGGAAAAGATATCCAGTCTATGGACCAATAGCCCCAATGCCTCCATCAGGCTTGTTGCCCCGGAAATAGATCCGGAAATAGAGCAACTTGCCCTTCAAAATCCGGATTTTTTGAAATTGTCTTATAAAGAATACCAGCGGGATGATCTGGTCAATGCAGATATTGTAATTGCAGCTACCTGTATCCGTTCCCTTAACCATCAGATATGGTCGGATGCCAAATCACAACGGATTATTGTGAATGTGGCGGATACTCCTGAGCTTTGTGATTTCTATATGTGCTCTGTAGTAAAAAAAGGAGATCTCAAAATCGGTATATCTTCCAACGGATTGTCTCCCACTATTACCAAGCGCATAAGAGAGCTGCTTGAGGAGGTCATCCCTGACTCGATAGACGATTTGTTACATAATCTCAAATCGATACGAAACCGGCTGAAAGGTGACTTTGAATATAAAGTTCAAAAAATGAACGAACTAACATCGATATTTACCAATAAAAAAAACTAAAATACCATGCAGGAAATCAGTGTTCAGGAACTTAAGGAACTAATAGACAGTAAAGCAGACTTTCAACTTGTTGATGTTAGAGAGCCTGCCGAGTATGACCAGGCTAATCTTGGCGGAGAGTTAATTCCTTTACAGACCATACCCAATAATATTGATAAGATAAGCAAGGATAAAAAAGTAGTCGTGCACTGTAGAAGCGGAAAAAGAAGTGCCAATGCCATTACGTTTCTTGAACAAAATTATGGTTTTACCAATTTACAGAATTTAAGAGGCGGAATTCTTGCCTGGCAGGAAGAAATTGATGACTCTCTGGATGTTTAAATCATCCTTAAAAAATCCAACTAATAATCACCTGATTAGCTCCGATACATGTAAACTAATCAGGTTTTTTGTTTTCTTTAGCCGGATTAGTTCGTCTATTCACAATATCCAATTCACGCTTTGTTTTATCCAAAAACAATGATAGATTTGTTACTTGTGGTTACATTAAAATAAACATCAATATGGCTTTTCACATCAAAGCATTTACATGTGCATTTTTATTTTCCGTTTTCCTACTCAATACAGGCTTTTCTCAAACCAAATATCAGGCGCCCAGAGCAAAAACAGCTCCTGTCATTGATGGTGTTGCTGATGATGCCTGCTGGGCCAACAGTCCGTGGTACACGGTGGATGAGCTATGGATAGGGAATCCAATGGCTCCGGGAGATTTTGAGGGTAGATTTAAGCTGGCCTGGGACGCGAACAAACTTTATGTTCTGGCAGAAATCGTTGACGATGTGCTTAATGACCATCATCCCAATCCTTTAGATTATTACTGGGAAGACGATACATGGGAAATCTTTTTAGATGAAAATGCATCAGGAGGTGAACATGAAAAAACCCACAATGCATTTGCGTATCATATCTCCTTATCATATGACAATGTTGATACAGATGTAGACGGAAGTCCAAAACTTTTTAATGACCATGTAGAAGTAAAAAGAACAGATATTGGCAACAACACCTATATCTGGGAAGCCGCATTTGATGTGTACACCGATGCATTCGTATATGGCAACCCCAACAATCCTAAAGCAACCCTGACAGAGGGTAAAATGATGGGTTTTGCCATGGCATACTGTGACAATGATGGCGGTGCTACAAGACAAAACTTTATCGGATCTGAATTTATTGACAGACCCATGGGGCAAAGAAACATTGCTTATCAGAATGCCAGTGTTTTTGGAAAAGTTACGCTGGTAGAGGATATCGCGCCTCAATTTACCCATGTACAAGTAGCGACAGGACTGGCTCATCCTACAGCTTTTACCATAGCTAAAGACGGAAGAATCTTCATAGCTGAGCAAGCCGGCAGAGTACGTGTCATAGAAAACGGCCAGCTTTTAAGTCAGTCAGTATTAAGTATATCTGTAGATCAAAGCGGCGATGGTGGGCTGTATACCGAACGTGGCCTGATTGGCATTACCCTTGACCCGGATTTTGCTACGAATAACTACATGTACATATTCTATACAGCACCCGGTAATCCTGTCCGGAGTCGTGTAGCACGTTATACGCTTAATGGCAATAATGCTATTGTATCAAGCGCCCAGACCATTATCGATCTTGACCCGCTATCAGAAGCGCATAATCATAATGGCGGTGGCCTGCATTTTGGCCAGGACGGAAAATTGTATATCGCTACCGGCGACAATGCTACTCCGGCAAATTCGCAGAACCTTGATAATACGCACGGAAAAATACTTCGCTTAAACCCCGATGGAAGCATTCCTTCAGGGAATCCTTTTACTTCCGGAAGCGATCAGAAAAAAATGATCTGGGCATACGGCTTGCGCAATCCATTTACATTTGACATACAGGAAAGCACCGGAAAAATCTATATCAATGATGTAGGCCAGGAACGATGGGAAGAAATCAATGACGCGACAGCAGCAGGACAGAACTTTGGCTGGCCTAATGAAGAAGGCATGGGAAGTGTACATGTCAATCCTGTTTTCACCTATCCTATCATGGGACAATCCGAATGTGCTATTACAGGAGGATGCTTCTTTGACCCGGAAGCCACCAACTATCCGGTAAAGTATAAGGGCAAGTATTTCTTTATGGATTACTGTGCCAACTGGATTGCCGTGCTTGATCCGGCAACCGGAGCAAAAACGGAAGTATTCTCAAATGATGTGGCAAGTTCCCCTATCGGAATCGATGTACACCCGGACGGGAACCTGTATTATATCAACCGCGGGTCCTATCACGGCACAGGCATTGGCTCCGTATACAAAGTTATATACTCCGGAAATCTGGAACCAGAGATACATCGCCATCCGGAAAGCCAGCAGATTGCAGAAAGTCAACCAGTCACGTTCAGTGTACAGGCTACTGGCGCTGTACCTCTAAATTATCAGTGGTACAAAGATGGACAGGCTATAAATGGAGCTTCCGGTGCAACTTACTCAATTGCTTATGTTCTCCCCGGGCATGCCGGTGAATATTCTGTCAGAGTCAGCAATACCTATAATGAAGTGAGTAGTGAAATTGCAACACTTACAGTAACTGAATTTAATTCCAGGCCAACGGCAAACATTACTTCGCATGAAGACGGAATCTTGTTTTATGGCGGACAGCAATTTACGTTTAAAGGTACAGGTACCGATCCGGAAGATGGAATTATCCCTGCAAGCAATTTAAAATGGAAAGTCGATCTGCACCATGGTGAACATGTACACGATGGACAGTTTTTTGAAGGATCCGATACATATTCTTACACCATGTCTCCATATGGTCACACAGAAACCAATATATGGTATAGAGTCTATCTGATTGTAGCAGATGCAGGTGGCCTGACGGATACTACGTACATAGAATTGCATCCTCAAATATCCACTATGACTTTTGAAACTATTCCTCCCGGGCTAAGAATTACCATAGATGGACAGCCATTCAATACGCCACTTTCAGTCGAAGGCGTTGTGGGTGTACTCCGCACATTTGGGGTACCTTCTCCGCAGAACCAATCCGGCAAAGGCTGGGCATTTGAGTCATGGTCTACGGACAGAGTCCAGAACCACCCGATCACCACCCCTGGAGAAGATACTCATTATCTTATAACATTTAAAGAAGTACCTGTAACCGAAGAAACGCTAATACCTGAAAATGACGCTTATGTGCAGAAAAGTTCATGGACTGCAGGTGATATTGACACTCGATTTGGTATAGAAAACCCTGTCGAATTAAGAATAAAAAATTTCACATTAGATCCTGACAGAGAAACGTATGTTCAGTTTGATCTGAGTAAATTAAACGGCAACAAGAACGAATTGATATCTTCTTCCCTTAATCTCTATGGCTTTGTCAACGATATTGATGGTGGTGTAGGCGATATGAAAGTTAACATCTATGAGGCAAGTAGTGAAGACTGGGATGAGAACACCATAACATGGAGAAATAAACCTCTTGCCGGAGATCTGATCACTTCATTTACGATCACAGACTATAGTTATCAGCATTTCACTATTGATGTTAGCGATTTTGTAAAAGGAAAAATTGCTAATGAAGAGAATCTTGTCACGTTAATTCTGACAGTTGAAGATGAGCAAAATATTAACTGGATTGTACTCAACTCCAAAGAAGCAGGAGAAAATGTCCCCAAACTAGCTTTTACCTATTCTGAACTTGTCACTTCCATAACCGACTTTAATACTAAGTCGAGCCTTTTTAGGTTATTCCCTAATCCGGCAGATAAAGAGATGACCGTCCAGCTTAGCGGACAGCAGGAAGCGACCGGAAGTATTCAGATCCTTGATCAATATTCCCGAACAATCACTGAGTGGCAGGTTTCTTCAGCAACTCAACGATTTGACATAAGCCACCTCGACAAAGGAATGTACATCGTATATTACCGAAATGGCTCAACAATTGAAACACAAAAACTGATTGTAAAGTAAGCTGAAAGCCCGGAATTAACCGGGCTTTTATTTTTTTATACTAAAATCAATATTGCGGGAAATAGTCTCTTCCAGAGAAATGAGTGTTTCTGTTCGCTCGATCCCTTCAACTTTCTGAATTTTGTCGTGCAACACTTCTCTCAAATGTTGTGTGTCTTTGCAGAGTATTTTGACAAACATGCTATAATTGCCGGTAGTATAATGCAGGCTTACTACTTCCGGTATCGACAAAAGTCCTGCTGCCGCCTGGTTGTATAAAGAACTCTGTTGAAGATATACTCCCAGAAAGGCTGTAATATCATACCCAAGTCTTGCATAATCAATTTTCAGCTGGGCCCCCTTTACAATTCCCAGCTCTTCCATCTTCTTCATACGAACATGAACCGTACCCGTCGAAACAAAGACTTTTTTGGCTACCTCTGTATACGGCATATTGGCATTCTCCATTAAAATGGATAGAATCTGCAAATCCACATTATCAACTTGATAATTTTTGTCGCTTTTTTCAGCCATGAATTATATTATTTTCAATAAAATAAACTTAAAAATAAAAACAATATATATTTTAATCAATTTTATTGAAATATTTTTAGTATAATCAATCTATTATTAACTTTGTTTCATCAAAATCACACTGTAGGGTGATGAAACTGGCAGACATACCCTCCTGTCTCGGGGGTGGAGAGTCCGGAATAAACGTAGCTTATCGGGTTGACCACAATTAATCATTCTTGAGCTATGGCTAACCGCTCCGTGGGTGGTTCGAATCCCCCTCCTACAGCACTAACCTGTTTACCAGAAAGCATCAGACGGGTGCTTCATTAACCAAAAATGTAGGATGTTGAAACTGGCAGACATGCCCTCCTGTCTCGGGGGTGGAGAGTCCGGAATAAACGTAGCTTATCGGGTTGACCACAATTAATCATTCTTGAGCTATGGCTAACTGCTCCGTGGGTGGTTCGAATCCCCCTCCTACAGCAATCTTTTTCCGCAGGACTTTTAAAGACCTTATTACCATTTCCAAGCACAATCCTCCCGAATCTAATAGCCCTTTTATTTCATTAATTAGCTTTATTATTGTATTTTTATATGTATTTGTGAAAAAAGAATGCTAAGGAACCATATGGTAATCCTTTTGTTTTAAATTTGTATACTTAAAACTGGAACTAGTCTTAATAGTTGGTTATATGAGTGAGAACATGAAAATACTTGAGGAGTTAACCACATCGGAATACAAATATGGATTTGAGTCCAAATTTGAGACGGATGAAGCTCCCAAAGGCCTTAGTGAGGATATTGTTCGTTTTATTTCCCGGAAAAAAAATGAACCTGAATGGATGCTTGAGTGGCGTCTTAAAGCATACAGACACTGGCTTACGCTAAAAGAACCTCATTGGCCTAATGTAAGCTACCCTGTAATCGACTATCAGGATATTATATACTATTCTGCTCCCAAGCAGAAGAAAGTATTAAACAGCCTGGATGAAGTAGATCCCGAGCTTAGAGAAACTTTCAAAAAACTGGGCATCTCTCTGGAAGAGCAGAAGCGTCTTACGGGGGTTGCCGTAGATGCTGTCATCGACAGCATCTCTGTTAAAACAACCTTTAAAGACAAGCTTGCCGAGTTGGGCATTATCTTCTGTTCCATGAGCGAAGCTGTGCAGGAACATCCCGAGCTGGTAAAAAAATATATCGGTTCTGTTGTGCCGCAAACAGACAATTTCTTTTCTGCATTAAACTCTGCCGTTTTCAGCGATGGTTCCTTCTGCTATATTCCCAAAGGAGTCAGATGCCCTATGGAGCTGTCAACATACTTTAGAATCAACGCCGCGGGGACCGGACAGTTTGAGCGTACATTAATCATTGCAGAAGCTGACAGCTATGTCAGCTATCTTGAAGGTTGCACTGCTCCGATGCGGGATGAGAATCAGCTTCATGCAGCCGTGGTAGAGCTGGTTGCCATGGAAAACGCAGAAATTAAATACTCAACCGTTCAGAACTGGTATCCCGGAGATAAAAACGGAAAGGGCGGAATCTATAATTTCGTAACCAAACGGGGAATCTGTATGGGTGATAATTCCAAAATCAGCTGGACACAGGTTGAAACCGGCTCTTCCATTACATGGAAATATCCCAGTGTCATATTAAAAGGCAATAATTCAATCGGAGAATTCTATTCCGTAGCAGTTACCAACAATATGCAGCAGGCTGACACCGGTACAAAAATGATTCATATCGGCAAAAACACGAAAAGCCGTATTGTATCCAAAGGAATATCAGCCGGAAAATCGCACAACAGCTACCGTGGTCTGGTGCACGTAATGAAGAGAGCCGACAATGCACGTAACTATTCCCAGTGTGATTCATTATTGATGGGAGATCGTTGCGGCGCCCACACGTTCCCTTATATCACGGTTGAGAATAACAGTGCTACGGTCGAACACGAAGCTACTACTTCGAAGATAGGCGAAGATCAGATTTTCTATTGCAATCAGAGAGGTATTGATACGGAAGAGGCAGTAGCCCTCATTGTAAACGGTTACTGTAAGGAAGTTCTTAATCAGCTTCCAATGGAATTTGCAGTTGAAGCACAAAAACTACTGGCCATATCACTGGAAGGAAGCGTTGGATAAGCAGAACAGCTACCACCAGATATATTAATTAAGAATAATACAAACTGAAAATAGCCTTTTGAGGCACGAACGAGAACTGGATATGCTATCGATCAAAGATTTAAAAGCAAAAGTAGAAGGAAAAGATATATTAAAAGGCATTAATCTGGAGATAAAGCCAGGCGAAGTGCACGCTATTATGGGACCAAATGGTTCCGGTAAATCCACTTTAGCCTCTGTACTGGCAGGACGTGAGCAATATGAAGTAACTGGCGGATCTGTGCTGTTTGATGGCAAAGAGCTTCTTGAATTATCTCCGGAAGACCGTGCACGCGAAGGAGTATTTTTGGCATTTCAATATCCTGTTGAGATTCCGGGAGTCACTACAACCAATTTTCTAAAAGCGGCCGTCAATCAGGTCAGGCAATACAAAGGGCTGGAGCCTCTTGACGCAGTCTCTTTCCTCAATATGATGAAAGAAAAGATGAAGCTGGTCGAAATTGATCAGTCGCTGTTAAAACGGTCCCTCAATGAAGGATTCTCCGGCGGAGAGAAAAAGCGTAACGAGATATTTCAAATGGCCATGCTTGAGCCGAAGCTTGCTATTCTCGATGAAACCGACTCCGGTCTTGACATAGATGCCCTTAGAATTGTCGCAAACGGCGTAAACAAGCTAAAGACTAAAGACAATGCAGTTATTGTCGTTACTCACTATCAACGCTTACTTGATTACATCGTTCCGGATTTTGTACATGTTCTTTACAAAGGCAGAATTGTAAAATCCGGCAGTAAAGAACTCGCTCTTGAGCTGGAAGAAAAAGGTTATGACTGGATTAAAAGCGAAGTAAACGAAAGTACAGAGGCGTAATTATGGATTTGGCTAAAACAGTTGATTTAAAAGAGACCATACTGACCAGGCTACAAGATGCATCAGTAACAAAACAGTCCTTTTCAAACAAAGTAGAAAACAGAAAAGCCCAGGCGCTTGAAAGCTTTAAGCGTTCCGGCTTTCCTACTACTAAACATGAGGAGTACAAGTACTTTAATTTAAATAAGGTACTAAAAAATGAATATACGTTCCCACTCTCATTTGCAGACGCTACCGGAGATTTTAAGTCATTTCTGTTTGACGACCTTAAGGCAAACCGCCTGGTCTTTATCAACGGGATATATTCTCCTGAACATTCAACAATTGTTTCGTCAGCCAATGAGCTGATCGTTTCATCATTGCAGGATGCTGATCAGAATATAATTGAAAAGTATTTTGGACAGGAAGTCTATTCAGCCAATGATCCGTTTGCCGAATTAAATACCGCATCTGTACAGAACGGTATATTTATTCAGGTACCAAAAAATAAAGTTGTGGAGCATCCTGTACTGATTCACTTCATTGCTGATGCAAATCAGACCGATGTATTTGTTCAGCCGAGAGTAATGCTTATTGCCGAAACGAACGCGCAGGTGAGCCTTCTGGAGACATTCCATACTGCCGGAACGAATACAAGCTTCACCAATGCTGTAACTGAAATCGTTCTGCATACAGATGCAATTGTCGATTATTATAAATTACAAAATGATAGCGCTTCATCTGTTCATGTCGGCAATACGATTGTGACACTTGAGGGAAAAAGCACTTTTAATTCGGCTACCATTACCCTAAGCGGAGCTATGGTCAGAAACAATCTGAATTTGATCCTGAAGGCAGAATACAGCGAAGCACATTTCTATGGGTTGTATTTTACCGGTGACCGCCAGGTTGTGGATAATCATACTATGGTAGACCATGCCGTGCCAAACTGTGAAAGTAATGAGCTATACAAAGGTATCCTGGATGATTTCTCTACAGGAGTATTTAACGGAAAAATCTTTGTAAAGCAGGATGCACAAAAAACGAATGCCTTCCAGTCAAACAAAAACATACTTTTGACCAAAGATGCAACGATGAATACAAAACCTCAGCTCGAAATATTTGCTGATGATGTAAAGTGTTCGCACGGAGCTACTATAGGTCAGCTGGAAGAAGAGCCGCTGTTCTACCTCCGTTCAAGAGGTATTGGAGAAGACAGCGCCCGGGCTCTGTTGTTAATAGCATTTGCCCAGGACATCATTGATCACATTAAAATTGACGCTCTGAAAGAGTACTTAAGCAAAGCTATCGAACAGCGGCTTTCCTAACAAAGTCTTCGTATAATGAGTTTACAAACAACTTCCAAACATATCGACATCCAAAAACTACGTGAAGAGTTTCCAATTCTTCATCAGGAAGTCAATGGTAAACCACTGGTCTATCTGGATAATGCCGCAAGCACCCAGAAACCCAAAGCTGTCATTGATGCTCTGGTTGAATATTATACAAGCATCAACGCCAATATACACAGGGGTATACATACACTAAGCGAAGCTGCTACCACTGCCTTTGAAGAGAGCAGAAAATCCGTAGCTTCGTTTATTAATGCTGCCCATAGTGAGGAAATAATCTTTACCAAGGGTACTACCGAGGGTATAAACCTTGTAGCCTCCACCTGGGGCAGACAAAATATCAGGAAGGGGGATATCATCCTTCTTTCCGGAATGGAGCATCATTCCAATATGGTTCCATGGCAAATGCTGGCACAGGAAAAAGACGCACAGATTCGTTACATTCCGCTCAATGATGCCGGGGAACTGGATATGGCATGTCTGCCGGAATTGCTGCAGGATAATGTAAAGCTGGTTGCTGTCAATCATGTCAGCAATACGCTGGGGACTATCAACCCTCTTAAGCAGATTGTAAGACTTGCAAAAGAAGCGGGGGCTGTTGTTCTTGCCGACGGAGCGCAGGCAATCTCCCATCTTGATGTGGATGTGCAGGAACTGGATATAGACTTCTATGCTTTTTCCGGACATAAAATGTATGGCCCGACAGGAATAGGAGTTCTCTATGGGAAAAAAAGCCTGCTTGAATCCATGCCACCCTATCAGGGCGGTGGGGAAATGATTAGTGAAGTGACCTATGAAGGATGTACCTTCAACGAGTTACCTTATAAGTTTGAAGCGGGAACTCCCAATATTGCAGATACTATTGCTTTAAAGACTGCGATCGACTTTATTGACAAGCTCGGAAAAGCTGCGATCAGAAAACACGAACAATCTCTTTATCAGTACGCAGTAGATCTCGTAAAAGATATAGAAGGGCTAAAGCTCATTGGTACTGCCAAGGAAAAAGTGAGTGTGCTTTCCTTTGTTATTGAGGGGATTCATCACCAGGATCTGGGAATTCTGCTGGATCAGGATGGCATTGCCGTGCGGACAGGACACCACTGTACTCAGCCTTTAATGAACCGGTTCTGTATAGCCGGCACATCGCGTGCTTCATTTGCAGTATACAATACACATGAAGAGGTCGAACGACTCGCCGCAGGAATTAAACGTGCCGTAAAAATGTTAAAATAGAAATGGATAAAGAAGCCTCGATAGCATCTGTTCAGGAAGATATAATAAATGAATTTGAGTTCTTTGATGAATGGGATGAGAAATACAGCTATATAATTGAGCTTGGCAAAAAACTCTCCCCTGTTGCAGACGAAGATAAAACACCGGAGAATATCATAAAAGGGTGCCAGTCGCAGGTGTGGATGGTCTCCGAATATAAAGACGGGAAAGTCTTTTACTATGCTGACAGCGATGCGATCATTGTAAAAGGCCTGGTAAGTCTCCTTATACGGGTTTTTTCAGGACATACTCCTGATGAAATTCTTAGCGCTGATTTATTCTTTCTGGAAAAAATAGGCATGATGAAGCATCTTTCTCCTACCAGATCAAATGGTCTGGCTTCAATGGCTAAGCAAATCAAGTTGCATGCACTTGCCTACAAGGCTAAAAGTAACTAAAAATGACTGACCACATGGATAATACAGCTCAGGAAAATTCAGAATTAAGTGCTGAGGAACTCAGAGAGCAGGTTCTGGAAGCTATAAAAACCGTATACGACCCTGAAATACCGGTAAACATATTTGATCTTGGCCTTATTTATGAAGTCAATATATATCCGGTAAATAATGTATATATCCAGATGACGCTTACCTCGCCTTCCTGTCCGAGTGCTCAGGAAATTCCAAGCGAAGTGGAAAGCAAAGTAAAAGCGTTACCCCGTGTGAATGAAGTAACAGTCGAATTAACATTTGACCCTCCATATCACCAGGATATGATGTCAGAAGCAGCCAAACTGGAACTCGGCTTTTTATAAGCACACGCATAATACGTTAAAGTAATTAATTTAATTAACCAGATCTAAACACTATAAAATACGATACTATGTATCCTGAACAATTAGTTGCCCCAATGCGCGCAGATCTTACTGACGCGGGATTCCGTGAGCTGAAAACGGCTCAGGAAGTTTCAGATTATCTTGATAATGCAAAGGGTACGACCCTTCTCGTGATAAACTCGGTTTGTGGCTGTGCAGCCGGAGCTGCCAGACCCGGAGTAAAATATGCAATAGAGAAGAGTGCCCGTAAACCTGATAATCTGGCCACGGTATTTGCCGGAGTCGACAAAGAGGCTGTCGTTAAAGCACGAGAGTATACGCTTCCGTATCCACCTTCATCTCCCTCAATCGCCTTTTTTAAAGATGGTGAACTTGTACATTTTATCGAAAGACATCATATTGAAGGTAGAAACGCAACAATGATTGGTGAACATCTGATCAATGTATTTGAAGAATACAGCTAATATTCTCTCCGCATATTATTATAAAAAAAGCCCGCTTTCGGGCTTTTTTTATAATATATTGATATCAATATTATTTTTTCTTTTCTTATCTTAATTCAGGCTTTCGTCTCCACCGGCTCTATTTCTTTATTTTCATTCTCTACAATCTCCTCTTTTTCATACCTGGAAAGCTTTAATCCATACAGCGCTATGTAAAAATAGCAGATAATCGGAATAATGAAAGCCACATGATAATCTACATAAGAGAAATTCTTTACCATAAAGGGTAAAACCGCTCCGCCGACAATGAACATGATCAGAATAGCGGAACCCTCTTCCGAAAATTTCCCAAGTCCATGAACTCCAAGCGCAAAGATGGTAGGAAACAAAATAGAGTTAAATAACCCGATAATCGTAATCGTCCAGATAGAAATACTGCCTTCAGTGAAGACAGACAGTATAACCAGACACATTGCTGTAATAGCAGAAAAGCCGACTGCTTTATGCGGGCTAAATTTTATTAACGCCAACGCTCCGATAAAGCGTCCGATCATAGCCAATCCCCAATATATTTTCACGTTGAGCTCATTCGCAAAATCACCCAGATAAGTAGCAAGTGCAACTTCCGCCCCTACATAAGCAAAGATCGCAAAAGCTCCCAGGCGCAATTGCGGGAAGTGCATTACATGTCGTCTTCTCAGGGAAGTTATTTTATTAAGGGGCTTTACACTTTCTGTATCAATATGACTTATATTGGTTTTATAAAGAAATATTGCGAGAAAAGCCATCAGAGTGCCCAGAAACAGATAAGGAAGGTGCACATAAGCAGCCATTGTTTCCATTCTTGTCTGCGTATCCATACCTGTCAGAATCTCTTTGGGCAGGCTGATAATAGAAGTAAGCAGATACGAAGCAAGAAAAGGTGCAACCAGTGTTCCGAGCGAGTTAAACGCCTGAACAAAATTTAAGCGGCTGGCGCTATTATCATCCCGTCCATAGAGTATGACATATAAATTGGCGCTTACCTGTAAAATGGTAATGCCGCTGGCCAGAATAAATAACGCAAAAAGGAAAACATAATAAGATCGGCTTAATACAGCTGCATTAAAGATAAAACACCCCACTGTAGCTGCGATCCAGCCAATCAGAATTCCCTTTTTATAACCAACCTTGTTAAGCAGTGTTCCAGCCGGTATTGATACAATCAGATACGCCCCGAAAAAAGTAAGATTCATCAGTGTTGACAATGAATAATCAACATTAAAGATGAATACCAGATGATCTGACAATATGGAATTCAGGACAGTAATCAGCCCCCACATGAAAAACATCACACTAAAAGTGAATATTCTCAAGCTCTTTGCTTCCGAAAGATCGGAATGACTCTGACTATTGCCTTTATTTCTCATCGGATCCAGAATAGGATGATAAAGTTAACTGCTTATTTTATAATTACCAACTCACCGGGCGCTAATACAGCCTTAATCAGATCAAACTTGTTTGATCCTGACACAGAATTGACCATTTCGGTACGGGGATTTCCTAACGAGTAAATGTAATTGATTTGTGTCAATGGTCTTGGTATTTCTACGTACGCAGTCTTCTGAATGTTTTGCTGGTTATACACGAAAATCACTTGTTCATCTTCGGATTTCCTTGTAAATACAATTATCTTTTCCCTACCCGGTATTTTTACATCACCATCAGCAGATAGAAACTGCCGGTTAAAGATCAGATTTGGCAGATCGAAAATCCTGACCTCATTCCGGATAGCACATAAACGGGCAAATTGCTGATAAATCCAGTGTCTGGTGTCCATAAAAGAAAATCTGCCATCGGATGAAAACATAGGCTCCCGGATACAGCCATCAGCTCTTCCCATGCCTTTCAAATGCTGTTCCGTACCATAATAAATACAGGGAATACCAGGCAAGAACAACAGTATAGCCAGTGAAGCCACAACTTCCTGTTCCGAACTGTCTGCCCCTATACGTTTCTTTACCAACGTACCGATCTGATCATGATTATCCAGAAAAGTTACCAACCCGTTCCCGCCCATTCCCAGTCCGTACTCTTCTCCTGATTTAAAGCGCTTTTTAAGCAATTTGACTGGTACGTGACCTTTTATGACTTCAGGAAGGACGAAATGCAAGGGAAAATCAAGAAGTGAATCCGGACCTTTAAAAAACTGCCCACCAGTATCCTTTGTCCCTTCAAGAGAAGATTTCAGTAATGCATCACCGCCCGTCAATTCTCCAAACAGTATAAAATTCTTTTTGCCAATAGATGCACAATAGGCTCTTATTCCTTCACAAAAACGACTAACAGGAAGCATACCGGCATGTTTTACCGTATCAATCCGAAAGCCATCGCAATCCGTTTCCTTAATCCAGTACGAATATATTTTGAGCAATACATTCTGTACGTTGAGTCCTTCTGCTGATTCATCGAGTAAAAGCTTTTTTAATGAAAAAAAATCGCCTTCACATGTCTCCGGAAATTTATCCCAGTTACTTATCTGTCCCTGTTTTCTGTAACACTTTTCATCCCTCAGCTCAAGGGGAACAGGCTTGTCGGGAAAACGCCATCCTCCAAAATCATACCGGCGTCCCCGATAATAAACCGGGTGCTTATGCTCTGAATAATGCCAGTTATTACCTGTATGATTAATCACAATATCCAGTATGACTTTCAGATCCAGCTCATGCGCCTCTCTTATCAGCTGCTTTAGTTCATCAAGCGTACCAAAACGCGGATCAACGTTCAGAAAATTCTGAATTGCGTATCCATGATAACTTTCCGGATTATTCCCAAATACTGGTGACAACCATATAGCCGTTACTCCCAGTTGCTTAAGATACATCAGATTCTTTCGGATTCCTTCAAGATTCCCGCCACAAACCTGCTCAAGCTGTTCCGGCTGAAACCCATGTATCTTTCCGCCCCGGGCAATTGTCCGTTCTTTTCCGTCAGAAAACCGGTCTACCAGAAGAAAATAAATAACTTCTCTGTTCCATGGTCTGTCAATATTTTGGAATATCTGATCTGAAGAAGGTGTGAGGCTGATATGTTCGATAGATTCCAAACGGAGATATTCTTTTATTTCATATCAACTATCAACGGTATAATCCGAAAACAGTTTTAAACAACAACGCTGGCTGCACAAATAAACCTGTAGTAAATAAAAATCAGTATCAGACTACCTGCACCAATAAGGAAATCCTTACGTGACAATAACCTGATACTGATTCAGCTATATCTATTAAAACAGAGGTATTTAACTATTCAATCAGTGAGTTAAACGCAAAACAGTCTTTAAATTCCATCAATTCCTGTTTGAAATCACTTTCAGGTAACTGATAATATTGAGAAAGCCTTTCGTCCGCTTTAACCTTCAGCTCTCTGAGCACAAGATGCTGATTGATAAAAATAAACTCAAGATCCGGAAATATTTCCTTCATTACATCGACAATATCAAGAATCTCAATTGTTTTATCTACCAGGTTATAAATAGCAGGCGGAATATCTTTGATCAGGAACGCAACCAGCGCATCTACTACCTTATTGATATGGATAAATGATCTTGCCTGTTTTCCGCTACCATGAATCGAAATCCGGTTATTAAAGTTTGCATCAAAAAGAAATTTGTTAATTACCGAATCGAACCGGATAGTCGGAGTATATCCGTATACATTACCGCACCGTACAATGGAAGCCTGAATATTGCCTCTTTCCAAAAGACGCTTCACATGCTCCTCTCCTCTCATTTTGGAAATACTGTAGAAAGTTCTGGGGTTTGGCAAAGTCGTTTCATCCACTATCTTTTTGCCAGCTCCATATACCGAGGTGCTGCTTACGTATACCAGCTTCTTTACCGATTTTGTTTCTTCGACTGCATAAAGAAGCTCGGCGGTTCCCCAGTTATTTATCTGCTCAAAAGAATGTGAATCTATATTGGAAAACGGAGTATCAACTCTGGCTGCCAGATGATAGACAACGTCTACATCTTTCAACACTTTGCGTATTTTCCTGGAATCCAGAATATCGCCCAGTTCGAACTTTACCTTATTATTGGGAACCCGGTTTCTGTTACTGATAAAGAGATTAAAATTATCTCTTGTCAGGTTATCATAAACAATAATCTTTTTAACATCTTCCAGAAGAGAAAGCTTGTAAACCAATTCGGCACCAATGTATCCTGCTCCACCCGTAACTAAAACATTCATCTTTTATTTCTTAACTAAGTCCGTATTTAAACCACATTCTGTTTTTTTGAGACCAAACCAGCGGCCTTCTCTTTCACTCCACTCGAGATCAAACTTTCTGGTACAAGGTTCGCAGCCTATGCTGAAATAGCCTTTTTCCTCAAGCGGATGTTTGGGGAGATTATATTCTTTCTGATAAATATGAATCATTTTGGAGTTCCAGTCAAGCATAGGATGAAAGCGAATAACATCATGGGGAGCGCTTTCCTCCACCTTAAAATTTTTACGGACAGAGCTCTGATCAGCTCTGACCCCGTTAATCCAGACATCATTTTCGGCCAGAATAGGTTCCAGAGGCTGTACTTTGTTCAGATAGCAGCAAAAATCAGGATCGGAAGTAAACAACAGTTTTCCCTCTGCATCTTTTTGCATATTGCGCGGAGTAAAAGAGAAAGTCTCTTTCAGATTGATACCGAACAAATCGACCACCTTGTCCCTGAAAGCCAGTGTTTCCGGAAAATGATAGCCTGTATTTATAAAATAGACCGGAATTGATTTGTCAATTCTGCTCAGCATATGCAGCAATACCAGAGAATGTGTCTGAAACGAACAAGTTGTAAAAAGCTTCAACCCTCTGTTGTTATACTCCCCTATCTTTTTGTTTAATTCGTCAAAAGTCATATTCCAGAATTTTATTTTGTAAATATATAAATTTAGACAGCTGCAACGAATTTTATTTAAGTTTTTTTAATCATTGCAGAAAAAAATTCTACAAACCCTTCAGGAAGCGAAGTCTAAATCTCAACACTCTGACAAACACACAGGAAACCGATTTCTCTCAAAATATATTCCTGCCGACAGTTTGTACGTTGCATAAATTGAATATGGATTTCCTGTAAAAAAGCGCTATCTTTAGTTTTCTAAAATAGCGAAAAAACTTATTTTCCTGGCTAATTGTTGAAAGTTTTAATGAATGAAAGCATCGGTATTCCGAAAAGAACACTTTAATGCGGCACACCGTCTGAACAACCCTTTATGGGCCCCGGAACAAAACCGGGAATATTTCGGAAAATGCAATAATCCTAATTTTCATGGACATAATTATGAGCTGGTTGTCAAACTCACAGGGGAAATAAATCCTGACACAGGCTACGTTTATGACATGAAAAGATTAAGCAATCTCATTAAAGATAAGATTCTGAAACGCTTTGATCATAAAAACCTGAATCTGGATGTGGATGAATTTAAAAATCTCAACCCTACTGCAGAAAACATTGCCCTGGTCATATACAATATCCTCAGAGAGGAAATAGATTCAGAATACGAGCTTAAGATTCTTCTTTATGAAACAGAAAGAAACTTTGTTGAATACCCGGTTAACTAATCTTGATTTTGTCAATGCAGATGAAATGGGTGATGAGCATGCCGGCTCTTCAGCAGAAACGCCATTGAGACCTGATGCATTCGAGATGGATGATCAGTTAAAAATGAAACTGATTGCCAAGCACTTTAAGGAAATCATGCATATTCTGGGGCTCGACCTGAACGATGACAGTCTTAAAGGTACTCCATACCGGGTTGCGAAGATGTATGTACAGGAAATTTTCGGCGGTTTAAACCCGAAAAACAAGCCGGCTGTAAAGCTGTTTGAAAACAAATTCAACTATAATGAGATGCTGGTGGAAAAAGATATTACTTTTTATTCCAATTGCGAGCATCATTTTGTGCCCATATTTGGCAAAGCGCACGTTGCCTATATATCTGCAGGAAAAGTAATAGGTCTTTCCAAAATAAACAGAATAGTACAATACTATGCAAGACGTCCTCAGGTACAGGAAAGACTTACCGTACAAATTGCCAATGAATTGAAAGATATTCTGCAAACTGAAGACGTTGCCGTTATTCTTGATGCCAGACATATGTGCGTGTCATCACGCGGCATCAAAGATTATGATAGCAAAACCACTACTTCTCATTATGGAGGTCAGTTTAATAAAGAATCTGTAAAACAGGAATTTCTAAAATATCTGAGCATATAAAAAAACCGGGTCGGAATCCGGCCCGGTACTTACAATCCATACGTAGTTTTCCTAGCTTGCCACCATATATGTTTTTCCCTGAGATTTATTATTATCAATTACTCTCAGGTAAGTCTCAACATAATCTTCTGCCATTCTTCTTGCACTAAAACGCTCGGCAAAGAACTTCCGGCATTTTTCCCTGCTTATTTTATGCAGATTGTTGACAGCCGTAACTGCCTCTTCAATATCGGAAACAATATATCCGGTAAACTCCTCATCAATAACTTCCGGAACTGATCCGTTTTTAAAAGCAATTACCGGAGTACCACACGCCATTGCTTCGATCATAACCATACCAAAAGGCTCCGGCCAGTCAATTGGGAAAAGAAGACATTGCGCATTGCCAAGGAATTCATTTTTTTGCGAATCGCCAATTTCACCTACAAATTCAATAAGCGGGTGATCCAACAGATGCTTGATTTCTTTTTCAAAATAGACCTGGTCCACTTTATCAATTTTTGCGGCAATTTTCAGGGGAATCCCTGCTTTCAAGGCTATTTCAATCGCTCTGTCTACTCTCTTTTCCGGGGATATACGGCCTATAAAAGCTGCATAACCACCTTTACCGCTTCCCAGAGTATACAAGTCTTCCGGTAAACCATGATATACAGTACGCACCCAGTTTGCCATGGGCAGCGGAAAGCGCTGGGAATTGGATATCGAAACTACCGGTATATGTGCAAACTTATTATAGACAAACTTAAGGTCCGGCAAATCAAGTCTTCCATGCAATGTTGTAATATGAGGTCTTGAATTACTTTGGCTAAAGGCAAAATGCAGATAATCCGTATGATAGTGCAAAATATCAAATTCACTAATCATTTCCCGCACACATTCCATTTGAATAACATGGTGCGTAATCGGATCCACACATTCTTTATTTAAACGGAGCGCGGATGAGCAAACCGGAATGAGCTTTGCTTTGGTAACTGAGTCTCCGGATGCAAACAGCGATACATTATGCCCTTGTCTGACAAGCTCATCTGTAAGATAACTTACTACCCTTTCTGTTCCCCCGTACATCTGTGGCGGAACGCTTTCATATAAAGGAGAAATTTGTGCAATCTTCATGTCCTACCCTTCCTTAATTAATAATATTTTACCAATTCCTAATCGATATAATTTTCTAGTTTTTAATTCCCGCTTCGTATAATCTTATTCAGTATATTACGATACAAAGCCAATATTCTGCAGACAGAATACCACCTTCTTCCATGCCTTCTCATTGACACAAACAAAACGTTGTCAACAACTTTATACTTTATTCCTTTTCGTCTGCAATCAGTCGGAAGCATCACACTGCGAAAAAGATAATGATTTTGTCCCTTGAGATTCATACTATAAAACTCAACAAAAAAACGATGCTTTCTCTTTTTAATCTGCATCTGCAGACCCTGTCCACTGACCGATCTGCACAAATCCAAAACAAGCAAATAATGAGTATCAAACACCCGCATCGAATTCCCAAAAGGAGCAAGCTGCTGCAGGTCCTGTAACAACACATACCCTTCAAGGCTTTGTACCATTCTCTCTTCTTCCTGCGAAATAGTGAAATTATACATACTCATTTAGTTAAACATCACTTAACTTTTCATAATCCAACCAGTTTTCAAAATCACTCCGGCAGAGAAATAGCATAGAAAGCCTTCTCTCCACCCGGATAAAACCCCTCAACCATTATTCCGTTTCCAGTGACTTCCTCCAGCATAGCAATCAGTTCATCCACCGTTTTTATCATTCTTTTATCAACATGGGTAATTATAAACCCTTTACGCATTCCTGCTTCGGCGAATTTCCCGGTACGCAGATCCAGAACTTTAACTCCGGCATTCAGCTTCAGTTTCTTCAGTTCATCTTTCTCAAGATTACCAATAGAAGCTCCTATACTGTTTTCCAGAATATCCAGACCATATGGTACCATCATGGTCGTCCCGTTAGCGCTTCTCAGCACTGCATTTGTCTGCTGCGCTCCGTTTGCTCTACGTATCTCAATCTGAATAGAATCCCCCGGTCTGAACAATGCGACTATTTCCTGAAGTTGAGCCGGCGTATTTACTCTGATACCATTTACCGAAGTAATTATATCTCCCGACATGATACCCGCAACCTGAGCAGCACTATTGTCATTGACATCCTGAACATATACTCCATTCAGATTACTCAATCCCTTTTCTTTGGCGAGCTCTGCATTCAGATCACGAATAAGCACCCCGAGCAATCCCCGCTGCACTTTACGGTATGTTTGCAGATCGGAAACCACTTTTTTGACAAGATTAACCGGCACCGCAAACGAATATCCTGCATACGCGCCGGTCGGACTGGCAATAGCTGTATTAATTCCCACAAGACAGCCATTGAGATCTACCAGAGCGCCACCACTATTGCCAGGATTAACAGCAGCATCGGTCTGAATAAATGACTCAATAGCCATTTGATTGTTTCCTCCGAGGATATTCAGATTCCGGCCTTTGGCACTGACAATTCCTGCAGTAACGGTCGATGTAAGATTGAAAGGATTGCCTACCGCCATAACCCAGTCACCTACCGATATACTGTCCGAGTTTCCGTAACTAATAGGAATAAGATCATCCGCTGAGACTTTTATCAGCGCTATATCCGTAGCCGGGTCAGCCCCTATGAGTATTGCATGATAACTTCGCTTGTCATTCAGAACAACCTCTATAATTTTTGAATTTTCAACAATATGATTGTTGGTGATAATAAGCCCCTCTCTGGAAATGATTACACCTGAACCAGAAGCCAGAAGCCTGGAATCCTTATCTTCAAAACCACGATATCCCCTTCCATTATCTCCATAATAATCTCTGAAGAAGTCTTCGAGGGATCCGGCTGGCTGCTTGACGGCCTGATCCGAATATGTTTTTATATGTACGACTGCCGGCGTTGACCTGGAAGCTGCCTGTCTGAAATTGACAAATACCTCACGTTGTATCTCCAAAGAATCTGGTGGCAGTGCGATAACATTAAAATTGAGAATGAAAATCAACCACCCGCATAAGCTTACATAACAACTTTTCATATCCAAAAATTAAGGCGTACAATTTCAAAACCTGCCGGAAAGAAAAGTGTTTAAAAATCAAATTAATCAACTTATTTACAGATAATTAATAAAAAACACTAAAAGAAAATAATGTAGATAGATTCTTAAGATTATGCCGTTAGATGAGCAGTCCTGATCATATACTTATGTACACATTTCAAGTGCTCATAAGGCAGTGCGTAAAAATTTTTCTTTTACTCTCTACTGCTATAAAAAAACATGCTAACCATAGCCGTAATCAGAGAATAACCTACTCAAAAAGAGCTTCAAGACTTATTGGAAACATCCTATTCCCCCTTAAAAATAGATTCTTCCTAAAGATCGTAAAAAACAACTTTAACAATCTAACCTGTCTGATCACATATTTACTAAGAACTTTCTGAAGAGACATCAACGAATCAGAAAAGCAAAAAATCTACGAAACGAGTCAAACAATTTTTCCAACAAAAAGTAACATACAAAAAAAAATACCCGCTATCGTTCCGAGCAAGTACATCAAATCAGGTCCAAGGCCAATCAGATCCATAGCTAAAAACAAAATTAAATACAAAAAAATAAGTGGGACATGCTGGATTCGAACCAGCGACCCCTACCTTGTCGAGGTAGTGCTCTAAACCAGCTGAGCTAATATCCCATACTTGTTGTGGAAAGCGAAATTACATGTTTTTTCTTATTGAGAAAGTTTTTTTAAAAATAATTCTTTCAAACATGTCCGACTCTTCTCTCAGGCATTATAACCCTGCTCAAAAAAATCAGGCCAATAATAAAATATACCCCTAGAAAAATAATGGACAAGCGCATATCACCGGTCAAAATCCTTATCAAGCCAAAGACAAAGCTTCCAAGAGATATTGCTACTTTATCAACTACATCATAAAAGCTGAAATAAGAGGCGTGCTCAATGCTGGTTTCAGGAATAATCTTGGCATAAGTCGAACGACTAAGCGCCTGTATGCCTCCCATCACAAACCCTACAACCACCGCTATCATATAAAAATCACCTGCTCCGCGAATCAGATAAGCCCCTATACAAACACCAATCCACACAAATACTGCAACCATCAATCCTTTTATATTACCATACTTACCCGAAAGCCATGCAAAAAACAAAGAACCTGGGATGGCTACCAGCTGGATAAGCAGAATAATTGTAATCAGATTTTCGGTTTCCAGCTTCACTACTTCTTTTGCAAAAACCGGCGATATGTACATAATAGTCTGCACTCCCATATTATAAAAGAAAAAAGCCAGCAAAAAACGCTTAAGCGCCTTTTGCCACTTTAATTCCTGCCAGACATTGCCAAGCTCCCGCCACCCGTTAAATATCCAGTTGCCCCGTCCGCTGCGCTTATACACATTGCCGGGAAGATAATAAAAGCTGTATTGGGCAAACACAAACCACCATATTCCGACAGAAAGAAACGAGATCTGAATAGCCTTTACCTTGGAAATTCCTCCGAACCATTCCGGCTTCATAATCATAACCAGGTTTAAGATAAGCAGGATTACACTTCCCACATAACCATATGAAAATCCCCGGGCGCTAACCCTGTCTGTCATATCTTCCGTGGTAATTTCCGGCAAAAAGGAGTTATAAAAAACGATGCTGCTGCTAAACCCTATACCTGCCAGTATAAAAGCAAAGGTCGAAAACACAACAGTGTCTCTGGTAAAGAAATAAAGAGAGGCGCATGAGATGGCACCGAGATAACAGAATACTTTCATAAAGGTCTTTTTTCTGCCGCTATAGTCCGCAACCGAGGACAAAAACGGACTCATGAAAGCTGCTATCAGAAAAGAAAACGAAACGGCATAACTAAACAGAGCTGAGTTAACAATATTGAATCCCAGAAAATTGACCTCATTGTTCGTTGCCGGATTCTCGGTCATTGCCAGAAAATAATCAGGAAAAATTGCTGTTGTAATGGTAAGTGAAAAAACAGAATTGGCCCAGTCGTACATACACCAGGCTCTGATTACTTTCGGATTGTTTTTTTCCATCAGAAGATACTTGAAAAATTAATCAATAAATGGCTTATAAGGCCTGGCGAATCTTTACCAGCTTTTGCAGCAGATCTTCCAGCTTATCCAATTGCAGCATATTTGCCCCGTCCGATTTGGCAACAGCCGGTTCCGGATGGGTTTCAATGAACAGCCCGTCAGCTCCTACTGCAATCGCCGCTTTCGCAATTGTTTCGATCATTGCAGGCTTTCCACCGGTAACACCCGATGTCTGATTTGGCTGCTGAAGTGAATGCGTAACGTCCATCACGACAGGCACTCCGATTGCCCGCATATCCGGAAGATTTCTAAAATCCACAACAAGATCGCCATAACCGAAACTATTGCCTCTTTCGGTCAGAATTACAGAGTTGTTGCCTGCTGCTATCACTTTCTCAACCGCAAACCGCATGGAGTGACCGGATAAAAATTGCCCTTTTTTAATATTTACTACTTTGCCCGTCTGAGCGGCGGCTATCAGCAGTTCTGTCTGCCGGCAAAGAAAAGCAGGAATCTGAAGAACATCAACATAAGCGGCTGTCATTTCAGCCTCATGGCTCTCATGGATATCCGTAACAACCGGTATGTCAAACGTCTTTCCTACTTCTTCCAGAACCTTCAGGGCTTTCTCATCTCCAATTCCGGTGAAAGAATTCAGACTGGACCGGTTCGCTTTACGATAAGATGCTTTAAAGATATAGGGGATTTGCAGCTTATCGGTTATTGAAACAATTTTCTCGGCAATCTGCAAGGCCATATCTCTGCCTTCTACTACACAAGGTCCGGCCATCAGAAAAAAGTTGCCTGAACTGCTATGCTTGATTTTAGGTATATTATTCATTATCTATTACGTGCTTTCTTATTTCTTTACCAGATATATAAACAGTTCGTTTCCGGCGCGTGGCGGAATTGAATTGTATGCTTTTTCAAACTTTCTGAATGTAAAATACGGACGAAAATACGGAATATAATCTTCTTTATTGCCGCCGTAAGGAGGTTTATCATTATTGAGCGGTATATCAAACAGCAAACCTGCCAGTACCCCGTCTTTTTTCAGCAGCCGGGACATCTGTCGGGCATAGTTTTCACGCAAAGCCGGAGCAAGCGCACAAAAGAAAGTCTGCTCCACAATAAGATCAAAAGTATCTTCCAGCTCAAAAAAATCACCATGCAATAAATGCCCGCGGGGGAAATCAGGCACCCGTTTCTGAAAATTATGCAGCGGAAACTCAGAAATATCAATTATATATACATTTTTAAACCCCTGCCGGTGCAAATATTCCGCTTCGTAGGCATTACCTGCCCCCGGAATGAGAATCTTACAATCCGGATCCTTCAGTGTGTCGAAAAACTCTTTTAACGGAGTAGTTACAGACCCGGCATCCCAGCCGGTCTCACCGGTCAGGTACTTATTATCCCAGAATAATTTATCAGGCATAGGAACTATAAAATTTATTTCTTGTTCTTTTTCTAGTCGTTAATTGAAATAACGCCTTAATAACACTAATTTCGCAAAATCTATTATAAAAGCTCACTTTTTCGCCAATGACCGATAGCAACGACAGCAAAAACAGCCAGAGCAAAAAAGGGATTGTTATTGTTTTTATCGCCATTTTACTGGCTATAAACGCAGTACAGTTCTTTATGAACCTCGATAAAAACCAGACCATTGAGGTCCAGCATCAGACAATTAAAACTCAGGAACTGGATATTTCCGACATGATGGCTCAGCTGGACTCAGTTGAAACTGAGCTTAGCCATAAGAGAGCCGAGATAATGAAGCTGGGTGGCAAAGTGGATGAAATGGACCTCTTGCTCAAGCAGGTCCAAAAAGATAAAGAACAATTAAAAAAGGAAAAAAACTTTGCTCTCGCAGACCTGGAAAAATATAAAGCAAAAGTAGAAGTTCTGATGCTTCAGCTCAGCCTCTCTGATTCTAAGATCTCACAGCTAACTTCGCAAAGAGACTCATTATTTAAATTTAACCAGAGACTGGAAAAGAAAATCGAGCAAAACAACGATTCTCTCCGCCTCATGGTCTATAACCAGAAGGAGCTTGAGCAAAAAATCAACGTTGCCTCAGCTCTCCGGGCCGGACCGATTCAGATAAATGCTCTTACAGATCGCGGCAAGCTAAAGGAAGGACCGGTACTGAAGTCAAGACATATTCACAAGCTTCGCATCCTGTTTCAGCTTCTGCCAAATGAAGTGGCCCAGGTAGGAGGAAAAGACATCTATCTCCGGATTATAGAGCCGGATGGTTCCGCCCTGTTCAACACGTCTATGGGCGGTGGTCTGTTTGTAATCGAAGGCAAGGAAATCCCGTATACCCTTCAGCAAAACATTCTTTTTGAAAATAATAATCAGCAGGTGGGTTACACCTATCTGAAAGGAAATCCATTTAAGACCGGCAGACATACGGTAGAGCTATACGCCGAAGGATTTAAAATCGGCGAAGGTAATTTTATTGTCGAATAGAAAAGACTTGATTCGAATCAATAATTTGTCTACATTTGCGGGCTAAAATCAAATTGGTCATTTAAGTATGCAACTGAAAAACTACGAGACGGTATTCATTTTAACTCCCGTTTTGTCTGAGCAACAGATGAAGGATACCGTAGAAAAATTCAGAGCCGTTTTAAAAGACAATGGCGCTGAAATTGTCAATGAAGAGAACTGGGGCCTGAGAAAACTGGCTTATCCCATTCAGAAAAAAAGCACCGGCTTTTACACCCTGTTTGAGTTCAAAGCTCCGACAAGCATTGTAAATACTCTTGAAATCGAGTTCAAAAGAGATGAAAGAGTAATGCGTTTCTTGACTACCGTACTTGACAAACACGCGGTAGAGTATAACCTAAAGAGAAAAAAGGGCGAATTTAAAAAAGCTGAAAAACAGGAGGAAAAAGCATGACACTTGTAAATGAACCGGTAAACAGACCCGAAAACAAAAAGAAATACTGTCGTTTCAAAAAGAATGGCATTAAATATATCGATTACAAAGATGCAAACTTCCTTCTGAAGTTTGTAAACGAGCAGGGAAAGATCCTTCCAAGAAGGCTAACCGGTACCTCACTTAAATTCCAAAGAAAAGTTGCTCAGGCTGTGAAAAGAGCCAGACATTTGTCTTTGTTACCATATGTTACAGACTCATTAAAATAACCGTACCAATGGAAGTAATTCTAAAAGAAGACATCAAAGGACTTGGATATAAGAACGATATAGTTAATGTCAAACCCGGATACGGAAGAAATTATCTAATCCCAAGAGGCTATGCAATCATAGCTAACGAATCCAATAAAAAGGCTACGAACGAAAACATACGCCAGGCTGCGCATAAAGCTGAAAAGCTTAAAAAAGATGCCGAAGCGCTTGCTGTGAAAATCAATAATATTTCTCTGACGATTCCTGCAAAAGTAGGAGAAAGCGGGAAAATATTCGGTGCAGTAACAGTGCTACAGCTTGCTGATTCCCTGAAAGAAAAAGGTATCGAAGTAGACAGAAAGAAAATAAGCTTCAATAGCGAAGTGAAGGAAGTTGGCGAATACACAGCTCAGGTTGATCTTCATAAAGAAGTAAAAGCTGAACTAAAATTCACAGTTGTAGCTGCATAAAGTAAAATATACTACCATACAAAAGTCCCTCAGGGGACTTTTTTTGTTTATACCTCACACTACTTGTTGCACAACAAATGGAGCTTAAAACAACCCTTCACATTAAAGAATCCAGACATAAACTTTCTCATTCCTCATCTGTCATTACACTGGGTTCCTGCTTCTCCGAGGTTATCGGAGAGCAATTGTGCAATAATAAATTTACCGTTTCTGCCAATCCCTTCGGCACTCTTTTTAATCCGTTGTCAATTGCTTACCTGCTCAATTGCTGCGTCACCAAGTCCCCACTGCCCGAGCATGCCTATATCCAGACCAGAGGTGCCTGGTTTAACTATTATCTTCATTCCTCGCTCTACGGCAATTCCCGACAGGAGCTGGAGAAAAAATTCACACATATTACCCGTGATGTATATAACCGATTATTATCCTGTGATTTTCTGATCCTGACTCTTGGCACTGCCTATGTATATGAGCTAAACGGCCATCATCATACTGTAAGCAATTGTCATAAGCAGCCTTCAGCTCTATTTACCAAAAGGCTTTTGAGTCCGGAAGAAATTATTGAACCGGTCAAACAATCGCTCCAATCCCTGCGGGACATCAATCCGGGACTGAAAGTGATCATCACCGTAAGTCCGGTACGCCATACAAAAGACAGCATACCTCTTAATAGTGTAAGCAAAGCAACACTTCGCTTAGTCTGTCATCAACTGGTCAGCCTGTTACCCGCCGTTGAATATTTTCCGTCTTTTGAAATCCTGATGGACGATCTGCGCGATTATCGTTTTTATAAAGAGGATATGATCCACCCCAATTCATTAGCCGAAAAATATATCTGGGATAAATTTATCCATTGTTATTGTCCTGAAGAGACCCTTGAATTGCTTAATCAGTGGCTGCATATCAAAAAATCTCTGAGTCATAAACCATTTAATACCCGTTCAGAGGAGCACCAAAAGTTCCTGCGCAAGCTTCTTGAACAGCTAAGCTATCTCAATCAGCACATTTCCTGTCAGGAAGAAATCACACTTGTCAAAAGTCAGCTTCAGGTATAAGTTTCTTCGTACCCACTTTTTTCAACCTTTCCCTTCCTTCTCATTAATTTCCATTACAATCTACTCCAAAAAACAAAAACATGGAATAATTCAATATTTTCATATCAAATGAAAAAATAAAATAATTGCATTTTATAAAGAAAATATAAGTTTTTTAAATATAATTTTACCGATATAAAAAATAAGAAAACAAATAAAAATTAAATATAAAAAACTTTAAATAAGATATTTAAATACTAAAAATAAAAATATAACTTTAACAAATCAAATCATTATCGTAGAGAAAAATATAACTTTTTTGTTTGATTTTCCCTTAAACAGGCATACATTTGGAACATAATCTCAGAGTAAAAAAACAAAAAGATACAACTATGTTTTTACTTACTATTTTTGAACCGAAAAAAACCAGGGAAGAAAAATCACATTTAAGAAATCTGATTTTGTTAGCGATGGCCGATGGGAATCTTTCTCAGGCAGAATGTGAAGTCATCTATAAAATAGGTCTCCTCAGAGGATTGAAGGAAGATGAAATTGCCGAACTATTCGAACATAAAACAAAGGAAAAAGCAATACAAACAGCTCCTTCTACCGATACCGAGCGTTTTGATCAGCTTTTTGATCTGGTAACGGTTATGCTCGCAGATGGCAAAGTTACAGACAGCGAAATGGACTTTTGCATCAATGTGGCTCAGGGCCTTGGTTTCAGCAAAGCTTTTTCCGGAGTTATTGTAAATAAAATTGCAATGGGGTTAAGCAATAACCTCAGCAAAGAGGCCATAAAAACAGATATGAGCTCATTCTTATCCTTCTGATGAGCTTATTTTTCAACAATTTGCACCTTTATTTAGTTTATTAATAATAGTTTCCAAAGACCCTCAGAATTGAGGGTTTTTTATTGCTATTTGTAAAGACAAAAGAATTTCTCAGCCGTTATATAAATAATGAAGAAGGAAAGTCCGTCAATTCAGTTTTTGCAGCAAAAAATGGCCATAGAGCGAACTGTCATGGCTAATGAGCGAACATTTCTTTCTTATACACGCACCTCTATGGCGCTTATCGTTGCCGGTTTATCGTTTTTACATCTCACAAAGTCTCTTTATCTGGGTATCATCGGCGCTATTTTTATTCCGACAGGAGCCTTTCTTTTCGCATTTGCAATAAATAGATTCAAGAAAGTTCAGCTACGTATCAGAGAAGAACGGGAACTTCTCACAGCGCACTATCATAGCAATCATTTCGAATAACCTCTCGGTTTCTTTATACTTTTTGCCGGTTTAGCTTATATTTTTATGTAGCTTTGCTTTATACTAATGATTTATATGAAAGTTATAATTAAATACAGTCTTGCACTTACGGCAGCTCTCATTGGCTGGGATTTCTTATTTTATAATTATCTCTGGAAAATCGGAAGTGCATTATTATCTATACTGCCTAGCTTTCTAATCACTGGTTTATTCATATATACAGCCATCCGCGAATTGAAGATCAAAAAATATGGTGGAGAAATCACATATATGGATGCCAGTCTAAGCGGCTTTTTTATCACAGCATGTACAGCAATTATGTACTATTCAGCCACATATATGGTATTCCCATACGGAAATATCATATTTAAGGACGAATATATTGTATTAGCAAAAGAAAAAATGGAGCAAGATCCAGTCATGACAGAGGAAAGTAAACTTGAGACTCTGAAGAATATTGAGACCGGGCTAACGCCATCGTATATGGCCCAGTCAAACCTGAAAAACGTCATAATCTATGGAATTATTATCAGCCTGTTATCTGCTTCCATTCAGAGGAAAAAAATTGACATTCCACCTTCCAGCTAGCCTGGTATCTCTCCCGCTATTTGAGAAGAGAGAGAGGGACAGAGAATTATCGTGGACGACAGGAAAATGACCGTTCCTGAGCAATCGTACCATCCTCATTGTAAATAATCAGTCGGCTTTCTTTTTCCTTTCGTACCAGCTCCAGCGCCTTGGAAACCGCTTCTTTTTTCAGCGGAAAGCGAAAAAGAGAGAACATCTTACCTTCCTCTTCTATTTTCCAACCCTGCAGGGATTTTACAATATGAAAAACTTTTATTGCGGGTGTCTTCTTCTTAGGCATACCCAAAAACAACACCCGAACTTACCTGTTGAGTTCGCAAAATCGCTTACTTTTTATTTTTTTCTTTTTCCTTCGTCATTTCAGAGTGCCGGTTGATAAAATCTGCAATCTGCTCAACGCCCAGCTGCTTGGCCACAATCTCTTTATTCCTGTCAATTAAGAAAATAGAAGGAGTACTCGATATATCATACAATTTCCTGAAGTTTGTCTGATTATAAGGATCCCAGACATTGATAAAATTCAGATTATTGTCCTTGATGAATTTTTTCCAGTCTGCTTCATTATTTTCCAGACATACAGCAAATACCTCTACCTTATCTTTTGTAAATCCGGCAAGCTGCTCATTCAGCTTTGGAATTGCTTTTTTACAGTGTCCGCAATTAGGATCCCAGAATACAATGACAGTATAATCCGATTTAAGATTGTGCAGCACCTGATTTTTGCCATTATCATCCGGCATGATAAGATTTGGAGCCGTCTTACCACAAAGAATATTTCTCAGCTTGTCGGCTTTTTCATTAATTCTTTTCGTCTGTTTTTCATTCAGCCAGAAGGCTTCTCCGGTTTTATAATACTTATCAGCCATATGGACAAAAGCCTGATCCATACACATAATATTGGAAGTCTCAATGGTATATGTGCAATAGAAAGTAGTATACTTAAACAATTCTTTACTTGCTCTTGCCTTGGCTATCATAAAATCAGCGGCTTTAATCACCGAATCCGGAATTTGCAATGTCAGAGTTTCAAAATACTGTTTTAGCTTCGTATGAAATATAGGAGTACGTACAATGCGATCATCCGAAAAATCTATATTGTCAAAATAGTGATTCTTATACCAGGTATACTTTTGTGTTGAGTCTACAGACTCCGGGACCACCGGATCTTTCATTGCATTAAACACTTTTGCAAGTAAGGTGGCAGGGTATTTCTCCGCATACTGGTTGCGATATTCATTCACTTCCTTATCAAGCTTTACGACCTCTTCCCTGATCTTTGCAGAATCCTGCTTTGTTGACGCCTGTTCAAGTTTTTTCTTCCAGTCTTCTATCTGCTTACCTTTGTTTGCAACATAGTTCAGATACTCGTAAAAAAGAATATTATCCTCAGAGCCCTTTACTTTCATTTTTCCAACCAGATCGAGCGAATCTGTTTCCATTGAAAAAGTCTGCTGATTAACAATAAATTCAAAGTAGTTTTTGGAAGGAAGCACAATCATATAAATTCCTCCGGGCAGCTCCTCATCACCTTTAAATACCATTACCCCTTTTGAATTTACCTGTGCCGTATCCTTCAGATACTGCTTATCTCCATAATGATAAGCCATGTAGCATACCGTATCTTTTAATCCTTCAATTTTTACGGTGATGGCATAACCTTTGGTCTTGGTCTGGGCAAAAGCACTAAAAGCATGAACAAAAGACGTGATAATCAGAAAAAGTAGTAGCTTATTTTTCATAAGGATCAATGTATCTACAGAATTGAAATTACAAATTTAAGAATCATTTAATATCAACAATTATTTTCAGCAATTATTATACCTTAATACACTAGCCAGACTTATTTCCTTCATAGCTGCTTCAGAAGAAAAGTCCATACTGCAGGCGCCCTTTAATTAATTGTAGTCTGAAAATTATTTTATCGGGTAAGTAATACAGGTATAAAAATATACTAAGTGCCCGCCAAATCAACAGACACTTATGTATATACCTCATTGCAAAAATCTACTTTCTTTTTACCGGATACCTGTCAAAAATATCTTCTACAACTTTTCGCATCACTTTTCTGAAATCATCCGGATCTGTAATATCAGTCTGTGCCCATCCCCGCCAGATTAGCTCATTGGCTTCTGTTTCGATCACATCAATTACCACAGTACCCTGAGTAAACTCAACAGACTGGATAGTATAGCCTGCAATGTTTGGGATCGTATTGTAATACATATAATTGTAAGGCGATCCCGTACCTGCATAAAAACCCGGATAATAATATCCATAGCTTCCGTAAACAGGTGTTTGCACAAGCTCCTGCACTTCCCTGAAATTGGCATGTACCAATATCAGAAGATCCGGGAACCGTGTATCTATCTCATAGCCTCTGGCAAACAATTCCTTGTTAACATTATTTCTAAGGTTTTGAAAAACAATAGGATTTTTAAACAAAGACCCGTCTGTGCTATCATCAGCAGGTAACCAGGCAAAAGTTCTGAATTTACCGTAATCAACACCTTCTACATAATCCGAAAAAACTCTTGCGGATCGGCAACCGGATACTAAAGAATAGATTACCAGCCCCCAGACTATGATCCATAAATATACTCGTTGCTTTTTCATCTCTAACCCCCATCCAACACCACGTTTACTGTAAAACCTGAGGTTTTCTGTTATTGTTATTGATTTTATGGTTTTTCAAAAGCTTTATAAGAAAGACGACTCAGAGGGTACGAGAAAAGATTATTAAATAATAATGTATCATTCGTTATTTCATTGGCAGAGTATCCCTTATTGGGTTCACGATATTGCCATATGACAGAACTTGTTTTAGAATCTGCTATACGAATATCAATTACTGCCAGCATGTCTGTAACCGCCCCATAAGGCGAATATGCTGCGGCATATGCATTACTGGTCGCATCAAAATCTCTCCGGATATCTATACTGCCGAAAATAAACGCATCAACTCCCAAAAATTTTGCAAGCTCTCTTTGCCCGAGAAGCCGGGCCTGCCTTACCGATATTCCGAGCTCTTTCAGTTTACGATTAGTTTCTGCCACATCCTGTACTGCCACATATATCTGTTTAGACCTGGCCCTCCTCTGGTCAAAATAACAGTATGCCTGCTTCTGAAAAAAATACCCAAGTGCTGTTTCTCTTTCTTTTAACTGCTGCGGAGTAAGATATCGTAATTCATCTATCTGGTAAAGACCGACATCAAAAGGTAAAATAGCAAGAGAACGATGCCTTTTTATTTCATTATAATACTCGGGAGTCATCGAGATGCTACAGGATAATAATATAATCAGCAGCATCGGAATCAGGGCAGGTAGTCTCATAGTAAAATCTGGTCGATATAAAAACTAACCCTGCCAAATTCTCATTTGTTATCAACAAAACACAACAGGCTGTATCACTGAAAAATAAGCAACATAAGCACTTAAATAGCAGCAGCTGCGTATCCGGACGATTTCAATATTTTTCCATTGATTTTGCTCTATTAGATGGAAAATACGTATAAATTTGTATTTCATCGCTTCGAAGCCAATACTATGAAACAATTCCTGAGATTCTTTTTCAACGGACTGCTTTTCGTAATTCCTTTTGGAATTACGGCCTATACAATTTATATAATTGTGAAAGCGATTGATAATCTGATACCAGATCTGTTTAATCTTGATCTTTATCCCGGTATCGGTTTGCTCATTTTTATCGGGATAACTGTTTTAGTAGGCTATCTTGGCTCAACTTTAATTGCCAAGCCGGCATTCTCTCTAATAGAAAACTCTCTTTACAAGATTCCCCTGATCAATCTCATATATTCATCTTCAAAAGATGTAATCAATGCTTTTATCGGGGAAAAGAAAAAATTTAATCAGCCCGTCCTTGTGAAAATCAATAAGGACTTTAATATCCAGCGCTTAGGATTTATTACCCAGAATGATCTTGATATTTTGCATCTGCAGGACAAAGCTGCGGTTTATTTTCCACACTCTTACAATATTTCCGGGAATCTGGTAATCGTTCCCAAAGAGCATATAACCATCATAAAAGCCCCAAGCTCAGAAATTATGAAATTTATCGTTTCAGGGGGTGTTACCGGGTTAAACTTTGACGAAGTGGCTACTTCACGACAGGTGCAATCAGAATAATCTGGCTTTTTCCACTATCTCCCGGGAGATTTTGAAGAACTCTTTATGAATATTGAATAGTTCCTGCCCGTTTTCCGGTGATATTTTTACATATTCTCCATCCTCATTCATAACATAACTGTTTACATTATCCCTCAGATTGTACACAAGAATATTGATGACCTGCTTTTTAAGCAAAGGATCCAGTATCAGAAACAATGATTCAATTCTCCGGTCAAAGCTACGCATCATAAGATCCGCACTTCCACCGTATACTTTGGGATCTCCGGCATTGTGAAAATAAAAAATCCGGGAGTGCTCCAGAAAATCTCCCACAATGGATTTTACCATGATATTCTCACTCAGGCCTGTTTTTCCGGCTTTCAGACAGCAGATACCCCGTACAATCATTTTTATGGGAACACCTGCCTTTGAGGCACGATAAAACGCATCAATAATTTCCTTATCCTGAAGTGAATTGAGCTTTATCACGATTCCCGACGGCCTGCCTTCCTGAGCATTTTCAGCTTCCCGATCGATAAGCTCAATCAGTTGTTTGCGCATATCACCGGGAGCAGTAATCAGATTGGTATATACTCTTGGCATCGAGTGCCCGGTAATTACATTGAAAAACTCATTTATATCAGTTGCATAAGCTTCATTGGAACTTAAAAGGCTAATGTCTGTATATAGTTTTGCAGTATCTTCATTATAGTTACCACTGGACATATGTACATATCGTGTGACCTTATCTTCCTCCTTGCGCACAATCATCAGTAACTTGGTATGAGTTTTCAGATTACTGATGCCATATATTACAAAACATCCGGCTTTCTGTAGTCTCAGCGCCTCATTAATATTATTCTCTTCATCAAAGCGTGCCTTTACCTCAAATAGAACAGACACATGCTTGCCGTTTTCCGCGGCCTTAAATAAGGCAGAAGTAATACGGGAATCTTTTGCAAGCCGGTAAATAGTGATTTTGATGGCAAGCACTGACGGGTCTGATGCTGCTTTTTCCAGCAGATCAATTACCGGATCAAGACGATTATATGGCTGATGAAGAAGAATGTCATTATGTTTCAGAAAAGTAAACATATCGACTTCTTCACTCTCCGGGAATACCAGAGGATTGACAGGTTGTGGAAGAGTCGGAATAGCCTGACGGAATTCCTTGTTTCTTACAATCTGCCATAACGCGGTATAATCAATGAGACGGGAAATAACAAATATGTTATTATGGTCTATATCCCAGCGATCAACCAGAACTTTCATCATCCAGCTGGAATAATTTGCTTCTATTTCAACCCTGACCACTCTGCCAGACTTTCTGGATTTCAATTTCCGCTGTACCTCTTCTACAAATTTCACATCCATTTCCTCGGTTTCATCGAGGGAAAAATCTCCATTACGGGTAATACGAAATAAGTTGACAGACAGAATCTCTATATTTCGGTATAGCTCATTTATCTTCCAGCGGATAATCTGTTCGATCGGTACAAAAAGAATCTGCTCATTTCTGCGAATTTCAAAAAACCGGGGAAGATTTTGGGGAATCTGGACAAAGCTTAACCTTTTCGAGTCTTTTCCGGCTTCCGGCATATGAGTAACTACTCCAAATATGAGCAGCTTATTCATAAGCATCGGAAAAGAATGGTAGCTGTCATAGACCATTGGGGTAAGCATCGGGAATATAGTATCCTCAAAATACTCCTCAACTTTTTTCAACTCCTTATCATCGAGCCGCTCAATATCAGCAATCTGAAACCCGTTATGCTCAAAACCAGGCTCCAGTTCGTTCATAAAGCAATCTTCCTGATCTTTAAAAAACCGCTGAACTTCTTTCAGCAGGTTTTTACGAAAAGGCACTTCCCTCAGGCCGGAAAAATCAAATCGTTCTTTGCCGTAATCAATATAGTTATACAAGCTTCCGACTCTTATCTGGAAAAACTCATCCAGGTTCGAGCTGGTAATGGCCAGAAATTTCAGTCGGTCAAAAATAGTCCTTTTAGGATTCTTTGCCTGGTCAAGCACACGGTAATTAAATTTGACCCAGCTCAGATCTCTGGAAATATAATCACTGTGTTTTATCGCTTTTTTAGGCTTAAACAACATAAGCATACTCTTCCTGGCATCACCGCCTTTCATTCCGAAAGGAGAGCCCAATCTTTGAAAAAAATTAACAAATGAGTTCACAAAATTGTCCTCCCCCTATTCCCTTGTTCTAAGACTTTATATATCTATTTTGGCATATTTCGCATTTTTCTCAATAAAATCCCTTCTGGGTGCTACTTCATCTCCCATAAGCATCGAAAACAGATGATCTGCTTCTGCGGCGGATTCTATAGTCACCTGCTTAAGACTCCTTGTAACAGGATCCATGGTTGTTTCCCACAACTGCTCGGGGTTCATTTCACCAAGTCCCTTGTATCGCTGAACATTAACCGAGTCTTCCTTCCCATCTTTGGCAAGCTCCTTTATTGCTTCTTCTCTCTGCTGCTCTGTCCAGCAATACCGGCTTTCTTTTCCTTTCTTTACCAGATAAAGAGGTGGTAATGCTATATACAAATATCCATTTTCAATCAGCGGACGCATATACCGGAAGAAGAATGTAAGAATAAGCGTCCGGATATGGCTTCCGTCGACATCGGCATCCGTCATGATAATGATTTTATGATAACGAAGCTTCGTTAAATTCAGAGCTTTGTCATCTCCGTCTACTCCAAAGGATACGCCAAGCGCCGTAATCATATTTTTTATCTCATCACTTTCATAAATCCTGTGCTCCTGGGCTTTTTCAACATTCAGGATTTTTCCTCTAAGCGGCAGGATTGCCTGAAACCTTCTGTTTCTTCCCTGTTTTGCAGAACCACCGGCCGAGTCTCCCTCAACCAGGTACAGTTCACATTCTGCCGGATCCTTTTCTGAGCAGTCGGCCAGTTTACCAGGAAGTCCCGTTCCAGAAAGTACATTCTTTCTCTGAACCATTTCCCGGGCTTTTCTTGCCGCATGTCTTGCCTGAGCCGCCAGAATGACTTTCTGAATAATCTGACGTGCTTCTTTCGGGTTTTCTTCAAGAAAATCTCCAAGCACTTCTCCCACACACTGATCCACAGCTCCCATTACTTCACTATTACCAAGCTTTGTTTTGGTCTGTCCCTCAAATTGTGGCTCAGCAACCTTAACAGAAATAATAGCCGTTAACCCTTCTCTGAAATCGTCCCCGCTTACTTCAATTTTCACTTTTTCAAGCATTCCGGACTTATCTGCATAGCTCTTCAGAGTCCTCGTCAGTCCGCGACGGAATCCGGCAACATGCGTTCCCCCCTCGATTGTATTAATATTATTTACATAGGAAAACACGTTTTCCGTATAACTGGTATTATACAGAATAGCCAGTTCTACAGGTACTCCGCCTTTTTCACCTTCCATATAGATCGGTTCCGGAATCAGTTTTTCTCTTGTAGAGTCAAGATATGCGACAAATTCTTTCAGACCTCCTTCGGAATAAAAAGAATCGGTCCTGTATTTTCCATTCTCGTCGGCCTCACGCTCATCAGCCAGATAAATTCTGATCCCTTTGTTGAGATATGCCAGTTCCCGCAGACGGGTGGCTATTGTTTCGAATTTATATTCGGTGACTGTAAAGATGGAATCATCCGGAACAAAATGTACGGTTGTACCTGTTCGCTCACTATCTCCGACAATTTTGACAGGATATTGCGGTACTCCTATTTTATATTCCTGCTGCCATATTTTTCCTTCCCGGTGCACTGTTACTTTCATGTCGGAAGAAAGTGCATTCACACAACTCACCCCCACACCGTGCAACCCACCGGAAACCTTATATGTATCTTTATCAAATTTCCCGCCCGCATGCAACACTGTCATAACAACCTCAAGAGCAGAGCGCTTCTCTTTAGAATGAACCCCTGTAGGAATTCCCCTTCCGTTATCCGATACGGTTATCGAATTATCCGGATGGACAGTCACATGAATTTCCGTACAATATCCTGCCAGAGCTTCATCAATGGAGTTATCGACAACTTCCCAAACCAGGTGATGCAGGCCTTTTATTCCTATATCGCCAATATACATTGCAGGCCTTTTCCTAACCGCTTCTAATCCTTCTAAAATCTGAATATTATCCGCTGAATAATCAGCATTTAGCTTCTCTTTTATGTCTGTCATTGTTTTATGGTTGGAAATGGTAAAGCTACAAAAAAAAAAGCTCTTTCGATAGCTTTTTAATGTATTCATCCGGCTCCATGACCAGTATCAAAAACTGCCACCGAGCACCGGCTATAATCTTACCAAAGATACGCTAGTACTCCCCGGAGGCAAGCATAACAAGCGTACAGCCAAGCACGGGTTCGATACCGTTTTCCACAGCAAGCTCGATCAGATCCTGATTTTCTGTACCCGGATTAAAAATGATGCGTTTAGGCTTTACCTTCATAATATAATCAAACAACGGCGGTAGGTTTTGTGCCCCGACATACAAAGTGACAGTATCAATATTATCCTCCAGCGGGAAATCATTCCGGATCGGTTTTCCGGCAACTTCGCCTTTCTTCAAACCTACTGGCACAATATCATGGCCGTGTCTTACAAGCATATGGGCCGCTTTGTATGCATATCTGGAGGAGTCTGGTGTAGCTCCTAGTATTATTGTCTTCTTCATTAAACAAACAACAATGAATAAATGTTATTAATTCCCCTTATAAAGACGGGCAAAAGCTTCGGCGCATTTTTCTCCGTCAATTGCTGCTGATACAATTCCTCCGGCGTAACCTGCTCCTTCTCCGCAGGGAAACAGACGTTTTATTTCCACATGCTCCAGCGTTTCTTTGTTTCTGGGTATAGTAACCGGACTGGAGGTTCTGCTTTCCACCCCGACGATCTGCGCATCATTTGTAAGATACCCTTTCATTTTAGCTCCAAAAAGTCTGAACCCCTCTCTCAGACGATTGGCTATAGAAGGCACAAGGACCTCATCCATGCTAACAGAAGTGAGTCCCGGCTGATAAGAAGTCTCAGGTAGTGTTCCGGAGGTTTTCCTGTTTACAAAATCCAGCATACGCTGAGCAGGAGCCTTCTGCGTTTTTCCTCCTGCAATCCATGCATTTCGTTCAATTGTTTTCTGCAATTCCAACCCGGCAAAAACTCCGTATTTATGATAATCTCCCAAATCTTCCAGATTAATTGCCACTACAATTCCAGAATTGGAGAATTTGCTATCCCTTCGGCTCGGAGACATCCCGTTTACAACCACTTCCTCCTGAGCAGTTGCAGCTGGAACTATAAAACCGCCAGGACACATACAGAATGAAAAAACTCCTCTTTCTATCCCCTTATAATCCACCTGACTAACAAGTGAATAAGACGAGGCCGGTAAAAACTCCCCTCTATCCTCACATTTGTACTGTATTTTATCAATTAATGTCTGCTGGTGCTCTATCCTGACTCCCATAGCAAATGGTTTAGCCTCAATTCTGACATTCTTATTGTGGAGTAAATAAAAAATATCTCTGGCAGAATGACCAGTTGCCAGAATTACCCCCATTCCTCTGACCTGATCTCCATTCTGAACATGCACTCCGAGGATTTCCTCTCTGTCAATAATCAGATCTGTTACTTTGGCATTAAAATGGACTTCGCCTCCGCAATCTGTAATCTGGCTCCTCAGGGCAGCTACAATTTTGGGTAACTTGTTTGTTCCAATGTGCGGATGTGCATCGATAAGAATTTCACGACCTGCACCATGAGCTACCAGTATCTCCAGAATCCGGTTAACATCTCCTCTTTTCTTAGATCGTGTATAGAGTTTCCCATCCGAATATGTTCCTGCTCCTCCTTCTCCAAAACAATAATTTGATTCAGGGTTAACAATGTGATCTTTATTAATTGCTGCCAGATCTCTGCGCCGGGTCTGCACATCTTTGCCCCTTTCCAGAACAATGGGCTTATATCCTAGCTCGATGAGCCTCAAAGCTGCAAATAAGCCGGCAGGGCCCGCCCCTACCACCACCACAGATGGCCTGTTACCAACAAACTGATATTGCAGTTTCAACTGCTGATCAGGCAGCAGTTCATCTACGGCTATCCTTGCCTTTACCACAATTTTTACCTGACGTCCTCTGGCATCCACGGATCTTCTGAGCATTTCAACAACAATAGAAGGCTGATCAGGCAGGGACAGCTTGTTCAATACATATGTTCTGAATTTTTCTTCGTCAAACCCTATGGATGGTTCAACCTCAATATCAACCTCTTTTATCATTGCTATATCTATCTCAGTTAACAATCAGGAAAGACCCAGGCTATATTTCCCGATTTTTAAAATGCATCTACAAATATAGGAAGTTCAGTATGAAAAGTCCGGAAATATGTCAGAACACCCGGGCAAACATTTTGCCAATATATTGATTATTAATTTATATAAAATCTACTATTTAACTAAATCAGGTATGGGAAAAGGAGATATAAAAACCACCAGAGGTAAAATAGCCAAAGGCACATATGGCAACTCAAGACCACACAGACCCAGTGCCAGACCTCTGGCAACTAATAATACTGTAAAAGCCGAGCCGAAACAATCAGGTGCCCCAAAACGCACGCTCAAAGTCAATTAACCTTACACCATCAACTTTCGCAACTTGTCCATTTCACTTTTATCCATGGGAGGTTACTAATCATGCAGCAACCAGGGACTATTTATAATGAAGCATTAGCGCAACCATCCAAGACAAAATATATAGATATTTCGGCCCCGATTCATGATAGTATGACCGGATGGCCTGGTTTGCCTCACGTATCTGTACATAAGTTTCAGGATCTACACAAAGGGGATGACGTCAACGTCACTACCTTTTCCATGCCGGTACATTCAGGTACACATATCGACGCTCCCAGGCATATATTTAAAAATGGCAACGATATCAGCGCTCTGGACTTTGACTGTGTTATAGGTCCTTGCAGGGTTATTGAACTAAACGGTCAGAAAAGTATCCGAAAAGAACAGCTTGAGGCTTACAAGATTGGCGAAGGCGAAAGAATTATCTTTAAAACCTCAAATTCTGCTGTAGACTGGACGAGTAAAAATTTCAAGCGGGATTTTATCTATTTAAGCACCCAAGCTGCACAGTATCTGGCAGCTCTGGGAGTAAAAACAGTTGGCATTGACTATATAAGCACTGGAAACAGAGGCAATTATAAACTAGTGCATTCAATTTTATATGAAGCAGGCATATGTATAATTGAGGGCCTGAATCTCTCAGAAGCTATTGCCGGGAATTATGAACTTTACTGTCTTCCGCTAAACATACTCGGAGCCGACGGAGCCCCGGCCAGAGCTGTACTAAGAGCCTGCTGATAACGTGAAAAATACATATCAACCACTTGAAAACTATGGAGTCATAGGAGATCTGGTTACAGTGGCGCTAGTCTCCATATGCGGCTCAATTGACTTTCTCTGCTTTCCTGAATTTGACTCGCCCTCCCTATTTGCTGCCCTTCTGGACAGAGAAAAAGGAGGATATTTCAAAATATCTCCGACTACAGAAAACAATAACCACAGGCAAATGTATTTCCCCGATACCAATGTTCTTTTAACCAGGTTTCTGGGAAAGCATAGTGTTGGGGAAGTTATAGACTATATGCCTGTAGAAGATCTGGATAAAGGCAAAAATCTGGTTCGGAGAGTAAGCGCTATCAGGGGAAAAATTGAGTTTAAAATGGAATGTAAGCCAAGATTCAATTATGGCCAGACTTCCCATGAAACCAAAAAGATTGATAAAGGTATACGCTTTATCTGCCGGGACAAAAAACATGCACTTAAAATTGATCTTTTAAGTGAAGTCACTATTGAAACTGAAGATAAAGACGCAGTCGCCACATTCACTCTGAACGCCGGGGAAAGCGTTCATTTTATTCTTCAGTTATATCCAGGTGATAAAGAGATCTCCGATATTGAAACGTTTGTTAACGACACGCTGGTCGATGATATAAACTACTGGCGGCACTGGCTCGATTCATGCAATTATTTCGGGCGCTGGCGGGAAAGCGTAAACCGTTCGGCATTAATACTTAAGCTATTGACTTCATTAAATCATGGTTCAATGGTTGCTTCTCCTACTTTCGGCCTTCCTGAACTGCACGGCGGAGAACGAAACTGGGACTACAGATACACCTGGATAAGAGATTCTGCCTTTTCAATGTATGTTTTACTAAAACTGGGATATAGAAAAGAGGCAACGAAGTTTATTGAATGGATTGAATATAAATGTCTTCAACACCCCAATTCAGATAAGCTGCATCTGATGTATTCAATATCCGGGAAAGACGATCTTGAAGAAGCCACCCTCAGTCATTTCGAAGGTTACCGGGGCAGCAAACCAGTTCGCATAGGTAATAAAGCCCATAAACAATGTCAGCTGGATATATATGGAGAGCTGATGAACTGTGTATACCTATATGATAAATATGGAGAATCTATTTCTTACAATTTCTGGCTAAAACTTACCGAACACCTGAACTGGCTGTGTGATAACTGGGAACAGAAAGATGAGAGTATCTGGGAGGTGAGAGCGGGTAAACAGGAGTTCCTGTTCTCACGGTTAATGTGCTGGGTCGCATTCGATCGGGGAATAAAGCTATCGCAGAACCGATCTTTTCCGCTCAATTCCCGCTGGTGGCATGAGCGTAACAAAATTTTCCATGATATACATGACAATTTCTGGAGTGAGGATAAAAAATCTTTTGTACAATATAAAGGCGGAGTGGCGGTAGACGCTTCTGTGCTGTTAATGCCTCTCGTTCACTTTATAGGACCTAAAGATCCTAAATGGCTCTCTACGCTGGAAAGGGTAGAAAAAGAACTGGTCAGCGATTCCCTTGTATACAGATATAGCCAGGAAGACGCTGCCCCAGATGGGATGAAGGGCAACGAGGGAACATTTTCAATGTGCACATTCTGGTATGTAGAAAATCTGGCGCTGGCCGGTGAGCTTCAAAAAGCCAGATTTATTTTTGAGAAAATGCTTGGATATGCTAACCATGTCGGACTTTATTCTGAGCAGATCGGAGCCCAAGGAGAACACCTTGGAAATTACCCACAGGCGTTCAGTCATTTGGGATTAATAAGTGCCGCATTCCGCCTGAACGATCTCATTAATGATGAAACCAATAATCAACAAACTTTTAATAATCTGAAATCATTCTTAAGCTGATAATTCCATTCAAAATATTACATCCTTTCAGTTACCTTCCCCAAGCTCCAAAGAACTTTCAGAAAATATTATTGATTGATAAGTCAAAATAAACTTATTCAATCATGAAGAAACTTTCAATCCTTATGCTGGTCACTGTTTTATCATTTGTATCAGCTAACACGATCAGAGCAGAACATTTTTCCTCCGATCTGCTAACCAGCCATAAAGAGATTCTGACAAACCCCGGTAATCTGGGCGACAGTAAGGAAATGAAGCGTAAGCAAAAACGCCTGGACAAGCAGGCACAGGATCTGAAAAAAGAACAGAAGATGTTGCGCAAGGCAATGAAGCTGGCCAATGAAAAGGAAAAGCTCAACCAACAACAGCAAAAGCTGGCAAAAAAAGAAAGAAAGCTTAACAAACAAAAAAAATAAACCGACCTATGGATTAATAGAGGGATATTGGCCGGCAATATCCCTCAAACCATAGCACTGGTCTGAAGGATTTTTGAAAAATATCCGCTAACTTGCCCGCAATTATGCCGGAATGTATGCACTCTCCACAAGAACGAATAAAATTGGCCCAGACTTCCCAATTCAAAGCGATCTTCCCCAATCTTGTCAATCATTATGATACACTCTTTGGTGGCATGGCCCTTTCGTATATGGACGAAGTTGCCTTCATAACTGCCACACGTTATAGCAGACAAAAATATGTTACGGTTTCATCGGACAAAATTGACTTCAAATGCCCTATTCCCTCCGGAACGATTATTGAAATTGTAGGTGAAGTAGCTCATGTCGGGAATAGCAGCATCAAGATCAATGTATCCATCTATGTGGAAGAGATGTATTGCGAAACCCGTCAAAAAGCCGTAGAAGGAATCTTTACTCTGGTAGCGGTTGATGACATGAAACGTCCCGTACAAATTGTTTAGATGTACATTTATTAATAGAAAACCAACCACATTGCTGCAGCTGGTTCCCTTACCTAACTCTCTTAATATATCAGTATATTCTGAGTATTTGCTACCAGCCAACACTCCTGGATATGAACCTGGGATTAAAGCTAAAGCTAATACCAACCCACGGATCATCTCTCAAAGAGTTAAAAACATGTACAAAGGTCGCACTTCCTAAATCAAGCACCTCACATAACTGACCATTCGTGTTAACAACCAGATCTGACTTTTCAACCTTTTCCCTGTTCTTTCCATTTCTGTCCATAGCCATCCCAACTTTATTATTCTGCTTACAGTAATAACTATGCTGCCGGCGGGAAAGTTGGCACTTTTATTTAAAAAAATAGCGGCCCTGAAAAAACAAAGAAAGGCTGCCCTTCGGCAGCCTTTAATAAGATATATCTTCAAACAGGATTAGTTTACTGATACTCGCTTGAATTCAGAAACAGTCAACCCTTTGGTAACGCCATCCAGTAATTGGGAAATTGTCAATGCGGGATCCTTTACAAACTGCTGATTCAATAGCGTATTTTCCTTATAAAACTTGGCAAGTTTACCCTGCGCAATTTTTTCCAGCATAGCTTCCGGCTTACCTTCTGCTCTGGCCTGCTCTTTACCAATTTCAATTTCTCTTTCGATAAGTGACGGATCTACACCATCCTTATCTACTGCGACAGGCTTCATGGCAGCTATCTGCATTGCCACATCCCTGCCAACTTCGCTTACATCAGCACCATTTACGCCTTTTAGAGCAACCAAAACACCAAGTTTCGCGCCGGCATGGATATAAGGAACAACCTGATCACCGGTTAATATATCATAAGCAACGATATCGATCTTTTCTCCGATCTTACCAACTAATTCGACAATATGCTCTTCAACAGTTCTCTCATCAATTTTAGAAGCTTTCAGATCTTCTTTAGAAGACGGTTTTGATTTGGCAGCCACTTCAATAATAGCATTTCCAAGAGATTGAAATTCTTCATTCTTTGCTACGAAATCAGTCTCGCAGCCAAGTGCGATAATGATTCCTTCTTTACCGCTGTTTAAAGTTTTTACAAAAACAGCTCCTTCAGAAGTCTCTCTGTCTGAACGGGCAGCAGAAACCTTTTGTCCTTTTTTCCTAAGGATATCAATAGCTGTATCAAAATCACCATTGGCTTCAGTCAGGGCTTTTTTGCAATCCATCATCCCTGCACCAGTCATCTGACGTAACTTGTTTACATCTTGCGCTGAAATGCTCATTGTTCTATATGATTTGTTTTGAAAATGATTAATTCATTAAATAAGACAGAAAATTTACTGTCCGGGCTGGTATTACTATTTAAAAAAAATTGAACACTGTTTTTTAGGCAATGTTCAATTTTAGATTAGTTAATGCACTCTTTATTAAAAGGATTATTCCTCAATCTCCGCTCTGTCCGCTGCTTTCTTGCTCTCTTCCTCGTCCTTAAGCTTTGTATCTTCCTTTTCTCTCTTTCTCTCGTTCAAACCTTCCTCGATAGCCTTTCCGATAGCAGAAGTTAAGATAGAAATTGACTTGTAAGCATCATCGTTAGCCGGGATCGGATAATCTACTGATGTCGGGTCAGTATTGGTATCCACCAAAGCAAACACTGGAATATTCAATTTCTTTGCTTCTTTTACTGCAATATGCTCTTTCTTTGCGTCTACAATAAAGAGAGCAGCCGGAAGTCGAGTGAGCTCAGCAATACCACCCAATACCTTTTCCAGTTTTTCTCTCTCACGGGTAATCATCAGCTTCTCCCTCTTAGCCAGATTGACATAAGCTTCATCTTTCATAAGCTTGTCAATTGATGACATTTTCTTCAGGGATTTTCTCACTGTTGCAAAGTTGGTCAGCATACCACCGAGCCATCTTTCAGTAGCATAAGGCATCTTTAGCCTTCTTGCTTCCTCAGCCACAACCTCTTTCGCCTGTTTTTTAGTAGCAACAAAAAGAACCTTTCTGCCGGACTTCACTATATTTTTTAGAACTGCAGAAGCCTCATCAAGACTTGCAAGCGTTTTATTCAGGTCAATAATGTGAATGCCATTGTTTTCCATGAAAATATATGGAGCCATTTTAGGGTTCCATTTTCTCGTAAGGTGTCCGAAGTGAACACCGGCATCCAACAGATCTTTATATGTAAGTTTTGCCATAATATTCGATTAACGTTTGCTGAACTGAAATCTTCTTCTTGCTTTTCTTCTTCCGTATTTCTTTCTTTCCACCATTCTCGGATCTCTGGTAAGAAATCCTTCTTTCTTAATTGGTGATTTGCTTTCCGGATTGGATTCAACCAGCGCTCTTGAAATCGCCAGCCTTAATGCCTCTGCCTGACCGGAAATTCCCCCACCTACAAGGTTTGCATTTATATCATATTTATCCAGCTCACCAATTATGGCAAAAGGCTGATTAATGATAGTCTGAAGAGTTTCCGTAGGAAAGTATACCTTATAATCCTTACCATTAACCTGAATATTACCATTTCCTGGCTTAATATATATCCTGGCAACAGCGGTTTTCCTTCTACCTATTGTGTTAATTACTTCCATTAATGCAAATTATATTTTTACTTCTTTGGGATTCTGAGCTATATGCGGATGCTCCGCTCCTTCGTATACATAAAGGTTACCAAAAAGTCTTCTTCCAAGCCTGTTTTTAGGAAGCATGCCCTTCACAGCCATTTCAATAAGAAACTTTGACGATTTTTTGGTTTTGATAAGCTTGGGAGTAGCGAAACGCTGACCTCCGGGATATCCGGTATGACGAACATACTCTTTATCCGTCCATTTTTTACCTGTTAACCTGATTTTATCAGAGTTAATCACGATAACATTATCTCCGCAATCAACGTTGGGAGTATAATTACCTTTTCTCTTTCCCCGGATGATACTTGCCACTTCACTCGCAAGTCTACCAAGTACTTTGGAATCCGCATCGATCACCACCCACTCCTTGTTAACTGTTTCGCTGTTAGCGAAAACGGTCTTGTAACTTAAGCTATCCATTTATAGTCTTCTCTTTAATTCCTGATACTATATAAACACTATGCCCTTAAAAAGGGACACAAAGATAAATACTCACAAAACAAAATACAAAAATTACCTGCAAAGTTTTTTCAGAAAGATACTCTTTCGAAAATCTTCGGCCTCCTTTTATTGACAACTCTGTGGATGCCAATATTTTACTATTAAAATAGCAGGAGACTCTAAAATACAGTCTTGTTTAGAGCGGGCAAAGGTATCTGATTAAATTCAAAAAAACAATACGTCTACCTCTAATATATTATCCCTAGCTGTTTTTTTCGAGCTGTTTTACAAGCACATTAAAATCCTTTGGATATTCAGCAACTACGGAAATCACCGTATCGTCAAGATCTCTGAATGTTAGTGAGTACGCATGAAGAGCGACCCGCTTCATCAGCGGTTGTTCTTCTGTATCCTTTTTCAGATTAAAGTTACGCTTGACAGAGCTGAGAAAAACCGGAGCTCCTCCATAACGCTCATCTCCGGCTATCGGCGCACTGACCGATGCCATATGAATTCTTATCTGATGCAAACGACCGGTAACAGGCTTACATTCCACTAATGTATGCTTCTTATAAGCCCTGATCGTCTGAAAATAGGTTAACGCTTCTTTTCCTTTTTGCCTGTCGATCTTAACACTCCCGTTTGAGAGTTTGTAAATGGGAAGATCAACCGAAAGGTTCTCGAACTCATGCAATCCTTCGCACACAGCATGGTATACTTTACTTACATCTCTGTTTTCAAACTGTATGGCAAGATGGCGATATGCCTCAGCATTTTTAGAAATAGCCAGTGCACCGGATGTTTCTTTATCCAGACGGTGGCACAACGCAGCTTCCGGGTTGTAAGCTTTTACAAGATCCTTCAATGAATTCATCACAATTTCCCGCTCATCCAGAGATGAAAGATATGGTGGTTTATTTACAACAATATAATTCTCATTCTCAAAGAGAATCATATCATCCAGCTTATCCATTTTCATTAATAACTCTTCCCAATTTTAATTTAAAATAAAACGTGGTTCCTTTTCCCAATATACTGTCTACATGAATCTTCGAATCATGCGCTTCCAGTATATGTTTTACAATCGAGAGCCCAAGTCCTGTTCCACCGGAATCTCTTGACCTGCTTTTATCAATCCGGTAAAAACGCTCGAAGATTCTTTTCAGATAAACAGACGGTATTCCCGGGCCATTATCTGTAACACTTATCAGGACTTCCCGACCTTCGGGCTGTATTTTGACAATAACACTGCCATTTTCTTTACCATACTTAATAGCGTTCGTAATCAGGTTCGTCAGCACCTGACCAATCCGATGCTTATCGGCATGTACATAACAGGATTTCGGAGCATAACGGTGTATATATATTCTCACATTACGATGCGCGGCTGCATCCTCCAGTTGTCCGATCACCATTTCACACAAGCGGCGAAGGTCAAAATTGGAGTAATGCATAGTAATTTCGCCGATCTCCAGCTGCGAAATCGTTATCAGATCTCCTACCAGGATATTAAGTGCGTCAAGGCTGTTGGCTGCTTTCTCCAAAAACCGGTCTCTGACTTTCAGATCATCAACTGCTCCGTCAATCAGGGTATGGACAAAGCCCTGTGCCGAAAATATAGGCGTTTTAAGCTCATGCGACACATCGGCCAGAAACTCGCGCCTGAATGTTTCAAGCTTTTTAAGTTCATCGATCTCCTGCTGTTTTTTTCCGGCAAATTCAAATATTTCTTTCTTTATCAGATTCAGGGAGTTACTTTCATCACTAAACCGCTTTCCCTCCAAACGATAATCTTCCTGCTTTATATTTTCAAGCAATCGGCCAATATCCTCAATCTCATCAAAGATTATTTTCTTCAAGATCCAAAAGCTGATCAGATAACCACATACAAAAACAGCTATGATTAGCCAGCCTTCTTTTATGGGAAACTCTTTTCCTAAAAACAAAACAAAACCCACCAGTAACGAAAAGAGCAGGCTGAGCAGAAATGCTATGTAAGAAGGCTTGAAGAACATAATTTAGTTACAGATTTGGAGAAGGTATCTGCTTCTTTGGATACAATTAGTCTGAGCTGGTATCAAATTTATATCCGATTCCTTTTACTGTTTTAATAGTATCCTCCCCTATCTTTTCACGCAACTTTCTAATATGTACATCTATAGTGCGTGCAACCACATATACATCAGTTCCCCATATATTTCTAAGCAGATCATCTCTGGTATAAACCACGTTCGGATGCTGCATCAAAAAAAATAATAATTCAAACTCTTTTCTGGGCAGGAGAATTTTTTGATTTCCTTTGGTTACAGTATGACTTTCCTTATCGATAACCAGATCGTTATGCTGTAATACTGCATCTTTCACAGTCACAGATTCACGGCGAAAAAAAGCAGAAATACGGCTTACCAATGCTCTCGGCTTGACCGGCTTCGTAATAAAGTCATTAGCTCCGGAATCAAAGGCTGCAATTTCGGAATATTCTTCAGAGCGGGCCGTAAGAAATATTATAAATGTATCACCAAGGGCTGGTATCTGCCGAATTCTTCTGCATGCCTCTATACCATCCAGACCGGGCATCATTATGTCCATCAGAACAACATGAGGCTGAAACTTTGCAGCTATCTCGACCCCCTCTTTTCCATCAGATGCTGTCAAAACTTCATAACCTTCTTTTTCCAGATTGTATTTTAACAAATCAAGAATATCGGGCTCATCGTCTATAACTAATATTTTGTACATCTGCTTATTAAATAATCCCGCATCAAAGCTCAATCATGCTCAGAATGCATTTTTTTCTCCTCTGAACATATTAAACACTGTCAGGAAAATTATTTTCAAATCCAGTGCAAAGCTCCAGTTTTCAATATACCACACATCATACATGACTCTTTTATACATACGGCGCTGGTCAGTGGTAGGCCCTCTGTATCCGTTAACCTGAGCCAATCCGGTTATGCCCGGCTTTACCAGATGTCTGACCATAAATTTATCAATCATTCTGGAATAGTCCTCGGTATGCTTTAACATATGTGGCCGGGGGCCAACGACTGACATATTACCCAGAAAGACATTTATAAACTGAGGCAATTCATCCAGATTTGTCTTACGAAGCATTCTTCCTACCCATGTTACTCTGGGATCCGTTTCTGTCGCCTGTAGCTTATCAGCATCAGAATTAACGGCCATGCTTCTGAATTTCAGGCAGGAAAAAACTTCATTTTTCCTGCCTGATCGCTTCTGAACAAAAAAGACAGGACCAGGCGATGAAAGTTTTATCAACAATGCCAGAATAGGGAATAACCAGGGGAATACAAACAATAAAACCATTCCGGAAAAAGCTATATCGAACGTTCTTTTGGCCACCCTGTTTAAAGCGGTCTCAAGAGGCTCAGGCCGTATGGTCAGTACAGGTATAAGCTCATAAAAATCAATATTGACTTTTTTATTCAGAAAACCCCTGAAATCAGGGACAATTTTTACCCTTATCAGATTATTATCTGCAATACTGACAATTTCACGTATACGTTTGCGGTGTGATAAAGGAATAGCAATAAATACTATATCTACCCGGACATTTTTTACATACCCGGCAAAATCACTTAAGCCACCCAGAATTTTATCCGGATGCTGGGACTTTTCCGGATTGTCATCAAAAAAACCTAATACTTTATAGCCATATCCCGCATCGGAATTAAGGTGATGAAACATATCATTTCCTACCACACCTGCTCCCACAATAATGACATTGCGGTAATTCGCCCCTGCTTTTCTATATCTTCGCAAGGTATAATAAAAGACAAGCCGCCATATTATAATCCCCCCCAAAAACAAAACATAGGCAAACAAGAGATGTGCACGGGAAAAGAATTCTCCTTTCACTGCTGCAATGGCCGCCAGGGTAATCAGGGCATGAACCAGAACCGATTTTACCGTTGAGCTGAGAATATTTTCCAGTCTTGTATTACGGCGGATATCCGTCACCTTGTACCAGGATATCACCAGTATCCAGGTGATATTGTATAATATATGCAATAAGACATACTCATCGGAAACTTCGTCATAGGGAGCGAATCGATTCACTAAAAAATAAGCGAAAACAAACGCACAGTTTAACAATGATATGTCTCCCAGGATATGGATTAGTACAAGAAATTTGCTATATCCTCTTCGTATCATTTAATATGTTGATTGTGGCGGTACTAATTACAGTAGTTCTTTTAATTGTGTTTCAAATCTACCAAGAATTTTGTCGATATTAAGGTTTTCCAGTGCATAATTCCGGGCATTGCTTCTAACCTCAGTATGCGGATGTTCAATAGCCCCTTCAATTGCATCTCTAAGTGCAGCCGCTGACTCCGGTTCAATTACAATTCCAACGTTATGTTCCCTTACTAAATTATATAACGTTGTATCTTTGACGGCTGAGACAATGGCCAGTCCTCCGGCAGACAAAATTGTATTTAACTTAGAAGGGAGCACCAGATCCGAAGCCTCTCTTTTCTGGAGCACCAAATGGGCATCGGCAATATTCATAAATCTTGTCAACTCTGAATACGGCATCAGAGGCAGAAAGTGAACATTGGCCAGCTGCATTTTTTTCACCTGCTCTTCCAAGCGCTCCCTGGAAGCACCTTCTCCGGCCATCAGGAAATGTAAATGAGGAATTGCACGCATCTGCTCTGCCACTTCAATTACCAATTCAAGTCCCTGCTTTTCACCCATATTTCCGGAATACAATATCAATCGGTCTTCTGGTCCGAAACCCAGCTCTTTTTTCAGCCGTTCATCTTTGGCTGTCGGATAAATGAATCCAGTATCAACCCAATTAGGCAGATGGATATATTTTTCTTCCGCAACCCCTTTGTTGAGTATTTTCTGCTTCATGCCAGGGCTAATGCTTCCTACCCTGGCGGCCTGATTTAGAAAAAACCGCTCAATGGAGAACAGGCAATTCAGCACGAAAGAGTTTTTTATCATTCCAAGCTCCTTGGCTGCATCGACTTGTAAGTCCTGTATGTGGAATACCCAGGGTCTCTTATGAATAAGCTTATAGATGTACGGATACAGTCCGATAACAAGCGGCGGATATATACTGATTACGACATCATATCTGGTCCACAATGGCCGGATCCATTGCACCAGCGAACTCAAGAGGAAGGAAAACTCGTGTACGATACGCTTTTTCGCATTAATTCTGGTGCTGACATACAGAGGTGAGCGTCTGACACATACACCGCTGATTTCTTCAGTAAACCATTTTTTGCCTTTATACTCTCTTTCTACTTCCCAACCCGGATAATATGGCATAGCAGTCACTACCTCAACATGGTGTCCTCTTTCGGCAAACCAGGCACACAATTCTCCGGTATATTTACCTATACCAGTCAGTTCCGGATGATAATTGATTCCATATACGAGTATTCTCATGGGCGGTTTAAATCACCCGCAAGATAGGTAAAACTGTTTAGAGGTAAAAATAATATAGATTTGTACATTACAATCGCAGGGAGAGTCTGACAATAAAATTTATTGTATCCAATATCTTCCAGCTATAATCCTAATCAACGAGGGCGAAGAATTCGAAGCGGGTTGCCAGCATAAAGATACCCGCCAACCAGGTCCTTAAATACACTGCTTCTGGCACCGACTACGGCTCCCCTGCCAATCGTAACCCCTGGAGCTACAAACACGTCTGTTGCCAGCCAGGCTTCCTCTTCAATATGTATCGGCCGGGAATATATGTCAAATGCCGGTTTGGAATAATCATGACTACCTGTACATATATAACATTTCTGACTAATAACTGCATTGGCGCCTATTGTTATTTCTCCGAGCGAATACAAAGTCACATCGTCACCGATCCAGGCATAATCTCCAATCTGTACTTTCCAGGGATATGTAACCTGCACAGAAGGACGAATGATAACCCCCTTACCTACTCTGGCACCAAACAGACGAAGCAAAAAACGCCGCCAACTATAAAGAACCTGAGGAGAGGTCCGAAAGAAAAGTGCCTGCACCAACCACCATAACTGTACATACCAGCCGGGACGACCACGGAAATTCGCGGGGACAGAAAATCTGGAAAGGGATTGGTAAGCCTTATTTCCTGAATTGAACATAGAGCATTAGATTCGTAAGGCGAAAGATAGTCAAAAAGCTGAATATCACAATGTATAACATCGAATGATATAGAACAAATTTTCCAAAGCCATGTTTTTGTAATAGTCTATAGTTTTGGAGAGATTACTTATAAAAAATCAATTTCAACCCCCTCTTAATTCCACCAAACGATAATATTTCTTTTCTATGATATTTTGAAAAATAAATAGTTCTAGCCTCTTTCTTTTTATCATGATTGATTGCTTGTATAATCGCAATTGGAGCCAATCTTTTAAGACACTTCTGCTTCATAACATCTATTTCCCTATCATGTATCGTAGAAATTTCACTAATAAGCTTAAAAGCATAATATCCTGAATCCGAATATTTAGAAATGCCGTCTGGAGAATCTCTATAACAAGAAACAAATACATTCTTATAGGCAAATATTGCGCCTGACAATCCTAATTTATAGCAAAAATGAAAATCCACCCCATTTCCAGCTTTCTCTTTTTCTCCATAATGAAGACTTTTAGCCAGTGAAGTTCTTACCAGAAAACTATTGCTGGGCAGCTGCTGCCGAAAAATCACAGATAGAGAATTTCTTATTACCCCCTCCTCATCTTGCGTACGACAAAACATATTATTCAAGCTTGCACTACCAGCCTCATCTATTTTTCCCTCAATATTTACCAGATACTGTTTTCCAAAAGCAACATCCACGTCAGGGTTCCTTTCAATTGTATGCAATAAATCCTTCAATGCATTCTGCAGAAGAAAATCATCATCGTGCAACAGCAACAAATAATCTGTATCAACTTCTTGAATCAGCATTTCTACATTTGCAGCTTGTTTCAGCGAGGGACGGTTATGTGTGTATTTAATTTCTATTGGCAGTTCTGTTTTGAAAGCCTTTATCCAATCCTCAGTTTCATTATCAGAAGAATCATCTCCTATAATTATTTTATGCGGCAAAACAGACTGTTGCAGACAACTTTCCAATGCTATTTTTAAAAAATCCAAACGGTTATATGTAGGAATAATAACACTAACCAGCGACATATTGTAAAATAATTATATACATTTTTTTATTATTCTAAAAACTAATTAGCAACTATGTAAATCCATCATTCATTATATTTAAAATATAAAGCTCGATTTACGCAATTTTTATTTCTATACTGAAGCAAAGTACATTTAGGCAAAAGCCGAAAATGCTCTCAAGACATTTATCATGAATTATTTTGTTTCACCCCTACTATACCGTATTGTTAGCAACGTTTTTACAGGATATAACGTATTTCGGTTTGATCTTTTAATTGTTAAAAAGCTCCTATTCCATCTATTCGTTTCTCAAAAACCAATAGGGGCGTTCATCCTGATCATTATTACCCTAACTCCCTCAGACAGCCTATTAGAATTTCCTCCACTTCTACAGAGATCTTTCTGTATGCTCCAAACATTGTTCACTTTTCCGTATAAACGAGACAGTATATTTAAGATTGCACTTTTATTTATTTAATGATAAACATCTATCAATAGAGCTCAAATTCTATTCCTACCTTTAATGTTCATTAGCTAAAGCAAGCTTAGAGAAATAAGCTATCAATCAAGAAACAAACTAATGAACCAGATAAATTCTGTTCTTTAAATACGTTCTTAAATTCTCTCCCTTGCATGGTAATACTTTGTGAATGATTCCAGGATTAGAGAGCAATTCATACCCCCAATGATTTATATATTTATGCAAAAATTTATTGGCAAATGCTACTTCAAAATTGGATATTTCACCTTGCCATTTATTCAAATTAGAATCACATATGCCATTAAAATTACTTCCGGAGGTACTATTCCCTTTCCATTCACTTCCCAAAGAAGTAGGTGATAAAATTCTATCGTTATACTCAATTTCAACAAATGAACAAATATCCTTTAACATTAATTCAGAATTGGACAACAAATCTTCATATTTAATTATTTTATAATCATCTTTATACAAAAAATGATTTTTAATTGCATAATAATAATTATTCTCCAAGGTTTCAATTATTAACTTCAGATAAGGATACCCACCAATACTTTTAAACTTTCGCAAAGCAACTATATTAGCATAAGGATTTCTGATAATATGAATAAACTTTGCACTTGGAAACATATACTTTATCTCACTCACCAATTCAGCATTTTCAACAGATTTTTCAAGAATTCTAGTCTCTGAACTTAGAGATCCCTTATCTAAGCCTTCATGAATAGCCTCACAATATGCTATAAACATATCAGCCCATACAACTGCCTTTCCAACATTTCCAGCTTTAAATTTTTCCAAGGATAAATATGCCTTTTGAGTATCGATTTTATCTTTCATTACAGAATCGCTCAAAGGATCATTATGTCTATTTATAAAAGACAAATAGTTATTCATCGAATTTACAACAGCATCTATAGTTCTGACCTCGAAAAACTGTTTTCTGTATGGATAAGCAATTGGAGAACCCAACATTTGAAAAAAATGTGATTCAAATGGGACAACAAACAGTTCAGGATGATTATCAAATAAAGATCTTAATAGACTGGTTCCGGATTTATGAGCCCCTAAAACAAATATCGGAGAATTCATTATTTATTAGTTATTGTAAATTAAATTAATATCATTCCACTGTCCTGTTTCAATTTTTCAGGAAAATTAATACAGTTTCCTCCTCATCTTTACAATTTATCAAACAAATTATACCTTTCAAAAACTGCTTTAATCTGTATATCATTTTGCTTCTGATTAATTAATCCTAAGGCTACATCATCACCACTTGGATTATCAAAATACTCTTCTCCATTAGCATTTCTCGTAATAACACGACTTGCTAAGCGATTATTCAATAAAGCCATTGCTTTAAACCAAACATCATCTGCATATCGGCAGATTTCCATATAAACCTCTTTATTAAAAACCTCATCATTAAAAGTATCGGGGGGATACAGTATCCCCCCGATACCTGTTGGAAAATTAAGCACATTAGCTTTTTGAACAGCCTTATACCACTTCCATTGATTATAGTCATTTAATTCATTATTGCTTCTTTTTGTCATTAAATGTCCTCTATAGAAATAGACATACGAGGAATTCTTTTGATATGCTTTAATTAGATTCTCAAGCATATCAATATTATATATCGCATCATCATCAACCGTAATAATAATATCATCCGGAAACTCCTTGAGTGCCGGTATCAACTTCTTATATGACTTAATATCCTCACAATAACGAACTTCCAAACCTCTATTTTGCTGCAAAATTAACGTCTGCGGTAATTCCTTATCCTTTAACTCATCTGCCAACCATAAAATAATTCTATTTGCCTTATAAGTCTGATGCATCAGAGATTCAATAGTCAAATAAACATCATGAATTCTTTTGCTGTAAGTCGTTAATGAAACAACAACTTTTTCTTTACAGTATTTTGTATCGGTAGTTCCCGGATCTGAATTCTTCAATATTGAATTTCTTAAATAAGCCGAGGTAACAGCAAACTGCATTCGATTATACATTAACTGGAACTGGAATTCTAGGTTTAGAATCAGTTTTAGCTTATTTTTTACTTTATTGAACATAATTTTTATATTTTCCCCTTATTTACTTAACAAATAAAACCGAAATATTCAAATAGCTTTTCAATTCTGATAGTTTTTGCTAAAACACTGGTATATTTCAGGCGAATCCTAACTGAAGCCATATTTTTTGGAAGAATGCTTGGCAAACAATTTAGACTTTAACCAAAGTCCAGTTTTTATCTCAACGAATATATAAGACAGATAAGAAATTGGAATGAGTAAAATCAAAGATCCTATCACGAGATAAGGCTGTAAAATATCGAATTGTATTGAAAGAAACTTTTTAGCCAAGATACTCACAAAAACCAATATAAACATATGACATAAATAAATTGAATACGAAATTTGTCCTAGAAAATAAACAGTCCTAGATTCAAAAATGGGATCAGTTTTTTCCTTATCCAGATAAAGTACAGCAATTAAAATTATTGAATATATAAATAAAAATGTATACGTTTCGACTGATTTACCAAAATAAGGAGTGAGCAACAAACCAATTATAGCAGCATATCTAAAGAATCTCAACCAAAAGCCGGATACAATACTAAAGGAGTTTCTAATCAACAAAAACAAGTTTATACCTATTACATAAGCAAAAAAACATCTCAAGACCGAATTAAACCCTTTAACTACACCTACGAAACCAGATGGCGGGGTCATATGCAAGCCTCTATGAAAATCAATAAAGTAATTATTCATTGATGGTAATAAATAGATACCGATTATACATACTAATATTAGCAATAAGTTAATATGCTTAATCTTTATTTTGTGTAAAGAAAAATAAAGAAAGGGAAATATTACATACATTATCCATTCAGAGCTTAATGACCAAAAAACTCCAGCTATTGCAGAATTGGTAAAAAGATTTTGAATCAGCAACAAATTAACTAGTATTTTAGTATAATCGAATTTTAGATTCGAGAAATCAAAAATCAACAAAAACATAATAACCCAGAAAAAATAAGCTGGATAAACTCTTGCCAATCTTTTCTTTATAAATACCTTGTAAGCAGAAAGTGATATTGACCATTTAAATTCTTCTGAGTAAGCCATGCACATTACAAAGGCACTCAGTAAAAAAAACATATCTACCGCTATTATACCATTTGAAAATAATTTATTTACATATATATCCTTATTAGTATATATTGATTCAAAATAGTGCAAAAATACTACCCATAAAGCAGCAATACCCCGTATTCCAGTTAACGATTTTATTTCTTTATCCATGTTTATTTTTGCATTTTTATATTATTTTTCATATTCAAGACATCAATTAACTTACAAAAAATGAACAAACAGCAATTTCAATCCCTTTAGCACAAAAATCACATACTAAAAATCATTAGTCATATTTATGCATACAATAAATTATTTCAAACAAGTGTGATTATTTCTTCCAAATCCTATTAATTACTTTTGAAATCTTGAGCAGTTTTTGTTTTCTTTTTAATTCAACTCGTGAATAGATTTTTATCGGGAAGCTGCAAAAATTCAGAAAACATTCGTCCGCAAATGAGACCCTTTTCCCTAAGAGAGCGTTTCTGATATAATTCCTTTTCCACGGTTTAACCCCGGCTCCGTCTACCGCATGCGCCATTATGGTATGTGGAAAATCAAAGGCCATCCCTTCTTTCCCTAATATAGAAAATGATAAATCAGAACTCATCGTCATTGTCGCGTTTAATACATCCTGATCACCTTTGTAAGCACTCAATGTATTTCGCTGATCAAAAAAATGGATAGGGTATTTTAGTGATTTATATAGTTCATTTATTTCAATCCAACGCTCTATCAATTCAAAGTGCAATTTACTTACACCAATGAAGCCACTGTTAATATAGTAATTCAGTGTTTTATCGATTCCTTTATTGAGCACTTCAAAATCTTTCCGCCATTGATTTCTCCACGGATGATTCCAATAAAGTAAAGTAAAATTAGAATCTTGACATAAAGCGACACCGGATTGTATCCAATTTTCATAAAAAGACCATTGGGCCAATACTATAATATCCGGATCAAAATAATACCACCCTTGCGCTTCAGGATATATTTGTGCCATTTCTTTAAGGTAATAAGGTTTATAGTATCCGAAATGCATATCTATCTTTAGCTCGTCAAATCGCACAGCTATTTTTTCAGAAAGGTAATACACATTGTGATCCCCTTTCATTTCTTGCAATTGATTGATCCAGAAAGGTAGTTTTCCTTTATATCCAATACAGATTAGTCCTTCATAATTGGCCCTATACAATGAATTAAGCAGAGCTGCCACACCATATTCGTAGTGCTTTTCAAACAAAGTTATGACGACATTTCTATATCTGTTATTCATCGTTACCATTCCCAATTTAACAATCTGTTCTCTTTCAGCTTTATCTTAACATTATTCGCTTCAATCTCTAACTTTTCAATCACATCATATTCTTCTTTCTTCCACACTTCTCCACTTTTCTTAAATAGCAGAAGTGAAATCAATATCACTTCATTCTGCACAGTTGAAGAAAGATTTAATACAGCGCTTTTTTTCGACTCAGGGTGAATATTCTTAGCAGGAACCATATATATATCCTGCCAACCAGACACTGGTACGGCTAGAAGCTGAAATTTTCCATTATCCAGAGATTTTCCTGTTCCATAATTCGTTTGGACCGGTACGTTTCTGATACTTTCTGATCTTTCAGGCAGGGCATAATGCCCAAACCGTATCTGTTTCTCATGGGCAACTGTTATCCGATCAACTCTAAGAGTCCCATTGGGTAAAGGAATATCCACCAAATCTATTACTGTATCAGCATATGTCTCCAATTTTACCCTACGCCGCAGTATCCCTTCCTCATATGAAATAAATTCGTATTGACACAAAGGTTCCCATGCTTTATTTGATTCTTTTATCAGATAATTCATAGCTACGGTTCCTTGCCTCGTATCTGACTGCCAGGGAAAAGAAGTATGATACGACAAACGATTATAATTTTCGTTACGCATATACACCGCTACACCATTAATTTTGCGTGGAGCACAGGTCCTGATTTCAGTTTCTCCGATCCCCGCATAATGAGTCACTGCTATTTTGCTAGCATTTGAAAAATATGAATAGCTTTTATGCTTATCATAGTGTTCCCAAGGACCATTATTTTCCTGCTGTTCCCAAAATAGATTATTTCGGGATTCTGTTAATCCTAAATATGCCTTCCCCAACCAGAAACTACTAGCTCTACTAGAATATCCTTGTATACATGGTTCAAATGGTCCATAAAATCCAAGTGTAGGAATACCGTGCCTTAAGAAAGTTTCATTTCCAAGAAACTTTAGTAATGCCCCTGAACTTATTCGTCTTAGCCACCCATAATTCACTTCTATAGAACCACTCCATGAAGAAAATAACAACGGTGCAACAGCTCCGAAACGATATGTAATACTTCGACCCCACATTAGCATTTTTCCGTCTCGAGCAAACAAATACGGGTAGAAAGAGAGCATTTCCTTAAAATTATTCTTCAGTCGATCAGCTACTTCCGAATAGTGTTTTTCTCCATAATATTTGCTCCATATCGCTGCATATAACTGATACCCCCACATACTGTAATAGTCATAGGAGTCATCCAGGTACCAACCATCACCTGAGTAGTCATCCAGAATTTTGGCTAATAATAATTCCAACCGATCCTCATCCACCTGATACCCTTCTGATTTGAGAAAGCTCAATATAAATACACCAAAGTATTTCCAGTTATTGTCTACATACGGCCCTTCTCCATAAGACAACATTTTAATGGCCAGTTTATCTTTAATCTCTTGTGCCAACGGATTCCAGAGAATGTCCTTACTCAAAAAGAATGAAATTGCCAGACAGCCGAACTCCACCAAAGGCTGAGAAGGAGAATCTACATTGCGGTCCTGTATAAATACAGAAGATGTAATATTTACTATTTTTGTCAACTGGTTCCTGTAATAAGCTGCGACAGGAATCCTATTTAAGGTCAGATTCGGTTTTTCATTCAAAACGGGAGCTGCAATAAAAAGTGTGCGGCACAATCCTTCCAGGTACGCTATTCTTTTTTTCCCTTTAAATATCTTAGGATACGACTTTCCGCTTTGTTTTGGAAAAATCAGCGGATCATCATTGCTTCGCACATATTTAAATACTCCATTTAGGAGGTATTCTGCCGACTCCAGCCATTTTCCGTGATTCATACCAGTATATGGATTTTCCTCACTTTGCTCTTTCACCTCAAATATGTTAGAAGCAGTAATACGATAACTCTTTGATTGATACCTTAAATTATATACCGGTAAAACAAGACGTTCACAAAATTGATATTTGTCCATACTACTATCCGTATATAGATTTACTGAAACAATCTTCGGTAAGCATAAAACTTTTTCATCAAGACTCCCCCATTGGGTACCTCTTTGATTTTCCTTGCTGGAATTCCCCCGGCAATACTATGTGAAGGAATATCCTTAGTTACCACTGAACCAGCCGCTACTACCGACTGTGTTCCAATGGTTACCCCTGCCAAAATCATTGCTCTTGTCCCAACAAATACGTATGGTTCAATTTTTACAGGCCGCGATCTTCCAACCATATACTGATTGGGATCATGATCAGCTGTAATGATAATCGTATCACTAGATATAGAAACGCAGTCACCTATATCAATTCCCCCTCGAGAATCCAAGCGACACCTCGCATTGATTACTGATTTTTCGCCAATTTTAAGGTTTTTAGCCGTATCAAAAATACATCCCATTCCAATTGTTGCATCTTTTCCAATTTCAAACCTCATTACGGATCGATAATACCACAAGCGAAAGGTATGACTCGGAACCCTGTTAACTAAATGATTGCAAAGGTAAAGCCGCAATTCAGAAAAAAATACTTTTATGCTCATAATCTGATTTGACAGGATCTAACACAAATTCTATAAATCACTCACTTTAATCTTAGTACATGTATTTTCCCGTTGCAACCAATTACTTATCGGCAACACCTTTGGAATTACTGACGCAGCGCCTCTAATAACTTTCGGTTTGCTCATATCAAATCTCATAGAGATATAAAAATGATATGCCAAGGATTTTAGACCGTCTATATTATACACATGTCGGTACTTCGCATATAACTCTTTACCCATTTCATTATCCGTAATACTTACCAGTGTATTCATAATCCATAAAAACTGGCGAAATGCCGGCAAATGCTTTTCTAACAATCCATATTTTTGAAGCGCGTGGTAAGCTTTATCTACCAGATAAACATTTGTTTCAGCACCTTTTTTACTGACAAATTTTTTGGAAACCGAATCATGACTTCCCACTCTGTAAAACGCGTCAAACGCTTTTTCATCTGGGTTCAACCATCCTTTCAGTTCAGGATGCATCACAGCCTGAATATGTGCATCCCAGTCCTGAAGTGAGGTAACACGTTCGTCCCACATTCCAATTTTCTCTATGGCTTTTCTACTCCACAAACAGCCTAATGTCTGCCATGGAGCATCATGTACCAGCATACGATCCAATATTGACCAATCTTTTTTATTCATCCGATTCCATACATAATCTGAATCCCCCGGTATTTTTGTGAATAACTTTACCGGGAATGTATAGAAATCATAAAACAGATGGGATTTTACCACATGTAATCTATTTTCAATACAATGCCTATCTAATAAGTCATCTGAATCCAGAAATATTAAATACTCTCCGTCCGAATGTAAGAACCCTGTATTTCTGGCTCCCTGAGCGCCTTTTGTACGCTCATTCCTCATCCATTTGAATAACTTCTCAGGATAACCAACTATAAATTCTTTTACCACATCCTCTGTACCATCCGTAGAACCGTCATCTACAACGATACACTCCCAATCAGATGATGTTTGATTAACTACCGACTGCAGTGTTTCAATGATATATGAAGATCGATTATATGATGGAATAATAATAGATATTTTCATTTCTGTGTATTATATTCATATTGAATACTATCAGGATTTATAGATTTCAATAAAACGTTCTGCGATTTTTACATTTTTAAAATCCTGAGCACGCGCTATGCATTTTTCTGCTATTTTTCGATAACTATCGTCTGAGATAGACAACAGCATATTTATCCTTTCAATCAGACCATTTACATCGCCTAGTGGTACAATTAAAGTATCGTCTATAGGCTTCAAAATTTCAGCCGGTCCAGGAATATCAAAGGCTATTACAGGAATACCTAAGGCCAATTGTTCAATAATTGCCAAACCAAAACCTTCTACAAAACTTGGAAATATTCCAACTTTAGTATTGATTAAAATGGAAGGCAACTCCTTTATGTGGAAATAAGGATAAACATTAATTCTGATATCTGATCTTTTAAAATTTGTAAGAATAGCTTCTTTTGTGCCACCTGTACCTATTATATTAAAAGCATTGACAGAATCAATGAGTTTATCAGCAATTTCAGGTAAAAAATCGACCCCTTTTCTCACAGTCCATGAGCCTACAAAAGAGACTTCTGTTCTGCCAGAAATTGTATTTATACATTCTCTACCCTTCTCAATATATTCATCGTCCAAACCATTAGGCACAAGTCTAAGCTTTTCCTCTGGAACTCCATATGCCTTCAAATAATCATACTCAATCCGATTAAGCACGTGAACAATATCCGCATATTTAATAGAATCCCAAAATGCCCACTCTCCTGCTCCTTGCATTAAATATTTCTTCAAGTTTCCGATATGAGATCTCAAAGAAGCTTTATGATTAACCTTGAATCTATTTTCCATCTTCTTATATAATGGATGCTGTTCCGCAATACGATAAACAGGGGGCAAACCATGTGAGCGGTAAATCAGCTTTCCTTTAAAACCAAACTTTTCCTTTGGATAAGGAACGCAGCGCTGATTAGCATCAATAACGTCATACTTACATGCATTATCTTTAAGAAAATCAAATATTCGTTCCTGGATATTTTTAGTTCCTACTATATAATTTATTACTTTTTTTCCTCTAGGATAAATTTTCATTGCATCCAGATAATCTACTTCATGCCCCATATTTTCATAAGCCTTTTTTAATTCATAATGAACTTTTGACATGCCTAAAGATGTACCCCAAGGAGTCTGAAGGACTAGTAGTATTTTAAGTTTTTCGTACATTTAACTCTTTTATTTTAAACCGTGCGATAGTTAATCAGCATACCTGTTTAATTGAAATAGAAACACAAGATAACGAGACAGGACAGTAAACAGGTGTACACATAAGCTATACAGTAATACATTTAACAAAGAGTCAAATGTGAACACATAAGCAAACAAAACTACTGGAAATATATTCAAAAAAATGTCTGTCACCGGGTGAACAATCCACCCTCTGCGAATAGAAAATGCTAACATTGTACCTATAACTACTCCCAAAACACCATTAAATAAACTCACAAGTAACTCTTTTTTTAGGTTCTGATATTCCTTTCCTAATATATCCAGTAAGAAATCTGAAAGCAAGTATCCGCCAACCAGGACAAAAAAACAGAGCACAAACTGTACACCTAAGATTTTGTGGGCTGTCGCGAACAATCTCTTTCGATTGTTTTCCAAACGTGTGTATCGGGGAATAATTACCATCGCAAACACTGACGAAATCAATGTAAAGATCACAGAAAACCTTCCTAATGCACCCCATTCCGCGACATTACTAGACTTACCCATATATGCCAAAATAAACAGAGATATTTGCCCTGAAAATGCGAAATACAGGCTTCCCGGAAATGTACGTTTAACAATACGCGTGATTTCTTTTTTAACTTCTGCATCCTCTTCATTAGTAATAACAGCACGACGGTCCACAATTTTACGTAATCTTATATTACCGGCTATTCGGGGTATGCCATTTGCAAGAAGTGCCATCCAGGCAAATGGGAAGAAAAAGAGGGATAACCCATTTAAAAGCAATCGTAGTATAGCTACAAATAATTGATTACCCTGAAGTAATCTAATATCCTGATGTAACTTAGGTACAACTACATATAAGTTGTCTGTCAACTGAGCCTTGAAAGCCGGAATAAAAGTTATTGCAATCAAAATTATTGTTCCCCATGAAGCTTGCTGCTCAAGCAACATGTGAGCAGTAATGGGTATACCGATAAGGAGAGCCAGTAATGCAAACTTATTACGAAATCTTATAGCAGTGGACATGACCTTGCCCAGTTTATTTTTGTCAGCCCAGACTTTTCCGCCTAAAGCATAAGTACTTGTCGAAATTCCGCTGTCAGATAACACGTTTAGCATCGCAAGCATATTATTGGCCACCGTATATAAAGCATATTCCTGTACAGTCAGTTTTCTGACAATGTAAAAGCCAATTAACATTCCCATAAATTGAATTAAGGACTGCACAAGAAAAGTACTTCCTATAAGCTTGGAAAAATTGAATATTTTGCTCTTACCCAGATTATTTTCAGATCTTGAGGACTTTATCTGTGAATCTACATATTCATTGTCCGCTACCCTATTTTTCATTTCTTAGCAATTTGTACAATAAAATTTTTCTCTTCCATTAACCTTACAACCAACAAGCCTTTTCAATAAAATACCGCTAACAATATATATCAAGGGTACAACAATAGATAAGAACCATCATATTCATCAGTGGCAGCACAAATAAAGAATTTAGGTGTCTGCCGCAATTGATTCCAGTACGTTTTTCATATTCCTAGCGACCCCACCAAGCGCAAAATATTCCCTATACACCTGGATAGCCCTGACAGCCATATGCCTTCGACTTTCTTCGGATACCTCCAACCAATTATTCAATAGCTGCAGTATTCCTTCTTCCGTATCCTTCTCTACTAATCCCGCGTTACCTTCTACGATTTCCTTCCAGATATTGACTTTATCGCTAATCAGCACTGGTATGCCACAAGCCAAGGCTTCTACTACCGCTATACCAAAGTTTTCCTGATGACTTGGCAAAACAAAAGCCTGAGCTCCATAAAAAGCCCCCCACTTGGAATCTCCTTGTAGCATACCAATGAAATGAATACTGACTTCACCTTCCGCAAGCTCCTTCATAGCCTGTCCATATTCAGTGTCCAAGCCCGGCCCGGCAATAACTAGCTCCGGCAATTCAATTCCTTTTCTTTGCAAAGTCAAATAAGCTTTAAGCAATAGGTCTAGCCCTTTTTTCTCATGAACCCGGCTTAGGAATAAAAAATATTCGGTGTCTGGAGTAAGCCCGCTCGAAGCCAGAAAAGCTAAACGCATCCCCTCTTCATAAGGCGGCGGAGCTGTTACAGCCAAACCAACAACGCAAGTTAAAGCAGGATGATAGGGGCTAAAAGTCGTAGCAGCAAGCTTCTTCTCCAACTCACAGGTGAACAACAAACCTCCAGATGAATTTACAATATTCCGTTCGATTAGTTTCCAGAAAAACCAATTACGAATAGCTTTTAATCTACGATCAGGAGCCTTCTGAAAATAGGGATCTAACATACCATGCGGCATGATCAGGATCCTATTACTCGTCCAATCCAATAATTTTGCCACTCTATATAGAGCAAAATTATGGTATTGCCACATCCCATGGGCGATAACAATATCATACTTGATCATATTCTCCTTCAACCAAGCAATGAGCTGAGAATGATAATTCCAGGCAGTTTTTCCTAACCCCAATGCATGAATATTGCTATTGTCTTTAATGTAAGAAGCATCAGGCTCCTCAAGACATACAATTTCACTAGAAATATTCACACTTTCTAGTGCATAGGTAATCGTGTGAATCGCTTGTACAACTCCACCACATTGAGGATCCATTCTCGAAGTAACATGCAATACCTTCATTATTAATATTTTTCTTCGACAATAGTACTATAGATCCTTTCTATTTCATTCAATGCAGAATCGGAATTGAATCTTAATGCATTTTCCAATCCCAATTCCGAAACCATATTCCGCTCGTCATCTGACATTGACAATAATTTATCCAGCATATCTGCAAATTCAGACAACCATTCCTGAATATCCGAGTTAGGCATTCTTCTCACATAAAAGGCCGCATTTCCTCCTACTTCGGTCATGGGTGCCTCGTTTGTTGTAATGACCACTCCCCCATAAGCCATAGATTCCACAATCGGCCATCCGAATCCTTCCGCCAATGAAGGGAATAAGAATACGCTTGCAGAAGCATACAATTGCTCCACAAATACATCATCCCCATTCAGAACTACGAAAATATCATCTTTAAAACTCGCTTGAGCAATTACTTCATTTAACATTCCATCTGGTTTCTGTCCTACCAATATTAATGGTAAACTCCTATCAGAACGCCGGCGCCAAGCATCGTAGAGCATCACAACACCCCGCCTGTTTTTATACCATTGGTTACCGCCTACATGCAATATAAATCCATTAGACAAGGGCAAACCAGTCTTTCCGGACAATGTATCCCTGAGAACTTGTACATCCTTCACTCCTGAATAGGTTCTCGTTAATCCATTATATACTACCTTTGAGAGCAAGGGCTCAAATCCTACAAAACGGTGTAAATCCTCTTGGGTCTTTTTAGAAATAGATATAAAACGCTTCGCTTTCCGATAACCTCTACGAATAAATCTCTGATATATACGACCGCTTAGTCCTGTTAGATTTTCAGGTATTTCCCCCAATGCACTTCGTTGTGCCAAGAAGTCGTGGCAATGTACTACGTGAAGATGCCCTGCTACCAAAGGAATCCATGGCCCTAATGCATGATCTGAAAATACATACAAGATATCTTTCGCCTTGTTTCTCAAGCGGAACCATACAAGCAAAGGAAAAACTACGTATTGATCCAAATACCCTAACCACTTGAAGCAAAAAGCAGGACATGGCAATCGGCAAAAAAAGGCTTCGGGCTTCCAAACTTCTACCTCATGTCCTCGATTACGCATTCCTTCTGCTAACCAATAGGTATAACGGGGCATACTTTGAGAACCGATAAAATCAGGATGAGAAAAAATGACGATTTTCATGAATTACATTAAGTGCTTCGGAAGTTTTAACTTTATCTACCTGAACCGGTGTTCTTTCAAGTGAATAAATCCTATTTGCAGCCATGGCCAAGCCAATAAAAAGCCACGCAAAATACATGGAAGTGCCTTGTTTGGTAATCTGCCCACTAAGAAACAACATAAAAACCATTGCTGAAAAAATGACAGGAACAATTATCCCCTTCTTTCTAAAAACCATAAAAGAAGCATACAAAGAACTAACACTCAAAAAAATACGATATACAATAAACACACTACCCAATAACGGTCCTGCTTCTGCCATAACACTCTGCCATTCTGACTCCGCTGTCACAAAACCACGGGTACCACTCATTAAAAAAGCACCAGCGTTAGACCCTATACCCAAACCCAAGCCCCAAAGGGGTACATCTAAGCCGAAAGATTTAAACACTTCTATATAAGAACTAAAAAAACGATAAATGGTATCTTCGCTTCGAGAAGCAGCCTCAAATCGTCCCGCTAAAACCGCAACATTCTCCGCCAAAAAAGTAGTTGTCAGAAAATACATCAACGCCCCCCCCACAATAAACAATCCCCAAACCCGAAAACTACTGCGTCTATTGAGAGATAATAAAGCTGCAAGCATAACAAAAAAACATAAGATAAGTACATTGGCGACTAAACCGCGGGACCCCGCATAAATCACCAAAACGGGAGCAATCAAAAGAAGAGTCACATATACAATAGATGGTAAAAAACGTTCCTTCTTTGGTAAGAAATAATTAAAAAAAAGAAAGCCTATGAAGATCAGAACATACAGCGAATGCCCACTTGTAAAAGAGAAAAAACCACTTACTCGTACAATGCCTCGAGCAACCGTAAATACTCTAGTCGATTCTCCTTCACCTACATTTTTATTGATAAAGGCCTCTGGTGGAGAATGATACTGTAAAAAAACTAAAATCACGGTTGGCAGTGCAATCCAGCAGGTTATCCGGGCAAAACGCACCAAGTCTTCCTTAGTAAAATGTTCAGCAATAATAAAAGTTAGCGGCAAAAGCAAAAAATAATTTCGGAAACCAATCAGGAGCACCAGTGGACTGAAAGCATTGAGTACAATCTGCAAGAATCCCCCGAAAAAGAAGAGCCCTAACATGAGCAAACTAATCTTATATAATCTTGATCGTGGGTTAAGGCGATACTTGAACACAAGCAAATAAACAAGCAAGACAATGGGATCTTTAACGAAGAAAAGAGGTCCACTCAGTGAGGGTAAGATCCACTTGCGTATTGCTCCCTCAAAAATGATCAGCAGGAAAATCAGCATGATCAAGTTCTTTACGCGAGTCAGTACACGGATCTGTCTCTCCGTCCAGCTATGTAATTTCGAATCCAAAATACCTTATCAACAAATCCTCTAATTCTTATTTAACTTTTAATCTGGATAAAACCTTCTTAACTTCTCGATGATAGGTTTCCCACGTATAACTTTCTGCTATTGCTCGTGCTTCTCGCCCCAAACGTTCCGTCTCCTCTCTATTCTCATACCGGGCCCTCATTCGTTCTTTCAAAAGCTCCAACGCCGGCTCAATAACATCCCCACCGCCTTTCCTTACTACATCTGAGGCTCCTGTATACGTCGACACAATTACTGGCAATCCACAAGCCATCGCTTCTACTACAACCATGGCCCAACTGTCCAGGTAAGATGGAAAAACAAACAGGTCAGAGGCATTTAGCAAATCATTAAGTCGTTCCTGCGGTACATGAGCAATATGTCGTATTCTTGGATCATCCTGAGGCAACATTTCCTCTGCGTCAGTCAAAGGGCCAATTAGCATCAACTCCGAGTCAGGCAAATCCAGTTCCTGAAAAGCGCGGGTCAACAAATCAATACCCTTTCGTCTTGTTATAGTCCCAACAAAAACAAAACGAAAAAGACCACTTTTCCTGTACTCACTTTTTGCCAGAAACACTTGCGGGGCAAAACCCAAATTTACCTTAACTATTTTATGCTCGGGTACTCCATGTCTATGTAAAGACTCCATAGCGAAATCGGACAAACATAAAATACAATCTGCAAGCTGCAACTCTTCTTCCTTCACTCGATTAATCTTATCACGCAATCTCCGATTTTCGAATAAAGTACCCAATACGGGAAAACGCTTTCCTAAGACGTCTATTTCCTTATAGTGTATTTGCGCCAAATCCAATACTGTCGTCGCTCCCAATCGTTTGGCTTTTTTGAAAGTTTCAAGACAAGCCATTTCATAGCCTATTACTATTTCCGGATGCCAAGCAGATAACTTTGCTGCCACCTTTTTGTCAAAAGCTCTTTCTCGCTCGAAGGTGATTGCCTCCATATCATTATTTTTGAGGATTGCCAGTCGGAATAAGCGCCTTAATTCCGGTCCCGGGAACTCAAATATCAGTATCCCTTCTATCGGAGGATGATAACGTTTCCGCAGTTGCAACATCAGACGTTCTCGTAACCTTCTAGGCATCAGACTTATTATACGGTAGCGCCATTTACGTGCTTGCCACCAATAAGAAGTGACAAATACCGGATTTGCAAACACATTTAAGCCTTCCAACAGCTGATGTACATGTTGCTTACCAGGATTACTTACTACAATCTTCATATGCCTGAGATTTCTATCGCAGAAAGTATCTTAATTGTTCAAGAATTCCAAATAACGCTTCGCCACCACGTCAGCCTTATATTTATTCAAATGTTCCAATACTTCTCTATGCAAACGCTCATATAAAGCAGAATCTTGTAGCAAAGATCCTGCTTTAAGGACCAAATCATCCAAATTATTCCGTTCAAAGATCAAGCCAGCTGCCCCCACAGCATCGGGTAGACCGCCCCCATCTGAAACAATGGGTATACAGCCACAAGCCATTCCTTCCAAGGCCACATTTCCAAATGGCTCTTCCCACCGGGATGGCACGACAAAATATTTGTGTCTGTTGATACACTTGACCAACTCATCCCCACGAAGAGTCCCTGCAAAATACACATGCCGGTTCAAGCCCAATTCAGTAACCAAATTAATTAATTTTTCTTTTTCAGGTCCCTCACCAATAATTGTTAAGCTAAGGTCCCGTCCACTGTTTATATTGAGTAACTCTTTGAGCATACGAACAGCCATATCGACTCCCTTATCAGAAACTAATCTACCAACGAAAACGAAATCTTTGTCCCGTTGAATCAACATATTCCGGAACAACTTGTCCCGATAAGGATTGCCAATCACAGTCGCGTGTAAACAAGCTTGCTTACGGACCGACTCACTTACAGCGATTACTCTATCCGCTTTCGCTATCCACCATATCTTAAATCGATCCAACCAAGACAAACTGCCATCTGAACGACGAACCCAAGTGCAAAGTACAATTCCATGAATTTTCTTAGTCATCAACAATACTGGCCATGCCAAACGAATGCATGGATTATTCTCCAATACCAAATCTGCCCATAGCATTTGTTTAAACATTTGAAACAAACCTGGTTTTCGTATAACAACATAGGGAAAAACAATGTCTTTTCCAGTAGCTGTCCAAGTCATTACTCTTACTTCATGCCCCAACTTATTAAATTCATCCGCCAGCAATTCAGAATTTACTTCTATTCCACCAACAAAAGGTGAAAACCTATGACTTAAAATTAAAATCCTCACAATAAAACTATTTACACTTCACATCAGGTTCATTTAGCAAATTCATTATTACATCGCTAACAAATCGATCTTCCGGAAACACTCCCAACTGATTACCAGCACATCGATCACGAATAATTTGCTTTAAACCAATCTTTCTGGCTAAAGAAACATGAAAACAACCGGATGGTATATACTCTTCTCTGAAAATGAAAGTCTGATCAGAATACTCTCGTCTCATATATAATACAGGGACCCCGTGTTCTAAAAAAGCAGCTACGGAACCACTTTTTTTTAACAATGCTTCCGGATTAGTAGTGATTCCAAAATCTGCCTGGCGAATAATACAGGACAATTCTTCCGAGTCTAGGTTTCCTATCTCTATAAATTTCAGCAAAGATTTATACTTCTTTTTCAGATCGCTCCATACCTTTTCCCCAGGTCCCATTCTACCTATGGAAACAAATATAGCCATACCATATTCTTTAATTATCAAATCAATAAGCTCGTCCCATTTTGCTTGAGGATGAATAGAACCAAAACTCATAAAAACAGGCACTTCACTATTATACCAATCCTCTATTCCACTATCTAATGTTTTTAACTTATCATACAAAATATAAGATTTGCTAGAGAACGATATATTACTAAATACCGGATACAAATTGCTTCGAAAGCCATATTTCATCAATCGATGTATGTAATACTCATTGCTGGTATGAAGATAAAGCGGCTTAAGCAAGTTAATTAATGAAATGATAGCTCTTCTTTGCAGTAAAGACCAAAGTTTCAATTTTAAGGTATGGCCTTCTACCCATAACTCATGTAACATGAGATGTAAGGGATACCCATACAAGATATCCGCCAGGAAACTCTTTTCTTTGCCCAACAACCCTTTATTATTAAATGAAAAAGGAACAAAATGAAAACTGATTAAATCAGGTCCGAAATCGTTTATTAAGTTTCTGGCAATTGTCTTTTTTGAATTCCAAGAAAGTTCATAGGATATTCTGTAAATACCATCTGTCTTATAGAAATTTTCCTTTATGTAACGATCATTCAATGATAATGCAAAAATCTCATGCCCCAATAATCTCAATCGACTGGCCAACACCTGAACATAATCCCCTACCCCATCTTTACCAGGCTCCAATGATCCGCAAACAAAAAGGATTTTCATACCTAAAGTATTATTTCAACACTCAATAACTCTACTGTTAGTTCAAACATTACAAGCTATATCATGAAAACGAGGTATAATAATTTATTGCACCAAGCATAATAAAGCGCATTCAATATTTTCACTACCTAGCTACAAGACTTATAAATTCGCATGCCCGATCTGAAAGACTTAATCAATCTTGAACCAATACTGGCGTAGGAATAATCAGACTCTCCTCCCAACAGATTTAATCTTATCAAGCTATACCTTCAGCAATCGCTTCCATAAACTTCTGCTTTTTTCCTCTTTCATATAGTCTCCATAACCATAACCGTAACTATAGCCATAGCCATAGCCTGTTTCGCGCCCACCACTATAGTCATTTACGACCAAACTCATATTCTTCAGCTTACCATTCTGATAAAGTTCATTAACCTTATCCAACATAGCTGTGCGAGTATAATTGTGTCGTACCACATAAAGGTTCACATCTGAAGAAACCATCAAAGAAAACGCATCCGCAACTAAACCCACCGGAGGTGTATCAACGATAATAACTTCATATGTTCTAATCAGATCGGCCAATAAATCTGTCATTGCAGGACTCGCCAATAATTCAGCTGGGTTAGGTGGCACAGGGCCAGCCACGACCAAATCCAAATTCTCTACAAAAGTTGCATTGATGATTTGTGTCACAGTTGCTCTACCGGACAGGTAAGTCGATAAACCTAGAGTATTACCAATTTTAAAGTCATTGTAAATCTTAGGTTTTCGCAGATCAGCGCCTATAAGTAATACCTTTTTTCCAGAGATAGCGTAGATAGTCGCCATATTCATGGACAAAAATGTCTTGCCCTCCCCACTAATGGAAGAAGTAACAGTAATGATTTTACGTTCCTTGTCCGGAACCAAATAGGCGATATCCATACGAATGGCTCGCATAGCTTCCGCTATATTACTTTTAGGCTTTTCAGCAACCACCAGATTCGTAAACTCTTTTTCTGCGCAATGCCCCACAATACCCAATATTGGTAAAGAAGAAGCCCTTTGCAAATCTTCTTTAGACTTGATCTTATCATTGAGAAAGTCCATAAGCAAAATAATACCTATGGGCAGAAACAATCCAATCATCAAAGCAATATTATAATACAGTTTTGTGTTTGGCCCTGTTTGCACAGCACTTAACATACGCGCTTCATCAATAATAGAATGAGAAGGACGATTGCTGGCTTTGGTTATTCCAGCCTCTGCACGCTTTTCCAAAAGGAAATTATACAAGTGGTTATTCAAATTCAGGTTTCGCTGTATATCTAAGAAATCTCTTTCACTTCCTGTCAGGTGTCCTAGCTTGCTTTCTGCCTCCGCAATACGCTTGTTGAGATCACGCAAGGTTAGTTCCTCCCCTTTGATTACATTTGCAATGCTTTCCAGCAATGAATTGGTAGCTACTCTGATCTTCGCATCCAGTTCCCTAACAAAAGGATTGGTCTCACCGGTTCTGGTCAAAAGCTCCATGCGCTCCGATTTCATTTTCACCAACTGGGTTAACAAACCTGAAAATACCGGATCCGCAATGCCTATGGCAGAAGGTACCGCGATATCTGCTAATTCCTTATTAGCCTCAATGTACTCACGGATATAGGCATAATAGGATAATCGCAATTGTATTCCCCCCTTACTTTCTTCCAATGCCTGCAATTTGGAAGCAATAGTTCCCGCAGCCGTACCAAAATCCACAACACCCGCCTGTGCACGGAACCTCTCCATCGCACTTTCCGTTTTCTCTAAGGTTCCGGCTATTTCCTTGAGTTGCTGATTAATAAAAGACAAGGTATTTTCTGCAATCTGATTTTTCACTTCCAGTTCATGCTCTACATAGGTGTGCATGTGCATATTGATAAAGTCGATATCCTTACCCAACACAGGACCAGCTAAAGCCATTTTTAACACCGAAGTTTTATCAGACAATGGACTTACCTGCAAGCGATTTTTATACTGCTGAGCCTGATTAATTCGATTTACCAGGTAGAAATAAAAACGACTTTCTTCGTCCTTGTATGAAAGATTTTGTAAAAAGAGAGTAAAGGAAAAATATTCTCCCTTATGCAGTTTGCCAAATTCACCCTCCTCTTGAATCCGCAGATTCGTTTTCACCCCTTCTATTGTATTTAGACGTGTATCGTACAAACTTGCTTGGGTGGCTTGTGCCTGTAGACGATATTTGTTGCCTGGCAGAACGGTCACATGAAAAGGTAAAGCCACCAATTGGAATGAGGAAGAATCCAAAACCACACGAATGGGACTATTCTCATACCATTCCATGTCATTAACATCACCCTTATGCATATATGTAATACCAAATTCGGGCAGCTTCAAAAGTGTTTTCATAACCAAATCATAGGACTTGGCAATGTTGATCTCATCCGCAAGATTCGCCCCACCCGTAAACAAACCCAAGCCTCCCAAATTCCGTTCGTAGGAGTTTTGATTATTGACCAGCACTGTGCCATGTACATAATACATGGGACGCTGATAACGCAAGTATACCTTGGCAATCGAAAATGCAACAGCCCAAGTAAGCAAAAACCAGTACCATTTGGACCAAAACTTTGCTAGGTAAGCTTTTACATCTATTGTATCGTCGCCAGAAGAAACTAATGGAGTCATTTAGAAAGGATGTTTTCTATAATCATTTTTTATTAGTACACAAAAGTATTGAGCAGTCGTTCCGCAACAAAGATAAAAGTCGCAACTCCCAATATTCTTGTCACCGTATTGAGATTGGTTATGAAAGTCTTAACAGGCATGCGTTCCACATACACAATATCATTGGGTTGTAAGTAGTACAAGTTGGAAGCCAAGAGCTCTTTACCTGTAAGATCAAGAGTGAAGATCTGAGAACTATCTCCCGCATTGCGAATAAGACGCACCATATCCCGCTTACCAAAATCACCAATATCGCCGGCCTGCGCCAAAGCCTCATATATGGTCAAAAAATCATTTTCTGTCTCAATAACCTTCCCTGCCCCAACTTCTCCTAATACGGTAACACGAAAATTACCCAAACGTACAGCCACATATGCATCTGACACTTGGTTTCGTAACAAAACTTGAATCTTTTCCCGACATTCCTCCAAAGTAAGCTCTAAAACTTCAACTTCTCCCAACATAGGAATATCCACATAGCCGGAATCCGTTACCAGATAATTGAAAAGGGGAGAATAGGCCATACGTGCGGCTTGTGCACCTCCCGCGCTAGGAACCAGATTAAAAAATTCCGTCAGACGTGTATCATAGCTGGAAACCCGAACAATCAGGCGGTCTCGGGCTTGAATCCGGTAATCGAATTTTGCCCGATGGATAGTATCTCCACGTACTTGTGAATCCTGAAAATAAATGATTTTTTTATGGGGAACACAGGACACCAGACTCGCCAAAAACACCCCCAAAAGAACTATTCTATACATTTACTATTTATACTGAAAACGTAAATCAAAAACATTTTACCCCTATAAGGGTTATATCAATTATAGTTGAAATTGTATTTTACGAATACAGAATCGGAGAAAATTTTTCATTTGAGAAACTAAAACGAAACTTTTAAACGCTTCATACATAACAACGCCCTAAAATTAGCAAAAAGGGTTAAACTTCACTATAAAATTGAAGTTTAATTATACCCTTCCTGTTAACCAGAAATGCACTTCCGGAATCTGAACGTATAAGTTTTTGCTAAAAGTATAAACAATCAGATAAAAAAAGCCTCCTCATTGCTGAGGAGGTCACCCTCGGAGGACCATAGCAGGCAAAAAGATCCGGGTTTTAAAACTACTGATTAAAAAGTATTTGAAGATAGCATTCAAAAACATACACTCCAAATTTTCACATTATTTTATTGAAATATTACATCACTTTCTGAAAAAAAGGCAAGTATACACAATTAAAACAGTTTAATCATAATTATTTGATTATCTATATAAAACAATATACCTAGCCGATAAAAAGGCATACTTTTCTTTAAAAAAAACACTCATACTTCCTCAATACAGTCTTTCCTTACACAGTAAACAGATTCGTTTTACAGCAAAAAGTATATTATCTGACCGGTTCTAACCAAAACATGCTTTTATATAAATAATAATACTTGCGGTAAAACCATTATGAGACAGGTTGGAAAAATGATAAGCTATTCAGACTTTCTTAAAGGAAGTCTGAATAGGAACAATCTTTTAAAAGAGGAGCCGGAAGTCAAAAATTAGCCTCTTAATTTATCAAGGAGAGCATTCAGTTGAAATGCTTCTTCTTTAGTTAAGTTGGCAAAAAGTTCTTTGTGTACCTGGTCAATATCAACATCAAGCTTTCCAAGCAGGTCAAGCCCGGCCTGGGCGATCATAATATCGACTGAACGCCGGTCTGTACTGCTTACATTCCGAACCAGCAGTTTTTTTATTCGTAAACGTTCAACTATACGTGACGCATCAGACATTTTATCCAACATGCGATCTTTCAGAAGATTTACCGTACAGGGTCTGGGATGCTGCCCCCTCAGAATTCTCAGGATATTAAACTGCTGAGGTGTAATATCGTACACTTTAAAAAAGGTTTTCATCCGGGTATCCATCCAATTGTAGGTATATATCAGATTGATAATCCCTTTCTCATACTCATTCTTAAAGTTTTTCTGCTTGATTTCGTCTTCCAGCCGCATGTTAAAAAATATTAAATAAAAGACATTCCAAAATAATCTATACCAACTAACCAAAATCCATTATTGCCTCACACACCGGACACTCAAGGCACTCTGATTGTTATGACTTGTATTAATAGTAACATTACCGGTATTACTTACTTCAAATGCTGTGTAAGTTGTATCAGAACCATTGACTGTAAAATCAGACGTCCACAAAGCGGCTATCTGACCGTCTCCGTTGTAATCGTCAAAAGATCTCTGCCCAGTCAGTTTCAAATTAAATCCTGTTCTTCCCTCTTCTGTTAAAAGCGCATAGACATCTCCCTGTCCTGCGAGCGTATCTCTCAATTCAGCCCAGTCTGCTGCTGTAGGAAGCCGCCAGCCTGAAGGACAAGCGTTACGAGCGGTTTTCCATACATATAGGGCTCCGTTTTTCTCACAATTCTCAGACAAATCATTGTAACACCAGGTACTATCCTGCACTGTATAGCGAAGGTTACTCCCCAGCCATATCTGTTTTCCTTTTTTTACCACAGGGTATGTTGTTTCTGAGCGTGAATCGTAAAATCCGGCCTTATATTCGACTGTAGCTTTAGCAATCCCGTAACATCTGTTGGCATCCTGAACAAAAACGCGGTATTCGCCCAATGAAAGATTGATAAACTTATTTAAAAAAGAAAAATACTTTCCATCTACAGAATAAGTATATGGTCCCTGACCGCCCTGTGCTTCTACAGTTATTGTATCTGCAAATACTACAGCATTCACTACAATATTTACATTCTCGCATCTTTCCGAATAACCACTGTTTATACCATCATTATCCTTTTTGCATCCACTCAGACAAAAATATACCGGTATCCAGAAAACAAACAAAAATAATCTTGACATGTGCAACTCTTCTATTATGTAAAAACAAATGTACTTTCTTTTTATTTATTGTAAAAACAATCGTATAGTTTACTCTCACTGGCTCCAACTCTGCTTTCCTCTTAATAACTCTATGCATCAAGGATCATATCTTTCCAGGTACTGATCTTCTGAAATTTTTTGTCGTTCATACGTTCACGTACTTTATTTCTGAAAGCCCAGACAGTTGGTTTCCGCAAACTGATCAGATTCGCCAATTCTTCATTAGTCATTCCTATACCTGCTACTTCTACATAAGTCAGATAGAAGGCTTTATTAAGCGGAAATTTAAGATGATGAAAAAGCGTATGAGCCGTTACCGATTCGATATAACCACATTTATTGCACTTGCACCGATACCATACCTTTGTCTGAGAAGCTTTATCATAATTGCATTGGCGACACAAAAAGCCCTGAGGCCATTTTAGCTCTCTGATTAGCCGGAGACAGGAATCATCATCCGGATGAATCTGTAAAAACTGCTCATAGGAAATATCCTGATGAAATATGCGCGAAATCTTTTCTTTCCGAATCTCATTTTTGAGATTATAATTGTATTTATCAAGCTCAGAATTAAGCCGGTCACGTTCTTTGACCGTTTCTTCCAGAGTCTTATTCGTAATTTCCAGCTCCGCTGTTCTCTCCCGCACTTTTTGCTCCAGCTCCCTGTTTACTTTATCCTGCAATTCTTTTTTCTCCTGCAGCTCTCTGATGAGTAGATTTTGCAACTGATTGTTTCTATCCAGCTCGGCAATCAGATCAAGCTTATTCTTCTCTTTTTCATTTTCAATCAGCCGGATACGCTCTGCCAGGGCAATAGAAAAAATAACTACTTCTAAAACAATTCCATAATTAATTATATAAACTGTAAGAATATTGGAAGGCAATATCTCCAGAATCCTGAAAATATAGATAAGAACACTCAGTACAATCACAGAGAATCCGGCAAAGAAATAGTAAGCAAAACGGTTACCTCTCCTGGCTATAAACCAGGATGATACATAAATAACACTAAAGATGCCGAAATAAAACCATTCCGCTATCAGCATCCAGAAGTCCGAGAATGCTGATAATCCAAAACAAATAAGAAAAGCAGCAAGCAGGATAGCGATCAGCCGTTGTATGCCTTTCAAAATTGAGGCTATATTCAGAAAGGTAAATGAGTATAGTATGAAACTGATCAGAAAAAATGGTCTGGCCAGGTAATCAATGACTGCCAGGTTCCACTGAGGCCAATAGGGCCATAAAAACTGAAATGCTGTACCATCCTCTTTAACCGAAACAAGAATGCAGGATATGATATATAATGAATAAAGCAGATGTATACGCATTCTGCTTTTAAGGAAAAGAAAAATATTGTACAGAAGAACGATTAAGAGTATACCATAATAAAAACCGAGGTAATAATATTCGGCAATGGCATATTCCGTAAAGAAAGTGTATGACCGTATCCTGAAATCAAGATCATGTTCATGAAACTGATTCAATCCGATATACAAAGTATAAATTCCTGTATCCTGAGGCAGGGGGAAAACAAAATTCTTGTGTCTGAGATAACGCAGATGAAAAGGATATCTGCTTCCTGTCTGATATCTTTGGTGCTTTGCATTATCTTCTTTGATCAACACAATAATGTCTGTCAGGTTGGGTGAAAGACATTCAAGAAACCAAAGCCCCCGGGTGTTCTTAACCAGGCTCGTCTTTATCCAATATCTTGAGTGGTCTCTACTCTCTTCTAACGGCGTACTCACATCAAAGAGCGCATTTGCCGGAGACAAGGCAATATTATCAACACCCTGACTGATTAGTAGCTGAGCCCTTCCGGAAACAGAAAAAACAGTGGCAAGCAGTATAAAAATGAAACGCAGCAAAATTCAAATAACAAACGTTAATTCCGAATAAACATCCGGTCCCAGAAACATCAGCATTCCCTAAAAACGTACAAATATGCCAAATTATATTAGTATGGGAAATAATAAAAGGACCAGATTAGCTCCCGCCTTCTATACACCCTGATTTACAGAAACTTTTAAGCCATTAAAAGAAAAATATTTGAATCTTAAGGCTCAAAGATCCCGACACAGCTGTCCCTGAAGGTGAGTTTATCGAAGCAGGAAATATACTTGGTCGGAAAAAACAGAACGATGAACGTTTATCGTAAGTGTCCTAGCCCCGTAATAGACTGGACTAAATTTGGGAAATAATTTAGTAGAGTTAACTTAGTAAATTAATGGGAAAAACAAGAAGACATTTTAGTGTAGAACAGAAGATGCAGATACTTCGTGAAGC
>JAEWYS010000015.1 GCA_023458555.1 Bacteroidota bacterium | reverse complement strand
ATGGATATTCATCATATGGATATGGCTTAGAATCAAATGCGAGTGCTGAACAGAAGCTTTCTGTTACTTTTTTCCCTCTTATGCCATCTGCCAATGATGCTTCTGGAACAGGTTATTCTTTTGGTTTTGTCTCACCCCCCTAATTATTGGACAGCAACACAAATCAGTTTAGAAGATTTTGCTTATTATTTGCCCTCTCACCTCGGTCTGTGGTACACAGACCGAAATATCACTATGAATCAGGTAGTAAAACACCCAAAATATTCTCCGTAACCAGGAACTTGCATATACTTTTTTCATCATCATCTTTACCATTCTTTTACTTACCAGCGATTATACATTGAGGTCGGTGTGCCACACGACCGCAGAGAGATGGCACACCGACCAGGGAGAGGGGAATGAAAATTCATTAATTTTTTTATTTAAAGATTTCTTTTCATTTTCTTAACCAGTTGTTTATATTGTTAATATATTTTTGACGCATTTAATACATAATATTGTTTTTATGCGTCTTTTTGTCATTATTTTTTTCACTATCCTATCCTATAGCTCATTAGCTCAAACCGGAACTATTAAAGGAATTGTTTTGGATTCATTGTCAGAAAGTCCGCTGGCAGGTGTTTTTGTCGTTGTAGAAAACACATCATATGGTACAGTAACAGAAATGGACGGTACCTGGCAGATCAAGGTTCCGGCCGGAAGCTACAATCTTCAGTTTGTTTATTACGGACTCCAAACCAAAGAGGTAAAAGGAGTTGACGTAATTTCAAACGAAGTACTTGAATTGCCTTCTATATACATGGGAGAAACGGTTGAAGCCCTGAATGAGGTCGTTATCTCTGTAATCCGGGAAACTAATACGGACAAGGCAGTACTAAATGAAGTCCGCACCTCTGAAGTGGTTGCCAATGGTATTTCACAGGAAACGATCTCCAAAACACAGGACAGGGATGCCGCCGAGGTAATACGACGGATTCCGGGCATTACATTGAGCGGAGACCGCTTTGCAATGGTCAGAGGTCTGCACCAGCGCTACAATTCGGTGATGCTCAATAATATTATAGCACCGGGAGCAGAAGCTGATTCCAGGGCATTTTCATTTGATCTGCTGCCCAGCTCCATGATTGACCGGGTCATCGTATATAAAACAGCCAGTCCGGAGCTGCCCGGTGATTTTGCTGGTGGCGCTCTTCGTGTCTATACCAGTTCTGTTCCGCAGGAAAATATCTTTAAGATAACGTATGCCAGCTCGTACCGGCCTACCACTTCATTCAAGCCCTTTTATGAAATGGATTTCGGTTCGGGCAGATGGATGGGGTATAACAATGGTTTGGGGAATCTTCCGGCCGGAATGCCGGAAGATATTTCTCAGCTGCCTCAGGAAGAAAAAAACAAATACGGAAAACAGTTTAGAGCAGGCTGGACGCCGGACAGACAGATGAACGCCCCGACAGATCAGCGACTGAATGGTTTATTTGCCAGACGTATTACCCTGGGAAACAGGCTCAGATTAGGCTCGGTTACATCGCTCAATTATTCCCATACCAGAAATCATTATAAGGCAGCAAGACAAGTTACCTTTGCAAATAAACCTGATAATTACATGATTGACAATATCTATGACCGGAATGTACGGACAGGGATATTGCAAAACTTCTCGCTGGATATAGGCGAACACACCAGTATTACCTTCAAAAATACATTCAATCATATCGGTTCTTTTACCTATACTCAGAGAAATGCAGAGTATTTTCCGGGCAACTCCTCGGGATACGGCTCTCATGAATACCGCCAGTCAGATGGGATACGAAACGTATACACAAGTCTTTATGCCGGGCAGCTGGGGGCAGCGCATGATCTGAGCGCTTCCGCACAACTGGACTGGACAACAGGTTATGCTTTTTTTAATGAAGACATGCCGGATTATCATGTTTCAGGCTATCAACGACACCCTGAAACATATGATATGGATTTTATGCCGATGTATTTGTCATCGGTTGGTTCGTTCTGGTCCAGACGCTATATCCGTCTGGATGAAAAGACAATCATGGGAGCCGCTAACTACAAGCAGTTGCTGCCTGTAAAGCTCTGGGGCGAAAAGCCCAGGCTGACAGCAGGAATATTGTTTGATCAGAAGAAAAGGATATACGACTACCGGCTGTTTGGGTATAAATATAATAGCGAAACATTTGATGAAGACAATAATCCAAGTTATAAATACGATGCATCGGGTCAGATAATGGCCAGTTATATCGGAGCAGCAATCCCCATAAAAGCATTCAGACTTTCGGGAGGGATACGGGTTGAAAACAGCCGTCAGGTGATGAACTCCGCCTACTACAGTACTGTGCTTGGAGGAGCATATCATCTGGACAACAGACTGGCAGATATACTCCCTTCCGCTAATCTTACCTATGATATTACAAATAAAATGCTTGTCCGCGCCGCGTTTTCAAAAACCCTTAACCGCCCGGAATTCAGGGAGCTGGCCTCTCTGAAATTTTACAATTTTGAACAAAATGAAACAGTATACGGCAATCCGGACCTGAATCCGGACATATCCATATACAATTATGATATACGCTATGAACTGTATCCCGGCACCGGAGAAACATTTTCTTTCGGACTGTTTTACAAGCGTTTTATCAATGCTATAGAGCCGGCTTTTATGACAAGCACTGAATCCGTCAATCCTTCCTTAACCTTTGTCAATCTGCCGGCTGCGAGGAGTATAGGCCTTGAGCTGGAGTGCATAAAGTCTTTGGGCAATATTCCCTTTTTGGAAAATATACTGATTATAAAAGACATAGATATCCTCTTCAATACTGCTATTATCAACAGTACGATTGATATGGGCAATACGGTTATACAGGATCTCAGTATAATTCAACAGACAAACCGGTCCATGGTCGGACAGGCTCCCTATCTGATCAATGCAGGTTTGTTTTACCGTGCAGCCCCGCTCAGGCTGACCATTAGTGCAATGTATAACATAATCGGCAAACGAATAATCCGGGTCGGGAATTATATAAACCGGCAGGTGTATGAAATGCCGAGGCATTCGCTGGATCTGACTGTAGCCTGGCAATATGGAAAATTTGAATGGAAGGGTGGCATTCAGAATATTCTGAATCAGCGTTTTTACATGATGCAGGATATTGATCAGGACAATAAAATCTCTTCCGGTACAGATCAGATGTTTAGCTCCTGGTATATGGGGCCTTATTATACCCTTGGGATTTCATACAGACTGCAGTAAGGCGTTTAAAATAGGTGACAGCCGGCAGGGATAGGGCTTATGAAGACCGAAAACGCTAAACCAGGAAGATAACCGATTATTAAATAATCCTCAATAAGCCGGCCTATTTGTCACTTAAGCGACTGAACGTACATATTTTTTTAAATCCATGCATTCGGTATGGATTTTTTTATTGTTATCCAATTGATTTAAAATTTATTATACAATAATATCTGGTTTATCATCAGTTGATCTCTGGTCTGTAATATTGCATTACCAGTCATATTTAATGCTATGTTCAACCAATTTTTTAAAAAAACAATGAAAAAGCTTTTATTATCATTATCAGTTATGGCGCTGGCTTTGTTGACAAACGGACAAAGCCTGATTGTTCTGGAAGGTGTCCAGACTTCTAACCGGGTTTTAACTCCCGACAATTGCTATCTGCTTCGCAGCTGTTATACAGTAGCTTCCGGCGCTACTCTGCGTATTTTGCCAGGAACAACCATTTTGGGTGAAAAAGCCACGAAAGGTTCCCTCATCATTTCCAGAGGAGCCAAAATTGATGCCCAGGGTACGGTGGCTAATCCGATCGTCTTTACTTCTGATCAGCCTGCAGGCTTGAGAGCTCCCGGTGACTGGGGCGGAATTATTATTGCCGGTTATGCTCCCAATAATCAGCCCGGCTGTACTTTTCCTGTCGAAGGCCCCTGCACACCGATTCTTGCCGGCGGCGATGACTGCGATGACAATTCCGGTAAACTGACCTATACTCAGATTCACTACGCGGGTATTCCTTTTTCTCCGGACAACGAGATCAACAGCCTTACACTGGCTTCTGTAGGAAGAGGTACGGAGATTCATCACATACAGGTTACTCATGCCAATGATGATGCCTATGAGTGGTTTGGCGGTTGTGTAAATTCCAAGTACCTGATCGCCTGGAGAACCCGTGATGATGATTTTGATACTGACTTCGGATACATCGGCAAGAATCAGTTTGGTGTGGCGCTGAGAGACCCTGCCTATCACGATGTTTCAGGTTCCAACGGCTTTGAGTCGGACAATTATAATCCGGGAACACCTGTGCTGACGAATGAGTGTGGCGGGTCCATTACCAGACCTGTATTTTCCAACTACAGTATATACGGCCCACTAACCTGCAATCCGGCAACCGAATTGCATGATGACTGGAACAAGGGCGGCAATGGCGGCAACGGAGCACATATTCGCCGAAATTCAGCCTTAAATGTATTCAATTCGGTTTTTGCCGGATGGCGGGTTGGTCTGTATCTTCAGGGATACACTGCTGCCAATTCAGGAACTGTTGATCATGCCAATGTCACAGGGCTTCTGAATGCGGAGTTCAACTCTCTTGCAGGTAATACAAACAATCTGAACACCAACGTAACCTGGACTGCACCTTGTGCCAACAATATCGCTGACTGGTTTTTCGGAGTACCAGCATGTGGCGAAAGACAAAACTTTGACCTGGGTGGAGTTGCCAATCTGGGCTTAGTCGATTTATGTGTTGCTGACTGTAATATTCCTGATTTCCTGATCAATTCTACTTCTCCTTTGCGTAATACAGCCAACTGGACTCCGGCAGATCTTGCTTACTCAGACTCATTCGGCTGGGAGTTTGACAATGTTGCCTACAGAGGCGCTTTTGGCCAGACAGAAGACTGGACACTGGGCTGGACAGACTGGTGTCCGCAATGGACAGAATACCCATGTGGCTCGACACTGAGAGGCACCGGGCTGAGATTAGGCTCTGCCGAGTCTGCTATAGAGATATCCGGAATCATGGTGGTACCAAACCCATCAGACAACCTGACCAGAGTGGATTTTTCGCTGGATCAGTCTTCTGATGTTGACGTAGTTGTCATAGATATGAAAGGCGCTGTTGTCAACAGAGTTGCTCAGGGACAATATAGCGCAGGGGTACATTCTGTCATGTTTGATGCATCTTCGCTTGTTCCCGGCAGCTATCTGGTACGCGTACAATCAGCCAGCGGAGTTCAAACTTCCCACTTTACAAGGTAAAAACCATATTGAGTATTAAATATGACTGACATGGAGAAGGGCTAAAACCCCTTCTCCATTTTTTATTTGTTATGAACAAATACTTCTTCCTGATTTATATTAATACACAATTAACACATGTTTAACATTGATTTTAAATATGTTGAATAAATTTGCTCTCACTAAACAATTGATAAATAACCTTTTTTTAATAAAAATGAAAAGAACATTTCTAACGTATTTTTTGCTGACGTTCGTAAGTTATTCTTATTGTCAGAATGCATTTGAGTTTCCTTTTTGTTCCATAGACACAAGCTTTGGCGGGCAGCAGCTGGTGATTCCATCTTCTGTTACGCTGGATATCCTGGCTACAGAAGACAGCCTTGCCTATCTGGCTTCGAGTGATAAGTTTGCAAGATTTAAAGCCGGGTTTAGCGGAATATTATTTGTTCCTGACAGTGATTTTGATGATACCAAAGGTACATTATACGTGTCTCAGTCACTTAATGCAAAAAATCAGGATCTCGGGGATGGTGGCGGCGTTTTGCAGATAAAGGTAAAAAAAGATGCTGGCGGAAAATGGATTCCGGTAACCCAGACTGTTAACGGAAAGCAGGTATATTATCGTATGGCAGATTTCAGTCCGGTAGGAGGGGCAGCATTTCAGCATTCCATGATTTATCGTACTACAGGCCGCCGGATCTGGGTTACAGAGGACTGCTTGCTGAACAGCAATTCAGATCTGTCAGCGGGTCATACGGATCTGAATGACTACACTGTTCCGGACAATAACGGAATTGCTTCCGGGCAGAATCTTGCCCGATACCAGAATATGGGCTGGATTACCGAAATAGATCCGACGGCTTCACAAATGAAAGCGACAAAGAAATGGTATGGACTGGGGAGAGGAGGTTATCGGGATATTCTCGAAATCAACGCGAACTCTTTTCTTATGATCACCGGCCAGAAACCATCAGTGCTTATACTGGCTCTGCGACAGGGCGGAAGCGCTTCCAGTAATTTCACAATGTCATGCTATCAGCAAAACGCAGATGGTATAGGCGGTACGTGGGTTGAGCTGAATGAAAAAGACATTGACGGGAACCCGCTACCCTTAACTTTCGAAGATTTATTGCATGTACATCAGCGGGCTTTGGATGCCGGAGCTACTATGTTCAACAATCTGTCTCATATGGTACGCTCAAAAGGCAGCCATGGAAACAGCCCTATCTATATCACAGAAACAGGAGGAGAGACAGGCAGTCTTTTTGCAGACCATGCCAGGGCAACGGATGCCAGGCTGGCCCATCATCTCATGCTTTTGGATAAAGAAGACGGCCTGGAAGATAATAAGCTGACGGATCACTATGGCCGTATACTTGAGATGAACTATACAACTCTTAATATCAAACCTACAATAGAAGGTGGCCCCGCTGCTGACTGCCGTTTTCATTTTTCCAATCCGGATGGTATCGGAATACTCACCAATACCTGGTTTGATCAGGCAGCTTTTACTGATAAAAGCAAGGAGTTTCTTTTTGTTCATGAAAATATTCCGGCTACGTCTGAGTTCAGAAACCCTTCTCGTATCGGTGATGCTTACGAAAACAGGATTAACGAGACCTATGTATTTGACCTTACAAATGAACCGTCCAGAGACAACCTGCACTTGTTCTCTATTGGCCCCAAAGGCTCCGAAATTACCGGATTTTCTGCGGTAAATGTGGTAGCGTACAACGAAAACTGGGAGAGTTATGGAGGAAATACTGTTTTTGTAACCCTGCAATATCCCAATCCGGCCAACGAAGAACCTTACAACAAATCAATGATAGTAGCGCTTACAGGCTTTTATGATTATTTCGAAAAACCGACAGCCTGTCAGAAGCTTGAAAACGAATGCCAGGACCCGCCGATCGGAGTCGGCCTGTTTGGAAAAAATGAAAAAACCAGTCACGCCGGAGATTTTTATTGCTGGCCTAATCCGGCAAGCCAGTATATCCAGCTGAACAAAATATCGGACATCAGCCTGTACGATTTCTCAGGAAAGCTAATTCTTTCCCGTGAAAATGCGGATCGGATTGATGTGCGTACACTCCTGCGCGGCCTTTACTTTGTACAGAATACGGAAGGCCAGACTGTAAAGCTGATTATAGAATAATCTGGCACACCAAATCAAGATACCCCGGATCCTATGAAGAAGTATCATTGTATAGCATTATTTTCGTTTATTTTTAGTGTAATGATTCAATGTTCTGTAAAGCAGGAAAGAGATTTAATCTTTCCTGCTATCAGAAAGAAGCCGCCCGTTGCCGTTGATACTACATTTGAGTTTAAAGGAACACTGAACGGGGTGTTTTTTGAAATGAACGGCATCGTGAAGGACAGGGACCTGTTTTTCTATAATGACTCGCTGGAAACGAGCATTCGCCTGGTAAAGCTTGATACTGGCCTGGTAACCATGACAGACAATCCGAGGTCGGCTTATGCCCGGGTATTTCTTAAACAAACCGAGTATACGACAAGAAACAACCTGGGAGCGGGAATGCTACATATCCAATCAATTGATACGGCTGCTAACTTGCTGCATGGTAACTTGGAGCTGAAGGTAGTAAATACGGCTACTGATGAGATTCTCCGCATCGAAAATGGCAGGCTGGAGAAATTACCGGTACTGCATCTGACTTTTGAGCTAAACGGTCGTAAAGTATCTCTTGATCCCAAGCAGGTGTCGCAGGATAAAACAGGTTTTTCAATCATGGCGCTTGCCGGTAACAAAAAGATCATGATCCATATACCATCCTTGAACCCGGGAGTATTTCAGACAGGCAAGGGAACAATTTTTTACAATGATAATGATGCTGCTTACGAAGCTGAATCTGCTGTAATTGTGCTGAATGATTATTATCCGGGCAAACTTGTTTCCGGAACTTTTGAATTTTCAGGTTTCAATCTGGCCGATTCGACTCAGCGCATTGAAGCAGTCAAAGGGTCATTTGCCTATTAAATGAAATATGCTTTGTCCGTCATATATTGAATGATTACTTATAATTATTTTTTTGATTCAATTTTTACAGATGTTTTTGTACGAAATCGTTTTTGAAAACCGGAATAAAGAATTTGGTGCTTATTTCCTCCGAAAAAAATATACCCGGCATTTAAGTATATCGCTGCTTATTTGTGTCAGCCTGGTTACAGCTGCGCTCACTTTTCCTCTTATCTACAAAAAGTATTTTGTGAGCGTAGTACCAACAAACCGCAAAATGGTTGAGATTGATCTCAAAGCTGTTGAGATACCACCATTATTGCCAAATAATCCGAGTCCGCCACCTCCGCCTATGCCTTCAGCCCCATCACCTAAAGTAAAGACCGTGCGCTATCTGCCACCTAAAATCAGTCCTGACCCGGAAGTTAAGGAAGATGAATTGTTGCCTGATCAGGACGCCTTACGTGAGTCTGTAATCAGTAACACAACACAGGATGGAGAACAGGATACACTGGGAATTAACAAGTTGTCGGACAGAGAAGGGGACAATATGGCCGGGCTTTCAGGTAATACTTTTGAAGACAATACTATATATCTTCCCGGACCCGGACTCGCGGCTTCCTTTCCCGGTGGAGTAAGCGCCATGAATGAATACATAAGCAGAAAAGTCAGACCCTATGCCGAAAAGGCGGCTAAACTTGGGGATAAGGGGACTGTGTTTTTAATGTTTGTAATAGAAAAGAATGGCCGTATAACCGATGTCAGAGTTATGAAGGGACTAAAAGTCTGCACAACATGCAATGATGCAGTCAAAGATATTGTCCAGAATATGCCTGACTGGATGCCGGCTACCAGCAATGGGCAACCGGTCAGAGTAAGAGTACAGCTACCTATCGTCTTTGATTATACCAATTAGGTGAAAAAGACGTGCTTTTATGCATAGCTTTACTATATTTTCCGAACCATCGATACAGAATTTGCCGGATCTGTTCTGCCAGATATATAAAAGAACATCCAAATTGATCTTTATCTGATTCTTTAGCGCCATCTACCCTGCAAATCCTGCAAAACTACTTTCACAACCCAGTAGGTCTCCTCGTTTTCTGAGCATTAAGAATCTAATCTGAAAATGGTTATCATTATTTCTTTTTTCAATCTTGTTGATGACCATTCAGATATACAGACGTAGCCTTACGATTCTTTATAAACCAGTATGATGATTTGGGAGGGCAGAGGAACAGAATACTGAACCGCCGCTTAGACCTGGTCGGATAATTTTGACTAAAGCAGAGCTTCATACATGCTGGCTGAAAGAAAAACAAGATACCTATACATATAAGAAAATTTTTAAACAGTGATTGTCTTATGATAGCTACTATGCGCAATACTATACTTGCATTCTTCATTGTGATACCGGGCTGGCTTTTTGCACAGGCAGGACCCGGTTTGGGGAACCTCACGTATCAGCCCTCCGAACTGTATAAAAATGTCTGGAAATACACCGAAATCAATCACATGGGGTCTACCATGGCTACCATGCACAACGGATATCTTATCACCACTTTTCATCCGGATAGCGGGAAGCCTCCGGGAGGAATATTGGTATGGGACGTATCAAACCCCAGGGCGCCAAGGCTTGTAAAACGGGTATATGATTCACGCACCTCCAACTTTAGGGAGATGCATGCGCTTCCGCAGCATGGCAATTACATATTGTTTCAGGATGGTTGCGGTTTTCAGATCTGGGATTTCAGCAATCCGCTGGACCCGGTGCAGGTAAAGCGTCATTGTATGAACGGATACACCCATGATGACTATGGAGCCAACTGGCAGATGTTCTGGCAAGCCCCATACATTTATATCGCCAATGGCAGCAAAGGATTTGATGTGGTGGATGCTTCGGACATCCACAATCCGAGGCTGGTCCTCCATGTAAACTCTCCCAGACAGGTAGGACCGATTTTTGCCGTTGGCAACCTGCTGGTTACTTCGGCCCATGATTTCGGAAAAGGAATCACACTTTATGATATAAGCGAACCTGGCAATCCGAGGCTGTTAAACAGCTACTCAAATACAGAAAACATGTATGCCAGCTCACTCAATGGTAATCAAATTGTTATTTCCGCAAGAGGAAACGCCAACAATGCCGTTTTCAGCACCTACGACATCAGTGATCCGATCAATATACGCAAGGTCGGCACATTGAATATTGGCAACAGCGGAGAGCAGTTATACAGTTCAACTCAGGATAACTTCATATTTCAGGGATGTCAGTCAGAAGTTGTGAAAATTGACGCGTCAGATCCTTCCCGGTTAAAGATTGCGGGGCGGGGATCATTAGGCATCATCGGAGATTCGGATCACGGTCAGGTATCTCCCATGGGTAATCTGATTTTTGTAGGCAACGACCATGGAACCGGCAGTGGATTCTGGGTTCACCAGGCAGCGCCGGATACAAAGGCTCCGGAGGTAAACATGGTTGTTCCCAGAAGCAATTCAGTTAATCAGGCTTTAACTTCTCGGGTAGGCATTACGCTGACTGACAATATACTACTGGAATCAATCAACAGAAATTCATTTATCGTAAGACCTGTGGGCGGAAGCGCTTTGTCGGGCAAATACAGTTATCAGTTTGCTACCATCAATTTTTTCCCGGATCAGCCTTTGCAGGCTAATACTACCTATGAGATTGTTATTCCCGCAGGTGGACTAAAAGATCTGGTCGGCAACCCGATAGAAATACCCTTTAAATCCTATTTCTCCACCGGACCAACGGGAAGTTTTCCTCCCGGTTCGGTAGGATCTCCGTGGGTATTTGAAGAATCGGGTAATGTTTCTGTTTATTGGAACAGTGTTCCCAATTCAACAAGCTATGAGGTAAAGAGAAGCCTTTCCCCTGCCGGACCTTTTGAGGTTGCCGGTAAGGTATCCAGGCCGTCATTCACAGACCAGAATGTACAAAATGATTCGTACTATTATTATACTGTTTCTGCCTCAAACAGCTTTGGGGCAGGAGCGACTTCTACGATAGTAAGAGCCATGCCTTCCATTTACATTACGGATCTTCAATGGACGTCAGCCACCAATGGCTGGGGGCCTGCCGAAATTGATCAGAGCAATGGAGAAAATCAGGCGGACGATGGCAGAAATATTAGTCTGAATGGTCAGCTTTATAGCCGGGGGCTTGGTGTTCACGCCAATTCCAGGGTTACCTACAACCTGGCAGGAGCGTATAAACGCTTTTTATCCGACATTGGTATCGATGATGAAGTAGGGACATCCGGGTCCGTTGTTTTTTCTGTGCTGGTTGATGGTGTGCAGCAGTATACCAGCGGCCCGATGACAGGAGCCTCTGAAAAGAAAAGCATCAACATAGACGTTTCCGGGGCTCAATCCCTGACATTGATTGTTGATGCTAATGGCAACAACGACCTGGATCACGCGTCATGGGGCGGTGCAAGGCTGCTTTTGCCGGCACGTCCTTACCATGGAAGCGCACATGGTATTCCGGGAAGAATAGAAGCAGAAGAATACGATTGGGGTGGTGAAGGCATTTCCTATCATGAACTGAATTCTAATGGTAATGAAGGAAAAGCGCCATTCCGGCATGATGAGGTTGATATTGAAGTAACCGAGGATGTAGATGGCAATTACAATATCGGCTATGTTCTTCAGGGTGAATGGCTGGCATATTCTGTTGATATAGCGACAACTGCTTTGTATGACCTTGAATTGCGGGTGGCTGCTGACGGCGATGGCAAAAAGCTGCATATTGAAATGGACGGAACTGATGTTACCGGTGAAATTAATATCCCTAATACGAATGGCTGGCAAAACTGGTCGACAGTGCTGGTTAGAGATGTAGAGCTGAAGCAGGGATCTTATGAAATGCGAATCGTTTTTGATGCCAGCTATATGAATCTGAATTATATAGAATTTAAAGATCTTATTACCAGCACGCAACAGGAGCGTATAAGTACAATTCAGATTCAGCCCAATCCCTTTAGTAGTCAGGGTATCACCATCAATATGGATACTCCGTTCCAGTACGCTATTATGGATGTGGCCGGAAATCAGCTGGAAGCCGGATTCGGAGATGGTACAAGGACTGTCGGCAGTCAGCTTGCTCAGGGTATGTATCTGCTCAGGATACGTTCTGCCGGTTACCACAAAGAGTTTAAAATATTCAGAAATTAAACGAAGCGAAGGAGACGGGAAAAGCCCCGTCTCTCTTTACTATCCATATACGTTGACTTTGAGGGGCTGTTTTTTACTGCCGCTGATGTATAGGATGAAATTATAAACCGGTCCGATTATTCGATACTTATTTATACAACTATGCTTGCGCGAATCACAGTTTCAGCTCTTTTGTATTTATTACTCTATGGGCATACGTTATGGAAAAAGCAGGCTGCATTTGAGCTCAGCCAGAATATGCCGGTGCAGGTAGGGGAGCTGGTGACCTATACGATCAAAGCGGCATCCTCTGACGATGACATTCCAATGATTGCCTGGGATTTTGGCGATGGTAGCGGGTTGGGAAGGTACAGAAAAAGCCTTACAGCAACTCACCGATACGCCGAACCGGGAGTTTATCAGGTTTTTGCCAGAATTCAGGGTGAGGATATTCCGGTTACAGTTACTCAGACCGTATACAATCCGGTCACTACCCTTTCGCCTTCCAGATCTTCGACAATATGCATGGATACATTACGAAATCATGTCTGGGTAGTTAATCAGGACAATAACTCGGTATCATGCATTGACATGGAAAAAAATGTGTTGCTGCGGGAGATTAAGGTTGGCAGGCAGCCGCGGACTCTGGCGCTCGATGATGAGGGTAATGTCTGGGTGGCCAGCGAGCGCGATGCCAGTATTTCAGTAGTTAGCCATAACGGAATCGTATCGGAAACCATTGAGCTGCCTTACGGTTCCAAGCCTTTTGGCATATGTTTCGATCCCCGGAAAGAATTTTGTTATATCACGCTTCAGGGTACAGGAACACTCCTGAAAATACATGTCGATACCAGGCAGGTGATTCAACGACTGGATGTCGGCCGGTTTCCCAGAGGAATAGCCATTACCTCAGACGGAAGCAAGCTACTGGTCACTCAGTTTATTTCACCGGAAAACAATGGAGTCGTCCGGATCGTAGATGCCGTATCCATGCAAGTGGACAAAGAGGTTGAACTGGCATTTGATGAAACGCCGGATTTCGAAGACCGGGGACGCGGTGTACCCAACTATATCTCAACTGTTACTATCAGTCCGGATGGTTCCCAGGCCTGGATTCCTTCCAAAAAGGACAATACAGCAAGAGGCCGGCTCAGGGATGGAAATGATCTCACATTTGACAATACGGTACGCACCATAGTTTCCAGAATTGATCTTGCCGAAGGAAAGGAAGCCCGGACTTTCAGAACCGACATCAACGATGCCGATATGGCTTGTGCGGTTGAATTCAGCCCATATGGCAATATCGCCTTTGTCGCCCTGCAGGGGAATAATAAAATTTCGATGATTGATGTGGCTACCAACGCACGTTTGGGCTTGCTCGATACTACAGGGCTGGCACCTCAGGGTTTAGTATTCAATCCAAACGGCACCAGACTTTATGTGCACAACTTTATGTCGCGTACAGTCCGGGTATTCAATACGGAAAATATTATTCTGTCCAACAACTTTGTACCAGTGGTACAAGCGACTATCCGAACCATCAATACAGAAGTACTGGCCCCGGAAGTACTGCTTGGCAAACAGATATTCTACAACGCAGATGATGAGCGCATGACGTTTGCCGGATATATAAGTTGCGCCACCTGCCACCTGGACGGTGGAAGCGATGAAAGAGTCTGGGATTTTACAGAACGGGGTGAGGGGTTACGTAATACGCACAGTCTTCATGGCAGAGCCGGTACAGGTATGGGTAATGTCCACTGGACCGCCAATTTTGATGAAATTCAGGATTTCGAAAATGATATCAGAAACGAATTTGGCGGTCGTGGCTTTTTGCCCGATTCACTTTTCTATAAAGGCACTGTGAGTGACCCTCTGGGTGATCCTAAATCAGGTCTGAGCCGCGAACTTGATGCCCTGGCTGCCTATGTGCATTCGTTAGACAAAGTACCACCCAGTCCTTACAGAAATCCGGACGGAAGTCTGACACAGGATGCTGTGGAAGGAAAAATCATCTTTGTCCGGGCAGATTGCGGAAGCTGCCACTCCGGAGGTGCTTTTACCGACAGGATATCCGGAGCTTTTCATGATGTGGGTACAATCTCGCCTTCATCAGGAAAACGCAGAAATACTTCCCTTACCGGTATTGCTACTCCTACACTCAAAGGTATATGGGAAACCGCGCCTTATCTCCATGACGGGTCTGCCGCTACCCTTCGAGATGTACTGATTACAAAGAATCCGGACAAAAAGCACGGAGATCTGACAAGGTTCAGCGAAAAAGAAATAGAGCAACTGATCACCTATTTGCTGCAGATTGATGAAAATGAAGCTCCGGATTTCCCAACTTCCTATTCCCGATTTATGGCCAATCCTATAAAACTTTCGCCAAACCCTGCGTCTGGCAAAGTCCGGCTTCAATGGGCGAGTTCTGATTTTTCCGGAGAAATCAAGATATATCAGTCCAATGGAAGCCTGCTGCATACCAGAAAAGTACAGAAGCAAAAAGATCTGATCATTGATGTGAGTGACTTTGCTCCGGGTCTTTACATCGTAGATTGTTCTGACGGATTACATAAAAGCACGTCCAAATTGATTATAGAATAGAGGAAGAAAATGCGGTCCGAAGTATTCCGGCAAAATATACTATAATTCCGGTTGTTTCAGATCCAGTATCCAAAAACATTTATTCCAGGATTTATAATCCGTCTTTAAAACAAAGAAGACCAGGGGCTACATGCCGCCCTTCTTTTCTTATCAAAAATTTGAAATACAATATTTTAACACATAAATTATCATTAAATACTATAGAAAATACTTCGGGAATGAAGTAATTGACAATGATACCAGTCTCATTGTCCGGCAAACTGAATATGATATAAATCTGCCCGATCTCTCGCAATAGCTCTATATATCTGAACCTTGCCATTACTCTCCGGCATGAAGCAGGATGAAAATATTTTTGCCCCCTTTACTTTTAGGATTCTTGGGCAGGTACATTTTTTTTACTATTTTCGGTTTATAAATTTGATTGCTATTTATTTATAAACATCCTTTATTTTCTCTGCATATCTTATTGAAAAAAAGTTATTTGCTTCTGTACTGGGGCTGCTTTGTGATACTGTTCTTTTTATCGGTCAGTGTAAAAGGGCAATTAACAGAATTTGACAGAGTGTCCCGACTGGACGGCTTGCCTTCCAATTCGGTTTCCGCGATAGTACAGGACAACAGGGGGTTCATGTGGTTTGGGACCCGAAACGGTCTTGTCCGGTATGATGGATACAGCTTTCGTAATTACATATATGATCCGCTCGATTCACTTTCTCTCAGTGACAACTACATACGCTTTCTGCTACGGCTCGATAATGGCAAGCTCCTGATCGGCACCTATTTTTCGGGGTTTTGCATATATGATCCCAACACAGAATTATTCAGAAGGTACAAAAGTATTCCGGGCAAAAACGCTCTGCATAACAACAATATTCTTACCGCTGTGCAGGACTCTGAAGGAATTGTATGGATCGGCACCTGGGATGGTTTTGACCGTTTCGATCCTGAGACGGAGCACTTTCAGCATTTCTCATTTACCGGGCAGCAATCCGGAGCTGCGCCTGCCTATGTATCTTCCATAGTACCGGACAATAATGGCAAGCTGCTGCTTTATGGCCCCGGCAACAAGATCGGTGTATTTGATACCCTGTCAAAACAATATGAATTTTTCAGGTTTTCGAATCATATGCAGAATCAGATACTGCTCAATAAAGGTGGTGTGCTGCTATACGATAGTAAAAGCAATCTCTGGATAGGTACGGAATCGGAGGGAGTCTACCGGCTCAATACCAATTCGGGCGAATTCATACATTATACATTCGAAAACAAGCGTATCACATCCAATACCATTCTGGCTATTTATGAAGACAGCGAAGGAATTGTATGGCTTGCTACCAATGGAGGAGGTCTTGGTCAATATCTACCCGAAACTGATCAGTTTATATTCAGTCGTCATGATCCCTCAGACAACAAATCATTAAGTTCGGATGTGGTGTCCTGTATCTATGAAACCGAGCCCGGTATTCTGTGGCTGGGAACCTACGGAGCAGGAATCAGTCAGTATAAAAAGCAGAAACGTTTCTTTCGCAGCTTTACAAACAAATCTTCGGCCTACGAGCTCAATGTAAAATCGGTGCTGGCCTTCGAACAGGCAGACAATGACATGGTATGGATCGGGACCGATGGCGGCGGACTGGATCTTTTTGATCCTCAAAGCAAAACACTCAAAAACTTCAGCAAAGCCAGAGAAGAGACCTGCTTTGACATCATCAAGTCATTGTACCGCGATCCGGCAGGACAACTCTGGATGGGCAGCTACGGAAGCGGAGTCTGCCTCAAAAGTAAATCCGGACTGAAAGCTTTTCATGCCAGCGAAACCGATACTCTGCACAGCCTGAGCAAACCAAGCGTCTGGTCAATCTGCGGAGACCGTCACGGGCAATTGTGGCTGGGACTGATGGACAATGCCCTGGATATCTATCAGCCGGCTACCGGCACTTTTCGACATATCCGGAGCGACGGCCCGGAACAGTTGCCGCCCGGTTCGGTACATGTGGTATTCAGAGACAGTAAAGACCGCATGTGGATAGGATCGGAAGTCAGTGGTCTGGCTCTGTATGATGAAAAAAACGATCGTTTTATCCCGTTTAATCTCAGGACAGCCCAGGGACTAAAATCAAACAATATCAATGAGATCAAAGAGATTAACGGTACACTCTGGGTAGGTTTGTCCAACGGAGGAGTAAGCCAGCTCAGGGACGAAGAAAAAAGAATTTTTCGGACATATACTACCGACGAAGGTCTGGCAGGCAATTCGGTGTTCGGTATCGAAAACGATACACGGGGCAATTTGTGGATCAGCACAGAAAACGGAATCTCCCGGCTGAATCCTGTCTCCGGAGAGATTCGCAATTTTAATATATATGATGGTCTGATCTCCAATGAATTTACGTATGGCGCTTCCTTTAAGGATCGCAACGGTTACATGTATTTCGGATCGGTAGATGGTTTTGTGGCATTTCATCCGGACAGCATTCTGTTTAACGAACAGGAACCTGTCGTGCTGCTCACAGCGCTTAAGATAGCCAACCGTGAGGTAAAGCCGGGCGAAAAGCGCAAAGGCCGCATCTATCTGAAGCAGCCTGTTGATCAGACAAAAGAGCTTACACTCACGCACGAAGACTATATGGTAGCATTTGAGTTTGCCGCACTGGAGTATTCGGCCCCGCTCAAAAGCCGCTATGCCTATATGCTCGAAGGCTTTGACGCCGACTGGGTGCATACGGATCCAAGCCAGCGGCAGGCTACCTATACCAATCTTCCGGCCGGCACTTATATATTCAGAGTAAAGGCAACCAACAATCACGGCAAATGGAATCAGGAAGGGATACAGCTTACCCTCACCGTACTGCCACCCTGGTGGGATACGCTGCTTTTCAAAACGCTGGCAACCCTTGTAATCGCCGGGGGCCTGTTGCTTCTGGTCGTTCTAAGAACCATAGCCGCACGGAGGCATCGCAGGGATCTGGAAGAAACAGTAGCTATCCGAACAGCCGAATTAAAACACAAGAATGCAGAGCTTAACCGTTCCAATCTGACCAAAGACAAGCTGTTTTCCATCGTGTCGCACGACCTGAGAGGGCCGGCTAACAGCGTGGAAGCGCTTTCATCAATGGTATTAAAGCATTTTTCCCGCTTTTCGGAAGAAGATAAGCTGGAAGCCCTGTCACAGCTCAATAAAGCATCCAAATCCCTGAGCGGGCTGGTCAGCACGCTTTTTACCTGGGCTCGTCTGCACAATCATAGTCTGATACCGGTTAGTACCCGGATGGTAGCAGACGAAATCATACAGAAAAATATTGATGTGGTTGACCTGCAGGCCAAAGGGAAAAGTATTCGCATCGAATATCATAAAAACAAAGAAGATCTGCATATCCTGGCTGATAAGGATATGGTAGAAACCATTCTCCGAAACATACTGGCGAATGCCATCAAATTTACTGAAAACGGTGGAGTGATCAGACTGAGCACCGAACGTACAGCCGCCCGAATGATAAAGATCGAAATCAGGGATAATGGTATCGGTATGGACCATGACACGCTGGAAGCAGTCATGCAGGGCCATTATTCCAAAGAAGGCACTCAGGGCGAGGCAGGCTCCGGCCTGGGACTGGTAGTCTGCAAGGATTTTGCCGAAGCCAACGGTGGCTTTCTGAAAATCACCAGTGAAGTGGGAGCTGGGTCTGTATTTGAAGTACATCTGCCCGAAAGCCAAAGCGAGGAGTCTGAAAACCGGACAGGGTGAGCAGCTATACAAATTCAATAACAAAATCAGGCACCTGCGCATCGGATAATTACTCATTACATAGCTGGTGGCTATGAAATGTTATCCTACGTAAAAATTGGTTCGATTTCTGCTTTTCCGGGGATCTGTTTACATAGGAGAGCCTCAGGCAACAAACAGGTAGCGGGCTAAGGCTACCAAAGCCCAATTCTCTCTCCGCTGCAATCTTTGAAACATTGGGCTTTAAGCTGCTTCCTTCAAACCATATCCGCAGCAGCTCCTGTATCAGAGTAGCTTTTTCTGAAGCCCGCTTTCGTCAAATCCCACGGCAAGAACAGCATTGTTCAGCTCAATTACCGGTCGCCTGATCAGGCTTGTATACTCATTCATAAGCCTGGTCGCCGCTTCCTGATCGTTCACTTTTTCCTTCACAGGCTCATCCAGCTTTTTCCAGGTGGTTCCCTTTTTGTTGAGCAGCACTTCCCAGCCTACCTGATCTGCCCACTGATTCAGTTTTTCAAGGCTGATCCCTTCCTTTTTATAATCATGAAAGTGATATTCGATCTGATGGCCGGAAAGCCATACAAGGGTTTTCTTTATCGTATCACAGTTTCGGATTCCGTATACACACAGCTTCTTCATGAATATTCAGATTTTATTAAAAGCCGCAAGATACCAAATATATCGTATTACATTTCCATACTTTTCTGCTTTGACTATAAAGCACAGAGCTTCAGCATATCCTTTAATACATTCAATATAAACACCATAAAAAGAGGATACCGACAACTAAACTTTACACCTTTCGTACTAATCCGAAACAATGGCTTTCCCCTCCGTTGTTGAAATAATAAAAGGCAAAAGTTTGTATACAATGTACAAATTAGCCTATTTTGTTTAATATTTTTATTCTACCCTAATGCATCAGATAGGACTTATCGGGTTCGGTAATTTCGGACAATTCATCGTAAAGTTTTTAACCCCGTATTTTAATATTTCTGCCTATGATCAGGTAGACTATGCGCAGGAAGCCAGAGCACTTGGTGTAACATGGACAAGCCTGGAAGATGTTGTAAAAAAAGACATCGTTGTACTGGCTGTTCCGGTTCAGTTTCTGGAATCCCTTTTGCTCGAAATCAAGGATATTATCAATCCAAACGCTATCGTAATGGATGTATCATCCGTCAAGGTGAAACCTGTCCGCCTGATGGAAAAATACCTGCCATCCACTACAGAGATTGTCGGCGGACATCCTTTGTTTGGTCCTCAAAGCGGAAAAAACGGTATTCAGGGCCTGAACATGGTGATATGTCCGGTGAGGAGCAAGCGCAAAAACAGCATCAGCCGGTTCTTTTCCTCACATCTGAAGCTTAATGTACTGGAAAGAACTCCGGAGCTGCATGATCAGCAGATGGCTTATGTGCAGGCGCTGACACATTTTATCGGACGATCGATCAATGAAATGGATATCCCGGACGTGGAACAAAAAACACCGGCTTATCAATACCTGCTTGATATAAAACGCAATCTCGGCAAGGATTCCATGGATCTTTTCCTGACGATTGAGCTGGAAAATCCCTTTGCAAGGGAAGTTCGCGAGAAATTTATCAGCCAGCTTACCAGACTCAATGATATGCTGAATGCATCGCCCAACGGCGGCTAAAAAGAGTTCTGCTTAAAATCACGGATCAGCTTGCTGGCAAAAATAAAATCCTGCAAGGATTTGACATCGGTATCCAGTATGTCCTTATTGGAGCCTTCCCAGACTTTTTCTCCTTTATACATAAACATGATATGATCTCCGATCTCCAGTACGGAGTTCATGTCATGGGTAACCACTACGGTGGTGATATTATATTCTTCGGTAATTTCACGAATAAGGCTGTCAATCAGAATGGCCGTCTGGGGGTCCAGTCCGGAATTGGGCTCATCGCAAAACAGATATCTGGAATTAAGCGCAATAGCTCTGGCAATTCCGACCCGTTTCTGCATACCCCCGCTGATTTCAGAAGGCATCAGCCGATTGACGTTTTCAAGGCCAACCCGTTTGAGGCAAAAGTTGACACGCTCCAGTTTTTCCTCTCTGGACATTCTGGTCATCATATCCAGTGGAAACATCACATTTTCTTCTACGTTCTTTGAATCAAACAGTGCGCTGCCCTGAAAAAGCATACCTATCTCCCGGCGAATTTCCTGCTTCGTTTCAAGTGAACCGTTGGTAAAATCACGGCCATCATAGGCCACCAACCCGGAATCCGGCGGAATAAGCCCTACCATGCTTTTCAGCAAAACACTTTTACCTGTACCACTGGCTCCGATGATGAGATTGGTCTTGCCCTGGTGAAAAACCCCACTGACTTCGTTGAGAACGACCTTTTCTCCAAACCGCTTATTCAAGTTACGAACCTCTATCATGACTCCTTTATATAAGTAATTGAGCTAGTAAATAATCTGCACATAAAACTGCGATACAACTGTTAGTAACAGCCTGTGTGCTGGATTGTCCTACCTCCAGGGCTCCTCCCCGGGTATAATACCCCTGATAAGAGGAAATCGATGAAATAAGAAATGCAAATACCAGGGCCTTGATCATGGCAAAGGTCACATTGAAAGGCTGGAACTCGTTGCGTATTCCGTATATGTATTCTTTTTCCGTGAGCGCTCCGGTAAATACCCCGGCAAGATACCCGCCATAAATTGACAAAAAACCGGCAATAATAACCAACAGGGGAAAGGTAATGACTGATGCAACGATTTTTGGCAGGATAAGATAGCTCGCCGAATTGATTCCCATTACCTCCAGAGCATCAATCTGCTCGGTAATACGCATGGTACCAAGGCCACCGGCTATATTTGACCCGACCTTGCCTGCCAGTACAACGGAGATAATCGTTGGCGCCAGCTCCAGAATAGTCATATCCCGCACAATGGTTCCGATAATATACACAGGCACCAGGGGACTTACCAGATTATAAGCAGTCTGTACGGCAGTCACCGCACCAATGAATGATGACACGATCACAACTATAAAAATGGAATCAATACCAATCAGCACAGCCTCATCAATCACTAGTTTCACATACACGCTGAAACGTTCTCTGTTGCGAAACAGAGAGGCAAGCAGTAATAAGTACTTCCCCAAACTTTTCATTAAACCCACTGGATATTCCGATTTTTAGTTTTTTACCTGTGTTTATTCTTTCTTTGAAAAAATCCCCGTTCGATCCGGGACAAAATTACATTTAAATTTTCAGGAATTATACAAAATAATAACCTATATAAGTAAATGAAAAAGCTAATTGTTATTACCGGTGGCACCAAAGGCATCGGCAGGGCGATTTCCTTCCGTTTTGCCGCAGCAGGCTGGGATGTGGCAAACTGTTCGTCTTCTCAGAATTCCGTCGATACTTTCCGGCAGGATTTTCAGCAACAGTTTCCCGGACAGGAGCTATACATCACCAAAGCAGACTTGTCAGTCAGAAAAGAAGTAACAGCGTTTTGCGATTTTGTACGCAGCCTCAATCGCCCGGTCGATGTGCTGGTCAATAACGCAGGAATATTTATGCCAGGTTCTGTCATGGAAGAACAGGAGGGAGTGCTGGAATACCAGCTGGCGCTCAACCTGCAAAGCGCCTACCATATATCCAGAGCGGTAATAGGAGAGATGCTCAAAGCCGGCCGGGGCGCTGTCTTTACGATATGTTCTACAGCCAGTATCATACCCTATATCAACGGAGGCTCGTACTGCATTTCCAAATTTGCTCTGCTGGGCATGACCAAAGTACTGAGGGAAGAACTGAAAGATAAAGGTATCAGAGTAACAGCTGTATTGCCGGGCGCGACACTAACCAACAGCTGGGCGGGAACAGAACTGCCCGAATCCCGTTTTATGAAAGCAGAAGATGTAGCAGAAGCTATTTTCTCGACGTATGGCCTGTCCGAACATACGGTGGTAGAGGAGATTCTGATCAGACCACAGCTGGGTGATCTGTAAAAAGGCGCAGGCCGCAGGATCTAATAGATTGATTATGAAAATATGTCTGTAAATCCGGCCGGGAACAACCTGAAAAGTGTATCAGGAATATCCTGATAAAGTCCGGGAGAATATATAATTAGTACAAATGATTTTTTTATCTTTACTGTTCTTATTTAGCATATGAGCCAGATATTATCCGATACCACCTCATTTTCGAGAGTAAATTATTGCAACAGTCTGACAGAGTACAGTCGCCGTTTTACCCGTGAAGTAAAGCTGGGTGATATCCCAATGGGAGGCAGCAACCCGATCCGTGTGCAATCCATGACTACGATAGATACCATGGATACCCGCGGCTCTGTCGAGCAGATTACCCGTATGGTCAATGCAGGCTGCGAATATGTCCGCATTACCGCACCCAGCATGAAGGAGGCTCAGAACCTTGAAGTAATCAAAAGGGAGCTCAAAAAGCGTAATATCACCGTTCCGCTCATCGCTGACATACATTTTACTCCCAATGCTGCAGAGCTGGCCGCCAGAATTGTCGAAAAAGTACGTATCAATCCTGGTAACTATGCCGACAAAAAACGTTTTGAGGTAATCGAATATACCGAGTCTGACTATCAGGCAGAGCTGGACCGCATACGGGAACGTTTTACTCCGCTGGTTGCCATATGCAAGGAATACGGTACCGCCATGCGGATCGGTACCAATCACGGCTCTCTGTCCGATCGCATATTGAGCCGCTATGGTGATACGCCTCTGGGTATGGTAGAATCAGCTCTTGAGTTTCTCCGTATCTGTGAAGATCTCAACTACTACGATATCGTGCTTTCGATGAAAGCAAGCAATACAAGAGTAATGGTACAGGCATACCGTTTGCTTGTGCAGAAGCTCAATGAAGAAGGCTTGCAGCCTTACCCGCTGCATCTGGGAGTAACCGAAGCCGGTGATGGTGAGGACGGCAGGATCAAATCGGCAGTAGGCATCGGCACGCTGCTCGAAGACGGACTCGGGGATACCATCCGGGTATCGCTGACCGAAGATCCCGAATTTGAGATCCCCGTAGCCAGATTACTTGCCGAACGCTACTACAATCGCAGCGGCCATCGGTCTATACCGGAAATCAGTCAGGCTCCGGTCAACCCCTATGAATACGCAAGGAGAACAACACACGAAGTCTTCAATATCGGTCTCAGCAACGTGCCGAGGGTAATCGCCGACCTGAGCCGGATAGGCCAGATCGAAACCGAAGACCTTAAAGCAATCGGACATTTCTATATGCCTCTGCTGGACAAATGGAGCATGAACGACCAGGGAAGCGACTTTGTGTATACCGGCGACAACAAGATTTCCTTTATGCTGCCCAATGGCCTGAGAGAAATCCTTAACTATCGCACCTGGATAAAGACACCGGACAATCAGTTTACTACGTATCCGCTCATGCGGACAGATATTTATCTGCAAAATAAGCCAAGACATCAGTATCTCAACTTTGTGCTGCTGGATATCGATGAGCTCAGCGAAACACTGATCAGCCAGCTGCTCACTGACTCTACCGTGGTACTTGTGCTGGATACTTACAACCTGCATGCTATGAGTGAGCAACGGCGCGCGATCTTTGAGCTGATTCGTAACAAGGCTCAAAACCCCGTGATCATTCTTCGCAGGTATCCTTCCATGCATCTGGAAAAACTACAGGTATATGCAGCAACGGATATGGGGGGGCTTCTGATAGACGGACTGGGTGATGGTGTATTGCTTTCTACCGATCTTATGGATTTCTCGGACAGGGAGGAGCACCGCAAATGGATTAAGGAAATGAATACTACGGCATTCGGCATATTGCAGGCTGCAAGAACCCGAATGACCAAAACCGAATATATAAGCTGCCCTTCCTGTGGCCGCACACTATTTGATCTGCAGGAAACTACTGCCATGATCCGCAAAAGAACCGATCATCTCAAAGGTATCAAGATCGGTATCATGGGCTGTATTGTCAACGGACCCGGCGAAATGGCCGATGCTGACTACGGTTACGTCGGTGTAGGCAAAGACAAAATCGCATTGTACCGGGGGCAGAATGTGGTCAAAAAATCCGTACCGGCCAACGAAGCAGTCGATGAGCTTATTGCCCTGATCAGGGAGGATGGCAACTGGATTGACCCTGTCTCAGGAAATTAAACTATACACAACCAAACTGCTTTTAGCAATATTATGGGACTAAAACGATATTTCGAACTATCTCCGGTAATCAGTTATTTCTTCAGGAAGAAGGATCCGTCCAGACCTAAGAATTTCAATATCCGGGCTATGCACGGGATTAACAAACTGTCTATTCTGATTTTTCTGATAGCTGTACTGGTCATGGTAGTAAGGGCACTCAGCCGCTAACAATCTCACATGGAGCCGACATTGCTGGCACTGGGCGACTCATATACGGTGGGAGAGGGACTTGCTCCCGAATCTGCCTATCCGGTTCTGCTAGCCGGCCGGCTCCGCGATGCCGGCTATGGTTCATATATACCGGAGATCATCGCCAAAACCGGCTGGACTACCGGCGAATTGCTCAGCAGCCTGGCTGATCATCCACCTGTGCTGGATATCTATCCCGCAGTACTGCTCCTGATCGGAGTCAATAACCAGTACAGAGGCCAGCCAGCCGATATGTACATCGAAGAACTGACCCGGCTTTCGGATCTTTGCCTGCAAAAATCAGGCAACCGGGCAGAACATGTGATACTGATTTCCATACCTGACTATTCTGTCACTCCCTTTGCCAGCGAAAAAAATCCTTCCAAAATCTCTGAAGAGCTGACTAGCTATAACCGGATCATAGAAGAAAAAGCAACCGAATATGGCTTTCATTTTGTCGATATTACCGGTATAAGCCGGCTGGCTCAAAACGCTCCCGATCTGCTGACCGAAGATCTCCTGCATCCCTCTGAAAAAATGTACCGTATGTGGGTAGAGCAGATTTTGCCCGTCGTAGAGTCGGCAATACAGGCTCAGTCCGGAAAGTAATATCAGGACAAAACCTTTAGGATTTACAGGCGGTGCAATCTCCTCCTTGGAGAATCCCGGTTCACATCCGGCGATGACAGAAAACAGTTGAGTAATTTGTATGAATAGGGATGTTTACTGATCGAAAACACAAGGTGAACAAAGCATCATATCCCTCCGGAATTAATCCGGCAAACAGAAGCTGACATGGGACAAATAGTCCAAGTAAAAGCTATGAGGATTAAATACAGAGAAAACTGAAGCTGACAAATATGATTTTTATCTTTGTAACATATGAGCAGGAAAAATTATGACTATACTTTTTATCAAAAACATGGTTTGTAACCGCTGTATTATGGCGGTACAAAATGAGTTGGATAAGCTTGGCCTGGGTGTAAAAAATATCAGACTTGGAGAAGTGACACTTGCAAAAGAAACTACACCGGAAGAGAACAAGAAATTGGAAGAAGCCCTGATTCAATTAGGTTTTGAAGTCATTGATGATAAAAAAAGCCGTATCATTGAAAAGATAAAAAATGTCATTATTGACCTCGTTCACCACCGGGACAACGATATTAAGACCAATCTTTCAGATTTGTTGAGTAATAAACTGCACCACGACTATAACTATTTGTCCAACCTGTTTTCAGAAGTAGAGGGTATTACCATTGAAAAATACGTTATTGCCCACAAGATAGAAAAGGTAAAAGAATTATTGGTATATGATGAATTGTCATTGAGTGAAATTGCTTTCCGTCTGAATTATTCAAGTGTGGCATATCTGAGTAACCAATTCAAAAAAGTAACCGGACTTTCCCCCAGCCATTATAAACAAATTCGTGAAGATAAAAGAAAGCCTTTGGACGAAGTGTAAAAGCTGAAATGAATTTACATTCCGTCAATCCACATTTAGCCGATAACAGCAGAGTAAACGCAGTTTCTTAGCCTTCCAAAATAATCGTTTTTTTTAGTTAAGCCTTTCTGGAATATTACAGAAAGGCTTGTTTTTTATCCGGCAGGTCTAAAGCGGAAAAAGTAAATCTTACAAATCAAACTCAAAATACCACAACAGCTCCTTTTTGAAGAATTGGCAACTTTGCAGTATCCAATAACAGTTTAAATCATAAAGCAATGAAAAATAAAACATCCTTATTAATAAGTTCAGTCGTTACGGCAGCCTTATTCTTTACAGCTTGCAGCAATACACAAAATATGGAAAATCATCAGCACAGCCATAGCAAGGACGTTTATACCTGTCCAATGCACCCGGAAGCAACAGGCAAGAAAGGCGATAAATGTCCTGAATGCGGAATGGATCTGATAGCGGTTTCTGATAAAAATCTGGGAAAAATTGAGGTTACGCTCAATACTTCACTGCAAGTCATTGAAGCAGGAGCACCTGCAACATTGACGTTTGCATTCAAAGAAAATAAACGTAATGTGCCGTTGGACATTTCACACGAAATGAAAGTGCATTTGATGGTGGTTGATGAAAACCTGACTTGGTTTCGTCATATCCACCCGGAAGAACAGGAAGACAGCTCCTATATTATATCGGAAACATTCCCTAATGGCGGTATATACACTCTGTTTACAGACTTTAAACCACAGGGCGCCATACCGACAGTAGACAAAAAAGAGATTACCGTAAAAGGAAGCCCGGGCAATAATAAAGCTGACTTTTCAAGCAAATTTGTTTCCGTTGTGGACGGTTATACAGTTACGCTTGAGAATGGAGGTGATCTAAAAACCAACAGGACACAATCGTTGGAAGTCTCTGTTAAAAAGGACGACAAAAAATTATCCGGGGACGATATAGAACCGTATCTCGCAGCAACCGCCCATATCGCAATGATTGGTAAAGAAGATAAAGACTTCCTGCATATCCACCCTATATCAGACAAACACTTCCCGATTTATGCCGAAACGCATATTAAGAAGCCGGGTATATACAGAATATGGATAGAGTTCCAGACTCACGGGAAAGTACATACAGCAGACTTTACAGTAAATGTAACAGAAGGTAAAGAGAATACCCAAAATCAACCTCACAACCACAGTGAACATCAGCATTAATAACCGTAAAAACTCTCTAGTAGCCTGGCTGTCTGCTGCCAGGATACTACTTCTATTCGTTCCGTGCTGCCAAATGACGATTATTGATAAAATCTCCGACCGTTTGCCCGGCCTGCTGACACCGGCCGGGGACCAGAGAAGCAAGAATCACGCAGGAACCCGAACGATAGGGGAAAATCGGCTGTCAGACAGCCAACTGCCTCTGTGTCTCTGTTGATATGAGTATGTTTTTCATACTATTATATGAATAATCGAATATAACCATAGTGCGGACCATTTTTATTATATTTATGTTTTCTGACTTCATTAAGCAGTCAACTGCAAACCATTACACTGGCGGCAGACACAGCTTTTGTTGACTATTTGTCCGGCAGACATTACAGTGCATAAAGAAGCTTAGTACATACAAAATAGAGCAAATGATCGTAACACCATTGTTTAAAAAACTGAATTTCAGGCAACATAAAGAAATTCTCATTTTAAATCACCCGACTGAATTTGAGACAGAGCTAAATGCGATGAATGCCTGTACAACTATCATAACGGACATCAAAAACATCAGCGAAATCGAATTTGTTCTGACATTTATAAAAACCCAGGCAGAGATTAACACTATTATTCCACTTATTGACGAAAAGTTAAAAGGTGACGGAATCGTTTGGTTTGCTTATCCAAAAGGGACTTCAAAAAAATACAAAGCGGAAATAAACAGAGACAATGGTTGGGAAATGCTCGGGAAGTCTGACTTTGAAGCAGTACGACAAGTTGCCATTGATGAAGACTGGAGTGCATTGCGCTTCAGGAAAGTTGAATTTATCAGGACAATGAGCCGAAGTACAGACTTTGCAATGACTAAACAAGGCAAACAAAAGACACAAAAGCCTGACCGGTAACATCGTGTATGCACACTCAACAGCAGGAAAATGCCACAGATGATTCGACAACGGAAAATATTACTTTGCCTGCGTATGGTTAACAGAATTGTCTGGTCATAAGATCAAACAAAGGTGCAAATACAGCTAACACTATGGAAAAGATGAACAAAAAAGCAATCATACTGGATCTGGACAATACCGTTTATCCGGTCGCCTCAATCGGTGCTAAACTCTTTGACAAATTATACAAGCTGATAGAACAGGACGGAAGCTATTCCGGAAATATGGAGGACATCAAAAAAGCGATGCAGCGAATCCCGTTTCAGCTGGTGACAAAAGAGTTTCAGTTTAGCCCGGCCCTGACAGAAAAAGCATTGGAATTATTAATGGCATTAGAGTACAACGACATCATTAAGCCATTTGATGATTATTTGCTAATGAAACAAATTGATTGCTTAAAATTTCTGGTAACAACTGGTTTTAAAAAATTGCAGGAAAGCAAAATAAGGCAATTGAATGTATTCAATGATTTTGATGCCTGCTACATCGTTGATCCCTCTGTTTCATCACTTACTAAAAAAGATATTTTCAAAAAAATCATGGAGCAATATCAGCTGGAACCCGCAGAAATACTGGTAGTAGGCGATGATATTCACTCGGAAATAAAAGCAGGGAAAGAGTTAGGCATAGATACGGTGGTATATGATTACAATGGCATACATACACAGCTATCCGGCTATACTATAATTACAGACTATAAGGAACTGAAGAAGTTTATTTAAGAGCGCTTAATACATGCTTAGCTGGGGAAGCTCTATTATTACAAAAAACTTATTGCTGGTTTTGGTATTGATCCTTATTCCGGCCACAGGAAGAATCATTCAGGCTCATGGCTTTGGACCTGTTGCCAGAACAACATACTGGTTGCTGGAAATTCCCGTGGAAACATCACGCGTTTTGTTCTTTTTGCTTCTGGCAGGTGACGGAAAAATTTCCGGGGGAATACATGCTCTGGGAGCTTTATTAAGACTGCCTGAAGAAGATTGGAAAATCATTCCGAACACCATAATCAATAGTTTCAAACCACACTCTGTTGAGCTTATAGCAACTACGACAGTATTTATAGTATGCATACTGGTATTCAACTACCTGATAAAATACGGAGCTGAAAATCCCCAATTGTTATCCGGTCTGCGTCAGGTTTCATTTCTAAAGCTTATGAACCCTCAGTCTTTAACTCTATTCTTTAAAAATCTAACCGTGATACCTCTTACCATTATTTTTGAAGTCTGGCTTGCCCTCAGATTACTTGATAAGCTCTGATGGCTTATAAAAGAAGCAGGATTACATTTCCCTCCCTACAATCAGGTTTCTGAGTCTGTTTAAATCCCTTAAGACACTCTATCATTGAATTTTTATAATCTTCTGATACGTGCTTTGATGCTCATTTGTGACAGAAATAAAATACACTCCCGGAGAAAGCATGCTCAGATCTATTTTTCGATTTGTATTTAAAGAAGAATCAGACTCAGGAAAAAGCTTATTACCCAAACGATCATAAACACCTATAACAGAATTGGAAATATCACCCATAATTTCAACATAGCCAGATGTCGGATTGGGAAAAACAGTTATCGGCTTATTCATTTCCTGATCTGAAATGGTGGTTATCATATCTGCGATAAAAGTGGCCTCATCGGACCAGTCACTCCATTTTAAGTTTTGATCCCGATACCTGACCCGCCAGCCATAAGTGGCTCCTTGTACCAGGGGAGTTGTAACCTGATAGGTTTGCAAGTCGATACCTGCATTTTTATCAATGGGTATAAAATCCGGATAGCCAGATGAAAGGAAAATATTTTCATAGTCACGCGTATTATTAATTAATGGCGATGTATAGTCTCCGGGGGTAGCAGTAACCTGAAACTGAGAAGACATAATTTCATCTGCTCCCGAGAAAGCGGAAGCAGTTAAAACTGGCAATAAAGCGCTAACTCCGCCTGGCTCTGCAGCAACCGGCTTATCAGGACGTGCCTGATTTCTGATACCATGATAAGTGTCCGCAATAGTGGCAGTTGTATTATACGCATTGGAGCAGCCCAGACTATACATGGTAGCGGTATACTTTTTTGCATCCATATCTATGTCGATAATCGAATAATGAGAGCCCTCCAGCGTTCGGTGAGTTTGTGCCCAGTCTGTTGCATCAGGATAATCGGCCCAAAAGTCAAGCCATCCGCCGCCGCCGCCAGTTATTAAGGTTCGAAAATCAACGTCGTCAGCATTGCTTGATTTTATTACGCCTCTTTCATAGTTATGTGAATGTCCATGACTTATCATCGCTACTTTTGAGTATTTTCCTAACATAGGATAAACGGTATTCTGAATCCATGAATCATTGGCAACCTGCCACATTTCACTTCTCCCTGGATGATGGGCATTAACAAAAACAAAGTCTGTCAACGGATCGTTTTGAGCTGCAATCAGCTGGTTCTCCAGCCATGCAGATTGAGTAGCATTCTCATGAATTTCAGAGTTTAATGTAATAAACATTGTGTTGCCTAACACAAAAGAATAGTATTTTTCATTGAGAACAGGATCATCCGGGAAAGCAGAAAAATCATCGTACTTAAGAAATTGATAATAAAGGGCAGGGGGATTGGTATACAGATCATGATTACCCATCGTACACATAAAAGGAACCGAACCGCTGACCACGGTGATGTATGAACTATAAAATGTATTTAGTTCATCCATACTTGCGTTTTGAAAAACATCACCGTTGTTAATTATACATGAAACTTTTTCATACCAGGAGTTTCCATACAGCTCTATAAATTTGTTTTTCATGGAAGTTAAGACCGCAGCAGCATTTCTATCAGCACCAATATGAATATCACTATACAATCCAAAAATAATATGACCGCCAGGGGTATTAGCTGCTGGCGTCGTATGAAAAGGAGTAATAGCAGAGGAGTCAGTATTGCTGATGCATCTGTAGTAATAGGTTGTATTAGGAGTCAGGTTGTTTAGATGAACTGTATGCCATGTATAGGATGAAACAGGCTCACTTGACCCGGTTTTTTCAAGATTAAGCGCATCCTTAGATGTCCCGTAAATAACCCTGGTTTCTGTAGCCTGATCTGACAGCCAGCTAATATAAATCGAGGAAGAAGTAGGGGTTTGTAAAAACGGCTTAATCGGATATGAAAATGCCGGCCCGACATAATATCCGCCCATACTACTAATTTCTTCTGAGCTTAACACTCTGTCCCATATAGCTATAGCAGAACAGCTTAATGAAGCATTTTCATTGTCGTCATCTGCAAAAAAGAAAAACGGAGCCTGATTGGCAGGAAGAGAAAACCTGCCATCTATAGCCTGAGCTTTCCTGTCCATATCGAGCATGCCATCTATATATATTTTCCAGGAACCTGATACCACATTATTGTCACATACCAGTACAATTCTTGTCCATTGCTCCGGAATTAAGGATTTAGATGAATACCCTATAGCTCCTATTCCAACCTTTCCGCTAGTGTTGATGAATAAATCACCATCATCTGCACTGGCAGAAGCTCCCGTTTGAAGAAGACTATACCAGGAACCTGTATTGGGTATTTTTATATCAAACATAATGGTATATTCATTTACCCTGGTACCGCCACCATTTGCTGAAAGATTTGGAGTGCAGGCTAAAAAATTTAATGGAGAAGCCGGCTTCGGCGTAATAATGGCTTTGTCATTATAAAAAAAACCAGTTGCTCCGGTTGGAGCAGCGCCGCTTACAGCTAATGGATTTTTGAAAGAGCTGCTATCATACCATAAATCGTCTGGATTATCAAATGACCAGTATCCTTTAATATCGCCCCATTGCGACATATAAAAATGATTCTGAGCTATTGCAGCTGTAATCCAAAAACAATACAGGAGTAAAACAACTAGTGCTTTCATTTACAAATTAATATTAGTTTAGTAAAGCTATCTGAAATATCAGGCAGTTTTCCGAAAATTATCTGTTATTAGGGTAGTTACTTTGGCAATTGCTACGACAATTCTGACACTATTCTCCTGATACTATTACCGATAGAGACTTTTACCATAACTATCGATAATACGTACTTGTATATTTTTTGTTATTAAACAGCTTGTCGAGAACTAAATAGTTTTCTTCTGGCCCAAGGGCAAAACGTTTATCTTCTGTCTTATATCAGGTTGCCGCCTTCAGAAATGCGAGCAATGCATTTGCCACTGATTCAGGCTGCTCTTCCTGCGGAAAGTGTCCGCTTGTTTCCAGTCTGACAACGGAGGTATTTTTAAAACCCCGCTGAAACTTGTCAAGATAGTGGGGCTTGATCACAGGATCTTTCATTCCCCATACAAACAATGTTGGCTTGTCAGCAATAGTCAGCCTTTTGTTCCAGAGCTCTTCAAACCACTCCTGATCGTTTAGCAACGATCTGGCAAATGCCAGCGCCCCATTTCGCTGGCTGCTATTGGCAAATGGTCTGGTATATTGCTTTAGCAGGTGTTTGGAAATTTTATGGTCTCCGAATGATTGGGGCAGAATAAATCGTGGCGAAAAGTTGAGACAACGATACAGAAAGGGAAGTAGAGGACTTTTCAGAATCCTGCGCAACCTGATATAGTCCGGATCATCTTTGCTGCTCCATAGCCAGGAATTGAGAATAACCAGTCGTTTTATCTTTTCAGGATGCTGAATAGCGACATTAAGGCCGATGGGACCACCAAAATCATGGACAACCAGGGTAATATTTTCCAGTTGTTTCCCGGAGATAAATCTCTCCAGAGTGCGACTATGATTTTGAGTAGAATAATCGTATGCTTCGGGCTTGTCAGAAAGTCCGAAACCAATATGGTCAACAGCGATACATCTGTATTCCTGTGACATGCTTTTGATGATATTGCGATAGTCAAAACTCCAGGAAGGAGTTCCGTGAACAAACAGGATCGTCTCACCCTGTCCCTCGTCAATATAATGAAGTTCGTGCCCGTTTATTCTGAAATATCTGGAAGAAAACGGATATTCTGATCTGTCAAGCCATTGAGTTGTCATATGTTTGTTTTTATGCAAAGCTCGCCAGTATCCGGGAAATAAATGTTGATCTATACCAACATGGTACAAAAAAGCCGGAGTATAAAAATAATTGCCAGGGCTTTTACAATATTTTAATTCCGGCAGGCTGTAATTAAAGCAGTTGACTTGCCTTTCATAGAAAAATAGCTAAAGGGCTATTTCAATTTCCGGCATCAGAATTTTACCTTATTATACAGTTTGCTGAAATTAGTCGAAGCAATGCCCAGATAAGATGCAATATACTTGTGCGGTACAAGCCGGAGCAAGTGCGGACTGCGCTGACAAAAGGTTTTGTAACGCTCTTCAATCGTCATGCTGTGCAATTCTATATGGCGGTTTATGAACCCGGACAGAACAGCTTCAGTCATTCGCCTGAACAGACGTTCGACAGGTGCGGACTGGTCAAATACATGCTGTAGCTCCTCATACGATATATATTCCAGCTCACTATCCGTGAGGCATGTCAGGAAATTTTTGGAGGGAGCCTGAAAAGAAAAGGATTCGGGAATAGCGCAAAGGTTCGGAAAATAGGTAAAAGCAATCACATGCGTTTTGGTACCTGAGTCGAAATAGGACATCTGAATACCGCTTTTTACAAAATAAAGCTCCCTCTGTATCTGCCCGGGAACGATAAGAAGAGCGCCTTTTCTGAAAAGTCTGGTTTTTAGCTTATTTGTCAGCAGTTCATAGTCAGCAGCGCCAATATCATAAAAATGTCTGAAGTATTGGTATCGGTCCATAAAAATCACTTTTAAGATTTTTGTATTTTCGCAATCAGTATAATGACCGGTTATCGGTCCTGCTATAGTCACCTATTTCATTTTTTATTGCAATTTTTCCGATTTAACAAAAAAACAAAAAACTCACAACCAAATCTCAGGGAGAAAAGCTCCGGATCACTCTATACACAAAAAAAGGCTGCTTCCCCGAAGAAAAAGCAGCCTTTCATATAATCCAGAAGGCTTTAGACCACCACGTTAACAATACGGTTTCGCACTACAATCATCTTTTTCGGATCCTGACCATTCAGCCATTTCTGTACCTCATCCGATTCAAGTACCACTTTTTTGATCGCCTCTTCGTCCATATCAACGGGTAATGTAAGTTTGGCTCTCATCTTTCCGTTGATCGAAACAGGATATTCGAAGCTGTCTTCTGACAGGTATTCTTCTTTCCACTGTGGATAGCGGGCCTCACTGATACTGCCGGTATTACCCAGTCTGGACCACAGCTCTTCCGCGATATGCGGAGCGTAAGGAGACAGAGCTATTACCAATGGCTCTAGTATGTCTTTCTTGTTGCATTTGAGCGAAGACAGTTCATTGACACAAATCATAAAGGTACTCACAGAGGTATTGAACGAATGTCTTTCAATATCTTCTTCTACTTTACGCAGTGTCTTGTGTAATACTTTCAGTTCGTCGCGACTCGGTTCGGCAGTCTGTACAACAAAATTACCGGCTTCGTCATGGAAGAGGTTCCAGAATTTGCGCAAAAACTTGAATACACCATCAATACCATTGGTATTCCAGGGTTTAAACTGCTCCAGCGGTCCAAGGAACATCTCATACATTCGTAGTGTATCAGCACCATATCTGGCTACGATATCATCCGGATTGACTACGTTGAATTTGGACTTTGACATCTTTTCCACTTCCGATCCGCATATATATTTACCGTTTTCCAGTTCAAAGGCAGCATCATTAAATTCCGGCCTCCATTTTTTGAATCCTTCCAGATCCAGCTGATCATTATCTACAAGCGATACATCAACATGCAGAGCAGTAGTCTCATAGTTTTTTCGCAAGCCGTACGATACAAACGTATTGGTACCGACAATACGGTATACAAAAGCGGAGCGTCCCTGAATCATACCCTGATTGATCAGCTTCTGAAAAGGTTCGTCACTGCCAACCAGCCCCAGGTCAAATAAAAACTTGTTCCAGAAACGGGAATACAGCAGGTGACCGGTAGCATGTTCGGAACCACCAATATAAAGATCTACCTGATCCCAGTATCTGACCGCTTCTTTTTTCGCAAACTCCTGCTGATTGGCAGGATCCATATAGCGGAGATAGTACCAGCTCGAACCGGCCCAGCCCGGCATGGTATTCAGTTCGTAAGGATGACCTTCGGAGGTACAAAAGTTATGAGCTCTGCCTAGCGGCGGCTCCCCGCTTTCGGTAGGTTTGTATTCATTGATTTCCGGAAGCTCAAGCGGAAGCTGATCCAGGCTCAGTACTACAGGAATATCATCTTTATAATACACGGGAATCGGCTCACCCCAGTAACGCTGACGGCTAAAGATCGAATCTCTGATCCTGTAATTGACCTTGCGGACACCGATGCCTTTCTCTTCGATAAAAGTAATCGCTTTTTCAATCGCCTCAGGTACTTCCAGCCCATCGAGGAAAGCAGAATTGATCATAGTTCCCTTTTTCGGATCAAAATCTTCCTGAGTGATATCTGTCTGCTTGCCTTCCTGTACCCTGACGATTGGCAGACCAAAATGACTGGCAAAATTATAATCGCGTGTATCGGAAGAAGGAACTGCCATAACCACACCTGTACCGTAACCGGCAAGCACATAATCCGCTATCCAGACAGGTATTTTCTCGTTGTTGAACGGGTTGATGGCATAGCTTCCGGTAAACTGACCGGAAATGGTTTTGGTATCGCTCATACGGTCTCTTTCTGACCGGTTTTTAGCCTTCTCAACATAAGCTTCTACCTCGGTACGGTATTCATCCACAGTAAGCTGAGCTATATACTCATGCTCAGGCGCAATGGCGATATAAGTCACCCCGAAAGTAGTATCAATACGGGTAGTAAAGACTTTCAGGTCCAAAGCTCCGTCTTCTGTTCTGAAAGTAAGCTCGGCACCTACGGATTTCCCGATCCAGTTGCGCTGCATATCCTTCATCGGCTCAGACCAGTCCAGTGTATCCAGACCTTTCAGAAGGCGCTCGGCATAAGCGGTAATCCGCATATTCCACTGGCGCATTTTCTTACGCTCTACCGGATAGCCACCACGTTCCGACAGTCCGTCCTTGACCTCTTCGTTGGCCAGTACCGTACCCAGTTGCGGACACCAGTTTACCATCGTGTCGGCCAGATAGGTCAGACGATATTTCAGCAGCATGTCGCTTTTCGCCTTTTCGTTCATAGCCTTCCATTCAGCGGCGCTGAAAGCAGGCGTATCCTCATCGGTAACCGCATCAATATTTTTATTTCCCTCTTTTTCAAAAACCGCCACCAGCTCGCTGACCGGTCTTGCCTTATCCGTACGCTTATCGTACCAGGCATCAAAAAGAAGCGTAAAAATCCATTGTGTCCATTTGTAATAGGAGGGGTCACTGGTTCGGACTTCTCTTTTCCAGTCAAAGGAAAAACCTATATTGCGAAGCTGCTCCTTGTATCGGGCAATATTCTGCTCTGTCGTAATAGCCGGATGCTGACCGGTCTGTACCGCGTACTGCTCAGCAGGCAGACCAAAAGAGTCAAATCCCATAGGATGCAGCACGTTGAATCCCTTTATCCGCTTGTAGCGCGCCACTATATCCGAAGCGATGTATCCCAGCGGATGTCCTACGTGCAGGCCGGCTCCCGATGGATAGGGAAACATATCCAGCACATAATACTTGGGTAATGAAAAATCCGCTTTCGCTTTAAAGGTTTCGTTCTGCTCCCAATACTCTTGCCACTTCTTCTCAACTTCCTGAAAATTATATTCCGCCATACTGAATTTTATAATTTGAAACGGCAAAATTAAACGTTTTTGAAAAAAACATGCGTTTTATTTCTTAAAATAGCAGCCTAACCCATTGAGATTTGAAAATTTTTGACGTTGACCGGTTAAAAGATCTGAAGCTGGTATACAAACTGACCATTGCCTATCTGATTCTGGGTATTCTGACGGTTTCCATTGTCGCATACGTATCCTACCATTCGATCGAAAAAGCGGTTTCCGAGCGGACCTTCGATCAGCTGTCTTCCATCAATATTCTGAAAAAGAACCAGCTCGAGGCATATTTCGAGCACAAGAAGCATATACTGGAGCGACTGGCCGCCAGCGATGAAACCCTCGAAAACCTCCGTCACCACGGTATAAGTCCGGGATATCTGCGCTATCTGGAATTTATCCAGGAAAATGCTCATTTTGAATCCATCCTGCTGCTGGATACTGCCGGAAGACTCGTCCGTGACAGAGTTTCTCCTCTGACAGATATACTGATAAGCAACGCAGACAATGACTACCTGCAAATCTTTCTGAAAGCATGCAAGAATACCGGAGCCCTCGGCGACTTTACAGGAAAGTTCAACAGACAACCAGATAAGATCTTACTACTGACAGGAGTACCCGTGCGTGATGAAAATGGGAAACCGGCAGGCATACTGCTGGCGCTCAGCAATCCGGACGATATCACCTCACTGATCTATGAACGAACAGGGCTGGGAGAAACAGGAGAGTCCTATATTGTCAGCAGTGATCTGCATATGCGGTCTAAAAGCCGTTTTTTCCCCCACATCGACCCGGCCCGTATCGAAGTCAATACGACAGCAGCACAGCTGGCATTGTCGGGTATAAGCGGTATCGAGATCATTGATGACTACCGGGGTATCAAAGTGCTCAGCGTATTCAGGCCTATGGAAATAACCGGGCTTGAATGGGTCATTATATCCGAAATTGATAAAAACGAGGCCCTCAAATCCATACATCTGCTGCGCAAGCAGATGTTTATTGCCGGCTTGCTGGTTACACTGGTTTTTTTTACGATCACGACGTATCTGGCCCGGAAAATCGCCAATCCCATTGTACAGCTTAAAAACCTCCTTAATAAGGCAGCTCGCGGAATCATACCGGACAAAGTACCTGAGCCTGAATCTATGGACGAAATAGGGGAGATGAACCTGGCTACTACCCGGCTGATCCGCGCGCTGGAGCAAACTTCGGATTTTGCTTATGAGATCGGAAACGGCAATTTTAACAAGGACTATCAGCCGCTGAGCCCGGACGATGTGCTCGGACACTCGCTCATACAGATGCGGGACAAGCTCAAGATTCTTACCGAAAATGAGATAAAGCTGATCAAGGAAAACAGTCTCAAGCTGATCGAAGGCCAGGAAGTGGAGCGAAAAAGAATTTCCCGCGAACTGCATGACGGACTGGGACAGCTGCTGACCGCCACACGGTTCCGGCTTGGTGAGGTCAACGATAATGCGGAAGTAAAGGCGGAGATCAAAAAGCTGCTGGACGAAACGCTTTTCGAAGTGCGTCGGATTTCCAACAATCTGATGCCTTCGGTACTTATTGATTTCGGGCTCAAAGCCGGCCTGCAAAGACTTGCCAGTCAGATCGAAGAGACAAGCGGGGTACTGGTTTCGCTGCTGTACGAAAACGAAAACAGTGATGCATTACAGCTTCCGTTTGATGTCACAACCAATGTATACCGTATTATCCAGGAAGCACTCAATAATATGGTCAAATACGCTGAAGCAACAGAAGCCGAAGTAGCTATTTTTGAAAGTAATGAAAACATTATTGTCGAAATAGCAGATAATGGCAAGGGCTTTGAGGTAGACTGGAACTCGGAAACCAGAGGCCTGAAAAACATGAAGGAACGTGTCAACATTCTCAAAGGCACGTTTGATATCAAGTCACAGCCCGGCAAGGGCACGGTCATATTATGTGAAATACCTATATTGAATAAGAAGAATGGATAAATTAAGAATCTTACTTGCTGACGATCACAAGCTTTTCAGAGAAGGAATACGTGCACTGCTGGAAAAATACCAGCATATTGAAGTAGTAGGTGAAGCTGAAAACGGTCATCAGGTACTGGATTTGCTGCAGGAGCTCAAGCCTGATCTCATTCTTATCGACCTCTCCATGCCCGAAATGAACGGCCTGGACACCATACCTCAGATCCGGAAAATTCTGCCTTCCATTCATATTCTGGTGCTTTCGATGCATGAAGACGGCAATTATATTGTCAAAAGCATCCAGAGCGGCGCCAATGCATATCTGTTCAAAAATGTAGATGAAGAAGAGCTTATGGAAGCCATAAAGAAGGTAACTATAGGCGAAAAGTACTTTAACAGCAAAGTGTCGGAACTCATGATCGAAACATTGCGCAAAGGCCAGGTAGAGGTCAATATTACCGCGCGGGAAAAGGAAATTCTGCAACTCGTAGCCAACGGACTCAGCACCAAAATGATTGCGGACCGACTGTTTCTGAGTACACGTACCGTAGAAACACATCGTGTCAATATCATGAAAAAGCTCAAAGTCAACAACACTGCGGAGCTTATCAAGAAAGCTGCGGAGACGAATCTGCTTGACTAACAAAAGCACAATTGAGCAGGCCCGGTCTCAGGAATGAGACCAGAGCTTGCCGGGTGAGAAGGGGTTTTGTAAGCGAGGGTTTAAAATCGGATAAGTCTCCATAAATAAGTAGTGGTATCGCTTAATTTTCTATTTAACATAATATAAATTATAAAACAAAAAAATAAAATGTGTATATTGCGCCAAGAAACTGATAACTATGAACTTTAAGAAAGATTTCCGCTGGGATATTTTTGAGTCCGGCAAGGATTTCCAGACTTTCAAAAACTGGATTATGCCCAATATGTTTTTCAAAAAAGCTGTTCCTGAAGATATAATCAACTGCTTCAGAGTTATTAAAAAGCTGCTTCTTCACAGTTACTATGAATACGAGTTTTGTGATGTCGCGACATCCAAAGCATTGCTAACGCTGGAACTGGCACTACAAACCCGTTATCTGGAATTGACAGGTGAAAAATGGACTATCAAAATAAAAAAAGGTGAACAGAGACGAGATTTAAAGAATCTGATAAGCTGGTTTCTGGACCGGAATTATTTTGAAATTTCCAACATCAACTATCTGACACAAATCAGGCAAATCCGAAACAGTTATGCTCATCCGAAAAACTATTCATATGCCGGACCAGCAGTCACAGACCTGATTCAAAAAACAATTGATTTGATCAATGATGTCTATGAGAATCCGGATCTTCGAAAACAAAGAATTCAATTGGAAACAGAGCTGAAACGCTTATTGTCACCTATAAGCAATAATGGCGGAATCTATAGGTTCGGTTCCTTCGAGTCAATCATCTTTGATATTAAAATACTGTTCATCAATAATAAAACTTGTCCGGCAGATATCTTTCTGCTTGCATACCCTTTGATAAACAAACAAGAACTATGTGAAAAAAATTATTATCCTATTCTAATTAAGGCAAAAAAAATATGGTCGACTAGAGATATAATATATATCGAAACATCTGATAACGGAACCGTGCAGATCCTCCCTCTTACTATTCCGGCATATCAGATGATATACAACCAGTGGAATAAATCTTTAGGTGAACTGTATCCTGAAGTTACTTTTTTTCTTGATCGTCAACTTGAGTCAGGCTTCTGCCACTGTCGAAGGGAATTTCACAAAATAGAATAACCATTTACACCCCCAATCTTTTTATCATCTTCCTCTTTCAGTTTTAATATATGGCTTCTGGATTTCAAAAATTCCCTTATTGCTGTTTTTGGATAAAATACTTTTTCTACTATGTTAGAAAACTTTCTTTTTGAGTTAATTCATAGCTTTTTTGTTTTATAGAAAAAACAATGTTAAGCCTCGTAGTAAAGGCTCAGGCGCACATAGCTGCTGGTATCCAGTATGATATTGGACAGGAAGTAATCACTGCAAGTTTTTTAGTATCACATTGCAATGATAGAAAAATTAAAAAAACAAAACTACGTATTTATACTTATTTTTTACGTATTAAGATTGCAAATACGTAAAAACACATTATTAACTAACAGTCAGGAATTCTCTCCTATTTAATTTCTATAAAAAGCACCTGATTTACGTAAAGTCATTTTTCCATCGTATCTTGCATTATCCATTTTATTATTCACTAAAACAGGTATGAAAAAAAGTCTACTTGATTACTTCTACAATCGCCTGACGGCCCTATACCATAAGTTGCAGTTGCGCCTTAACAAAAGTTTTGTATCCGGAAGATTCGGAAAATTAAACAAACAGCAGCAATACAAGCTATTGAGAAGACTTTACAAGCTAAAAGTTCAGTTAGTCCGTCTGGATAGCAAGCTGCAATACGGCAGTGCGGCACTGGTCATAACCGGCCTGAGTCTTACCCCTTCAATAGCTCAGGAAGCGAAGCCTGTGGGAGGCGAGTTCAGAGTCAATACACACACTACTGGTACACAACGGTTTCAAAAAATTGCCATAGACAAGGATGGGGATTTTGTAGTTACCTGGGCCAGCCGTGGTCAGGATGATCCTTCGGAGTACGGAATCTTCGCTCAGTGCTATAATGCCAAGGGCGAGCCAACCACTACGGAGTTTCAGGTAAATACCTATACAGAAAGCCGCCAGACCCAGCCCTCCATTGCCATGGACGACAACGGCAATTTTGTCATCGTCTGGACCAGCAGCGACCAGGATGGAAGCCGGGGCGGGGTCTTCGGGCAGCGATTTGCAGCTTCCGGTACAGCGCTTGGAAGCGAATTTCAGGTAAACATCTATACGGATGGTAATCAATATTCCCCTTCGGTAGCAATGGACAGCGACGGCGACTTTGTAGTCGCCTGGACATGCCAGCAGGATCCGCAATACGGAATTTTTGCACGGCAGTACAATGCCTCCGGACTGGCCGTAAGCGGCGAGCTGCACGTCAATACCCAGACTGCCGGAGTCCAGCGTTTCCCTTCTGTGGCCATGGACAGCGACGGCGATTTTGTTGTTACCTGGCAAAGTGATGGCCAGGATGGAAACAGCTACGGTATTTATGGTCAGCGCTATAATGCCAGTGGCATGAAGCAGGGAACAGAGTTTCAGGTAAACACCTACACACAAGGGCAGCAAAGAGCTACTGTTGTCGCCATGGATAGCGACGGAGATTTTGTAGTAGCCTGGCAAAGTCCTCAGGATGGAAGCGGAGATGGTATTTATGCACAATGCTACAATGCTTCAGGAGTACCAGTTGGCCCAGAATTTCAGGTAAACACACATACCAGCGGTGCACAAAGTACACCTTCTGTTCATATGAACAGCACCGGTGACTTTATTATAGCATGGAGCAGCCCTGCGCTGGACAGTGATGGGGGAATCTCTGCTCAACGATACCATGCAGACGGAGAACCGGAAGGCACAGAGTTTCTTGCAAATACCTATACTGCCGGTAGTCAGACCTCTCCTTCTGTCGTCATAGCTGACACTAAAAACTTTGTAATTACCTGGTCAGGCGACGGACAAGACGGCAGTAACTTTGGTATTTACGCCCAACGATATGCTGTCAATCAGCCACCAACCGATATAGCTCTGTCCAGCCTTTCAGCAGACGAAAATGTAGCTGCCGGAACAACAATCGGCACACTTAGCGCTACTGATCCGGATGCAGACGACAGCTTTACTTATACACTGGTAACCGGTGAAGGTGCTGAAGACAACAACGATTTCACTATTGCAGGTGATCAGCTACTCATCAATATACGTCCGGATTTTGAAGCAAAAAGCAGCTATAATATCCGGATAAGAGCTATCGATCAGGAAGGACTCAGCGTCGAAAAAGCATTCGTGATTACCATCAATGATATAAATGAAGCGCCAAGCGATATTTTGCTGAATACTGACTCTATCGACGAAAAAATTCCTGCTGATTCGGGAGTCGGTCTGTTCTCCGCTATCGATCCGGATGCAGGCGACAGCTTCACTTATACGCTGGTTACAGGCGAAGGAGACGACGACAATGCATCCTTCTCCATCGCAGGAGATCAGCTTCTCATCAATGAAAGTCCCGATTTTGAAACAAAAGACAGCTACAGTATCCGCGTAAGCGTTACCGATCAGGGAGGGCTGAGCTATGAAAAAGTGTTCGTGATCACTGTTAATGATGTTATTGAAACTGGTCTGACCAGTATCAATGCCTTTGGCGCATCGGTTTGCTTGTATCCCAACCCGGCAAGGGAAACGATACAAATCGATCTGGATGGCAGCATACAGATACGCATAATGGATCTTTCAGGCAATGTGCTGAAACAGGAGCTGATCAGCAACCGAACCATTTCTACCAAAGGTCTGTCATCCGGAGTTTATCTGCTTGAGTTCAGCCAAAACGACAGAACCGGAGTAAAAAAGCTGGTAATTGAATAGGCTTCCGGAACAGATTTAATAAATGAAAAAGGATATAAGAAAGCCTATATCCTTTTTCCGTTAAAGCATACCTATATGAATACTCAGCATCTGCCACCTTTTACCTGTTCTGTCTCTCCCGGCATGCAGGAACTTTTGTGGAAACTACAGGGAACACTGGCCATTACAACGTATCAGGCGGGTAAATTGATTTTCATCAGCTCCATCAACGAACAGGAGATTATTCAGCTTCCGCGTCAGTACGACAAAGCAATGGGACTGGCAGTAAAAGACAACAGGCTCGCTGTAGCTACACAGTATGAAGTTCAGGTTCTTGCCAGCTCCGGTTCACTGGCACGAAACTATGGATCCGGCAGCTACGACGCCCTCTATCTGCCCCGGGCTACCTACTATAGCGGAGAAATTGATCTGCACGATATGGCATGGGGCACCGAGGGATTATGGGGAGTCAATACCCGGTTTTCCTGCCTGAGCATCATTGATGATGAGTTCAGCTTCAAAGCCCGCTGGCAGCCTTCTTTCATCACAGGGCTGACACCCGACGACCGCTGCCACCTCAACGGAATGGCTATGGAAAACGGAAAGCCCGGGTATGTGACTGCGCTGGGTAGTACGGACTCGCCCAAAGGCTGGAGGAATTCTGTACAAAACGGCGGAATCCTCATGGACGTGGAATCGGGTGAAATCATCACCCACGGGCTGGCCATGCCTCATTCGCCCCGCATCTACGATAACCAGCTGTTTGTCTTGTGCTCTGCCACTGGCGAGCTGATCAGTATAGATACTCATACAGGCAGGTACGATATTGTTACCAGGCTCAATGGGTTTTTAAGAGGTATGTGCCACAAAGACGATATCCTGTTTATCGGCCTGTCCGGCCTTCGGAAAAATTCAAGCACATTCAGAAGTTTACCAGTAGCAGAAAGTCCTCTTTTCTGTGGAATAGTGGCCGTACACCTGCCAAGCGGAGAACCGGTCGGCTATATCCGCTACGAAAACAGTGTGGAGGAAATCTATGATGTGCAATTTCTGGAAGGACTGCGCAGACCCGGTATTCTGAATACACTGAGAGAAGAGCATCGAAAAGCGCTGGTAACGGAAAAAGGCACGTTTTGGGCAGAATCTTAACGTTTTCTTGCCCGCTATATCGGCTGTTTGCTGTTTTGGACTTCCCGGGTATCGGATACCATAAATGATTCCGGTTTTCATAGCAGAACTGGTAATTTTTAACCGAATAATAATAACTTTGATAACCCGGTTTGCTATCCGGAAGAAAGATACATGCTTTTTAATGGATTTTCTATTTTTTGTATAGTCTATACTTATGAACACATCAAGACGAGATTTTCTCTTCAAAGCAGGCAAGCTTGCCGGCGGTATTGCGCTTTCCGGCAGCTTGTCCGCCTTTCTGCAGCCAGAAGAAACTAAAAAATTTCATTTCAGAATATCACTGGCGCAATGGTCTCTGCACAAAGCACTTTTCAGCAATGAGATGACCACGCTGGACTTTCCCGAAATAGCCAGAAAACATTATAACATCAGTGCCATTGAATATGTAAACCAGTTTTTTAAGGATAAAGCCAGCGACCAGGCCTACCTCAAGACTCTTAAAGCACGCTGCAAAGATCATGAAGTAAAAAGTCTTTTAATTATGGTGGATCAGGAAGGGTCACTTGCATCTCCTGATGCGGCAGAACAAAAAAAAGCGGTAGAAAACCATTATAAGTGGGTGGAAGCGGCAGCATATCTTGGCTGCCACGCGATTCGTGTCAACCTGCATGGAGAAAACAAAAACGAGCATGTATGGCAGCAGGCTTCTATCAATGGGCTTGGCAGACTTGCAGAGTTTTGCGCAAGCAGAAAAATACATGTACTGGTTGAAAATCACGGACAGTTTTCATCCAGTGGAAAGCTGCTGGCAGAAGTGATCCGACAGGTAAACAACCCTTTTTGCGGTACATTACCGGACTTTGGCAACTTCTGCCTGCGAAGAGAAAAAGGAGACATGTGGGAATCTCCCTGTGTAGACTGGTATGATCCCTACAAAGGTGTTGAAGAGTTGCTACCCTATGCCAAAGGCATAAGCGCAAAAAGTTTTGATTTTGACGACAATGGCAATGAAGTACATACCGATTTTCGACGTATGCTGCAGCTGATTCAGAAATCAGGATATAAAGGTTACATCGGTATCGAGTATGAAGGAGAAAGTCTGCCGGAAAAACAGGGAATTCTTAAAACGAAAGCCTTGCTGGAAAAAATCCGGGCAGAGCTCTGATCCGAGCAGTCTGATAGCAATGCATGATAACCCTTAACTCAGGATATGTCTTACCTTGTGCCTCAATAATGGCAGAATATCTTCTTTGAACCATTCGTTTCTGGCCATCCAGATATTGTTTCGGGGAGAAGGATGCGGCAAAGGAAAAAACCCGGGCAGAAAGCGATGCGCATTTTTCACCGTTTCTGTTAACCGGCTGAAGGGATTGTCCGGCAGATAATATTCCTGAGCATACTTTCCGATCAGCAGGGTGAGTCGCAGTTCCGGCAAATGGCGCAAAAGCTGGTCATGCCACAGGGGGGCACACTCCGGTCTTGGTGGCAGATCGCCGCTTTTTCCTCTGCCCGGATAGCAAAAGCCCATGGGTATGATAGAGATCTTGCCGGTATCATAAAACGTGGCTTTATCTATGTCCAGCCATTGTCTGAGATTGTCCCCGCTTTTGTCATTCCATGGTATGGCAGTCTGATGCACTGCCAGGCCCGGAGCCTGACCAACGATAAGAATCTTACTTTGCCTGCCGACAGCAATTACCGGCCGGGCTCCCAGAGGCAAAACGTTCTGACATACAGCACAACGTTTTATATCCTCAACTAATTCATCCAGTGTTTTTTCCATAACGTGATTGCCGGTATCACAAAACAAAAACATCAATGTTTACGAAACAGAACATTTCCGGTGATAAAATTGCTCCCTGAAATGTTCTGTCTGTCGCTGCCACATCAGCTTTTCAGACCCTCAGCGATCCCCGAAAACCCCTCGCTGCATAATAAGACTGCGCACCATTGTGATACAGAAACACATGCCCGTATCGACGGTCGCAAAAGAACGCTCCGCCACGTTTTCGGATATCAGACGGAGTCTGTACCCAGCTCGAGGTTTTCAGGTCAAACTCTCCATATTTCTGCAGCTCCCGGTATTCTTCCTCTGTCAGGAGTTCAATACCCATAGCCTGGGCCATATCTATGGCGCTATCGTCCGGTCTGTGCTCTTTTCTTGACTCCAGTCCTTCCCGGTCAAAGCAGACACTTCGGCGCCCTTTGGGGCTTTCAGCCGAGCAGTCATAAAAAATATATTCCCCCGTTTCTTTGTCATAACCGACGACATCAGGCTCCCCTCCCGTTATTTCCATTTCATGGAGTGACCATAATTTTTCCGGATGCTTTTCCAGTTTTGCCTGCACATCGGTCCATTCGATCGTTTTATGACGAATTGTGTTTTTCCCGAAGCGGGTTTTCAGTACGTTAATAAGTTCTTCACGCTGCCCTGGTGTCAGCTTTCTATTGTCATTTTTCATACTGTACATCTTTTTTATTCTTACTTAAGCAGCCACTGCAATTTTCCTGTCGGCCGGCCGGAAATACCAGGATACTACGATCAGAGTGATAATCAGAAAAGCAGGAAATAGTTCGGTCGCCGGGTCCCCTGAAGCTGCATGAGAAAACGCTGCACCAGATGCTGTAAAGAAAAAACCGGCATAAGCCCACTCCTTCAGAAGAGGAAACCTTGGTATAAGTATCGCGACAACTCCCAGGATTTTCCAGACACCGATTATGGTCAGAAAATAAACAGGATACCCCAGACGGGTAATATTGTCAACCTCCTCCTGCATATTGGTTAACTGTACTATTCCGCTGGACAGCATTCCCAGTGAAAGCCAGACCGTAGCAATCCAGTAAATGATCTTATTTCTCTTTGACATGACAGTATTATTTAAGTTTGTTCATTATTTCCTGTAAACGATTATGAGCCATATTCAGGCCATAGGCAAATGGTAATTGTAAAACCTGATCCCTGACCGCGACCGATTTGTAAACGATGTGTATCGTAAGTTTGCTGGTATCGTCCGTAAGCTTTTCAAAATCCAGAAACTCAAGCTGGACATCAAAACCCGTATTCTCCATCTCAAAAGTCCTTACAATTTTATGGTTATCAATACACTCATGAATTGTTCCGTTGGACCAGAACAGTATATTTCTCTTGGGATCACTTGTTTCGAACCGATAGCTTCCATGCTTTTTACTGTCCAGCTTCAGTACCTTTGTTCCCATCCACTGCTCAACAATTTCCGGCTCCGTATATGCTTTGAAAAGCAAGCCCACCGGCAGATCAAATTCTCTGGTGATCATCAGTTCCTGCCTGCCTTCCTCAGCATTAATTTTCGTCTTTCGCTCCATATATATAATGATAATGTATTGGCTATTATTCTGCTGATTTGTATTTTTTCATGATAGCTTCCAGCTTATTGAACCGGTCATCCCACATTTCACGGAAAGGTTCGATAAAATCAGCTATTTCCTTTATCTTTCGGGGATTTAAGTGATAATATATCTCCCGCCCGTTTTGCTCCTGCTCGAGCAGCTCACATTCAGCCAGTATCTGAAGATGCCTGGAAACAGTCGGTCTGGCCGTATTAAAATTGGATGCAATCGCTCCTGCAGTCATCGCCTGCGATGCAAGCAATAGCAGTATAGCCCTTCTGGTGGGATCCGCTATGGCCTGAAATACATCTCGTCTCAGATTCATTGTGTAGCTATTTGACTACAAATATACATGTAGCTGTTTAACTACACAATTTATTTGACTTTTTTCTTAAAAAAATGACAGGATCAGACGCTTAAAGTGGCAAGTGACTGAAAAAATACAAATCAAACTATTTTGCCTCCCGTATTTCAACATACTGTGTAGAGGAGATTTCCACTTTTGCTTCTGCAAAAACCGTCTGAATATTGCGTACCAGATCGGACCTGATCTGATACATATTGTCCGGTACAAATGTGTAGGCATTGAGCTCATAGACTGCATGCAGCTCTTCCAGTGACAGCTGAAACACATAAGGATGCGGTGATGAGGCAACATCCTGGGTACGCAAAGCTGCATGAATCAACAATGATTCTATAAGTGTATGTGCATAATCGTACCGGATTTTGACACAAACAGCAAGCACAAGACCCGCTTTTTTGCCCAGGGACGAATAATTGACAGTATGCCCGCTCAGTACCGCAGAGTTTGGCACCGACACATCCTCATTATTGATCGTACGGATTCTCGTCACCAGCGCATTTTTTTCAATCACCACTCCGGTCACATCGCCGGTCTTGATCCAGTCTCCGGCCTGAAAGGGCCTCATATACGTGATTACCAGACCGGCTACAGCGTTGGCAACCGCTGATGACGAACCTATGGATATCAGAATACCGAGAAAAACCGACATTCCCTTAAACGCATCGGAACCGGAGCCGGGAAGATAAGGAAAAATAATAACCAGCATGAGCATCAGCAGCATAAAACGCACCAGCGCATAGGTTGGCCCGGCCCACTCTTTATGAAAGCCGTTGATCGACAAAGCGCCACGCTCTATCTCCGCAGAAAAAAAACGGAACAGCCTGAGGACATATCTGGTCAGCACCAGAATCAGAGCTATAGTGATCAGATTGGGCAGATAATGGACAATAGACAGTGCAATCAGCTTTAAAGGATCCCAAAACCACTCCCTGATCATTCCGGACCAGTTTTGCGTGGAAGGGAAAATACTCAGCGCCACCGGCATCGCAATAAAAAAAAGCATCAGAAAGACAAGTACGCGAAGCAGATCCATAAAACGAACGAAAAACACAGAGATATGTTCCCGTTTGATCAGCTCATAATTCCGGATTCGTACGCCAGCCAGAAAACGACTTTCCCCGGTCTGTCCTACAAACTTGACATAGTCAAAAAAACGATTAATCAACACAATAAGCACCACCACCACAAGGAGAATAAAAGACAGCTCCCCTACTCTTATCAGATTGTTTTTCAAACTGTTTTCGCTTCTGTACCTGGATATGGTTTTGCGCAGGGCATCCCGCTGCTCGACCGCCAGGCTGTCCATATCTTTACCTGCCCACAGGCCGTCGGCAGTGCTGATACCTGATATGGTCTGATCCTGATACTGAATGGTAATAAGATGATGAGTTTTCCTTATCTGGATGGAATCCGGGAAGAAAAAAGGTATTTCGTAAAGATAGCGTATCTTTTTTTCGACATCAGCGACCCTCTCCCTGACCTGATAAGGCCCCAGCGATGCATAGATATAAAACAGCGTATCCCGGTAGAATACGACCGGCTCCCCTCCGGTTTTTGCTTTTAGCCGCTGTATCTCTTCTTTTTGACGGAGCAAAAGCGAATCGACTGGTGCAGGTGTACTGCTCAGCTCACTTTTGCGGGTTTCCATTAGCAGCTTGAGTTCCTGCATAAGCAGATCAATCTTGAGCGAATCCTTGATCCGGAGGCTGTTTACTTCAGTCAGCTTTCGCTCCAGAGCTTTCACCGCGCTGTCCCGAGCTGACAAATCCTGATCGGTCTGAGCGCTTAATGGATGCCAGAACAGTAACAAGATCAGAGTATATAGCCAATAAGCTCTCCGATAGGAAAGCTTCGTATGCAAAACATTCATGTCTCAAAAATTAAAAGAACATAAATAAGCTGAAACAGCTTATTTAACAGTTAATCTACCCCTGCAATCATTTAGCTGCTGCAAAATCAACAGATATTAAATGAGGTATCAGTTTTTCAATCACCTTACAGGGGAAAATTACACATATTCTTTTAATCATGCCAGCAAACGCCAGGCGGACTGATTCTGCCCCCGCCGGTTTCACATTATACCCTGTTATTCGTCAATACGGGCAAAAATATAGAGCCACACAATACGCGCCATTCTGAAATTAAAAGGAGACAATAGTAATATAGCTGCAATGATTGCTGCCAGATTGATCAGATCATACGTACCGGTTCCCAGCAGACGACACAGAAAGTAAGTTATGAATCCCTCTGCGGTAGCCAGCGCATAACTTACATACATAGCTCCCCAGAAATAACCGGGCTCCCGCATAAAACGGGCTTTGCAATGAGGACAGTCATGATGCATTTTTCCTGGGAGCAGACTCAATAGATTAGAGTTTGTGAATACAGTTCCTTCATGGCAGTACGGGCAGCGATTTCGAAGTATTTTCACAAGAAACATAGGCTTTTTATGGTGTTTTATCTATACAACAATAAAAGTATCTGTATCTCTCCGGATATAGGCCTGTGTTTTGTAGCCAAAAAATGGACGATTCGGACATACCTCCCTTTATCTCGAATAAAACCACTTATATCATTCTGTATTCGATTAATTTTCAGCACGTTGAAATCTTTTATTCAAATGAGTGAATTTTGGTTTTTTACCCTTAACTTTGAATAGTGAAAGTATATGTTCCATTCCGAAAACTCCGGCCGCTTCTCTTTATAGCAGTGTACCTGCTGAGCTTTTCAAAAAACTACTTTCCATATATCGACTATACGGTCAATTTTGATTTTATTTCAACCAGTCTGTGTATAAACAAAGAAGTCAATTCTTTCTGTCAGGGAAGCTGCTATCTGAATAAAGAGTTAAAAAAAGCCGCTGAAACTGAGCGTGGCAATCCGGGTTCGCTACTGCTATTTGCCCAAGCAGAGATTCTGACCGATGCCGGAGAAATACAATTCACCATACCTTTTGCCTACCGGAATACGCTGATTTATCCTCCTGTTAATAACTGCTGGGCACAGGTAATTACGAAGTACCAGGCTCCTCCGCCTAAATCCTAAACAACGTTTTACATTTTTACCATTTGGAATTTTTACCGATCCGGCAGATTTTCCAATCAATTATTCTTCAAAACATGTTTAACTCTACTAACTACTCTTTTTGTATGGCTGATTTTTTCAAATCATCTTATTCCTTTCTCAATATTGCATGCATTGCATCTGTTGCAGGTATTCTTCTGATACTGTCTTCCTGTTCGGATTCTGCTTCGCTCGAAAAAGACCGTAAAGCACTCATGGATCTGCATGACAAAGAGATGGCCAAAATGGGGCAGATATTCAGCCTCAAGGAACAGCTCAATGTACTTAGCGACAGCGTTTCTTCAGCAGACGAAAAAGCTATGCTCAAAGAACGGATCGACAGGCTCCAGGAAGCAAATGAATCAATGATGGACTGGATGCGCAACTATCAGGATCCTGCAGCAGATACACCTGCTGACGAACAGAAGGCTTACTATGCAAATGAAATGGTCAAAATGAAACAGGTAGAAAGCCTGATCGGCCAAAGTATAGATTCAGCGCAGATACTATTAAAAAACTATCAGTCCAGATGAAAAAACAACTCTATTTTCTGCTTACTGCCGGAATTTTAGGCATAGCCGGCTGCCGGCAGCCCGAACAGGAGCTTCCGATACTGGGTCCCAGAATACCAATCGAAAAACAAGTCGAAGGACAAACTGTGACCGATACACTATACCATCAGGTTCCGGATTTTCATTTCACCGATCAGAACGGTCTGCCGGTTACAGCCTCTACATTTGAAGACAAGGTATATATCGCAGATTTCTTCTTCACAACATGCCCGACCATATGTCCGGTCATGAAAAACAATCTTCTAAAAGTATATGAGGCATACAGGGACAGTGCTTCGGTATCCATTCTGTCACACAGCATAGATCCGGTGCACGATTCAGTCGCTGTATTAAAAGACTATGCGAACCGGCTCGAAGTACAGGCGCCCGGATGGTATTTTGTGACAGGCAATCAGGACAGCATTTTCAGCATCGCCCGGCAATATATGGTCAGCGCCCTGGAAGACAAAGAAGCGCCGGGAGGCTATGCACATAGCGGAGCTCTTATCCTCATGGATAAGCAGCGGCACATACGCGGCTATTATGATGGTACAGAGGAAGAAGCTACTAAAAAGCTCATACGGGACATAAAGATTCTTTTGAATGAGTAGAACATTGTTGTTGTTCGCACTGAGCTGCGTGCTTAGCAGTTGTGCCAATGGCCCTACTGCCGAAAAAACCTATGAGCTCAGATGCGCCAATTGCCATGGAAAAAACGGAGAGGGATTGAAAAAACTAATCCCTCCCCTTGCTGATTCCGATTACCTCCAAAGCAATATGGACCAACTTGCCTGTATTATTCGCAATGGCATGAAAGATTCCATCAGAGTCAACGGAGAATGGTATGTGCAGGAAATGCCTGCTAACCATGATTTGTCCGACATGGACATTGTGAATCTGGTGAACTATATAAATAAACGCTGGGGAAATCCCTCAACAGCACAAACACCATCCGAAACCAGAGATCAGTTAAAAAAATGCCGGTAAAATTCAAAAAATACACTTTTCCAAACCAAACACCCCTCTTATTTAAACCTTATTTAAAAAAATCATGCACATTTTTAACAAAACAAGTTTGTTTTTAAAACAACTTTAACTAATTTGAAGTCGCACATTTCAAGCTGAGTAATTTTATTGCTTTATTGATCTGTTTTTTATATATGCATCACGAATCTGGAAGGCTGACCGGAATTAACCACCCCGGATATTGTTGACTGGTACGTGTAAAACGAAATCACATACTAACTCTATTTTTTTTATGAAAAAGATCAAAAACTCTATAAAAACGGATACTACATGATATAGCAGGTATTACTGAAAAACCATAACCAATTTTATAAACCAACCAATTAACCTGTTAGCCATGTTAGTCACAGAGAAAAGTACCATCCGGGTACGTCAGCTTCTCAATGCATTTTTACGGGGAGATCTCAGCCCTGAAGAAGTTGTTGAGGATATTTATGAGAAAATCGCTCAATACAGCGATTACAACATCTGGATATATACCACCCCCAAAGACGAAGTACTCCAACAGATAGCCCTTAATCGCCGAAAACTCGAAAGCGGTTTCACATTACCTTTATATTGCATCCCTTTTGCTGTCAAAGATAATATTGATGTGGCCGGAATGCCTACAACAGCAGCATGCCCTGCCTATTCCTATACCCCTGCTCAGCATGCTGCCGTTGTACAGAAGCTGATTGATGCCGGCGCTATTGTTATCGGCAAAACCAATCTGGATCAGTTCGCCACCGGTCTCACCGGTACTAGAAGTCCCTTCGGAGCTGTCAGAAACAGCGTTGATCCCCTTTATATAAGCGGAGGATCCAGTTCCGGCTCTGCCGTTGCAGTAGCGCTTGGCATGTCCTGCTTTTCACTTGGCACAGATACGGCAGGATCAGGGCGTGTACCCGCCGGATTAAACAATCTGGTCGGACTAAAACCGGGTATTGGCCAGTTAAGCACCCAGGGAGTTGTACCTGCTTGCAAGTCATTGGATTGTGTTTCTTTTTTTACCACTACTATTGAAGACGCCTCACTCGTTTATCACATAGCTGGGGAATCTGAAACAATTTCGCCCGTCAGTATAGCTCCACAAAAAAAGAGTATACTCATACCGGATGAGAAAGGCTTATTTTTTGCCGGAAACAACGAAGAATATGCTTCTCTTTTTTCGTCTGTCATAAGTAAAGTTTCCGGCACATACCCTGTCAAACGCATTTCTTTTCAGCTTTTCTCAGATACCGCGGCCCTGCTGTACCACGGCCCCTGGATCGCCGAACGTATGGCAGCAGTAGGATCTTTTATCAAAAAACATCCTGACGAAGTACATCCGGTAGTCAGAGGTATCATTGCCCAGGCCGAAGGCTATACAGCAACTGACACATTTTCCGCGTTCTACAGGCTGGAAGCTCTGCGAACCCAGGCACTTGCCTTGTTTGATCAGGCAGATTACCTGCTGGTCCCGACTACTCCGGGCATTTTTACGATCGAAGAGGTCCTTCAAAATCCGGTAGACCTCAACACCCAGTTGGGCTACTATACCAATTTCGTGAACCTCCTGGGGCTTTGCGCCGTCGCAGTTCCCGCCGGATTTACCTCACAGGGTCTCCCCTTTGGAGTTACACTGATCGCTCCGGCCGGTAATGAGGTCCATCTGCTGGAAGAAGCACGTAAGCTACAGGTTCTGTTAAGAAGTGTCAACGCTCCCGCTCTGCAAACAGATACAACAGAATTAGCTGTTGCAGGTCTTCATAAACGTTCCTTCCCGTTAAACTATCAGCTGACTGACCTGGAAGCCTCTTATGCCTACAGCACTCAGACAAGTCCCGACTACGCCATGTATCTTCTCGACCCCGCTGGAAAACCCAAACCCGGTCTGGTCCGCCTTCCGGAAGGACAGGGACATTCCATTGATGTGGAAGTATGGCAGATACCGGTAAAAAACCTTGGGGGTTTTATGATGAATGTAAAACATCCGCTTGGAATCGGTCAGGTCAGACTGGCAGACGGACGTATGGTTTACGGATTCATTTGCGAACAGTACATCGCCGGAAACTGCGAAGACATCAGTGCATATAAAAGCTGGGAGGCCTTCACTGGTTCACGCTCCGGCAGGTAGTCATTTTTTTAACGGATAATTTTTATGAGCAAGCAAGCAAAAATGTTTGGCAAAGTCCTTATTGCCAACAGAGGAGAAATCGCTGTCAGAATAAGTCGTACATTAAAAAAAATGGGCATCAGCAGTGTCGCCGTATATTCTGATGCAGATCGCAACAGTATGCACGTAAGCCTGGCTGATGAAGCAGTCGCCCTCGGCGGGAACACCGCTTCTGAAAGCTACCTTGTTGCGGATAAAATACTTCAGGCAGCACTCCTGACAGGAGCAGAAGCTATTATACCCGGTTACGGGTTTCTGTCTGAAAACGCGTCATTTGCCGAGCAATGCGCAAGAGCCGGAATTGTATTTGTCGGTCCCGACCCGGAGCAGATTCGCCGGTTTGGTCTGAAGCATATAGCAAGACAAATTGCCAGTGAGGCTGGTGTACCGCTTACGCCCGGTACCGACCTTATCGCCACAGTCGATGAAGCTGTGGGCGAAGCTAACCGCATCGGTTACCCGCTGATGCTAAAAAGTACAGCCGGCGGCGGCGGTATCGGGCTCACACGATGCAATAATGAGACAGAGCTTGTACAGGCATTTGAAACTGTAAAACGTCTCGGACAAAACTTCTTTAGTGACAGCGGCGTATTTCTTGAACGTTATATTGATAATGCCCGCCATGTAGAGGTACAGCTATTCGGAGATGGGAATGGTCAGGTAATCGCATTGGGAGAACGTGATTGTTCACTTCAGCGCCGCAATCAGAAAGTTGTGGAAGAAACCCCCGCCCCTCACCTTCCCGAATCTACAAGGCGTAAACTACTTGAAGTATCCGAACAGCTCGGCAAACAGGTCAATTATAAATCAGCTGGTACCGTTGAGTATATATATGACCCGGCAAGAGATGAATTTTACTTCCTGGAAGTAAACACCAGACTACAGGTTGAACATCCCGTTACAGAAATGACTACAGGCGTAGATCTTGTAGAGTGGATGATACTGGCAGCCTGCGGGTGCTGGCAAAAACCAGCCACTCCCCTCAAGCCTTTTGGAGCTTCCATTGAAGTTCGTATTTACGCGGAGGACCCTGCCAGGGATTTTCAGCCTTCGCCCGGCACACTTACCGATGTTTGTTTTCCTGATACGGCAAGAGTTGACACCTGGGTGGATACAGGCACAGAGGTATCAGCCTTCTATGATCCCATGATTGCCAAGCTGATTGTACATGGAAGCGACCGGAAAGACGCCATTCAAAAAATGACAGAGGCCTTGGCATCTACCCGTCTGTCAGGTATTGTCACCAATGTGGACTACCTGCGAAAAATCATGCAATGGAGTATATTTACAGAAGGCAGGGTAAGCACACAGGCACTGAAAGACTTCAGCTATGAATCTCCTGCCATAGAAGTACTTCGCCCGGGAACCTATACGACACTGGTTGATTATCCCGGTCGTGTCGGATACTGGAATATTGGTGTACCTCCTTCCGGTCCGATGGACGATCTCGCTTTCCGGATTGCCAACCGTCTGGTCGGCAACCATCCTTCTGCCGCTGGCATGGAATGTACGCTTGCCGGTCCGAAACTCCGATTCCATACCGATGCTGTCATTGCACTTACCGGAGCCAGCTGCAAAGCAATCCTGGACAATGAACATATCCCGATGTGGACACCTGTAACCGTACGCAAGGGACAGACTCTTGACATCGGCAAAGCAGAAAAAGGATGCCGGACGTATCTGGCTGTACGCAATGGTATGGATATTCCCGAATATCTCGGAAGCAGAACGACCTTTGCATTAGGTCAGTTCGGAGGACATGCCGGACGTACTATCCGCGGCGCTGATATGCTTTTTATCAGCCAGCCGGAACTGGCAGCCTGCACTACTCCCGCTCCTGTATATTCTCCGCAATCACTCCCGACTGAATTACAACCGGAGTATCCGGGGTACTGGCAAATTGGTGTCATGTATGGCCCTCACGGAGCTCCTGATTTCTTTACCCCCGAAGCAATTGACATGTTTTTTGATACAGACTGGGAAGTTCACTACAACTCCAATCGTCTGGGAATCCGTCTCAATGGCCCCAAACCTTCATGGGCCCGCAGTGATGGTGGTGAGGCAGGATTGCATCCTTCCAATATTCATGATACAGAATACGCAATTGGGTCGATCAACTTTACAGGAGATATGCCGGTCATTCTGACGCAGGACGGACCAAGCCTTGGGGGATTTGTATGCCCTGTAACAATTGTTAAATCTGAACTCTGGAAAGTCGGGCAGCTCAAGCCCGGAGATAAAATCCGTTTTTTCAGGCTGAGTTTTGATGAAGCACTCAGCAGAGAAAAAGATATGGACAAGCTTATCGGGACACTCGAGCTAAGTGATTCCTCCTTCGCCAAATATATTCCGGAGACATCTCACCGGGAAGACTCCTGTATCCCGGCATGGCTTCCGCCTATGGACAACCGGCCCGAAGTAACCTGCAGACAAGCCGGAGACAAGTATATTCTTCTTGAATATGGTCCCAATGTTCTTGATCTGAAACTCAGACTAAGGGTTCACGCACTTACTATGGAACTCGAAAAACGCAATGTGCCGGGTATAGAAGAATTATCTCCCGGAGTGCGTTCCCTTCAGATCCGTTACGATAGCCGTGTATTACATCAGAAAGAGCTTCTTCAAATCCTCCTTGATATTGAAGATCGTCTTCAACAGCTTGCCAGAGTGCCTTCACGGATTATACACCTGCCTATGGCATTTGAAGATTCGGCTACTCTTGATGCTGTGGCACGATACAGACAGTCAGTGCGTGACAAAGCTCCCTGGCTTCCGAGCAATACCGAATTCATGAGGCGCATTAACGGTCTGGAAACTGTTGAAGAGGTAAAACAAATTCTTTTTGAAGCACACTATATGGTCATGGGGCTGGGAGACGTATATCTGGGAGCGCCCTGTGCCGTGCCCATTGATCCCCGCCACCGTCTCCTGACTTCGAAATACAACCCGGCCAGAACCTATACAGCAGAAGGCACTGTAGGAATAGGTGGCGTATATATGTGTATCTATGGTATGGATTCTCCCGGCGGATATCAGCTCGTAGGCCGTACACTTCCGATCTGGAATAAATTTGTTAAAAATCCGGTCTTTGACAAAGACAAACCCTGGCTGCTAAGATTCTTTGATCAGGTAAAATACTATGAGGTATCAGAAGATGAGCTCACAAAACTCAGAGAAGATTTCCGGGAAGGCAGATTGCAGATAACGATTGAAGATGTATATTTTGACCTCGACGAGCATGACTCATTCCTGAAGGAAAACGCTAAAGATATTCAGGTATTCAGAAAGCGTCAGCAAGCTGCATTTGAAGCAGAGGTTGCCCTCTGGCAAAATGATGTCACAGACGGATCCTTTGAGCCGGAGAAAAAAATAAATGAAATACCGGTTGAGCCCGACGGTAATGCTGTACTTGCCGAGATAAGTGGCAATATCTGGAAAATTCTGGTCAGGCCTGGTCAGGAGGTCAGAGAAAATGATCCGCTGGTTATTATTGAAGCAATGAAATCAGAGTTTAGTATCGTTGCCGAGCATGCCGGAATTGTCAGCGCTGTCTACTGCGAAGTAAGTCGCACAGTAAATGCAGGTGATATCCTTCTGTCTATCAGTGAAACCTGATACAAAACACTTAAAATCACCAGAACATTGAAGATCTGTTGGTAATAGGGTTAGTTAGTATAGTGATGCACAGACAGGCCCGTGAAATTGAAAAATTTCCGGGCCCTCTGTATTTTATAAGCAGCAGCCTGTTAATCCCTTTCTGGTATCTGTTTAAGCACAAAACAGATTATAGTAATTAATATTTTTAAGCCCCTACCAAAAATTACTTAAGTGTACCAATCATCGTTATTCTGCTATTGATTCTGATCAGGGCAATTAGTAGATTCGCAAACCGAATGAACGTTCAATTGGTGATTAGTCCATAACAAATGGAGCTGGAAAATATAACCGAAAAGAAAAAACTGATTTTCGAGTGCACACTTGAGCTGGTCAAAGAATATGGTTTTCATGGCACTACGATGAACATACTGGCAAAAACGGCCAATATCGCGGCAGGAACCATATACCATTACTTTGAAAGTAAAGATAAGCTGATACTGGAATTGTTTCTGTATGTCAAAAGACAAATGGCAATAACTATGGTAGACAAGCTGGATAAAACAGCCGGTTATCAGAACAACTTTTTTATCATATGGAAAAGTCTGTATAAGTATTATATTGAACATCAGACTGTATTGCTCTTTTTTGAACAATATATCAATTCGCCTTATTGTAAGTGCAAAGTGAGCGGAGAGGATGATCTTTTTCATCAGGTATTCTTTGGCTTTTTCAGAGATGCCATACAAAAAGGAGTTTTCAGTAATATCAATTATGAAGTAATAGCGATACTGATTCACTCACAAATCCGGACCATTGCCAAAATACAACTCTTCGGGAAAGCTGTAATTGACGAAGCCGAGCTGGAAAAAATCATCACTCTTTCCTGGAACGGTTTAAAAAATACTATTGTCGCCTAAAATTTTTATGAAAAACACCGGAAACCGCTACGTCCCTGATTCAGAATACGTATCGTCCAAATTTAGAATCTGTTTGTATATCGCCTTCATAATCGGTATATATCCGCTATCCGCAGCTGCACAGTCACAAACGGACAGCGCTCAGTTTACACTTGAATCCTGCATTGCTTATGCCCTGCAAAATGCTCCGGAAATCAGTCAGGCACAGATTGACGAAGAAATCGGAGAAAGCCGCATACGCTCCAGTATGTCATACTGGCTCCCTCAGATCGGCGCTCAGTTTAATTACCAGCACAATATACTGCTGCCGACCACTATGTTTCCCAATCAGGTAACCGGTGAACGGGTTCCGGTACGCATTGGTGTAAAAAATAATTCAAATCTGCTTTTACAGGCCGACCAGACCATACTGAACGGTGAAGTACTGTATGCTGCCCGGGCAGCCAGATATACCCGCAAAGAACTGGAACAAAACATCGAAAATACCAAAATCAATACGGTAGTCGATGTAAGCAAAGCTTTCTACGATATATTGCTGTCTCAGCAGCAGCTCCGTATTCTGGAAGAAAATATCGGCCGGCTCCAGCGCCAGTATCAGGATGCGTACGATCGCTACGAGTTTGGTCTTTCCGACAAGACAGATTATCAGCGTGCCTCAATTTCTCTGGCCAATACCCGCAGCGAGTATAAAAGAATGCAGGAAGTACTCCAGGTTAAGTATGCCTATCTGAAACAACGTATAGGCTATCAGAGTAATCAGCCGGTCAGCCTCTCTTTCGATATCCTAAGCATGGAAGAAAATATTCCCGTCGATACAACAATGCCCATGGAATATGACCGGCGAATCGAGATGCAGCGTCTGAAAACACAACAGCATCTTCTGCATCTGAATACAGCCTATAACAAATATAAGTTTATTCCTCAGATTGGTGTATTTGGCAATTACAATCTTAACTATCTTCACGACGAGCTAAGCCAGCTTTACGGAAAAACCTATCCGGCTTCGGCGGTCGGACTTAGCATGGGAGTACCCATTTTTCAGGGTAGCAGACGAATTCAGGATATAAAAATCGCTCAATTGCAGGAAAAACGGCTACAGGTCGATATTGACAATGCCATACGGGGAATGAATACTGAATACGTGGCCGCACTGGCCGGATACAAAAGCAGCTACAAAGAATGGCAGACGCTGAAAAACAATGTCGAAACAGCCAAAGAGGTATACGATATTATCAAACTGCAATATGACGGTGGTGTCAAAACATATCTTGAGCTTATAGTAGCAGAATCAGAACTGAAAACTTCTCAGCTCAACTATTACAATGCACTGTACAATCTGCTTGCCAGCAAACTCGACTTCGAGCGCGCACTGGGTATCATTGACTTCAACTAAAACTTAATTTATACGAAAACAGAATGAAACGTTTTTTATTGATTTATATAAGCATTCCTGGTCTTCTATTTTTAAATGCCTGCAAGGAAAAAAAACAAGCTGCTACGCCCCCGCCGGTAAAAGTATATGTGCAGGAAGTAAAACAGGACCGCGTAACCGGACTTGATGCTTATCCCGGTACGGTAGTGCCGCTTCAGCAAATTGATCTTCGCTCACAGGTTCCCGGATTTATTACACAGATTTATGTAAAAGACGGGCAGATGGTAACGAAGGGACAAAAGCTATATGAAATAGACCGAAGCAAATACGTAGCAAATTACAAACAGGCAGAAGCATCTCTGCAGAGCGCCAAAGCCAGTCTGGAACGCGCCCGTATGGATCTGGAACGCTATGAAATGCTGGGGCAGCGTGAAGCAATCGCCAGGCAACAGCTCGATTATGCCCGGACCGGCCACCAGACCGCTATTGCTCAGGTGGCAGCCGCCGAAGCAAGCCTGTCTGCCGCCGCGACAGATCTGCGTTATTCTCTGATTGAAGCTCCGTTTTCCGGTACTGTGGGTATATCCCAGGTACGGGTTGGGGCGCAGGTCAGTGCCGGGCAGACGCTGCTCAATACCATTTCCACAGACAATCCAATGGCGGTTGATTTTGTCATCAACGAAAAAGAAATTCCAAGATTTAAAAAGCTAATGAAGACCAACCAGGTGAAGGATACTGTTTTTTCCATTTTACTGGCCGATGGTTCAGTATATCCGCATCCCGGCAAAATCGAAACGCTTGACAGAGCAGTAGACCGCTATACCGGCACAATGGCTGTACGTCTGGATTTTCCGAATCCTGAACATATGCTTGTAGCCGGTATGAGTGTCGGGGTCAGAGTAAAAAACACTGATACAGGAGAACAGCTTGTGATCCCGTACAAAGCCGTATCCGAGCAAATGGGTGAATATTATGTATATGTCTTACAGGCCGATTCCGTAGTGCAGCGCACGCTCAAGCTGGGCTCACGCCTTCAGGATATGGTTGTAGTACGTCAGGGGTTATCCGGTGGTGAAACCATAGTAGTAGAAGGAATACAGCGGCTTCGCCAGGGAGCACGTGTAGATGCTAAACCTCTGCCTGCAACAGCTCAGGAAAAAAAATAACTTTTTTTTAAACAACGTATCTCAGAATCATGATATCCGATATATTTATAAGACGGCCGGTCACCTCCATAGTAATATCCATATTACTGCTTCTGGTTGGTAGCATTGCCATGCTCAATCTGCCGGTTACCCAGTATCCCAATATTTCTCCGCCTGTGGTATCCGTAACAGGTCTGATGACGGGGGCAGATGCGCTTACAGTCGAGCAGACCATAGCCACTCCTGTAGAAACTCAGGTAAACGGAACTCCGGGTATGGCCTATATGAGCTCAAACAGCACAAGTACCGGACAAATGGCACTCAACGTTACCTTTGAACTGGGAACTGATGTTGATATTGCAACACTGGACGTACAGAACAGGGTAAGTATTGCCGAGCCCCGCCTTCCTGAAGAAGTAAAGCGCCTCGGACTCATTGTCCGTAAAAGAAACCCTTCAGTTATGATGGTTGTGGCTATGTATTCTCCCAAGGGTACCCACAACGTAAACTATCTTGATAACTATACGAATATTTTTGTCCGGGATGCCCTGCTCCGGGTACCCGGAGTTGGTGATATTACCGCACTGGGACAGGATTTCAGTATGCGGGTCTGGCTAAAGCCTGATATACTGGCCAAGCTGGGCATAAGCAGCCGTGAAGTTACTGCTGCTATTCAGGAACAGAATATCCAGGTTTCAGCAGGAACTGTCGGTGCAAAACCTCAACCCGCCGGACAGGCTTTCGAATATTCCATTACTGTAGACAGCCGTCTGAAAAGCAAGGAAGAATTTGAAAATATAGTTATACGCACCAATCCGGCCGATGGAACAGTAACCTATCTGAAAGATGTAGCACGAATCGAACTGGGACGCTTTGATTACAGCCGGTATACGACTGTCAACGGCAAAGAAGCCTCCATTATGCTGATTTATCAGGCACCGGGCAGTAATGCCGTAGAAACTGCTGATGGCATATACAACGCCATGGCAGAGCTGAAAAAAGCATTCCCGGCCGATGTCGATTATGTAGTGTCTTTTGAATCCGTTTCTGTCGTTGAAAAATCCATTTCGGAAGTAGCAAAAACACTGATTGAAGCCCTTCTGCTTGTAATACTTGTGGTCTTCCTGTTTCTACAGAGCTGGCGGGCAACACTTATACCCATTCTGGCGATCCCTGTATCAATCATCGGAACCTTCATATTCTTTGTTCCGCTCGGATTTACAATCAATACACTGACCCTGTTCGGCTTTGTTCTGGCCATCGGGATTGTGGTGGACGATGCCATAGTGGTCGTGGAGGCTGTTCAGCATTATATAGATCATGAGAAGCTTCCTCCCCGCGAGGCAACTCGCAAGGCAATGAAAGACATTACCGCTCCGGTTATAGCCATTGCACTGATTCTGGCAGCCGTATTTATCCCGGTAGGATTTATCCCCGGTATCGTCGGACGTCTTTATCAGCAGTTTGCCATTACCATTGCGATCTCCGTCCTAATTTCTGCATTTGTGGCGCTTACCCTTACTCCTGCCCTTTGCTCCCTGATGCTTCGTCCGATGCATCTTGATCAGAACTCAAAAGGAATTAATCGTTTCTTCTACCTGTTCAACCGCTGGTTTGCCCGTACTACAGCCGGCTATGCGATATGGGTAAAAAAATGTATAAAAGCTACTCCGCTTGTATTAGTATTTCTTATTCTGGTCTATGCCGGTACGTTTGGTTTATTCACCATGAAACCATCTGGCTTTATTCCCACAGAAGATGAAGGTCGTTTGTTTATTTCTGTAGAATTACCTCAGGCTGCCTCATCTGCCCGTACTCAGGCCATCCTGGATCAGATGTCCGGGACACTGGCAGAAATACCGGGCATACGCAATTATACAGCCATCGGCGGTATGAATGTTATTAACTTCTCTACCAAATCAAACAGCGGAGCCTTCTTCGTTCAGCTCCAGCCCTGGGATCAGCGAAAGGAAAAAGCGCAGCAGCTCTACGGATTAATGGATGAGCTGAAAAAACGTTTTTCGTCAATCAACGAAGCCAACATCGTAGTAGTACCGCCTCCGGCTATACCTGGACTTGGCCAGACCGGTGGTTTCAGCTTTATGGTCGAGCAGCGTGAAGGTGGCGGAGACATCAAAGAGTTCGAATCGGTTGTGCAAAGTTTTGTAGCCGCTGTGAACGCACGGCCTGAGATTGGCTCGGCTTATACCTTCTTTACTGCGCAGAATCCCGGCTATCATATTGACGTAGACAGAGAAAAAGCAAAAAAGATGGGCGTAGCCATATCCGATATCTACAATACAATGTCCTCCTATATGGGAAGTCAGTATATCAATGACTTTACCATGTATGGCCGAAATTTCCGTGTAGTGGCTCAGGCAGATACTCCGTTTCGCGGAGATATCAAAGATCTGGAGCAATACTATGTTATGAACAGACGTGGTGAGCCAATTCCCCTGAGCGCTCTCATCACCTACAAAATTGTTGAAAGCGCTCCGGTTATTTCACACTACAACCTGTTCCGGTCTGCCGAAGTTAACGGAAGTGCCGCTGAAGGATACAGCAGCGGACAGGCATTGCAGGCTCTGGAAGAGGTAGCTGCTCAGGTTTTACCGGCAGGATACGGATATGATTTTTCAGGTCTGAGCCGTGAAGAAAAGAAAGCCGGCAACAGTACCATTATCATATTTACCCTTTCAATCGTATTTGTATTGCTGCTTCTGGCTGCTCTGTACGAAAGCTGGTCCGTACCGTTTTCAGTATTACTTGCTGTACCTCTCGGAGCTTTCGGGGCCATCGTGGCGCTCACCTTTCTGCCTTCCCTGTCCAATAACGTATACGCACAAATCGGACTTATTACCCTCATAGGGCTGGCTGCCAAAAATGCAATTCTTATTGTTGAGTTTGCCAAAGAAAGAGTCGATATAGGGATGGAACTGATTCCCGCAACGATAGAAGCTGTTAAACTGAGGCTTCGTCCGATTATTATGACATCACTTGCCTTTATATTGGGAGTATTGCCCCTTGCCATGGCTACCGGAGCCGGAGCAGTTGCCCGGCAGACAATAGGCTGGACCGTAATCGGCGGAATGCTTGCAGCAACCTTCCTTGCCATATTTGCAGTACCTGTGTTGTTTGTAGTGATTACAAAGTATGCTTACGGGAAGAAAAAGCTGGCTGAGCTAAAAGAAAACTACGATCCCGGACAGCATAATCTTAGTCAGTTTTGATTCTGAGAGACTATAGATAAAAACAGAAAATCCCCGGGTCCGGGGATTTTCTGTTTTACAGTGCCGGAAAAACCAGCTTATGCCTTGCTGTATACCATTATGTCATATCATTTTGACATCTGTTTTGTTATAACCGTTGTCTTTACGATTGTCCGGTTCAATAATCTGAATTTCTGAAGGGCTGTCTTTTATTTTCTTCTTCTGACTGTCTACGGGCTCTTTCGATTTCTTTTCCCCTTCTTTTTCTTTCGGGGCTTTTTCTTCTCCCTGCTGATTATTATCAGTATCAGTATTTTCCTCGGCAAGACCTTCTTCAGGCATCTCTTCTGGGGCAACAAAACAGGTTATGGTGTTTGCATCAGTCAGGAAACAGACCATATCATTTTCATCCATTTCCTGAGGCGTCTGTAAGTTTTCATTCTGGGCCAGCGCTACTGCAGATAAGCCAAGAAACGCCATTAAAATTACCATGAACTTTCCCATACCATCATATTTACCAACCACACTCACTTTGTAATCTAACCTGATACTTTCCCAAAAGGTTATGCAGGACAAAAAGTATATTGTAAGCTACTAGAATACAACAAGGTAATTCCTTATTTCTTCACAAACGCCTCAATATTTTTTACAATACCTTCTAAAAGTGTTTTCCTCGCCTCCGCAGACGCCCAGGCTATATGCGGAGAAAGCAGCAGCTTCTCAGGACTTTTTATAGAAAGTAAGGGATTTTCAGCCTTTATTGGCTCCGTTTCAAACACATCAAGAGCAGCAGCAGCTATCACCCCGGCATCCAGCGCTCTGGCAAGGTCAGCTTCATCCACGATACCTCCGCGCCCGGTATTAATCAGTATCGCATGTCTGCGCATGGATTCCAGCTGACGATACCCGATCAGCCTGTACGTCTGGTCGTTTAACGGAGCATGAATACTGACGATATCACTGATTTGCAGCAATTCATCCAGAGAGGCACGCGTATAGGAGCTATCATTATTCTTACCGGAAGTAGAATAATACACAACCTTTGCACCCATAAAAACACATAAATCCGCCACCTTTTTTCCGATCTCTCCCAATCCGATAATACCGACAGTCTTTCCCTTCAACTCATACACAGGTTTGTCTAAACAGGAAAATATTCTGCTTTTCGGATACCCGTCCGGACTTTTTACATACGAATCATAATAACTGACATGATTGAGCAAATTCAGCAAAAGAGCAAAGGTTTGCTGGGCAACACTGTCGGTCGAATAGCCTTTTACATTTTTCACCTCCACTCCATAACGTCCGGCGCTTTCGAGATCAATATTATTGGTTCCGGTAGCTGCAACACATACAAGACGGATTTCCGGAAGTTTTTCAAATACGTCCGCACCGATTTTTACTTTATTGGTAATTACGATAGTTGCCCCTCTGGCACGCTCAACCACCTGGCTTTGCTCTGAATAATCATATTGCACATACTCTCCGTGGGAAGCAAATATTTCGGCCAGGTTCATCGGCCCCATAGTAGAAGCATCTAAAAACACAATTTTCATTTGTTACTGATTTTAAGATTTCCTGATACAGAATACTCAATCTGGCCGCTGTCAAGCAGATTTCTGATTTCAGCAATAACCAGATCAGGATTGTCAAAGTCGATTTTGTTTACCAGCTCCTGTATTCCGCACTCATTTTTATTCAAATGGAAAAGAATGCTGGTTTTATATAAAAGCTCTCCGGATCGGGAAGCTTTCAGCTCCTCAAGACATACATCACATTTACCGCAATCAGCAGTCACCGTTTCTCCGAAATACGAACGTATGAATTTAGCTCTGCATTCTGTCACATTAACAGCATAGCCCTCTGCCGCCCTGACTTTCATGAGCTCCAGCTCCTTTCGTTCATTCAGAAATTTGTGATCAACAGGCATATGATTAGCATCGAGCCGGGGAGTGAGAAAAACAATCTGAGGCTGGCTTTTTTGTCTGCTGTATTCAACTATATGACTTTTATCGAGCAGGTCCAGCGCATTTTTCACCTCTTTCTCGGATATATCCAGATGCCTGGCTATGAGCTTCTCATTAACGGTCGTATAGAGAGAAAAAACACTTCCTCCGTAAAGACGCAATATAAGCTTGATAATCCGATCCAGATGCTCATTTTTTACCTGAAACCGATACAGCTCTTCATGGCTGATCGGAATAAAAAGCCTGGAAGGAGCAAAAAACGCTTCATTGAACTCTATAAGCCCCTGACTTTCCATACGTTTTAAAGCATGATACGCCTTACGCTGAGGAAGCTTAAAATTTTCAATAAACAGGTCAAAGTCAAAATCATAACTGGCCAGATGGCTGCTTCCTGCAGCTACTTTGAGAAAATTGGCCAGGCACTGATACACTTTCTTAATAAATTCAACTTCCGGATATGAATCATTTATTTTTTCATATAGCTGATCTATATCCCGCTGGTTATAGAGCAGCACTGCATACGCCTTACGCCCGTCACGGCCGCCCCTTCCCGCTTCCTGATAGTATGCCTCCAGATTTTCAGGCAGGTCCAGATTGATAACAACCCTTACATCCGGCTTATTGATTCCCATCCCGAAAGCATTGGTCGCCACCATTATACGAGCCTGATTACGCATCCATCGTTCCTGCTTTACAGACCGCTCCGCATGACTCAGTCCTGCATGGTAGAACTCGGCTGTCAACCGGTTTTTGTTGAGAAAGTCCGCCAGCTCCTTTGTTTTGCGCCGGTTGCGTACATATACTATCGCAGAGCCCGGAACCCTGCCAAGTATCTCCAGAATTTTTCTCTCTTTATTTTCCTGATAAAAAACCGAATATGACAGATTTTCCCTCGCAAAAGACTGGAGGTAGATCTGAGGATTTTTCAGATTCAGCTTGTCGGCAATATCGAGCCTGACCTCGGGAGTGGCCGATGCAGTAAGAGCCAGTACCGGGATATCCGGACAATATTGCCGGAATGCCCCTATTGCCAGATAAGGAGGGCGAAAATCATATCCCCATTGTGAGATACAATGCGCCTCATCCACAGCCAGCAGACTGATATTCATTTTTTTGACCCGGGCCAGAAACAAATCCGTCTGCAAGCGCTCAGGAGACAAATACAAAAACCTGAGACTTCCGTATACCGCATTGTCCAGAATGATATCTATTTCACGGTGCGATAACCCCGAATGGACAACCGATGCCGGAATACCTTTTTGTTTCAGCTGATCTACCTGATCCTTCATCAAAGCAATCAGAGGAGAAATGACCAGACAAACACCTTCTTTCAATAATGCCGGGATCTGAAAACAGACCGATTTTCCCCCGCCGGTGGGCAGTATCGCCAGGGTATCTTTATTATCAAGCACGGATTGTATGATCATTTCCTGTAATGGCCGAAAAGAATCATATCCCCATACCTGTTTTAAAATCTTGAAAGCATCAGTCAAATCAGGTGGCAAAATCGGATAAACAGTAGTTAAAACAGCTTTTTCAGAGGTTAATGTACATAAAAGATATGGACAAATAAAATAAAAAAGGCCCGTACAGGCCTTTCAAAATACTGGTTGAGCATGAAAACTGGTTGTTAATATTTGTATTCCTTGAGTGTACACATCAGCTGTTTACGGGCTACGTGAATTCTGTTTTTAACAGTACCCATCGGAATATTGAGATAATCCGCAATCTCATTGTACTTAAAACCTTCGTAGTGCATCAGAAAGGGAATACGAAAGGTACGATCGAGTTTGGCTATGGCTTTGGCAATTTCTTTGGAAGCTATGTTTGCTGCTCCTTCATTAAAGGATATGGTACTTGAAACATTGAAATTGTATCCTTCATCTATCGGGTCCACCAGCGTGTTCCGTTTCTCTATCTTATGATAATTGCTGATGAAGGTATTTTTCATTATTATATACAGCCAGGCTTTAATATTAGTCCCGGTTTTAAATTTACTTCTGTTTTTTAGGGCTTTCAGAATGGTATCCTGAATCAGATCGTCAGCATCGTTTGGATTATGAGTGAATTTTAATGCGGGAATCTTTAAAGATTTGGATGCTGAATAAACAAGCTCATTAAACTCTACTGGTGTCATAATTTTAAATTTTAAAAAAGTTCTTAATTAGATAAAAGTCGCAATTTTTACAGTGTGAAGGAGTTCCGACCTGCTCCCTTAACAGACTAAAAACAAATGGATTTTTCCTATTCTCTCCAATGTCCCATAGCTCCTGTATTTTTGTAATACGGTATCAATAAACCGATTAAATCCTAAGACTAAAAATAAAATAAATTCCACTATTCGATCGAGTAATACAAATGTATGTTTTTTATTTTTTTAAACCAAAATATTAGTATAAATATATTTTAATATTTTTTACACTCAACATTAAATTCGGCACAAATAATGAGATTTTATAACATATTTAAGACTAACTATGTTTACACCATATAAGAAAAATGCAAAATAAAACAACAATAATACAATGTAATTATTGCATAACAAAAACAATTTTTTACATGTAATAAATACAAAAAAAAAGGACATTTAATGCCCTTTTTTAAATCTGAACTACCATTGAGCAATTAATAAATCTTGGTATTTTTCATAGAGAAAGGATGCAGAAAACTCTGCCATGCCGAATGGTTTTTCAGCCGTCTTTCCACTTCATTTCTGATATGCAAAAGTATAATCAAAGCTTATAGTCTTTCAGATCAAGCATAAGTGTTTTCCGTGCCACGTGTATCCGGTTCTTTACAGTTCCCATCGGAATTTTAAGCTTTTGGGCAATTTCTTCATACTTATAACCTGAAAAATGCATCATGAAAGGCTCTTTAAACACTTTATCAAGCTTATTTATGGCCTTATGAATTTCTTCCATGGTAATATTGGTAGTGCCTTCATTCTGCGCTACCGTTGTTTCCACATTGAAATTGTACTCATCATCAATAGGGTCTATAAGGTTATTGCGTTTTTCCACCTTGTGGTAATTACTTATGAATGTATTCTTCATAATAATATACAACCAGGCCTTGATATTGGTACCCTTCTTGAATTTATTCTTGTTTCTCAGCGCTTTTACGATTGTATCCTGAATCAGATCATTGGCATCTGACTGGTTATGGGTAAATTTTAGCGCCGGATATTTTAACGATTTGGAGGCTGTATATACGAGGTTGTTAAATTCGGTTGTGTTCATGGTTTCTTCTGATTTAATTTTCCAACTTGACTTTGAATATTTCATCAGCTCAGAAGGTTATTATGCTTCTTCTGCACGAAAATTATATCAGATTAACCGGTGTATTTGTTCAATTGTTTTAAGAATTCCACCAGTCTTTGCTACCCAGCCTTACCATTTACTGAAATTAAAAACATATATTACAGGCGGAAGTTACCAGGCAAAATTCAGACAATCACCCCGTCTTTCATCTCTATTTTGCGATCGGAAATTGCTGCAAGCGAAGCATTATGCGTAACAATCACAAAAGTCTGGTTCAGCTCATCCCGAAGCTTGAAAAAAAGCTTATGCAGCTCTTCCGCATTTTGCGAGTCAAGATTTCCGGAAGGTTCATCTGCAAAAATAATAGCGGGATCATTAATGAGCGCTCTGGCAATAGCCACCCGTTGCTGCTCACCGCCGGACAGCTGTGCCGGCTTATGTTCCGTCCGATGCCCCATACCCAGGATATTCAGAATATCTCCGGCCTTTTTTTGTACACTATGCTCGGCTTTGCCCGTGATATAAGCCGGAAGACAGACATTTTCGAGAGCTGTAAACTCAGGCAGAAGATTATGAAACTGAAAAATAAAACCGATATTCTGATTGCGAAAAGACGACAGAGCCTTATCCGACATGATATTTACGTCAATCTCTGTATTATTGATGTACAGAGCTCCCGAGTCCGCATGATCCAGTGTGCCCAGTATGTGAAGCAGCGTGGTTTTTCCGGCCCCGGATGCACCTACAATTGAGACTATCTCACCTTTACTTACATGTAAATTTACTCCTTTGAGAACTTTCAGCCCCCCGTACGATTTATAAATATCTGCTGCTCGAAGCATCGTTTTTGTTTCAAAACTAATAAAGAATTACAGGGCGAAAAAGTTTTTAAAGCCACATTACAATTTGTTCCTTGAAAATTCAATACAAAACTTTTAGATTCGTGGCATATATTTTTAGCACTGCCTGTGTGTAGTAAACAAAAACTTTTAAAAACATGAATTTACACGAATATCAGGGGAAAGAAATCCTAAAAAAATATGGGGTAAGAATCCAGGAAGGTATTGTTGCTGAAACTGCTGATGAAGCGGTAGCTGCTGCAAAAAAGCTTACCGAACAAACCGGAACTTCCTGGCATGTAATCAAAGCACAGATACATGCAGGAGGAAGAGGGAAAGGCGGAGGAGTTAAGCTTGCTAAAAATCCGGAACAGGTAAAAGAACTGGCTTCCCAGATTATCGGGATGAATCTGGTAACCAAACAGACCGGACCGGAAGGAAAGCTTGTTAACAAAGTTCTGGTAGCACAGGATGTCTACTATCCGGGTGAATCCGAAACCAGAGAGTTTTACGTCTCCATTCTTCTGGACCGCGGATCGGCTCAGAATGTAATTATCTACAGTACAGAAGGCGGAATGGATATTGAAGATGTTGCGGAAAACACTCCCGAAAAAATTTACAAGGAATTTGTAGATCCGGCAGTTGGTTTCCAGGCGTTTCAGGCTCGAAACATTGCCTTTAACCTGGGCTTATCCGGTGATGCGTTCAAGGAAATGGTGAAGTTTGTAACTCAGCTTTACAAAGCCTACGCTGAATCAGATGCAGCTATGTTTGAAATCAATCCTGCTCTTAAAACGTCCGACAATAAAATCCTTGCCGTTGACGCAAAAGTAACGCTGGATGACAACGCGCTCTTCAAGCACAAAGAATTTGACGGCTGGAGAGATCTAAGCGAAGAAGATCCTCTGGAAGTAGAAGCATCCGAGTCCGGACTGAACTACGTAAAGCTTGACGGAAACGTAGGCTGTATGGTAAACGGTGCAGGACTGGCCATGGCCACTATGGATATTATCAAGCTATCCGGAGGCGAACCGGCCAACTTCCTTGATGTCGGCGGCGGAGCGAATGCCAAGACAGTGGAAGCCGGCTTCAGGATCATTCTGAAAGACCCGAATGTAAAAGCAATTCTTATTAATATCTTCGGTGGTATCGTACGTTGCGACAGAGTTGCCAACGGAGTAGTTGAAGCGTACAAACAGATCGGCAATATCAATATTCCGATTATTGTTCGTCTGCAGGGTACCAATGCCGAAGAAGGTGCAAAAATTATCAACGAGTCCGGGCTTCAGGTGTTCTCGGCTATCAAGCTGAAAGAAGCCGCACAAAAAGTAAAAGAAGTGCTGGCCTGAGGCTGCCTGTTTTCCTTTTCAGGACAATAAGAATATCAGAAACAGCCTTCCAGGGCTGTTTCTTGTTTTTATGGATTTTTGTTCTCGCAAAACTGCTTTATTCAGATAAAAATTCTTAAAACGAAATTCTTTTTTAAATAAAAATTTAGAGAAATTAGCACCTTAATTTTGACTTCGGAAAGATATTATGGAGAATAGTAAGTATTTTGTTATTGACTTTGACAGCACCTTTACAAAGGTAGAGGCATTGGACGTGCTGGGAGAAATTAGCCTGCAAGGTGATCCTGATAAGGACAGCGTACTGCAGGAAATTGTTAATCTCACCAATAGCGGTATGGAAGGGAAAAGTTCCTTTACCCAGAATCTTTCCAGGCGAATCGATTTGCTTAAGGCAAACAAAAAACACCTTCCCCTGCTTATCGAAAAACTAAGGACGAAAGTTTCCGAATCTTTTAAGCGTAACAGGGAATTCTTTAATCAGTTTTCTGACAATATTCTTATTGTTTCCAGCGGTTTCCGTGAGTTTATTACTCCGATTGTTACCGAATACGGAATCAAGGAAGAAAATATATATGCCAATACCTTTGTATACGATGACAATGACAATATCGTAGGTTTTGATAAAGCCAATGTATTGTGTCTGGACAAAGGGAAAATTCAACAGCTGAAAAATCTCAATCTGAAAGGTGATGTATATGTCATTGGCGACGGCTATACAGACTATGAGATTAAGGAAGCAGGTCTTGCCAACAAGTTTTATGCTTTTACCGAAAACGTAGAGCGTGATGCGGTAATCAAAAAAGCAGAGCACGTAGCGCCGAGTTTTGATGAGTTTCTGTACCAGAATAAACTACCTATGGCAATCTCTTATCCTAAAAACAGAATTAACGTTCTGATTCTGGAGAATATTCACCCGGAAGCATTCCGCAAATACAAAACAGAAGGCTATAAAGTAGAAGTGATTTCCAGTGCACTGGACGAAAACGAGCTTTGTGAAAAAATTCAGAATGTTTCTATTCTGTGCATACGTTCCAAGACCAATGTTACTGCCAAAGTTCTGGAACATGCCAATAAGCTGATAGCCATCGGCGCTTTCTGTATCGGAACCAATCAGATCGATCTGAAGGCATGTACCAAACGCGGTGTTGCCGTATTCAATGCCCCGTACAGCAATACCAGGAGTGTGGTGGAGCTTGCTATAGGACAAATCATCCTGCTGGCGCGTGGTATCGTAGATAAAAGTCTCGATATGCACAAGGGTGTATGGAATAAATCAGCGAAAAACAGCCACGAAATCCGGGGTAAAAAGCTTGGTATTATCGGATATGGTAATATCGGCAGTCAGCTTTCCGTACTGGCCGAATCTATGGGTATGGATGTGTACTATTACGATATCGTTGAAAAGCTTTCACTGGGCAATGCAAAAAAATGCAATACCCTTAATGAGCTGCTGCACATCTCAGACGTAGTTACCCTTCATATTGACGGAAGAGCTTCCAACAAAAACCTTATCGGCAAGGAACAATTCCAGGAAATGAAAGAAGGAGTTATCTTCCTTAACCTCAGCCGTGGTCATGTAGTGGAAATTCCTGCACTGGTGGAAGCGCTCAAATCAGGCAAAGTGCGGGGAGCTGCCGTTGACGTATTCCCTGAAGAGCCAAAATCAAACAATGACGAATTTGTCAGCGAGCTGCGAGGCATTCCAAACGTAATACTGTCTCCGCATATCGGTGGCAGTACAGAAGAAGCGCAGTTTAACATCGCTGAGTTCGTGCCTAATCGTGTTATTGATTATGTAAACTCCGGCAATACATTCCAGAGCGTAAACTTCCCGAATCTGCAGCTTCCTCAGCTTACCCAGGCTCACCGTCTGATCCATTTGCATGAGAACGTTCCGGGAATTCTGGCAAGAATCAATAATGTCCTAGCGAGCCATAATATTAATATTCTCGGACAATATCTTAAAACCAACGAGCAGGTAGGCTATGTAATTACAGATATTGACACACATTACGCCAAAGAGGTTATTAATGACCTAAAAGCGATACCCAACACCATCAAATTCAGAATTCTTTACTAGTGGCAACGAAAAAAATATATTTTACCCCCGGTCCTTCCGAGCTTTACCCTACGGTAACGCAACATATGCAAACTGCACTGGAAGATAAAATAGGGGCTATTTCTCACAGAAGCAAGCAGTTTCAGGAATTGTATGCGCATACCACTACAGGGCTTAGAAAACTGCTTAACCTGCCTGACAATTTTCAGATACTGTTTCTTAGCTCCGCTACTGAAATCTGGGAAAGAATTATTCAGAACTGTGTTGAAAAAACATCCTTTCATTGTGTAAACGGCTCTTTTTCCAAGCGTTTCTACGAGTTCTCTGTAGAGCTGGGAAAAACAGCTTACAAAGCAGAGGTTCCGTTTGGAAAAGGCTTTGACCTCGCTTCTGTCGGCGCTATTCCTTCCGATACAGAAGCTGTATGTCTTACCCAGAATGAAACCAGCAGCGGAGTAAGCATGTCTGTCAGTGATATATCCGGCTTCAGGGAAAAGGCTCCCGATGCGCTTATTTTCGTTGACGCTGTATCCTCCCTGCCCTTTCCGGACTTTGATTATTCAAAAATTGACTCTGTATTTTTCAGTGTGCAGAAATGCTTTGGGCTCCCGGCCGGTCTGGGAGTTTGGATACTGAATGACCGTTGCATAGAAAAAGCTGCTCAGCTGGAAGCAAAAGGCATTCGTACAGGTACCTATCACACAGTCGGATCAATGCTGGAAAAAGCCCTGGTCAATCAGACACCGGAAACTCCCAATGTAATGAATATTTTTCTTTTGGGGAAAATAGTGGAAGATATGTTGTCCAAAGGTATAGGAACCATAAGGGAAGAAACAGCAAGAAAAGCTGAAATGGTGTATGAGTACCTGACAACAAGCAGCGTATTTAGTCCGGCAGTAGAAGAACCCGGTCAGCGTTCCTTTACGACAATTGTCGCCAATACCTCTGTTTCCAGTGCTGAAGTCAATAAAGCTCTGGCTCCGTTTGACATGCAGGTAGGAAGCGGTTATAGCAAATACAAAGATACTCAGATCCGTATTGCCAATTTCCCGACACATTCGGTAAGCCAAATGACGGAACTGGTATCCAGGTTAAAAGAACTATTCGGATAAGCCATGGTATTGGAAACAGGAAATTCATACTCGGAAGTGTTTTCCTTTACACAGGCTGATGTAGAAAAATTTGCAGAAGTCTCCGGTGATGACAATCCTCTTCACCTGGACGAAACGTATGCAGCCACCACTAATTTTAAAAAACCAATCATGCATGGTTTTCTGGGTGGCAGCATATTCTCAAAAATACTGGGTACACGCTTTCCGGGACCGGGAAGCGTGTACCTTAAGCAAGCTCTTGAATTCAAGAGGCCAATGTATGCCGGCGTCGTATACGAAGCCATTGTTACCATTACAGAAACAAACCGGGCCCGGCATACTGCAGTACTGGAAACCAAGGTAGTGGACAGGGAAAGCGGCAAAGTTGTCATTTCAGGAGAAGCTGTAATTATGAATAGCGAGCGATTGTAGCCGAAACAATCCTTTTCAGACTAATGATCAGATACAATCCGAAAACGTGGAATCTCCTCCTGCTTTTCAAAGGTTCTATTATCAGACGACTTTGGGTAGGAATGCTTCTGCTTACCATTCTGACGGTTGTACTCTGCCTTCTCCAGATTAAATATGCCATAATCAATATTAAAATGAGTTCCGCGCTACCCGGCTATATGGGAGCGGCACTCGGCTTACTCCTCGTATTCAGAAACAATACAGCATACGACAAATGGTGGGAAGCCCGAAAAATCCTGGGCAGCCTGGTCAATGTAAGTCGTAGTATGGCTATTACTCTTACCAATATACTACCTGCCGGCAATCAGGAAAAAAGTGATCTGATCCGTCTTATACAGGGATTTTGCTTTGCTCTGAAAGAGCATTTACGCGCAGGTGTAATTCTCGAAGAACTGAAAATGCTTAATCCGGCTGATTACGAAAAAATCTCGCTTGCTGTCAATAAACCAAATGCTATTACAAACCTGATGATGGGTAAAATAAGCCTGCTGCACCATAACGGAAGTCTCAACGATATGCAGCAGTTCCACCTCATCGGACAGGTCACGGAAATGGTTGATATTCTGGGAAAATGCGAACGGATACGAAAAACTCCTATCCCTATCGCCTATGTCTTCCTTCTTAAATTCTTTATCATCATTTATGTATTAATCATCCCGTTCGGATTGATTGTTTCTATGGGCTGGTCCACCATACCCCTGGTCCTTTTTATATACTATATCATGATGAGCATTGTCCTTACTGCTGAAGAAATAGAAAACCCTTTTGGCCATGATCTGAACGATCTTCTTGTAGATGAAATATGTAAAAACATCGAAGCCAATGTTGAAGAAATAAGCAATACCCCTTCCGTTCGCTTCAATCCCTCCTCCTCTCCCAACGATTAAGCAGACAAGCTTATTTTCAATTAATTACACATTGCATAATAATTATTTGAAAAATATTCAAATAATTTCTATAATAAACACAACTTATATATTTTTGTGCTTCTTTAAGGTATTTCACTTTTAAACTAAAACAGTATTTATGAAAGTAACAGTTGTAGGTGCCGGTAATGTCGGTGCAACATGTGCAGATGTCTTAGCATATAGAGAAATTGTCAATGAAATTGTACTGGTAGATATAAAAGAAGGTCTTGCTGAAGGCAAGGCTCTGGATATCTGGCAGAAGGCTCCTATCACTCAGTATGATTCCAGAACCATAGGAGTAACCAACGATTATTCAAAAACGGCAAACTCTGATATCGTTGTTATTACCTCCGGTCTCCCGCGTAAGCCAGGTATGACCAGAGACGATCTTATCAGCACAAATGCCGGTATTGTTCAGACCGTTACTGAAAATATTGTTAAATATTCTCCCAACTGTATTCTGATTATTGTTTCTAACCCGCTGGATGTAATGACCTATGCAGCACATCTTACTTCCAAATTCCCAAGAAACAGAGTAATCGGTATGGCTGGTATTCTTGATACTGCACGTTACAGAGCATTCCTTGCCGAAGAGCTGGACATTTCTCCGAAAGAAATTCAGGCTATGCTTCTCGGCGGGCATGGCGATACGATGGTTCCTCTTCCAAGATATACAACCGTGGGCGGTATTCCCGTTACCGAGCTTGTTGAAAAAGAAAAGCTCGATGCCATTATCGAAAGAACCAAATTTGGCGGTGGAGAGCTGGTAAAGCTAATGGGAACTTCCGCATGGTATGCTCCGGGAGCTGCTGCTGCTCAGATGGTAGAAGCTATCGCAAAAGACCAGAAGAAAGTTGTTCCTGTTTGTATCAAACTGGAAGGTGAATACGGCATCAGCGATTGCTATCTGGGTGTACCGGTCGTCTTAGGCAAAAACGGAATCGAAAAAGTACTTGAGCTTAAGCTGAATGAAGAAGAAATGGAATTGCTGAAGACTTCCGAAAAACACGTAAAGGAAGTAATGAACGTTCTTGACAAGATGGAAGCAAAAGCTTAATTTCTGACTTAAAACAAAAACTGAAAAGAGGCTGTCTTAAAAGGCAGCCTCTTTTTTTGCTCCGGTCTCAGCTCATCAGCATACCAATCATCAGAAACGGCGGCAGTAAAAATATGGCAAGTCCGGAGAAAAGCATAAGCAGTAATATCAGCCACCATATAACCTGACGTATAAATCTCTCCATAATCCGGATCTCCTTAAATGATACATTATCTGCTGACTGTTTATCGTCAAAACTTGCTCCTGCACGAAATGAGATATTAAGGATATTACAATTAATTCACACTCTATGTTTTTATTTTACTAAAAACAAGTTTATTTTGGGCCACCATTGATTACCAATAGACTAGTGTTTTTTTAATATTCAAATTAAAATCTGCCTATCAAATTGAAATACGCAAACATCACCAAGCTGAGCTGTATGCTGCTTATTGCTACAGGTATATTTTCCTGTATCAGGAGGGATTTTGATAAGGTCACCCTTGACCCCTGGGAACCCTCTCTGGCTATTCCCTTGATTCATTCTACGCTGACAATCAAAGATATTGCTACAAAAGTAGATGTCGATAATCTCAATGTAATAGAAAATACCGATGGTATGTATATACTTATCTATCGGGATACCCTTTATAGTGATCCGGCAGAACGTATTATTATATTACCGGATCAGGCATATTCCCGCAGCTATGGTCTTACGCAATCTGAAAACATAGCTGTAAATAATGGAGAACCTGTTACAAAAGAACACTCCGAAAATGAATCGTTCGACACGGAAAATTCGGAAGAACTAACTTCCATTATATTCAAAGAGGGTCGGCTAAACTGGTCACTGGCCTCGGAATTTCCGCATGATATGCTGATCAGATTTCAGATACCGAAGCTTACACGAAACGGTATTCCATATAGTGGTGAAATAGTAATCGATGAAAGTTCAAACCGTAGCGCCAGTTTTTCTGAAGATCTGACAGGATATACAATGGATCTGACCGGCAATAATGGAACTCAAATCAATGTATTTGACTGGGAAGTTGAGATAACTGTAACTTCAACCGGAAACTTCTCCATCGGGAACGAAGCTCTTCAAATAACAGCTGCGCTGACCAATCTGAAATATGCTCAGCTCTACGGAAAATTTGGCACCATTGTGTTTCCTTCTTATTCCGGCATTGTCGGTATTGATATTTTTGATAACGAAGGTCAGGGACAGGTCATTTTTAATGATCCGAAAATCCGGATGAATGTTGAAAACACCTTCGGAGTTCCAATGGGTTTCGCTGTCAATGAACTACTGACACAAAACAATTCCGGACAAACAGTGCCGGTTAACAGTTCCGGCGCCCTTCTCATACCGGGTCCCAATCTGATAAACTACCCTGCTTTTCCCGGACAAAGCGCAGAAACCAGATATGTCCTGGACAATACAAACAGTAATATTGTGGACGCTTTTGCACCTGCACCCAATCAGCTGAGATATAATATACGGCCTTCAATTTTATCGGATAACCGAACAAACTTCGTAGAAGATAAAAGTCAGTTCACAGCATATCTGGAAGCAGAATTTCCAATGGACGGTATAGTAAAGATATACTCTTTGCAGGATACAATCTACGATATCAGTCTTCCGGACGAAGACTACATTCAATCAGTACTGTTGAAGATTAAAACAGAAAACTCCATGCCTGTTGACCTACATCTTCAGGGTTACTGGCTTGATGTAAACGGAGATATACTTGATTCGCTCATTATTCCGAATAAGAATATCGTCAACTCAGGAATTGTCAATCAAAACGGAGAAGTAATTCAGGCTTCTACCGAATACGTGGAAGTTTTTTATGACAGGGATCGCTACAATCAGATAAAAAATGCCGACCGGTTATTGCTCGATGGCAACATAATTACCACAGACCAGGGAAGCAGACCTGTCAAATTTTTCTCCCATAACGAATTAAAGCTGCAAATATCAATACTTGTCAACGCTAAAGTCGAATTTGAATAAATGCTACGTAAATCATTTTATAGTCTGGTCCTGATTTTTGGCTGCCTGGCAGCAAAAGGTCAAAGTGAACTGACACTTGGACATTTATCCAGCGTATATCAGGCTTCTTATATCAATCCGGCAGCAATTCCGGATCATAAAGTAAGCTTTTCATTTCCCGGTCTCTCTTCTATCTATGCCGGTATCACTCACACTGGTTTCAGTTATTATGATATAGAGCGTACCCGTGACACCATTAGTCTGACAAAACTGGCAGATAAGGTTCGCAAGCACAATTACGTATATTCCGGAGCCAACATTGAGCTGCTGCATTTGCGGATAAATGTGCGCAACAATTATTATATCTCTGCTCATATCCGAGAGCGGATTGATGAAAGGTTCGCATATCCCGGAGATCTGGTCAGGCTGGCTGTATACGGCAACGGTGCTTATCTGGGTCAGACGATTGACCTGTCCGGACTTTCCATACAAGCACAGCACTACCGGGAATACGCTATCGGATTTGCAAAAGAAGCGGATAAAAGTCCTGTAAGCTTTGGGGTACGGCTTAAACTGTTACAGGGACTTGCCAATGTCAGCATGCGGAATAAAGAACTTTCCATGAGAACCGATGCAGATATGTATTCACTAAACGGCGGAGCTGATGGAGTATTGAATACTTCCCTGCCGGTTGATATAGAAAATGATTCGACCGACACAGATATTGACGTTGCCAATTATCTGACCAATTTCCGTAATAAAGGTCTCGGACTTGATCTGGGAATGAGCTATAAAGTTACCGACCGGCTGACTGTGTCTGGAGCACTAAACAATATCGGATTTATTTCCTGGAAAACCAATGTGCGGAATTACAGGCTGGCAGGAGAAAGTACATTCAGCGGAATTGACATTTCTGACCAGCTGACTGAAGAAGATCCCGACATTAACTTTGAAAATTATCTTGATTCTCTTGGCAATAGCTTTGACTATACCAAAACCTCTGAAAGTTATACTACCTGGCTTATCCCTCAATTGTATCTGACTGCCGGATATTCGCTCGCACGAAAAACAGATGTATTCGGAACCGTATACCTTGAGAAATTTCGTCGTATCCGTCCGGCATTCTCAATTGCACTGAGTCAGAAAGTCGGCAAATTCCTGCAGGGGGTAGTCAGCTATTCCTATCAGTACGGAAGCTTTAAAAACATCGGACTTGGTCTGGTTGTAAAACCCGGCCCCATTCAGTTCTATCTGGCCGGCGACAATGTACTGGGCATAATTGATCCGCTTGGTGCGCGCTCTGTCAATGTCCGATTTGGTATCAATATAGTATTGGGCAAAAAAAGAAGCCCCTTAAAACAACCGACACCCGAAGACTTATAATTCAACATGCGTTATCTTTTAGTTTTATGTCTGTTTTTATGTCTTTATGCTTCTGGCACAAAGGCACAGAGTACGTTTACTCCAGTCAATCTCGGTAAGTCAGTCAATACCGAATATAATGAGCTCTATCCTGTACTGTCTCCTGACGGGCAGACACTATATTTTGTCAGAGCAGATCATCCGGAAAACACCTATGGCACCAAAGGGAGTCAGGATATATGGATCTCCCGCTTAAATGATGATGGGACCTGGTCAGAAGCCGTACATGCCGAAGCACCGTTTAATACCGCCCGATATAATGCAGTACTTGCCATACCCGGCGAAGGCGATAACCTCTATATAAGCGGTACCTTTACTAAAAAGCTCCGCTGGAAAAACCGGGGAATTTCAATAGTACCGGTTCTGGGCCCTCATAGCTATGGCAATCCGAAAGCACTAAAAATCAAAGGATTTATAAAGAAAAACAAAGGATTATATACCCAGATAGGACTGAACAGCAGTGAGGATGTCATGATTCTTTCCTTTTCTCCGAAATGGGAAAGTGCTCAGAATGACCTGTATGTTTCCTTCAGGCAGAACAAGAAATGGTCAAAACCTAAAAAGATAAAATCACTGAGCTCCAAACGTGTAGAACTCAGCCCGCAGCTTTCTAAAGATTCCGTATCACGCCGTTTGTACTTCACCACCAGAGACAATAACAGTAAGGAATTCAGTATCTGGGAAAGTAACCGGCTCGATGAAAAATTCAAAAAATGGTCAATGCCTGTTCGCTTGGACAACTCGGTAAACGGACCTTTATTCGACGGGTTTTTCAACCTCAATAAAAAAGGAAGCGTTGCCCATTTCTCTTCCAACCGGGAAGGCGGCGAAGGACAAGCAGACCTGTACAAAGTAAAACTGTTTGAAGAAAATCCATATCTGGAACTGAAAGGTATTGTCCGCCACGCCCTGACAGATCAGCCTCTTCTGAAAGATACCCTGGTTCATATATCTGTCAATGGTGCGGTTGTTGATTCCATTGCAATAAATCAGCATAACGGCTCTTACCATGTATTACTTCCTCTCGGAAATCTTTATATTCTGCAGGCTGAGAAAGAACATTATATATCATTTCCTGACACATTCGACCTGCGGCAACAGAAAGAATATTTAGCCCTGGAACGCGATCTCAAACTGAAACCTGTTCCATATGTAAAATTTTATGGAAAAATCCGGGTAAAAGACGCTAAAGAAGCTGCTACTCTCCGTTATCCTCAGCTTTTGGTAAACGGTGAAAAAGCTGACTCTGCATCCATCGACAGTACGGGCAATTATATTCTGTATCTCAACCACGGGAAAAACTATGTCGTAACTGCTTTTGCAGAAAACTATATCCCCGGCGAGGAAAGAATCAATCTCCGGTCGGTTCATGAATATGATGAAATCGGTCTGGATTTATTTGTTCAGATCAAACCGGAACCCAAAAAGCCGGAAGCACTTGTAACGGGAAAAATCATCAACAGCAAAACTCTGAAAGGTATCGATTCTACCGTCTCCGCTCAGATTCTGATCAACGACTTTCCATTGCAGGGAGTCAGTATCAAAGATTCAGTATACAGTCTGAAGCTTCCTCTCGGAAGTGTATATGAATTGAAAGCGTCCGCAGACTACTTCTATCCTACTCTGGAAAAAATCGATCTTTCCGGTGAAAAAGATCAGGTTAAAATATTCAAGGATCTGTATATAGCTCCGCTGGAAGTCGGATCTTCTGTAAAACTCGAAAATATTTTCTTTGAGACCGCTAAAGCGACCCTGATGAAAGAATCGTATGTTGAGCTTGACAGAGTTGCCCAGTTTATGAGAGATTACCCTTCTATCAAAATTGAGATAGCGGGATATACTGACAATGTCGGAAGTGTTGAAAGCAATAAAAAGCTGTCTCAGGAAAGAGCAAATGAAGTAGCTTCCTATCTTGTCTCGCAAGGTCTCTCCCAGGCCCGTATTACCCCTGTTGGCTATGGAATGGAAAATCCGATCGCTGACAACAATACTGCCGAAGGAAGACAGAAAAACAGACGAGTTGAATTTACTATTCTCGAGCGATGAGGTATTACTGACGACCTGTTAGTCCTGATCTGCATGAAAAAGAGCCATTGATTTCTCAATGGCTCTTTTTTTTACTTTACCGCTCCAATCCCCTTATCGTTATAAATTATCGGACAATAATGGCACGGACTGGTAGCTCCTTTACCGGATTATCCGGGTCATTGGAGTAAATAGTAATCTTTTTGGCATCCTTACCGATAATATTGGTAGAGTTATAGATTACTTTTAACCGCGTCTTAGTACCAGGTCTGATTTGTTTTTTTTCGATTTCCACACTGATGTATGAAGCATCGCTGAGAATTTTCCGGATAATCAGCTCATTCTTTCCTGTATTGCGGATTTCGATTTCCTTCATTGCCATATGCCCTGTCTGGATCGTATCATAAAGCACGGAAGCATGCGACAACTCCAGCTGAGGCAACCGGCTTTGCTCTCCTTTCAAAGAGTCCGGCATAACCATATCCGTAATCTCTGCCGTAATTTTAAGCTGTTTTTTAGGGGTATCCGGATCATCAGTAACCAGCGTTATAACATCCGAAACCGGTCCGAATTCATTTTTTTTATTTCCATGACCGAGATAATGAAGGTGAATTTCGGTCACGGTGCCAGGCTCAAGTATTTTTGGAATTTCGGCTTTTATATGCTCAGGCCCTTCCACCCGGATCAGCCTGAGAGGAGTATTCAGGTGATTGTACAGACTTATAGCCGTATTGACCGGAATATTATAAACTACCCGCCCGATATGAACCGGATTGCCGCTAATGCTCAGATTTCCGGATTTATATTGAAACTCTTCCCTGATAGAATGCTGTCTGGAAACAACAAAACCTTTAAACCTGAGCTCGGTAACAAGCTCCGGCTGGTTGAAAACAACCTGGATACTTTTTTCAAAGCTCCCCGGACGATTAGCCGGATTAAAGGCCGCAATAACATATCCTGTATCTCCCGGCATAATGGTATCCTGAGACCAGCCCGCTGAAGTACATCCGCAGGAGGGCTTGACTTCCGTTACAGACAACGGGACAGTGTCTTTATTGACAAATGTAAATGTATGTTGTGCCAGGCCATCAAGCTCCCTGACCGGACCGAAATCAAACAATACCTCACTAAACTCGATCCGCTGGCTGAAACCAGTCAGAGCAATAAACATTAAACCAATAGCTGCGGATACTTTTAACAAATGCATTATGCGACTTTTTCTACTATATTTTGACACTGACCCGGATTGCAATGTAATTCGGACGTTTAAATTAACTATCTATTCCGAAACGTTTATAAAATCCATATAATATTTTCTTTGTCCTGATTTTTCTCTTTTTTTGCCGTTGGAATTTAGAAATTATGGCAAGAATATTAACCGGAGTCCAGAGTTCCGGAAGACCCCACCTCGGGAATATACTGGGAGCTATACAGCCTGCAATCAGTCTTTCAAAAAACCCGGAGCATGAATCCCTGTTTTTTATAGCTGATCTGCATTCTCTTACTACTATAAAAGATGCGGAAGTTTTAAAAAGTAATATCTACTCAATTGCTGCGGCATGGCTTGCCTTTGGCTTTGATACAGACAACAATATCTTTTACCGCCAGTCACACATCCGGGAAGTAACAGAGCTCGCGTGGATATTATGTTGCAATACGCCCTATCCGATGCTGGCCAACGCACATTCCTTTAAGGATAAGTCTGAGCGTCTTTCTGATGTCAATGCCGGCTTGTTTACTTATCCTGTCCTGATGGCGGCAGACATCATTCTTTATGATGCAGAATTTGTTCCGGTTGGTAAAGATCAGTTGCAACATCTGGAAATCACCAGAGACATCGCCAACTCTTTCAACCATAAGTATGGAGATACATTTGTCCTTCCTCAGGCTAAAACAGATGAGCAGGTAATGACTATTCCCGGTATTGATGGTCAGAAGATGAGTAAATCATACAACAATACCATAGATATATTTCTGCCGGAAAAGCAGTTGCGAAAAAATATCATGGCCATAAAAACCGATAGTACTCCCCTGGAAGAATCCAAAGACCCCGCAAGCGATACTACATTTACTCTTTATAGTCTGCTTGCATCCGCTGAGCAGACAGAGGAAATGCGAACTAATTACCTGGCAGGAAACTATGGATACGGCCATGCAAAACAAGCTCTTTATGAACTTATTGTAGACAAATACGCAGAGCAGCGGAAAATATTTGATTTCTACATGACTAATCCATCAGAGCTGGATGAACGTCTGGAAAAGGGGGCAGAAAAAGCCAGGGCTATCGCATCCGAAGTACTGGCAAAAGTCAAAAGGAAAATCGGCCTGATCTGATATAGCATATCGGCTTTGAGGATAATAGCAAAACAAAAGCGCTTTTACCGGATCAAAAGAACTTTTGTTTTTATTTGTTCAGAATGTATACAGTCCGTTGCTTTCCGGAAGATGTCGAATAATCAAGTCTTATAAAACCGGCAAACCCTGCTTTTTCCTGATATTCGGTTATATCCTCTACACTTGGTATGTAACATTCCAGCAAGCCATATTCACTGTCAAACCGCAAATGCTGCTCATCGGTATGCTCCGCATATGTTCTGAAGCCAAGCTTCGGAATATCTATAACCAGTTTCCCTTTTTCATTCAGACATCCGGCCAGGCGCTGCAGTGTCTGTATCTGTTCCTCTCTGCTGAAATCAATGATTCCGCTAAACATCCATAAGACGGTATCTGCTTTTTCCTCTAATTCAAGCTTTTTTACATCTGCATCCAGAATTTCCACTCTGTCAGCGTAGTGCTTGCGAAGATATTCCAGGTAAGGCACAGCTTTCTCAACCGCTATCAACTTTCCTTCAAAACCCTTATTAATGAAGAAATCAAGGCATCGCCCGAAACCAGCCCCTACCTCTACAATTGAATTGCTTCCATCGATATAGGGAAATACCAGCTCAAGATCTTTATGTGAACTAAAACCGCCAACCTCGGAAAGCTTTTTGAATGGTTCTACTCCGAGATTGTTGTAAAATTGAATATTCTTATCGTTCATTTATGATTACTTTCTCAAAAGAAAGCGTTTAGTACTGTTGAGAAGACGGCTTATTTTCGTGTAGCTGAAGGCGCCAGTATACAACGTTCCTGCTGGAGTTTGTATAATTCTTCCTCAATCATTAGCCTGGATTTTATATTGCTAAGCTCTTCCTTATATTGAGCTTTTAGCTGCCTGCGGCGGATCGCTTCCAGAAAACGCCGGATATCTTCCCGTGTCTCCAAAATCAGCCCGGGAACTTCTGCCGGCTTATCAGACTCATCCTTAGCCACCATGGTAAAATAGGAAGTATTGGTGTGCTTCACACTACGGTTTGTCACATTTTCTGCAAGCACCTTTATGCCAACCACCAGCGAAGTTTTGCCAACATAGATCACACTGGCTTTCAATGATACCAGATCACCGACTTCTACCGGCTGCACAAAATCAACACTGTCAACACTTACCGTAACACAGTACCTGCCGGCATGCTTGGCTGCACAGGCATACGCCACTTTATCCATAAGCGATAGAATAATACCGCCGTGAATTTTTCCTCCGAAATTGGCATACGCAGGAATCATCAGTTCGGTCAGAGTAGTACGTGAATGGCTTACCGGCCTGAATTCAGTTTGTGTCATTTTTATTTATTTACCCTTCGGTTTAATTCTTCCCGAATAGCCGGCAGGTTATTGTACAACTCTTCATAGTTGCTGATTACAAAATAACGCTCCTGAAAGCTCCCTTTTACATAGGGCGTATCCATAATCTTTCCGATATGAAAATCATATTTTGGAACTCCCGCACTAATGGAATAAAGGGTTTCGGCTCGGGAAGATATCAGATGAGCTCCATAAATTCTCAGAGAATTCTCAGATATTTTTAACCCAAACTGAATGGTATGCCAGTACATGCGCTTCAACAGCAACAATGCATGATCATTGCCAATATGCTCCAGTGCCATTTTGCCCAGTCCCTGCAGATAATAACAGTAATTAGGAATAGTAAGCAATGGTGTATGCCCGATTATATCATGGAACATATCGTATTCATCCTGCTCAGCAGCAACCTGATCCATATTCCTGAGCCATGTCCGGCATGGATATTTTTTATCAGCCAGCATGGCAATAAACTCATTGTCAGGCACCATTTCTTCCATTGGGACTATTTCCCAGTCGGTAAAAGAATTGATACGCTGATTTATTTCTTTAAAATCTGGAATATAATCGGATGGATAACCAATTCGCTTCAACCCCGTCAAAACAGCTTCGTCAGCTGATTCGGGGAGCATCTGAATAATCCGGCTATACAAGCTGGTCCATACCTTCTGATCCTCACCGGAATACGTTCTTTTTGTCTGATTGGTCATGTATACAGTTGATTTTTAACTTGTTTAAAAATAGAACTAAAGTAAAAATATAAAATTTAATCAAATATTTAAGCGTTCAAACTGAAATTTCCTGAGGCTCGATGAATACTTTCATGATCTGCTGATCCTTGGATTTTACTGAGTTTCCGGAGATAATAAATTTACAGCCAAACTAATAAAACGTCTTTCTGCTCCGGATTAAATGACTTCGAAAAATCATAATTCAGATGATATCAGCCTGTAAAATAAGCATTCACCCGCCTTTCTCCATGTGCGATTTAGCGTTTCTCATTTCAAATCATTAAATTTACTCCGCAAATCCCTTAAGGTTTATCCTGATATGAAGAAAAAGTTATCCGCCTTTGATGCTTTTCTGGCTACTTCATTTGTCGTTATCTGCATCTGGCTGCTGACTTTGATCCCTATCAATGCTGATATTCTCAATCCCATAGAAAAAACCTTTTCAGATTTTGAATTGACAGATATATACTTCTCTCATATCAAAAAGAGTTCGGAAGTTGCTCCGGAAGTTGTTCTGATCAACATAGGTCATCTGCCGCGGGAAGGAATCGCAGAGATGATCAGTATTATCAACGAATACTCTCCGAGAGTAATAGGACTGGATGCGTTCTTTCGTCATAGAAAGTCTCCTTTCGGAGACTCGCTTTTGCTGGCATCCTTTCAGGAAGCAAATGCCATGGTGCTTGTATCCGAGCTATATGAAAACGAAGATGCCCAACAAATCGACAGCATAGGATATTCACATCCGTATTTCATGCAGTACGCGAGCGCCGGATTTGCGGATATGCTGACCGAAGGCAAAGACGTCTTCAAGGTCTCCCGTAAATGTATTCCGTGGGAAATATTCAACGGAGATACCGTCTTATCATTTCCCGTTCAGCTGGCCATGCACTATGCACCTGAAAAGGCCCGGGCCTTTATAAAACGCGGAAACCCCACCGAAGAAATTAACTACCAGGGCAACATAGTGACTCATGTAGATGGGGTAACGGAAAATTCCAAAAATGTTTTTTTCGCTATGGATGTTCATCAGGTATTTGACCGGGCTTTTGAACCGGAAGCCATTCGCGATAAAATAGTGATACTTGGATTTATGGGTTCTACATTTGGCGACCCTTCCTGGGAAGATAAGTTCTTTACCCCTCTCAATGCCAATTATCTTGGCAAGACCAACCCTGACATGTTTGGAGTAGTGGCACATGCCAACATTCTGGCCATGATTCTGAAGGGGGACTTTATAAACGACATTCCTTCATACATTGAAATACCTGTTTCTCTTATACTTATATTCTTAAACACATGGCTGTTCGGGTGGTTGTTTCTCAATCTTAAAGAATGGTGGGATGGCGTCAATATGCTGGTCGCTCTTCTTGAAGTTCTGATAATAACCAGTATTTCAATTGTTATTTTTCATCTGTTTAGTTATAAATTTGACATCTCATTTCTGGTAATCACACTGTTTCTATCCGGAAATATGATTGAGTTTTATTTTGGATTAATCGTCAATTATTTCAGAAGGCGGAAGCTCCGTCAGCAACGAAGTAAAAAAACAGCAAACACTGATCAACTAAAAACAATAACCATTGACTAAATAATCATATGACAATCAGACGTATTCTTTTATTATTTATTTTTGCAGCCTTCACAATCGGCGCAAATGCCCAGGATGAATTGTTTAAAGTACTGGCCTCTAACGGAGACAATAAGGTAACCAGCAATGGTTCTGTCTCCAAAGTAACTATTGGCCGTAACTTGTATGCTGCTGATAAAATACAGCTCGCTTCAAACGGATATCTCGGCCTGGTCCATAAGAGTGGCAAAACCATTGAGCTGAAAAAAGCCGGGACATACTCCATGAGCCAGCTTGCCAGAGAAGTAGATGCTCAGAACCTTGGAGTCTGTAAAAAATATGTCGATTTTGTTGTTGGAGAGATGACTTCACAGGAAGAAGACATTAGCAAAAACAAGTATAAGTATATGGCAGTAACCGGATCAGTAGAGCGCCCGGCAAAACCGGTTATTCAAAGCTTTCTGCCCAAAGATGCCAAAGTTCTGATTGAAGAAATAGAGCTTAGCTGGCTTCCGCTGGATGGTGAAAAAAGCTACAATGTCGTTTTAACCAACCTGTTCCAGGATACAGTTTTCTCTAAAAATGTCAATACAAATTCTGTAAAAATTGACCTGGCCAAACTGGATCTTTCCATAGATAAGATCTACAAATGGTCTGTTGAGGGGGGCAGTGGCAATACCGAGTTTAATCCCAGGGTCATAAGAGCGCTTGATGTAAATGAGCAGAAGTCTGTCATTGAGGAAATCAACGGCGTAAAAACAGAGCTGAAAGAAGAAAATGCCCTGAATAAGTTTATTCTGGCAACTGTATATGCGGACAAAGGACTGCTTATAGAAGCAATTGCCAACTATGAAAAAGCTATCAGGCTGGCTCCGGCTGTTGACAGCTACAAAATTGCCTATGGCCAGTTTCTCGAATCAAAAGAGCTTGCCAAAGCCAAAGAATAATCGTTGCAAAAAAAGGTTGTCAGACATGGCAGCCTTTTTTTGATTATTTAAGACGTTTTTCCCAATCGTTGGCTTCTCTTTTTTTGTGCAATCGCTTACTTCTGATTTCTTCTGCCAGCCGCACATTCATTTCTCCTTTTGAGGTCCAGTGCCAGTCACCGCAATCCATGCACTGATATACATTTACCGGAGCGCTCGCTGCCGAATAATAGTTTCTCTCCCAGGAGTTAATTAGTGCATCCTCGGCCATACCCTGACTACTGTACGACTTTTTTCCGCTAATACATTGTTTCATAATTCCTTAATTAATCAAGACAGAATATACAGCATTTTTCTGTAAAACCCGCGACAGCTATTATGTTTAATTGATATGTACACAATTTCCAAATCTAATTGACTTCATTACCCTTTTTGATTATTATTGAACGATTTCCAACCATCTCAGACATTTCGATGAACTTTACCAGACAACTTGATTTTCTGTCATCTCTGACAAAAAACAATAACAGAGAATGGTTTCTCAGCGAGCAGGATACCTATCTTGAGTGCCGCAGGCAATTTACGGAATTCATAAACAGACTTATTGAAGAAATCGGAGTGTTTGACAATACACTGGCAGGTCTGGAGGCTAAAAACTGTATTTTTCGGATCAACCGTGACCTTCGTTTCTCTAAGGACAAAACTCCCTACAAAACCAATTTCAGCGCCTATCTGGCAAACGGAGGAAAAAAAAGCCCCAAAGCCGGTTATTATTTTCATCTGGAGCCCGGCAAATCATTTATTGCCGGAGGTATCTGGATGCCACCCGGTGATATTCTGCATAAAATCAGACAGGAAATAGACTATAATCAGGAAGAGTTTACTGAATTGACAAATTCAGACAGCTTTAAAAAATATTTTGGAACACTGGAAGGTGAGCGTCTGAAATCCGTTCCCAAAGGGTATACTTCCGATCATCCGCTTATTGACACATTGCGTCTTAAAAGTTTTCTTATGTCAGCAGAACTTCCGGACAAGAAGCTACAGGATAGTAAGGAAAAAGATCTTATTAAACTTTTTGAAGCAATGCATCCGGTCAATCAGTTTATCAACCGTGTATTTGACGATGATGAGATTTCCGACTAAAAAATAAAAAAATCAGCGTACCAGATAACGTTCTGTAATCTTGTCTACCTCTACTGTATTGCCCGAACGTATGTGAATAAGTACGATTCTGTCAATTACGACAAGATCACCGGAAACAATCTCAATATCCTCCTCTTCCGACAAATCAATCTCTGCCTGAGTCATTTCTGAAAACCACTTTTTCTGCCCTCTGTTATTGAGAATGTACATATCAAAAGATAAAATCTTGTACTTGTCATCCATACTTTTAAAAGAACCATTCTTCAGCACACCCAGCTGACATTTTTTAGCAGCGGCAAGATTATCTTTTATTACTTTTACCACCAGATCAGGATCCGATGCTATAACATCCGGCCTTACTGTTTTAAATGAAAAAAACAGAACAGCAGCTGGAAGTATAACACCAAACAACAGGGCTTTTAAAGGCATAAACAATAAAAGTAATTAGTTCAATAAGCTTTTTTTAACGATGAAGTTATTCTCCTCGAAATGACTACTGTCCGGCTCCTCATCAAAAAGTCCGTAAATACAGGATCCGCTTCCGGTCATTGAAGCATAAACCGCACCATAATTATACAATTTATTCTTAACATGGTCTAATACGGAATGGTTAAAAAAAAGATGCTTTTCGAAATCATTTTTTAACTGGTTTTTCCAGTTATATCTGTCACCCTCCAGCAAATCTTTTAGTGATTCCGAAGGAAGAGCCGGTTTGACAAGCGAATAGGCCTCCTGCGTGGAAATATGAATTCCGGGATATACTAAAATAATCCAGCTGCCGGCAAGACTAAGGTTTACCTCTTTAAAGCGGTCTCCTTTTTCCACTGCTATCACCGGTTTGTTTCTCACAAAAAAAGCACAGTCGCTCCCCAAAGGACGTAAAAGCTCTTCCATATCATCATCACTGAGTTTCAGATCAAACAGCTGATTGAAAACTTTTACTGCAGATGCCGCATCTGAAGAACCGCCGCCAAGCCCCGCCCCTATCGGGATAACCTTGTGCAGATGAATATGAACAGGAGGTATACTAAACCGGCGATGCAGCTGCTGCCATACGTTCATGCATAGATTCTGATCAGGGTTTCCGGGAATGGTAATTCCGCTGGAAGTAAAGCGTAATTCCGCAGATGGTATGATCTCAAGAATATCGTTCCATTCCACCGGATAAAAACAAGATTCGATCGTATGAAAGCCATCGCTTCGTTTTTCCGTTATACGAAGACCGAGATTTATTTTGCAATTTGGAAAACTAATCATAACGGTAAAATTATGGATAAAATGGTTTCGTTTTAACTGCCGGCAGAATTTAATCGTATAAAGAGCTAATACCCCATACATACCCAAATTACACAACAGATGAAACGCGTAGCTGACCTTTGCCTGGCCGTGCCATTAATCATTATTCTGCTGCTTCCGGCCCTTTTTATATTTTTGCTTCTCAGGATAGTATACGGAAAAGCATTATTCACACAATGGCGTATAGGCCTCAATGGTATACCATTCCGGTTATATAAGTTTAAAACCCTGTCAGACAATTTCAGTCTGCCTGAGCAGCAGCGTGTCACAAAAATCGGTCATTTTCTGCGCATGACCTCCCTCGACGAGCTTCCTCAATTGCTCAATATACTAAAAGGTGATATGAGTCTTGTAGGACCAAGACCCTTACTGACTGAATATCTTCCGCTGCTTTCCGAACGGATTGCTCAAAGACACAGCATCAGACCAGGACTAACCGGATTAGTACAGATAAGCGGACGTAACGCATTAAGCTGGGAAAAACGTTTTGAGCTTGATCTGTATTATGTAAAGCACCGGTCCTGGCTTATGGATTGTAAAATTTTATTTGTTACTTTTCTGAAAATGTTTTACCCGAACAGAGAAGAATTTATAATACCAGAAAAGTATCAGGGCGAACTCACACATGAAAAATAAAATCTGGCTTTCCCCGCCTCATCTTACCGGTACAGAATTACAATATCTTGAACAGGCACTGGAGCAAAACTGGATTACCACTACCGGGCCTCAGGTTCAGCAATTCGAGGAGTGTCTGTGCAGACTCTCCGGCGCTTCCAATGTGCTGGCAACTTCTTCCGGCACTGCAGCCATCCATCTTGCATTGCTAACTGTCGGAGTAAAACCGGGTGATTATGTGCTATGTCCCGGCTTTACTTTTGCAGCTACAGCATTTCCGGTTTTATATTGTGGCGCTATTCCGGTTTTTATTGATTCCGAAAAGGATACGTGGAATATGGACCCTTCTCTCCTCCTGGCGGCAATCAGACAACTGACAGAGCAAAACAAGAAGCCTGCCGCCATTATAGCAGTGGATATTTATGGCAATCCGGCCGACTATACCACCATACGTGCACTAGCCGATCATTACAGGATACCGCTTGTAGAAGATGCCGCTCAGGCATTTGGCTCCACGTATGAAGATAAAATGTGCGGCACTGCCGGAGATCTTGGCATATACTCATTCAATGGCAATAAAATCATCACCACAGGTGGTGGTGGCGCTTTATTGACTGACTCACCGGAATTGCATAAACAAGCTTCTTTACTGGCCAATCAGTCCAATACGGGAACACATTATTATCTCCATCCGCAAGCTGGCTACAATTACCGTATGAGCAATGTGCTTGCCGCACTGGGTATCGCACAAACGAATGTTTTGACTGAACGGGTGAAGCAGAAAAAAAGAATCTTTGAAAAATACAGCCGCCTGATTCAAAAAGATACTGTCACTCAGCAAGAATTGCCTAAAGCTTCCTCCAACCGCTGGTTAAGCTGTTTTTTGTTTGAAGATCAGTCTGAGCGAGACAGAATCTTTTATACTCTTTCTTCATCAGGCATTGACAGCCGGTTCCTTATGAATCCTCTTCACCGGCAACCCGTTTTTTCCGGGTATCCCTCCTATTTAAACGGCATCTCTGACGATCTTTTTTCGAGAGGGCTCTGCCTGCCTTCTGGTACCGCCCTGACAGATGAGGCTATCAACTATATATGCTCACTTATTAATTCCGTCTGATTTATCCCTGCCGGTCTCTCAAAAATATCTCTCCTTATTTTCTGCTTTCCATACAATTAAGCACTTTGTACAGGCCGATCTGAGCCTGTTATGACCCTTCTTCCAGGCACTCTGCCAGTATTTTTCCACAATCAGGTAAAAGTTCTCCCAAGCCGTAGGGGTATATAACCTAAAAAATGTCCTGTTCATACATAATCAGCATGAGATGAGCCAATCCCGGAAAAAACATATGATTACTGGTGGTTATGACTTCATCACATGCTCAGCTGAATGATGAACCAATATGTATCGATATGAATATCCTGATTTTTGAAGAGGAAGCGGAAAGCAGCAAACAGCTTAGCCATTTAATTAAAACTATACGCCCGCAATACTCAATTTCGGCAGTGCTGCCATCTGTGGCAGCAGGTATTGACTACTTTCGGAAAAATCCCACACCGGATCTGGCTTTCATGAGCATCCATCTGGCAGATGACTCCTGTTTCCGATTTTTTGAGCGTACCACCTATACATTTCCGGTAATATTTACTACAGCTTATGATCCATGTGCATTACGGGCTTTCAAAGTAAATAATATTGACCATCTGATAAAACCGATTGACAGAAAAGAGTTAGAAACCTGTATAAAAAGAATTGAGGAACAGGCGCATAATGAAAGTTATCTGGAACAGATCGTTGATTTTTCTGAGCATCTTGTGCAAAAACAGAATCAGCGTTTTTCAGCCCGGGTCGGAGACCAGCTGGTTTTTATAAAGACCCGGGAGATCGCTTATATCTGTTCATCAGAGAGCAGCACCTTGGCAGTGGGCTCATCCGGAAGCAAAGTCCCCCTTGATTATTCATTGGATCAGCTGGAAAAATTGCTTGATCCCTCCGATTTTTTCAGAGTCAACCGAAAATACATCGTACATCTGGATGCCATTCAGAAAATAGAACCCTGTTCTGGCAATGGTTTTGCCTTAACTATAGTGCCAGAGGGCAACAATCCGGTCATTGTGAGCAAAGAAAAAGCCAGTCATTTTACAGTCTGGATTGACGAGAATTAGTCCGGCTTCTCATTTTTAGTGGACGCAGAATATGACAGCCGGTATCATACGAGTGCAAAAATTGTCCTGTTCAGCTACCTTTTTGGCCGGGTCAGCAAACTTCTGTCCCCGGCTTTCTCTGGATTTCATTTCTTTACATATGGATACAAGAAAAGTACGTAGTTCCCTGCCTTCTAAAAAAAACTCCCGAATCTCAGAATACAGATAGGGGTATTGGCAATATAAACTGTCTAAATAAATGAGAGCAAACATTACTTTATATATCATTTTATGTCCATTCATACACATAACAGATATACCTGTTATCTGATCGCATTCATACTTCTGTTTAATGTTGGCTTTACATTCAGGATAGCTGAAAAAGATGACCTGCTGGTATATGACATTACGTTCAATGATAAAAAGATCGGGTTTCTGGAAGTCAGACGAAGAATGGCAAACGATCGCTGGCATTACTCCTTTATAAGCAGAGTTCACTACAACTTACCCATTAAGAATCTGGATATCCGGTTTGATATCGAGAGTATTTTTTCAGACAATCATCTGATTCGCTCATCATCACATGAAAGGATCAACAATGAAATCCGATCCAGCTGTCTGGTAAACAAATCTGAAAGCGGTTACAGGATTGTCAGTGACAAAAACACCTACCTGCTCGACAGCAGCCATATTTCATACAGCCTTACCATGCTCTATTACAATAAGCCTGAACGAGACAGGCATGTATTTTCGGAAAGATATGGCCGATATCTTCCCGTTCATCGGGTAAATGAAGATAAATACATGCTCATTTTGCCGGGTGGCGGTAAAAACTTTTATACATATTCGGGGGGAATATGCAAGATAGTAGATGCCGCTGTTCCATTTGGGAAACTTCAATTCAAATTACAATAAATCAATTCAAAAAAATAATACTATGAGCCATGCAATGAAAACTACCGGAAAGCCATCCAATTCGGGCAGTAAGCAATTGTTTTCCAATCCTGTTTTAGAAAAACTTACCCGTACCCATATCGCAGTACCGGTAAGCATATTTGTAATCTTTTCTTTATTTCTGCTCGGTATTGCCTATAAAATGGCAGACCTCCCTCCTGCTACCATAATCCTGTTATTTGGTACCGGACTGCTTGTCTTTACACTAACCGAGTATCTGATGCATCGCTTTATCTATCATATGAAGGCTGGCGGTCCCCGATTGCGTCGCCTGCAATATCTGATGCATGGTGTTCATCACGATTATCCCAAAGACAAAAGCCGTCTGGCTATGCCCCCGGTTGTATCAATTGTTGTAGCAGCTTTCCTGCTGGGCAGCACCTACCTGCTTCTGGGTGAATTTACCTTCGCATTTCTGCCCGGATTCATTTTGGGGTATTCCGCGTACCTGTTCGTGCATTACATTGTTCACGCATACCGGCCTCCCCAGAACAGCTTCCGGACATTATGGATTCATCACAGCATTCATCATTATAAAGACGCCGGACGTGCGTTTGGAGTATCTTCACCTCTCTGGGATTACGTATTCGGCACCATGCCTGAAAAAACGAAGAAATAACGAATATCCCGATATCAATCTCCAATGCTCCCCTGCCCTGTCAGCCAGGGGAGCCTCCTTTATTCATGTCTGGATAACAACTATTTATCATACACCAGACAGTCATTCAAATTTACCGCCTGTCGGAAAGTCTCTGACATTTTTTCGGATCCGGCTTGAAAAAAAGATTTATCCTAAATAATTTTAACCGCATCGCCAAAGCAGATTCTTAATTTTCAGGCATCATTACGCCTAAATAAAAAATGGTCTGACTTTTGATATCAGGCCATTCACAAATGCAGAGTTAATGGCCCGGTATTTTGTCCCGGATCACTACTTTTTATATTCAACGATTTTAGTAAATGAATTTATGAACGCGACAGAAACAGGAATTGACATTAGAGAAATTAATGAAAAAATAGCCAGGGAAAGTGCGTTTATCGACCTTCTCCGAATGGAAATGAACAAGGTCATAGTCGGACAGGAAAAACTGTCTGAACGGTTGATCATTGCCTTGCTGGCTAATGGTCATATTTTACTCGAAGGCGTCCCTGGCTTAGCCAAAACACTGGCAATAAATACCCTGGCAACAGCCATTGATGTCGATTTTAGCCGTATACAGTTCACTCCCGATCTGCTTCCGGCAGACCTGATCGGTACTATGGTATATAGCCAGCGAAATGAAGAATTTACGCTTCGCAAAGGACCGATTTTTTCCAACTTTATCCTGGCCGACGAAATAAACCGCGCCCCGGCTAAAGTACAAAGTGCACTGCTTGAAGTAATGCAGGAACGACAGGTCACTATTGGTGATACCAGTTACCGGATGGAAGAGCCTTTTCTGGTACTGGCAACCCAGAACCCGGTCGAACAGGAAGGAACCTATCCTCTTCCGGAAGCTCAGGTAGACCGTTTTATGCTGAAAGTGATCATTGATTATCCTAAAAAAGAGGAAGAAAAACGCATCATACGTCAGAATATCGGAAAACAAAGACCTTTCGCTTTACCAGTAGTAAAACCTCAGGATATCATAAACGCCCGCAATCTGGTAACCGAAATATATCTGGATGAAAAAATCGAGAATTATATCGTTGATCTGGTATTTGCAACCCGCGATCCGGAAGGTGCAGGGCTTGGCTCTGTCAAAAACTACATCAGTTTCGGAGCCTCTCCGCGTGCCAGCATAAGTCTCGCTATTGCAGCCAGAGCATATGCCTTCATCCATCACCGGGGTTATGTGATTCCGGAAGATGTCCGGGAAGTATGTCATGACGTGCTTCGCCACCGGATTGGTCTTAGCTACGAGGCTGAGGCGGACAATGTAACGACTCAGCATATTATCACTGAAATACTCAATAAAGTAGAAGTTCCATAAACCTTTTTTACAAAGAACAGAAGAAGCATGCAGACATCTGAATTGTTAAAGAAGGTTCGCGCTATCGAAATAAAAACCAAAGGCCTTTCAACCAATATTTTTGCCGGAGAGTATCACAGTGCTTTCAAAGGGCGCGGAATGGCCTTTAGTGAGGTCAGAGAATATCAGCCCGGTGATGATATCCGGACTATAGACTGGAAAGTTACCGCCCGTTTCAATCATCCGTATATTAAAATTTTCGAAGAAGAGCGTGAGCTGACCCTCATGCTACTGATCGATGTAAGCGCGTCCGGTGCGTATGGCGGAAACTACGGTCTGAAAAAAGAACGGATAACAGAAGTCGCAGCTGTTCTGGCATTTTCTGCCATACAGAACAATGATAAAATCGGAGCGATTCTGTTTAGCGGGAAAATTGAAAAGTTTATTCCTCCCAAAAAAGGACGGAGCCATGTGCTCACACTGATTCGCGAACTTCTTAATTTTGAACCGGAGCAAAAAGACACCAATATTTCCGAAACGTTAGGATACTTTGTGAACGTCATCAAAAAACGTTGTACGGCCTTCTTGATTTCTGATTTCATGGATTATCAGGATATAGAACAGTCTTTGCGATCTGCCCGCAATAAACATGATCTGATCGGACTGCGCATCTATGACCCTCTGGAAGAAGAGCTTCCCGATCTTGGTATCGTCCGGATGCTCGATGCCGAAAGCGGACAGGAACTGTATGTTGACACAGCGAGCAAAGCTGTACGGGAACAGTTTGGTAAACATCGTAAAGAGCAGGCTGCACGGACTAAAAACCTGTTCCGTAAAGCGGGAATCGACTATACGGAAATCCGTACTGATCAATCCTATGTTAACCCACTGATTATGCTGTTTAAAAACCGATGATGAAGAATATATTGATTTTTGGACTGCTGCCCCTGCTGATATTCTCCTTTCCCGGTTATACTCAGAACCACCGGGTTGAAGCAATTCCTGCCCGGGATACCATTCGTATTGGTGAACAGACGACCCTGCAACTCCGGGCCTCAGTAAATGCTGATTTCTTTTGTACGATATCTGCATCAGGAGACACGCTTACATCAGCCATAGAAGTCATTGAGCAAAGCCAAACCGACTCCATTCAGAAGAAAGATAGACGCGACTATATTCGTCAGTTAACCATTACATCCTTTGACACAGGCGCTCATACTATTCCGGCATTTAAATTTATCATATATGACAGTCTTACCAGAGATACATTGAAGAGTCAGCCGGTTTCCTTTTATGTTCAGGATGTTGCAGTAGATACGGCACAGGCACCCAAAGATATAAAGCCTGTTACTATTATACCGGCACCTGTTCTACCCGGCAATTACACATGGATGTGGTGGCTTCTGTTGCTTGTTCCGGTTGCAGCTCTTGTATGGTATCTGCTGTATCGCAGAAAACAGCCCCGACAGACACCTGTACCCTCCGCTCCTGTCATACCTGCGCATATTGTCGCACTCGAAGCGCTGCAAAAACTGGAAAGTGAAAAGCTCTGGCAAAAAAACCAGCATAAAGCATATCATAGCAACCTGACCGAAATTGTCAGACGTTATATCGAAGCCCGATTCGCTATTCCTGCTCTCGAGCAGACGTCCGGCGCTATCCTTGCAATGCTGAAATATTCTCCGGCTGGCACAGATAAGCAGCTGTACGAAAACCTCGGGCAACTACTGCGGCTTGCAGATGCGGTCAAGTTCGCTAAATATACTCCGCTGGCACCCGAAAATGAACAAAGCATGAACAGTGCCCGGCAGTTTATTGAGCGCACTTCTCATGATCAATCAAAAGAGGAGACTGAATGATGAATGATATAGCATTTAAGAATCCGGAATATTTCTACCTGTTTATCGGCCTTATACCCCTTATCGTATGGTATATAGTGCGGCAGCGACGGATTTATCCTGCTTATACCGTCTCCGGCACAAGTGTATTCAGGGATATCAAACCCGGATTTCGTGTGTATTTGCGCCATATACCGTTTGTACTTCGAATACTTGCACTCTCCTGCATTATTGTAGCTCTTTGCCGTCCTCAGACATTTGACAGCTGGAAAGATTCTTCTGTAGAGGGCATAGATATCATTATTTCACAGGATGTGTCCATCAGTATGCTGGCCACAGATTTCAAACCCGATCGCCTGCAGGTTTCCAAAGAAGTAGCCAAAGAGTTTGTTCGCAAACGACCATACGATCGTATCGGGCTGGTCATATTTGCAGGAGAAAGTCTTACTCAGTGTCCACTTACTACCGATCACGCCAATCTGAATCAGTTGATGGACCAGATCGAACCCAAACTGCTGAAAGATGGTACAGGTATAGGTATGGGACTTGCTACAGCCGTTAACCGGTTGAGAAAAAGCGATGCGGCCAGCAGGATTGTCATTTTGCTCACAGACGGAGTCAATAATCAGGGCTCTGTCTCACCGCGTACGGCAGCTGAGCTTGCACAGGCAGAAGGAGTTAAAGTATATACTGTAGGAGTCGGTACCGATCAGGCAACTGTAATGACTCCCTATGGCCCTATAAAAGCCGAGCTTGACGAGCGTATGCTCAGGGAAATTGCCACACAGACTGGCGGAAAATACTTTCGTGCCAAAGACAAAAATACCTTGAGCGGTATTTATGATGAGATTGACCAGCTGGAAAAAACCAAGCTGGACGTCACTGAGTACCAAAACAGTACCGAAGAGTTTTATCCGCTGGCTATTATTGCGCTGGCACTTTTGCTTATTGAAGTTTTTCTGAGAAACACTTTTTTAGCTATACTTTCATAGAAAGACATGGAAAACTGGAAATTTGAATATACGTATGCGTTCTGGGTATTACTGATAATCCCGGTATTGTTGCTTCTTTTCATCCTTCGTAATTACTACAGAAAAAAAACATACAGACTTCTCGGACCTGAGCATATACGTCAACAGCTCTTTGCTGCTTCATCGCCAGGCAGTCTGATCTGGAAAAATATAACCCTACTGATCGGACTGGTTTTTCTTATTATAGCCATTGCCAACCCTCAGACCGGAGCCCGTATGGACAAGGTAAAAGTAAAAGGGGCTGAAGTAATCATCGCTCTTGATATTTCCAACAGTATGAAAGCAGAGGATATAAGCCCAAGCCGGCTGGAGAAAGCCCGTCAGGAAATCATTCAGCTTTTGAGCAAAATCCGTGGTGACCGTGTCGGATTAATCATTTTTGCCGGTAAATCATTTTATCCAGTACCACTGACGACAGACTATGCCGTTATTAAAATGTATCTCCGAGGTATCGATACGGACATTATCAGCACTCAGGGAACAGATATCGGCGGAGCGCTCAAAATGGCAATGAAGTCCTTTTCTGAGGACAAAAAAAGCGATAAGGCAATAATCCTCATAACGGATGGCGAGAATCACGAAGAAAATGCTGTGGACATAGCCAGGCAAGCAGCAGAAGCCGGCATATCCGTTCATACAATCGGGCTTGGAAGAAAAGAAGGAGTTCCTATTCCGACAGTCAATCGTTACGGAAAAAAAGAATTTCGCAAGGACAGACAGGGCAATGTGGTCGTTTCCCGCCTCAATGAGCAATTGCTGAACGAAATAGCAGCTGCCGGCAAGGGCAGCTTTATACTGGCCAATAACTACGGCATTGGTCTGGACAGAATATACGAGCAGCTAAAAGGTATGGAAAAGACTGAGTTTAAGGAAAAAATGGTCATTGATTATGAAGATGATTATCAGCTTTATTTGCTTATTGCCCTTGCGTTACTCGTTATTGAGCTCATGATTTTGCCCAGAAAAAATAAGTTTCTGGCACGTTTCAAACTATCCGATGCACAGATATGAAAAAGATTTTGATCATAATAGCGACATTATCGGGACTGGTGTATCACGGTTATGCACAGGATGAATACAGTCATTTGAAAAAAGGAAATGAACTATATGATAAAGGATTATATCCGGAAGCAGTCAGCGAATATAGTCTTGCAAGTGACCTGAATCACGGATCTTTTGAGGCTGCGTTCAATCAGGGCAATGCATGGTACAAACAGGACAGCCTTGAAAAAGCCGCCAGCCAGTTTCAGCTGGCCGCCAACCTCGCCAGAGAAACGGCACAGGAAGCTATGGCATGGCACAACTTGGGCAATACCTATCTGCAACAGAAAAATTACAAGCAAAGTATCGATGCCTATAAGCAGGCTCTGAGAAAAAACCCTCAGGATGACGATACCAGATACAATCTGGCTTATGCCCGAAAAATGCTGGAAGATCAGCAAAACCAGCAGTATAAACAGAATAAAGATAATAAGGAAAACAAGGACGATAACAAGCAAAATCAAAACGACGACAAGTCAAAAGATGGCCAGAAGCAGGAGAATGAGCAGCAAAAAGACAGTAAGGAACAGGAGCAGAAACAGTCAGATGAGCAGAACGGACAAAAGGACAAAAGCGATCCTGGAAAAGAACAAAACCAGCAGCAGCCCAATCCAGGTAAAGGTTCAATGAGTCGCGAGGATGCGGAACGATTACTTAATGCACTTGAACAGGATGAAGAACAGCTCAGAAAAAATATTCGCCTTAAGGAAGAAAAATCAGAACCCAAACACATCGAAAAAAACTGGTAATATGAAGCATCTTCTGTCTATATTTTTCCTGCTGACGACCGCAATGCTGTATGGTCAGGATGTTGTGTTTTCCGGTCAGGCTCCCAAATCAGTACGAACGAATGAGCGGTTTTATCTGACCTATGAGGTAAACAAAGAAGGGAAAGACTTTAAAGGAGCGGATATGAGTGAATTCTCCGTACTCAACGGTCCCTCCAAAAGTACAAGCAGCTCGATCAGCATCATCAATGGCCGGATGCAGCAATCAGTATCCATTCGGTACTCCTATGTTCTCGAATCAAAAAAGGCCGGGAAGTTTACCATCGCGCCTGCCAGCATTACAGTTGACGGAAAGCACTATACATCCAATCCTGTAACCATCGAAGTAGTTGCAGGCAATGCCTCTGCTTCCGGCAATGACCGGCAGGAAAATGCTCCGGGGATTTCAGATAAGGATCTTTTTGTCCGTATTTCCGTTGACAAAAAATCAGTTTACAAAGGAGAAGCACTAGTCGCTACGGTAAAACTTTATACCAGAGTCCAGTTGCAACAGTTAAGCGATGTCAAAATTCCCCAGTTTGACGGTTTCTGGCGCGAAAATATAGAACGCAAAGACAACGTGGTTAACTGGGAAAAAGAAAATGTCGACGGACAGTTGTACAATGTCGGAGTCTTGTCTGAATTTGTGCTGATACCACAAAAGTCCGGAAGCGTTACAATTGATCCTATTGACCTGGAAGTGGTAGCCATTCAGGAGGTACGCCAGAAACAACGGGGACGTAACTTCTTTAACGATCCGTTTTTTGATGATTTCTTCGAGCATACCAGCTATCAGCGGGTTAACAAAACACTGAAAAGCCCTCCTGTAAAAATCTCGGTAAAAAACATACCGGCAGAAACAGATATTGTTGGCAGTCTGAAACTACAGTCAGAAATCAGTAAAACAGAGGTTAATGCCAATGAATCCGTCTCATTGAAACTAAAGCTCACCGGTAAGGGTAATCTGAAGACCGGTAATCCGTTCCGCATAAGTTTTCCGGTAGATTTTGAAGTTTTTGATCCGGAAGTAACCCAGAATATAAAGGTTACAGGCAATGGAGTTTCCGGCAGCAAAACCGTTGAATATATCCTCATCCCCCGTCATGCGGGTAATTATACCATCCCTTCTATCGAACTTAATTGTTTCAATCCGACAACCGGAAAGCTTGAAAAACTGCGCAGTGAATCCTATGAAATCACCGTACAAAAAGGCGCTCAGTCCGCAACTGCCGGTGGCATCGATTATTCTGGCAACCGGTCTGATATCAAAGTCATAGGAAATGACATCCGGTATATAAAGACAAATGACTATTCATTAAGCACAAAGCAGAAAATATGGTTTGGAAGCACTTCTTTCTATATCAGCTATTTAACAGGAATAATTGGTTTTGCTGCTCTTTTTATTTTTACCAGGAAAAAACGAAAGCAATCGCTTGATCGTATCGGAAGCAAGAAACGCAAAGCAGGAACTCAGGCCAGAAAAAGGCTTAAAGTGGCCGAAAAAGCGCTTCATGAAAATCAAAGAACCATCTATTATCAGGAGCTGCTCAAAGCATTATGGACGTATCTGGAAGACAAGCTAAACCTTAAAACTGCTGACTTGTCCAAGGATAAAATAAGAAAAGCCCTGTCTGAGCAAAAGGTTAGTGATGACACTATTGCGCAACTCATACAGCTAATGGAAAAATGTGAAATGGCACAATATGCTCCGATTGGCAGAGATACGCCTTTGTCCGAAGAACACGAAGCCGGGATTAAAATCATAAGCACACTGGAAGAAGAAATAAAATCATAATATGAGAACGTTATTATTCATCATTGGTTTTTGTTTTTCGGGTCTGTATACAGCTGCACAGGTTTCCGACCAGTCACTGATCGAATCGGGAAGGCATGCCTATGCCGAAGGAAATTTTCCGGCGGCGCTTGAACATTTCAGAGCACTTGATGATAAAGGTTATCATTCATTCGAGCTCTATTATAATATCGGGAATACCTATTTCAAGCTGAATAATATCCCATCCGCCATCCTTTATTATGAAAGAGCCAAACGACTTAATCCGCATGATGAAGATTTGCTGTTTAATCTGGAACTGGCTAACTCAAAGATCGCGGACGAAGTCGAAGCACTCAACCAGGGCCAGTTCTGGGAAAATTTTCTCCGGCAATTGGCCGTTGATTCGTGGGCTATTCTGAGTATTGCTTTTTTCTTTCTTTTTCTCCTAACTCTTTTTCTTTTTATCTATCTCCGCCAGGCAGCCTCAAAGCGTTTGTTTATGGGGATGTCAGCCATCTGCCTGTTTCTCTCATTTATTATGTTTTTTATGGCCTGGCAAAGCCGGAAAGAACTGTATGACCGGAATTACGGGATTGTATTTGATCCGAGTATTACAGTTACAAGCGCCCCGGGAGATGCAGGCAATAAGCTGTTTGTTATACATGAAGGCCTGAAAGTTGAATTGCTGCAGCATACTGGTCCGTATAGTAAAATCAAATTACCCAACGGCCATATTGGCTGGATTCCGGCAGAATCGATCGAAAGAATATAATCCAGAGTATACAGGAGTTACCCGCTCTCACAGAAAAATTCCTTGTGTGACCAACAATTCGCAAATTACGGACCGGTATTTGCCGCTATTTTATTATCATTGGATAGTATTTCCACCAGAAAGATTATCCGGTAATATCCGATATATTTAAAAATTTATTATCAGTATGAAAAAGTTATTTTTATTAGCCGGTGCCATTTTTACATTAAACGGCGCCTTTGCCCAATTTACACTGCCTGCCCTTCCCTACGATTACAATGCTCTTGAACCGAACTTTGATGCCCAGACAATGGAAATACATCATTCCAAGCATCATGCAGGCTATGTAACCAACCTCAACAAAGCAATCGAAACAGATCCCAAGCTAAAGGATAAATCCCTTGATGATCTGCTGAAAAATGCCGGCACCTATGGTCCTGCAGTCAGAAACAATGCCGGCGGACATTATAATCATACGCTTTTCTGGACCATACTTACCCCCAATGGCGGTGGACAGCCTCAGGGAAAACTGGCTGATGCCATAAACAAATCCTTCGGCTCTTTCGACAATTTTAAAACCCAGTTTAGCGACTCTGCCAAAACACGGTTTGGCTCCGGCTGGGCATGGCTTGTTGTAACAAATGAGGGCAAGCTTCAGATCACCACCTCTGCAAATCAGGATAATCCCCTGATGGATCTGGCACCTGTAAAAGGTACGCCAGTATTAGGCCTGGATGTCTGGGAACATGCTTATTACCTGAAATATCAGAATAAGCGACCTGATTACATCAATGCATTCTGGAATATCGTAAACTGGAATGAGGTTTCTCAACGATTCGATAAAGCGAAAAGTAAAAAATAAAATCCGACAGGGCTGTCCGCAAGGGCAGCCTTTTTCGTTTGACAATTTCCCTGCCGATTGCCGGATATCTTTTGAAATATTACTGATAAAAAAACAGGAAGCAGGGTAAACCTGCCTCCTGAGAATAAAGCACAATCAGTAGTAAAGCAATACTATTGAGATATGATTATCTGTCTCGTATAAATGGCATCTTCCGTCTGCACCTGAAGTATATACATACCTTCAGAAAGATAGGACACATTCAGGCTGATCTCCATAGCATTATTACCACGCAGATCCAGCAATGTGCTTCCGCCGGCTGTCATTAACCTGGCATTCACAATCGGAGCAGAAGCCTGAACCCTGATTGACGAACTTGCCGGCTGTGGCCATACTGCAAAACCCAGCTCTTCTATTTCTGACAAAGCAGTAATTCTGCCACCGCATGCTATTGGTCCAACCCAGATATTCGATCCGGAATAGCTGTTGCATCCTTCCCCATTCTGTGCAAAAACTGTAATATTACCCGGTTGTGTACCAAAATCCACGGTAACGGTATTGGTTCCTTCTCCTGAAGCTATCACCGAACCGGAAGGTAATTGCCACAAATAACCGGGAGAAGAGCCACTAACCTGATACATTACTCCCTGTTGATTAAAGCATACTGCTCCATAGCCTCCGGGACCGGTAATGCTCCCAGGTGAAGATGGCCGGATATTCATGGAAACCTCGCGCTCACCCGACAGTAAATTTCCTGCATAGCTTTCTGTAACTTCAATAGTTACCACACCAGTACCGGACGGAAACAAGATCGTTGCATTGGCTGTTCCCTGCCCGCTTTGTATGCTGCCTGTACTGACCGACCATGTATACGTGGCACCAACTTTGGGATTCACCACTGAATAGGTCTGAGTGTGATGGTTTTCAGAAGAGCTTTGCTTACAAATGACCTGTATACCACTTATTTCAACCGATTCTTCTACCACAGTCGTATCCTGCGGAGTACAGCTACTTGTCATTACATCAGAAGCCAAAACGCCGTTGTAACTCCCGGAATATATAACAACAATTCTATAGGCTGATGAGCTGACAGATATTGGAGAATCATACAGCGTATTCGTCAAAACGGGCACTTCCGTTTTTTCATCACAGCCACCCCAGAGGGCATTGTCTGTTCTCACAACAAAAGAATTTTCACTTTTACGTCCGGCAAGTACAATACCTGAACAATCTGCAGCCAGACCCCGCACTTCTTCATCCGATTCTTCACTACCGATGCTTACCGCCTTAACAAGATTGCCATTCATGTCCACCTTAAGAGCAATCATATCCTGATGTATTGGTTCAGATTGCTGAACCACCCCTCCTGCTATCAGGTATCCATCTGAAGTTTCGGAAAGCTCTCTTAAGGTAATGATATTACCTGCATTTTTCAGCCATACTATGTTGCCCTCCAGATCCATTTTATATATGTACGCATGGTTAAACCCGGCAATATAGCCATCTGAGGTCAGTACGGCTCCGTGATTTCTTTCCATTGTATTCAGAGAAGTATTCATAGATGTCGGAGTTCTGGTATATTCCAGCAATTCACCTCCGCGTCCCACAATAAGCAGAACCAATTCATCTGCCTGAAGATTTTTACGCCCTACAATTGCATAACGGTCATTTCCCATCGGCAATATTGCGGAAGGTTCCTCTGATACACCATCCAATGCATAGAATTCTATCCATAGCAGCTTGCCAGACCTATCAAATTTAGCGGCAAAAATATCCGTATCTCCAGAATTCCCTGACTGGCCGGTTACCACAATTCCTTTATCCGTATCTTCCAGCATTCCTGTTATGGTTGCCCCCAGCATCTTATTGGTCGGATGATTGATATTATATGACCATAATACATCTCCGGACAAGCCGAATTTGATAATTGAACCGGAAGGAATACCCATAGGCTGTAACTGCCACAACGCGGAAACAACATACCCATCGGAAACTGGCAATACCTTGTCCCCGAAAGAAGCAAAAAAGCCGATGCCCCTTGAAAACGTCTGTGCCCAGTCGATTTGCCCTTCCTGATCAAACTTTGTCACTACAATGCCGGAGTTAACATAAACAGGCTCATATGGCCTTGCAGTGCCAGTAGCTATATATCCTCCATCAGAAGTATGAGCTATATCCGTAAAGTGGCTGTAACTGTTTTCAGCATACATATATTGAAAGGTTGATCCGGAAGAGCAGATCACAGGAACAGAAGGATCCGTTATATCCAGCCTGAAGTCGTCAACACCAATGCCTTCACTTATTCCGGCAGCAGAACCGGAATAAAATCCGATCCGGAACTTTAGTACCTTATCAGCACCAAACTGAGAAGTTTCAATTCTGTGTACAACAGGTCTCCAGGCAGCATTCTGGTTTGTCCATGCATAACCAACCACCGGGTGATTGGCCGTATACCAGTTGGATATTCCTGATGTATTATCCCCCAAACGCTGCCAGGTGATTCCACCATCATTAGTGTAATCTACAAAAGCCGCCTGATCGGAACTTCCCAACGCCAGATATTGCTGAAAGGAAAAATATACCGGTTCTGTAACTTCGGAAACATCAAAACACCCCGATTCAATATAGGATAATTCATTAGGATTGTGATCGCCCGTCAGATTTGTTACCCAGGCTTCAGATGTACCAGTAATTATAGTTCCGGCCGGAGCGCCGTGTTGCCATGACGAGTTGTACCCATTGACAATCCAGCTTCCCGTACCCAAGTCAAAAGATTCTGAATAAGGAAGATTAGAGACAGTTCTGGTAATATTTCTTATGGCAACAGATCTCAGACTCTTCCCGCTATCAGCCAAAACTGCCTGAACAGCAAACCAGTTATCAGGGCTAACCTGTGAAGTTGTCAGCTGGTATGAAGTAGTATGGACATTTGCTACGATCTGCATGACCGTATCAGCCGGCGAAAGCATATACACATTGTATGATACCGCTCCGGCTAATGTATCCCAGGAAAGCTGCCCTGTAAGACCACAATCAGTAATCAGAGTGACATTTTGTGGAATACCTGCAATGCTGAATGTACCGATACTTTCACCGGCATAGACGCCATCAGTAACACGGATTTTTGCTTCCCCGGAAACAGCGGCGGGAACAACCCAGTCATATTTTCTGTCCGAGGCATTAATTCCATTGGCAATCGTTGTCCAGGAAGCACCATTGTCTAAGCTATATTCAGCAGTCATATCACCATTACCTGCCGCTTCCCATTGAATAGGAATAGTTTCTCCCGGCACAAGACTTTCTCCTCCATAAGGATAAGTAAGTGTTATACCAGAAGTAATTACCTCATACACCAGATAGAATCGCTGAGGACCTGAAGGAACAATAAAGCCGTCTACCAATAACTGAGTCGTCCCTGCCGTTGGGTTGGTAATCGTAACCTGTTCAATGTTATTGAGGTAATCTATGCCGCGTACTGCCGGATTATCAACAGCAAAATTGGTCGGATCAAGCACCCAGGGACTGTATTGTATACCATTGTTGACTACACGAAGATTCAGGTTATTTACCAATGCATTGGATGCGCTGGGTGAGCCTGCAGGATCATGCCAGTATAGCATTGCCTTCAATTCTTTTGCTCCGGAAGGGACACTTATTGAAAATGTTTTCTGAGCATTATGATCTACTTCTTCAGTGAAATAAGTCTGATTTTCCAGAGTCTGGACGGCCTTTAAGGCATTAATCTTTCCAAACCCGTAAGTAAAATCCGGTCCCGGATTACCCAGATCATCAGCAGTATTACATACAACCGCCTTTAGCAAAGCTCCGGAAGCCCTATCGCCGTTATGAAGCTGACTATAGCGCTGATGCAGCAGCGCAAGGGTACCGGTAACCGCTGGGGTAGCCATACTTGTTCCGGATGCATTCACGTAGCTGTTGTAAGGAATTGTAGAAGTAACATCGGTTCCTATACCAACAACTTCAGGCTTAATACGACCATCAAGAGTCGGACCTTTGCTCGACATAGAGTGTATAACGTTGTTTTTATCAACGTTTCCAACCGTAAGCGCATTCTTGGCGCTCTGAATACCCGAAGAAACACTTACAAATCCATTTGAATAAGAAGGTGTACAATTAAGTGTAGCCTCATTACCAGATGCAATTACGTGCAGAATTTCTTCCTCATCTGCCACCTGATTATCCAATAGCACTGAATAGCTGTCATACGTGCCGGCTGCCTTTACCGCACATATTACTCCATATGAGTTATTTGTAATAACTATGTTTTTCTGCTGTAGATTAGCAACGGCGTTATTGATAATCTCATGAGTCCGGTCCGTATACAAGACGGCTCCGGGAGCCACCCCCTGATATCTGGCATTCATATTACCGGCGCCGGCAAGAATACCTGACACATGATCCTGGTGCATCCCCTCGTTGATATCCTGATACATATTGGTTAATCGCTGCTGAAAATCCAGGTGATTCTCAACAAAACCATTATCACCGACACCGATATTCACACCTTTTCCGGTCAAGCCTCGTTCTCCTGCCAAAACTGAACGCAGAACCGAAGCCTTTTGCCCTGAAATCACTCCGTTCAGATATACGGTAAAGGGGGCAGGAATGAAATCGATAAAGCGAACTTCTTCTATTTGAGCAAGCCTTTTGACATGTTCTTTATCTATCCGTACGGTAAGTTTCTGGTCCCTTCCTATCACCTTTGCCTTAGTATTCTTAAGGGATTCCTCAACCAGATTTCTATCTTCCGGTTTGTATAAAAAAAGGTCTACATCAATGGCTGTACTGCCCGATCGCGCATGAGCAGGTATTTTTCCATAACCCAATTCGAGACTGAGCTTACTCTCTGCCGGTACCTTTACCATACTTCGTACCCCTGCCAGATCAAGATCCGAGCTGCTAAGTCGTTTGCTGACATATGCTTCATAAGTCATATCCGGTACATAATTCAGCAGCTCAATCCCCTTTAAAGTCAGCAGTTCTCTTTGCTTTTTATCAGGAATATCCTCAAACTGAACAAGGTAATATCCGGGAGCAGTACCAGTCCGGGACTGTCTTTGATTAGTTTCTGCTTTCCTTTCCGGCGGCGTAAACGAATGAGACCGAAATTTAATCTCATACTGGTGCTGTGCTGTTGCAGAAAAACCCAGCAACAGCAACATCGAAATGATACGTGTTCTTTTTCTCATACAAATTGGTTAAAAATTTTAGATAATTAAGCGCAATTGTAGAAAGCAATACTTCCGAAACACAGCCATCTGCAGGAAAAAAAGAAAACACAATGCTGAAAAGTGTTTTTTAGCAGACTCTAAAAACCGTTTAGAAGACAAGAAAAACAGGTACACAAAACAGTAAAATCTGCAGGAAAAAAATTATACAACATTTAAAAGACATACATCTTAACCTTTGTCATTTTATGTAATAAAACTGAATAATATTTTCACAGACAACTATTGGGCATAACGCATCATGTATTTTAAAATAACCCTGTTAACATATATATTATTACTTACAAGTCATTTGGTCTGCTCTAAAAACAAAATTATTCTTTCTGATTCCATTGAGGAGATTGGAGTACGCCATCAATGGCTTGGAATACTCGAAGACAGTCTGCGAACTCTTACCATCCATGATGTAAGCTCCTTTTCCCGGGAAAGCAGATTTCAATACGCTCAGAGCATGTTTCCGGTCAATAAAAACAAATTATCAGCTTACTGGCTGAGGTTTTCTGTTATCAACAAAAGCAATTCCGATACTGACTGGCTTATCGAAATATTTGATCATGATATCAATTACATAAGCTTCTATCACATCCGTCCCGATGGCACTATCAGAGAACTTCATTCCGGCAACCTGCGTCGGTTCAATACACGATTATTTGCTCATAAGAATTTTGAATTTGATCTCCCTCTCTTCCCCGGAGAGTCAGGAACATTTTTTATACGGATTGAGTCTGCCAATGAAAATGTATTGGTTCCCTGTATCCGATCGTATAAGAAATTTATCGGATATGCGCTGGGGGAATACTATCTGCTGGGACTTTTTTACGGCATCATTCTGATGATGGCAACATACAACTTTCTGTTGTTTATTTCGATAAGAAAGAAACCCTATTTATTTTATGTAGGCTATGTCCTAAGCTTTGCATTGTACTCTATGTGTATCAATGGAGTAGCATTTCAATATCTCTGGCCTTCATATCCGGCAATCAATATGCACCTGAGTGTAGTATCACTTTGCGGTACCACACTTTTCGCCCTGTTATTTACCAAAAGCTTCCTTGGCTTAAAACAAAAATCCCCACGCTTAAATAAGCTCGTCAATATTCTGATACTATTCCGCTTTTTTTTTATGGGATTATCTCTGGCTTTTTTTCCTGTCAGCCAGTCCATTTTATTTGTTGATGCAGCCGTTCTTCTGGTTGCATTACTAATCGGAATGTTCTTTTTAAGAAAAGGAGACCGGTCCGCCAGATACTTTGTGCTGGCTTATTCTGCGCTTTTTCTAGGCGCCGGAGTATGTATACTGGAGTATAAAGGCTTCCTTATCTCCCATGCTGTAACTGTATATAGTATGAATATCGGGATATTGCTGGATATCGTATTTTTATCAGTATCTCTGGCTGATCGTATGAGGAATGAAATCAAAATGAGAGAAGCTGCCCAGCAAAAAGTACTGATCGAGATGAAGGAGAAAAAAATGCTTGAAGAGAAGATCAATAGAGAGCTTGAACAAAAAGTAGCTGAAAGAACACGGCAGCTTAGTGAAGCTATGACTAAACTTGAAATCCAGGCAAATGAAATCACCCGGATGAATCTGATGCTTGATATGACCAACCGGGAACTGAAAAAAGGAATACATGAAATTGCACGGACAAGGGTAATGAAAACACATGTTGACTTTGAAGAGTTTGTCAAAGTATATCCGGATGAACTTGCCTGCTACCGTTTTCTGGAGGAATTAAAAAGAAGCCAGGGTTTTTGTTGTAAAAAGTGCGGGGAGAGAAATGCCGGTAAGGGAAAAAAGATTTTTGACCGCCGGTGCAATTGCTGCGGTTACAATGAATCAATTACTTCCAATACTATATTTCATAAACTTAAATTCCCTATTGTTAAAGCATTCTATCTGATGTATCTGGTCTCTTCACGGAATAAAATTACTTCCGATACACTTGCACAAATGCTGGAAATGCGTAAATCAACCTGTACGCTTTTTAAACGAAAGATACTCGAACGCATGGCCCTGTTAGGCTATAAAGAAGTAACGGACTGGCAGGTACTTATTCTCGATCGGGAAGCTGCTCTGCCTAGATAGTTGCAACACAGCTACCCCCTGTATACTAAATCGACACAGAAAAAGGAGAGCTTAAAATTCCCAGAGCAAAAGACCTTTTATAATTTAACCGGGTAGTAGTAATTAATTCTGTCTTTAACAAAAAGAAACACATTCATTGTTACCAAGACATACATTTCCGTGATAGCTATGGTATATACTGTTCCCAGGCCACCCAGTTCTTTTCCCAATATAATATTCAGACCTATATTTAGCAGAGATGCTGACACCATTATTATTGAAAAAGCCCTCTTATAATTATATATAAGCAAAGTTTGATAGGTTGCAATATTAACCCCGATAATCAAAGGAATAAAACTCATATTTTTTAGCAGGAAGGCTGAGTATTCATTTGTCTCGTTTGACAATAGAAAAATAATTGTATCCGAAAAAACATACACTCCCAAGCCAAACAGCAGAAAGAAAAAAGCGGAGACATAATTAAACCGGGTAAAAAAAACAGTAAGAGCCTTTTCCGACTCTGTTTTAAGCTTACAAACATACGGATAAACCGTTTGAAAAATAACTGACACCAGATGTTTTCCGGCAATCAGAACCTTTTCTGCAATACTATATAATCCTACTATTTCAGCATTAGCCACAAACTGAAGTATTACAATATTGATATTCATATATATGTTTGTTGCAAAATTTGAAATAAATATTGCAAACCCGTCATTCAATGTCTTGTAAACCCGTTTTATTCCCGGAAACCCCAGCCGTATTTTAAAAAAACGTTGGACAAAGATCAGCGCAATTATTCCAGCAACCATACTTCCAAGTCCATGCAGCATATTGGCATAAATATAATCCGACTCTTTGCGAATAATAACAAAAGTCAACAGAGTAAAAAGAACTTTGGATATCACATTCAGATACGTAATAAATTTCATTTTCTCTACACCAAGAAAGAACCAGACAGGTACAAGAGCCTGGCCAAAAAACATACTTGAGGAATATAAAAACAATAGGTAATGCTGCCTAAAATCAGGAACAGTAAAAGTAAGTATTACCGTAATGACAAATCCGGCCACACAAAGTAAAAGTCGGGTATATAAAACAGAATTGAAGATCTTACCAAGCTTAGCCGGATTGTTTCGGTTTTCTGAAACACTTTTAGTTGCAGACAGATTAAAGCCGTATTCTGAAAAGATCACGAGATACAGAGCAACTACCTGAGCAAAACTAACAAGACCGAACTTTTCAATTCCCAGAACTCTGACCTGATGGGGAATAACCATCAATGGCAATACAAAATTCGTGGCCTGAATCAGCGCCAATGAAGAAAAGTTCTTGACTAAGCGAATTTGATCTGAGCGAATTTTCAATTGTGTAGCAATAATTACGATCTTACAGACTACGGGCTGAAAGATAAATTAGACAACTTACCCAGCCATGAGATCAACCTGTAATATATGCTTTTCATAATAAAAAAGAAGGTTTCTGCTATGAAAGAAACCTTCTTTTCCTCTTAAGCACATAAACTTGAACTTTTATACAGAAGCTTCTTCTTTTAAAGTTTGCTTCTCTATATTGTCGGACTGCTTTTCCCCGGAAAAAGCTAATTTCTTCTTTTTCTCCCTATTATTGGCAAAGAAAAGACCCACACAGCCAAATACAGTAACAATAAGCAATAGTTCTCTAAGTCTTGGACTGTATGGTTTCCGGAAATTAGAAAACTCCTGAATCAGTTCATAATTATTCATCAAAGCCATTTGCTCCATCAATTTATAACGATCCATATATAGCTCTATGACCTGGCGGTAGGTTTCTACCAATGAATTCAACTGACCGCTTTGCAAGCTAACAATCTTCTTTATGCTGTCAAGCTCTACAATTTCATCATTCATTTTTTCTGAAAATAATCTGAGACTTTGTTCCTTAGCCAATTTTCTTTTATTTGCATAGATATTATTCTCCATATAGCCCAACAGCTTATACTGAAGGCTGTCAAATAGTCTCTCATCCTTTACATAGACATGCACTTTGAAAGAAGAGCTCATCAGCGTGTCCTTTGTAATGACCTCAAAAGCTTCATACTCTATCTTTTTTATATTCTGAACATCTTCGTAATCCATCACCAGTATCTTAGCCAACTCATCGTAGTTTTTCTCTCTGGCAAGCCACCGCAACTCGTTAATAAATGCTTCATTATACTGATTATTCATAAGATTAGAAGTATAAATAGCCGTAGATTTGTACACAGGTGTTTTCAGGTACATATAGGCAACTCCGACAATTACTCCCAGAATTATGAATTGTAGTAAATAGAGGGAATGTACTCTTATCAGGTAAAAAATGTTCCCGATAATATTAAAAATCCCATCAATCTTCCTTTTTACATATCTCAGGACAGGCAACAGGTTAATTTCGTCTGAGGAAGGAGGCGGATAATATGGTTTTTCCATTCTTATTTTTTTAATATTGAAAGTCTGTTCAAAGGAGACAAAAATATAAAATCCTGTTCTATATTTTACACCTAAACTGCTTTTTCATCGAAAATATTGTAAACGCTTACACATATTGCAGCTCTTGACTTTGCTTTGTATGTTTGTACTATCAAAATATTTTTGCAACAAAATACTATCTGTTACATAAAATTTTAGCGAAGGCTTCGTTAAAAAGAATGCGCTCAACCCATTTTAATTAATTTAATGATCAGGCAAGCATCCCTTCCTATATCCCCCCGCTTAGCATACAATATCTATGATAATATCATTGTAGCCTTACTTTTTCTGTTTCTGCCTTTCAATTATGCGCTGACAATAAATCTTGGGTTTCCCCTGAAAATATCTGAAATTGCCCTGCTGCTATCTGTCGCCAGTATTGGCATTACGCTGGTATTGTCTTTAAGGCTACAGGTTTGGGGTCTGGACAGTATTGCCGTAAGATTAATCATTCTTTTTATCTTCTTTGCAACTATATCCACCATAATCCACTTAAAATGGGGTTATCCTTATCCAAGAAAGGTTTTCGAATCCAGATCAAGCTATAAGCTTGACAGCCTGCTTAAATTGTTCTATCTGTATCTTAATGTTGCTGCAATGCTCGTAGCAGCCAACGCATTTAGAACAAATCCCAAACGCTTTACCAGACTGCTTTTCTGGGGGGCAACTATAGCTGCCCTCTATACCTGGTATCTTGCAATCGCTAGCTTTTATGATTATTCTCCGTTTCTTTTACCCGGTATGGATGAAACACCCCAAAAACTTAATCTTTCTGCTAAGTTTAGCGTAATTCGCTGCGGTACCTTCAAAGAAGGTAACTATATGGGTGTTTTTCTTCTTATAACCGGTGTTATCGCTTTTTATTTCAACAAACAGAAACAAGGACTTTTCTTTCTGTTTTCCATACTTCCGACTTTATCTACGATTGCAATTCTGTCAACTTTCCTTTTTCTGATATGCTATCTTTTCAAAAGATACTTCAGAATGCGTTACATTCTCCATCTGCTTTTCATACTGGCATTTATGATATCTGTCTTCGGACTTTCCCTGCTTTCTCCTTCGGTTCGGTTTATTCTTGTAGATAAAGTTGTTGCGGGCAAAAAATCAAACGCTTCGTTCTCCAAAATGGACAGATTAAACTCTGTCAAAGTCTCTAAAGATATAACACTCGACAATCCTTTGCTTGGTATTGGCCTGTCAAACTATGCTCTTCATTATGATCATTATAATACATTAGCAACATCTCCCTATACCAATAAGAAACCGATTCCTAACAATGTCTTTATGGAGATGCTTTGTGAAACCGGTATCATCGGAGCATCAATCTTCTTTATGTTCATTATTGCCTTATACAGGATGACAAGCAAAGATACAAGCAGAGTCTTACGATACGGATTGATAGCCCTCTTGATATGCTTCAATGCATTCCCCACTTTCTCAGTGCTTTTTATCTGGGTTTTTATTGGATTAATTATTTCTCTTAAGGATGAAAAACCCAACTATAGTAGTTAATGCACGTTTTTTAACTCAGAAAATATCCGGAGTACAGCGTTTTGCTATCGAGCTCTCTCTTAGATTAAAGAAGCTGATGCCGGAGATCATCTTTGTTGCTCCGCATAACATATATCATCATAATCTGGCCAATCAGCTTGGGGTTATAACAGTCGGAATAACCAAAGGACATCTCTGGGAACAAATTGATTTACCCTTGTTTCTGGTAAAACACGGTAATCCGTTTCTTATTAATCTGGCTAATACAGCACCTGTATTTTATAAAAACAAAGCTGCGACCGTTCACGATCTGGCAATATATGATGTTCCCGAAAGCTACTCTTTTACATTTCGGCTGACCTATAAAATACTGCTGCCATCTATTATAAAAAATTCACAGAAAATTTTCACTGTCAGTTCATTTTCTCAAAGCAGAATAAAAGATCGTTTTGGAGTGAATCCGGCTATTATACAGAATTCTGTATCTTCATTCTTTTCTGCCGGAGCGTCAGTAGATAAGGAAAAAATCATATTAGCAGTATCTTCATTAGATCCCAAAAAAAATTTTTCTTCGCTTATCGAAGCCTTCATAAAAGCCAATCTGGATGAATACAAACTTGTTATTGTCGGTGCCAGAAACAAGCTGTTTGATCAGGTCACACTAACCTCAGACAATAATATATACAAAGATAAAATTGTATTTACGGGTCATATTAGTGATCATGATCTTGCATCCCTTTATCAACGGGCAAGCCTTTTTATTTACCCTTCTTTTTACGAAGGCTTTGGTATCCCTCCACTGGAAGCAATGGCCTCAGGCTGCCCTACAATTGTATCAGATATCCCCAGCCTGAGAGAGGTATGTGGCGATGCAAGTGTATACGTTAATCCGTATGATACTGCTGATATAGCAAATAAATTAAAAGAAGTCTGTTACAATTCGGAACTTCAAGCGTATTTACATAAAAAGGGTCTCGAAAACATCAGACGATTCTCATGGGAGGATTCATCGATAAAGCTTATGCATTACATTTCTGAAGCAATGCAATAAACATGATGTAAAGTATAAGTTTCCGTGTTATAGATTTCTTTTTCAATTTTTTTTATATAATTTCGGTATTTAGTCCAATAAATAATAGGATTTAATTTATACTATATGAAGATTGCCATAGTGCATGATGAGTTAATGCGAAGAGGGGGAGCAGAACAAGTTGTTCGATGTTTTCATCAGGCTTTTCCCAATGCTCCGATATATACTATGGCTTTCAGATCACATCTCACCTATCCTGATTTTTCCAGTTGTACTGTTCGTACTTCCTGGTTTAACAAGATCTGCTCATCTGAGAATATTATGCGCCGCTTATTTTTTCCATTCGGCATAATAGCGATGAAGCAAATGAATATTTCCGGATATGATGTGGTTCTGATGTCCTCTACATATGTCGCCAAGTATGCCCGAATTTCACCGGGAACATTAGTTATCAATTATTGCCATACGCCATTCCGGCTGGCATGGTATCCTGAGTCTTACCGACAGTATACGAATGCCAGCGGGCTACTTAAAGTCGCTTTCAGTATAGTAATCAGACTTTTACGAAAAATTGACTACAAGTCTGCCAGGCGTTCCGATCATTTTATAGCGAATACATACGAAGTTACCCGACGAATTGCTTCGGTATATAATTTTAAGTCTCATATTGAAGTAATAAATCCACCCGTCAACAGTAAAAGCTTCTATATCTCTAAGCAGATAAAAGATTATTATCTTGTTGTATGCAGACTCGAAAGCTACAAAAAGGTAGATTTAATCGTCGAGGCCTTCAACCAGCTAGGTTATCCGCTCATAATCGTAGGAAGAGGTTCTATGGAAGAAGCTCTTAAACGATCTGCAAAGTCAAACATTACATTTAAAAGCGGACTTTCTGCCAAAGAACTGGCGCAGTTGTACTCCGAATGTAAAGCATTTGTTTTTGCCCAGAAAGAAGATTACGGCATCACTCCACTTGAAGCAAATGCTTCCGGAAGACCTGTGATAGCTTTTGGTCAGGGCGGAGTTCTGGAAACAATGATTCCATATACAAAAGACTCGCTGAAAGCCACTGCCCTGTTTTTTGACAAGCAAACACCTGAAAGCCTGATTGCAGCAATCAAAACATTTGAGAAACTTGAATTTTGTCCTTCCTTTATAAGAAGCCATGCTGAAAACTTTGATGAAAGCATCTTTGTGCAGCAAATAAAGAATTATGTTGCAAAAACATATCAAACAAGAAATAACAAATCTTCATTTAAAGAAAAGTCGGCTTCCGATCTAACCGTAAAAATTGCCTGAGCAATGAATAAGAATGTAATTTCCTTTTATCAATGGAAATTAAGCCTTGGAGTTCTTTATCTGTTTGCTTTGACGCTTCCCTTCTCCCTGAAATTTTCCAATATCTTACTGGTAACTAGCGCCGCCCTGCTTATTTTTCGCAAAGGCTATCTGCATGATTTAAGAAAAAATAGTCGTAATAGTATACTTCTTTCACTGACAGCTCTGTTTGTAATTTATGCAATATCAATTCTATGGTCATCCAACAAATCGTATGGAGGATTTATCCTGGAAAAGCATCTAAGCCTGCTATTGGTTCCCTTAGCGGTGATTCCGGCTCTCTCCTGTATCAGACCGCATATCAGGCACATTCTTTCCTGTTTTGTAACCGGAGTACTGCTTTCATTCAGCTGGCTCTTCTATCAGTATTTCACTACTTACAATACGACCACGGACCTCAGTTATTTTTTTCGGGAAACAGCTGTGCAGTACGTGCAGTTACATCCCAGTTATCTTGCAATGTATACAGTCTTTGCTTTCGCAATCATTGCATTTAAATTGAGCTTAACCGGCTCCGGATTCTCCAAAGCGTTACTATTTATTACACTACTGATTTTATTCGTACTCATCCTGATGACCGGAGCCAGAATGCCTTTATTGGCTTTACTTATAATAACCTTTGCAATGGCAACCGGTGTTTTGTTAAAAGTTCGCTATGGCTGGCTGTTCTCTCTCGGCCTTTTGACTCTCATCGGTTTTGTTGGTTATTTCTCTCTCCGGACTCCTCTTCTCAAAAGCCGGATTTCCGAAATAAGCAATACTGCCTTTAAGCCCCCGGTAGATATTCATTTCAACTCGGTAAATCTGAGAATCGCCCAATTATTATGCAGCAAAGAAATTATTAGTCAACACTGGCTGACCGGGGTCGGAGCTGGTGATGCTCAGGAAAGTCTTAATAACTGTTATCAGCAACATAGCTGGAGTCCTGCATTATATGAGCGAAGTTACAATGCCCATAATCAATATCTGCAAACCTGGTTAAGCTCCGGAATAGTGGGCTTGTTGGTTCTGCTTTTTATATTATTAGCACCGTTATGGCAGGGGACCAATCGCCTGCACATGATACTAATCGTATTATTTGCAATATGCTGCCTGACAGAATCCATGCTGGAAAAGAACAAAGGAATTGTTTTTTTTGTCTTTTTTACGACCCTGCTGTCACAAACCTTTCCTTTCTCTGATAACCCTGAAAAAGAAAAAACCGGGGGCTAATCCCGGCTTTCATGTAATTATTGTTATAACTTATCTGCCCTGTCTTGTCTGTCATTCTGTCCAGCCAATACGTTCGAAAGCCAGCCTGTATGCTTCGTCATAATATTTAGTAAGATTCTGCCAGTCAAAATCCTCTGATGAGTTTTCTACAAGATTACGTTGCTGAATGCGATCTCTTCTGGACATCCTGACAAATGAAAACAACATTTCTGCCAGTTGCTCGGCAGAAGAATAAAAGTTATCATCTACACGTTTCACCACATATATACCTTTTTTCTCAGGGTTTTCTACATTCTTGATTACATAATCCCCAAAACCCGACAAATCACTGGTTACAGCAGGTACCCCACTGGCCATACATTCAAGCGGTGTATATCCCCATGGCTCATAATAACTGGGGAATATTCCAAGATTACATCCACGCACAAATTGTCCGTACTCCATACCAAACAAAGGATTTGTCGGAGAAATAAAGTCAGGGTGATAAACCATCTTAACTCTGTCGTGCGCATTATTAACCAGATTAGCAGAACGAATAAAGTTTAGTATTTCATCCGTATCATCATGGTACAGGTTATGTGTAACCACAATAGGCAACTCCTGTGATTTCCAGGAGAGCAGCGTTCTGCGTAACCGTAGTTTCCAGTACTCATCAACATAAATATTCAAATCAGGCAGTTTTCCGTCATTACTTTCTGCTGCAGCGCAGAACAGACGATTACCAACCTGCTTTTCGATTGCCTCACAGGTTTCCCGTATTTCTTCCATTACGGCACGAGACTGCAACACTTTGGGATTGATGGTGGAAAACGGTTGCTTTGTAATGAAAAACATTACAACAGTTGTATCGATTCCCGCCTCTTTCATCTTCCAGTTAAGACGGGCCAATGCTTCAAGTGTCAGATCATAGCCTTTATTTCGGTATTCATACCGGCCGGAAGTAAAAAAGTAAAGAGTCTTATCAAGATCAAACGAGTAACTCTGGAAAAAGTGCCCCATTACAAATTCATGAATTTGCTCTTTATATTGTAGATGAAGATTCTGAAATTCATGAAGCGCTGTAAAACGCTCAATATTCAACCCGTTGGGCAATACCAGATCCACTTCTCGTCCCAGCAAATACTTACACTCCCTTCCCGTCACATCACTTACTGTTGTAAATACATGAGATCCGTGAGCTGCTGATCTTTCAATCCTGACCATCGCCTCAATATTGAAGTTTTTCGCTTCTGCATTCCAGTCATAAAAAGGCAGATGCTCATAAAACTCGTGATCGTTCATGGCCAGATAACGACCGAGCAAAGTAGCATGTGTGGTAAATACAGTTGTAATCGGAAGATTATCCTTTCGTATATCCGGAATGACCGTTCCGACCATCCATTCATGAAAATGAGTTACAATTCTCTTATTGAACGTCTGCTCTGCAACTAATTCCTTGAGAAAGGTCTTCACCATGAAACCAAACGCCACTACCTGATTCAGCAAGTCATCACCATCAGGCAACGATATATCATGATCTGCCCACAACAGATACTTGATTTCCCCGAGTCTTGGATAGACATTAAATGGGTTAAATAATACAACCTTAGGCCGGCCGGAAACCAGCCAGTAACCATAATACACCTCAAATCCCTGATCCCTCATCCTTCCGACAACCTTTCCGATAGGATCATCCGGATCTATGGAATATACCGGTTCAAATTCAGCAGAAGCCTTCCCATGAAAGTAAGGACCCAGCAATAAATAATTTCCATCCCATTTATCACCTGTCGAAGGTACTTTTGAACGAATAACGGTATAAATACCGCCAACCTGATTACATACTTCCCAGGCAACTTCTATTAAAAAGTTTTCATCTGGTTGTTCCTGCAGATTCATCTTCTTCACTGAATTCGGATTCGTGGTTACACTGCTTTTACTTTTAACAGTTGTAGTACTTGTTCTTTTTCTTGCCACAATTTAGAAACTAAAAGTTAACTTTCGAGTAAAAATAATCGTAGACTTGTGCAAAGAAACTACAATATTTTTTTATATTAAAAATTCCAATAAAATAGATTTACTCTCAAACACCTGTACTTGTTTAATATTTCTGAATTTGTATCATGATAAATAAGTTTTTTTTTTCAACTCTGTTGCTGGCCGCTTTTATTCAGGCTCATTCTCAAAGTAAAATCAATCTGGGACGCCCGGTCAATAACCCCCTGAGCAATGATCGTAATCCTTCGATAAGCGGCAACGGCAAGTATATGGTCTTTGAAACGGATTACGGAGATGAAAGGTTATACCCTGTCATCACAAGACAGGCTGCATCAATGTGGAGCCGCCCCGAAGAGCTTTCCGGACTTTACAACAAAACAACCAATGATAAGGACTGGAACCTGAACTACGACGGTTCCGTTATCTTTTTCTCCTCTGCCAGATATGGCGGAGTTGGCAATTCTGATATCTGGATGTCCAGAAAACAAGGTGATAAGTGGACCCCGCCTGTCAATCTTGCCAAACCGGTCAATTCAACTGCCCCCGAAATAAGTCCGTCCATAAGCGCCGACGACAAAAAGCTATACTTTGTACGTCTTAACGGAAAAAAAAGTCCCTCAGGAATAGAGTGTGGTACAATCATGATCAGTGAGCTCAAGGCAAATACCTGGAGTGAGCCTGTGACCCTGCCTTCACCGATAAATACCGGATGCGAATGCTCTCCCAAAATCTTATCTGATAACCGAACATTAGTTTTTGCATCTGCCCGTGAAAAGGGAAAAGGCGGCTTTGATCTTTATAAAAGTGTTTTACAGGCAGATGGACAATGGTCTTCCCCGACTCCTTTATCTTTTGTCAACACTGAAAAAGACGATCTTTATATAAGTATCCCTGAAAAAGGTGAGTATGCAATCATAACAGCAACAGAACACGACAAAGATGATCTTTTTAAGATTAAGCTGTCTGAAAACTTTCTCCCTCAAAAGCATCTGGTGCTTCATAGTACAGTAAATGAAAAGAACAGCCCGAAAACTATCGCTGCCAAAATTCAGATTAGTACCCCCGATAATCCGGCAATTATTAATGAATTATATACAGAAGGAAGCTCCGGCAAGTTTAAAACCGTACTTTCGGGTAACGATACTTACGAGGTCACTATACTTCCAATGGCTAAGGGTTATTTCCATGAAACACTGATTTTCACCAACTCCACACCTGCCCCTGAGTTTATTGGTCTGACATCACTAAAAGCCGGAAATACGATGGAGCTTTCCCGAGTTGATTTCACACCCGGAGCCGGGATAAAATTAGGCAAGGGAGAACTGGATAAAATTGTCAAAACACTCAAAGACAATCCTGAAATATCTCTGGAAATCGCTGTCCATACTAAAAGTATTCAAAAAGATACCATTCAGCGGGATGATCTGACAGAAGTAGACTCAACTGTAAGTATTAAAACTAAAATATTAAGAAGAACAGCCAATGACGAAAGCATTCCATTGGTAGATACCGTCATTGTAAATGAAGTCAGCCTGATTTATCATAACAACCGGACTCAGCAGGAAGCAGAAAGCATCCGCAGCTATCTTTCATCAAAGGGTATAAGCCCGGAACGGTTAAAAGCTGTAGGCTATGGCGATATGTACAATAAAGTAACCGGAAACTCTTCCAGAAAAGTAGAGCTGATAGTCCTGTAAGATAAAATGAGGCAGCGAGCCCGTGCTTGCACAAACAGGCTCTCTGCCTTTTACCTTTATCAGGATTCAACAGCCAGTTCAATCGAGTGCCATAATTTATCAGCAGTTTTTTGCCAGGAAAAACATTCTTTCCGTATTCTCCCTTTTGCTATCAGACTACTTCGAAGTGCCGGATCAAGCGCTACTTTCTGCAAGCCCTCTCTGATACTGTCAATTGAAAAAGGATTTACAGTAACGACCGCGTCACCACCTACTTCCGGCATAGATGATACATTACTGGTAATAACCGGGGTGTCACAATACATTGCTTCAAGCACTGGAATACCAAAACCCTCAAACACCGACACATAAACCATGGCGAGAGCTGAAGCTATTACATTGCGAAGCTCTATCGTAGAAAGTCTTCCTGTAAATATTACTTCCTTTTTATGCTCCATGGATTTATAGGCTTTCTTGATATCTTCCGTCCACCATTTTTTTTGCCCCACAATCATCAGTTTGGTATCCAGCCCTGTCGATTTCTTGTAAGCATCAAAGGCGTAAAAAAGATTCGCCAGATTCTTTCTTGGATGAAGTGCTCCTACAAAAAGGAAATACGGACATCCTTTTGCATAGATGGTCCGCGTCTGTATTTGCCTGGCAGGCAATATCGGCTGATAAAACTCATTGGCACCATTATAAACCACATCGATTCTTTCCCTGTCAATACCATATATTCTGACAATATCTTCCCGGCTAAACTCTGAAACCGTGGCTATACGTCTGGCTTTACGGGCAAACCGGGGGAAATAATGATGATAATACAATTGGGTCAGTCTGGGCAGATCATTTGGGAAATGCTCAAAATTTAAATCATGGATTACCGGCAGCGACTTATAGCCGGTCGTAAGAGAAAGCATCCCGTCAGGACTAAGAAACAGATCCGGCTTCACCTTCCTCAGAGCCATTGGTACAGATATATCAAACCAGGTAGCATACAAAAACGGATGCCTTGCCTGAGGCGACACCACCATAGGAACTATATTGTCTGAAAAGATAAAATCTTCATCAAACTTTCTGTCAAACAAAAAATAAAAAATATGCTCTTTGTGCTGTTGAGTTATTCTTTTAAGTGTTTCATATGTAAACCATCCAATCCCTTCCAGCCTGTCTTTCAATAGCAATCTGGTATTAACAGCAATATTCATCCTTTCATAAAAATTTTTACAAGATAAATGTATTATTGGAGGAATAAAATACCACTTTTCATGAAATCACAATACCAAGCATGGATGCAATTTCTTTTTCGGCTTCCTTAAGCTGTTTATGCACCTGCAGCAATGTCATGACATCTTTATTGTCAGCTTCCGCATTTTTGATTTCCTGCATATTTTCCCGGATCATGTACTTGATGCTTCGAAACTTCAGTCGAAGGATCGTAAGAAATCCCAAATTAGGTAAAATCTCTTCGTCCGTCGGAACAAATATTTCATATTTTGTCCATTTTTCACTGATCGCATAGCGTGAAGTAATAAGGGCAATTGCCTCGGAACGGACTTCTTCATCCGGGTGGGAAAAAAATTTTTGCTCCCGAATAACCCCAAGCTCGTCAAAGTCTTCTCTGATCAGCTCAAGAAGACGCCGGTATATCGGAATAGAAAAGGTCAGATCTTCTATTTCGGATAATACGTACGATGCAAAATTTGTTGTATCAAACTGCTCATTTCCAAACTTCAGCAACAATCTGACAATTTCTTTTTCCTGCATCTCTACTGCAGAAGAATACAGATCTTTCTTTACAGAACTCTTCTCATTGACAGTGGTCTGGGAAAATTCTGAAACAGACACATCCGCCTGCTGACGGTTTTCTTCATCCTTTTTCCGGTCTTTCAGCTGAATCTTATTGTACTCGGCAATCAGAATATCCTCGGCAATATTTAAAAGCTGGCTACATTGCTGAAAAAAGACAGCTCGCTTGATAGAATCCGGAATTCTGGCAATACTTTCTACAATATCCCTGATTACCGATGCTTTTTTAATCGGATCGTTGCCTGCTTCCAGCAGAGCCAGCTCTGTCTTATAGGTTATAAAGTCCCTGGCATTCTGGTGTACATAGTTTTTAAAGGCATCCCCCCCTATCTTGCGAACATAGCTATCCGGGTCTTCGCCATCCGGAAACGCAACCACCTTCACGTCCATACCCTGAGCCAGAATAAGGTCAATACCTCTCATTGAGGCTTTCAACCCTGCCACATCTCCGTCATAAAGAACAGTGATATTATTCGTATACCGGTGAATAAGCTTAATCTGATCTTCCGTCAGTGATGTTCCGGACGAAGCCACTACATTATGTATCCCACCCTGATACAAGGATATTACATCTGTATAGCCTTCTACCAGAAAACAATTGTCCTCATGCCTTATAGCCTGCTTGGCCTGGTAAAGTCCGTATAGAACCTTACTTTTATGATATACTTCGGTTTCCGGACTATTAAGATATTTCGGCTGTTTTTTATCCGCTTTAAGTATCCGGGCTCCAAATCCTATAGGCTTTCCGGTAAGATTATGGATAGGAAAAATAACTCTCCCTCTGAACCGGTCATAAAGACTGTTACTATCCGCATTTTCCAGGCTAAGGCCTGCTTTTAGCAGAAACTCTTTCGAATATCCGTTATCCAGTGCGCTTTTGGTCAAACCATCCCAGCTCTCCCGGCTAAATCCCAGACCAAACTTCCGTATCGTATCCTGATTAAAACCGCGTTCCTTAAAATAGCTTAAGCCAATAGATTTGCCTTCATCCGAATTCCATAGAAGATCCTCATAATACTGAGACGCGTAGGAAAGAACAATAAGTAAGCTTTCCTTCTCTGTCTGTTGGGCAATAGCTTCGGGAGAAACAGTTTCCTGAACCTCAATACCATATTTGGCCGCCAGATACTTCAATGCTTCCGGATAATTCAGGCCCTCCAGCTCCATCAGAAACTGAATAGAGTCGCCTGCTTTTCCACAGCCAAAACATTTGAATATCCCTTTAGCCGGAGTTACAGTAAAAGAAGGTGTTTTTTCATCATGAAAAGGACAGCATCCTAAATAATAATGCCCTTTCTTTTTCAGACTGACAAAATCACCAATGACTTCTTCAATGGAAGCCGATTGCTTTATAGTCTCTATAATATCCTGAGAAATGGACAATGTTGTAAGGCTGTTTTAATAGGAATCAGATTCAAGTTAGCTATTTTTTTGCTAAAAATCAGTACCTGAACTGAATTTCGGAAGTCTCAACCACATTACTTTTATGAAGCGCTCTGTCCTGAATATAGATTTGAAATTTTACGATTTTACCGTTGAGAATTTCAGCAAGCCAGGGCTGATCAGAAATGGTAAATGAAAGTTCTCCGTCAATCGGCCCTTCGTAGTTTCTGGGCGACAATAACGGAAAACGTCCGTTCAGCGGCGAGTAACAGGTATCATATCGTTTAAAGACAGCTCCTTCCTTAATCCACATATCTGCAAAAAAATTAAAATGATCAGGGTTGTAATTTACCCGGAAGGTATCAATTCCGGAATTCGTTCCTGCGTAATTTCCGATTATGTAATAACATGGATTATAACTTTCCGATCCTCCGCTTGATGATAATTTTAGTATATTGCCGTCATCATCCAGTACAAAATCATACGGCTGATATGGGTAATATACGTCCTGATCGGAAAGGCCAAGGTCTCCATCCCCGTCTTCAAACTGTACTGTAATGATTATGGAGTCTGTTTGACTGAGTGTATAGGGATTCATAATAACAAAACGCCGGATCTTTTCAAACCGGATCGTTGGTCGTGCAGGGTATTCCGGAGCCCTGTCACAACCCAGAATAAAGATGATAACGTAAAATATAATTCCGGTAAAACGCATCCTGCAAAAATTTATCAATTGAAAACAGATGAGTCCGGCAAATAGTTATAAAAATCAGATACTAAACCTGAGTCATAGTGCATTTTCGCAGATGGCTATGGAAATTTTCCGATGGCAGGCTGCCAAAAATCCGGTATACAGCCAATATCTTCAATCACTCAGCATTGACCCGGTCACAATTAGTCATCCGGAGCAGATACCTTTTCTGCCAATTTCATTTTTTAAAACCCACAGCGTACTTTCAGGAACCCCGCTAGTACAGACAAAATTCCTGAGCAGCGGCACTACCGGAATGCAACGCAGCACTCACTACATCGCAGACCCGGACTGGTATCTCCGGGTATCTGAAAAAGTATTCCAGCAGTTTTATTCCGATCTTGATAATACTATAATTCTCGCGCTATTACCCTCATATCAGGAGAATCCTCATTCCTCGCTGATTTATATGATCAATTATTTCATCCGGAAAAGCCACTCTCCTTTGTCGGGATTTATAAAATCAACTGATGGGCTTCTGGAAACATTAAGACAAGCAGCCCAAACATCTCGTAAAGTATTCCTTTTTGGGGTAGCATACGCATTGCTGGATCTGGCAGAAACCGGACTATCGCTTCCGGACATAACCCTTATCGAAACCGGTGGCATGAAGGGGCGTAGAAAAGAGCTGACAAAAGAAGAACTGCATCAGACGTTATTAGAAAATTTCCAGCTGAGTAAAATACATTCCGAATACGGTATGACTGAATTATTGTCGCAGGCATATTCCAGCAACAATGGCTTTTTCCTCACGCCACCCTGGATGAAAATAATGACCAGAGAGATCAATGATCCTTTTTGTGACAATACCGGAATACGAAGCGGAGTAATCAAAGTGGCGGATCTTGCCAATATCGACAGCTGCTGCTTTATAGAAACCGAAGATATTGGTATCTGTACACCGGAAGGATTTAGAGTACTGGGACGACTGGACAATTCGGAGATCCGGGGATGCAACCTGCTATACGAAGGATAGGGTAATTGCCCAGAACTTTTAAGGCATAAACCGCAACCGCTCTTCTTTGGAAGGAATCCGGCATACTTTCTTTTTACCAAACCAGCGATAACGATTGTCTGCTACTATATCGTACACCCAATCCCTAATGCTCTCAGGTATGAATAGTAAAATCTTTGCCAGCCTGAACAATCCCGGAAGCTGTGACAGTATAGCAATAGCGGCAGAAGACTTGACCTGATACTTACCACCTTGCCACAAGACTACCGAATTATACTTTCCGAGCGAAAGATTATGCTTGCTGGCAGTAGCTCCCTGCAAAGGTGCAAAAAGAAATTTTTTCTCCTTATCTCTGCGAATAACAAAATCAACAAACCTGTTACACAATCCACAGACACCATCAAAAAAGATCACCGGATGATCATTTTTCATCCATTCATATTATCTGTCGGGTACAATTCAGGAAAGTTATCAGGATCTGCTTCATGCATCATAGCATAAGCCGCATCGAATATATCTTCTGTATTGGGTTTGGAAAAATAATCTCCGTCAGATGCATAAGCCGGTCTGTGCGCTTTGCCCGGAATCGTCACGGGCCTGGCATCCAGGTATCGGTAAGCATTCTGCTCTTCCAGAACTTTTTGGAGCATATAGGCAGAAGCTCCCCCCGGCACATCCTCATCTGTAAAAATAGCTCTGTTCGTTTTCTTAACAGACTCGACTATCAGATGATTTCTGTCAAAAGGAATCAATGTCTGTACATCAATTACTTCGCACGAAATTCCGACTTCCTGCAACTGCTCGGCTGCATCCATGACAATACGGCACATAGACCCGTAGGTAACAATGGTAATATCATCTCCCTCTCTCAGTATCTCCGGTACTCCGAGAGGCACCGTATATTCTCCGAGATTAGAGGGCATCTTTTCTTTCAGACGATAACCATTCAGACTCTCAATAATAATAGCCGGATCATCGGATTTTAACATGGTATTATAGAAACCTGCGGCCTGGGTCATATTGCGCGGTACAAGCACATACACTCCCCTGAGACTGCCAAGAATGAGACTCATTGGTGATCCGGAATGGAACATTCCTTCAAGACGATGCCCCCTGGTTCTGATAATCATCGGAGCCTTCTGTCCTCCTTTGGTACGATAATGCAGAGTCGCCAGATCATCCGACAATGTCTGAATAGCAAATATAAGATAATCAAGATACTGAATCTCTGCTATTGGCCTTAACCCCCTCATGGAGGCACCTATTCCCTGTCCTACAATGGAAAGTTCGCGAATACCTGTATCTATTACCCGGAGTTTACCAAACTTTTGCTGCAAACCAGCCAGTCCCTGGTTCACATCTCCGATCACTCCCACGTCTTCGCCAAAAGCAAATACTCTGGCATCTTTTAGCATAAGCGCTTCAAAATTGGCCTGCAGTACTTCCCTTCCATCTACTGATTCGGCATCATCAGCATAAGCAGGCGATATTTCCTTAACATGCAGCGCACTATCTTCTGACTGACTGTATAAATGCGAATTATACCGCTCTGCATTTTCTCTGGTAGCTCTTTCCAGCCAGCCTATGAGCTTTGGCTTTATCCGGTTGTCTTCTCTGCGGATAATTCTCAGTGTCTTTTTTACAGCCTTGTATGCATCACTTCGTATCGGATTGAGTGTTCTGGAAAGCTCATTATAAATATCATTCAGCGCTTCCTGATTATCGGATGAGCTATCTGCCGCCTCTCTGATTAGCTGAAGAGCCAGATCCAGATCTCCTTTCATTGATTCTACAAAATCGCTCCAGGCTTCCTGTCTGGCTTTTCTGACAGTATCAACAGCCGCCTTTTCTATAGCAAGCAGTTCTCCCTCAGAAACAATCTCAGAATCAAGTATCCACTCTCTGAATTTCTTGTTACAATCAAATTCTTCTTCCCAGGCAAGTCTTTCCTTTGACTTGTAGCGTTCATGCGAACCAGAAGTAGAATGTCCCAGAGGCTGTGTAAGTTCAGCTACATGAATAAGTGAAGGAACATGCTCCTGTCGCGCAAGCTCAGCTGCCTCTTTATAGGTAGCGCACAGTGCTTCATAATTCCAGCCATTCACCTTATATATTTCAATTCCGCGCTCGTCCCTGGTTCTGCGAAAGCCGGTAAACATGGCAGATATATCCACTTTAGTAGTCTGATACTCCTGAGGTACGGAAATTCCGTATGCATCATCCCATATAGATACAATCATAGGAATCTGCAAAACTCCGGCAGCATTTACCGCTTCAAAAAAAATGCCTTCTGCTGTTGCTGCATTTCCTATAGTACCAAAAGCAATTTCATTTCCATTGACAGAAAACTGCTTAAGGTAATGAAGATCTTTATTATTTCTGTACAGTTTTGAAGCGTATGCCAGACCAACAAGCCGAGGCATTTGTGCTCCTGTCGGAGATATATCAGGACTTGAATTTTTTATTTTGGTCAGATCTTTCCATTTGCCCTCATTATCAAGACTTCTGGTGCAATAGTGGCCAATCATCATTCTTCCGGCAGAATGAGGCTCTACCTCAACATCCGTATGCGCATATAATTGGGAAAAATACTGTTTGATAGTCAATTCTCCAATAGCCATCATGAATGTCTGATCCCTGTAATAGCCTGAACGGAAATCGCCTTCACGGAAATACTTCGCCATGGCAATCTGCGCAAGTTCTTTACCTGTACCAAATATGCCAAATTTAGCTTTCCCCATGAATACTTCCTTACGTCCAAGAATACTCGCCTGTCTGCTTTCGCAGGCAATGCGATAATCATTAAGAACTTCTTCTTTTGATATGCTAAGATTTGGTATTACTTCCTGAGTATCCACTATATTCTAGATTTGATGGAAAAAATGCCTACCTTTATTTACAGTTTAACGTCAAAAATATGTAAAAAGGTTTTAGGATCAAACCAAATAAAATTTGTGTCTTTTAAAAAATGGAATAATATTTGGGAGTTTTTTCAATACTTCATTTCATAAATGGTTTTATAATTAATAACATATTTTCAACATGGTAAAAAATCTGACACTTTTATTAGGCAGTTGTCTGCTGCTGGTATGGAGCGCATTTGCTCAGACCGGAGAATTTGAATTCAAAGAAGAATCGTTCGACTTTGGCACCTTCAGCGAAGGCATTCAGGCTGAGCATGAATTTACTTTCACCAATACCGGTACTACTCCTATTATTATTACAAATGTAAGAGCATCCTGCGGATGCACCACTCCAAACTGGACCAAAGATCCTGTTCCTCCCGGGGGAACGGGTGTTATCAAAGCATCCTACAACAGCAAAGGACGTCCGGGTGTTTTTAACAAAAGCATTACAATCACTTCCAATGCAATAGAATCAAGCAAAGTATTGTTTATCAAAGGTGTTGTTAACAAAGAAGAGGAAAAGCCCCAATATTCTCCGGAAGAATTAAAAAAATCAGCTCAGCTGAAACTTGATAAGAACGAATATAACTTTGGGAAAATTGAAAGAGGACAAAAGGTTGTTAAAGAATTTCAGGTAAAGAATACAGGTAAAACTCCTTTAACAATTACCAAAGCTCAGTCTGCCTGCAACTGCATTAAATATACACTTACTCCTGCTACTCTGGAGCCGGGAAAATCCGGCAAACTGGAGCTTGTGTACAACCCTTATCAGGACGGGCCCAATAGAGATATCGTGTCGTTAACCACCAATGATCTGAATAATCCGCTTATGCAAATCATACTACAGGCTGAAGTGGTCGAAAATCTTTCGAATCAAAGTCCTTTGAAGGAAAGCAACCAGACACCTTTTAAATAAAAATATTAATTCAAAAAAAGCCATTCCAATGTGGGATGGCTTTTTTTTTATATATCAGCAACAACTCTGATTCAACATTGAAGTTAAATATTATATGAAAATAGGAGTACCTAAAGAAATAAAAAAGAATGAATACCGTGTAGCTGTCACTCCGGCTGGAGTAGCAGAATTAGTCAATTGCGGACACGAAGTCTATATTCAGCAGGATGCAGGAGCTGGTTCCGGTTTTTCTGATTCCGATTACATGGAAAAAGGTGCAAAGATTGCAGATACGCTTGAATCAATCTACAAAACCACAGAGCTGATCATCAAAGTTAAGGAACCGCTGCGGGAAGAATATAATCTGATCGAGAAACACCATATTGTTTTCTCCTATTTTCACTTTGCTTCGTCACTGGAATTGACCGAATCGATGTGCAAATCAGGCGCAGTATGTATCGCATATGAAACAGTCACAAAATCAGATAAGTCACTCCCTCTTCTTACACCAATGTCAGAAATAGCCGGCCGAATGAGTGTTCAGGAAGGAGCGAAATATCTTGAAAAGCCTATGGGCGGAAGAGGTGTCCTGCTGGGTGGAGTACCCGGGGTCCCCCCCGCTAATGTTATTGTGCTTGGTGGAGGCATAGTGGGAGCTAATGCCGCAAAAATGGCTGCCGGTCTTGGAGCCAATGTCACCTTGTTTGATATAAATATCGACCGCTTACGTCATTTATCAGATATTCTTCCTTCCAATGTAACAACCATATACTCCAACTCCACAAATATTCGTGACACGGTTTCTCAGGCCGATCTGATTATTGGCGCTGTACTGATCCCCGGAGCCAAAGCTCCGGTGCTGATATCAGCGGATATGCTCAAATTAATGCGCCCAGGCACTGTATTAGTAGATGTAGCCGTAGATCAGGGTGGCTGCATAGAAACATGCCGGCCAACTACTCACGAAGCTCCTATATATGTTATAGACGGGGTTGTTCATTATTGTGTTGCCAACATGCCCGGAGCAGTACCTCATAGTTCAACACTGGCATTAACCAATGCAACACTTCCGTTTATCCTGCAACTGGCAAACAAAGGCTGGAAAAATGCAATCAGGGAAAATACCGGGTTAAAAGAAGGGTTGAATATTGTTCATGGCAAAATAGTACATAAACTATTGGCAGAAAGCCTGAACTTACCTTTTGAAGAAGTCGGATAAATATCATTCAAACGCAGGCAGCTGCTCCACAAACTCATAGCTGCCTGTTTCATGTATTATCCGACAGCAAAAATGCTGCAGACCATTCGTGATAACAAGATAACGTGCCTTGTAGTGAATATTATAGCGGGATGCCTGCTCAAATACTTTATCTGACAGCGATAACTCAGAAGATTTACACTCAATCAGCATAAAAACCTGCCCGGAACGGTCAAATACAATAATATCGCTTCTGCCATTCAACGAGTTGTAACGAAGCCCTGATTCAATCTTAATGAGCGCCTTCGGATACCTGCAATGATTAATCAGAAAATGAATAAAATGCTGCCGGACCCATTCTTCCGGAGTAAGAATTATATATTTCTTTCGCAGGATATCAAAAACCGCCTTTTTTCCGTTAAGGTCTTTATACCTGAATGAAACCGGTGGCAGATTAAGGCAAATCATACTCAAATTTACAAAAGGAGGATAGATATATGAAGACTAAAGATGAAATTGTATCGGACTGGTTACCCAGATATACCGGTACTGCCTTGGATGAATTTGGTCAATACATTTTATTGACAAACTTTATTAATTATGTCGAGATGTTTGCCAGCCGTTTTGATGTGGAAATCAAAGGGTATGACAAGCCAATGCAAACCGCAACTGCTCATAATATTACAATTATAAATTTTGGAATGGGAAGCGCCATGGCGGCTACCGTAATGGACTTATTAAGCGCAATCATGCCCAAGGCAGCTTTATTCCTCGGCAAATGTGGTGGTCTGAAAAAAACAAAAATAGGAGATCTGATACTTCCTATCGCAGCTATTCGGGGTGAGGGAACCAGCGATGACTATCTTCCACCTGAGATTCCGGCTCTGCCTTCTTTCCGGCTCCAGCGCTCAGTGTCTTCTACTATAAAAAAACATGAGCTGGATTATTGGACAGGTACGATCTATACAACCAACCGCAGAGTATGGGAGCATGATGAGGGTTTTAAAGAATACCTGAGGGATATCCGGGCTATGGGAATCGACATGGAAACTGCGACCATATTTGTCGTAGGCTTTGCCAATGGTATTCCACACGGAGCATTGTTGCTGGTTTCAGACAATCCAATGGATCCGGAAGGGGTCAAAACCTCCAGAAGCGACAAGGAAGTAACTAATAGATTTGCCGGGAAGCATCTTGAAATCGGAATCGATTCTCTTCTGGAACTGATAAACTCAGGAGAATCTGTAAAGCACCTGATATTCGAATAGTTTTTTAACAAAACAGAAAAGCCCTGCAAAACACTGCGAGGGCTTTTGTTTGTGACTCCTCTGGGGCTCGAACCCAGGACCCCATCCTTAAAAGGGATGTGCTCTACCTACTGAGCTAAGAAGTCAACTTATCCGAATACATTTTTTCAAATGCGGTGCAAAGATAGCAGCTATTTATATAAATGCAAATTTTGCCATTCTTTTTAAGCTATGAAAAGTAACCCTACTTAACAACATAGTACTCCCCCAAAGCTGTCCCCCGGTATGAAACTTTCAGAAAAATGATTCCGGACACCTCATCAGCTTCTCAAGAATAATATAAAAAAAATACAATTACAAACGACTACACAATAAAACAAAAAAGCCCTGCAAAACTGCGAGGGCTTCGTTTGTGACTCCTCTGGGGCTCGAACCCAGGACCCCATCCTTAAAAGGGATGTGCTCTACCTACTGAGCTAAGAAGTCAACTTTTTTCTTTTTTTTGTGCAATTCTTTGTCGTAATTGCTGTGCAAAGGTAATAGCTATTGGTTTAAATACAAACTATGCGACAGAAAATATTTATTTTTTTTTTAGTTTTTTTTATTACAATTTCATTTTCAAATACTTCTTCAGCTAAAAATAGTCCATTAGTTCAGGCAGACTCTCTGTTCAGAGTTAACCAACGCACAGAAGCCATAGCAGCATATCGTTCCATTCTGGATAATGGATCGTTTTCCCCGGCGCTTTTTCTCAAGCTTGCCTACATGCAGGAAACATCCGGTGACATAAGTGGAGCGCTGGTCACCCTCAATACCCTTTATAAAATAAATCCGGATCCGGATATACACTTAAAAATGGAGGAGCTTGCCCTTATCAACAACCTTAGCGGATACCAATACACGGATAGTCAATATTTCAATACATTATATCAAAAATATTACTACTATATTCTTTTATCTGCTCTGATTGTATCCGGATTCTATTTTGCTCACCTTAACCTGAAAAAAGTCAAAGGGAATAATCTGGGTATGCGTCCTCTTTTATTTATTTGCATATTGCTGGTATTGTTTTACATTGTCAATTTCAATATTCAGCCTTTGCATGCCGTCATCGTTAATAAAAATACGCTGATTATGTCCGCCCCTTCCCCTGGTTCCGATCTGCTGGAAATCACAGGCTCAGGACACAGAGTCAGCCTGATCGATCAGACTGATATATGGTATCAGGTTGAGTTTAATGACAAAACCGGCTATATTAAAGCCAGTGATCTTTATATCATCAGACAAGAATAGAATCTTAACCCCTTTAATTCATTGACTAATTATTTCAGGACTTATCTTCTCAGGGATTTCACACCGGGTGTAAAATTCATGCTGATCAGCATCTGTGCGTTTTCTCTGATGCATCTGTGCGTAAAAGCGCTTCCGGGTATTCCTGTGGTACAGATTATCATGATCCGGTCTGTTTTTTCATTATCAATGTGTATCGGAGATTTTGTAAAAAATGACATTAATCCATGGGGTAACAATAAAAAGACTCTGGTATTGCGGGGACTTTGTGGTATAGTAAGCCTTGTCCTGTTTTTTACTTCAATACAACGTATTCCGCTGGCTTCTGCTGTCACGATCAGCAACCTCATGCCCGTATGCACACTTTTACTTGCGGCTGCTTTTCTAAACGAAAAAGTTACCCCTGTTCAATGGATCACCATACTTCTTTCATTTTCAGGAGTATTCCTGATCAAAGGATATGATACACGAATTTCAACAGAAAACTTGCTGATCGCATTAGGCGGGACTTTTTTCGCTGGTTGCGCCCATTTTTTAGTGCGTAAACTAAAAACCACGGACCATCCTTCCGTGATTATGTTCTATTTTCCTCTCATCACCATTCCTGTCATTTTTCCGGTTACCATTTACCAATGGGTTAGTCCTGATCCGGAGCAATGGCTGATTCTGGCCTGCGTAGCTGTTTTCACTCATTTAGGCCAATGGTTCCTCACGAGATCGTATCAGCTCGAAGAAGTCGGGAAAGTCGCCCATATATACTTTTTAGGGGTAATACTTGCCCTGGTATACGGATACACTCTATTCGATGAGGCTTTTAACCTTCTGACACTGGCCGGTATGCTGCTGATCTTTGGAGGCATAATACTAAATATCTCCCTTGGGAAAAAGTATCAGAAAGAATAAGTCTTTTACATCAGAACCCGGCCTATACTCCAGTCTCCAGCCATCTATGAGTATATTGTTGCAAATCAGTAAAACATTCGTGAAAGTCAGCACGAAAATCCTCATACTGATCAAGCAGATCATGTATCGCAACATTCATACGATTGGGGAACCGCGCTCTTTCCGACAAACCATTGAGGGCCTTGTCTAGCCCCTCCAGATTACCATAGTTCAAAAGCCAGTTATCTCTTTGCATATAAGGTAACATGGCCTGTATTTTTGACGGAAGGATCATTTTATTTGAAGAAAGTAATGTATACACTTTCTGTGTGAAAGAAATCAGGTCAATGTCAGAATACTGCTCAAAATCGGAAGCGAGAAAATGGTCATAGACAATATCGACAATAACAGCTGAATAATGTCCATGGTGTGGCAATAACCGCTTTCTGCTTCTTACAAAAGCAGAGTGGCTATCGGTAAAATGATCAATTCTTCTGTGCAACAGAATACCTTCTCTTATCCCCAATCGCAATGTTTCAAGCGCATCAGTTCCTTTTACCGAATCCGCAATAAAATTGCCGATCATGACATCGTTAAAACCACTGGAAAGTAATGAATGTGCAAGATAGTTCACTATTTATTCCATTAAATGATCCTCTAATGCATCCACAGGAAGTATAGTAAGGCTATCACCTTCACCACAATTCATATGCTCCTCAGCAAAACCATACCCTTTTTTCCGAATCTCGAGTGACCGGTCTTTTAATACGGCTCCCATATAATATCCCCATATGGGCAAAGCCAGACTTGCTCCGGAGCCGCCGGCTATACGAATATCCCTGCTCTGCCCTCCTACCCATATACCGGTAACAAGATCAGGTGATATTCCGATAAACCAGCCATCAACCGAGTTTTGGGTAGTACCTGTTTTTCCGCCAATTTCGGCATCAATGCCAAAATCCGATTTAAGTCTTCTGGAAGTTCCGAATTCTGATCCGGCCTTTAGCAGCTCAACCATATAAGCAGCCGTTCTCTCTGTAATTACTTCTCTGGTTTCCGGCTTGAATTCATATAAAACATTGCCATACTTATCTTCGATACGCAACAACGCATGCGGTCTGATGTAGGTTCCACCGTTGACAAATACACAATAAGCAGCCACCATTTCAAACAGAGACACGTCTGTGGTCCCAAGCGCAAGAGAGGGCACAGCTTCCATAGTACTTTCCAAGCCAAGCTTACGTGCAAAGTTTACAATATTATCCGGTCCGGACTGCATCATCAGATTGGCAGCCACCGTATTTACAGAGTTTGCAAGACCATACTTTAATGTCACCGGAGCATTGGAATAGGTATTATTGCTGTTGCGGGGAGTCCAGACAGTACCTTTCCACGGATAAGCAACTTCTACATCCAGCACTTCAGAGCACGGAGTAAGACCAGCCTCTTCTATAGCGTAGGCGTACACAAAGGGTTTAAAAGTAGACCCGGCCTGCCTTCTGCTCTGATAGACATTATCATACTTATAGTACTTATAATTTATATCTCCCACATATGCCCTGATCTGACCACTTCCGGGATCTACGGAAAGCGAACCGGTATGAAGAAACTGCACCATGTATTTTATGGAATCAAGCGGGCTGATTTTGCCTGAACGTGGTTTATCATATCCGAACAAAATCATTTCAACCGGTTCTTTCATTCTGGCCAGGCACTCCTTATCTGAGAGGCCTTCATTTTTATATTCTGCATACCTGGCAGATTTTCTGGCAAGATTTTGTATAAAATCGGGATCATTCCACGGAGTTTTTCCTTTCCATTGCTGATTATACTGGTTTTGCAATGCTTTCATATGACGCTGAACCGCCTGCTCGAGGTAGGTCTGCATTCTGGCATTTACCGTAGTATAGATTCGTAAACCGCCTCCATACAGGTCCTGATTATTCTCTCTGGCCCACTTCTGTATAAAAGGTTTCAGATACCCCCTGAGGTACGGAGCAGGGCCTGCTGCGTCACCTTCCGGCTGATAATTTAACCCAAGGGGTTTCTCCTCAAGTTTTTTTCGTTCCTCAGAACTGATAAAACCGCTCTTCTCCATCTGAGCCAAGACAGTGTTTCTTCTGGAAAGCGCCCTTTCCAGCCGCCTGACAGGATCATAAACCGAAGGGCCTTTTAATAATCCAACCAGCAGCGCCGCCTGGTTAACGGTAAGTCTGGATGGAACGACATTGAAAAAAGTTTCTGCAGCACTTTTAATTCCATGCGTATTTCTGCCAAACGAGACCGTATTCAGGTACATCGTGAGAATCTCCCGTTTTGTGTACGCCCGCTCAATCTGAATGGCAACAATCCATTCTTTTATTTTTGTAATCAGCATGTTATTGCTGAGCGGCCCCTGATAGGCATCATAGTCCCTCAGCTGAAAGAGATTTTTGGCTGTTTGTTGGGAAAGCGTACTTGAACCTCGTTTCTTCCCCTGAATCATATAATAAAAAATAGCAAACGTCCCTTTAAAATCAACTCCCGAATGTTGTTCAAAACGCTCATCTTCCGTTGCTATCAGTGCATTAACCAGATGTTCAGGCAACTCATTGTAATCAACCGGTGTCCGTTTTTCGCGATAATAACTTCCGATAACCTCGCCATCGGAAGAATAAAGCAGTGAAGCTTCATCTGTTTTCGGATTTTCAAGTATTTCCAATCCGGGGAGCTCCCCGAACAATCCAAACAGATTTATGCGCGCACAACCAATAACAAGGAACAAAAAGAGCCAGCTTCCCAGAAAAGTGAGCCAGGCTACCCGTACAATTCGATCAATCATTGAACTAGATAAAGACTTCTATTTAAAACCAGTAATAACACAAGTGCATGAGAACGTAAGAAAGATAAGATCAGATATTCTCTTAGTAAATTTACAATAAAAGTTTCTCAATGTCTTTAATCAATGATTTATTTGACGGTGGTTTTGCATGAAAGTCTGAGATATTTCCGTCCTTATCAATAAGAATAAAGCGGGGAATACTCGGGACATTATATTTTTCCAGTATTTCCTCCTCCTCTCCTTTCGGAGAAATTAAATGTGTACCGCTCACCTCCCGTTCTTCTAAAAATCGTTTCCATTTGGCTGTATCCTGATCGATAGAAACATATAAAAAAACCAGATCTTCCTCTCCTCTGAAATGCTCTTTAAGTGATTTTGACCGGTTGATCTGCATAATGCAGGGAGCACACCAGCTGGCCCAGATATCCATATAAATAACTCTTCCCTTAAAATCACTCAGACTAACGGCATTTCCTTCCAGGTCCTTAAGCGTAAAACCCGGTGCTGCAGGCTTCCCTTTTTCAGGATCTGCTCCGAAATTGCCTTCTCCTGAGTCTGTCGGAGCAAAACCCAGCACCGCTATCACTAACAGCAGAAAAGCAAAGAGGGAAACAATCGTCCGGCCCGCTGTCTGTGTTCTTTTACTATTCATAAATACTCAGTTTATTGCCCTTCTTAATCTCACCATTATTTACTCATTCTGACCAACTTTATAACATCGTGTCATTCAGATTAAATTCTGCAAAAAGCGAAAATATTTCTTCAAACAAAAAAGTTAAAATCCGGTATCATTTTCGAATCAGTACAATATAATTTAAAATATTTAAAATCAAATAATTAAATATTGCATTAACTGTAAATGAAACCTCTTGTCACCTTTTAAAGTTAATACTAAAAGAAATTAAACCACTCCAAATTTTCATTACAGAAAAATTTGGTTTAAAATTTGACATTATCTGTTGTAAAAGTTTTCGGCGCATATGAAAGGCATTTATCAATTTTTCATCCCCCTGCTCTGCACAATATTGTTTGTGCTGGCTACAGCGTGTGAAAAAAAGGCGGTAAATGATGCTCCCCGGACTATTGAACCTGTACAGACCGATTCATTACAGCTTGAAAAAAACACAAAAGAAATCCGGCAGGAAAGAGAAAAGCCTGCATTGGAGATGATTCCATCCCAAAATGATTCCATATTCTCTGATTCAGTAAAAGTATCGACAGATATTGTATCTGATTCTACAGAGACAATGGTGCAGCCAATGCGGAAACCCACTTTCAGGCATTTCTACAAATATATGAAGCTCCACAATCGGGGCCCAGTAGTCATGATCCCATTCCGTTTTTAGTTTTTATTTTTGCTTTTTGAAAACTATTCCGAAAAAAATGAGTATTATATCTATTCATAGTAGTATGGACTCTACTCATGAAAAGACCATGTGCTGATTTTTATAGACTTCAATTATTTTTAATTAATGAGCAAGACCGACAAAAAAGAAGTTAAAGCTGTATCCAAAGCCATAAAAGCGACTTCTGCAAGCATCAAAAAGAAAGGAGCTGAACCTGTTAAATCAAAATCATCCGATAAAACAGCTTCCGTTTCTGCGGGCGGCAATCGGAAAATCTCGCTTTCCAAAAAAGATGTTCCGTTGGAGAAATCTATAAAAAGCAATGGCACATCTCATAAAAAAGCATCATCGACCGTTTCTGTTGCTTCTGCTACTTCGGTAAAAGATAGAAAATCCTCTAAAAATACACCTGTACAGGTAAAAAAAGAGGTCATAAAAAAAGAAGCCGGAGAACCCGGAAAAAAAGCTCCTGCTGCTTCAAAAAAGGAAGTTAAACAAAGTGTGTCTTCACTCAAAAGCGAAAAAACAACCCGTCTGGCCATTGTGGTGGATGATCCATGGTTAGAGCCTTATGAGCAGGATATCATTGAGCGGAATAATCGCTTTAAAAATGCACTGAAAGAAATAGAAACCGGTGCAGACTCTCTGGATAAGTTTGCCAGCGCATATAAATACTACGGAATCAATTACGACGATAAAAAGAAAGGCTGGTGGTACCGGGAATGGGCTCCTGCCGCTCATCAGCTGTTTCTCACCGGAGATTTTAATAACTGGGACAGATCTTCGCATCCGTTGAAAAGAAATGACCGTGGAATCTGGGAAATTTTTCTTCCATACAAAGACTACAAGGATAAGTTCGTACATACAAGCCGTGTAAAGGTGCATGTTGTATCTGATCGCGGGGCCATGGACCGTATTCCGGCATATATCACACGCGTAATACAGGATCCCCAGACATACGATTTCTCCGGACAGATATGGGCGCCGGAAACAGCTTTCAGATGGACTGATTCGAAATTTTCGTTCGATGCTTCCAAAGACCTGGTAATATACGAATGCCATATAGGTATGTCGCAGGAGAAAGAAGGAGTCGGTACATACAATGAATTCACGGAAGAAATTCTCCCACGAGTAAAAAAGATGGGATACAATGCCGTTCAGTTAATGGCAGTGCAGGAACATCCTTATTATGGCTCTTTTGGATATCATGTGTCAAACTTTTTTGCACCATCTTCTCGTTTCGGCACTCCCGATGAGCTCAAAAAGCTGATTGATACAGCACACTCTATGGATATAGCCGTTATCATGGATATTGTCCACTCTCATGCCGTAAAGAATCTTTCCGAAGGTCTGAATGAGTTTGACGGATCCGATCATCAGTATTTTCACGCCGGCGGCCGGGGCTACCATGAAGGCTGGGACTCCAAGCTTTTTGACTATGGAAAGTGGGAAGTGAAGGAATTCCTTCTTTCAAACTGCAAATACTGGCTTGAAGAGTTTCACTTTGACGGCTTCCGCTTTGACGGAGTTACCTCCATGCTGTATTTCCATCACGGCTTTACCAGCTTTGATCATTATGACAAATACTTCAGATATGATGTTGACTGGGATACTGTCACCTATCTTCAACTAGCCAACGAGCTGCTGCACTCACTCAATAAAAATTTTGTATCTATCGCAGAGGATGTAAGCGGCATGCCCGGACTTTGCCGTACGACCAAAGAAGGAGGTATCGGTTTTGATTACCGGCTTGGTATGGGTATTCCGGATTACTGGATAAAAATACTGAAGGAAAAAACCGATGAGGACTGGAATATATATGAAATATGGGATGTGCTTACCAACAGACGCTGGAAAGAAAACACCATAGCATACGCCGAATCTCACGATCAGGCGCTCGTAGGCGACAAAACATTGGCATTCTGGCTAATGGACAAGGAAATGTACTACCATATGATGGTTGATGATCAGAATCACATCATCGATCGTGGTATTGCTCTGCATAAAATGATCCGTCTTATTACCATTGCTCTGGGTGGTGAAGCCTATCTGAATTTTATGGGTAATGAATTCGGGCATCCGGAGTGGATAGATTTCCCGCGTCAGGGAAATAACTGGTCCTATAAATATGCCCGAAGACAATGGACCCTTGTTGACAGTCCCAAGCTGAAGTACAAATATCTGTCTGCATTTGAAAAAGCAATGATAGAAACAATCCGAAAAAACGATATTCTAAGATCCGGATATGCTACACAGGTAAATATGGACATGCTGAACAAGGTAATTATTTTTGAAAGAGGCGAGCTTATTTTTGTATTCAGCTTTAACCCGTCCAATTCCATCTTTGATTACAAATTCCGTGTACCTGTCAAAGGAACATACAAAATAGTACTGAACTCGGACAAACAGGAGTTTGGAGGTTTTGACCGGATCGATGATTCAATTACCTATTCCACCGACGCGGATCAGCAACTTAGTATATATCTGACAAACAGAACGGCCTTAGTTCTGAAGAAAGTAAAATAAGTGTTTTAGGACCATAGCAGGCCAAAATGCGATCCTGAAACCAACGGAAAGTTTTCCGTTGGTTTTTCATTTATATACAATTGCATCTGCATATTCTCAAAAGTTATTGCAACTAACTTCTCCTACACAGGTTATTCTGAAAACAACTTATGAAAAAAATCAGATTTTCATACCGGGGAATACAATACAATCCTGAAACGGCTAAGATAAGTGTAAAAAAGAAATCCATTCCGAGAGACTTAAGCTACAGGGGACAGAAATATGATTTATTACCGGATAAGGACCCAAACGAACAGTTTCCGGTTCGTAAAAGTTACAGGGGAATAGTTTATTGATAACTATTCCCGGCTCAATAACTATTGCATATTCTGTGATAGCTGATACAAAAACGTATACACATCCTCAGGGGTTCCGAGCAAATAACCAGCCTGAGTATAGCGATGTCTGTCTTCAGAAACAACAATTCCGATACCATTCTCCTGCACCATGGCAAAACCATCTTCATCAGTAAGATCGTCTCCTATAAATACGGGAACATGTTTTTCCAGATCAAAGTTTAATCTGCTCATTAACCAGTCCAGCGCTTTGCCTTTATTCCATTCACAGTTAGGTTTCAGCTCCATGACTTTTTTCCCGGGTCCTGGTTTTAAACAGCTTCTGTACTGGTCGATAATACTCTGCACTTTATCTACAACATTTTGTACTCTCTCCTCAGGTACATGTCTGTAATGGACAGCAATAGCGAATTTTTTTCGTTCCACAACAACTCCCCGTTCGTCAGCCAGCAACAGATCCAGCTCATTTTGTGCAACGTCCAGCGCAGCAACCGAAGACAGTCCTTCCGTATACACCCATTCCAGCTCACTCCCCTTTATTTCATACCCGTGACTACCTGCAAAAATTATCCCTTGCAGGTTGATCCTCTGCTCTATATCTGTTCTGTCACGACCCGTCAGAATAACACAGGTGGCCTGCTCAAGCAGTTTTTTTAATAGTTCATACATATCAAGGGATAAACAGGCATCCTCAGGATTACTGACTATTGGAGCAAGCGTACCATCAAAATCCAGAAAGATCACAGGTTTCTTACTTTTAAAGATATCCGTATCAAACAGAGTAAATGCAGAAGGAAGTTGGCTGGCTAATGTCAGGTTTTTGTTTTTGGAAAAATCCGGCTTCATAGTTTCAAAAATAGCAGGTTTAACCTTTTTTAAAAGTTTTAACACTCATTATGAACAAAACCCCAATCATCTGACTGATTATCAGTTTATATATTTCATTTGTATCTCGATCCAGTTTTTTTTCCGGATAACTCCGGAAGTCGGATATGCGGGATTAAGCACTCTCGGATTAGGCAAAACAGCTGCAATCAGTGCAGCTTCAGACCGGGAAAGCTCCGCCGCGCTCTTTCTAAAGTAGAAGCGCGATGCCGATTCGATTCCATATATGCCGTTGCCCATTTCAATTTTGTTCATATATATCTCAAGAATTCTTTTCTTGGACCAGCAAATCTCAATCAAAAAAGTGAAATAAGCTTCCAGTATCTTTCTGCCATAGGACCTGCCCGGCCATAGAAAAATATTTTTTGCAACCTGCTGGCTGATTGTGCTTCCACCCACCGTACTTTTACCAGACTGTCGGTTTCTGTCAAACGCACTCTTCATTGCTTTCCAGTCAAATCCATTATGTTTCCAGTATTTCTGATCTTCAGATGCAACCACTGCCTTTACGAAGTCCGGAGATATTTTCCCATACCCGGTCCATTTGCTGGAGTAATAATAATCGTATGGACCAAATGATTGTTCAAAAAAACGAATAATCATTAAGGGAGTGAAAGGAGGATTAATATAGCGATATGCAATAACCACCAGTGCAGTAGACAAAAAAAAGAATAAAATCAGTTTTTTGAGCCAGTTCAGCAACCGGAAGATTATTTTTTTCATAAGAGAGCTCCTGCCGCCTCAAATCTACATAATAGGGAACAAAGTTCACTATCCCTGTAAAAACAAAAAACCCGGAAAATTCCAGGTTTTTTGTTTTTTTTAACCGGCTATTCCGGCATATCCCGGTCTTAGCAAGGCTTCCTGATATTTATCATTCTGACTTATATATTCCTTCACGTATGAACATCCGGCCTTTATCTTTATTGAATTTTTCATTGCATACTGCAAAGCATATTCAACTACTTTGGCTGCTATACCATTATTCCGAAGGTTTGCCGGCACAAAAATCATTCTGAAATCCCAGATATTTTCGCTTATCTTTTCATATCGCAAGATACATTCTTTACCACCGATGGCGGTAAAGAATTTGCGGCTCACAAGATCATGTTTAATTGTGTACTTCATAACATCTACTCTATGCTTAAATTACCCTTCAATGAGTACTTATTTAATGTTTTTTTTATAACATGATGGGTTAAGTTTTTGTTAACCTCGTTACCTTTGCAGCATGCATACGTTTTACAAATTACTCTTTTTACCATTTGTCATTTTACTGACAGCCTGCAATTATTATGAAGTACATCTAAATGAAGCTAAACAGGCTATGAGCGAAAATAATTTTGAAAAAGCCATAGCCGAGGCTGATAAAGCTATTCAAAGCCGGCCGGAAAAGGCAGAAGCATACAACCTGAGAGGTGTTGCTTATCAGAATACAGACAAGATTGAAAACGCCAGGAAAGACTTTTTACAATCCATAGAGCTTGATTCATCCAATTACAAAGCATACTATAATCTTGGCCGCATTGAAATTGATGAAAATAATCACCCTGATGCCATCCAGTACATCTCCAAAGCCATCGGATTAAACCCCGAAGAAGCCGATTTGTATAATAATCGGGGTGTCGCCTATCATGCAATCGGACAAACAGATCTGGCAATTGAAGATTTTACCAGAGCAATTGCACTTGATTCTGGCTCGTCAATTGCCTTTTCTAACCGGGCAAAAGTCTTTCGTTCCCTGAGCCTGTGGCATGAAGCAATAGCTGACTATACAAGCAGCCTGTCGCTAAAACCGGATAATGGTCAGAATCTGTACTGGCTTGCAGATACATATTTTCAGGTAAATGACCCGATAAGCGGATGCCACTGGATGAAAAAAGCCCGCGATACCGGATATGAACAGGCCCGTCAGGCAATGGAAGTTCGCTGTTCGGGCAATTCCGGTCACTCCAAAGACTCCAATCATAGTCATTAAAGTATACTCCAATGGATGTAAGGCAAGCACAAGAGCGCATAATTCAGCTGACCAGTGAACTGAATTATTACAACTATATGTACTACCAGAAAGATAGTTCTCTGGTTTCTGATTATGTTTTTGATCAGCTGCTGGCGGAACTTAGTGAACTGGAGAAACAATATCCTCAATTTATACAGGAAGATTCTCCTTCCCTGCGAGTTGGCGGAACCATTACCAAAGAGTTTCCGACAATAGTACACAAATATCCGATGTTGTCCCTTGGCAATACGTATTCGGAACAGGAACTTTCTGATTTTGACGAAAGAGTAAAAAAAACAATCGGTCATCAGTACCAGTATATATGTGAACAAAAATATGATGGTGTCGCAATCAGCCTCACCTATGTAAACGGAGTACTGAAAACCGCTGCAACCAGAGGAGACGGAGTCAGAGGTGATGATGTTACCACCAACGTCCGGACTATAAAAAGCATTCCTCTTAAACTGCATTCTCAGGGTTATCCGGAGATTTTTGAAGTCCGGGGAGAGGTTTTCCTGCCCAATAACATCTTTCTTCAAATCAACAGAGACCGGCAAGCCAATGGAGAAACCCTTCTGGCAAATCCGCGTAACGCCGCCTCCGGCACATTAAAGATGCAGGATTCCTCTATCGTTGCCCAACGTAATCTGGATTGCTACATATACGGACTATATGGAGAAAATCTTCCGGCCAAAAGCCATCAGGAAGCATTGGTTATGCTGAAAGAATGGGGCTTTAATGTGCCTCAGCATTTCCAGCTGTGCCAGAATATCCAGGAAGTTTTTACGTACATTCAGCTTTGGGAAATCAAACGCTTCGAACTACCTGTAAGCACAGACGGAATTGTGATAAAAATAAACAACTATCAGCAACAGTCAGAGCTGGGATATACTGCAAAAAGTCCCCGCTGGGCTATTTCATTTAAGTTTAAAGCAGAAACAGCTCTTACACAGCTCCAGTCTGTAAGCTTTCAGGTTGGCAGAACGGGCGCTGTTACGCCAGTTGCCAATCTTCAGCCTGTTCCTCTCGCCGGAACTACCGTAAAACGAGCCTCTCTTCATAATGCCAATGAAATAGAAAGACTTGACCTGCGTATAGGTGACACCGTAATGGTAGAAAAAGGCGGTGAAATTATTCCTAAAATAACCGGAGTCGACTTAACCAAACGACAACCGGACAACCAGCCAATACAATACATAAGTCAGTGTCCGGAATGCCATACCTTGTTAGTCAGAAATGAGGGCGAGGCTGTACATTACTGTCCTAATGAACGGGGATGTCCACCCCAGATAAAAGGAAGAATCGAGCATTTTATACAACGAAAAGCGCTTAACGTCGAAGGTTTGGGGCCGGAAACAATTGAACAGCTTTTTGATAAAGGCCTCGTTAAAGATCCGGCGGATCTTTATGATCTCACTCTGGAAACTCTGCTGAGCCTGGAACGGTTCGGTAAGAAATCCGCTGAAAATCTTCTGAAAGGCCTGGAAAACACAAAGAATATTCCGTTCCGGCAGGTCTTATTCGGATTGGGCATCCGCTTTGTCGGGATCACTGTTGCCGAAAAACTGGCTGCTTACTTCAGTTCCATTGATGCCATAAGCCACGCAACATTCGAAGAATTACTGGCTGTACCGGAAATAGGCGAAAAGATCGCTTATAGCATTACCGAATATTTTTCCAGTCAGGAACACCTGACTTATATCGGCCGCCTTAAGGCGGCCGGCCTTCAATTTACCCGCGAAGAAGTATTTACTGAATTGGAAAGCACCAAATTCGAAGGTAAAACGTTTGTAATATCGGGGGTATTCCAGTCCTTCGGCAGGGAAGAACTGAAAGAAAAAATCGAAATGAATGGCGGTAAGGTTGTATCTTCCATTTCCGGTAAGCTGAGCTATCTGATAGCCGGAGAAAACATGGGACCTGCAAAACTGGAAAAAGCTACCAAACTGGGCATTGCCATTCTTTCAGAAGATGAGTTTATTAAAATGCTGGGGGAAGAATGATGAAAAAAGCTTTTATGTGGCTAAGAACACGTATTGCTTACAGCAAAAAAAAGACATCCAGACATCAGTCATTCGATAAAGCCGGAAAAATCGGTATATTATTAAATAATCCTGACTTTACACAAAATGACAGCATTAACCGTTTTGTACGCAGTCTCAAGGATCAGGGTAAGGAAGTTAATGTGTTATGCTTCCTGGATGAAGGGGTAAACCGTCTGTATGATTTTCCCTATCTGGAGCTACGAAAGAAAGATCTTACACTAACCGGAGGCTTCCAATCCGAAAAAATAAATAATTTTGTAAAAAGCAGATTTGACTATTTATATTCTATTAATATTTCACCATTTTTGCCATTCAAAAATATTTTGAGCAGAAACCAGAGCGCTGTACGCATTGGGAAATATTTCTCCGGAAGTGATAAGTATCTGGATATAATGATTGACATGCAGGATAAAGACGATCTGCAAAGTTTGATAAAAAAGATGAATGAGCTTATTCCAAATTTAAGTTTTCATGATTAGCAGTTTAGAAGGTACAGGTGTGGCATTGATCACTCCTTTTGCGGAAGATGGTTCAGTTGATTATCCAGGTCTGAAAAAGCTGTTAACCCATGTTTCTGATAATAATGTTGATTATCTGGTTGTAAACGGAACTACAGGCGAGTCGGCAACTACTGACAAACAGGAAAAACTGGACATTTTATCCTTTGTCAAAAAAGAAAACACTCATAATCTGCCTATTGTATTTGGCTTGGGCGGTAACAATACCAGAGAAATCGTAAAGTTACTGAATGAATTAGACTGGACTGGTGTATCTGCTATATTATCGGTTAGTCCATATTACAATAAACCTTCTCAGGAAGGCCTTTATCAGCACTATAAAACCATTGCAGAAGCCTCCCCCCTTCCCATAATCCTGTATAATGTCCCGGGCAGGACAGGTTCTAACCTTACAGCACGCACTACCCTTCGGCTGGCCGAATTACCCAATATTATCGGGATAAAAGAAGCATCAGGCAATATTCTGCAGGCGCTGGAAATCAGCAAATGTACCCGTAAGGATTTTGTCCTTATCTCGGGAGATGATCTTCTGACACTGCCATTGATTTCCATTGGCGCCAAAGGTGTTATATCTGTACTTGCCAATGCCTTTCCTGCTCCATTCACAAAAATGGTAAATGCTGCTCTTAAAGCGGACTTTGAGACAGCAGCCGGAATATTAAGAACCTTCGTCCAGATCAATCCATGTATTTATGAAGAAGGTAACCCGGTAGGAATCAAAACAACTCTTGAGCTGCTCAATATCTGCAATAGCAATGTGCGTCTTCCACTGGTAAAAGGGAGTGATATCTTAAAAAGCAAAATAGAAGAGTGCTTAAAAGAGATTATCTGAGTTGAGTTTTTTCAGTTATATAAAATAAAAAGGGGGCAGTTGCCCCCTTTTTATTTTATATAATGCTTTATCTTAAACGGTAATATTTGATAATGACTTATTATATACTCCGTTCTTGAGCTTCTGAGCGACTTCTTTAAAAGCATTGATAGTGTATTGCACATCGTCCAGTGAATGAACAGCTGTAGGAATCAATCTCAGCATCATAATGTCTTTAGGTACTACCGGATATATTACGATAGAGCAGAAAATACCATAATTTTCTCTGAGGTCTATAATCATCTGCGCAGCTTCCGCTTCCGTCCCGCTCAAAATAACAGGTGTTACCACCGATTGTGTTCGTCCAATATTAAACCCTTCGGCTTTCAAACCGTTTTGAAGAGCAGAGGCAATCTTCCACAGATTAGCTTTAAGCTCCGGATTCTTCTTCAGCAATTCAAGTCTTTTTCTCAATCCTATTACCATTGGCATTGGCAGCGTCTTGGCAAAAATCTGAGATCTTGTGTTATAACGTAAATATTCCAGTACTTTTTCGTCTCCGGAAACGAAAGCTCCGATGCCGGCCATTGACTTTGCAAAAGTAGAGAAGTACAGATCAATCTTATCCTGAACTCCCTGTTCTTCCCCAGCGCCAGCTCCGGTTTTACCCATAGTTCCGAAACCATGCGCATCATCAATAAGAAGTCTGAACTGATATTTTTCTTTCAGAGCGACAATTGACTTCAGATCGCCCATATCCCCAGCCATACCAAATACCCCTTCAGTAATAACAAGAATACCGCCTTTGGTTTCTTCAACAATCTTGGTAGCTCTTTCGAGCTGTTTCTTCAGGTTTTCGATATCATTGTGCGGAAACACAAAACGTTTTCCCTGGTGTAGCCTTACACCGTCAACAATACTTGCATGACATTCGCTGTCATACACAATCACATCATGGCGACCAACAAGTGCATCTACAATTGACATAATCCCCTGATACCCGTAATTCAAAAGCATTGTATCTTCTTTCTTTACGAATTCGGACAACTCTGCTTCAAACTGCTCGATAAGGTTTGAATTACCGGACATCATTCTGGCTCCCATTGGATAAGCAAGACCATACTCCCGCGATGCATCTGCATCTGTATTCCTTACTTCAGGATGATTTGCAAGGCCAAGGTAGTTGTTAAGACTCCAGCATAAAACTTCCTTACCCCTGAATTTCATCCTCGGGCCAATTTCTCCTTCCAGTTTTGGAAATGCAAAATAACCATGCGCGACAGATGAGTGTTTTCCAAGGGGACCTCTGTCAGTCAATAACTTTTCAAATAGATCCAAGGTATTATTTTCGTTTTAGTGTTAAATATTCAAAAACTCTGCGGGCAAAGGTACATATAAATAAATTCATGTAAAAAAAGTCAAATTAAAATTAAACATTTTGACTGCATAAAGGGATCTTTCACAGACATCAACCATCAATAACAATTTATATTTCATATAGATACGTATCCAATAGCCCACTTAGCCAACTCTCCTTCCTTTTTATTGTTCAGGGGAAAACTGCCTGCCATTTTTATTCAGAATAGTAAAGTAAAACAGTGTCAAACACCGAATAAAATTACTGATATGTAAAAGATTTATCCTATATTTACCCGGTTGTTTCAAAAACACAATCAGACTATTATTCGGGCAATAAAGTCAAAAAAGTATCGCTGGCAGCAGGCCGGTCATAACTAACTGGATCTGTTTGCGTAATAAGCCTTTGTCGGATTTGGTCTTTAATTTGCTTTTACTATTTTACACGAACGTCTAATTACAACTACATTAAATATCGGGCTAAATTTTTAATACATTGACCATGAAAAAAAGTATAATATTTTCAAGTATTCTGCTTGGGGTATGCTGTTTTTCAGCATCTCATGCACAAAAGTTGTCAAAAGAACCTCAGGGAAAAACCGAAGCCAAAACGGATCAGTTTCCGGAAATGACAAAAGGTCTTGAGAAATTCAGAAATGGCGACTTTATAGGAGCAATGCTTGCTTTTGATGAAGCAATTCATGTCAACCCGCAGCATGCAGAAGCTTATTATCAGCGTGGTCTTGCCAAAATGGAGCTTGGTGATAATGAATCTGCCATTGAGGACTTTTCCAAAACAATAGAGCTGGACAATAAAAATCTGAATGCTCTTGCCAAAAGAGGGCACGCAAAATCCAATATCGGTGACCATCGCGGGGCTATTGAAGACTTCAAGCAGGTATCGCTGATCGATCCTAAAAATACCGATGCGCTGATGAACATGGGAAATTCAAAATATCTTCTGAGCGACTATCAGGGAGCTATTGAAGATTATACCAAAGCCATCCAAACCAACATGGCTCACAACTTTGAGGCATATTACAAGAGAGGGCTGGCTAAAAATGAATGGGGTAAATATCAGGAAGCCGTTGAAGACTTTTCAAAAGTAATCGAATTGTATCCTAAATATAATTATGCATACTTCTACCGGGCCTATGCAAAAAATCACCTGAATGATTATCAGGGAGCCATTCAGGATTATTCCAAAGTAATCCAGCTGGACCCTCTGGATCAGGAGTCTTATTTTAACCGTGGTATGAGTAAGGCAAACACTCAGGATTATGCCGGAGCAATTAAGGATTTCAGCAAAGCGATCGAAATAGAAGCAAAATTTGAACAGGCATATTATCACCGCGGCGAGGCAAAGCTAATGTCAGGCGATGTGAAGGGTGCCGAAGATGACTTCAATACTGTTGTACAGATGATGCCTCACAGCAAAGACGCTTATCTGAACAGAGGACTGTTTTATTTTGAAAACGGTGAAACAGATAAAGCAATCAATGATTTTAACAAAGGACTCGAACTGTCAAATGATCCGGATCTTTTCTACTTCAGAGGACTTACAAAAATGAGCACCAGTGATAAAAGCGGAGCCTGTGCTGATCTGCAAAAAGCCGAAAACATGGGGCATAAAGAAGCGAAGTTCGAAGCAAAACGACTTTGCAAAAGAAAATAGACGACATTGATAAAGCCTGATACTATAATCCTTGCTTCCGGTTCACCAAGAAGAAAACAACTTCTGACGGAAGCAGGGATTTTTTTTACTGTTCGGACCAAGCCTACCGATGAAAGTTTTCCGGACGATATGGATGTATATCAGGTTGCGGAATTTCTGGCAAGAAAAAAAGCTGCAGCTTTTCTGGATGAATTAGCATGTGATCAGCTTATCATTGCCGCTGATACGGTCGTAATTCATAACAATGAAATACTAGGCAAACCCTCTTCACCGGAAGAAGCCTTCCATATGCTGAAAAGACTGTCCGGGCAAACCCACGAAGTCATTACGGGAGTCTGTCTGCTCGGAAAGAATCATGAAGAGCATTTCAGCGACAAGACAACAGTTCGTTTCCGTATTCTTTCGGATAAGCAGATCAATTATTATCTGTCCGGCTATAATCCTTATGACAAGGCAGGAAGCTACGGCATACAGGACTGGATTGGCCTTATTGGCGTAGAAAAAATAACAGGGTCATATTTTAACGTAATGGGCCTTCCTGTACATCTGATATATGAAAGCCTCCGGAAACTTCAGCCGGAAATCTATCCCTGATCAGCTCAACCGGTTCTCAAGTATATTGTATTCGACAGAAGGAGCAATACGTTCATAAATAATATTATAAACCGCCCGGATAATCGGAAGCTCAATATTGAACTTTGCGGCCAGCTCATAGATACACTTAACTCCATAATATCCTTCCGCGATCATATTCATTTCAACCAGAGCCGTTTTTACTGAATATCCCCGGCCAAGCATATTTCCCAGCGTCCTGTTTCTGCTAAACTGAGAGTAGGTAGTAACCAGCAGATCCCCGTTGTAAGCCGATCGGGCAACATTGCGTTCCGTCGGATAGAAAACGCTAAGCGCATACTCCATTTCAACCAAGGCATTTGATACAAGTACTGCCTGAAAGTTATCCCCGTAATTTAATCCTCTGGCGATCCCACAGGCTATACCGTAGACATTTTTCATTACAGCAGCATACTCAACGCCATACAAATCCAGGGAAACTGATGTTTTAATATACCGGCAGGTCAGTAATTTGGCAACTCTGTCTGCTTCCTTCTCCGATCGTCCGGCTATGGTCAGATAAGACTGTCTTTCAAGCGCTACTTCTTCAGAATGACACGGACCACTGATCATACAAATCAGGTTGTCCGGAACCGCAAAATAGGTTTCCAGGTATTGGCTGATCAACAGGTTCTCTCCCGGAATCATTCCCTTGACTGCTGATACAAGGTTTTTTGACTGAAATACCGATGTATCAAGGCCACTCAACACTTCTTTAATGAATGCAGCAGGAATAGCTATTATTACGACTTCTGCTTCTTTTATTGTTTCTTCCAGACTGGATGAAGCCCGGACTTTTGCGACATCTATTTCGACATCACTCAGATATCCCGGATTATGTCTGAATTTATTAATATGCTCTACGTGGCTGTTATTACGAATCCACCAGTTAATCTTCAAATGAGAATTTTCTGACAATATTTTAACTATAGCAGTTGCCCAGCTTCCTCCTCCTATTACGGCAACGCATGACGTATTCTTCGACATAACTTATTAAAAAAGTAAATTTAATAATCTCCGCTCACCTTATAAAATTTTCACTGTTTACGGTTCGTTTATCATTCATAAAGACGTAAATTTGACATACTGGCATAACAGGCTTTAATTCCTGCCTGTTTCATATTGCCCAATGAAACACTAATTATAGGTTAAGTTATTCTGAAAACCAAAAAATATACCGGAAAGCCTCTTAAAAGAGGCTTTTTGCATATGGAGCACAAAACATTTAAAGAAACTGTAAAACCCTTTACCGGAGCCATCTGTGTATTTGCCGGAGCTGTTTTCTTTTCAGGCAAAGCCATTCTGGTAAAACTCGGATTATTAGAAGGCGTTGGAATAATGACGCTTCTGAACCTGCGCATGCTGTTTTCGCTGCCTTTCTTTCTTATAATGCTTTTTTACAGGTATGAACAAAGTGAGAAAATAACCCTGCATGATCACATTACCATTATAGTTCTCGGAATCTGCGGATATTATCTGGCCAGTTATTTTGATTTTGCCGGGCTTCAATACATATCCGCCAGTCTGGAACGTCTTATTGTTTTTATCTACCCTACGCTGGTTGTAGTATTGTCTGCCTTGTTCTTTAAAACACGCATCGGCAAAAAGGAAATGGGAGCGCTGATCCTTACCTACGCCGGTATTCTGATTGCTTTTGTTTCAGATACCCCAACACTTTCCGGACCTGTCGTAAAAGGTAGTATGCTGGTTTTCGGCAGTGCTTTTACATATGCCATTTATCTGATCGGAAGCGGCCGGCTGATACCCAAAATCGGAGCATCAAGATTTACAGGATATGCAATGCTTGTATCAACTGTCGCCGTACTTTTACATAGTATTCTGAGTAATGATTTTAATCTGCAAACCACCGGGAAAGTATATCTCATCGGTTTTTTAATGGCGGTATTTTGTACGGTTATTCCTGCTGTTTTACTTGCCACCGGGATAAAGCTGATCGGTTCTGACAAGGCATCAATAATCGGCAGCATCGGGCCAGTATCAACAATAGCTTTAGCAGCTGTTTTTCTGAATGAGCATATTTCCTACGCAGAGCTTCTGGGTACATGTATGGTTATTGGAGGTGTCTTACTGGTAAGCCGGCAAAAACAGCCGGTACCGGCAAAAAATTAACTACATGGATTACGTCATTTACAACGGAGAACTAACCAGTCAGCCACTGCTGGCTCTATCTGATCGCGGTTTTCAGTACGGAGATGGTTTTTTCGAAACCATGCATTTTAAAAACTCCGAAATCCGTTTCATTGAGGACCATTTGTCCCGGATAAAAGCAGCATGTAATGTAGCGGATATGGATTTTCCCGAACTGAGCGATGATACACTTCACAAACTGACCAGTGAGCTTTTACAGATTAAAAAATTTAGTGAAGATAATGCCCGCATCAAGCTAATGATCTGGAGAAAAGAAGGCGGATTGTTTACTCCCGTTTCCCGGGAATGCAATTTCCTTATTCAGGCATTTCCGTTCAAGGCTGCTCCGGCGTTTAAAGATCAGGTTGTTGTCGGAGAGAAAATCCGAAATCAGTATTCGCTAATTTCCTCCTTCAAATGCATGAGCAGTATGCATTATATCCTGGCAGGCATAGAAATGCGCAATCAGCAGGGTGATGATATACTTCTTCTTGACCAGCACAATCATGTCTCCGAATGTCTTTCGTCAAACATATACTGGATCAGAAGCAGAACAGTATATATCCCTTCTCTTTCTACCGGCTGTGTTGACGGAATATACCGAAAAAACATTCTTCGGCTGCTTAGCGCAAACAATTGTGATTATCGGGAAGGCTGCTTTTCGCTGGATCATCTCATGGAAGCGGAATTTATCTTCACGTCCAATGTAACCGGTCTGAGTATCATAAGGCAAATTAATGAACGGAAGTTTGCCACCACATCATCAATAACGAAAATTCTGCCATTTGCTAGATAGCAACCGGAGCGGGAATATGCGGATGCGGATCATATTGCTCCAGCGAAAAATCTTCATAGACAAAATCAGCTATGTTTTTGACAGCCGGATTGATCCGCATTAGGGGTAATGATCTAGGGGCCCGGCTAAGCTGCAACCTGGCCTGATCCAGATGATTCAGATACAAATGGGTATCCCCAAAGCTATGAACAAATTCGCCGGGCTTCAAACCAGTCACCTGTGCTACCATCATGGTTAGCAATGCATAGGATGCAATGTTGAACGGAACTCCCAAAAACACGTCAGCGCTCCGCTGGTACAACTGGCAGGAAAGTCTGCCTTCGGCTACGTAAAACTGGAAAAACGCGTGACATGGCGGCAAAGCCATTTTGTTAACATCGGCCACATTCCATGCACTTACAATCAATCGTCTGGAATCCGGATTTCTTTTAATCTGATCAATTACCTGTGCAATCTGGTCAATTGATGTCCCGTCCCTATCCGGCCATGAACGCCACTGGTATCCGTATACAGGTCCCAGCTCACCGTTTTCATCTGCCCATTCATCCCAGATAGAAACCTTATTTTCCTTAAGGTATTTTATATTGGTATCCCCTTTCAGGAACCAGAGTAATTCATGTATAATACTTCGCAGATGTACCTTCTTCGTTGTTACGAGAGGAAATCCCTTTTCGAGATCAAAACGCATCTGATATCCGAATACGCTTATCGTTCCGGTTCCGGTTCTATCTTCCTTGCGTACTCCTTCTTTCAAAATGTGATTGATCAGATCCAGATACTGCTGCATAAATACTATAATTACTTATTCGTTGATTCGGGGAATGTAAATGTACTAAAAAAGCCTTTCATTTAGAATGAAAGGCTCTTCAAAAAAGCTCACAGGAAAGCAGCGGTTATTGTTTTCCGCCACATGACTTCTGAGCTTCTCCTTTTTTACAGCAGGACTTCTCTCCTGCTTCATTACTTTCTTTGCAGGCTTTCTTTTTCTTCTTTCCCTTGTCTTTGGAGTTTTTTTCAGTATGCTGAATCTGATTTTTTTCTACTGAAGCATAAGAAAGAGTGGAAGTTCCCGCTACAAAAAACAATGCGAAGATGACGCTAAAGATGACTCTTTTCATAGGATTTATTTTTTATGGTGTTATACTATACTTTTTCAACACAAAAACAAGACCAAAATAGCTGCCGGTTTAGACTCATCTTCTGTTTCTGTCCACCCTTATCTGCTATTTTCCTTCAGATTTTGACAACCTTGCCCATAAACAAAAAACGTTGTTGCCGGTAATACTAAATATAAAATAAAACTTTTTATCAATAAGCTTTATAACTATATAACCTTTTACTCCAAAAAGTAAACTTTATTTATCAAATACTTAATTACATACAATGATGAAAAAAACTTTTACAATTGTACTTGCCTTGTTTTCAGCTCTGACCGTCCTGGCCAATGGAGATAAAACTGAAACTTTCTCCGCAGTAAAAGAAAAAGATATGGTACAAGGCGGCTTCTATCTGCATCTTGGTCTTGGTGTACCAACATACAAAGTAGTCGGATCCGGAAATACAGTCTCGCTTGGTTTGCAGCCTTCTCTGGAAATCGGAAACCAGTGGATGTTTCACAAAGGAGAACGATTCGGATTTGGTATGAATGTAAGCTGGCTTACTGCCGGATTTAGTGTAAAATCAAACAAAATCAATCACACGCTGCTTGGCGATATTAACTCCAGGACATCCTCTCTTTATCTGAGCTTATTAAAATTCGGCCCCATGGCAACCTTTGCTACCAATACTGTAGCGTTGGACATTTTTGTCAATGTTACTCCGACATTGTACCTGGGGACCAACCGTCTTAGAGACCTTGATGAGAGACACGGTTATGCCATGTCCGGAGTGGCATTTACCCCTGGCGTAAAATTCAGATTAAAGGTAATAACACTTGGCTTTGAAGCCCACTTCGGTAGACTTCACCATGTAAGAACCGGTTCATCGTCTGATGAGGATATTGAAATTGACTGGGATTACAAAGCAAACTATTTTAACCCACGAGTATTTGTCGGTCTGAAATTTTAATAAATAACTATTCCCTTTTGCTTTAACACAAACAATAAGAGACTGTGCTGAATCAGATCAGACAGTCTCTTTGTATTAGTTAAGTATCATAATATTAAATGAACACTTAATAAATGCCTTATATTATTGTATAAAGCCTCAGGGATCGCAGCAGGGAACTATAATTCTCCAAGCCCTCTTTGTATAGAATTAATCCTATAGCATTAATTCCAGTCCAAAGCAGCCCGATCTTTCCAATAAGTTTCACGCGGCTCCTTTAATCCGGACAGTATTTGCATATCATCCGGAGTTATATGCATTTCAATTGCTTTTATGTTTGACTCCAGCTGTTCTACATTTGAAGCCCCGCTCAGTACGATATGAGTCCAGGGATGATTTAAAACATACGCCATACACAGGGCATCGATGCTTACCTGATATTTTTCAGCTATCCGGCTTAACAGAATCTGTTTTTCCAGAAAACCAGGATTATTGTTTCTTTCTGTCAGGCGGCCATTAGCCAGAGCTTCTTTAATTATGATGCCTATACCGGCTCTGGCTGCATTTAAAAGACCTTCTGTAGCAGATTGCTCCAGGATATTCCAGGTTGCCTGTACTGAACCAAACAGCATCTGCCTGTCCCTACTTATACTCATCGCTTTCTCAAGTGTCTCAGACTGAGCTGTACCGCTTAATGAAAGCCCTATTACGATACCTGTTTTTTTCAGCTCCCAAAGCTTGTCCAGCACCTCCTCTGAATCAAGAACTCCGCTATCCGGAGTGGCCGAATGAATATGATAAATTGCCAGCTTCTTTCCAATCCATTTCTGTGATTCCGGCCATTGACGTTCAAGATTTTTAAGACTATGCTCTTTTACTTCATGCTTTTCTACATCTATCTGCCAGTCAGCCGTATAAATATATCCCCATTTCGATCCGATGACTATATCATCATACTCTTTATAGCCTTTCCATCCTGCAAGAAACTCTTCTGCCTTTCCATAACTTCTCGCTGTATCAAAATATCGTATTCCTTTTCTATAGGCGAAATCAAGGACATCCTGCGCATGCTCAAACATGGCCTCTTTATCTGTCCTGTTGCGCAGATCCTGGCCATGACCAAGATTGATGTATCCTGGTCTCCCGAGAGCAGCCAGACCCAAACCTATCCTTGTAACCTGCAAAGGGGTACTGCCAAACTGTATTAAATTCATGAAAACAAATATAGTATTTCTTTTCTATCCGGCCTGAGAGCGGACATAGGTATGATATGCCTTTAAAATTCTGGGTCTGAAAAGCATAAGCAGTATTCCCATCACCATAACTGCTATTGCTCCAAGACGAATCGCAAATGCCACCCCAAGATGCTCTGACACCCAGCCAACCTGGAGATTGCCAATCGGCGTCATTCCCAGAAACATCAGCACATAGAGACTCATAACTCTCCCCCGGAATTCGGGACGGACCATAGTCTGTATGGTCGTATTGATAGTCGCAGCCTGAGAGAGCAGACCAAACCCTGAAAAGAACAGAAGAAACATGGCAATGCTGCTATTGCCGGTAAAAGTAAAAAGTACAATACTAATACTGAAAACACAGCTACCGCCTGCTATATACAATACCGGCTTGATCCTGGATGAAAATGTTCCGACCAGTATGGCTGCACTCAAAGAACCCAGCCCGATCGAAGAGTACAAGTACCCCAACCCTGTTGCATCCAGATGAAATTTGTTTTTGGCAAGCAAAGGGATTACGGTAGTAAAGGACCAGCCAAAAATAGATATCAAGCCTGCCATTACAAGAAACATACTGATTACAGGATGGCCGGCTGAGTATCGGATGCCTTCCCCTATAGCTTTCAGGGCTCCCATAGGACGATATTCTGCCAGCTTATCTTCCAGATGAAGTAATCGCAAAGCAATCAAAACTCCTATAAAACTCAGACCATTGACAATAAAAGCGCCGCCTATTCCTATCATTCCGATCAATAATCCGGCAATACCGGGTCCTATCACTCTTGCGGCATTGAATGTACCGGAGTTAAGAGCAATAGCAGACGAGAGCTGTTCCTTATTGACCAGCTCTGCCACAAAAGCCTGCCGGGCCGGAGCATCCACAGCCATTACCATACCAAGCAGGAAGGCCATCAATCCGATCAGCCAGATAGTAACCAGACCGGTTAATGTGAATACTCCAAGCAGGAACGCAAGAATCATGGCTGCGCTTTGCGTATAAAGCAGTATTTTCTTCTTGGAAAAACGATCTACGATAAGCCCGCCAAAGAGGGTAAATAAGAGAGTGGGTAAAGTACTTAACGCTGTAATCAGACCGATAAGGAAGACAGAACTGGTAAGCTGAAGAATAAGCCATCCCTGAGCGACGATCTGCAGCCAGGTACCGATCAGTGAAACAAGCTGCCCGGAAAAATACAATTTATAATTTCTGCTCTGAAATGCCGGAAAAGCTCCCGATATTTTTCTTACCCATCTGACAGCGCCGCCATTTTGTACCTCGGAAGCTTCCTGCAAATATTGATTATCATGGGTATCAGGGTTTTTCATTTCAATCCGACCACTCTCTGTTTAGCTAACCCATGAAAATAAAATGAGTTCTTAAACAGTGCAAATATATGTCCGATAATCAGAGCTTCTGAAGCTCCCAGGCCGGATTTCCTTTGATACCTTTTGAATTATAAAAATCTGTAAAATGAAATTTGTAATAGAATCCTGTATGGCTTTTAATAATGTATATGACCTGCGGATAGACCTCATAAGAACCTGTATCAAAACTGTAAACTTTCCAGTCATAGCCAATAATATCTGCTGCATTGCTCATTTCAAGATTCAGCACATCTTCATATTCGATATCCTCAAAAGCCATATCTGTAATCCTGGTTACCCAGGTATTATAACTGTTAATAAGGCATCCTGCTACCAGATAAGGCATCATCGGAGTCATGTCGGTAAAAAGATGCGTATATTGTGTAAATGCCAGATCCCACTGATTTCTAGCAGGCTCTACAGGAACAGTATTGCCCAGATGATCAATATGGATATAATTGTACAAAGGGTTTTTAAGAATAACAACCTCAGCTCCTTCTGTGGCTGAAAGATTTCCCAAACGAATTCTGTATTCCGAAGAAGTAGCTTCCATATACTGTAATTTCAAATAACCAAGATTATTACCTCGCTCATCATAACCACGGTCTATCACATAGACCGTACCTTTTTTCCAGTCCGCAAGCGCTAAACTATCCGGATTGCCGGAAGGAACGTCCCAGACTTTACCTGCTTCAAAACCAGCGGCATTTGTAACCGCTGCAAAGTTGGTTTGTCCTGTATTCCAGGCAGCAATCATGAGGGAACTGTTAAGCTTTACATATGAGCCTTCTTCGGAAGCTTCCAAAGCAAGCAGCCAGTCTGTTTTCATGTTTCTGGTTATCTCAGAGTTTGTTTCCAGATCAAGAAAAATCTGATACTGATAATTATCTCCAAGACTGACGGTACCCTCCTGCACATCACCGGGCTCATGTGCCGGAACCGGTAATTCCTCCCTGAAACAGCCCGTCAATCCTAAAATGATTGCAAAGATTAGTATATAATGTTTCATCTTTTATTTACATTGACAGATAAGCGCGCAAACCAGGTTCTTCCCATTCCTACCGGAACGCTACCGGATGCTATGGAATGTGCTGTTGAGTTGACGGAGGTTGCATTAACACGCTGGATGTTAAACAGATTTTTGGATCCCAGGGTAAGAGCAATTCTTTTCTGCATAAACTGCCTTGTAAAGCTGACATCTGCCATACTGTAATCAGCCAGCTCCGTTTGTTGTATGTTTCCGTCTTCATCCTCCGTGTACGATGGAATTCTTCCATTATATTTGTAAAAAACACTCAGATCTCCGATTTTTCTAAAGGACCAGACAAAACTTAGTCTCCATTCCGGAGCATAAGTATACTGAGGCAGATCAGTGTTGCTTGCGCTTAACTTGTTCAGCCTGCCAATCAGCGATCCGCCTGCCGTGACAGCAATATTGGCATGCCGCCACTCTCCGTTCAGATTAAGCCCGTGTGTTCTGAAAGTACCGATATTGATATAAGTAAACTCTGTACCCTCTAATGGAGAAAGTTGGATCATATTAGAAATCGCATTGTAAAACACAGAACCATCGAGACCTATATTTTTCAGTTTCCAGTTTCCTGGTCTCAGCTGAGTTCCAAGTTGAAAATTGTGGGAATATTCCGCATCAAGCTTCGGATTTCCTTTAATATTATGATTGATATCAACAAAGTCCAGGTATAGTTCCTTAAGTCCCGGTGCACGAAAACCCCTGGCATAAGAAGCCCGGAAAACAATATCAGACAATCTGTAATGAATATTCAAAGAAGGAATAAGCGGACTTTTAAAGGCTGAGTTATATCCGAGTCTTAATCCGGGTCTGATAGTCAATGCATGTAGCGGCTTATATTGAAGACTTGAAAATACTGCGGCATCTGTAAGCGCCTGCTCACTTCCTTCTATTCTCAAACCCTTAAACCTTTCGTAATTAATATCGTACCCCGCGTCAAACTGAACACCGGCAGAATCTCCGAAGCTGGCAAAAGTACCCCGGGCCAGCCAGGCCACAATATTGGTCGTATCATGATCATCCGCATCTCCCGTCGGTATTTGTCCGAGGGTTGTCAAATCTTTTAAATATGTATTTTTGGCTCTGTTGTAATGATTTCTGGCTACAATGAGATTGATACTTCTGTTTTTGCCCACCGGTGAAAAGTATGTAATGGAGTGATTGTGCCTCCGGCTCCTGTATGTATCATCAAAAGCTGTCTCTTTGTATGAGCCCCTTGGTTCGCCTCTGTTCAGAATGAACTCATCAAAATAATCGAAAGCATAGTTAATTTTTGATTCTTTGATTGCATAACCGACCTTTACCCCTGTCGTCCACTGCTCTTTGGGTTTCCATTGTTTATTTCTGGTATGATCTGCAAGTGTTCTTTTGGGCAGCTGAAAATCGGGATCACCGGGATTCCAGCCATCAAAGAAATTGCGGGCGACTGTTCCGGAGACAAAAAGTCTTTTCTCTTTTACTCCTCCCCTGACGGACTGATTATAAGCTCCGTTGCTTTCATAGTAGGTATCAGAAACCAGCTCCAGAGACTTTTTCTGATCTTTTTTGGTAATAATATTGATAACGCCTGCCAGCGCATTTGTACCAAAATTTACAGCCATAGGTCCCTCTATAATCTCGATCCGCTCAACATCATTAAGATTGAGCTGCGTCAAATCAATATTTCCGTCATGCCTGCCGATAACCGGAACACCATCGATCAGAAATTTTACATTTTCTCCACCTATTCCCTGCATCTGCATGTTACTACCCAAGATATTATCCTGTCCCAGACGGATGTTAAGGCTATTGTTAAGCACATCTCTGAGGTTGACAGCCCCCATGCGGTCCATGGTTTTACGATCAATAACTGATACCTTGTGCACAGCCTCACTGATTGATGTTTCCTTATACTGTCCTGTAAGCACCACCGGTGTCATGGCAATAGGATCAAGCGTAAGGAAAAAAGTAAGAGGCGCTCTGTCATGCAGCGTATCTTTCAGAGACAGATACCCCATAGCCATTATTCTAATCTGAAACGGGAATAAATCTTCGGTAAGATAAGCACTCAGGTCCAGAATACCTGTTTCGTTTGTGCTGAAGTCTTTTGTAAAATCCGTTTTTTTTAAGCTTCTGATCTGTACATGGGCATACCCCAGAGCTGCCTGATCGGTTTTGCTCTTTATGGTAATCAGCTGGCTATATCCTGAAAAACAAATCAGGCATAGCAATACCAGCAACGGATAGTTGAAAATTGTTGAATGTATTGACATGATCTGTATCCCGAGAAGCCGGATTATGGATAAATACTGGTAGCCGGAAGAAAAGCAATCGGATTTAAAGGAACTGCAGCAGGCCTACCCGCCTGCCGCAGTAAAACACACCTAATAAAAACCTTATCCTTTTACAAGGTATTTTTCAATTGTCTGGCGGATAAGAGGCACAGCCTGCTTACTGCTGTAATTTGCAGACATGTCTCCTTCCAGCTTAAAGAGTTGTTCAAACAACATCTTTTCATCTACTTTTCTCTGGAACTTCAATGAGTTATTGGCTGCAAAAACTTCATTCCATACTGTACGCACATCAGCCCAGTATTTATTGTTTTTAGCCCAGTAGTCGATTGCCGGCTGACAGTTGTAATCTCCTCTGGTAAATGTTTCAAAGCCTTTTTCCCAGCAGATTAACTTATCTCCTGTCTCGGTACGATTAATTTTCTCGTTGTCCTGCTCCAGAATCCAGTTACCATCCCTGAATATCTCGATATGGCTGTGACGTCGCATAACATTGTAGTCCAGACGAGGCTTGGTTGCTTCTCTTCGCGGTAGTGGCGCGTCACCTGTTCCCTCCCAGAAATGTCTTCCGTCTACATGCACCCATGTACCATAGCTTTCATACCTCGGGCTGTCATCTACCTGATATACTTTCTGGGTCCAGGTTCCTTTTGCCTCATCAGCTGAAAGGGTTTTCTTTTTCCATTCATAGTTTTTATTGTACATCAGAAGATCTGTATTCTCATACAACCAGTCCTGTCTCCAGTGCTTTACGATAAACGTATCATTGACCACCAGCAAATGCTGCAGACCTACTTTTTTATCAGATTCCTCAACTACAAAAACATACTCAATTCCCCAGTCAAATTTTCTGTCCATGTATTTGTAGGCAGTATCCGGAGCAAATGTTTCCGCAAACTCGAAGGTAACCTTATAGCAACCTGCCATGGCTTTAATAGCTTCCTTATCCTGACGAAGTTTGACATTTTCAGTCTGGGGGGCCGCAGCAACTGTTTTGGAAGATTTTTTCTGGGCAAACAAGCTGCCGCCGGTCATTCCGGCAAGCAGCATAACAAAAAGCAGCTTTTTCATTTTTCTAACTGTGTATTTTCTATTAGGTATGGGAATAAATTAATTACTGAATGACAATCTTCTGAGTATAGACATTACCGGCATTTTCTATGTTCAGAATATATATTCCTCTTTCGAGGGAAGAAGTTTCCAGCTTCATCAGACTGCCTGAAAGATTGTAGTCAGCCGCAAAAAGTCTTTCACCCTGCAGAGAGGAAACCGAGATGGTTGCCGGACCATAAACTCCTGAATCTGAAAAATCGAGATTTATATATCCTGCGTTGGAAGGATTTGGATATAGCTGTATATTTTGTTCTGCAAACGCTTTATCCGTTCCGAGTATACTGCCGGATAGTTTTTCGCTCACAAACGTTATATTTCCGTTAGCTCCGCCGCCAAATCCCGTAAATCTCAGCTTCCATACATCATAGACCGGATTATTGGCAGCATCGGTAACCTGAGTGCCATTCGCATCCAGACGTGGTACCTGTATAAAATATACTGTCTTTGATATGGTATATATTCCATTACTCATATCGTACGTTTTCCAGTTATAGCCGATTTTATTGATCGTATCCGTAAAAATCAGCTGCTCATAATCTTCGTAGGTTTCCGGATCTTCGACATTATTCACAGCCGCAACCTTTACCCCGCTGTTCAATAATACTCCTGTGACAGGATATGGAACTACATTGGTTGGCCCCATTGCAATCTGCTCTACGTACTGAGTAAATAATAATTCCCATTCGGTTACTTTGGGCGCTACATCAGCTACTTCATTATTCTCAATAGAATAACACACAAAACCTTTGTCAGCGTATGCTTTAAAATCAAGCTTTACTTCTTTCTCATTCTGACCATCCAGTTCTGCGTACTTAAATGTAAACTCTGATGTTAAGGGGTTATAATCATCCAGTAGCAACTTTTTGTAACTTCCGTCAGAAAATTTGATTATGTACAGAGAATCACCAATTACATGGTGGTTTCTACTCTGATCAGGTCCCATGTAATATACCCCCCATGAATAATCCATTGCATTATTCGGATCAACACTTATATTAAAAGCGCCATGGCTCCAGGAATATGGCAGATTGTATAATTTGGGCCAGGCATCAAAACCGGATATGTTTACATCGTCCCAACCCGCCCGTGTGCTGTTGGGGTATATCGATAATTCCAGTCCTTTGACATTGTTGATATGAATACTTCCGAGTCCCCTGGAACCCTTCGGTATACCAAACGCCAGATCCCAGCTACTCAGCGGCGCTGTTTCCATTTCTCCGTTGTCCAGGCTATACCATACCTGATTGGCAGAGCCGGCACCTACGCTAACTGTATTCTCAACTTCCTGAGCAAACAGGTTTGCACCTCCACTCAGCAATCCTATAATGAGTAAAACTTTTTTCATAATAGTTTAGATTTATTCTAAATATATTTTGCGTACAAATCTGTATTTTTTTGAATTTATAGACAAGTTTTTTCACGAAAAAAATATCCATAAAGCAAATAACACCTACAAATAAGCCGCTTAATATTGTAAAAATTTATTTAGAATAATACTATATAATAAAAACTTAAAAAAGGAATAAAAAAAGCAACTAATTATCTTACAGCTAAAAGCAACAAAAGATAGCATACTCTGCAGAATCTCTTCAAATCGGGTTTTAACAAAGAAGATTCTCCCGGAGTTCTTTATCAAATGGCATAAGCGTATGTTAACAAAGAAAATCAGGGATAAGGACAAGGCCGCTTATACACTTGCGGACGATGTGACAGGAAGAAGAATACTGTTTGTTAACCACTACATGATCGGTCAGCCGGGCCCGGATAACTCATGGGTACTGATCGATGCAGGCCTCCCGGGGTCTGCAAAAAGAATTCAGAAAGAGGCAGAAGAGCTGTTTGGCCCCCACAATCCTCCAAGGGCGATTCTGCTCACTCATGGACATTTTGACCACACAGGAGCTCTGCCCGATCTTTTAAAAATATGGTCGGAAACTGATGTTTACGCTCACCCTCTGGAAATTCCATACATAACCGGCCGGGCAACTTACCCGGAATCGGCATTTGACGAAAGTGGCGCCAGCTTCTCTTTTATGACCTGGATTATACCAGTACGTCCTATTGATCTTGGCTCAAGAGTCTATGCGTTACCGGTAGACGGCTCCATCCCGTTTCTTCCGGAATGGAAATACATCCATACCCCCGGGCATTCTCCAGGGCATATTTCACTATACAGAGAAAAAGATAACATCCTGATTACCGGCGATGCATTTACTACAACCAATCAGGACGCTTTGTCATCTGTTTTCATAAAGAAAAAAGAAATGCACGGACCGCCGGCCTTTCTTACAACCAACTGGCGCGAGGCTTATTCTTCCATTAAAAAGCTGGCGGCGCTAAATCCGGAAGTAGCAGGTACGGGACATGGTATTCCTTTAAGAGGCGAAGAGCTCAGAGAACAGCTAAGCGGACTTATTGAGTCTTTTTTTGAAAAAGAAATTCCGTATAAAGTTCGTTTTCCTCATAATGAAACGAAATCGTACAATCAGTGCAATACCAGAAATCTGCTGATTGGTCTATCAGGCATTACTGCGATTGCGGCTGCATTTTGGCTGCTATCAGGCAATAAAAGTAAAAAACGCGGAAAACAGTCCTGGTTTGCCTGAAACCAGGACTGTTTAATTATCCTCCTGTTTAGTTGTGTTTCTTTTAACAGGCAGCTCACCTTTAATATCTTTTATTGCTTCTTCAAGATCTTCTATATAGATCACTTCCTTATCCAGAAGCATCTCACCGATTTTCTCAAGCTGTTTTTTATAAGTTCTGAACAATTCGCTGACATGACTATAACATGATTCAATAAGTCTTCTGACTTCTTCATCAATAATTCGTGCCGTTTCTTCACTATAAGGTTTCTGAAAGCTGTTTTCCTGCCTTCCGCTCGAATCATAATAGCTGACATTGCCCATTTTTTCGCCTAGTCCGTAATAGGCTACAATTGTATATGCATGCTTACTTACTTTTTCCAGATCATCAAGAGCGCCGGAAGTCGCCTCACCGAAGATGGTTTCTTCTGCAACTCTGCCCGCCAGCAGAATGCTTATATCATTTTTTAACTGTCTGAGACTTACCAGCTGCATCTCTTCCGGTTTGTGCCAGGTAGCTCCCAGCGATTTCCCACGCGGTATAATACTGACTTTTACAATATCAGAAAGACCTTTCAGCAGACAGGTAGCCAACGCATGGCCGGCTTCATGAAAAGCCACAATACGCCGCTCCTGATTGGTAATTACTTTGTTTTTCTTCTCAATACCGCCAATAATCCGGTCAAGTGCCTGAGAAAACTCTTCCGTTCCTACAGCCTTTCTTTTTTTACGAGCGGCAATGAGCGCCGCTTCATTACAGGCATTGGCGATATCTGCACCGGAAAATCCCGGGGTCTGCGCTGCGAGCATTTCAACATCAACCTCATCATCCAGTTTCAGCTTGTCCATATGAACTTTAAAAATTGCCATACGCTCTTCCTGATCCGGGAGCTCAAGATAGATATGACGGTCAAAACGCCCCGGTCGTAATAAGGCCTGATCCAGCACATCTCCCCGGTTAGTAGCTGCCAGGACAATTACACCGGAATTCGGGCTGAAACCATCCATTTCGGTTAACATCTGATTCAGGGTACTCTCTCTTTCGTCATTCCCGCCGAAAGCAGAAGCTGACTTTCCTCTGGACCGGCCAATTGCATCAAGCTCATCAATGAAAACTATGCAAGGTGCTTTTTCCTTTGCTTTTTTAAATAAATCTCTGACACGGGAAGCCCCCACTCCAACAAACATCTCTACAAATTCGGAACCTGAAAGAGAAAAGAAAGGGACATTCGCTTCGCCGGCAATTGCTTTGGCAAGCAGAGTTTTGCCGGTTCCCGGAGGCCCTATAAGTAAAATTCCCTTGGGAATCTTTGCCCCCAATGAGGTGTATCTCTCTGGTTTCTTCAGAAAATCAACTGTTTCATGCATTTCCTCCTTTGCCTCGTGTAAGCCCGCTACATCATTAAAGGTAACATGAACCTTTCCCTGCCCTTCAAATAGCTGCGCTCCCGATTGACCAAACGAAAAAATACTTCCGCCGCCGCTCTTGCCTTTCATTCTGCTTCGCGCCCAGCGCCATAGCATAAACAGAATCAGAAACGGGAGCAGCCATACAAGCAGGGTGGTAAACCAGTTTTGCCTGACTTCATAGGCAATAGCTGTCCGGGCTTCTGTTTTTTTATCCGCTTCCAATTCAGAAAGCTTATTTTCAAACACCTCCGGGCTACCAATATTAAGTGTATACTCCGGCCCTTCCGAAGCAAACAGATTCGGCCCTTTTTTGTCTGCTGTATCTTGCCTGAGAAATATCTCAGCGACTTCCTGATTGATCACAACTATATGATCAACTTTATTCTGCTTTATCAGCTTCGAAAATTCTTTCCAGTCAATGGATTTGCTTTGTTTGGACGAGTTGAAAAAGAAAAGAAGGGAAAACAGAAAAAAGCCAATCAAAAGATAATTTAAAATCACCGGAGAAAACGAAGATTTTTCCTCTTTAGGATTTTTTGAAGACTGTTTGTCACTCATGAAGTCGGATGTTGTGCTATTGCAGACTAACCGGACATTTTGAAAAATGTTTTTTAGCACGTAAAACCATAATTTTAGTTTACTTTGCAGATAATTCACTCAATTATGAAGCAGTTCATCGGAGCTTTCATTTTCGCTTTTATTGCCTCTGTTGGTAATGCCCTGTTTGTTTACGGCAGCAAAAAATCGGCGGCATCATCCAATCCTTTCCTGTTCACTATTTCCGTCCTTACGGGCTGTGTTCTGTTAATGCTTCCCAGCTTCTTCTTTTTTCCTGCCGATAACTACAAAAACTGGCTTCTGGAAAACAAACAACCGGTTATTGTCACTTCGGTAGGACTTTTGGTGCTTTATCTTGGCTTTTATCTTCTTTATTCGAAATACGGCGCATCCTATTATACACTTTATGCCGTGTTATCCATTATCACTACTTCGATTATCGTGGCAGTTGTGTTTTTTGGAGAGAAATTCAACTTTTATTTTATCCTGTCCATTTTGTTTGCCATATTAACCATATTGTTCTTTTATTTGGGGCAAAGCAAATAAACAGTGCGGCAGCTTGATTCCTCAGTCAGATATTTCCTGGTTCATAAACTACGGATTTCCAACAAGAAAGCAAATGAACTGATCTGTTTGGGCAAAGTACTTATAAACAACCTGCCGGCAACTGTTCATCAAAAAATACATCCTGAAGACTGTGTTGTAGTTGAAAACAGAGAGATCCGCCCGGGGAAAAAATTTATCTATTGGAAATATTACAAACCCCGGGGAATTGAAACGACCTTAAACCGTGAGATTTCCGGCAATCTGCATAGTGTTCTGACACTGCCTCCCGATGTGTTTCCGGTTGGACGCCTCGATAAAGAATCAGAGGGCCTGCTGATCTTAAGTAATGATGGCAGGATCTTTAACAAAACTCTGATGTCCGGAGACCATGAAAAAGAATATCTCGTGCAGGTAGATCAGCCGCTGCAAGACGAGCAGATAGCCCGGCTTGCCTCCGGGATCGTTATTATGGGCTATAAAACCCGTCCCTGTCAGGTTACAAGGACTGCTTCTCATTCATTCAGGATCATTCTGACTGAGGGTAAAAACCGCCAGATCCGCCGAATGTGCCACAAGCTGAATCTTAACGTACTGCGTCTGACCCGAACACGTATTATGAACATAACTACAGAAGGCCTTTTCCCGGGTCTACAGACAACGATGACAGAAAAAGAAAAATCAGCGCTGTTCCGGCAGCTTGGTCTTTAGGAGCGCTCCGGCCAAAATTCAAAATTTGGAATCTTCGGCATTCTTTCAACCATTTTGAGAACTGTTTCCGGCGGCCTGGTCAGCTTACGGGTCGTCAGATCCATCCAGGCTCCGTCAACCTCAATGGTCGCTGCTTTATCACCGTTCTTTTTAAAAAAATTATGAAATATACGCCATCTGGACCCATCCGGTCTTGCTGCAGCAAGAAATATATCAATTGTTATCGTTTCATTCATCCCGACTTCCTTAAAAAAGATAGTTTCTTCTCTAAAAAGAATAGGACCAATCTGTAAGCTGGCAAATTCTTCAACGGAAAAGCCATGATCATTGAAATAATTCAATCGTACCTGAGCAGCATAATCATTGTACGCTGAATGCTTTAAATGTCTGTTTGCATCAATATTAGCCCAAATAACCTGGAATGTCTGACTATACATAAATTTAGCTTCTTAAAATCCGATAACAGGCAATATAATTTATCCTGGCAGAAGTATCTCCTGTCAGGCCAAAAGATGGCCGGAATATAATCCTACAGGGTAAAAACATCGGACCGGAATCAATTGTTTTAAGCAGGTACTAATGAAAATATAACAAAAATGGCAGCGAAAATATCACTGCCATTATGCATAATGCCTCTTTCTGATACTTATCTATTACGTTCCCGGAGAACTTCGATGATTTCGTCCAGATCAATTCCTTTTGCTTCCAGCAATACAAGATAGTGAAACAAAAGATCTGCAGCTTCATTTTTGAAAAGATCCACATTATTATCTTTTGCTTCGATCACCAGTTCTACCGCTTCCTCTCCTACTTTTTGTGCTACTTTATTAATGCCTTTGCCAAAAAGACTGCTCGTATAAGAAGCAGGATCCGGATTAACCCGGCGTTCCCTGATCAGGTTTTTCAGATAATCCAGAAAATAAACCCTGCTTTGATTATTTTCATCCCAACAAGTGTCGGCTCCCGTATGGCAAGTCGGCCCGACAGGCTCCGCTTTAACAAGCAGTGCATCACGATCACAGTCGGCTTTTATTTCTTTCAATATTAAAAAATTGCCGGTGGTTTCACCTTTGGTCCAAAGACGCTTTTTAGACCGGCTGTAAAAAGTTACTTTCTCTTCCTCCTGAGTTTTATTGTAAGCCTCCTCATTCATATAACCAAGCATCAGTACTTTATTGGTTACCCAATCCTGCACTACTACCGGAACAAGACCGCCCTCTTTATTAAAATCTATGTTCATATTCTTACCGGAATATTTTTCCCTTTTAAATAAGTTTTTAACTCTGGCACAGCAATCTCCTTAAAGTGAAAAATGCTCGCTGCAAGCGCGGCATCTGCTTTTCCACGGCCGAATACCTCCACAAAATGCTCCATATTACCGGCGCCTCCCGAAGCAATGACAGGTATAGAAAGGTTCTCGGAAATCTTTGCTGTCAATTCACAGGCAAATCCCGCTTTGGTACCATCATGATCCATACTGGTGAGAAGAATTTCTCCGGCACCACGTTCCTGAACCTCTTTCGCCCACTGAACGGTATTTATTTCCGTTGGCTGCTTCCCACCATGGGTATGAACCCTGCTTTCATGCGCATAGAGCTTTGTATCAATAGCGACAACCACGCACTGACTGCCGAATTCATTAGCCAGCTGATCGATCAGACCAGGATTTTTTACCGCTGAGGAATTAATCGAGACTTTATCAGCACCAGCATTGAGCAAAGCAGCTACATCTTCCACGGATCCTATACCGCCACCTACTGTAAACGGGATGTTCAATTCACTGGCAACTCTTTTCACAAGCTCAACCAGTGTCTTCCTCTTTTCCAGTGTAGCTGTAATATCAAGATAAACCAATTCATCAGCGCCCTGGGCTGCATAGAGAGCACCTAGCTCAACCGGATCACCGGCATCTCTCAGACTATCGAAATTTACTCCCTTTACTGTCCTTCCGTTTTTAACATCCAGACAGGGAATGATCCTTTTGGTTAACAAAATAGGTATTCTTTACTGTTTTAAAAACGGCTTAATTCTTCCAGTGTAATGCGTCCTTCGTAAAAAGCCTTACCAACTATTGCTCCGTACATACCTGCATCCCGCAACTGCTTTAAATCATCCAGTGTGGTTACACCGCCACTGGCAATCAGCTTAAGATCAGTAAAATGGCTCATAATTTCGGAATACAGGTCAAATGAGGGTCCCATAAGCAGCCCATCCTTTGCAACATCTGTACATATGGAATAAGAAACACCTTTTGCCGTATATTTTTTCAGCAGATCCATGACTGACAGCTGACTGGTCTCCTGCCAGCCGCTTACTGCAATAAAGCCATCTTTGGTATCAGCTCCCAGGATAATCTTTTCTGAGCCGTATGATACCAGCCAGCTCTCAAATAAATCAGGATTTTTTACTGCAATGCTCCCACCCGTAATCTGCGCTGCCCCGCATTCAAATGCCAGTTTTATATCCTCATCCGATTGTATCCCTCCTCCAAAATCTACTTTAAGCCGGGTTTTCGCAGCAATAGTTTCAAGCACCTTGTGATTCACAATCTTCTTATGTCTGGCACCGTCCAGATCTACCAGATGTAAATGCTCTATTCCCGCATCTTCAAAAGCCTTTGCTACTTCAAGCGGGTTTTCATTATACTGCTTTTTCTGACTAAAATCTCCCTGAGTAAGCCGGACACACTTTCCATCGATAAGATCAATTGCCGGAATAATTTTCATTTTGGATATATTAATTCTATAAATCTATGAAGTTCTTAACAATACGTTCTCCCGCTTTGCCTGATTTCTCCGGATGAAACTGGGCCGCATAAAAATTGTCCTTGTGCAAAGCTGAGCTATAAGGCAATATATACTCTGTAGTCGCAATAGTGTAGGGACTCAGAGCTGCATAATAGCTATGCACAAAATAGACAAAATCGTTCTCTCTGATTCCTTCAAAAAGAGGCCCTTTAAGTTCGGCAACTGTATTCCAACCCATATGAGGAACCTTATCTTCTCCTGCCGGGAAACGCTTCACATCTATCGGAAAGATGCCAAGACAATTAATATCATTCTCCTCAGAGTATCTGCACATCAGCTGCAATCCAAGACATATTCCCAATACCGGCTGCCGGAGAGAAGGAATCAGTCTTTCAAGATTATTCGCTTTAAGATAGCGTATGGCAGAACTGGCTTCGCCAACTCCCGGAAAGATGACTTTATCGGCCCCTCTTAATTCTTCCTCATTATCGGTAACAAGCGGTTCTATTCCAAGGCGATTAAGCGCGTATATTACTGATTGCGTATTGCCCGCATTATATTTTACTATTGCAACTTTCAAGAATTTTTTGTTTTGGCCTGCAATATGCAATATTAGCCAATTTTTATTAATGGAATATAAAAAGTTGGACGCAGTTTCTGCAATCCGGAGCAAAAAAAGAAGGCAGCCCTTGCTGCCTCTTTATAAAAACGGTTACTGCGATTCTGTTCAAACCGGCAGCTGTTCAAATCAGTGATGATGGCCGCCGGGACCGTGCGCATGGCCATGATCCAGCTCATCTGCGGTAGCCAGACGTACCATTTCGATCTTTCCTTCGAAATACAGGTTATGACCGGCAAGAGGATGATTAAAGTCCATAATCAGCGCATCTGATTCAATATCAAGAACACGTCCTCTGAGCATATTGCCTTCCTGATCGGTCATGGGGACCATGGAACCTACCGGAAAATCCTCTTCGTTGAATTTGCCATCTACATTAAATACATCCTTAGGTAGCTTCACCACTGCTTCTTCCTCATACTCACCATACGCATCACCTACTTCGATCTCAAAGCTAAAGCTGTCGCCCTGTTCCATGCCTTCAATTTCGGACTCAAATCTTTCCGGAAGACCACTCTGACCAAAAAGTATTGTCATCGGCTGATCGGTTTCGACTTTCTCTATTAACTGCTTAGTTCCTTCGTCATCATTTACTTTTAGCTCATATGTGAGGGCTACTACAGTATTTTTGGCTACTTTCATCAAAAAAAAGTTATATGTTTAATTTTACTAAATAACTAAAGTAGCCAATTGTTTTAACTTTATTTCATTTTTTCGAAAAAACTTAAGTTTTGTGTTAACCTGGAGCATTACTCAGCAACATCTGGAACTGCTGTATACCTGGAAGATATCCAGAAATACCAGTACCGAAAAGATCAATTTATTCATTACTGTCACCGATGGTACGTACAGTGGAATGGGCGAAGTGGCGCCAAATATCCGTTACGGTGAAACCCCGGACCTCATTATCAGCTGTTTTTCCCGGTTTATCCGTGATGCGACATCTATAAGCAGTATAGACGACCTCGCAGAAAAAATAAAGGATTTCCCCAATTCTCTGCGTTTCGGAATTGAATCCGCTTTTCTGTTTTTTATCTGCAGCAAAAAAAACAGTACCCTGCCAGAGATTTTAAATCTTCCCGAACCTTCGCCGGTTCCGACATCCTATACCCTGCCGATTATGGAAGCTTCTGAAATTTCTTCCTTCGTTAAACAACATAAGCTGGAACGCTTTTCCCTACTCAAATTAAAAGTAAACCAGCAGAATGCCACAGAGCTTGCCCGAGCACTCTTCAATCATTGCCGAAAGCCGATATGTATAGATGCTAATGAAGCTTTTCCTGATCCTGACAGTGTCATCCGGTTTCTGGAAACAATCAGGGATATTCCTGTCTTGTTTCTTGAACAGCCTTTGCCTGCTGTACAGGAAGAGGCCGGCGTATATCTTAAATCCCGAAGCACAGTGCCTGTGTTTGCTGACGAGTCAGTTACCAGCAATCCTGATATGGAAAAAATAGCCGGACAGTTTCACGGAATCAATATGAAGCTCATGAAAGCCGGAGGATTTATTCATGGCAGAGATATCCTTCGGGAAGCTCAGAAGCATAACCTGTCCACGATGATCGGATGTATGATTGAAACATCACTTGGCATCAAATCAGCATTATATCTTACTCCGCTATGTCAGTATTATGATCTGGATGGTATGTTTCTTGTGAAGAATGAACCTTTTAATCTGGTCAGGGAACAAACAGGATACCTCCTTTTATAGTTTAGTGATAAGCATATGTAATAAAAATTCGATTTGACAATAGAATAATGGAGAAACTTGAGAAAAAGAAAGAACTGCTTCAGGCTTGCATTGATCAGCAAAAGGCGAGTATACATACAGCCCAGAAAGCCATAGCCTCTGTCAAGGAAAGTGTAGAAGAAGAAAGAAGCTCTATCGAAGACAGCATGGAATCATTCAGAGAGTCACTTAACACAGAAAGAGACATGTATTCGAGGCAAATACAGGAAGGCATAGATGGCTTATCCGTGCTAAACAGGATAAATATTGCAGAGCATACTACCGTCAAACTGGGATCTGTGGTAAAAACCAATCTGCACAACTATTTTGTCAGTATAAGTCTGGGAGAAGTAAAAACAGAAGATGGTGAAACCTATCTGGCAATCTCTACACAAAGCCCGATTTACCAGACCTTGTCTGGCAAAAAAAAGGACGATTCCTTTTCCTTCAGAAATCAGAATGTCAAAATACTTGACATTTTCTAAGCAACTAACAATCAACAAATAAGCAGGCAATCATTCCGATGATGCCTGCATTTTTTATTTATCAGAAAATGAACTTTTAATTCTGTATTATCCCTCTCTATTTCGAAACTATCCACTGCTCCACTGGTTAATATAATACAGTGACACATCCGATCACTGGTAAACACAACAGTACTATTAGACCGAATCTAGTTACGGAAAAATAAAAATATAAATAAATAAATATAAAATATAAATAAAGTATGGATGTAGAACTTTTAATCGATAAAGAACAGCGAGAACAGGAGCTGAACCACGTTCTTAATCAATTTTACAAGATGTTGTATGTAGATTTCGGACTAAGAGCAGGAAAAAAAATAAAAGACTGGTATACAATGAGCTGGGAAGAATTTAAAGAAGAACTGGCAAGAAATAAAGTCCGTATATCCGAAAATGCATTAAGTGACTGGAAAACATATTTTCACCGCGAAAAGACCAGAGTCAATCGCTTATTGAAAAGCTACTGACAATATTCCGCCATACTATAAAAAAATAAGAACCATAAGACAGAAACCTCTGATGTTATGGTTCTTTTGCATGCGGCTGGTAATGGTCACGACAGACTATATATCCCATCATAGCTGATTAATGCATAAATGACACTGCTGTTATCCACAACGCTGCATATCCCAGAATCTCAAATGCCCCATATGAAAGCGGCACCCATTTGGGCAACTTAACACTCAGCATTTTATTGACAAATATTGATGCAATTGCTGTAATTCCCGCAATTGCATAAAACATGTAGCTTATTCTCGGCCATGTCAGCACAACATTGGGTATTTCATTTACAATATAACCGGTAAATACCCCAAAGACTGCCAGTGTCAGTAAACCGTGAAACGCACTCAGCGTTATTGACAGTCGCCTTTTTCTCAATGTAATAACCATCGATACAATTCCAACGATCGTCAATAAAGTACATATAAATATAACGAAAGAAATTTCCATAGATCCCCTTTTTAATCCTCCACTCTATAATTTTAACCAAAATCGGGCAAAATACGTTTACTTTTTCAGTTCCGCATTAATACTTGCCAGTTTTGCTTCTTCTTTCTGAAAAGCTTTATTGATAATAACGGCTGCCCGGGCACCCTCCGCCGCTGCAATGACAATCAGCTGCACATCTCTGGCCGCATCACCGGCAACATAGAGCCCGGAGACATTCGTTTGTTGAAAATCGTCTGTTTCTACCATATTGTAGGTGCTGAACTCGCAACCCAGCTCTTCGGCAAGATGTGATCGCTGATACTGCTCAGTGGAAAAAAATACAGCATTTCTCGCTATGCAGGTACCATCTTCCAGCACAATTCCCTTGAGGTATTCATCTCCGTCAAGCCTTGTGATTTTTTTTGTTACCACTTCAATACCATGAAGTCTCAGTTTGTCTTTATCCGGATCCGATATATCCTTTCCATCCGTAAACAACACCACATCTGCGCTCCAGTTGGTAAGACTGATTGCCAGCCCTACTCCGCTTTTGTGGTATCCGTAAGCTGCAAGCTTGGTAAAACGGTTTTCAAACCCATCACAATAGGGACAATGAAAGACACTCTTTCCGTATAATTTTTCAAATCCGGGAGTTTTAGGAAGTAAATCTTTCAGCCCTGTAGCTATAAGAAGTTTTTTTGAATAGTATTCTTCACCCTTTTCATCTGTTACGATAAAATTCTGCTCTTTGCGGGCATTAACCACCTCAAGTTCTTTTATTTCTACATTGTACGTTCTTAGCTGCTCTTTACTAATCCGCACAAGTTCCAGCGGATTAATCCCATCTCTTGATAAAAAACCATGACTTGCCTGTGCCCAGCGATTTCGGGGTTTACCGTGATCAAAAACCAAAACGCGTCTCAAACATCTGGCAAGAATTAATGCAGCATTTAACCCGGCAGGCCCGCCTCCGACAACAATAACATCGTAAAGTTCTTTCATCTTAAAAAAATCCTCATAGCATTAACTACATGGATAAGATGAATGTTAAGAAAATGAAGTACTCCAACGATTTTGCAGGGTGTCGGTTCAACGAGATCAGAGGGTTGCCAGATCTGCTACAACAAAGGTGCTGCCGCCAACAAAAATGATATCAGAAGCCGAAGCCAGCGATTCGGCAAAGCGGAGAGCCTCATTTACATCCGGAATCACCTGACTGTCAATACTTGCTTTTTCTTTGGCCAGTCTACCCAGCTCTGCTGCTGGGAGCGCCCGCTGAATCGAAGGCTGGCAAAAAATATAATCGGCATCCGATGGTAAAAGACGCAATACTTTTTCAACATCTTTATCTGCTACCATTCCCAATACAAAAATCAGCTTTCCGTGTGGTAGTTTTCTCAATGAATCAATGATAATTGCTATACCGGCTTCATTATGCCCCGTATCACAAATGACCAATGGCTCTTTTTTCAGTATCTGCCACCGTCCCTTAAGTCCGGTAAGGCCGGTTACATTGCACAGACCTTTCCGCAAAGCGGTCTCATCAATGGCAAAACGGGCTTTCAATAGTTCCAGGGCTGCTACCACTACCGGAATATTACGACACTGGTAGGCTCCTTTCAGATCACATTCCAGGTCTTTCAGAAGCAACCTGTCCTCTTTATATACCTGATAACACCCGGTCAATCCGTTTTGCAGCACTTTGTACTGATCATCAGCAAACTGTATAGAAGCTTTCTTCTGAGCAGCTACTTTCTCGAAAACAGGACGGGATTCCTCATGTGATTCGGAAATTATAGCCGGAATTCCCGGTTTGATGATTTCAGCTTTTTCTCCGGCTATCAGCGAAATTGTATCTCCCAAAAACTGCTGATGATCAAAGCTGATATTGGTAATAATGCTCAGCTCCGGCAAAATGACATTAGTAGAATCCAATCGTCCGCCCATACCAACCTCAATAATGGCAATATCTACCTTTTCTCTGGCAAAGTAATCAAATGCCATAGCTACTGTCATTTCAAAAAATGACGGTTTTATCCTCTCCAGCCCGGGAAGCATTTTCTGGACAAAGCTTATTACATTGCTCTCGGGAATTTCAATGCCATTGATACGTATCCGCTCAGTAAACTCTTTTAAATGCGGTGAAGTATACAGTCCTGTTTTATAACCGGCAGACTGCAGCACTGCTGACAGCATCGAAGACACACTTCCCTTGCCATTTGTACCGGCAATATGTACAGACTTAAACTGATAATGCGGATTATCCAGCACTTCGAGCAGTTGTAAGGTTTTATCAAGACCTTTATTAAAAGCAGCCCCCCCGACTTTCTGAAACATCGGTAATGCTGTATACAAATAGTCGAGTGTCTGTCTGTAGTTCACTCTGCAAAATTAGCGTTTAAAAAGAATCAGTATTTTTTTAAAAAAAGGTATCAGCTGAGAGGATCATTTGGCAACGATATCAAATCGGACTTTTCCAATATAGTTGACTATATTTCTTCCTTCCGGAGAAAAGGTTGTATTTCTCAGCTGCTCTTTGTAAAAATTTTCAACGGACGGCGATACCGTAACCTCACTTGTTTTGATCCATTCAACATTACCGTAATCATCCACCTTAAACTCAAAGACAATATATCCTCTTTCTTTGGAAGGGTCTTTTTTGTCCGGAATCTTATCCCAGTTCCAGCCTGCCATGTTCAGTTTGGGTCCGTCCCCGCCACCTCCACCGTTGCCTGGAGTTCCGTAAAGAGCTCTTGCATCGACGCTTCCACTCTGACTTCCCTGATCTCCTTTTCCTTTTGTATCTCCGTGACTTCCGCCTGATGTACCGGAATTCGTTGCAGTGCTGGAGTTTCCTGCTCCTGTTGTACTTGTATTAGGATCAGACATTACTGCACGGGGCTGTACAACCGGCTCCGGCTTTTTCGTATTATCTTCTTTAGGCTTTACTTCTTTCGGAGCTTTGTTTTCAACCGGCTTTACATCCTCGGCTACAACCGGGGCATCCAGTGAGGATGATGTTATAAAATCATCATTATCTTCAACTTCCGATGTCTGTTCGGAAGCTTCGGCCGGAGTATGGGTTTCCCCTGATACTTCCCGTGAAGATGCTACTGATTCTTCACCATTGGGATCTGAATATGGCTCAGGCTGCGTTTCGCCCCAGCCTTCATCCGAGGTGCCAAAATTCAGCTCAACTCCCGGTATGCCGGGATTGGGAGGATATGGAGCTTTATATGCTGCAAAAAGCATAAAAAGAACAAACAACAAGGCATGAATTACCACTGAAACAGTGATTCCGATGCGTCTGTTCTTCTGTTCGTCATGCAAGTATTTCTCCATACACTTATTAATCCTTTTGCTTTGTCGCTAATGAAATTTTAGCACCCAAGCTATTAACAATACCGGCTACCTTTACAAGATATTCTACCGGTACCTCTTTGTCAATATACAAAATTGCTACAGGAACCTGCAGATCTCCTTTTTCATAGCGTTCTCCTTTAAACCAACGCGCCAGAGCTACTTCAAGTTCTGATTCCGGTATCTCTATATCATTAATATAATATTTCAGATCTTTGGTAATTGTCACCCCTACCTTCTGCAATTCAATCACCGTTTGTTCCTTTTTCGTTGTCGGGAGATTTACCGGAAGAGCAGTAGGCGTTACCATATTGGAAGTAAGCATAAAGAATATCAGCAACAGAAAAACAAAATCTGTCATTGAAGCCATGCTGAACTCCGGATTAACCTTATTTTTACTCTTAAATCTGGGCATTTCTTTTTATCTATCTGGGTTCCTGAAGGAATTCCATAAATTCGATTGATGTATATTCCATCTGATGCACGATCTTCTGTACCTTGCCGGTAAGGTAATTGTATCCGATATAAGCAATAATACCTACGATAAGTCCGGCAACTGTTGTAATCATTGCTTCGTAGATACCTGAGCTGAGCACTTTGGGACTAATTGTTCCTTCCTGCTGTGCTATTGCGATGAAGGCCTGCACCATACCGGAGACTGTACCCAAAAATCCGATCATCGGGGCCGCCCCCGAGATAGTAGCCAGGCTATTCAGGTTCCGCTCCAGTTTAAAGATTTCAATTCTTCCGACATTTTCAATACTTGCTTCAATAATCGGCAATGGCTTGCCTAATTTGACAATACCCTTTTGCAGCATTCTGGCAAACGGAGTATCGTATTGTTTGCATAGACTCTTTGCAGCGGCTATATCTCCCTGACTGACGTAATTATGAAGCTCTTCCAGAAAACCTCCGGGATCCCTGTCTGCCTTTCTAAGAGTAAGAATACGCTCAACAATCAGGTATACAGCCAGAATACTCAAAAATATAAGAGGAATCATAAAAATTCCACCTTTCATAATAAGTTCCCAGACAGATACCGAGCCTGCCTCGGAAGCACCTGCCGAGGTTAATGTATCTGCGCCAGGCTGAATAATATCAAGAAACAAATTCAAAATGACCATACTTTTCTATTGTCCTATTCCTATACAACGCGTTTATTTATTAGTCATCACCCAGGCACTGTCGCCAAACTGATTTCTATATTCGGGAAGTTTTGCAAATGCTTCAGTTTTATCCGAAAAGTCTGCGACTATAACTTTGTACAAACCAGAGCCGGAAGCCGGTTCCGCTATATATATATTGCAACCTGAGCAATTCAGTTTATTCTGCAGCTTTTCCGCGTTTGCTTTTTTAGAGAAGGCCCCAACTACGATAGAGTACGCACCGGGAGTATGTACACGGCTTTCAGTTTCTGCCCGCTTTGATGCGCTGGTTGGTATGGCTGGCTGATCATATCCGGCCTCCATATTGTCCGAACCGCCGGTCTCAGTCACCAGGTTTTTACCAACTTCAAAACTGTCCCCTGTTTCCACTTCAACGGTAAATTCTTCTTCAGTAGTATCTACTACCACATCTTCAGAAATATTTTCTCCGGAAATGCTCTCACCGGCATTCACTTCTTCGGATGCTTCGCTGCCTTCATCCGGCACTATGCCGGAAGGCTCTGTAGAACTAAAAGCAAATAGTTTTGCAATTGATTCATTCTGATCCTTTACTCCGTACATCACGGCTCCGGCTCCGAGAATTACGAGCAATGGCAGTAAAGCCCAAACGATCTTTAATCTGTTTTTTACCGGTTTATCATTAGCCTCTTCCGAATTTTCGATTTTCTTTTTAGCAGGTCTGTTTCTCATAATTTCTCTTTCAACAGGTTTATATAGTATCTCCGGTAAACCAAAGCTTTCTTCAAGAAAGTCATTATTTACGAAGGGATCAAATTCAATTTCTCTAATCGGGTTGTAATAAAAACGGCCAACCCCATTGACTTCATAATAACCGTACCCTCTGAGCTTCTCATGAATCAGCATAACATAATTTTCTATATGCTTCTGAGCCTGCTCCGGAGAAATGCCTTCATTCTTCGCAATCAGCATTTCCAGCTTTTCATCATTGGTGCTCAGTTGCGTGTTAAAAGCGATTCTCTTGGAAGGCGGTTTAAACTTGTGTGTTACCGGATGAATTTCTGCCCCGGAATATCTGGTTACAAACCCGCCAAGCCCTCTGATGGAAAAGCAGTCTTCAGTTTGCAACAGTTTCACTATATATAGATCAAGATTCATGTCCACCTCTTAAAAAGTATACGAAACTCCTACAATTACATTTGTTCCTTTAACGGGATAATACATGTAACGTTGATAATTTTTGCCTAAAATATTATTTAGCTGAACAAAGGCTGAAAAAGGATTTGAGAATCTATATTCAAGCTTCAGATTCAGATCAAAAATATCTTTCAGTTTTTCAGCTTCTCCGCTTACCGGATTTCTTCCTTTAAGGCCGCTAATATAAAAAATATCCACATTAAAATATATTTTCTTATGGAGGTTATATGAGCCCAGCACAGCCATATCAAATGAAGGCCGGTGCCACGGGGCAGCAATCATATTACTTAATCCGTAGCTATACAGATTAGCATCAAGCCCCAGCCTGAACTTTTGGGTAAACTCATAGGCAAAGGCAGCGTAGAAATTAAGAATGCTTGCCTGTCCGGAATCATAAATAATATCAAACGCAGAGGTATCAGAAGCTGCATTGACAAAGAAGGGCAGATAACGGTATGTTTCATAAGCAAGTCGGGCCTTGTAGGTTAACCGTTCAAGTGTATTACCCTGCAATCCTGCATACAAATCCAGCGTCTTATTGGTATTGCTCAATGCCACTCCATTCAGAAGCCAGGGATTCTGGCTCATAAATGTTCTCCAGGTATTACGTTGCATTTCCCCGCCCAGTCCTGCAAAAATCATCAGCTGATCCGGTATCAGAAAATAATCTCCCCGAAGGATCGGATATAAATGTAACCCGGAATTAAATGTCGTATCGGTCGTATAGGCTACCGTTGCCCCGGCTGTAATTCTGTAATTCTCTCTGGAAAGCACCAGGCTGGGACGAATCTGGAAGAAATGCCTTGAAAAGTTTTCATTATACTTTCTTGAAGAAAACGAATATTCCCCGGATATACGGACATTTTTCTCATTATCCATACGATATCCGCCGGCGTAATCAATTAAAAATTCATTCTCACGACTGTCTGCATTATTCCCAAGGTTGAAATAATTCAGGCCGACTTTATAATTTACCTGCGCATCTGAGTCTGCATTGGTAAATTTAAGACCTGCCCTAATCAGATTATATACCAGCTTAATGGTGTCTTCATCTATTTCAGGAGCAACAGAGTGATCAAAGCCATAATAATTAAACCGCTGTCTCTGCCATGACAAATCTCCGTCGATTGTTACCTTATTAAGAAAGTAGCGGCCATATACCCCGAGGTTGTTTACACCGGTACGGGCATATTCTACAGGTCCTCTGGATGAGCTGAGATGTCTCAGATGTATTCCATAGGAATATTTATCATTGCGCTTGCTGTTAAAATGTCCTTCCAGATATGGTGTTACATAGTTACCAAACCCTGCTTTTATATAGTTACCATAAATTTTTGACAGCTCATCAGGATTGAGAGTCCGTACTCTGATCTTCATATCGAGCTTGGCCATTTCTCCCGGCACTTCAACATAATCATATTGCTGTGGTGTTACTTCACTCTGAGGAACATCATATGTTACTTTCTCATAGTTTCGGTTTACCTCTGGCAACTCGATGTTTCGCTCTTTAGTAATGGTCAGGTCCTTGTTTAAGGATGAGCCCCGGTTATTCTGAGCAAATGAAAAATTGACCAGAAACACGCTGCAAAGTACGATAACAACCTTATTCATTAGAGTCCGCCTCCTTCTTTTCTAATTGTTGGATTTGATCAAGTTTCATTTTAGCCTCTTCAATACTTGGCTTATGGGTTGATTTTTCTATAATTGACTGTAAAGTAGCCTTCGCCTGAAACAGCTCATCCGTAGCTATAAAATTGTCAGCTATCAGCAAAAATGATTTTGAAAGCCAGTTACTGTATGTATAGAATGAGTTATTCAGTTCATAAAGCGTTTCGAGTGACTGCTTATATTTCTGCTGCTCGTACAATATCAGACCAATCATATACTTGGCCTCTGCAGCATTGACATCCTTTGCCAGATTAATGGTTGAGATAAAATGGTCGATGGCGGCCTCTTTATCTCCGGCCATATAGGCCACTTTACCCAGATACAGCGTCGCCCTGTTAGCATCCAGCGAAAACTTACTGTGGTTCAGCACTTGTTCTGCATAGTATTTAACTGAGTCATATTTTTTTAAGCTGTAATATACATCCATAAGGGATGCCCAGGCAATGGCCCGTTCTTTAGGATTAGCTGAATTGTTCAACAATTGCAGATACCAGTCTCTGGCTTCACTATGCTTGTCTTCCCTATTGTATAGATCCGCAAGCTTTAATATAGCTCTGGTATAATAATCACTTTTATGCTCTTCAACTACTTTCCTGAACTGCACGGCAGCCAGCTCCGTTTTCCCGGATTTCAGATAGGAGTCGGCCAGAAAATAACGGGCATCCGGATTATTGGGGCTGTCCGGGTATTTGTCAATGTAATCTTTCAATGCCTGTGCTGCGCGGTCATATTTCTGATTATTGTAAAATGATCTGGCCGCCTCATAGTCAATATTAACAAGAGAAGTTCCTTCCGGATTGCTCTTAACAAAAGCTTCTCTGAAATATTCAAATTCCTCCGAGCGGTCAGACCTGCTGAGAGCATCCTGCATACCAGCCAGCGCTTCCACGGCTATCGCGTGATTAGGATAATCATAGATAATTCTTTTATAATCATCTATTGCTTTTTCATAATTACCCTGATTGCGGAAAGAAATGGCTCTGAAGTTCAGGGCATACGGAACATGAACACTCGTTGGATACGTAGCAATCAGCTTGGAAAAAATGGCAATGGCATCATTAAAGTTGCCGTGCGTAAAGACAATTTCCGCTTTTCCGTACAGCGCATCATCTACATATAGAGATGAAGGAAAGGAATATATGACTTTGTCAAAATTGGCAACAGCCTCTTCATCTTTGTCCTGAAATGGCAGGATAACTCCTTTTTTGTAGTAGGCATAATCCAGATCAGGATTTCGGGAGTCAATTGCCTTGTTATAGTATTTCAGAGCTTCCGGATAGTTTTTATTATGCGCATACAGGTCTGCCAGCCTCAGAATTGCATCGTCATAGTACAGTCTGTTGCTCTTTTTTTCAAGATTCACCACATATTCTCTGAAATGCTCAAGAGCTTTATCATACTTCTGCAGGCTATAGTATGCATATGCTATTCCATATCTGGATTTCATATAAAACTCATTGGCAGCGTTCGTATTCTGAAAAACTTTGGCATAACTGTTTACAGCCTGATCATATTCTTTGAGGATAGAGTATGACTCTCCTCGCCAAAAACATACGGCAATAAACACCTCTTTATCAATGGCAAACTGAGATGATTTATTAAACATCTCTACAGCTCTGACAAAGTTATTATTGTTGAATTCTTCGGTACCCTTAAAGAAAGTAACTCTCTGGTATGCGGTATTAAGACGGAGACTTCTGTTCTTCAGACTTTCGATATAGTTAATAGCTTCCGTATAATTGCTGGTTTTCAAAAAAGCTTCTCCCAGCAATTCATCAGCCTCCTGCGCATGTATGCTTCCGGGATAGTTCCGGTTAAAGTTTTTCAGTGTATTGATCGTCTCACCGAAATTACCAAGCTCTGCGCTCACTTTGGCATAATTAAAAAGCGCTTCTTCCTGTATCTGCTTGCTGTATTCAGATTTTGCAGCCTGTTGGAACGCAAGAAGCGCAAACTGCTTTTCTTCGAGCTTCAGATATGAAAGTCCTAGATAATAGCCGGCCACCTGTCCCAGTGCATCCTCCTGGGTTGCTATAGGCTTAAAATTAGTTACAGCCTGCTCATATTTCCCGTTCTGATACTGACTGAACGCAAGTCTGTACTGCAAAGGTGGAGTCAAAGCACCTTCATTCTCCTTTTCGTAATTTTCAAAAAACTCACCGGCTTTTGCATAATCAGCTTTCATAAAATGCGCTTCTGCCATGAGCATATAAAGCTCTGCCTTTTCTTTGATATCCGGTCTTGCCACACTCTTTTCAGCGTATTCAATCAGCTTCTCATTTTCACCCTGCTGGTAATATACATTGGCAATCAGATAAGGTACTACCGAAGAATAACCTTCATTTTGCTCCGCTTTAAGCAAATCAGCAAGAGCTTCCTCATACAGCCCGTTTTTCAACTCAATATAACCAGCATAATAGCTTGCCGCATAGGTATATTTATGATTCTTATGCTTTATTTTATTAAAATACTCAAAAGCTGCATCAAATTCTTTCTGACTGAAATAAGCATATCCCAGTTTAAAACTGGCCTCCATTTTCTGCTCTTCCGAAAGCACCGGTTCATTTACCTTACGGAGATAATCAATTGTTTTCTGATACTGACGGTTGTTGTAAAAAAAGTTACCAAGCTCAAAATATGCCAGAGTAGCCTTACTATGCCATGGATAATCAGCGATAAATTCCTTAAAGAGAAGCTCCGCATCCGGATTGAAAAGATTGAGCGCACAATAGGCAATATAATACTCCGCATCCGCCAGACGGATATCCTGCTGCTGCCCGCTTAGCCTGGCAGCAGTAAGATACTCCTCAAAAGATTTGCGGGCGGCAGAATATTTTTCTTTGCCCAGCAACTCCATGGAAGATTTGAACAGACGTTCGCTATCCTGACTTTCAATCAGACTATTTTGTGCCTGGACGATGTAAACCCAAAGAAAGAAAAAGGAAAACAATACTTTCAGCCTCATAGATAAGTAGTAATTCTTGGTATCTGTCAAAACTTGCTGTAAATGGAAATTTGTACTAAATAACAGGAAAATTCTGCTAAAAAATATAACAATAATAAACTTTTTAATAGTGGTTCACAAAAGTAAAATCCCGCACCGGATGCCTTTTACAGACGCACTTGCAAAAATCAATGCAGTATCTTAAATATCAATTCCTTAAGTATCTGACCTTCTGTAGTCGTCGCATTATCCACACCTTTTGACCGAAGATCTGCTTCTCTAAGATATCCGATAATATGTATCACTTTCTGGATCGGATAAGCCGATGCAGCTTTGGTATAGTCTTTAACAAAATACGGATTTACCTGCAACAGTTTAACCAGTGTTGCTTCAGATTTATTTTCAGCTGTGTGCACTAATATAAGCTTACTGAAGAACCCGAACAAGACCGTTACAATCGGGATAAGCGGATTATTTTTAGGATTTGCCTCAAAGTAGTTTATAATCTTATTCGATTTTACTATATCTTTCTGAATCAATGCCTTCTGAAGCTCAAAGACATTATACTCTCTGCTGATACCCACATACTTCTCAATCATTTCCTCATTGACCTCCGTACCTTTGGCAATATTGATCAGCAGCTTGTCGGTCTCATTGGCCAGACGACTCAGATCATTTCCGATAGATTCGGCAATAATGGAAGCTGCACGCGGATTGATTTTGAAGCCCTTTTGCCTGAAATAATTTTCCACCCATTCCGGAATCTGGTTATCATACAGCTTTTTGGTTGTTACCAGCACAGCGCTTTTATCCACTACTTTTCCCAATGACTTTCTTCCGTCCAGGGTTTTATACTTATGACAGAAAACCAGTACGGTTGAAGGCAGCGGGCTTTTCAGATAGGCTTCCAGCATACGATCGCCTGTCTCTTTTCCAAGATCGGGAATTTCCTGTGCTTCTTTCACAATCACTACCTGACGCTCCGACATCATCGGAAACCGTCTGGCATTGTTAAGCACGGCATTCATCGGAGCATCCTTGCCATATAATATGGTCTGGTTAAATCCTTTTTCCGATTCGGTGAGACAGTTTGCCTCAATATGATCCGCAATCAGGTCTATATAATAGGGTTCGTCTCCCTGAAGAAAATATACAGGTGCATATTGATTATTCTTTAATTCCTGTAATACTTTTTCCGGACTTACTGCCACGAGCTTGCTAATTTTATCAGGTTAGATGCTTATATCTGTCAAAGTTGCTAAAAACACTTTTAATAATCAAATAGCAATAAAAACCTGCCTTTATTTTTAATATTTATATTTTTGCAAAAAATAAAGCGATTGATGAAGAATTTTGTAGAAGAATTGAAATGGCGGGGTATGATCCACGACATTATGCCCGGAACCGAAGAGCAGCTTATCAAGGATAAAACCCCGGGTTATGTCGGATTTGACCCTACTGCTTCCTCGCTGACCATTGGTAACCTGGTCACCATCATGCTTCTGGTCCACTTTCAGAAAGCGGGTCATAAACCTTATGCTCTGATAGGCGGGGCGACCGGTCTTATTGGTGATCCTTCCGGAAAGTCTGAAGAAAGAAATATGCTTTCTGAAGAAACATTGCTACATAATCAGGCGTGCATCAAAAAACAGCTGGAGAAATTTCTCAGCTTCGACTCAGGTGAAACGGCTGCTGAAATTGTTAATAACTATGACTGGTTTAAAGATATCGGGTTTATAAGTTTTCTGCGTGATATAGGAAAACATCTTACGGTAAACTACATGATGTCCAAAGACTCTGTAAAAAGAAGACTGGAAACGGGTATCAGCTTTACAGAATTCTCCTATCAGCTGCTTCAGGGATATGATTATTATCATCTGAATAAAAACAAAGGCATAAAGCTGCAAATGGGCGGTTCTGATCAATGGGGTAATATTACAGCCGGAACAGAGCTTATACGAAGGCTTGGCGGTGGTGATGCATATGCCCTCACTTGCCCGCTGATAACAAAGGCCGACGGAACCAAGTTCGGCAAATCAGCCGGTCAGAATATATGGCTGGATCCGGAAATGACTACTCCCTACCAGTTCTATCAGTTCTGGCTGAATGCCGCAGATGAAGATGCTGTAAAATGGATCCGGATATTTACATTGCTATCCAGAGAAGAAATCGAAGCGCTTGAACAGGAGCAGGCCGCTGCTCCTCATGAAAGACCTCTGCAAAAAGCACTGGCAAAGGATATCACTATACGGGTGCATTCTGTTGAAGACTACGAAATGGCTCTGAAAGCTTCCCAGATCCTGTTTGGAAAAAGTACTTCGGATGATTTGCAGTCAATTAATGAAAAAACTCTTCTGGCTATCTTTGAGGGAGTACCTCAGGTGGAGCTAAGCAAATCAGACTTCGAAGCCACATCCAGTATAACCGATCTGCTGTCAGTCACTACCAATTCGCTGATCTGCTCATCAAAAGGAGAAGCCAGAAAACTGATAACCGGCGGCGGAATAAGCATCAACAAAACAAAAACAGAAAGCCCTGACCAGCCTGTCGATTTTTCATTGCTTCAGGGAAAATACCTTCTGGTTCAAAAAGGTAAGAAAAACTATTACCTCCTCATTATCCGCTAAAAACTCAGGCCCGGATCGCAATCCGGGCCTGAGTTTTCTATAATCGTCGTTATTTGCCGGTTAAATTATTCCATATCTTTTAAGAATGGTTTCGGAGTTTTTAAGAGAATGAATGGTATGCTCATACCCTATCCGGAATATTTCCCTGGCATCCCGGACATCAAAAATCGTATACCTGCCAAGTCCCGGAGGCTCCATATATAAGTCACAGTATTTAATCCTCTCTTTTATGTTCATGGAAAGCATAAGATGAAACGTACGCTCGATCACTGAACGCATTCCTTCTACTTTAAACTCTCTGTTGGTCGGATTGCAGTTGGTTCCGAAAATAAACTCGCAGTGCCCCAGCAAAGGCTCTACAGGCATATTGTTGAGCATGCCACCGTCAATATACTGCTTGTCACCGATGGTTACGGGATTGAAAAGCACCGGAAGACAGGAGGATGCCAATATCGGCTTCAACAATGGACCTTCATGAAAATAGACCGTTTTGCCTTCCTTCAGATCTGTAGCAGATATAAACAGCTTCACATTAAGCTCTTCAAATGTCTTGACAGGAAGATAGATGTGATACAGCTTCAGAAAACGTTCAATATCCAGGAAGCCAAATTTGCTCCAGGCGGGCCGAAGGTACCGATACAATTTGGATTTTATCAGCGCTTCAAGTATTTGCTGCGGAGAAAGCCCTGATCCATACAGAGCTCCGACGATGGCTCCGGAGCTGACCCCGGAAATCATAGATGGCTTTATTCCCCACTCATCGAATGCTTTGAGTGTTCCTAAATGAGCCACACCTCTGGCTCCACCTCCGGATAGAGTAAGGCCAATTTTCATGAATTTTTTTCTTGTTTGTTTGTTGGGATAGTTTCGTTTCTATACGATCAAACAAACATAATGATTCATTAGTTTAACCGACCGGTGAATTTAATTATAATACCAGGAAGCTATATCTCATTGATATTAATTGCGGAAAGGGATCGAATTCCGTCTTTTGCTTCTAATACAGCAGCCTCAACAAGCGGATCGTGTTCAAAAAACAGAATATAATTGCCTGCTTCTGCCTGCTTAAGGACATTTTCCTTTTCCTCCATAGTCAGCAATGGCCGTACATCGTAGCTCATGACATAGGGAGCCTTGATATGGTGGACAGAAGGAATAAGATCTGCCAGATATATTATCTGACGATCTTTATACCGGATAAGCGGCAGCATCTGCTTTTCCGTATGCCCGTCTGCGTATATGATTTCTATAAATGGTATAGGGGATTCTGAACCGACAAAATCAAGCTGTCCGCTTTCCTGAAGAGGAATCAGGTTTTCCTTCAGGAAGCTTGCCTTTTCCCGGGGGTTCGGATGTACAGCCCATTCCCAGTGCTCCCGATTACTCCAGTATGTTGCATTTTTAAAAGTGGGAACAATACGCTCTTTGCGCTGGTCAAACCGGGTGGCTCCTCCGACATGGTCAAAATGCAAATGCGTCAGAAACACATCTGTCACTTCATCAAGAGAGTATCCGGCCTTATTGACAGATTGCTCAAGCTCTCCCTCGCCATGCAGATAATAATGCCTGAAAAAATCATCACCTTGCTTATTTCCGATACCCGTATCAATCAGAACAAGTCGGTTGCCTTCTTCTATAAGAAGACAACGCATTGCCCAGGAGCATAAGTTTTTTTCATCCGCCGGATTCAGCTTTTGCCAGATTGCCTTAGGTACAACGCCAAACATGGCGCCACCGTCGAGCTTGAAAAAACCTGTATCAATCGAATGAATAATCATTAGCTGTGCGCTTCAATAAAAACACCCATTGAGGCAAACTTATTGATACGCTGCTCAATTCTTTCCTCAGCCGGGATTTCTTTTAATTCCCTGATCGTATCTAAAACAACTTTCTTCAGCCGCTTGGACATACCTACGGAGTCAACATGAGCTCCCCCCAGAGGTTCCTTGATTATATTATCAATCAGCTTAAATTTCAACATATCCTGAGCTGTCAGCTTCAGCGCTTCGGCAGCCTGCTCTTTATATTCCCAGCTTCTCCATAATATGGATGAGCAGGATTCAGGAGAAATAACCGAATACCATGTATTTTCAAGCATAAGCACACGATCGCCCACAGCTATGCCAAGAGCTCCGCCGGAAGCTCCCTCACCGATAATGATACAGATAACAGGCACTTTGAGCATAAACATATCCCTTATGTTTTTGGCAATTGCCTCAGCCTGTCCACGCTCTTCTGCCTCCAGACCGGGAAACGCTCCGGGAGTATCAATCAGCGTAACGATCGGCAGATTAAACTTTTCCGCCATTTTCATTAATCGTAAGGCTTTCCGATACCCGTCCGGGTTTGCCATCCCGAAATTTCGCATTTGCCTCTGTTTGGTATTGCGCCCCTTCTGGTGACCGATAATCATTACAGCCTGTCCCTCAATCTCTCCTATTCCACCTACCATAGCCTTGTCATCCTTCACAAGACGATCGCCATGCAGCTCTACAAACTTATTCGTAATATCATATATATAATCAAGGGAATATGGCCTCTCAGGATGTCTGGAGAGCTGAACTCTCTGCCACCGGGTCAGATTCTGATACGTTTCTTTTTTCAAATCTTTTATTTTTTCTTCCAAAGATTTCACAGCCTCTGATACGTCAACATTACTTTCTTTAGCGAGCTGCTTCATGTCGCCAAGCTTGGCTTCCAGTTCCGCTATTGGTTTTTCAAAATCCAGATACATGGGTAAAATGATTTAGTCCCTTAAATGTTTGCCACAAAGTTATTTCAAAATCCCTTTCGACCGCATCTTTTTACAATAAAAATACTACATGCAGAAAAACCGGCACTTTTTCTCAATCAAAAAGCATTCATTTTCAACCGATTTTATTAACATCACTGTTTTCCGGATAAAAAATATTCTTCTCTCTATTGCGCTGTATCAGTAAAAGCTATACCTTTGCATCACTTTAGAACAAAGAACAAACACAGAAAACGGTCTGGTAGTTCAGCTGGTTAGAATACATGCCTGTCACGCATGGGGTCGCGGGTTCGAGTCCCGTCCAGACCGCGAAAGGGAAAAATCAAAAGGTTTTTCCCTTTTTTCTTTTTAATATATTTATTCTCTTCTGAATAGAGAGATTTCAGCTCGTATTTTTTTATTTAATTCAGCGTTTTGGACGAATCCTACATTTTATCATTTTATAGTAGTCCGAATCCATGATAAAATTTTCATTTAGCTACTTACTATACACCGCAAATATTGTATCCAGTCCTGCTAAAATTCATAGTCTGTATAGCTTGGCTCGCTGCTTTTACCCTACCAGACCTATTTGAGTTATTCAGCTGCTCCGGCTCTTGTTAATCAGGCGAAACTCCGGTATATAAGTCATCTACTAACAATAATTTCCTGTTCTGAAGACCACAAACAGCGATAGCACAATTAATTATGTAGAATATAAAAGAGGAATTCTTTTCCTGTCATTCTTTCAATTTCAAGTTTTAAAACTCTATTTTGTAATACAAAGGAAAGCTAATACTATAAGTAAATAATTCTTGCGATGATAAAAGTACTCCATCTCACCACTTTCCATCTTTCAGGTGGTGCAGGAATAGCCGCCTCGAGGCTTAACAGTGCATTAAACGATAATGGAGTTCAATCGAAGCTACTAGTGGGAAAGAGTTCTGTAAGGGCCTCAAACGTATCGGGACTAGACACCGGCTTTAGCGGAAAGAGCCTGTTCTGGGGCCGCTTTATACTCGAACGCCTGTTTTTTTTTCCTTATGAACGAAACTCAGAAGTTCGCTATGCATACTCCCCTGCAATAGCCGGAGCTAATCTTCTGAACAATCCCCTCGTACAGGAAGCAGACATTATTCATTTACACTGGATCAATTTTGGTTTTTTGTCAGTACACTCTCTGGGAAATCTCCTGAAACTCGGCAAGCCTGTAGTCTGGACGATGCATGATATGTGGCCTTTTACAGGGGGATGTCACCATAGCGGAGACTGCGACAATTATACAAGGTCGTGTGGTAACTGTAAGTTTTTAAAAGCTCCGAAAGAGTCAGACCTGTCATATCGCCGCCTACATCTAAAAAAGAAGATTTGGCCCCCTGCCGCATCCTGGGTTGCTGTGGCATGCAGCCAATGGTTAGGCAGCATAGCACAAAATAGCAGCCTGATGAAGCAGCTGAAAGTAATAAACATCCCTAATCCAATCAATACCAATCTGTTTCAACCAAAAGACACGAATACTTCACGTACATCACTGAACCTGGCTGCTGATAAAGATTATCTGGTTTTTGCTGCTGCCAAAGTTTCCGCAACAGGAAAAGGATTTCTATACTTAAAAGAGGCATTAAAAATTTTAGTAATGAAAAATCCTTTAATCCGGGAAACGCTGGAATTGCTGGTGATCGGCGGTGGTGATAACAAGGAAATAGAAGATATCCCTCTCAATGCCCATTTTCTTGGCTATATTAAAAATGAAGAAACCATGACCAGGGTATATAGCGCTGCATCATTATACGTAACACCCTCTCTGGAAGAGAATCTACCGAACACAATAATGGAAGCGCTTGCCTGCGGTACACCATGTGTAGGCTTTCGTATTGGCGGTATCCCTGAAATGATAGACCATCTTGAAAATGGCTATATAGCAGAGTATAAATCGGCCGAGTCTCTGGCCGAAGGTATCCGATGGGTGCTGGAACAAAATACTGACGGGAGGCTTTCTGCTGCCGCCAGGCAAAAAGTACTCAGAGAATACGATGAAAAGCTAGTGGCAAAAAAATATATTGAACTTTATCAAAGTATCCTGGAATAAACCATATAAACAACTATTTTCATTGTTTATATGAATTATACAATATCAAAACTTTCTGATATCTATAAAAATAAAACAAGCCGGAATCCTGGGTTCCGGCTTGTTCGTTATAATTATACTGTATATTGTGCTATTTCTTTACAATTTTAATAACTGACGAATATTCTCCTTTTTTAAGGTATACAAAATAAAGTCCGCCTGCATAGTTGCTACCCAGCGTTGCACGTCCGCCGCTTACGACAGTTCTTTCGATTTCCATACCACTGACGTTTGTTACAACAAGTTCTGCATTTTCAAGCGCTGCCGGAACTTCTACAGTGATTTTATCCTGAAACGGATTAGGAAATGCCAGAACAGATGAAGTATAACTCTCAAATTCTGCTGCTCCCTGTCTCAATGGCGGTGTGGCACTATTGGAGAAGTAAAGAGCATAAGCACCGCTTTGCTCCACCAGAACAAGATTGGAACCATCCAGATTAGCATAGTACGTACCAGCAAGATTTGCAATACCCGTAGAGGAGTTAATTGTAAGCCCCGGAGACGAAGTATTCAGAAAACGAGTAGTATGTCCCGTCAGACTCAGATACCAGGAAGGAACTCCATTGTTGGTCTGGAAAGCGAACTGATGCATGCTATTACCGCTAAGGTCCCAATTGAATTGGGTCTGAGTCACATTACTAAGATCCGGTCCGCCGGAGCCAAGCACATGAACATGGGTATAATTAGTATTGATAGAAGGTAAACCTGTCGAGCGGGGAACACCGAAATGACTCAGCAATGATGTTCCGGAGCTTTCTACTACAGAGACATTATCAAACTGCACCTTTACAGGTAAGGTTGCATCTCCCGCCGTCGCGCACAATCCGACATAGACGGAAGTACCCATGGAAATCATTGTGGTTTCCAGAAGATTCCAGATAGTACCATTGTATGAATAATAGCTTTTGAACTCATTTCCGTCACGGGTTATTTTCAGCCAATTAGCTGATTTAAGCGTATCCAGTCGGCTGGTTCCTCCCATATTATGATAAGACCCGCCGCCCGTGGAAGAGCGATACTGGGGCGCAAGCCCATTGCCCGGAGTCGAAACCAGCATCACATGCTTCGAATTCCCTGCAATGCTCTCGCGTATCATAATCCCGGATTTAGTCCAGTCATGTGGTTTATTAGAATTAGCTACCCGGGCTACAATTTCTCCGTTTCCGCTCAATGAACGATAAATGAAATTGAATTCATCTGAGCTTCCCCAGATATCACTGCCATATCCTTCGATCCCAAACACATCGCTTTTATATCCTGCCCAGCCCGTTGCAGCACCTGACCCTATATAAGAATGTGACCACGGAGATGGGAGGGCATACCCGCTTGTACTTCTGACAAAATTCGGATATAGAAAATCACTTGATGTTACATTTGTAAAAGTATAACTGTAAGTAAGCGGGATTGAACCACTTGAATTGCTCAGATAATCCAGCTCATAGCCAAAATCCGGCACAATATCAAAAGACTTGCTTTGTCCGGTTGGAACATTCACATAACCAGCCGGCACAGTTTTTCCATTTTCGCGGATAAAACCGATAATAGTATTATTGACATTAACCTTAAAGCTCATGGTAGCACCAGGCGCACTGATATCTGTAATAACCAAACCTGTATTAACTCCATTCTTCCATATAAATCTGGAGTACAGAGAGTCATTAAATATGTTCCGGATATTATTAAACAAATCATCATCTCCGCGATGTTTCCGATGGGTAGCCGCAGGATTCTTCATATCATCCAATCCATTGGACTGCACCAGTCTAATTTTAGGACTTCGTTGTGAAGAAGGTGCATCAAGACCACCCTCCTCATCTACATACCAGATCGCCAGTCCCTGATCCGGCACATAACCATCTCCGGTAAGTGACAAATAGTATTTTGAGTGCGTCAATGCCTCAATAAGATAATACTCTTTCAAATTAAAGTTATTGGAAAACTTATAAATCTGATCACGGGCATTAGCCGTAACGGAAAAAGTCTGAGTTGACGACAAATCGGTAATATCAATTACGTCATCTATCCAGCCCTCCATATAGCGAAGTGGCGCACTTATCGGCATCGGCGAACCTGTGTTTCCTCCGCTTCCCATAAGACAATAATGTCCGAGATTAGAACTCAGCGAACCTGCCGCGTCATAATAATCTGTCCAACGGAAAATACTATGCCCGAACTCATGACATACAACATTAATATCCGGACGCTGTGTGGTATAGTTGACTACTGATACATTGCGTACCGGAAGCGACACTCCATTATTAAGAATGGATCCTGCGGCAGGAGTATCATAGGCTACACCTATGCCTTTAGGTCCATAACTGAATGTTATAAAGCTCCAAAGACGATCTTCACCAGGCCGTACGGTGAGTCCGGTAAAACCACCGGAGTACGTAGTATTTATCATTGCGACCACATCTTTGATAAATTCCTGACCACCATCATAAGGAAGACCACTACCATGATAATAGTTGAAGTTGTTAGTAAGAGTTACGCTGATTACCGTGTGAAGAACATTAAATTTTCCAGCGGTTTGATCGTAAAAGTACTCTTTAACTGATCCGTTATTGTTCCATGCAGTAAATCCGGAACCTTGATTAAGCATATTTTCCAGCGTATCCAGCCCGGCAGTCAGCGAATAATCCGTATAGTTTACCACAACAGCAAGCCCATTGATCGTTGTGGTCTGTGCTTTTATTGGAGATGCCATCATCATCGCACACAAAAGCGTTACAAAAAAGTAGATTTTTTTCATTGAAAAAGTAGTTAAGAAACATAAATAATAATACTGTGAAAAAATGGGGTACCAGGCCTGGCGGCATTGTTATCACAAGACAAATGTAGTAAAATATTCGACTAAAGACATCCCTGTTAAAACAAGACTATAAAAGTGGAGAGGCGGATAAATATAATTATTTCTATCACCTATATAAGAATAACCACAGAGCAGGTAATTAATAAAAAGGTGGCCAGCATATTAAAAAGATCCTGATCCTTCTACGTTAAAGATCAGGAATACACTAAATTCAATCAAATATCAAATTTATACCTTCAAAAATCCAATTCTTCTTTATCAAGTACGTCCTGAATGGATGAATCTTTTTTAAATACGCTTTGGGCAAAAGGACACTTGGGTACTATTTTCAGTGACTTTTCCTTTGCCATAGCTACAGCTTCCAGCACCAGCTTTTTACCGACTCCTTTTCCCGAGAATGCTTCTTTCACCACTGTATGATCTATTCGTATCCGATGACTTCCAAGCCAGGTATAGGTCATTTTTCCGGCATCCTCACCATCGACTCTGGCAATAAATAAGCCATTTTTATTGTTATTGTCCTTTTGCTCAATATTCATAGTTTCCAGGAATTATTGGTTTATAAACCAGGTAAAGGAACAAACTCCGTTTCTCCCGGAACTGTTTCAAATCGTTGATCTGCCCAACGCTTTTTTGCATCCTCAATCAGCTTTTTATCAGAGGCGACAAAGTTCCAATAAATATATCGTTCTTCCGGAAAAGGCTCTCCGCCAAAAATATAAATAACAGAATCTGCTTCCATCTCAAAGCTGCACAGCTTGCTGTCCGCAGCTACCAGAATCTGTCTCGGCCCAAATTCTTCCCCGTCACTCAGCACCTTCCCTTCCAGAATATACATGGCGCTCTCTCCAAACAGGTAATCTCCCAGATCAACCTTTTGTCTTGACGCAGATTTTATTTCAACAAGATACAACGGGCTGTATACCGGTACCGGAGATTTTTTATCAGCCATTGCTCCTGCAATCAGTTTGTAAGACAGAGTTCCGGTTTCCCAATGAGGAATTTCCCGATCTCCGACATGGGCAAATGCCGGCGCCATCTGTTCCAGCTCTTTAGGCAGGGCAACCCATATTTGTAGTCCATGCAGCGTTTTATCGGATCCCCGGAGATAATCGGGAGTTCTCTCCGAATGAACAATACCGGATCCTGCTGTCATCCAGTTCACTTCTCCCGGTTTTATTTCAATCTCGGTACCGAGACTGTCTCTGTGCATCATACTACCTTCAAACAGGTATGTAAGCGTTGATAAACCGATATGAGGATGCGGTGGCACATCCAGACTTTCTCCCTCCTTCATTATTGCCGGACCCATATGATCTATAAATGCAAACGGACCTACCATTCGCTTGTTTCTGAATGGCAGAAGCCGCCCTACCAGAAAGCTGCCTATTCTGGCAGGACGCTCTTCAATAATCATGTGTATATTGGACATTATCTCTTTATTTTAATTTTATCCCTCTAAATAGCCAAATTTACCTGATTGTACATCATGCATTGCCTGCATAATTTCGGCCTGTGTATTCATCACAAACGGCCCGTATGAAGCAACAGGCTCATTAATAGGCTCTCCGCTAAGAAGCAGTACTACTGCTTTTTCATCTGCCCTGATCTCCAGCTCCTCACCATCATTGCGAAACAATACAAAATGATCAACCGGGATCTGCTTTTCATTGTTGACGGTAATCGTCCCTTCTATTACCAGCAAAGCTGTATTGTACTGAGCCGGGAATTTAAATGAAACCTCTGCCCCGGGATTCAGCCGTGCATTATGCAGGTGTATCGGAGTAAACGTTGAGGCAGTTCCTTCAATATCCTCGTATTGTCCGGCTATTACCTCAATTGTTCCGGTATCATCCGGCAATACAAACTTACTTATCTGGTCATTTTCAATTCCCTGATAGTTGGGCGGAGACATTTTATCTTTTGCAGGCAGGTTTACCCATAACTGCACCATTTGAAAATAACCTCCGGCACGATTAAATTCCGCTTCATGATACTCCTTATGCAAAATGCCCGAAGCCGCTGTCATCCACTGCACATCACCTTCACCGATTACGCCGCTGTTGCCGGCGCTGTCATGATGCGCTACTTTTCCATGATAGGCAATTGTTACAGTTTCAAATCCCCGATGCGGATGTACGCTTACCCCTCTGGGCTTGTCACTCGGCGGAAAATAAAACTTTGAGTTATAATCCAGCATGATAAACGGACTCATCCTTCTCATGTCAATGCGCCCGCCCGCAGGTATGAAGTTGTGAACTCTGAATCCGTCTCCCACCATATGGGGAGCCGGCGGGGCCAATACTGCTTCAATACTTCGTCTTGCTGCCATAGTTGTATGTATTAGTTTTGTAAAGCAAAATTACGGCTGCTTTCTCTCAATTACATTAATATATATTAAGATCGCTCAGAGCCCCTCTTAAAAACAGAAGCAGGCTGGAATTGGTTAATTCCAGCCTGCTTCTCAGATAAAGCCAGGATATTTTATTATTTTTTAATAATTTTAGTCACAGAAGAATACCCTTCCTTTTTAATATGAACGAAGTAAAACCCGCTCGCATAGTCTGCCCCTATAGTCGCCACTCCCGAATTTAACACCATTCTTTCAACTTCCATACCACTTACGTCGGTTACAACAAGTTCTGCATTTTCTAATCCTGCCGGTACTTCTATAGTGGCTTTATTCTGGAACGGATTAGGGAATGCCCGAACAGATGAAGCATAGCTCTCAAATTCTGCTCCCTGTCTCAATGGAGGCGTGGCATTATTGGAGAAGTAAAGAGCATATGCACCGCTTTGCTCCACGAGAACAAGGTTTGAACCATCCATATTAGCATAATACGTCCCTTCAAGATTAACAATTCCCGTAGAGGAGTTAATTGTAAGACCCGGAGACGAAGTATTCAGAAAACGCGTAGTATAGCTTCCAAGGCTCAGATACCAGGCAGGAATTCCGTTATTTGTCTGAAAAGAAAACTGATACAGACCATTATTGGGCAGATCCCAGTTGAATTGTGCCTGTGTTATATTGCTCAGATTGGGACCGCCTGTTCCCAAAACATGCACATGGGTATAATTCGTGTTAATCGAAGGAAGACCGCTTGTACGAGGTACACCAAAGGTACTCAGCAACGAGGGAGCGGAAGATCCGATTACATTAACATTATCAAACAACGCTTTGGCAGGCTCGTTTACAGTCGCTCCTGTAACACATAATCCAACATATACATTGGTCCCCATATCTACCCAATAGGAATCAAGATAAGACCAGGTAGTACCGTTGTTCGAATAAAAAGTTGTAAAAAAGCTTCCGGCACGGGTTATTTTCAGCCAGGCTGCTGATTGAATGGTATCAACCTCGTTTCCATTTATATTGTGATACGTTTCGCCACCTGTCTCCGGTCTGTATTGAGGCGCTACACCATTTCCCGAAACTCTCACCATCATCACATGCCTGGAATTGCTATTCAGATTTTCGCGAATCATAATGCCAGCTTTAAGCCAGTCCTGCGGCATATTCAAGCCAGATACCCTTGCCACAATTTCGCCATTGCCACTCAGTGAACGATAAATATAGTTGAAGTCGTCATTACCTCCCCAGATATCACCTCCGTAGCCTTCTATGCCAAACGTATCACTTTTGAATCCGGCCCAACCGGTATTCGCACCTGATCCGATATACGCATGAGTCCATGGAGAAGGAAGATCATATCCGCTTGTGCTTCTCTTAAACAGAGCCTGAATAGCATGATCAGATGATACGCTGCTGATTGTATGGCTAGAAGCTACTGGCATAGACGAAGAATTTACGATCAGAAACTCTGTCTCATAACCGAAATCCGGCTTGATCTGAAACGTTTTACTCTGTCCTGTTCCAACACTAACAGGACCAGCAGGAGAAATTTTGCCGTTGTTACCGGCAATAGCCCAGATCGTATTGGGTCTGGCATTAACCTTAAAGCTCATTGTATCACCAACCGCGCTGATATCGGTAATTATTAATCCCGTCTGGCTACCGTCTTTCCAGCCAAACTGCGGAAAAAGAGAATCGTTGAATACACTGCGTACATTGTCAAACAAATCTTCATCACCTCTACGGTTTACGTGCGGTGCATAATCATTGCCCATATCGTCTTTTCCGTCTGACTGAACCAGCTTAATTCTGGGATTCAGATTGAAAGCAGAAGGCGGATTCTCAAAACCACCATCCTCATCGACATACCAGATTGCCAGTCCTTGATCCGTAAGATAGGATTCTCCTGTCACGGGGATATAATAACGTGAATGCTTTAATGCCTCAATCAGATAATATTCTTTGCTATTAAGTACATTCGTATACTTGAATACTGTATTACGATCATTCGCCACAACCTGATATGTCTGCGTTGTATTACCTGTAATATCAACGACATTATCGATCCAGCCATCCAGATAACGTAAACCAGCGCTCACCGGCATAGGAGAGCCGGGGCTGCCTCCGCTTCCCATCAGACAGTAATGTCCGAGATTGGAACCAAGCATTGAACGAGTATTATAAAAGTCTGTCCAATAAAATACACTGTGTCCGAACTCATGGCATACTACACCAATAGTCGGCTTGTTATATTCGTAGGATATCGATGACACGTTTTTTACTGGCAGAGGCAGATCATCATTCAGTATTGATCCGGCATCCGGTGTCTCATAAGCGATTCCAAACCCCTTTGGTCCCTGAGAAAGCACGACAAAACTATGTATCTGATTTTTTCCTATGGCTTTTGTAAGCCCGTTAAAGCCACTGCTGTACTGAATGTTTATCTTCTCAACTACATCATTGATGAAAACCTGACCTCCATCATATGGCAGGTCTGTCGCATGGTAATAGTTAAAATTCTTATCCAGATCTACTTCAATAACAAGATGTACCATATCATACTTACCGCTCGTCTGATGGTAAAAATATTCCCGTACCGATCCGTTATTGTTCCAGGCGGTAAAACCTGATACCTGATTAAACATCTGAGTCAATGTATCCAGCCCCGCCGTAAAGGGCGCATCCGGATAATTGGCAACTACGGCAAGACCGGCAAGTGTCTGTGCTTTCAGCGTAGGCATGATTATAAGCCCCCATAAAAGCATTGTCAGATAATAGATTTTTTTCATTTGAAAATTATTAAAAGATTAAAAATAAGTGCATAAAAAATGCATCAATTATACAGAGAATTTGTATCTGGAAAGCAGGAACACAAAGGAAGCCGATACATGCTACGATTAAACATTTCCATGAATCCATTCTAATGAAAGATCCACGAAAGCAATAGCATGTTCTCTGATTTTGAAGGTTTTCCTGTTTCGAATTATCCTTCTCCCGATATAATCATATAAGGCCAGGGGAAAAACTCTGCTTCGGGGCAAGATTAATTCAAACTTTGAATACGAAAGTTGATCTTGGCTAATAAATAATCCGAATAAAAGCATAAGGAAGGTTCAGAGATTCCGGACAATTGCCCTTCAGCCCGTGTTCCCGGCTAATTTCTGATGCCGCCTGCATAAAGTTTCTGATCTATCACAAAAACTTCAGGGGCCTCAACGCTATCAATAAGCTAAAAAGACACACCGAAGTACATACTACTCCTGTCTGCAATCCAGCCGGCTTTCGTTCATGGCAATAGATTCTAAATTCTCTCCGATTTCAACTCCGGAATAGTTTCCGATAAAATTACCTACGCCCGCCAATAATTAACATCCAATTGCACTAAATAAAGCTTTTCAAGGCAACCAATCGCATTCAGGGAAGTTATTTAATAATATTAATTTTAATCCGAAATATGTCCGGACAAAATTCTCAAACATTTGAAAATAAAGATACTGTTCTCTCTCTTATCCGGTTTGGGAAGTTTTTTTGCATTCTATCTATCATCGGACCTATTGCGTTATTATGCCTTAAAGTTATAGATTACAAACTTTTTATAGAGGCTTCACCTACAGACCAGGCTATCTTTAATCCCTTTTCCGCTATTTGCTATGCACTGCTGGGAATCGCACTATGGCTTGTCAGACGTGATGATGTGTCAATAAAAGCGCGTTGGATATCAAGATCCTTATGCACTCTATCCTTACTGGTCGCACTCAGCAGCATCATTTCCTATTTTATCGATACCGATTATGATCTTATTGCAAGCTTATTCAACAGATATCTTGCAGATCCCGGCGATCACTTATGGAGATCGACCTACGCCAATATGGGAGTGATTACTGCCCTTGGTCTTTCATTACTTGCCTTATCCATCATATTTATTGACAGTGGAGGCGACAAACTATATTACAACTCTCAATCTCTCAATTATATATCCATTTTCATAGCACTAATAGCGATATACGGCTATATATACAAGGTCAAAAAGCTATATGAATTCATAGGACATATTCCCATTTCACTACATAGCGCCATATTTATGTACCTGTTATCATCAGCGGTCCTATTTCTCAGGCCATATAAAGGAACCATGAAAGATATTATCGGACAAAATCCAACCGAAGTATTTATGATGCGTTTTCTGGCCTTTATCGTACCGCTGGCTATCGGCTATGTCAAAATAAAGGGTGAAGAAAAAAATATCTTTGATAAGGATTTCGGCACTGCTATCCTGGCCACCTGTACCTTTATAATATCAATGTCTCTGCTTGGCTGGAAATCATCCATACAATACAGGCTGCAGACCACAAAGTACAGACGTTTTCGCACATTAAAAAAAGACCGGAAAAATCTCGAACGTATATTAAACACCTCTCAGACCTACATTCAGATAACCAATATAGCAAACGATACCCTTGTATTCTCTAATGATTCAGGTGAAGGATCATTTAAAGCCCGAAAAAAAGAAATCGAAGGTAAAAAGTTCAGTGAACTGATCCTTAACTCTACACATCCTGACGACAGAAAAATGGTACTTGATCGTCAAAAACGACTACCTGAGCTCAAAGATGATGAATATGACGATATTATAATACGCCTGACTGATTCTGATAAAAATATCATGTGGGTCTTTTCAAGAGCAATGGTATACAAAAGAGAAAACGGGAAAGTGAAAGAGGTACTTTTTAACGCAGTAAACATTACCCAGCAGAAACTGGAGGAAAAAGAACTGGAAAAAACTGTCAAAAAGATCCGAAAAAAAAACAAAGAGCTGGAAAAAAGACGGAAAAAACTGGAAGAAGTAAATATAGAGCTGGAAGAAGAAATAAAAAAACATTCCGAAAAGCTGTATGATAGTGAGAAAAAATACCATGATTTTATCAAGAACAGCTTTGAAGGCATTCTAAGATATGAGCTGAAAGATAACAAGCAGCTCGATACAAGTCTGGATGTCGAGGAACAGATAAAAATTTTCTACAATGAAGCTATAATAGCGGAAGCCAACGAAATGGCTGTTAAAGTTCTGGAATATCCAGATGTAGAGTCAATACTTGGAGTATCTATGGTCAAACATAACAATCTGTCTTATGATGAATTTTCAAAAATGGCAGAAAAATTCATCATGGATGATTATACATTGCATGGACTCAGAACAACAGAAACAACCTACAAAAACAATAAAGTAAAAATTGAGAGTTATCTGATCGGCGTTGTTGAGAACAAAAAGCTGGTCACCGTGTGGGAGGTTTTAAAAATTATAGACTAGCATATTCAATACATGTTTTCTTTATAATGGAACAAAGTGAGAAAAGACGAGGCCCTTCATATTGAGGATAAACTTACAGTCGATGTACTGAACAGTATAGGAAAGGCATTCTATATTACGGGATTCATCATTCCCCTTGGTACGATCATACTTCGTTTTATTGATCTGGAACTCTTAAGAAAAGTAAGTTTCGGCGGAGCAGTATTTATGAACCCCCTTTCTGCTATCCTGTTTATGCTGCTTGCTATTGCCATATGGAGTGTACAGGAAGAAAATTCTTCCTATAAAGCCATTCAGCGGGCCAATATCATATGTTATATCGTTGTCGCCATTGGTATGTACAAAATTGTCACCTCTTTGATAGGGGTCCCTATGATAATCGACGAAGTGCTTTTCAGGGAACAGATCGCACTAGCAGAAAACAAGAAATTGGGCATCAACATCAACTCCATGGCCCCTAATACTGGTCTGACGACGGTATTGATAGGGGTCTCCGTCATACTCACTAATAAGGAAACCACTCAGTTATTTAAAATAGCTCAGTTCCTGGATTATCTGGTAACCCTGATTTCTTTACTTTCCATTTACGGATATATATACAGAATAGAAGACCTGTATGGATACCTTGAGTCCACTCCTATCTCCTTCCATTCCTCGGTCTGTTCTTTTCTTCTTGCAGGAAGCGTTTTATTTCTCCGGCCTCACCGCGGTTCTATGGCACAGCTTATCGGAGAAAACCCTATCGAAATTGTCCTGATGCGCTTTCTGGCTATACTCATTCCCTTGCTTACAGGATTAATAAAAATCTATGGAGAAAATAATAATTGGTATGGTAAAGAATTTGGTACGGCAATTTTTGCAGCCATAACATTTGCTATCTCCATGATTCTGCTGGGATGGAAATCTTCTATCCAGACCAAACTGAGAAACTTGCGGCAAAAGACTGAAAAACAGATCCAGGATGAGCGGGAAACTCTCCGACGGATTCTGGATATTTCGCCTACCACGATCAGTATTATCGATCTGAGCAACGAACGATACATATTTGCCAATGAAATGAATAAAAAGACGTTCCGCATGAATGATGAAAGTCTTAAGAACAAAAAGTACAGTGATGTCATGGCTGAAATTGTTCCAAAAGAAGACAAGAATCTGGTATCAAACCGATTAGACAGAATAAAAGATCTCAAGCCGGATCAATACGATGAAATAACCTATCGTCTGTATGACAAAGACGGAAATACAAACTGGATCTATTCCAGAGCTTTTGGCTTTGAATATCAGCATGATGAAATGAAAAAAATAATTATAAGTTCTCTGAACATTACAAAACAGAAAGAAATTCATGCAAAGCTGGAAGACAAAAAAAAAGAAGTAAAAATGCAGAATAAAGAACTCAACGAAATCAATAAGGAGCTTGAATCATTTCAGAAAGACCTCAAAAGTAAAGTAAGCGATCGTACCAGAAAGCTGAAAGAAAGTGAACAGAAGTGCCGGAAATTTTTTGAGAAAAGTTTTGAAGGGATTGTAAGATTTGCCCTCAAAGATATCGACGGAATTGATACCAGTCTGTCTGTAGAAGAACAGATAAACCTCATTGCCAAACATGCCTATATTGCTGAAGCCAACAAGCGTATGGCCGAAATTCATCATTTCGACTCTCCCGACGATATGGTGGGAACTCCGATCGACGATTTTTTTGTCATGAATGAAAAGGACAACGCAAAAATACCTAAAGTATTTATAGAAAATAAATACAAATTTGAGAATCAGCAAACCGTTCACTATACCAAAAAAGGAGATAAAATACTTATTATCAGCAACATGATTGGAATTGTCAAAAACAATAAACTTACGGGCGCATGGGGAACACAGAAGCCTGTCAAGGAGTAAACCTGCCTCTGCGCGCTGCGTTCTGCGCTCCTCCACTCTTACCTTGGCAATGTTTTATACATGATATAGCCGATAAATGTAAATATGATATTGGGGGTCCAGGCTGCAAGAACCGGACCTGCAGAGCCATATTGTGATACAGTCCGGCTGAGAATCACAAACAGAATATAGATAATGGCCAGAGCAAATCCGAAAGCAATCTGCACTCCTGTACCCTGCCTGCTTTTCCTGGCAGAAACAATAACCCCGATTACTGTAAGAATGATGATAGCAAAAGGATATGTATACCTCTCCGTACGCTCTGTAATGTACATTGGGACCTCTTCAGAACCACGCTCTCTCAGCTTGTCTATATACTCATCCAGCTCATCCAGTGTAAGGGTAACATACAACAACGGATTAAGATTAAAATCAGCCGGGACAATCGGAATAATAGTATCCAGCTCTGCGCCCTCATAATAGCTTTCCTGACCGCCTTCCAAAAATGTCCTGACCGAATAATTATTCAGATGCCACGCTCCTTTTTCCGCATCATAGAGTATCTTGGACGCTTTTAACTTGGAAACAAGCTCGTTTCCCTGAACCTTTTCCAACGTAAAATCATAGCCACTCTGATTGGTGGAATTATAGTTTTTCATATAGATATACAATTCCGGCGCTATTTTCATATGAAGATCATACGAGGTGATTTCTCTATGCCCTCTGAAATATTTGTCCTCAAAATCAATCCGGATTTTATTGGCATCAGGAATCACCCAGCCAATAAGATAAAAGGTAAGACCTGCAATAATCAGTGAGCCCACAAAATAAGGATATAAAATCCGCAAAAAGCTCATGCCGCTGTTGAACATGGCTATGATTTCCGTACGGGCAGCCAGACGCGCTGTCACAATCACTGTGGCAATAAACACCATGATCGGACTGAGCATATTGGCTATATAGGGAAAGTAATTCAGGTAATAATCCCCAAAGATTTCACTAAACGTCAGTTTATTGGAAATAAAATCATCATGATTCTCTGTAAAGTCAATTACGCTCACCACCACTACAAAAATCAGAACAGTGAAGAAAAACGTTACAAGAAAACTCTTAAGAATATAACGATCAAGTAGTTTCATCTGATACAATTTTACAACCTTGCGGAAAGCTTTACAACCATCTTGTCTTTCCATTCACGAAAAGTCCCTTCAGCGATTCTGGTTCTTGCCTCATCCATAAGCCAAAGGTAAAAACTGAGATTCTGAATACTGGCAATCTGAGCGCCCAAAATTTCTCCACTGGCTACCAGATGCCTTACATAAGCTTTAGTATAATGGCTGCTTACATAGTTGTCTAACCCCGGATCGATGCATGAGAAATCATCTTCCCATTTTTTGTTTCGGATGTTAATGATCCCCTCTGTAGTAAACAGCATGCCGTTTCTTGCATTACGGGTAGGCATTACACAGTCAAACATATCTACTCCCAGTGCGATACATTCCAGCAAATTGGCCGGAGTTCCCACCCCCATCAGATAACGGGGCCGGTCAGCCGGAAGAATCGAGCACACAACATCGGTCATTTCATACATTATTTCGGCAGGCTCCCCCACCGAGAGACCGCCAATAGCATTGCCTTCTCTGCCCTGCTCAGCAATAAACTCAGCAGACCGGATACGTAAATCCTTATATACACTCCCCTGCACAATTGGAAATAAGGTCTGCGAATATCCATACAAGCCTTCTGTCTCATCAAAGCGGGTACAGCAGCGTTTCAGCCAGCGATGCGTCATATCCATTGAGTTCCGGGCATAACCATATTCACACGGATACGGAGTACATTCATCAAAAGCCATTATAATATCAGCACCGATAATCCGCTGAATATCCATAACATTTTCAGGGCTGAAAAAATGCCTGCTGCCATCAATATGACTTTTAAAAGTCGCGCCTTCTTCCTTTATCTTCCGGATATCTGAGAGCGAATACACCTGATAGCCACCACTATCGGTAAGAATAGGTTTCTCCCAGCCAATAAAACGATGCAACCCTCCCGCTTTACGAAGTATCTCTAATCCCGGACGTAAATACAAATGATACGTATTACCAAGAATAATCTGTGCCTGAATATCATCATTCAGCTCTCTCTGATGAACTGCCTTTACAGTGCCGGCTGTACCTACCGGCATAAAAATCGGAGTCTGAATAATTCCGTGGTCTGTAGTAAGCTCCCCCAGACGCGCCCTGCTTTCCCTGTCCTTTCCTTTGATTTTAAATTGCATAATTTCTAAACCCAATTGAGTTGAAATAGTATATTGCAATATTACTGATATACTTTGAAAAAATAGATTTGGCAGAGCTTATATTATTCATATTATCGCTACATATTCAGCTGGTATTTCATCTGGTTATCTTTTCAGGACTTATCCGTCACAAAGAAAATCAGGGAAAACCTGCATACAGAAGCGGTGTTTCCATCATTATTGCCGCTCATAACGAGCTATTCAACCTGCGCAATCTGCTTCCTCAGCTTTTGCAGCAGGAATATACTGAATACGAGATCATTGTTGTAAATGACCGCTCTCACGATGGCACCTATGAATATCTGAGCTCAACCTTTGTCTTTCACCCGATCGTAAAACCCATTCACATTACAGACGTACCGACAGGTATGGACCCCAAAAAGCATGCCCTTACCAAAGGCATAGAAGCCGCAGAAAACGAAATTCTTCTTTTTACAGATGCTGACTGCATACCAGCTACTACTCAATGGATTTCCGAAATGGCAGCTCCCCTGCAAAGCGGAAAAAAAATTGTTCTTGGGTACTCCCCCTATGTTAGAAAAAAAGGGCTCTTGAACCAGCTCATCCGGTTTGAGACATTTTATACGGCCATACAATACCTGAGCCTGGCCATTGCCGGCAATCCGTATATGGGTGTAGGAAGAAATATAGCCTATACAAGATCAACTTTTTGCAGGCACAAAGGATTTCACGGAATCGAAACAGTGACCGGAGGTGATGACGATCTTTTTATCCAGCGAGCCGCCACAAAGCACAATGTGGCTATTAAGCTGAACTCTGCCGCGCAGACTATCTCCTTACCTAAAAGCACGCTCAGTGAATGGATCATACAGAAAAAAAGGCATCTCTCTGTCGGAAAATATTATAAAACCAGAAATCGTTTTTTACTTGGCTTTCTCACAATAAGCCATATGCTCTTTTATATCTCATTTTTTGCAATTCTGATTCGGGGTAATTGGCTGATAATAGGATTTATTGGCTATACATTGAGAACTTCCGTTTTAATTTTTAATTTTACATTAATTTCAAGAAAGGTAAGTGAGAAATTCTCCGTTATTTCATTACCTTTGCTCGACTTTCTGTATATCATAAACTATATAGTGGTCGGATTTAAAGCAGTTGTTGCCGGAAAAAGCAGATGGAAGTAAACAAGGAATTTTCAGACAAGGCAAAAAAAGATTTTCTTCTTATAGAAGCCGCAAAGAATGGTGATGAAAAGGCATACGCTGAGCTTATGCAGCGTTACAAAAAGCCGGTGTATCACATGATTCTTAAGATGGTCCGTAATGTTGATGATGCAGATGATCTGACCATAGAAGCCTTTGCCAAGGCATTTAAGAATCTGAAAAAGTTCAATCCTGAATTTACATTCAGTACGTGGTTGTTTCGTATTGCGACCAACAATTGTATCGATTTTATCAGAAAGAAAAAAATCGATACGATGAGTATTCATACCACGTTCAAAGATGATAGCGGTGACAATGTTGATATCGATATCAAAGATGCCAATCTAAATCCTCAGGAAGTAGCGATAAAGGCTGAAAAAATAGATATTATCCAGACTATTGTCACCAAGCTGCCTGCAAAATATCAGATTCTTGTCAAACTTCGATACTTTCAGGAGCTCTCCTATGAAGAAATAGCAACTGAAATCAACGCACCGCTCGGCACAGTAAAAGCACAACTCCACCGTGCCCGCGAACTTCTGTATGATCTGGTAAAAAATCGCAAAGATCAAATCTAGTACCTAATTGGAGACACTATTACGCTACTTTCCCGATCTCAGCCAGGATCAGGTAAGAAAGTTTGGTCTTCTGCCGGATCTCTATGAAAGCTGGAATGCAAAAATTAATGTCATTTCCCGCAAAGACATAGAGCATCTGACCGAGAGACATGTGCTTCATTCACTTGGCATAGCCCGGGTCATGCGCTTCGTACCTGGGACCAAAGTCCTTGACGTAGGTACAGGCGGCGGATTTCCCGGTATTCCCCTGGCAATCATGTTTCCGGATACCTCCTTTCACCTTGTCGACTCCATAGGCAAGAAAATAAAAGTCGTAAATGAAGTAGCCCGGGCTCTTAATCTCAAAAACGTAACTGCAAGTCAGGACAGAGCTGAATCTCTGAAAAGCCGGTATCACTTTGTAGTGAGCAGAGCCGTAACCCGCATTACACCGTTCTGGGGGTGGATACATAATAAGTTTGAAAAAGACAATTTCAATGAGTTTCCCAACGGAGTCCTTTATCTTAAAGGCGGCGATCTGCTTGAGGAATTGTCTGAGCTTCCGGTAAAGTTCCAGTCTTTCGAGCTTTCAAGATACTTTGAGGAAGATTTTTTTGAAACTAAGAAAGTAATCTATATTCCGCACAGAAGCATATAGCACGGGGTTCTTATCCACTTTTGAATGTTGTCTGCATCCTGCCGGTATATGTGCCGTCACATTCGTGCAACGCTAAAACCATTTTACAGTTCTGCGGGTTAGTCTGATGGGAGAAGTAGAAGATTATGCGGGAAAGAATATTAATAAGTGGTATATACATATTGCTTTGGACAGGATCAGTAACCTGTAGTATGGCTCAGGATGATTTACTATGTATGAGCAATCGTTGTTTTAAAAAGACCCTCCAACCGGAACAATCTCCCGGTCAGCCAGAGAGGGATTCTCTGACAATGAATCCATTCCTTCTGCCACCTCTGTATTCCATGCCGGAAGCCCCCGCAGAAACAGAGATATCGGAATATCTGAGCTCACCTGCTTATTCACAAAGCAGTGACGCCTCCAAATACTTCGTTATAATTAATGATGAAGTTCCCGCGTTTCAGAAGCGGTTTATGAATGTCAGGGCCTATGATATGGATTTCGGTACTAATCCAAATTTTGAAAGTATAAGGCCCCGGGTAGGCTTCAACCTGTTTCCCGTGAGAACATGGGCATGTGCCAGAAAAGACTGGAAATAAAAAGACACCGCTTTTCTGCTAAATATACAAATGCGGTGCCTTAAAGTTTTGTCTGCCAAATATCAGTGCTTGCCCGCTGACTTCTTGCAGCATTCAGGCAGTTCATCATGCGCAGCCTGATTCATCGCTACATGACTGGTCTCATGCCCCACATTGGCAAGAGCCTCATGAATTGTCAGCTCATCAGTTGCTGTAGAGTCAAAAGTTACAAACAGAATTTCTTTACTGACATCATAATCAGCAGATACTACTCCCGAAACTCCTTTTACAGTAGTTTCAATACGTTTTTCACACATGCCGCAATTTCCTCTTACGTAAAAAGTTTTGTCAACATTGGAAGAATTGCCACCGGAACAGGCAACCATTGATACTATCCCAGCCGCCAGTACAAAGAAATTATAAATACTTCTCATAGATATCAGATGATGATTTGAATTATATAATCACAAGATGCAAACAAAAAGTAAGAAAATAAAATTTCATACAAGGATAATACTGTGAATGTCCGGGAGTTTTCAAGCATATATCCTGACAAGCGCTCCATATCATTCAGCACAATACTATTCAAAACACTCTTCATCAAGCACATAACCCGCTATGTCTGCATGGATCGGAGTTTGCAACTTTTGATTCATTTGCGGAACTTTTAAGCAATAAAATCAGTATATTCGCAAAAATCATGGTCAGTTCTTGAAACGACTTTTAACTATATCATTGGGCATAAACTTACTGATTGCCGGAATCTTTCCTATGGCAAACAAAGAGTTTATTAAGATACCCCAGCTTATAGAGCATTTCAATGAACACCAGTCCTGTTCAGGACATCCCCTGTCATTTATCGATTTTCTGGCATTGCATTATCTTACCGAGCACGGCCACAGCGATCATTGCGATCTGCCGGATCTGCACCTTCACAGTGCTCCGCCGCTTTATATTCATACGGAGCCTCAGGATATTTTTAGTGTACATACTTTGCCAACAGCTATACTCGAGAACAAAGACTGGTACACGCTCCATTATCATTTTTCTCTGATCAGCACTCTCCTGCAACCTCCTCAGGCTGCCTGAAGCAACTCTCTCTTTTACTTTATTTGTTTTATTTCAAATTAATTAGTCAATTCAATGATTGATCAGCTTATCGCATATTGTGTGCGAAATAAAATCATTGTATTCACCGGTGTAATTATGCTGATTGCCTGGGGGGTATATTCATTAAAAAACTTGCCCATTGATGCCGTACCCGATATTACCAATAATCAGGTGCAGGTAATTACTTCATCACAAACCCTGGCTGCTCAGGAAGTCGAGCAGTTTATTACGTATCCTGTAGAAATCGCTCTGGCCAATATACCAGGTATCGAAGAAATCCGGTCAATCTCCCGTTTCGGACTTTCTGTGGTTACCGTTGTTTTTGAAGAAAATATGGATATTCTCAAAGCCAGGCAACTGGTTAGTGAACGTCTGCTGGTGGCTCAGGAAGCTATTCCGGAAGAAATGGGGAGACCGGAACTCGGGCCCATCACGACCGGACTAAGCGAAATTTACCAGTATATTCTTGAACCGGTCGAGGGGTATGAAGAAAAGTATAGTCTGATGGAACTGAGAACGATTCAGGACTGGATCGTTAAAAGACAGCTTTTGGGTGTACCCGGTGTAGCAGAAGTCAGCTCGTTTGGCGGCTATCTGAAAGAATACGAGGTTGCAGTAAACCCCAATAAGCTAAGGAACTTTAATCTGACTATTCCGGATGTATACACAGCCCTCACCGGCAACAACGCCAATACAGGCTCCGCTTATATAGAAAAAAATTCGGAAGCATATTTTATCAGAGGCCTGGGCCTGATTCGGTCACTTGACGATATCCGCAATATCCGTGTTGCTACCCTTGAGGGACTTCCGGTTCTCGTGAGAGATATTGCGCAGGTCGATTATGGTGCTGCCGTTCGCTACGGAGCATTGACCAATGGCAGCAAAGGAGAAGCAGTGGGCGGTATTGTTCTGATGCTCAAGGATGCCAATTCCAATCAGGTAAGCAAACTCGTCAACGAAAAAATGCAAAGTATACAGTCGACTTTGCCCGAAGGCGTTAAAGTGCATGTATTTCTTGACCGGTCAGATCTTATTTCCAGAGCAATCAGCACAGTTACCAAAAATCTGGTAGAAGGCGGTCTGATTGTAGTTTTTGTCCTGGTGCTCTTTTTAGGCAATCTCAGAGCAGGTCTGGTAGTGGCCTCAGTAATTCCCCTTTCCATGCTTTTCGCTCTTGGCATGATGAATCTCTTTGGAATTTCAGGAAACCTGATGAGCCTTGGCGCAATTGACTTCGGACTTATCGTTGACGGTGCGGTAATTATTGTCGAGGCCATCATTCACCGGTTGCATAAACTGAGTCCGGACAGACTTGGCAGCCGGGAAGATTTTAATAATGAAGTCATAAAGGCTTCGGTTAAAATCCGAAAATCGGCAGCTTTCGGGGAGCTGATCATCATGATTGTTTATCTCCCCATACTCGCTCTTACAGGGATCGAAGGCAAAATGTTTAAGCCCATGGCTATAACTGTGACTTTTGCCATACTTGGCGCGCTCATACTTTCCATGACCTATGTACCGGCAGCATCCAGTCTCTTTCTGAAGCGAAGTGACAGGGAAAGTTTCGCAGACCGTCTGATGCGGCGTATTACCGGCATCTATACGCCGGCCATCAGGCAGGTTCTGAAATACAAAACGGTGGTCTGGATCTCCGCTCTGGTTTTATTTGTTAGTTCTCTTTTTGCGTTTTCCCGTTTAGGAGGTGAGTTTATACCCAATCTTGATGAAGGAGATTTTGCCATCGAGTTTCGGCTGACTCCCGGATCTTCTCTTGAGCAAACCGTTCAGACGACCCTCAAAGCAGGCGAAATTCTGGAAAAAAACTTCCCGGAGGTAAAAGATATTGTCGGCAAGATAGGCTCGGCAGAAATCCCGACCGATCCTATGCCTATGGAAGCCTGCGACCTGATCGTTGTGCTCAAGGATAAAGACGAGTGGACCTCTGCCGGAACAAAAGAAGAGCTGGCCGGTAAAATGGCCGAAAAGCTCTCTGTCCTTCCGGGAGTAGAAATTGGTTTCATGCAGCCGATACAAATGCGCTTCAACGAGCTAATGACCGGCGCCAAGCAGGATATAGTCATTAAACTATTTGGCGAGGATCTCGATATTCTGGCCTCTAATGCAGAAAAAGCCGGAAAGCTTATTAAAAATGTAAAGGGCATTGGGGACATATATATTGAAAAGACCAAAGGCCTTCCACAGATCATCGTTGAGTACCGGCGTGAAAAAATGGCTCAGTACGGAATCGATATTACCACGGCCAATCTGATTCTTCAGGCAGCTTTTGCCGGAGAGCAGGCAGGCATCGTATACGAGGAACAAAAGCGCTTTGATCTTAAAATCCGCCTCGACAAAAAATACAGATCCAATATTGAGGATCTGAAAAATCTGTATGTGCCGACCGGCAACGGTGCACAAATCCCAATGACAGAGATTGCGGATATAAGTGTCAGAGAAGGCCCTTCTCAGATAAGCCGTGAAAAGGCCCAGCGCAAAATCATTATCGGACTCAATGTCAGAAACAGAGATATTAAAAGTGTGGTAAGTGATGTAGAAGAAATTTTAAACGCTCAGCTAAAGCTTCCTTCCGGATACTTTATTGAATATGGCGGACAGTTTAAAAATCTGGAAGACGGTCAGCGCAGATTAATGACGATCGTCCCGATTGCTCTGCTGGTTATCCTTCTTCTGCTGTATGTTACCTTCAATTCAGTCCGGCATACGCTACTGATCTTTACTGCCATTCCCTTTGCTATAGTCGGCGGCATTTTCTCTCTGATCATCAGGGGGCTGCCATTTAGTATATCAGCCGGAGTCGGGTTTATTGCCCTGTCAGGTGTTGCTGTATTAAACGGGATCGTCATGATTGCTATTTTCAATGATTTAAAAGAGCAGGGTATAAAAGATTTGTACCAGAGAGTTATTGAAGGGACAAGTATACGATTGCGCCCGGTATTAATGACAGCTACTGTTGCCTCTCTGGGATTTATTCCTATGGCTTTTTCGACTTCTGCAGGAGCCGAAGTACAAAGGCCTCTGGCCACGGTTGTAATCGGCGGCCTGATTACCTCAACAATTCTGACGCTGTTTGTACTTCCTGTACTTTATATCCTCTTTGAAAATATGAAATTCAAGTTACGTCTTTTCGGAAAGATCCTGTTTATATTGCCTTTACTTGTTCTGTTACCGTTTATCAACAAAGGCCAGACTGGTAACCCGACAGATACCATCAGTCTCGATCAGGCCATCAGAATAGCCCATGAGAATAATCCTGGCATACAAGAGGCTGCCTATGAAAAAGACCGGCTTCATACGCTGAAAAAGACTGCAGTCAGCATACAGCCGACAAGCATCAGCGGAGCTTACGGACAGTTTGACAGTTTCGCCAATGACAATTCATTTACCATTTCCCAGGATTTTAACAATCCACTGGAATACTCAGCCATGGGCAGGCTGCTCAACGAGGAATATAAAGCCGGTGTATTTGCTTACGAGCATATCCGCAAACTACTGGAAAGAGATGTCAGGCAACTCTATTATCGGGCGCTTGTAGCCAGAGAACGCATCAATACACTCAAACAGCTGGATACGCTGTATAGTCAGTTTGACCGGTTTGCCAGATTAAAGTTCGAAGCAGGCGAATCTCCTTATCTGGAAATCATTTCGGCCGAAACCAGGCTTCTTGAAATACGAAACCGGATCTTTATAGCAGAAGCAGATTACCGAAGCCTGTATCGGAAATTAAAGACCCTGATCGTATATCCTGATGATTTTATCCTGGCAGATGCGTCAATTGTTTATGAACCTGCAAAAAAGGATACGGCAGAGTATTCCAGTCATCCTTTAATGATGGCTGCCAGACAAAATATCAGCTCGGCTGAAGCCGGGCGGAAGCTGGAATCCGCACGTCTCTTGCCGGGTCTGAGTCTTGGATTTCATTCCCAGACATTACAGGGTTTTCACCCCGTCAATGCTCAGGGAGATGAAATTTATGCAGGCAGGGATACCAGATTTAATAATGTTTCCGCCGGTTTATCTATCCCGATATGGTTTGGCCCTCAGAAGGCCCGTATACAGGCCGCCCGGGTGGGAGTTCTTAAAGCAAAATCCGGACTTGACAATGTCTCACTGGAGCTCAGAAATAACATCAATGAGACCTATGCCAATTATCAGAAATATTCTGACACTCATAAATTTTATACAGAATCGGCTCTGCCCCAGTCCGACAGGCTTACGGATCTCTCATACAAAGCCTATCGTACCGGAGAAGCCGGCTATACTGAGTTATTGCAGAATATCAATGATGCGAATCAGATAAAGCTCAATTATCTCAATATACTTGAGCAGTTAAATCAAAATGCCATTCAACTCGACTATTTACTTGGAGGAAACCAATAATGAAAGCACTATTTCATACTACAATTATATTTTCTTTTCTGCTTATTCTATTCATCGGCAACGGATGCAAATCAGAAAACCACGATCATGACGAACACGATCATGAAAGTCCCGAAAGCGGGTCTGACAATCATTCAGAAAAGGACACACATCTGAGGCTGACTCAAAAGCAGATGGATATCATTGGAATGCAAATCGGTTTCCCCGAATACCGGCATCTGGAAGGAATGATACCAGCCAACGGCACTCTTGAACTGCCGCCGCAGAATAAAGCGGCCGTATCTTCCCTTCTTGGCGGACTTGTTGCCAGAATTTTTGTCATTCAGGGGGATAAAGTAAGCGCCGGTCAGACACTGGCTGTCATAGAAAATCCGGAAATAATACAAATTCAGGAAAATTATCTCAAAGCCCGGAGTGATCTGGAGTATGCCCGTAATGAGTTTGAAAGACAGGAAATACTTGCCGGCGAAAAAGTGGTGGCAACTAAAAAACTTCAGTTTGCAAAAACTGATTTTGAAAATAAAAGATCCATGGCAGCCAGTCTCGAAAGCCAGCTTAAGCTGCTGGGAATCTCAGCAGATGCTGTCAGAAAAGGCCAGTTGGTTTCCGGCATACCGGTCAAAACCCCTATTAACGGCTATGTGCACCGCATAAATATATCAACAGGCTCCTATGCCAATCCGGCTGCCGAGTTATTCTCTGTAGTCGATAACCATCATGTTCATATTGATCTGCATGTTTTCGAAAAGGACGCTGATAAGGTAAAAATAGGCCAGAAAGTGCTTTTCGGATTTTCAGAAAAAGGTGATAAACAATATCAAGGCGAGATTTTTGCGGTCGGCAAAGCATATGATGAAACGAGCAGATCGATCGGAATCCATGCCGAAATACGCAACAACAAAAGTCAGCTGCTCATGCCGGGCATGTTTGTGCATGCACGCATTGTCACAGCGCAGACAAAAACCGAGGCTCTGCCCGATGATGCTATCATCATGATGGGTGATCTGAATTATGTATACGCCCTTACAGATACCATTATCAGCCGGGATACGAGCTATATTTTTGCCCGATACGCAATCAAAACAGGAATCAGTGATAACGGATTTACAAGTTATGAATTCATTGAGCAGCCGGAAAAATCCTATCCGATGGTTCTAAAAGGAACATACTATCTGAAGGCAATGGAAATACAAAACCAGGGTGGCGATATAGGGCACGGTCATTGATACATAAGAATCCATGAAACCAGATACTATTCCGGTTTCATGGATCTGATTTTATGGTTACGACAACATTTTTGTTAACTTAAGCCATGCATATGAAAGAAGTAAGACTTCGTATTAAGAATATGGTTTGTCCGAGGTGCATCCGGGTTGTTCGTGAAGAACTGGAAGATGCCGGAATGCACGTAAACGATATATCGCTCGGTGAAGCCAGCATACAATCTGAAGAAGAAATTGATCTCGAAAAGGTACGCGTAGTGCTTACCAACGCAGGATTTGAACTTATCGATGACAAGAATAGCAGCCTGATTGAACGAATAAAAACACTGGTTATCGAAATAATCCACCATGGCAAAGAAAAAAGCAATCTGAACTTTTCCGATATTATTGCCCGGGAAATAGGTAAAGATTACCATGCGCTCAGTTCACTATTTTCTGCCATCGAGAACACTACCATCGAGAAGTTTATAATCAGTCAGAAAATTGAAAAAGTAAAAGAGCTGTTATTTTATGATGAGCTTACGTTGAGTGAAATCGCATGGAAGCTGGATTACAGCAGCTCCGCTCACTTATCAGCACAGTTTAAGCAGGTAACGGGTATGACACCCACCCAGTTTAAAAAAAGCAGAGGTAAACATTCATCCATCGATACTATATAATGAAAATACCTGTAGCTCCAGATCACTTTATTTCTTAAGCATTTTGCCTGTAAACAATTCCTTTTCTTAAAGTATTAGTATAAGAAAATCCGAATCAGATTAAAGGCATAATGCGATTATGAAGACAAGGGATATAGTCTGTATTTTTTCCATCCAGATTTTACTGCTTCTGCTTGCGGGCAATTGTTCCGTAAAAAAAACTGAGAATAAGCTCAGCCGGTCTGCTCCGGAAAATATGTATCAGGCGCTTCCTCTGAGCCAGCTGTACTATTCCTGTCCGCAACATCCCCAGATTCGCCAATACAATCCCGGATTATGCTCCATATGCCGTTCAGATCTGATTAAAAGCGGCGCACTGGTACAGGAAACCGAGAGAATGGAATCCGATCTTTACCCGATCAGTAAAACCTTTCAGCCCGTATATATTCCTCTGAAGAATGCAACCGTAGTTGCTGACAGCGCCATTGAAATGAATACTTTTTCTACCTTAGTCAATCTCACAAAAGAGGAATCCACCATATTCAAATCAAGCCAGGTTGTCCGGCTGGTCGATCAGGAAAATGGTACAGAGCTGCTTGCTTATCTGGAATACCTGGATAAATATCCCAAAGAAATCAGAACTGTCAGGCTTTCATTTATTCTGAGCAATGATTCCTTCTCCCGAAAAATTACAACTCTGAGAATAAAAGCATATAAGGAAGGTTTCTGGATCCCTAAAAACGGTTTACAATTCGAAAACGGGATACCTTCGGTCCTTCTGTATCGTAACAAAACCACAGAAATAACAGAAGTACAGACCGGTATCGAATCCGAACACTTTGTGGAAATAACTGAAGGAATTCATCCGGGAGACACTCTGCTTCTTTTCAATGATTTCTGATCGGTTTTCCGAAAGATCTATTCTTCTTCCTGGAAAGTCAGCTCCGGATCCAGAGGAATCATAAGTGAATCGGTCTGTAATGAATCAGCAACCGGGTCAGGACAATATATTTCCACGGAATATCCGGATGGTTTGGGAAAATATCCCGGCCGGATATCCAGAGCAGTATCAGCATAAACCTTCTCCATAAAAATACCAAAAATCGGTAATGCAGTTTTTGACCCTTCACCGGTAGCGCTGGTTTTAAAATGGATACAGCGATCCTCACCCCCAACCCACATTCCGGCGACCAGATCATTGGTTACTCCGATAAACCAGCCGTCAGAATAATTGGAAGTAGTACCCGTTTTTCCCCCGATCTGGTTACCGCGAAAAATATCATAGGAAAATAAAGCCTGTGAAGTCCCACCATGCACTTCTGTTCCACCTGCCAGCATGTAAGCCATAGTATAAGCCTGTTCCGGCGTAAGCGCTACACGCACATCCGGATTAGCTTCATACAGAACATTTCCTTTATTATCTTCGATTCTGCTGATATAATAAGGCTCAATGTATACTCCTTTATTTATAAAAGTGGCATATGCACCCGTCAGCTCATAAACCGAAACATCACTTGGTCCCAACGCAAGTGAAGGAACAGCTGCCAGCTCACTTTGGATTCCAAGTGACCGTGCTGTTTTAATAACTTCTTCATAACCTACTTTCTGCATAAGCGCAGCAGCCACCGTATTTACGGAACGTGCCATAGCCTTGCGCAATGTCATGTCTTCTCCGCTAAAAACCCAGTCTGCATTTTTGGGAGACCAGCGCTTTTTTACTCCGTCCTCTTCATAGGTTATAGTCAGCGCCTGATCGACAATTCTGTCGCAGGGAGTATATCCCTGCTTGATAGCAGTGGCATAAACCAATGGCTTAAAAGCAGAGCCAGGCTGTCTTTTCGCCTGCTTGACATGATCATACTGAAAATAACGATGATCATTGCCGCCAACCCAGGACTTAATCTCGCCGGTTTGAGGCTTTACTGCCATAAATCCGGTATGCAGAAAATGCTTGTAATAGGCAAGCGAGTCTTTCATGCTAAAAACTGTATCTCTGATTCCGGACCATGAAAAAACTCTCATACGTCTGGGTTTTTCAAGATAATAATCAATAGAGTCGCTGTTTGATCCGTATTTGTCTTTCAGGTACTGATAATATGGTGTATTTACGATCGAGTTATCAATAAAATCCGGGATTTCCTTTTTGTTTTCATACACCCACGGATTCTTTCCTTCCCAATGATTTAAAAATCGCCTGTGCAGCGAACGCATATGTTTTTCAACACCCTCTTCGGCATATTTCTGCAAGGAATAATTAAGTGTAGTATGTACTACCAGTCCCTCGGCATACATGTCAATATCCTTTGTTTTGCACCATTCGGCTAAAAAACGCATTACTTCCGCCCGAAAATAGGGAGCCAGCGTTTCCTCAGTTTCCATAAGCTTACTCTGATAGTTCACATTAAGCGGTACAGATGAAAAATACTTGAGCTGATTCCCGGAGATACGACCTGATTCAAACATGAGCTTAAGCACAACATTTCTCCGGGCATAGGCATTATCAGGATTGACAGCAGGATTGTAAGTAGTGGTTGCCTTCAACGCTCCGATAAGCGTGGCAGCCTGTCCCGGATTCAGTTTATCAGGTGTTGTATTAAAAAAGCGTTTAGCAGCTACTTTTATTCCGAAAGAATTGCTGCCAAAGTCAACTGTATTAAGATACAGTGTCAGTATTTCCTTTTTTGTATAATTTTTTTCCAGCCGGATCGCCGTAATCCATTCTTTGATTTTATAGATTACCTGCCGGAAGCCCGGCACTACATTGAGTAAACCTTCCGAATCAGCACGGGTTTTATATAAATTCTTGGCAAGCTGCTGTGTAATGGTGCTCCCGCCTCTCTGCCCCCCCTTGACCATATACCAGAAAATCGCTGCCATACTGGTGGCATCAATTCCTGAATGTTCATAAAAGCGCAGATCTTCTGTTGCTATAAGTGCGTCTATGACTACAGGAGATATTTCTTCGTAAGATACCGGCATCCTTTTTTCTCTGAAGTAGCGGCCTAACAATTCTCCTTCTTCTGACAAAATTTCTACCGGCAGATCCGTTTTAGGATTTTCGAGCTGATGCGCATCCGGCAAGGAGCCAAACAGGTATAAAAAATTATAGCGGACTCCGGCTATCAACAACAAGACAAACAGGCAACTACCCAAAAAAACTTTCCAGATCCACTTGATTATTTGCTCCACCGACATCTGTAACCAACTATAAATAGATTCCTAAATATACGTGAATTTATGCAATAGGCAGAAAATAGCAAGGGGAAGTTTTATCAGCTCTGATATGCTAAAACCCGCAGCTTCAAAACTGAATTGGTACTGTTATAAGTTGGCAGGAGCAGTATTTTAGCTGTTTTTCACATCAAAGTCAGGATCAAAAGGCTCAATATGAACGAAAACATTCATGATCTGAGGTCTTTTCATAAGAATTTCATCTTTTACTTTATGCGCAATTTCATGTCCTTGCCGGACAGAGATTTTACCGTCTACCACCACATGCATATCGACATAATACTCATATCCCATTTTGCGAATGAATACTTTATCCAGACCACGCACTCCTTCGACCGAAGAGGCCAGCGTCCTTACTTCAAGCACCAGCTCTTCGGATGGCGCAGCATCCATAATTTCGCTGAGAGCCGGCTTTAATATCCTGACAGCATTGTATATAATAATCAGCGATGCAAAACAGGCAGCCCAGTCATCCGCACTTTCATATCCCGGCCCTCCGATGATTGCAATCAGGATTCCTACAAAAGCGGCCAGTGAAGTAATAGCGTCGCTCCGATGATGCCAGGCATCGGCCAGAACAGCCACACTATTGGTTTCGGTCCCCACCCTGATCACATAGCGGAACAACAGTTCTTTAACAACTACGATCAGAATTAATATATAAAGGGTATAAACCGACGGCGTTTCATGAGGGGTAAAAGCGTTTATTATACTGGAATAAATAATAAAAACTGCGGCTCCTATCAATATCAGACCAACCACGGCTCCGGCAACAGGCTCTGCCTTTCCATGACCATACGGAAAACGCTTGTTGGGAGCTTTGGTCGCGACCTTTATACCGAAATATACCACCATAGAGGTAAATACATCCGATAACGACTCGATAGCATCAGCAATCAGCGCATACGAATTGCCCCAATACCCGGCCCCTCCTTTGATTACAGCCAGTACCAGATTGCTGATAATTCCGGATAATGTTGTCTTAAGTCCTTTTTCAGAAGAGCTGCTCAATTTTATTCTGATTAACCTTTAAAATAAACAAAAAAATAAGTCGGCTTCACCAGTTTTTCGCAAAATGCATGTCTGAATGAATACAGTGATAAATAACACAGAACTTCCTCTTTTTCCAAATTCAACCTGGTAAAAACCTGAATTTTTCCAGCCTGTTCACTAAACCAATCAGACATAAACAGTATTAGCAGATACTCCCCCGTAGCCAGCTGTCAACACATTCAAAAGAGTTGTATAAACACCTTACGGCACTATACAAACAGCCAGTATATCCAATAGCAGAGCACGAAAATTCTTCAATCAAAACCTCCTTTTATGATCTGAATCAGGATAAGAAAAATTTAAGTGCAAACTTTTTTCGGAAAGTTTTTTGAGTTATTTTCGCTCACACTGAAACGAAAATTTTTTCATACTATGTCGGAATATGCAGAGTTAATAATTGAAGGCAAAAGCTATAAGCTACCTGTGATAACTGGTAGCGAGAATGAAAAAGCAATAGATATTTCAAGTCTGAGAGCAAGTACAGGATACATTACACTGGATACCGGATATAAAAACACCGGCTCAACCACCAGTTCAATTACTTTTCTGGACGGAGAGAAAGGAATTCTGAGCTACAGAGGGTACCCTATTGAGCAGCTAGCCGAAAAATCCAGTTTCATTGAAGTTGCCTATCTTCTTATTTACGGACAGCTCCCAACTCAGGATCAACTCAATTCATTTTCCGAGAGAATTACAAGACATACCAATCTTCACGAAGATTTCAAGAAAATATTTGACGGTTTTCCGTCCACATCCCACCCAATGGGGGTTCTTTCTTCATTAGTCAGTTCCCTGACTGCATATTATCCGGGATCAATTAATCCAAGCAACGCGTCTGATGAACAGGTTGACCTGACCATTATCCGACTACTTGCCAAGCTTCCGACAATTGCAGCATGGTCATACAAGAACTCAAAAGGGCAGCCTGTCATCTATCCGAGAAATGATCTGGATTACGTATCCAACTTCATGTACATGATGTTTGCTTTACCTAACCAGGATTATGAAGTAGACCCGGTTGTAGTCGATGCTCTCAACAAACTGTTGATTCTGCATGCTGACCATGAGCAAAACTGCTCCACCTCTACCGTGCGTATAGTTGGTTCAGCTCAGGCAAGTCTGTACTCTTCGATAGCAGCAGGTATCAATGCCCTGTGGGGACCTCTCCACGGCGGAGCCAACCAGGCAGTGATCGAAATGCTTGAGGAGATCAAGGAAAATGGTGGAGATGCAAAGAAATACATCGAAAAAGCAAAGGATAAAAATGATCCGTTCCGGCTTATGGGCTTTGGTCATCGTGTATATAAAAACTTTGATCCGAGAGCAAAAATTATCAAAGTTGCCTGTGACAATGTTCTTGATAAGCTGGGTATCAAAGATCCGGTGCTGGACATTGCAAAAAATCTGGAAGCAGCAGCACTTGAAGATTCATATTTCATTGAAAGAAAACTATATCCGAACGTTGACTTCTATTCAGGTATAATTTACAGAGCGCTGGGCCTTCGGACCGATCTGTTTACAGTAATGTTTGCTTTAGGACGTCTGCCAGGCTGGATCGCACAGTGGAAAGAAATGAGAGAAAACGGGGAGCCGATCGGAAGACCAAGACAAATCTACGTAGGCAGCACAACAAGAGATTACGTACCTATCGAAAAAAGATAAAAGTAAAAATCATAAAACCCGGTTACCCCGGGTTTTTTTATAGTATTCAGGCCCGGATTTCCCTGAAACATTCAATTCCATTTAACTCTTATATATAGTTCAGCAAAAAGCAAACGTTTTATTTTCTAACTATGGGAAAAGAAGGAAAAGTACCTATTCAAGTAATTTACATCTGCTCAGGCAGCGATTGTAAAAAAAATGGCAGCAAGGATATCAGCAAAAGATTCAAAAGCCTGATCAAAGACTATGATCTCAAAGGCAAAATTGAAATAATAAAAACCGATTGCACTGACAGATGCAAAACTGCCCCCAACTTTGCTATCCAGCCTCAAAATCTTTGGTTTGCTCACCGAAAAAACACCGAACAGCTCGAGGAAATATTCAAAAGTCATCTGCTGGGTCAGGACAAAAAATAGCCTGACAATGTTCCGGAATTTTCCATTACATTATCAGGCTTCATTATGTTAAGACCGGCCGAAATAATCCGGCCTGATTCTTTTAAGCTTCTCCCTTATAAGAAATCTTTGGTATATTCTTGTCAATCATAAACAGACCAACGCCCTCTGTTCCAATCACATCAAATAGTTCAAGGGCTCTGCGGGCAATATACTCTTCCTCAATCTGCTCCTTCAGGAACCACTGTAAAAACGCAACAGTTGTATAATCCTTATTTTTATGGCAGACATCTACAATCCTGTTTATAGACTGCGTTATACTGATTTCCTGCTCCAGCGTTACCTCAAAAACCTCTTTCAGCGATTCGTAATCATCCTTGAGACCGACAACTTCAGGAGATTTTGCATTTCCGCCAAGATCAACAACATATTTGAATATTTTCATCATATGCTCTCTCTCTTCTTCGGCCTGCTTATAGAAAAAATCAGCGCTGTTCTCATAACCATGACGATCGCACCAGGAAGCCATTGCCAAATAGGTTGAAGAAGAATGAGCTTCTCTTTTTATCTGTTCATTTAATACTTTCTCAATTTCCTCAGTAAGGGAAGATCTGAGTCTTAATAAATCTTTCATATTGTCAAAAGCATTTTTATATCAACATCTTAAAACACAACCAGGTTTTCATTGTCACCTGATACTTGTAAAGAAAATGAAAATAAGATTTGAACCAAAATGATTGTTTAACAATTTTAGTAAAAAAACAAAATTATTATTTGGATCAATTTCAAATGATAGTTAAATTTGTTTCAAATGGAATGTATCAACAACCTTAAAGAACTCTACAGAAATAAGCTTGGATCTGTTTATCAGTGCGATACAACCAGTAAGCTTATCATAGAATTTGGCGGATCAGTTTCCCATTTGAATATTCCCTGCTTTCTTTGTCTTAAAAAGCAGACAGATAAGCTCGATCTCGAAGCCATGGCTTATAACATGGAATCCGATGTTGAGATATTTACCCCTTGCTCTACCGAACGCTGCTACATACTTTCCCTCACAGAAGCCTATTATTTCCAGGATTTGCTTGCCGGAGCAAAGGCGATGCTTGAATTGAACAGAATCATCCACGAGCGTCTGTACCGTTTTAGCCTGGTGAGCTGATATCAGCCCAAAATACTGCGAACAGGCAACTATAATGCTTGTATTATTGTTGGGATAATGTTCCCTATAGCTATATTTGTTGTTATATTGCAACAAAAAGTTGTTTACCATATATACATCAGATGAATATTACCCGTGAGGATATACTCAAAGCATTAAGTACAGTACAGGAACCGGATCTGAAAAATGATCTTGTAACCCTGAATATGATAACCGACATCAGTATTGATAAGCAGTCAGTCTCTTTTACTGTTGTACTGACCACTCCGGCCTGTCCCCTCAAGGAGCTGATAAAAAATGACTGTATCAGCGCTGTCAAAAAATCACTCGGTGAAACTGTTGAAGTTACTGTAAACTTTACTGCCAATGTAACATCCCAGCAGGCACTGGGTCCGGTACTTCCCAACGTAAAGAATATCATAGCCGTAGCCTCCGGAAAAGGCGGAGTAGGTAAATCGACCGTAACTGCAAATCTGGCAATGGCGCTGGCTCGTAGCGGCGCCAGTGTGGGACTTATTGATGCAGATATATTTGGCCCCAGTATTCCGACCATGTTTGATGTGGAGGATGAACGTCCCAAAGTTATACAGGACGAAAACGGGCGCAACAGGATTATACCTGTTATGCAATACGGCATTAAGCTGATATCGATAGGTTTTCTTACTCCCAGAGAAAACGCAGTAATATGGCGGGGGCCAATGGCCAGCTCCGCATTAAAACAGTTTATAAGTGATGTAGAATGGGAAGAACTTGATTATCTCCTTATCGATATGCCACCGGGTACTTCAGACATTCATCTGACTCTGGTACAGACCGTACCGGTAACCGGTGTGGTTTTAGTAACTACTCCTCAGAAAGTTGCCCTCTCTGATGCTCAAAAAGGATTATCCATGTTTGTGCAACCTCAGATTAATGTCCCCATACTTGGCGTAGTTGAAAATATGTCCTGGTTTACCCCCAGAGAATTACCAGAAAATAAATACTATATTTTTGGTAAGGAAGGCGGAAAAGAACTGGCAGAAACGAACAATGTCCCTTTTCTCGGCCAGATACCTCTTGTGCAGTCAGTAAGGGAAAGCGGTGACTCCGGAAGACCTGCGGTCATTAATGATACGGAAGTATCCGAAGATTTCAAAAAACTGGCTGAATCAGTTGCACAGCAAGTTGCCATCCGCAATGCGTCACAGGAAAAAACATCTGTAGTAGCTATAAAATAAACTACCTTGGAAACAATAACAAAAGACCTTTTCGAAAGAGTTGAAAAAGCGCTGGACACTATCCGTCCCTACCTGGAAGCAGATGGCGGCAATGTCAGAATCATAGAAATAACTGATGATTATATAGTTAAGCTGGAACTACTGGGTGCCTGCGGCTCTTGCCCCATGTCAGCTATGACCCTCAAAGCCGGTGTGGAAGAAGCAATAAAAAAATCTGTACCGGAAATCAGTAAAGTAGAGGCGATAAACATGACCTCTATGGAGGAATAAGACCGCCAGGATACGAAATAAAAACCAGTTATTCCGGTTTATGTAGTAGACATAAATCAACTATTTGCTTTTAAACCAAACCAGATGAAAGTCGGAATTTTCTTCGGAGGACAGTCCAGGGAAAGAGAAATTTCTTTTGCCGGAGGCAGAACTGTATATGACAATCTTAATAAAAACCTTTTTGACGCTGTTCCGGTATTTGTTGACAGCATAGGTAATTTTATTCTGCTTGACTGGCAATATGTATACAAAGGCACGATCAGAGATTTTTACCCGCCAGTAGCTGCATTGCCTTCCGGTTCTCATGGGTTTCAGATCTATATTGAATCGCTGGGACAGCTTTCTCTTGAAAAGCAGGAAGAAATCATTTCCAATGTGGGTCAGAAAATACGGCCTGAAGAGTTCTCATCACTTTTTGATTTTGCCTTTCTTGCCCTGCACGGCCCATACGGAGAAGACGGTAATATTCAGGGTATTCTCGAATGGTACAATATACCCTATTCCGGCTCCGGAATCCTTCCTTCTGCTATCGGAATCAACAAAATCGTGCAGAAAGATTTAATGAGCAAAGCTGGTTTTGCCGGTCCTGCCTCTGTCTCTTTAAAAAAGGCAGAATGGCTGAGCTCCGACTCCGACAGGATTTTTGACAGGCTAAAAGCAGAACTCGGACTGCCATTTGTAGTGAAAGCACCTTATCAGGGTTCATCAATAGGTATTTCTGTTGTATCGGATAATGATTCTGCCAAATTTATCCGCGCCGTCAACAAATGTTTCTTTATACACAAAATAACCCGTCAGGAATGGACACAGCTGTCTGAGCACCAGCGTGTGCTTTTTATAAAAATGCTTGTCGATATTCGTGAAGGAATAGGACTTCCTGTTATTATCGACAATCAATTGCGAATAGATCATCCGGAAGAGCTGATTGAATATATAAACAGGCATTTTGCTCATTCCGGCCAGGAGCTTAGTCTGGAAAGTCTTGACAACGAAGAAGAGCTGATTGTTGAAAAGTTTGTAAAAGGAAGAGAGTTTTCCTGCATAGTAATACAGAATGAACAGGGCAATCCGGTTGCTCTTCCTCCTACCGAAATTGTTAAGGGCAACCAGGTTTTTGATTACAGAAGTAAATATTTGCCCGGAATGAGCCGGAAGCTCACTCCGATTGATCTGCCGGTAAAGGATATTAACCGGATTCGCAAAGGCTGCGAAAAACTGTTTTCTGACCTTCATTTCAATGTATATGCCCGACTTGACGGCTTTTATACCAGCGAAGGTGAAATCTTCCTGAATGATCCCAACACGACTTCCGGCATGATGCCCTCGTCGTTTTTCTTCCATCAGGCCGCTGAAATTGGTCTCAATCCATCCCAGTTCCTGACCTATATAATCCGTACTTCCTTGGCAGAACGAATCAGAAGCGGTAAAAAAACCTTTCATCTGAAGCAGCTTCTTGGCAATCTCGACAAGAGTCTGAATGACCTGTCAAGTACATCCGTGAAAAAGACCCGGGCAGCGGTTATTATGGGGGGCTTCTCTTCCGAGCGCCATATATCTGTTGAAAGCGGCAGAAATATTTATGAAAAGCTTTCTTCCAGTACAAAATATGAGCCGATACCGGTTTTCCTTACCGGCAACGAGGATCAGCATGAGCTGTATCTGATTCCGGTAAACATCATGCTAAAAGACAATGCAGATGATATAAAGGAAAAAGTACATCATGCTCAGAATTCCCGGCACATCATTATCGAGGATATACTAACCGCCACGCAGGACATACGGAACAAATATGTGCATAATGCCACCATGGAGCCTTACGCCATATCGTATGAGCAACTGGCATCCTTGGCCGATGTCGCTTTTATAGCCCTGCACGGACGCCCGGGTGAAGACGGTAGCATACAGACTGAGCTTAATAAGTATAACATTCCATACAATGGTTCAGGTGTAGGGAGCTCTCAGATCACTATCAATAAGTTTGAAACAAACCGCATTTTACGCGAGCACGGAGTTCTTGTTGCCAATCATCGCATGGTATATAAAAATGAATGGCAAGCCAATCCTGATGACCTGATTGCCCAGATTGAACAAGGGTTCGTCTATCCTGTTATTGCCAAACCATCCGATGATGGTTGTAGCTCTGCCGTAAAAAAGATAAAAAACAGAGAGGAGCTTATCGCTTATATCCGTCTCTTCTTTGGAGAAGCTTCGCTCACTGACTCCGAAAGCAGCAAAACGCTTGGCCTTAAATACAATGAAGAGTTTCCTCAGAAAAACTATTTTCTGATCGAGGATCTGGTTTCTCAGAAAGATGCCCTTCGTTTCCTTGAAATCACAGGAGGCATGCTCACACGATACGACGACCAGGGAAATATTCACTATGAAATATTTGAACCTTCTGAGGCACTGGCAACCGGAGATATATTATCACTGGAAGAAAAGTTTTTAGCAGGAGAAGGCCAGAATATTACTCCTGCACGCTTTGCTTCCACTCCGGAAGAATACCATAAAATAGCATCACAGGTAAAAGCAGAGCTGGAAAAAGTAGCCAGGATTCTTCAGGTAGAGGGATACTGCCGGATTGATGCTTTTGTAAGAATATATAAGGATCTGAAGGTTGAAACAATAATTATTGAAGTCAACTCTCTGCCCGGTATGACTCCGGCTACCTGTATTTTTCACCAGACGGCTATCAATAATTATAAGCCATATGATTTTATTGATCGTATACTTACTTTTGGTATCCAACGTCAAAACCAAAAACATTTACTATAATGTTCTTTAAACCGAACAGTTTCAAAGACTATCTGTTACACCTGCTCGTAATAGTAGTTTTAAGCGGCGGCGGGCTGGTCTATTTTTTCTTTCGTTATCTGCCCCAGCAGACAAGGCATGGCGAGGAACTTACTGTACCTGCATTGCAGGGAAAAGATCTCAGCACTGCCATGGAAATTATTTCAGCGCTGGATTTACGCTACGCTATTAATGATTCTGCTTTTGTAGAGGGAGAAAAACCCGGTAAAATTATCAGTCAGCATCCCAAGGATGGCAGCAAGGTAAAAGCCAACAGGAAAATTTATCTGACTGTTACTTCCCGGAATCCCGTCAATGTAGAAATCCCCGAAGACCTTACCAACAAAACGCTTAAGAATGTCAGACTGATTCTGTCTCAGGTTGGTTTGTACGTGGGCAATACCACCATTGTTGAAGATCAGTTTAATCTGGTCCTGAAGGCAACATGGCAAGGTAAAGAGATTACCAAAGGTACTACAATTCCCAAATACAGTAAGGTTGATCTTACCATCGGCAGCGGAACAAAAACTACTGACGATGATGATGAAATTGATTTTCTGGACAGTGATATTTAAGAAAAGACAATGTGGAAATCTGAAAAACCCGTACATGTTCTTTTGCATCTCGCTATAATTTCCGGGGTTACCCTGGCTGTCATGTTTATTTTTTTCAATATATACCTTCCGGTAACAACTAATCATAATGAAAAAATCCTGGTTCCCGCCCTCAAAGGTAAAACTCTCCCGGAAGCTGAAGAACAGCTGAAAAAAGCGGGGTTACGGTACCACATCAACGATTCTGCCTATGTGGAAGGCAAACCCGGACAGATAATTCTGTCCCAGCACCCGGAAGCAATATCCGAAGTAAAAGCCAATAGAAAAATCTATCTGTCCGTCACCAGTTCCCAGCCGCCTAAAGTAAAAATGCCCAAGCTTGAAGGCCAATCATTGCGTACAGCAGAGCTGACATTAAAAAGCATGGATCTTCGTAAAGGTACAATCACCTATATTGATTACCCTTACAAAGATCTTGTAATCGGCCAGAATATAGATGATACCGGGATTGCTCCTGGCAGTTACATAGCCAAAGGGTCCCGTATCAATCTTGTAGTAGGCAATGGTATTGCCAAAACGGGCAGCGAAGATAGCCTGACTGCTGATACAGCAGATACGTCCGAGGCCTTATAAGTCAGTTATAGTTACCATTGGCCACCAAACATAGTAACACAGAAATTGTTGAGTAAACATACTATCAGCCCCTGTATTCCGTTGGGTGTTTGAGTATCGCTTTTTCAGATTCACCATGAATAAATACTGTTTTTTCTATATACTTTTTTTCTTATTCATAAGTAGCGATGTATTTGCCCAGATTACAATCAATCCATTGGTAAAAGATCCGCAACAGCAAGAACGCTATAACAATACACTTCGAAACCGTACGGTGGCAGTCCCCCCCATTGACACATTGCCCTTTTTCGATGATTTTGCCGGTTATAGCGGACAGCCCAATCCTTCTCTTTGGGAAAGTGGCGGCGGAGTACTTATCAACAATTCATACGGAATAAGCCCCCCCAGCATCAATGTGGCTACCTTCGACGGTTTAAACCACAAGGGGCTTCCATATAATACGAGCAACAAATATGCCCGGGGCCTGACCGATAAACTTACCTCGGTTCCGCTTAATCTGGCAGGATATACTCCCAATGATTCACTTTATATCAGCTTTTTCTGGCAGGCAGGCGGTCTGGGAGAAAATCCGGATCCGGCGGATGGAGATTTCCTGAGACTGGATTTCAAAAACTCTTCCAATATATGGATTACTGTATGGCAGGAGCAGGATGAATCAACACCATTTATCCAGCATGTTATGCCAATTCTGGATCCCTCGTATTTTCATGAAACATTCCAGTTCCGGTTTCAGAGTTACGGGAGCACCGCAGGCTCTTACGATATATGGAATCTGGATTATGTTTTTCTTAGTCCCGGACGTACCAGGGCTGATACAAACTATGCAGACATGGCTATTCAGACCTCGCCGGGCTCTATCCTGAAAGATTACTCAGCCCTTCCCTATCCGCAGTTTTTCAATCATCTGGATGCGGTCGTCAAAGATAAGCTGTCTTTCAGAGTATATAACTTCAGTACTCCGGATGAATTATATCTTATGGATAACCCGCCCGAGAAGCTCAATAAAGTTACCGATGTATTAACCGGTGAACTTCTTGAGGAATTTGTTGTTCAGGGTTTTGCTTTTGGTAAAACCCATAATACGATTGAATGGACACCTGACTACAGTGCAATCAGGAATCTGGACAGACCATTAATATTAAAATACTATATTGATCCGGAAGTAACCGACTCATCAATCTTTAAAGCCAATAACACTGTTACAGACTCTACTTTCCTCCTGAACTATATGGCGTACGATGATCATATGGCTGAAGGAACTGTTGATTTATTTGATCTGAATGCCGGAATTGCTGCTCGTTATACTACACTCGAACCCGATTCAATAATAGGAGTAGCCATTGATTTTCAACCAATAGGAAATAACCTTACCGGCTTTCCGATACAAATAAAATTATGGAAATCCGTTACTCCGGGCTCACCCAATGAAGAACTGATAGCATCTGCCGAGGCCGGACTTTCATATTCCTCGCAATACACTGTTGCCCGGTTTTATTTTGACAAGCCTTACCGGGTAGATGGTTCATTCTATATAGGATTTGAAGGCGAGTTTACTAATGAAACAATCAGTGTCGGGTTTGACATGAATACGAATAGCTCCGATAAAATCGTATACAAAGAGGAAGGATTTTGGGTAACCCACAACGCATTGGGAAAAATCCCCGGAAGTGTTATTATCCGTCCGATTTTTGGCGGGCACCATTATGCTGATATTCCTATTATTGGTATCAGACCGGCAACCCAGCCACTTCAGGTCACTGTTTATCCAAACCCTTCATCCGGTCTTGTATCTCTCAAGGGACAGGTTCAGCATGTACGCATTTTCAATGCTGCCGGTCAGGAATTATTTTCTGAAACATTCCCGGGCCAGGCTGAGATCAAAACGTTGGATTTACAGACTCTTCCTGCCGGAATTTATTATATGCATCTTTCGGGACAAAACAGCTATGTTACCCAAAAACTGATTCTGACTGATAATTAATTCATCTTTTATTTCATAATAAATGTAAAAGGCTGCGGACTGAAGGAAAGTATAAAAACGAGTATGGCAAACCAGCCCAAAAGCTTCCGGCCTGTTCCCAGAGGTTTTTCTGATACAGCCCCGGGATGACCGGTACCCAGAAAACGTCCGATAATAAAAGCAAAAACCAGGTAGCCCGGGAACCCGTCCCAGGCAGGCCACCACTCCGCGACAGCATATTGAGTTACAAAAACAAGGACCGTCACAAGGGCATTATTAAGTGTGTTATCGGTAAGCCTGGCAAAGAAAACAATATAGAGAAACATCAGATAAAGCGGAGCAAAAACCAGAAAGTTTTCAAAAGTAGCCAGAGGAACAAACCCCTCCCACAAACTCATATTGAAGAGACCCAATCCGCCAATGGTGACTAGCAGTGTGTAAAAAAATGAGGAAACGATTTTATGCTTTTTCCTACCCAGAATTCCGTAAAGTACATGCCCGCCATCCAGCTGACCAATAGGAAGCAAATTCAGAGCTGTGAAAAAGAGCGCTATAAATCCGGCCATTAGCAATGGATAATGCGCCATTTCATAACTATGGGGAATACGCGACTTGTCCTCAACAAGTACCTCCTCCATTATTTTGAAGAGCAGATTGTCTCCTACTGCCAGCACCGTCACCGAATCATTGGGCAAATCCTGATAGACATGATCCGCATAATGCTCTCCATATTGAGCATAATCCTTATGTATGGAATACAGATAATCCAGAGGCGGCAGCGTGAGGAATGCATATACCAGAATACCGAAAGCAACAAAAAAACCCGCCAGAGGACCGGCAATGCCCACATCAAAAAACTGTTTTTTTGTCTGAGGCCGACTTTCGATACGTATAAAAGCTCCAAGCGTACCAATCAGACCAATAAAGGGAATAAAGTACGGAAGACTGGCTTTTATTTTATACAAACGCGCTGTAATATAATGTCCGAACTCATGAACTGTCAGGATCAGAAGAAAAGGAATGGAAAACTTCATTCCTGAGAAAAAGAATTCATTCATATCCTCAACCGGAAGCCCCAGAAAATGTGCGCTGAAAAAAGTGCAGGTACAAAAAGTTACAAGGAAAAGTCCGATATGTATCAGCCAGGTTTTAATTTTTTCAGGCATTTTCAAGAAGTTCGATAATGGAATTAGGTGAAGGTTGCACATGCAGGGTATGTAGCCCGGCGCTGGAAGCACCTTCAAGATTTGGCAGCATATCATCAAGAAAAACGGTTTCCTCCGGTTTCAGCACACTGTCTTCACAGATAAATTTATAGATCCCGACATCCGGTTTCACCATATTGACTTCATATGAATAATACACTTTGTCGAATAGCTCCCGCAAATCTCCGACACCACAACTATTGGCCAGAATATTGTTAACTTCCAGAATATGGGTATAGTTGGTATTGCTCAATAAATAAAGACGGTATTTTTTCCGAAGCCTGGACAAAAGATCAATCCGTTCACGGGGAATATCCAGCAACAATGCATTCCAGGCATGTCGAATCTCTTCTTCTTTACTTTGCGGACAAAATGTATTCCTGACCAGATGCAAGAACTCTCTTTCCTCCAGTCTCCCGGTTTCGAACCGGTAAAAAAGCTCTTCTTTTTTTACCCTGGCAAGGGTATCTTCGTAACTCAGGCCGGCAAGCGCAGCCAGGGCGTGATATGTTCTGTCAAAATCTATATTGATAATTACACCGCCAAGATCAAAAACAAGATTTTTTACTTTTGAAAATTCCATACAATATTCAACCTTCAGTCAGATCAGCAAATATACATAAGATTTAAAAGTCTTAGGAAAATTAACATCCCTTATAGCACACTCAGGAAACACCCTCCTGTACTCTTTTCTGGTGATTTAAGTAAGCCCTGATCGCAAAAAAACCTGCTTCATCACCCATTACTGCTTTGATCTGAGATGCAGAAAGATCACCGACAGCGCATACCCGCTGTAATTTTTCCAAAACATTTTTTTCTACAAGCTTTTCGATCTCCACTTCTCCGGTCAGCACAAAGCCATTCAGATGATTCTCGATAGTAGATACAGCCAGTGAACGTTCGTCTGCAATCTCTACGATACTCTTTCCTTCCTTAAACAGTTCCAGCGTAAGACGTTTACTATCGCCCCTGACATATTTTGGCTCGCTTTTATCCTCAACTGACTCTCCCGGGCTATGCCGGTTTTGCGCTCTTCGAAGCCTGATCTCATTCATAATATCCATAACATCCCGGCCCATAATTCGTTCTCTGGCTATCATTTCTCCTTCTTTCAGACGTTCCTGCGTCAGTTTCACCGATTGTCTCAGAAGCTTCAGATCTGACAGATATTTTTTTGCTCTGGCTTTGTTCTTCATAAAAGCATAATGCTCTTCTATTTTATTAACCATCGCATCCTGTATCTGAGCAGTAAAATAGTTTACAGCAGCGCTTACTCTTTCACAAATAACTGTATCAAAATTGTTGCTATTCCGGGCAAACATCTGCTCGAGCTGGCCGGCAAATTTAAGTGCTGTAGTTCTTGCCTGATTTACCTGATCAATCAGATGCAATGACAGTATCCGGGCTTCTTCAACAGCCGGTATTTTCCGGTTATCCATCTCCTGGTGGAAAGTAATCAGCATATTATTTAACCTGCCCAAATCAAACACGGAGAGCAAGGTTTCTTTTATAAAATCCTGACGAGCACGGTTCAATTCAGCATTTAAGCCATCCTCTGATGTCTCAAATTCACTCCATGCTGCGACATCTGTATCTGTTATAACAGCCTCTGATGTAATTCTGGAATGCAAAACCAGTCCGGCAGGTGACCGTAACCGGCTCAATGCAACATATACCTGGCCTGCTGCAAAAGAATGTCCGGCGTCTACAATGGCCCGGTCAAAAGTAAGCCCCTGGCTTTTATGAATCGTTATGGCCCAGGCAAGCCGGATCGGATATTGGGTTAATGTCCCGATTACCTCTTCCTCTATGCGGTCTTTTTCTTTGTCCAGATTATAGCGTACATTTTCCCATGTTTCCTTCTTTACGGTAATCTCTTCATGATCACCCGGGAAAGCAACAAAGATCTCATCTCCTTTTATTCTTTTTATTGTTCCCAGCTTTCCGTTATAATATCTCTTCTGCTCACTGCTGTCATTTCTGACAAACATAACCTGAGCTCCTTCTTTCAGGCGAAGCTTTTCCTCCACAATTACAGTACTTGTGTTAAACTCTCCTTTGATTTCGGCCTCAAATGCATATAATTTTCCTTTCAGCTTATCCAGCTCTGTCTGATTGATCGTCTGTGCCCTCGCATTATGCGAAGTAAGTGTTACGTATGGGTCATTTCCTTCCGGCCTGTATCCCGGACGGTAAAAAGAATTGAGGTAACGATAATCTGCCTCTTCCAGCTCATTGGTGCGCACCCGATTCAGGATACGTATGAAATCCGCATCACTCTGCCGGTAAATCTTTTTCAGTTCGATACATACAGGCAGCGCCTCTGCGAAGACTCTGGCATGAAAAAAGAACTGTCCGGCATAATGCTCTTTCAGATGAGCTTTGTCAAAATCGGAAACTACGGGCGGAAGCTGAAACAAATCACCAATATAAACAATCTGAACTCCTCCGAAAGGCAGATCGCTTCTCTTTCTGACAAAACGTAATACCGTATCCACAGCATCCAGCGTATCAGGACGGACCATTGATACCTCATCTATCACAAGTACATCTATTTCTCTGATAAGCTCCCTTTTCGCACTACTAAGACGCAAACGGCTCAAAAGACCATTACGATCATACAGGGCTTCCTGAAAATGACTGCTTTTTAAGCCGGAAACAGCAGGTACATAAGTACCTAAGGGCAACTGAAAAAAAGAGTGAATTGTCACACCGCCCGCATTCATTGCGGCAACCCCGGTTGGTGCCACAACTACCAGCTTTTTATGACTATCGGACTTAATATGTTTGAGAAAAGTTGTTTTACCTGTCCCCGCCTTCCCTGTAATAAATACATGCTTCGCAGTGCAATTGACAAACTCAACTGCTAAATCAAAATAAGTATTGGTCTGATCTGATTTCATAAATTATCGTTGCATAGTGGTTAAAAAGATTGAATATATCAAGATTTTAATCAAAAGACCACATCAGCGGATGATAAAACATCAAACAAAATAGTAAAAGTCAAATACTTTTAAACAAAATCCGGACTCAATCATTTTTTTATAAAAAAATAGTTAATCTATATACTCTACAATTTCGATAGATAATATATATTTGCATAGTCTATAATATCGATAGTCTTAATCATATAATTCGAACCACCAGATGACAGTTAAGACCAGCCGAAAGAAGAATTATATCTTTCCTGCGATTCTTTTATCCCGGAAAGTCCAGGTGCTGATAGCAATCTGGTGCCTGGGAGAGCTTTGTTCAAATGCCTATGGACTCAGTATGGATTCAGTGTATTATGAAGAATTTAGAATTGGCCTTGAATTTCGTCCCAGAACAGAATTCAGAAATGGTTACCGGCAGTTAAGAAGTGATACTACCAGCGCCGCATTTTTTACTGATCAGCGAAGCCGGCTAAATATTACTTATCTTCGTCCGGGATTTATGTTTCACACATCTGTTCAGGACGTTCGTATCTGGGGAGCGCGCGATACCCGTTCAACAGACGGAACATTGCAGATCTTTGAGGCATACGTCGAAACTAATCTGACAAAAGATCTCGCCGTCCGGATCGGCCGGCAAAAGATTATGTACGACAACCAGCGGCTTTTTGCTCAGAACAATTGGCGACAAAGCGGTGGGGCACACGATGCCTTACGGTTTATATATACCAAAAACAGACTGTCAAGCGAGCTGCTTGGTGCATTTAATCAGAATCAGGAACGTTTCTCCGGCACCGTGTATAATCCGGATTTTAAAAATTATAAGATTCTGCTTACGCACTTTCTCGCCTTCCAGCTATCAGACCATCTAAGCATAACAACCCTCAATGTTATGGATGGCTACCAGCAACTAAAGACTACCAGCAAACGCTTTACCAGCGGAGGACGCATCACCTATACTCATAACCGTGTTAACCTGACTATGGCGTCTTATTACCAGTATGGAAAAAATCCGGATAACATAAAAGTTCGGGCATACTACCTGCAGCCGGAGATACAGTATACAGCTTCTTCTCCCCTGCTCTTTCGCCTGGGCGCAGAGGTGTTCAGCGGCGATAACGGTAAAAAGAATATTACCGGGATCTCCCATTCATTTGATGCTTTGTATGGCGTAAATCACCGGTTTCTGGGCTCAATGGACTTTTTCACCCGTTTTCCTGTCGATTTCAACAATGCCGGTATTATTGCCCCCTATTTATTTACTTTCTATAACCTGACTAAAAAGCTTACCATCCGCACAGACGAGCACCTGTTTTTTACACAAAATAACTTCGTGCATAACGGACAGGTGATCTCATCCTATCTCGGATTTGAAAATGATATTCTTCTGATATACACCCCGGTCAAGGCAACAGAAATCCAACTCGGCTTTTCGTATGCTCTGGTGACCAGATCCATGACCTATATAAAAGGCGGCGGAAATCCTGATTTATTTAATACCTGGGCTTTTCTGATGATCACTTTTCAGCCTGAACTATTTAGCTTCAAAAGAGAGACTACTGCTGTCAGAAACAGGGAACTATAAATATACCATACAAACGAATGCTTAAAACAACATATACCATGAACAGATTTTCAAACTTCTCCATAGCATTACTCATTATCCTGATAAGCGGATTATCCGGATGCAACAGTAAAAAGCCATCACAAAGCTTCGATTCCGGGGATTCAACCCAGCTGAAAGGGACTATTTCTCTTTCCGGAGCGTTTGCACTGTATCCGCTGGCAAATATCTGGGCAGAAGAGTTTTCCAAATCCTACCCCAACGTCCGGTTCAATATTTCTGCCGGCGGAGCCGGCAAAGGCATGTCTGATGCTCTGTCCGGCATGGTAGATCTCGGAATGTTTAGCAGGGAAATCAAAGAAGAGGAAAAACAAAAAGGTGTCTGGTGGATAGCAGTATCCAGAGATGCAGTACTGCCAACCATTAGTGCAGCCAATCCGGTTCTTCAGCAGCTAAAGGAAACCGGCCTGTCCCGTGATGAGTTTGAAAAGATTTTTGTATCCGGAGAATTAACAACATGGGGCCAGGCTACTAATAGTCCTTCTCAGGAAAAAATCAATGTATATACACGATCCGATGCAGCAGGCGCAGCAGAAGTCTGGGCTCAGTACGTAGGCGGACAAAGACAGGAAGCACTCAAAGGACTTGGAGTATATGGCGATCCGGGACTTGCTGAAGCTTTGAAGAAAGATAAAAACGGAATCGGCTTTAACAACATCATATATGTATATGACCTCCATGGCAAGCAACGATATGACGGCATAGAAGTGGTGCCTATCGATATCAATAACAACGGTCAGATTGATGAGGATGAAAGATTTTATGACAATCTGAATACAGTAATTACTGCAATAGCTGAAGGCACATACCCTTCACCGCCTGCCCGGGAATTATATTTTGTCGCCAAAGGAAAACCTGAAAATAAAGCAACCGCTGTGTTTCTCGAATGGGTACTGACCGAAGGACAAAAGTTTGTTCCGGATGCCGGATACATTCAGTTATCAGCCGACAATATTCACTCTGAACTTACAAAACTGAATTAAAATGAATTCTATCCGTTCTGTCAAAAACATTGCATCAAACAGCTGGATGGTTATTGCAGTTGCGATAATACTGATTCTTCCTTTTGCTCTTCTTGTCGGACTCATATGGAAAGCAATACCCGTATTGAAAGCAACTCCGGTTTTTGATCTGCTTTTCTCTGACAACTGGCAGCCCGGACAAGGTAAGTTTGGTTTTTTTGCCTTTATTGTAAGCTCGGTCATGGTTTCTTTCATCGGAGTTCTGATTATGATTCCGCTGGGCTTATTTCCTGCCATCTATCTGACACAGTTTGCCTCCAGATCCTTTTTGTCAGTTATGCGTTCTGTCATAGATGTACTAGCTGGTATCCCTTCCGTTATTCATGGCGTATGGGGGGTGCTGATTGTTGTACCCTTCGTAAGCAATTTTCTTGCTCCGCTTTTTGGAAAAGAATCGGCCGGATATACCATAGTAGCCGGTGGTATTGTGCTCGCGGTGGCCGTTATTCCTTATGTATTGCACATGCTGCTTGAAGTTTTCCGGACCATCCCGATAGAACTGAAGGAAGTATCTCTTTCGCTTGGCACTACCTATTGGGAGACCATTAAGAAAGTAGTATTAAAAAAGGCCAGCCCGGCAATAATTGTCGTCTATGTACTGGGCCTGTCAAAGGCATTCGGGGAAACCATTGCCGTTCTCATGGTTGTTGGTAACGTAGTAAAAATACCGGAGAGTCTGTTTGATCCCGGATACCCCCTTCCGGCTCTCATTGCCAACAACTATGGAGAGATGCTGTCTATTCCGATGTATGACTCCGCTCTTTTGTTCTCCGCTCTTTTGCTGTTTTTGATTGTGCTGCTTTTCAATCTGACAGGCCGGTTTATTATTTCCAAAACAGAAACACTGTATTAAACAATGAAACTAAAACATTTCGAAGAGCTGTTTTTTAAATGGCTGACCCGAATTACCACACTTGGACTGATTGTTCTGCTGGCTTCGATTATTTTTGAAATATTCAAAAAAGGGTTGCCTGCCTTATCCTGGGAAATGATCAGTCAGATTCCCAAAGGCGGGTTTTACTTTGGCAGGGAAGGTGGAATTCTCAATGCCATTGCCGGTTCGTTTTATCTCGCTACCGGCGCATCGCTTCTGGCTTTCTTTATCAGCCTTCCGGTGGCATTATTCCTAAATATTGCCCTGATAAGATATAAGACCTTCCAGGAAGTTTTCCGCTTTATTCTCAATCTGCTCTGGGGTGTTCCTCCTATCGTATACGGAGCCTTCGGATTTGCCATTATGCTTTTGCTGGGGCTCAAGTCTTCGCTTCTTGCCGGAATTCTGACGGTCGCACTTCTGATAAGCCCTATAATGATCAGGGCTATGGATGAAGCGATTAAAAATGTTCCCATGGGACTTCTGGAGGCAGGTTACGCATTAGGCGCTACCCGTTTTGAAGTAGCATTTATCCTCTATTTCCGTCAGGCGCTTCCTGGTATAATTACCGCTTTTCTTCTTGGCCTTGGCAAAGGAATCGGAGATACCGCTTCTGTACTGTTTACAGCCGGATTTACTGATTACATTCCGGAAAGCCTTACAGAGCCGGCTGCCACGCTTCCGCTGGCCATATTTTTCCAGCTGGGTTCTCCGGTGGCAGAAGTTAAAGCCAGAGCATATGCCGCTTCTGTAGTCCTGATCATCATTATTCTTATCATAAGCATATTGTCCAGAACAATATCTGCCAAATACTCTAAAAACACGATCTGATGAATACCAATCATACTTCCGGACATAACAATATACAGGATGTACCGTCCGCCGATTCAGGCAACGTGATTCATATCCGCAATCTGAATGTGCATCATCATAAATCCCATATCTTAAAAGATATCAATCTGAGAATCCCGGAAAAAAAGATCACAACTTTTCTCGGTCCCTCAGGATGCGGAAAAACAACCCTGCTGAAGTCTCTTAACCGTCTGACTGACCTTTATCCTAAAATGCATGTTGAAGGCAGTATTACTCTCCGGGGAGAAGAAATACTGGATAAGAAAAATAATATAACAGCGCTTCGTCAGAAAATGGGACTTCTTTCTCAGAAACCTTATCCCCTGCCTATGAGCATATTTGACAATATAGCTTTTGGATTAAAGGTTCAGGGAATAAAAAACAAGACCGAAATAGCACATAAAGTAGAATACCATCTAAAGCAGGTTGCATTATGGGAAGAAGTTAAAGATCGTCTGAAATCTCCTGCATCAAGACTTTCCATAGGTCAGCAGCAACGGTTATGCCTTGGCAGAGGTCTTGCTGTTAACCCGGAAGTTATTCTGGCTGACGAGCCTACTTCTGCTCTCGATCCGATCTCAAGCAGAAAAATAGAAGAGCAGTTTCTTGAATTAAAAAAGGATTACTCCTTAATTATTGTTACGCACAATCTACGGCAGGCCAAACGCTTATCTGACTATTCTGTATTTATGTATTTTGGTCAGGTAATTGAACATGGGGCGCCTGCTGATCTTTTTAATAACCCCCAAACCGCTGCGTTAAAAGACTACCTGAACCTGGGATAGGTCATCCTTTATTGAACAAAAGAGGCTGCCCGAAAAGTCGTACAGCCTCTTTTCATATATAGTTCCGCCAAATTAACTTCTACCTACCTCTTATATACTCTGAGTGTCTCTGTATGTTGGCTTTGGGTAACTTTCACAATATAAACTCCGGGAGTAAACACTTCGCTGTCCATATAAACAGTATTATACGCACCCGTGTGTACTCCCTGATAACAAACCCGACCCGCAAGATCTGTAACAGAAATATGATATTGCTCATGTGACTCGATGTCTTCCAACGTCAATTGTAACACGTTTTCGACGGGATTAGGAAATGTGTGTATCCGAGCCGAACTGTTTACCACCTGAAAGCTGATTGTTTTGGGTATACCTGCTGCACCTGACCCGTTTGTTCCTGTATATGGGGTAGCTTTGAGCATATAGATACCATTGGCGTAGTGATATACTGCATAATTACCATTTGCATCCCCGAACAGCGAGTACGGTGTGACATTCTCCTTTCGGAAATTGGGATTGCCGTTGTAATCAAAGACCACGCTGGAGGTTCCGGGCATTCTCGAATGAGCTTTGATGTTTAATTTATTGGTGCCTATACTTGCCACATCAATAATGAATCCATTAACTAACGTATCAATTTCCTGATTAGAGTTAGCGTTGATCAGGATGAAATCAATCTCCCCCGCTTCGTTTATAAGGGTGAACTGTATATTTCTCGTTTCCACAAGTGAACCACTTCCGTTTGCGCCAGAGTATACAGTAGCAGTAAGAGACTTGGTTCCGGGAGTAGCTCCACTCCAGGCATTGTAATTTCCATTGTTATCTCCACCTACCGCATAAGGAGCGCTATTTTCCGTACGAATTCCGTTAAATACAACACTACCTGCATTACTCAGCGTATTGTAGCGGATATTGTACGTTTTTCCGGCGACTAGTTTCAATGTATCATTGGGCTGAATAGTTTTCAGATCGGTATCTGTATCAGCATCAACCCAGGTGAAATAAGATTGAGGCTGATCATCATCGTATTTCCATAGCTTTTTTACAAGATTGCCTCCTTCAGAAGTTTTTGTGGTGAAATACAAAAAGTTATTAAATACAAACATATTGTCAACATTAGCAATCCTGACTCCATACATATGCTCAAACGAAATGACGGTGTCTCTCTGTAAATCCACTCTGAGTAATTCATTAACATTCCATGGAAACCCCGAAACTCCGGCATATACATGTTCTTTAAAAGCCATAAAGACATTATCATCGAAATATGCCTGGTTTATTCCGGCTATTTTATGGGTTCCGTTGGTACCATCCGTCTTAACCAGATTTTTTACATTATCATCCGTACCACAAACAATATAGTTGCCTGCACGTATTATGCTGCCAATATAATCAGTATCGACAGACGATACTACTCCCCCCGGTGTACCATCTATTCTCCATAGCTTTGTACCATAATACCCCCATAAAACTAAAAAGATATATGACTCATTTCTGGAAACCCGGTAAGGTTGGAAGTAGTTCTCATCATAAGGAAAATAATAATCTCGGGCTGGTTCACCAGTTTCTTTGTTTATCTTATGAAGTTCCACCTCTGCTTCATATTCATGAGGGCATCCTTCGCACGATGGATTATGAGTTATACTGGTTATGAAAAAAGGTTCTCCATAAAGTGTATCGAGAAATTGGAAGTAATAGAATTCTTCCGGATCACATAGCAAATAGTTCTGAATTGATACTGTTCCCGGTAGACTTCCATCCGATACAAAAAACTCAAGACTACTGCTGTGATCAATTAAAAAGTACATTCTGGCATCATATTGAAAAGCAAATTTTATGGAAGCCTGGAAAGATGTCAATTCTTTAACCATGATGGTTCCGGTTTCACTACCATCGGATTTCCACAATGACAGATTATCCTGGTCATCTCTGGCTCCAAAGTATAGTTCTCCGTTAAATACCATTGATGTTGAGTGATTGTTACTAAGCCGTGTAGAGCCAGAGTAGGCGAAACCGTCTTCAGGCCCGGGATTGATATCTTTTACAAGAAAAGTTCCTGAAGAAGTCCCATCGGTTTTATAAAGCTCCTTTCCTGTACCAGCAGAATTTCCAACAAAAAAAAGATACCCTCCCATGGTTTCGAGAACCTGACTGAGGTCTGCCAGCCTTACTGTACCTAAAGGAGTTCCATCACTACTCCATACACCACCATCATAACTAAAAAAGAAAAGGCCGTTAAATTCCCGGATCGGATTGTACTGCAAAGAACTCATACCATTTTTAAGCAAGACTGTACCGTAACTTGTACCATCTGTACACATCAGGGAATCCCCAGAACGAAAATAAACCCGATCAGCCGTAACAAAAAACTGATCACTATTCAAAGGTAATTGTTTGATAACAGTGGGCTGAGCCCAGCTAAAATGAGTTCCGATGCATAGAAGCATCAGAGAAAAGACAAAATACTTCATAACTGGTTGATTTTGGTTAAATTATTTTACCCAAAATAACCATTAAAATAAAATGCTGAATAATAAGCACTTAATTTTATTTCACGTATATAAAAAAAGCCTTGCAACTATTACATCGCAAGGCTTTCTATTTGTGGACCCTGATGGGCTCGAACCATCGACCCCCTGATTATGAGTCAGGTGCTCTAACCAGCTGAGCTAAGGGTCCATTAACCTGTATGGTTAATTCTTTCCCGTATAAAAAACGGACTGGTTTTGCTTTCCCTCGTTAAATTTGGGAGTGCAATTTTACAACTTTGATTTATTTATGACAAATGTTTTAGAAGGTTTATTAAAATATTTTTTCAACATCACGGATTTAAAAACTGCAAAATAGTAATATCCAATATTTTTAATTCTCTTCCCCCGGGTCACTGCAGCATCTGCCTTCATGAACTTCCTTCATCCACTCCTCATCACTCAGTGTCAGAGAACCGGGCTCTACAGGCTGTTTACAATAAACACACTCATCTCCGGAGTCAATATAGCCTCTTCCCTCACAAACCGGACATAAATAACCACATGTTGCCATATACCAATATAATCAATTAATTAACTGCAATCTTTAAATTTTCCAGGAACGCCCTCTCTCTTAAAAATGTTATATATCCAGATAAGGAGGAGGAGAATATGCGAGGTACTATAATCGAACACGGTCATTACGAGCTTTTAGAAAGCGAAAGAGGCAGAATATTACTAATTCTGAATCAGGTCAACACATATATATGGAGCACTGACAAAGCTATTGAGTACCTGCAACTCACTCAGGGGATGAATGAAAAATCAGGAGACAGACATTTCAGAATAATGAACAAAGGTCCTTTTTTCATTATAAATACACAAAACAATACGCTTTTCAATAATGTTCCACATCTATATCTGAAGCATCAGAACCATTACGATGAATTTATTATTCAGGACGGGCTTCCTAATCTGATAGATACAAGTAAGGAAATAATCCGTACAAACCGGCTGCTACCAGATGAGGAAGTGGAAACATTCGTTTTTCAACGATATTAAAGCTCTATGGCCCACACACATTTCGTGGGAATGGTTACTCCCTTCAGGGAAATGAAATCATCATCTGCACTCCAGATGGTGGTTTCAACAGCCATTAGCTGATCTTCTGAAGTTTTAAAATACAACTTTACTTTATGCTTAAACAGATTTCCCATTGTCTGGGCTTTATTCAGATACATATTTCTCAAACGCACTCGGGAAGGCTCTCCTTCCAATACATCAGTCGGGTAAAACTTCAAACCGCTTATTTGCTCCTTAGGCACTGTTACTGCTGCTGTCAACATACTTTATTTAAAAATTATTTGTTGAAAATATACGACAAAAACCCCATTTTAGGTTCTGTTTACATTTCGGATTTTTAAATACACTACAGAAATATAGCAAAAAAATATGAGCATTTCAATTGATACTGTTCGAATTGGAAAAAAATATAAACTTATCAACAATCACGATATTACCGAGTTTCAGGTTATTGAGCGATTATCCAATTCCAATTTTTTAATCAAAGACCTGACAAGTCTGGATGTATATGAGTTTGAAAATCTGGTTCAGTTTGGAAAAGGTAGTGATTATTCACTTGAAGAACTCTGATGCTTCCAACCAAACCGGTTCTTCATGAGTTTACCATGTAAAAAAATATGCACAAGCTATTGTTTTTTCTTATGGTCGCATGCTGGTTTCCTGTTCTGACCCATGCACAAAACCTTCAGACAAGTAATGCTCATGCCGAGGTTAGCGGAAGCGCTCCCGGAAATCCATATACAGGCAAATCAGATCAGCTTAAAGGAACACTTGATCCTAAAAGCGGAGAAGTAAACTTTCAGATACCATTAAATTCTATTAAAACCGGCAAGGATAAACGGGATGAACATATGAATGAGGCGCTTGAAACGGACAAATACCCTGAAGCAATTTTTAAAGGGAAAATTACCGCTGGCTTTGATGCAAAAAAGCAAAGCAAACAGGAGGTTACTCTGAAAGGTGACTTTACAATTCACGGAGTAACCAAAAATATAAGCATAAAAGGTTCTGTCCACCCGCAGGGTAATAAAGTTAATTTTTATGCACAATGGAATATTGATATTACCGAATACAAGATTGAACCTCCCAAAATCCTGACATATAAGGTTGATCCGGAACATACCATTACTGTTTCCGGCGAACTCAGCAAATAACAAGGACAGAGCATTCCTCACAAAATAAAAGGGAAAAGATAATCGATCTTTTCCCTTTTTACAATTCTGATGAGAAATCACATCTTCAAAAATGTTTTACCCTTATTTGATAATCAGCTCTTCAGATAATGTGTTATAGCATCTCTGAGCGTAGTGAAAATATTGATAAGCTCTTTTTCATTTTCCTCGAGCAGGGTCACCCGAAACCCTTTAAGATCTGAGCAAAACGATGAAATCGGTACAACACAGATCCCTGTAGCTCCCAAAAGATAATATACAAACCGTTTATCATTGGCTACCCCGGGTTCACTCACCCACTTCTCCACAAGCGCCTTTATATCCGGATTTTTTATTTCCAGATACTGATTATCATTCAGCACACCTTCTTTAAAAATAATGGTATTATAGAATGCACCATACGTTTCATTGAATCTAAGCTCTGGAACCTGCCCTAGAATATCGGCTATAATCCTGCTTCTACGCCCGATTGCTTCATTGACTTCTCTTCTGTAAGGCATATAACGGGGGTCGCCCATAATCCGCGGAATAGCCAGCTGAGGCAATGTTGTAGAACATACCTCAATCATTTTGGCATTATCCAGAACAGAGCAGAATGCATCAAACTGCGGATCAGCCGAGCGATTGTAGTACTCCATCCAGCCGCAACGGGAACCTGGCCAGGGAAATTCTTTTGAAATACCCTTAAGAGCAATACCTGGTACATCGCCGATAATCTCGGCAAGCGAATATGCTCTGGCTCCATTGTAGGTAATATTCAGATATATCTCATCACTGATCAGCATCAGATCAAACTCCTCGGCAATTTCCACAATTCGCTTCAGGTGCTCATAGGGGTAAACCATACCGGTCGGATTGTCCGGGTTGATAATCAGAATACCGACAATGTTCGGATTGTACTTAACTTTATTGTATAAATCATCCAGATCCGGGTACCAGTGATTGTCCGGGTCAAGCTTGTAAGTAAGTGGCTCCTGTGAAGCATGGGCGGCTTCTGCTGATGAGTGAGTCGAATACGCAGGAGATGGACCGATTACTCTCGAGTTGCGACTGATAAACTGATAAACTTTGGCTATGGCATCTCCAAGACCATTAAAAAACAAGATATCATTTGCTGTAATCTGAGCTCCCCCTTTGGCATTATTCAGATCAGCCAAAAACTTCCTGGTCTCCAGAATCCCTTTTGAGGGACAATATCCATACGTCTCATTTTTCATTACAAGATCTGCAATAATCTCCTTCATCCAGGCAGGAATCTGCTGCTTCTTCTGAATCGGATCACCGATATTCTCCATGTAAACCGCCTGACCTGCCTGATGTACCAGATCTGCTTTCTTTACAATCTCCCGTATCTCATAGCTGAGCTCCTTAGACCCTTCGCTTAACAGTTTATTTCTCATGTATCACTATTTCTTCCGCAAAATTAAATAAAAATATAATTCTCCTGAGGAGCAGGATAACTTTATTGAATAAAAAAGGACGAAATCTCCTATAGAAACACACCTTATGGTATAATACTCAAACTCTTTTCGTCTTTGATCTTAAAAAATTAGCTGAAAAAACTGATCTGGTGCCATTTGTCTTATTTATATCAATGGCAGCAAAAAGAGGCTGTTCAATCCTGTTGAGACAGCCTCTTCTATTTACATCTGATTAAATTCAACTGGTGACGTTGAAACTATCAGCATATTCCACAGTCCCCTCCGGTATCTTTCCTGTAAATGACTGTATCTGGAAATACTCGGCAGGAGCATGCAGATATTGCAAACGGGCATCGCTCCTGAATCCGAACCGGCCATAATAGGAAGGCTCACCCAGTACCACACAGCCGGCTGCTTGCAGCTCCCGCAATGCATCAATGGCGGCCCTGATCAGGCCGGAACCCACGCCAGATCCCTGTTTGGAAGAGATCACTGATACAGGCCCCAGTCCAAACCAGCCTTCATTTCCTGAAGAAATGGTTACAGGCGAGATAGCAATATGTCCTATCAATACGCCCTTCTCCTCTGCTACCAGAGAAACGGTCAGTTGGCCATTTGTGCGTAGGGCTTTTATGATGAACGATTCCGTTCCACTGCTATATGCTGCGGAGGCAAACGCAGCCTTTGTTACCTGATCGATAGCTCCGATATCAGAAGGCTCTTCTCTCCTGATAGTATAATTGTATTTATGCATTACTAATGGAAATTAAATAAAACAAGAAATCGTTCCGCTGCCGAAGGCGCAGAAACTATTATAAAATTATTGGTTGAAGATGTAATTACTCAGACGGTAATTACGGTAATACAAATATCCATCATACGCCCAAAATTGAAGAAAAGAGGAATTCCACCCAAAGATAAAGAAAACTGTGATAAGTCCTTCATAACGGGTAGGCAGTTTTAATTGAAAATGAAATATAAAAAAGAAGATCTGCCGGTAGATAAGATCAGGAATTCCTAAAACCAGGTTCCCGGTCGTGGACTGCTCCTGGCCATGAAGGTACCGGTGGAGAAGGAAATACATTCAATGATCCATTTTCCAATTAATCGATCGTTATATTCAATGCATAAAAAAAGCGGCCTGAAACCGCTCTTGTGACCCCATCGGGACTCGAACCCAAATCTTCAGAACCGGAATCTGAAATTCTATCCATTGAACTATGGGGCCTTATTTAGGCGGTGCAAACATAGTTTTTTTTTTCTCAACAACCAAGTAATATATCTGCCGGTCTAAAATTTTAGGCTAAGTAAAAAATCATAGAATTACAGGCTAAACCAAAGTTGCTCTAAAATACAATTCAGTATTAAGAAAGTTTAAACAAATGATTACTTATTTTTATTTTGGCAGGGACATAATTAACTTGCTTCACAAAGCACCGCTGTATGATTCGGATATTTTATATTAAAGATAATGAAATAAAATGGGAAAAAGATCCGGAAACTATTACCCCCGAAGACCCCAGACTAATCTGGGTAGATCTGCAATCACCCACAAGTGAGGAAAAACAGAAAATAGAAGAGCTGTTCAGAATTGAATTATTCACTTCGCAGGAAGCTGCTGAGATTGAAAGCAGTTCAAGATATATTGAAGATATCTATACCGTAGAGGCAAACAATGCTTTTGTCGTGAGTGAAAACCAGTCCTACGTAACCAAGCAGGTTTCATTTATACTGAAAGAAAATATTCTTTTCACCGTCAGAAATGCAGACCTGAAAGCCTTTGCAGATGTTGTCAGAAAGTTAAAAACCTATCGGAACAGCCAGATTTCGAAAGCATCACAGATATGGACATTACTGCTTGAATCCAGAATAGACCTGGATGCCGATTTTATCGAATCCCTTACACGTCAGACAAATGCTGTCAGTAAAAAGCTTCTTAAAGAACGTTCTTTTAAAGAAGAAATCCTTATTAAGATCACCGAGCTGCAGGAAAACACCATTCTGATCCGCGAAAGTATTGTTGATAAACAACGCCTGGTTTCTTCCTTGCTCAAAAGTTCTTTTATTCAGGAGCCGGAGAAAGAGCGTCTCCGTATTCTGATCAAGGACATAACATCACTTCTCCAGCATACAGAATTCAGTTTTGAACGACTTGAATTTCTTCAAAACACTTTCCTGGGGCTTGTTAATATAGAGCAGAACCAGGTAATTAAGATTTTTACTGTAGTGACTGTTGTGTTTATGCCGCCTACTCTGATCGCAAGCATTTACGGTATGAACTTTTCCTATATGCCCGAACTCGGATGGAGCTGGGGATATCCATTTGCAATCGCCATGATGCTTCTGGCTTCTCTTGCCTTTCTCTGGTATTTCAGACACCGGAAATGGCTATAAGGCAAGATCAAATCTCCGGGTTACACAGGACGGAATATGCTGATCATAGTGGGCTACATAAATCAGTGTCTTGCCAAATGAAGTGCAGACCATATCCACAATTTGTCTGAAACGCTCAATCTGGATTTCATCAAGTCCCTGACATGGTTCGTCCAGAATCAGTAAAGGCGGATTTTTAACGAGAGCTCTTGCCAGCAGCACTACTCTCTGCACTCCCAGAGATACCATCGAAAATGGCTGATCTTTCAGGTCCGGAATCTGAAAAGCCTCCATCCACTGCATCGCCAGCTTTTTCTGATGAGCAGTCGCCGCTCCGGACCAGCCAATCTGTTCATTAAAGCCTGAAGTAACGCAATCCAGACAGGTAAAGAGAAGCTTTTTTAACCCTGGCGCCGACCTGCGCTCAGTACTTACGAGCGACTCTGTAAACGAAGGTGAACGCTGGAAGAACAAGTGCAGCTCCGGTGATACATATCCGATTTTACTTTTTAGTTCCCAGATACTTTCTCCGCTACCTCGTTGCTTATCAAAAACCCGTACACGATTCGTATATGCTTTGGGGTTATCTCCGTTTATCAAACTCAGCAGAGTCGATTTTCCGGAGCCATTGGGTCCCGTGAGCGCCCAACACTCTCCTTTCTTTACAATCCAGTTTATATCCTGCAAAATCACTTTGTCTCCATAACGCACACGCACTCCTTCCATTTCCACTGCATTTACGAAGCCATATTGTTCTCCGGAATGTTCAGATCCGACAGCGAATACTGATTTTATATCATTGAACCTGCTTGTTTCGCCAACCTGTACATTAACTTCTTTTAGCAATTCCTCTCCGGAGGCTTTGCGATGCAGTTTTCCGCCTTCAAGGAAATAATACTGATCCGCTCTATCCGGGAGGTCGGTCATCCCACACAAAAGCAAGATACTCACCCCTCTTTGCGTCAATAGTTTGATTATACCATGCAAAATTGCTCTGGTTTCTTTATCCAGCCCGACAAAAGGATTGTCCAGGATTAACAAGACAGGTTTTCGCAATAGGGTAAGCGCCAGCTGTACACGCTTACTTTCACCATTGGATAATTCAAGAAACAGTTTATCTTTCAGCTCTTCAATGCGAAGCACGGAGAGGATTTCTCTGAAAAAATGGTCATCGTTCAGCTCTTCCTTAAAAAAACATCCGACCTTCGGCAGATCACGGCCAAAGGTATTATCATATCGTTGCTGATAATACGTTCCGCCTTCAACCAATTCTCTGAAATCATGTTGCTGAGATACCCAGCCTGTATTCTCACGTACATTCGCAGCATACTGTATATCCCCATTTGCAGGCTCCAGCTTCCCACCGATTATCTTAGCCAGCACGGTTTTGCCACTACCGCTCAGACCACATACTACTGCCAGAGAAGCTTTCTCAATCCGCATGGAAAGATCATCCAGAATATTCTTGCCTGCAAACGTACAGGACAAATGCTTCAACTCGATCAGGGATTCATTCTTTTCACTCATAAAGCACTATACAATTATACCGGGGGAGTTATCAGATACGGAAGAACTATACTCCGGATTTAGCTACCTTAAAAGTAAACTTTCTCTGCAGCAGGTAGGAAACCAGCACAATCAAACAGGTTATGAACACTTTGGCAACAGTCGGATATACATGCATATATTCGACCATGATTTTCAGAAATACATAGTTCAGAATGATATTCAGCAAGAGAACAGAAAAATACCGGACCAGCTGCACTCTTCCCCTTACAGTAGATTCCGCAAAAACAACTGTACGCATCAGAAAAAATCCGATCGGAAAAGATACCATAAATGAAAGGATAAATGCCGCGATATGAGGGCTTATAGTCAGAAATCCAAAATGGACCGGCTGCTTGTCAAGAATATAATTGTATGAAATAAAATATACCAGAATATCGAGCAGCGTATTCCCGCTTCCGCATACCCCGTACCGGTACGTCTGCAAATCCATAATCGGTTTAAAAATAAAATAAAACGGATCTATTATTTTTAAAATTAATCGTCGCATCCACGTTAAGTCTGAAACAATTTCAAAAGTTATAAAAAAAATGCCCAACATGCTATATAATACTTTTTTTTTTGCCTGCAACCGGACCGGAAACCCTTTCCGGCTGTCATTAAAAGATATCCGGGGCGGCTGCTTATATTGAAATAAAATTCATTATTTTTACATAACTAAAAACCACATAGCTAATTTTTTACAATGGATCTGGCTTAACTTTTTATTGTAAGCTAAGTTGATAAGTTTTGAATTCATCAGCAAACTCAATTATTCGCAACTCATTTGATACCGGAAGCATTTAATATCAAATACTTTACCAGCATGATGAATTCGGTTTCCGAGGGTATCGCCATTATCGGTAAATCCGGTAAAGCTATCTGGATCAACAATGCATTTCCTGTTCTTCTGAACCTCTCCGCTTCTGCATGCTATGAGCTTGATTTTTCAGTTTTTTTCACCGACCCGAATCCGGACATTTTTTTGGTCTTCCGTAATTTCGGCCATCACCTGCAGCACCATTATATACCGATAGAAGAAGAACCTGACAAAGAGAGTTGCGGAATAATTGTCCTCAGCCATCTGCAGGCTCCTTCGTATCCGGAGGTGCGTATTGCTCCTTTTTCATTAAATATTGCAAGCAATGTTTTCCAATGTACAGAAGAGCTGCATTCTCTTCTTGAGTTTGATCCGGGTGTGCCTGTCTCTTTCCGGGATTTTCTGGACAGAGTCAATCCATCAGACAGGCATTTGATTGAAGAATACGTCCTTTTTCCGCATAGCTCCGATAGCTCCTATACTATTGAGACACGGATTTTTCTCCCCTCCGGACGATCATTTCAGGCCCGACTTAAAGCAGACGTAGAGCACCATAAGGAAAAACAATATACCCGCTTTTTAGGAACTATCGCTGATATAAGTGCCCCGCAAGAATCAGAATCAGCGCTGGTCAGAGTCAACGGAAAGCTGAGTAGTAGGCCCAACACTGAGCTTCAACGCCTGAATGATGATCTTGAGTCAACAATAGCGCAGCGTACCCAGGAGCTGGAACTTAGCAACGAACGGTTTCGTTTGCTCACAAAAGCCACCAACGATATTGCATGGGACTGGAATCTTATTGACAATCATCTTACTTTCAACGAGATATTCGATACAGATTTTGGCAGTAACGCCTATAAAGGCACAAACGGACTGGAGTACTGGCAATCACGACTCCATCCCGAAGACAAAGAAGCGGTTCTCAACGAACTGTTCAAGAGCATACACAATCCGGAGATACAAAGCTGGAAAGCAGAATATCGCCTTTTAAGCAGACATGGACACTATGAGTTTATTCTTGACAGAGGATATATCATCAGGGATGAACAACTGAACCCTGTACGTATGGTAGGCTCAATGCTCAAAATGTCCGATGTAAAAGTCATCGAAAGCAAGCTTCGTACAACGGAGCAAATGTATCAGATACTTGCCGAGTCAATGCCTCAGCTCGTATATTCGGTCAATGCAAAGGGACATGGAGATTATTTCAATCTTCGCTGGCTCGAATATCTCGGTAGTCTCCCGAAGAATATGACCAAAGATATGTGGAGCGATATTGTTTTTCCTGATGATCTTCCTGTAATCAGGCAGGCATGGATTGAATGCTCTCAAACACAACGGGATCTGAGCGCTGAACTGCGTCTGCGAAACAAAGAAGGTGAATATCGCTGGTTTCTGACAAGAGCAACTCCCATACTGGACGACGACAATTGTATTATCCGCTGGATCGGAACCTCTACAGATATACACGATCAGAAAACTCAGCTTGAAAATCTCGAAAAAAGCGAACAGCAGCTCAATCATGATCTTACAAGACTAAATTTCACCAATCAGCATCTGGCCAAGCTGAATAAAGAACTGGACAGCTTTATCCATATTGCTTCGCATGATCTGCGCAACCCTATCAAAAATATGGAATTTCTGCTCAACATGATGCAGGAAGAGCTAAAATCCTACCTTACAACCAATGACAATCTCCGGCAAATCTTCAGTCTGGTGCAGAAATCAAACAAGGTCCTGAAAAATCTGGTTATAGACCTCACCGAGATACCAGTCAGCAATGAGGAAGATAATGAAATACCGGAACTGGTCGATGTCGGAGAAATACTCAATGATGTATTAACTTCTATCGGCGACCTGATAATCGAAAATGATCCTGATCTGCATATCGATCTCCAGATAAAAAAACTTCGCATTCGTCCGAAAGAAATCCGGAGCATACTTTTCAATCTGATAAACAACGCAATAAAATACCGGTCAGACTCCCGCAGACCAGTTGTAAAAATTTCTTTCAATTATTCTTCCGGCAAAGACAAGCTTGTATTGAAAGTTGAGGATAATGGCATTGGAATTGCTCAGGAAGACCAGAGTAAAGTATTTATTCCATTCAAGCGCCTTCATAAAGTTAGCCCCGGTCTCGGGTTGGGAATGTCTCTTGTAAAACAAACGATTGAAAAAAATGGGGGTGTCATCGAGGTCTGCAGTGAAGTGGATAAAGGCACCATTTTTACCATCACACTCCCTGCCTCGTTAATCTAAAGAAATCAATCGTCTTTATACGATTGCATGAAACATTTTCAGGAATATCAAGTATTAAGTTATATGCAAGTCAATACAATTATTTTTCCCACAGACTTTTCCGCATGCTCTAGCAATGCATTAAAATATGCATTGACAATAGCGGAAACTTTTTATTCCAAGATTGTTTTGGTCCACGTAATTATAAACAGACCTGACAACGAACGGTCGGAAAATATTCAGAGTATTAAAAAGTCGGTCAGTGAGAAACTAAACGATCTGAAACTGGAGTGCTTACAGAAAAACCCGTTATTAAACATTACCACAGTTGTCACCGAGGGTAGCAGCGCTGTTCCGATCATCAAGCTGATCGAAGCCGAAAACGCCGATCTTATCGTACTTGGCGCAAAAGGCGAAGGTGGTATAAAAGATATAACCATTGGCTCTTTTGCTACCGAAATTATAGATGATGCCCTGTGTCCGGTGCTTGCTATTCCTGAACGAACCGGCAGCATCAAGTTTCAGAAAATAGTCTACGCTTCCGATCTTGAGCATATAGATGTTGCAGCCATCAAGCAACTGACTGCATTTGCAACTTTTTATAATTCCGAGGTTACCATTCTGAATATATCGGACCAGAAAAGAAAATTTTCCGAAGATCAGTTATTCAGATTTGAAAAGATTGTTAGAGAAACCTGCTCATATCCTAAGCTGGACTTTATCTATTTCCACGGATCTGATATCAACGTCCACATACAGGAATATCTAAACAGAAACCAGGCTGATCTTTTTGTAATTACCACGATCAGTGAATCAATCATCAGCAACCTGTTTAAAGATAAAAACACGAAGAAAATGGCTTATCATGCCACTATTCCGCTATTGGTTTTCCATGAAACAGATAAGTGCTGTCAGCCAATAGGAAGACTTTCATTCTGATTCCAAAGCTTTTTCAATAAAAAAGCGAGGTTGAAAGAACAACCTCGCTTTTTTATTTGAACCAGGTATCGACTACACTTTATGCAGTGCCAGCAATGGAAGTCTGGTATGAGAAGCCATCTTTTTTGTATTTCCACTCTGAAAAAGGCTTGCCCAGAATCCTCTTTTTCCTCTTGCCATAACAATCAGATCCGCCTGATTTTCCTCTGCATATCTGTTTATGCCGTCTTCCAGATCATTTTCCTCTATCAGATCAATTGACACAGCCTCATAATCTTTGTTGCTCATATTGCTTTCAGCGACATAATTAATTGCTTTTTTATGATCCTCATCAGTAATTTTACTCTTTACATGCAGAATGGTAACTTCCGAGCCAAAGAGTCTGGCAAAACTAATGATAAAATCAACCAGATTCTCCTCTCCTGCCTTAAGCTCACTGGCAAAAACTATCTTTTTGAAATCGTCAAGTCTTGTTTCTTTTGGTAATATCAGTACAGGAATATTGGTAGACTCCAGAACATTGCCCGCAATGGACCCCGCCACCCGTTCCGCAAAACCATGTATACCTTTTGTATTGAGAACAATCAGATCCGCATTGCTTATTTTACTGTAATCAATAATTTCATCTACGGCAAAGCCATAGCGTACTGCCTTCTCAAAAGTGACTTCCGCAGAAGGGTTAGACCGGCGAAGCATTACAATCATTTCATCAAGTCTTCGCTCAGCTTCTATTTTCAGGCGATCTGTGATTTCCGCATCCATTTTCATTCCGGCCTCCGTCCCGGTTACATGATAGGCATGCATCAGTATCAGCTTTCCCTGGACAAGATTAGCGATATTAAAAGCTATTGTCGCCGCCTTTACAGACTCTTCCGTAAAATCAGTAGGACAAAATATTGTATTCATATGATATAATAAAAGTTCCGACTCGGTCAATAAATCAGCAAAGGAGTTTCTGAGTTGTATATTTTTTCCTTTGTAAAACTTGTATGAAACAGCTCTGAAATAAAATTCCTTTTCTGTTTATGTAACACAAGCAAATTCGCATTTTCCTTTTCCAAAAACAAATCCACAATTTTTGAAGGATTTTTTAAACGAACTAATTCAAAAATTACTTTATCATACGCTAACTGATACTTTTGGGATTCAAGAACTGCAAACTGTTCTTCTTTTTGTTCTGTCGGTGACTCATCAACATACAATATATGAACCCATGCATCAAACGTACGGGCAAAATCAACCACATTCCGGATAAAATCGTCTGCCTCATTTTTCAGGTCCGTAGCAACAACAGCAGACTGTATTCCTTTAAAACTTGCTTCTTCCGGAACTACCAGCATAGGAACGGACAGCTCCCCTGCCAGATCAGTAACTGTGCTTCCACCAAGCCTTGTCCAGAAATTAGAGTGTCTTGAACCGATAATCAGCAATTCTGCATTACCTTCTTCCAGATTTCTCCGTATTTCGACACCAGGTACTCCTACCACAGATTTAATCTGAAAACTCAACGGACTTTTATCCGGATACAAAATATCTTTATACCTTTCTTCAAGAGACGTAAGAAGCGATTTGCTTTCCTGCTGTTTATCTACAATCAGCGGATCAAGATAAAAGGCAGGTGCTACCGGATCAATGACCTGCATGGTAACTACATTCAGAACAGTAACTTCTGCTCCGGTTTGAGAAGCGAGCTTTACTGCATAATCGCAGGCATTTGTTCCACTCTGTGAAAAATCGGTAGCAACTAGTATATTTTTCATCAACACTTAACTTAGTTCGTTCATAAAAGTGTTTCATTTTTCCCGCAGGAAAAATGGTTAAAATCATATTTCAGACTGACATTTGTCTTTTTGTGTTCCTTCCTTTTCCTTCTACCTACAATTAGTTCTCTACCAGTTCAATATTGATCGTAACACTGCCATAGTCCCCTTCATCCCGATTAGTCCGGTAGGTACCGGCCACAGGAAGCACGGTAAAATCCTGTACAACATTGGTAAAAGCCAGGCTGCTTGTATCCACTATAAATGTATCATCCCAGTTAAGACAGGCCTCCTGAAATTCTATCCGCATATTTTTTGTATTCTCAGGATGTATAATCAGCATTGCAGGTATCTGCGGCTTAAGAGACTTTGAAGTCACAGAGTCCAGCACCATATTTTCTTTTTGCTCATCCGAAAAGAAATGTACCTCACATAAACCAAAGCCTGTAAGGCAATTTTCTTCGGGACTTGCCCAGCTTCCTTTCACCAGTCCCGAAAATACTAATGCTTCTTCTTTTTTCTCCGGAGATTTGCAGGCCATGCAATACAGCGATGCAGACAATGCTATCAGATATCCCGGTATCTTCGTATAATTCATGTTTTCTTCTCGTTTAATGGATTTTGCCCTGACGTCGCAGACTTTTCGTGGTAATTCGTATGCCCTCTTCCTTCAGATTGGAACTTTCTGTTTCTGACAGAGGCACATTCTGAGGAATATAATCTTCTTCTGCTCCCGGTTTTGAATAATCATAGGGCCAGCGATACACAACCGGTAGTTCTCCCTCCCAGTTTTCGTGTGTCGGCATTCCCGCTTTTGTTGTCCATTCAAGCGTATTGGCCTGCCATGGATTCTGTTCTGCCGGTTTTCCCCAAAATAAATGATAGAAAAAATTAAAAAGGAAAATGAACTGGGCTGCAAATGTAATTATAGCGATGACAGAGATAAATGTATTCAGATCCGGGAAATAATTAATATTCTCCATATAGGAAAATGAATAATAACGCCTCGGAATTCCATTCCAGCCAATAAAATGCATTGGAAAAAAGATCAGGTAAATTCCTGTAAAAGTTATCCAGAAATGGATGTATCCAAGACGTTCACTAAGCATTCTGCCAAATAGTTTGGGGAACCAGTGATACACTCCTGCAAAGAATCCAAACACTGCCGAGCTGCCCATTACCAGATGAAAATGGGCTACCACAAAATATGTATCATGTAAATGAATATCTGCCGCATTGTTGGCCAGCACCAAGCCGGTTAAACCTCCTGATATGAAAAAAGAAACCAGCCCCAACGCAAACATCATTGCCGGTGTAAATCTCAGATTACCCCGCCAGATTGTTGCCAGATAGTTAAAGACTTTTACAGCGGATGGTACGGCTACAACGAAGGATGTCAGACTAAAAAGGCTGCCCAGAAACGGATTCAGCCCGGAAACGAACATATGATGCGCCCATACTAACAATGACATGAAACAAATGACTGCAAGCGACAAGACCATGAGCAAATAGCCAAAAATGGGCTTTCGGGCATTGACTGAAATTACTTCTGAAGCGATACCAAGCGCAGGCATAATAACAATATAGACCTCAGGATGTCCCAGAAACCAGAACAAATGCTGATACAATATCGCGCTTCCCGAACCTGGTGTACCCCAGACTGCTCCATCAATATAAATATCCCCCAGAAAAAAGCTGGTTTCCAGATGTCTGTCAGAAATAAGGAGTAAAAAAGCTGCAATAAGAACAGGAAATGAGAAAAGCCCGAGGACGGCTGTCAAAAGCAGCGCCCATACAGTAAGTGGGAGACGATCAAAAGACATACCGCTGGTACGCATATTGATTACTGTGGCAATATAGTTTATGCCGCCAAGCAAAACAGATATAACGAAAAAAATAAGACTGACTATCCACAAAGTCATGCCGGCACCGGAACCGGACACGGCAACCTGTACAGCGCTCAGCGGCGGATAAGCAGTCCACCCGGCCATTGACGGACCGGTTTCCACAAAAAGAGAACCGAACATCAATACACTGGACAGAAAAAACATCCAGTAAGAAAGCATATTGATAAAGGGAGAAGCCATATCCCTTGCCCCGATTTGAAGAGGTATCAGAAAGTTTGCAAATGTCCCGCTCAAACCGGCTGTCAGCACAAAAAAGATCATCACCGTACCGTGAATAGTTACGACAGAGAGATAGAACTCGGCATCCAGCCGCTGGTTCAGAATCCAGTCTCCCAGAAGAGGCTTAAGCCATTCTATATCGGCATTGGGGAAACCATGGGGAATTCGGATCAGCAGAGAAAGCAGGCCTCCGATCAGAGCCCAGAAAATACCGGTAAACAGATATTGTCTGGCTATCACTTTGTGATCCGTACTGAAAATATATTTCCGCCAGAAAGACACTGGCGCATGATGCATTTCCTGTTCTTCCCGGTTAATTAATCGGTCCATTTTCGTCTATAAGTTTTTGAGAATTGTCATAAAAAAAATCAGCATCTTCTCCGGTTGTTTCCGGCGGAGTATTATCTATGATATCTTTCGCTCTGGACCGGTATTCCTCGGGTACATACTGCAAATATTCCTTATTTCTGGCCAGCCAGCTTCCCTGTTCCTTGTACCATTTTTCATACACATATTCTTCATCCACAACCACATCTGTTTTCATATTATAATGTCCTCTTCCGCATAGCTCGGCACAGTATATTGAAAAATTAAACCAGGCATTGCTCGTTTCCATCTTCTTCGCATTGGTAGTCCTGATCGGTTTAAAAGCAAACTGAGTAGGCATACCCGGTACAGCATCCATTTTCAGCCGAAAATGTGGAATATTGACACTGTGAACCACATCAAGTGAGCGAATCTTAAAAATGATATTTCTGTTGACCGGAATCCGGATTTCACCGGTTACAAAATCATCCAGGCTGGCCGGATCACTCAGGTCAAGCCCGACCACATTCTGCTGATTGATATAGCGTATATTTACTCTTCCGAACTTCCTGTCAGCTCCGGGGTATCGGGCTATCCAGTTAAACTGCATGCCGGTCACTTCAACCAGCACAGGATCATCCGGAGGTATTGCCATTATTTTAGTCCAGGTAACATAGGAGTTTAAGAACAATCCCATAAAAACGATCAGCGGAATGACAGTCCATACGATTTCCAGCTTGAGATTCATCGGATAAAAAAATGCTCTCCTATGTTCATCATAGCGGTATAAGATCATAAACAGCGCCAGCGCCGCCTGAGTCGCAAAGAAAACAATCAGAATCAGGACAAAAGTAAGCTTTGCAGACGAGTCCAGCCAGTAACCATGCTCAGTCGAAGGTTCCCCCAGCAAATCAGACCCTATGCTACGATAAAACAGATAAATAGCGATCAATCCTCCAATAAAAAACATCAGGAAAAGCCAGCTGTTAAAATTTCCGGAAGCTTGCTGACGCTGATTTCTCCATATATAGGTACTAACCAGCGCTGCAACCCGGAACAGGAAGAAAAAAACCAGCAGCAGTAAAAGCACCGCTACAACTAACAAAACCTGATTCATACATCGTTTAACACGGCTTTATACAGTTTGTTTGAGCATGTATTGCAAAGTCTGATTCAAAAAATAGCATGAAAGAACCCGAAAGTTTCTCCTGTTGTTTTATCAAAAGTCCGTAACTTTGCTATTTATAAAATAACTTTCCGGAATGCTTTCTATTAATAACTTATCCTACTTTTTGGGTAGCAGACCTTTGTATGAAGATGTTTCGCTGCATATCAAACCTAAAGATAAAATCGGCCTTATCGGCGCAAACGGAACCGGCAAGTCTACATTGCTCAAACTGATCAACGGCGAGCTGACTCCGGACAGCGGAACCATTTCCAGAAGCAATGACTGCACTATCGGATTTCTTAATCAGGACCTGCTGTCATACGACAGCCATGAAAGTATCCTGGAAGTAGCAATGAAAGCTTTTGAAAAAGCGATTTCCGTGAAGAAAGAGATAGATAAGGTGCTGGATGAAATGGATAAGAATTATACCGACGACCTGCTCAATAAGCTATCCAGGCTTCAGGAAGAATTCGATTTGCTTGACGGTTATTCCATACAGTCCAAAGCCGCGGAAATACTGGAAGGATTAGGCTTCAGCACTGCTGATTTAAGCCGTCCTCTCAACACATTTTCCGGAGGCTGGCGAATGCGTGTCATGCTGGCAAAGCTACTTCTTGTCCGTCCTTCCCTGCTCATGCTGGATGAGCCTACCAACCACCTGGATATGCCTTCTATCCAGTGGATAGAAGATTATCTGTCAAAGTATGAGGGTGCGGTCATTATCGTTTCGCACGATCGGGAGTTTCTGGACCGTACCGCTAAAACAATAGTTGAAGTCGCATTTCTGGATTTGAATATTTACGCGGGAAACTACAGCAATTACCTGGAAGAAAAGGCACTGCGCTCTGAAATTCAGAAAAATGCCTTTGAAAACCAGCAGCAGAAGATCAAACAAACCGAACGCTTCATTGAACGTTTCAAAGCCAAGGCTACCAAGGCCAGACAAGTGCAGTCTCGTGTTAAGGCTCTTGAACGTATGGATATGATTGAAGATGTAATCGATGAAACCGCAAGAGTCAGTTTTCGTTTCAACTTCAAGACCCAACCGGGACGTTTCATTTCCAAACTTGAAAACGTTTCCAAGTCATTTGGCGACCTTCATCTGCTTAAAAACAGCTCTATCGCTATAGAACGGGGTGACAAAATAGCGCTGATCGGAGCCAATGGGAAGGGCAAATCTACTTTATTGCGGATTATCGCCGGCACAGAAAAAGTAAGCGGACAAGTTGAAGCGGGACATAATGTAATCACCTCATTTTTTGCGCAGCATCAGCTTGAGTCACTTAATGTGGAAAATACGCTTTTGGATGAGTTAAAACAAACCGGCTCCGACAAAACCGAAATGGAGCTCAGAAGCGTGCTGGGCTGTTTTCTGTTTACCAATGATGACGTGTTTAAAAAGATTAAAGTCCTTTCCGGAGGAGAAAAATCGCGGGTTGCTCTTGCCAAAGTACTGATTTCCGAATCCAATTTTCTGCTGTTGGACGAACCGACCAATCACCTGGATATTACTTCGGTAAATATCCTTACTCAGGCTCTGCAGCAGTATGCCGGCACATTTATTGCTATTTCTCATGACAGGCATTTTGTAAGAAATATTGCCAATAAAATATGGTATATCGAAGACCAGCAAATCAAGCTGTATCCCGGCTCTTTTGATGAGTATACAGAATGGCGCGCTAAAAAGGATAAAGAAGCAACCACTACTGTAGTTGCAAAACCTGCTCCCAAACCACAAGAGGCGAAAAAGGAAAAGCCCAAAACAGCCATAGAGACCAATGAGCTTAAGCGTCTAAAAAAAGAATTGCAAAAATCAGAAGAGACTATGATGTCTCTTGAAGACAAAAAGAAAAAACTGGAAGAAGAAATGGCCAGACCGGAAGTATATGGGAATCCGGACCAGCTTGCTTCCATCAATAAAAATTACCAGGAGATTTGTCAGCAGCTGGATACCTGCAACCAGCAGTGGGCATCAGTGGTTACAGAAATCGAAAAACTGGAAGGATAACATATGCGTTTTTTATTAATTATTCTGCTATTAAACACCTGGATGCCACTGCTTCTGGCTCAGAAGAAAAAAGAATCCAGGCAGCGTCCTGACCAAAAAGAGTTTGTTGCAGCAGACAAAACCTATGAGACAGCCATAAAAACGGTCCTTTTGTATCCATATACAGGACAGGTTGCTGATTATCTTCAGCCGGCAATTGTTCCGCTGTCTCAGCCCTACCCCCTCCTTCTGTCTTTTGACGATTTAAAAGAAGATATTGATGATTATTATGTCAAAATTATTCACTGCAATGCTGACTGGAGCAAATCAAGCTTATCAGAAATCCAGTATTTGTACGAATACAATGAGTTTTTCATAACCGAACGGCAAAATTCGATCAATGCTTTTGTTCCCTATATACATTACAAATTTTATCTTCCTAAAGTCAAACTCAGTGGCAATTATGTAGTCAAGGTATACCGCGATTATGATGAAGACGATATTATTCTTTCGAAACGGTTTATGGTATATGAAAATGTAAATAATTCAGTAATCATCCATACAGATGTAAAGTTTGCCCGGACAGTCTCAGAACGTGATAAAAGTCAGCAGGTAGATTTTTCGATCTCCTATGGCCAGCTTAATCTGGTTAATCCTGCTGCTACCGTTAAGGTAGTTATCCGTCAGAATCATCGCTGGGACAAAGCCATATACAACCTCCCTCCTATGTTTGTAAAAGAACATGAAAGCATTCTTGAGTATAATTACTTTAATATGGAAAATGCTTTTAAAGGCGGTAATGAATTTAATGCATTTGATATAAGCAGTCTGATTACCTACAGACTGAACGTGGGAAAAATTATCCCACAACCGAATTTGTATGAAGTAATATTATTGCCTGACGTATCCAGAGGGACACAATCTTATTCCCTCTTTCCTGATATTGATGGAAAATTCTGGATTGAGCATTATGAGAGCGGCGAACGCGAATACAGTCCGGATTACGTCCTGGTCAATTTTGTCCTGAATGTTCCCAGGCAAAACGGAGATATTTATGTAAGAGGCAGTATGAATGACTGGTTAATGAATGAACAAAGTCTGATGACTTACAATGAAGAAATAAAAAAATATACCGGAAGAATGCTGCTCAAGCAAGGCTATTACAATTATTTGTATACGCTCGTAAACAGCACCTCTCCCTACGGAAATGATGAATACTTTTCCGGCAGTCACAGTCAGACTCAAAACGTATACGATATTATGGTCTATTACAGAGCTCCGGGCGAACGCGCAGATCTTCTGATAGGATATAGTTCGGTTAATTATATGAAGAGAAACTAATAAAAAAAGCTTCGGGTATCCGAAGCTTTTTTTATTAGTTGGAATATTTTTAAAGCTAAATCAGATCGTAAAATTGTAGGGAGTTGTTCTTGTATTGGGATCCTGATTTGCAACATCAAGCATACCAAATCCTTTGTGACACATAACTCCCAGTCCGGAATTAAAAACGAAGCTCTGTACTTCCGGATCTGCATATAGTGTAAAAGGAAATGTATAACCTCTTACCTCATATTTCTCACCTTTGTCAAATACCGGGAAAATACGGGCAAATTTTTTCTCTTCTACCTTTATTTTTGTGAGGTATCCTTTGTCCGGTACTACCTGGAATTTATAAAAGTCAGCAAGACGCTCCTGAGAATAACCGGCAGCTTCCATTCTGTTCATTGTATTTTCATACAAATAGTCTGAAAACTCATCCATAAACGGACTTATAAATTTTTTAGAGTCACCGCCTTCTCCCTTTATCGGATTTATAACCACCAGAGGTGAAATACATATGAATTTGGTTTCGGGTTTGAATTCCGGCTGCCCCTCCTGTTCCACACTAAGCGGAATCAAAAGCAACTTCCCGATTTCTACGTGTTGCATTTTGAAGAGCTGTTTCACTACATACTCAATAAACTCCTCACTTCTGCTGGAAATCACCAGAGTGACTTTATTAGAGTAAAAATGAAGACCGTCTTTACCAACCTTTGTCTGACCCTTAAGTCCCGAAAAATTGAAGTCGTAAAACCCCTGAAATTTTTCCGGCTCTTTATGAATAAGAGTCGTCATCAGATTTGATAACAAAAACTGATGATGAAAAGGAACCGAAGCTCCTTTGTTTGTTAGGCCGAATATGATCCGTACTCTCAAGATGAAAAAAATTTAAAAAATTAACATTAAACCATTAATTACCACAAACTGTCTCTCTTCGGGAATAACCCGCAATTATTTCTAATTGTTTCAGACGTTAAATCTAAAGTGCATGATGTCTCCGTCCTGCACCAGATACTCTTTTCCTTCAATATGAATTTTACCGGCATCGCGACAGGCTGCTTCTGTTCTGAACTGCTTATAATCCTGTAGCTTGATCACCTCTGCTTTTATAAAGCCCTTTTCAAAATCTGTATGTATAACTCCGGCAGCCTGCGGGGCTTTCCAACCGTTTCGAATGGTCCATGCCCTTACTTCTTTTTCACCGGCCGTGAAATACGTAATCAGATTTAATAATTTATACGAAGCTTTTATAAGTTTGTTTAGCCCGGACTCTTCCAGTCCGTATTCCTGCAGAAACATTTTCTTTTCTTCGGGATCTGTAAACTCTGCTATCTGCGACTCCAGTCCCGCAGAAACCACAATCACCTCTGCCTGCTCATGCTTTACAGCTTCTTTAAGCTGCTCTACATACTGATTTCCTGTCAATACAGAATCCTCTTCTACATTTGCAGCATAAATCACCGGTTTCACAGTCAGTAGCTGAAGATCTTCTATCGCTTCTTTCTCCTCCTCATAAACTTCCAGCGACCGGGCATTCTGACCGGATTCAAGATGTGCCTTATAGCGTTTCAGTATTTCCAGTTCCTTTTTAGCTTTTGCGTCTCCGACCTTTGCCGGTTTCTCAACACGCTGAATCTTCTTGTCAACTGATTCAAGATCTTTCAGCTGAAGTTCTGCGTCAATAATTTCCTTATCTGCTACAGGATCGACCTTGCCGGCAACATGCACCACATTCTGATCCTCAAAACAGCGGACAACATGAACAATAGCATCGACTTCCCTGATATTCGCAAGAAACTTGTTGCCCAGTCCTTCTCCTTTGCTTGCTCCTTTTACCAGGCCTGCAATGTCAACAAACTCTATTACTGTCGGTAAAATCCGCTGAGGTTTCACCAGATCACTCAATACATCCAGACGTTCATCCGGTACTGTTATCACTCCCACATTCGGCTCAATCGTACAGAAAGGATAATTGGCCGCTTCTGCTTTTGCATTGGATAACGCATTAAAAAGTGTGGATTTGCCAACATTCGGCAATCCTACTATACCACATTGTAGTCCCATTAACTAATTCCTGAAATTCGGTTCAAACTTATTAAAAAATGTAATTAATAAATAACAAAAAAAGCTTCCCGTTCATACAGGAAGCTCTTTCTATTTTTTAGGGAAGTAACTACTCCCACTTTAATTCACTATCCTCTGAAGCAGAACCATTAGTTTTTTCAAATGTATCTTCTTCCTCCTCATCTCTGTTGGCAAACTGACTAAAGTCTACATCCGGCAGCAGCTCGGTTTTGACGTAGTCGATGCTTTGCTGTAAAGCCTCGATGAACTTGTGAAAATCTTCTTTATATAAAAAGATCTTATGTTTTTCGTAAAAGAAGCCTTCGTCCTTAAATCTCCTTTTACTCTCGGTTATTGTTAGATAATAATCGTTAGAACGGGTTGATTTAATGTCAAAAAAATAAGTTCTCTTACCAGCTCTTACTCTCTGAGAGTAAATTTCCACTTTGTCTTGATCTTTATTCTCTTCCACAGTCCGTATTTTTAAAGTTCTTCAGTGAAGGTAAATTTATGTTTTTTTTGGTAAAGTATCAAAATAAATAATTAATTTTTACAAAAAAAATTACATACACCAAATTTTTAATTGCAAATAAACTATTTTCCTTCATACAGCGTTTGGACAAAATGCGACTTATTTATTCAATAATAGCATTGGGCGCTGTCCTTAATCTGGCTTTTGTATTTAATCCAGGCTATACCGAACGTGGTATTGCCAGTTTCTACGGAAAAAAGTTTCACGGGCGCCCTACTGCCTCGGGAGAACTGTTTGATATGTCAGCAATGACCGCTGCGCACAAAAAACTGCCGTTTAATACGCTCTTAAGGGTTACCAATCTGACCAATGGCAAGTCTGTATATGTCCGGATCAATGACAGAGGCCCGTTTATTCACCGGCGTATCATTGATCTGTCGAGAGCCGCTGCCGAGCAGATAGATCTTATCGAATCCGGTACGGCGCCTGTCGAGATAGTCGTTATACCTGAGGCTCTGCTGGAAACAGACTCCATACCGGCCGATATAACCCTTCCTGCTGCAAACTGAACGTGCCGGCTTTATAATAAGAAACAGTTTTGATTGTCTTGATAAGAATACCTATTTTGTATGCAAGACTGGCCACAGCCAGAATCGTAACAATAACATATGATTGAATTAAGTAAGGTTCGCAAATACGGCAACATCGAATTTTTAGCCCGCCAGCTCGTAGAAGGTTTTATTACGGGCCTGCACAAATCTCCCTATCATGGCTTCTCTGTAGAGTTTGCCGAGCATCGTTTATACAACAGCGGAGAAAGTACGCGACATATAGACTGGAAGGCTTACGGAAAGACCGACCGGCTTTATACGAAACGCTATGAAGAGGAGACGAACCTGCGCTGCCATATTTTACTGGATAACTCCTCTTCCATGTATTATCCGTTAGACAATTACGGCAAAATCACTTTCAGCATACTGGCAGCAGCTTCTCTGGCCTATATGCTCCAGCGGCAACGAGATGCTGTCGGGCTTACAACCTTCGCAGAAGAAATAGAACAAAACACTCCGGTAAAATCCACTCCCGGACATGTCCATACATTGATGCTGCAACTGGAACAGCTTTTGCAACGTCCGCCAATCGGGAAAAAAACAGCAGTAAGTCGTGTGCTCCATCAGGTAGCCGACAAAATACACAAGCGGTCGCTGGTAATCATATTCAGTGACATGTTTGAAAATATGGAAGATAGTGATGCCATGTTTTCTGCTCTGCAGCATCTGAAACACAATAATCATGAAGTTCTTCTCTTTCATGTATTTGACTCGGTAACGGAAACAGAGCTGAACTTCAAAGACCGCCCCTATATTTTTAAAGATATTGAGAGTGGAGAAAAAGTAAAGGTGCATCCCTCTCAGGTAAGGGATTTTTATCAACAATCCATCAAAACTTACTTTGACAAGCTAAAGCTCCGGGCAGGTCAGTACAAGATTGATTTTGTAGAAGCAGATATATCCCGGGGAATCGAAGGAATTCTGCAGGCTTATCTGGTGAAAAGAAGTAAAATGAAGTAAGTAAATTTGCTCCCGGCAGATCAGGCGGGAAACACTCACAAAACATCAATAAAAAGGCTGAATCCCGTGAGGATTCAGCCTTTTTCTATTTTATGAAGTTTTCTGCTTCTGATTAGATTAGCTATTCTGAGCAATCATATTAAGGGCAGAGCCTGCTCTGAACCATTCAATCTGACCTTCATTGTAGGTATGATTCAACAGGATTTCATCATTTGTTCCATCGGCATGATTCGCAACTAAAGTAAGCGGCTTACCCGGTGCAAACGTTGTCAGACCAAGGATATCGAATGTATCGTCTTCTTTGATTTTATCATAATCCGCTATATCAGCAAAAGTCAATGCCAGCATTCCCTGCTTTTTCAGGTTGGTTTCGTGGATACGGGCAAAAGATTTCACGATAATAGCACGTACGCCAAGATGTCTTGGCTCCATAGCAGCATGCTCTCTGGAAGACCCTTCTCCGTAGTTTTGGTCACCGATTACAATTGAACCGATTCCGGCAGCCTTGTACGCTCTGGCTGTTGCCGGTACTTCGCCGTATTCGCCGTTAAGCTGATTTTTAACCTTATTGGCTGAGTCGTTGAAGATATTAATAGCGCCGATCAGGAGGTTGTTTGAGATATTATCAAGGTGTCCTCTGTATTTTAACCATGGACCTGCCATTGAAATATGGTCTGTTGTACATTTTCCTTTGACCTTGATCAACAAACGCAGTCCCTTAAGATCTGCCTTTTCCCAAGGCTTAAAAGGATCAAGCAGCTGCAATCTGTTTGAATCCGGAGAAACAAGAACCTGCACATTGCTCCCGTCTTCTGCCGGGGCCTGATAGCCTGCATCTTCTACAGCAAAGCCATTGACAGGAAGCTCTACTCCTTTTGGTTCATCCAGCATTACTTCTTCTCCGTTTTCATTTTTCAGCTTATCTTTCAACGGATTGAAGGTAAGATCTCCGGCAATAGCAAACGCTGTCACAATTTCGGGAGAAGCTACAAATGCGTGTGTATTTGGGTTACCATCATTTCTCTTTGCAAAGTTTCTGTTGAAAGAGGTAATAATGGAGTTTCTTCTGGTCGGATCATCGGTATGTCTCGCCCACTGACCAATGCAGGGTCCACAGGCATTTGCCATCACCACACCACCCATTTGATCAAATATTTCCAGCAGGCCGTCGCGCTCGGTCGTATAACGAACAAGCTCAGAACCCGGAGTGATGGTAAATTCGGATTTTGCCTTTAATTTTTTGCTGATTGCCTGTTTTGCAACAGAGGCTGCTCTGGTAATATCCTCGTAAGAAGAGTTTGTACAGGAACCAATCAAACCTACCTCCAATTTTTCAGGCCATCCTTTTGAGCGAACAGCTTCGGCAAACTGAGAAATCGGCCATGCCGCATCCGGAGTAAACGGACCATTGATATGTGGCTCAAGCTCAGAAAGATTTATTTCAATTAACTGATCAAAGAAAGCTGCAGGATTTGCATAAACTTCTTCGTCAGCTCTCAGATATTGCGCAACTTTGTCAGCTTCAGCAGCAATATCAGCACGTTCGGTGCTTTCAAGATACGCCTTCATTTTCTTATCATATGCAAATACAGATGTAGTCGCACCGATTTCTGCACCCATGTTACAGATTGTACCTTTTCCTGTACAGCTCAGACTTTCCGCTCCCTCACCAAAATATTCGACGATTGCACCTGTACCACCACTTACTGTAAGAATTCCGGCTACTTTAAGAATTACGTCTTTGGCAGATGTCCAGCCACTCAGCTTACCGGTAAGCTTAACACCGATCACTTTAGGGAACTTCAATTCCCAGGCCATTCCGGCCATAACATCTACGGCATCTGCTCCTCCTACACCAATAGCCAGCATGCCAAGACCTCCTGCATTCGGTGTATGAGAGTCTGTTCCGATCATCATTCCACCGGGGAACGCGTAGTTCTCAATAACCACCTGGTGGATGATACCAGCTCCAGGCTTCCAGAAGCCTATTCCATACTTATTAGAAACAGAAGCCAGGAAGTCGTATACTTCTTTATTTACATTGTTTGCAGTTTCAAGGTCCTTTTTTGCACCCAGCTCCGCCTGAATGAGGTGATCACAGTGTACGGTCGAAGGTACTGCCACTTTCTTCTTACCTGCAGACATAAATTGTAGCAGTGCCATCTGGGCAGTAGCATCCTGCATGGCAACCCGGTCAGGTGCAAAATCCACATATGATTTTCCCCTTTCAAACCCCGTCACCGGCATTCCGTCATAAAGATGACTGTATAAAATCTTCTCGGTTAGAGTGAGGGGTTTCCCAACCACCTTTCTGGCTGCCTCTACACGCTCCCCCATTCGGGCGTATACAGCCTTAATCATTTCAAAATCAAATGCCATATCCAATTAATCTTATTATTATCCTAATTAGTACTTATACCAGATTAATTAATTAACTGCTTATGCGGAGGTGCAAACTTGGTCAGGTTAATGCCTTCCACTGCGGCTTTATATTCTTCGATTGTAGGAGTTCTTCCAAGAACTGTAGAAAGCACTACAACAGGTGTAGAAGAAAGTAGCGACTCTCCTTTTTTACCTTCCGTATCTTCAACAACTCTTCCCTGAAAAAGACGGGTAGAGGTTGCCATTACAGTATCTCCTTTTTCAGCTTTTTCCTGATTACCCATACAAAGATTACATCCCGGACGCTCTAAATACAACATGTTGTCATATTCAGTACGCGCTGCAGATTTAGGAGCATTATCATCAAATTCGAAACCCGAATACTTTCGTAAAACTTCCCAGTCGCCTTCGGCCTTCAGTTCATCTACGATATTATAGGTAGGAGGCGCAACTACAAGTGGTGCCTTGAATTCAACTTTACCCTTTTGCGCTTCTATGTTCTTAAGCATTTGAGCAAGAATTTTCATATCGCCTTTGTGCACCATACAAGAACCTATAAATCCAAGATCTACCTTTTTCTCTCCACCATAGTATGAAAGAGGTCTGATCGTATCATGCGTATATCGCTTAGAAACATCAGTGTTATTCACATCAGGGTCTGCAATCATTGGCTCTGCAATCTGATCAAGATCAACAACCACTTCAGCGTAATATTTAGCATTGGCATCCGGTTTTAAGGCAGGTTTTTCACCTGATTTAATCTCCGCGATTCTCTTATTAGCTTTATCAATCAATCCCTGAAGAACCTGATTTTTATTATCCATACCCTTTTCAATCATGATCTGGATTCTGCCTTTCGCAATCTCCAGCGATTCAATTAACGTAGCATCTTCAGAAATACAGATAGAAGCTTTTGCTTTCATCTCTGCCGTCCAGTCAGTGAATGTAAATGCCTGGTCAGCTGTCAGTGTTCCAATGTGAACCTCAATGACTCTACCCTGGAAGACGTTCTCTCCTGCAAACTTTTGAAGCATTTGCGCCTGGGTAGCATGAACGACATCACGGAAATCCATGTATCCTTTCATTTCTCCCTTGAACGTTACCTTCACTGATTCAGGAATTGGCATTGAAGCTTCTCCGGTAGCAAGTGCAAGTGCAACTGTTCCTGAGTCAGCACCAAAGGCAACACCTTTAGACATTCTGGTATGAGAGTCACCACCGATAATGATCGCCCAGTCGTCTACCGTAATATCGTTAAGCACCTTGTGAATTACATCCGTCATGGAATGATAAACGCCTTTCGGGTCACGGGCAGTAATCAGACCAAAGTCATTCATAAACTTCATTAGTTTAGGAATGTTTGCCTGCGCTTTCTTATCCCATACTGAAGCTGTATGGCAACCTGACTGGTAGGCACCGTCAACGATTGGTGAAATAACTGTAGCAGCCATTGCCTCGAGTTCCTGAGCCGTCATAAGACCGGTCGTATCCTGAGAACCTACGATGTTAACTTCAACACGAACATCCGACCCGGCATGTAACACTTTGCCCGGAGTGGTGCCAACAGCATTTCTGTTGAATATTTTTTCTACTGCTGTAAGCCCCTGTCCTTCATGAGAAATCTCTTTTGACGGAGCAAATACAGCAGGAGCTTCAATTCCCAGAGTCTTAGCAGCGAATGTTTGTAACTTTTTACCGAATACGATAGCGTATGATCCACCAGCCTTGATGAATTCCATTTTCTGAGGAGTAAATGCCTTAGAGATGTCAATCAGCTCCTGATTACCATTATAAAGCTTCTTCTTCTTCGTGTTGATCGTAAGTACGGTACCTGTAGCAACTGAGTATGCTTCCTCGAGAACTGGTTCACCATTTTCATTGCGGACAGGATTACCATTTGAATCCAGCTTTTTTACCCAGTTTTTGAGGTCAATGCCAATACCACCGGTAACGTCAACAGTTGTGAGGAAAATCGGAGAAATACCATTTGTTCCTCCAACGATCGGAGCAATATTAACGAATGGAACATACGGGCTTGCCTGTTTACCAGTCCAAAGAGCCACGTTGTTTACACCTGACATTCTTGACGAACCCACACCCATGGTGCCTTTCTCAGCTATCAGCATCACGCTCTTGTCAGGATGTTTTGCCTGCAGGGCCCTGATTTCCTCTTGTGCCTGCGTAGAAATCATACATTTGCCATGAAGCTCACGGTCTGAACGTGAGTGAGCCTGGTTACCCGGAGAAAGCAAATCAGTCGAAATATCTCCCTCACCGGCAATATAAGTCACTACCTTGATTTCTTCAGCTACGTCTGGCAGCTTGGTAAAGAATTCAGCCCCTGCGTAACTTTCCAGTATCTCTTTAGCTATTTTATTACCGCTTTTAAATGCCGCCACCAGACGGTCTGTATCTGCCTCGTAAAGGAAAACCTGAGTTTTAAGAACCTTTGCAGCTTCTTTTGCAATAGCAGAGTCATTGCCCAAAGCTAAATCAAGCAGCACCTCAATAGAAGGACCACCCTTCATGTGCGATAATAATTCAAAGGCAAAAGCAGGTGTAATTTCTTCTACTACAGATTCCCCAAGAATGATCTCCTTTAAGAATTTTGCCTTTACCCCTGCCGCAGGAGTAGTTCCAGGCAACGTATTATAAATAAAGAACTTAAGAGAATCTTCTCGATAAGCGTTACCCAAATCTTTAATTTGCACAATGATTTCGCTTAATAATTCAGCACCATCAATCGGTTTCGGGTGAAGTCCCTGACCTTTTCGTTCTTCGATCTCCTTGATGTAATCCTTATAAGTGTTCATAACAGAAATATTTTCAATATTAAAAGCAGATATATAAACAAACCGTCAGGACAACTACTTTCTTTGCCTGCAAGAATTGATTTTATAATGTTAAATCATAATTGATATTATGAACCACAAATTTAAAAAAAGTATGAAATTTTTAAAGTGGGATCGCGGCAAATGAGTACCTGCTATCATTGAAATCGCTTATTTAAAATGATTCAAAATACCTCAGCAACCCGTAACTTTTACACTTTATTTTAAAAATCTAAAAACCAGTAAATTAAACCAATCATATTTAAGACATAATTATGCTTAATATGATATAAGAGAGAATACATAAAAATATCTAAATGTAACTTTTGCCGGCTTTATGATTCGCGGGTCGGAAATTGTTGCTTAGCCAAAAGATCTCCGACCTTTGACAGAATATTTAGCTTGCCGCCGTAAGTCTTTTGAAGAAGCTCCTGAGTAAACACTTCTGAAACAGGACCTGAAGCAACCAAACGCATGTTGATCAGAATCACCCAGTCAAAATACTGACTGGCAGACTGCAGGTCATGATGAACAATAATAATCGTCTTACCTGCTTCGGTCATCTTTCTTATTAAATTAATAATCGCAGACTCTGTAGCAGCATCCACACCTGCAAAAGGCTCATCCATAAAATAGATATCCGCATTCTGAGCCAGCGCTCTGGCCAAAAACACTCTTTGCTGCTGCCCTCCCGACAACCGGGCTATCTGCCGTCTGGCAAATGCTTCCATACCCACTTTCTCCAGACATTCCATGGCTGCATCCTTATCCGCTTTGCGGGGCCTGCGAAACAATCCGAGCTGTCCGTAACGGCCCATCAGCACAACATCCATAACCGAAGCAGGAAATTCCCAATCAACAGACTCCCTCTGAGGAACATAGCTTACTCTTTTGCGTACATCGTCAAGCGTCTGATCAAAGATCTTTATATATCCGCTGGCAGCCGGAATAAGTCCCATAATGGTCTTGATAAGCGTAGATTTTCCGGCTCCGTTGGGACCAATAACTCCTGCAATTACTCCGGACGGCAATTTAAGATCAACTCCCCACAAAACCGGTTTCCTGTTGTATGATACTGTCAGATCATGTATTTCAAGCGCTGTAGTCCTTTGATTCAAACTCATAAGCCAAATGTATCAATAATTATTTTAATAAAAATATGTTCAACTATTGTGATATATTCAAATGAAATTCTAGCTTTGCATCCCGTTAGGAAATTGCAATGGTTTTCAAACCTATGCCCAGATGGCGGAATTGGTAGACGCGTTGGTCTCAAACACCAATGTCTGCAAGGACATGCCGGTTCGACTCCGGCTCTGGGTACATATCCAATAAAGCCTGAAATTTCAATTTCGGGCTTTATTTTTCGACTTCGACGGAAATTGAACCACTAAATTAAATGAATACTGTGATGCTCTATAGTATTTATTGAAGTATTCAATTCATTTTCAGTTTCCATCTATCCATTTTAATTTAGGAGTGATCTAAAGATGTCATTACCGACAGGCTGATTTGACAACAGCTCGTGTATACTCGATAGGTTAGGGAAAGCTTTTTGTCAAGAGATGATTTTCTTCAAGTTCATTTAGAACCTTTGCAACACATCATTTGCCGTTTTATCATGGCAATTAATTATTTTTTCTGTTCCTGCATTTAATAATCCTTTTTAACCTCAACGTCTCACCTGACTTGGAGTAATGCCGAACTTTTTCTTGAATGCATTACTGAAATGCTGCAATGAACAGTAGCCTAATTCAAATGCTATTTCAGTAGCAAGTTTTTTGCCTTCGAGCAGATCATTTTTTGCAAGATCCAAACGTAAGTCAGATAAATAAGAAAAAGCTGTTTGATCAAACATTTCTTTAAACCCCCGTTTCAGTTTGTATTCATTTATCCCTGCTATTTTTGCCAATTCCACCAGCGTAGGTGGTGACTCAATATTTTTAACTAAATAATCACGGGCAAATACGATTCGCTCTTTGTCGTAATCAGATTTTATGTAGGCAGATTCTGAATTTTGAAAGTTATTAAATGATTCTGCTTGCAAAACAAGCAGTTCAATCGTTTTCGAAAGAAGAAATAATCTCTTTAACCCATTCGAATAATCACAATTCAAAATCGAATTAATGCAGGTTTGTAAAGGCAGATCGATATTTAGATTAAAATTGGAAAAAGCTACCGGAGTTCCTGAAATTATTTTATTCGCAAACTGTTTAAGAGATTCATTCCCATCTTTGGATATCGACAAAAAAGAATCTTTTGTAAATTGAATCATAAATGATTTCATTTGTAACTCATCAAACTTCATTTTACCCTCAGCGTTGGTGCCATAAAATAAATTATGCTGATTCCCATTCAACTCAAAGGAATTGCTCATTCCATCTTGTTTTATTGAAGTTCTTCCCTGTAAATTAAAATGCATGGTTACTAATTCCATATCACCCTTCCAATCCAGTTCGGCTGGTTTATCAAGATAAGTTTCGGAATATAGAATCTTGATACCATCAAAAAACCATTGTTTGGCTGTCAATTGTCCAAAAGGGATGTTTATTGTAAAGGCATCTTCTTTAAAACCGTGATTGCTAAAGCCATTTTCATCAAAGGCCATTTTAAAGGCCTTTTTATCATTTCCTAATTCAAATCCCATTGCTCCCTAATTTACTAGTTTAACTCCTTTTTTTGCAAGCTCCTCTTTTGATAATGAGATAATTTTGTATCGGAGGTTATGCAAAGATTAAACAAAATCAAAGTTAGAAAAAATTCCATAGCCTAATGACTACCCAAAACGAACATTAAGAATATGGGCAGTAATATCAATAAATCTTTAATCATGGACAATACATACCAATACTCGAAAGCTACCAAATGGCTATTCTATGCAATCTGTGCTTACTTTATAATGAATGGAGCACAGGTATGGGAAACTGCTCTAATGGTTCCTGCGTGGACAGCAGCTCCGCCTTCTTCATTAATCTTTTTTCAAAAACCCTATGGCCTGGATTTTAAAGTGTTCTGGATAGTAACACATGGGATACATGAATTAATATTTATTACAGCTTTAGTCTTTAACTGGAAGATAAGGAAACGCAGAAATTTAATTTTACTGGTTCTTGTCGGGCATATAGCAGTTAGGGTATGGACATTACTGTATTTTGCACCAACTATCATGGAATTTCAGCGATTACCATATAGCGATACCGTTGATGTACTCTTACAAGAAAAAGCAGCACAATGGCGTAATTTAAATTATGTAAGAGTGGCGATATTTTTTGCACTAAACTTCTTACTAATACCCGGATTAAAAATAAAAGAGAAAAACAATGAATAAAAAAGCAATTATAATAGGTGCAGGTGTGGCAGGGCCCATACTGGCTTTACAACTGAAAAAAATAGGGTTTGTGTCTGAAATATTCGAGTCGAGATCAGAAGAGAATACAAAAGAGGGAGCCTTTTTGGGGTTTACACCTAATGGACTGAATGTATTGAAAGAATTTGTTGATTTGAGGATGCTCAAAGAAGATTATACACCTGGCTCAATGAAGTTTTTCAATTCCAAAGGAAAGCAAATAGCAGAACTGGACACAGCTTACCAGAAGCAGCAATATGGCGTAGAAACATTTCAGCTAAAAAGAGCAACCCTCAATAAATATGCAAGGATAGCGGCAGAGGTCGCCGGTATAAAAATATGGTACGATAAAAAATTTGTCAGGTATCATGAAACAAATGAGCAGGTAACTGCATACTTTGCTGATGGAACTACAGCCGCTGCTGATATAATGATTGGCTGTGATGGAATGTTTTCTGAGGTTAGAAACCAATTATTTCCGGAGGTCTCCGCAATTCAATATACAAAACTCATCTCTACCGGTGGTTATGCAAAGATTCCCGAACTTTCAAAACCGCTTGATTCAATAAGAATGACATTTGGAGAAAGAGGATTTTTTGCTTATTCGGTTTCTAATAATGGTGAAGTTTGGTGGTTTAACAACTATTTCAGAGAGCAACAGCCAAAACCACACGAAATAGAGAAAACATTAAAAACTGAAATTCAGGGCCATTTAGCAAACGTTCATAAGAACGATGATCCTTTATTCTCCAAAATAATCAGAAACAGTCACGAGATTATTGCATATCCTATTTATGACGTGCCCAAGCTTTCGCATTGGTATAAAGGCAGAGTTTGTCTTATCGGAGATGCTGCACATGGTATTTCTCCACATATTGGGCAGGGGGCATCGTTGGCATTAGAAGACACGGTTGTCATTGCAGAGTTATTAAAATTACATAAAGACCATGAAACTGCGTTTCAGATTTTTCAATCCGAGCGTCAGCCCAGAGTAGAAAAAGTAATAAAAAGCGCCAGAAAAGTAGGTAATACAAAAACAAAAACGAATCCAATAGCAGCATGGTTCCGTGACCGCTTAATTGGCTTCTTTATTGGCAAACAAATTCAACAACTTGACTGGATTTATGGTTGGACTTATTCTAATAAGTTCTTAAGATGATCACTTTCCCAATTAACTAACTGAAATACATATCTAATAATATAAATAAGTTTTAGATTCTCAATAAATTTGGTTCAACTACTGACCTGTTGCGGGTACTTAAAAGGATCAGAAATCCGATCCTTTTTTTGCCTTTTATTTCCTTTCTGATTTTTACTTTGCAATAAAAAACTCCGTAACAACAATTGCCACGGAGTTTCAATACTATTTAAGCTATTTTTACTATCTCCCGCATTTTAAATGTTTGAACAATTTTCAACGTATTTAACTAAACATAAAAATTCCAACTTCCAGCTAATCCGGTCAACGGAACCCCATTGACCGGCAATAAACTAATCGCTTTCGACTACTTAAACCAATTAGTGCTTTATTACTTTTTTGTTGATTATCCCATGACGGCTTCCTATAGAAAGCATATATACTCCGGGAGACAGATTTTTCCCAACAACCTTCTCTCCTGCTCCCGAACCTTCCTCATGCATCGAACCAGTCAGGTCTGTAACACGATAGGTAAACGAATCTAAATGCTTTATTGTAAATCCGGCATCGGTAAAAGGAACCGGATATATCTGCGTACCGGATATTTCTTCCCTGCTTATTCCCGTCACCACATCGGCAAACTCTACATAGTTCAGGTTCATATAGCTCGAGCCAAATACAATACGCATCACATGCTCGCCGGCACTAAGGCTTACATCACTTACCGTTACTGTCTCCCATACCTGCCACCCGCCGGTGTTGGGAACCTCAATCGGACCTGTGACATTCACCCCGTCTATTTCTATATGAAGGGTCTTGCCGGAGCCCTCTGCGGCCATACGAAGGTTCAGATCATAGACGCCCGAAGCCAGAACTTCTATACTGTACTGCAGCCACTCGCCCTCAAGAATATAACCTACATTGTATACCCCATCATCATCGCCCGTTTCCTCTATATCTACCTCATCGTTACGGAACGGAGCTTTGCCTTCGTTTCCGTTGGTGTTC
>JAEWYS010000014.1 GCA_023458555.1 Bacteroidota bacterium | reverse complement strand
TAGTGTGGCGCTCCGAGGGTTATGAGCAGCCCTGGCGCGGCGAGAACTTCCGCAATGGTCAGCCCCTGCCTGTAGCGACCTATTACTATGTTATATACCCCAATGGGGGTAAGGTGAAGAAGCCACGCAGTGGTGATGTTACTATTGTTAAATAGGAAAATTAATATTTGTGAAATAAATATTAATATTACAATTTTGACTTCGGAGGATTTAAGTTTTACTTTGTCCCCGAAGTCCCAACTCCAAACGAATATTGAATCAAATGAGAAAAGTTTTACTACTATCCATGTTGCTAGTTTGTAGTATTGTCTATGGGCAGCAGCGTCCGCAGTATAGCCAGTATATGATTAATCCTTATGTATTGAATCCTGCTGTGGCCGGAGTTGAGAACTATGTTGATATAAAAGCAGGGTATCGTAATCAGTGGGTTAATTTTAGCGGACATCCGGTTACATATTATCTAAGTGCTCATGCCCCGATAGGCAAAGCAATGTGTGTAAATCCTCGAACAAGATATAAGAAGCCCGGATTCCATGGAGTTGGTGGATACATAATGGGAGATCAGACCGGCCCCTCAAAAAGGTATGCGGGATATTTATCTTATGCTTATCACCTGGCATTGGCTAAGGGAGTATTTGCATCCTTAGGGGTGTCAGGAGGTATACAGTCTTATTTTATAGATGGAAGTTTGCTTGATATTACCAGAGGTTATGAACGTCAGCTACAGCAATGGCAAGGAGCTGATATTGCCGGAGCCGGAACAAGACTGAATGTGCCGGATTTTTCTGCCGGTACCTGGATATATAGCGAAAACTTTTTTGTGGGAGCATCAATCAGCCAGATTCTTGCTCCGAGACTTGAATTTGACTTTCTTGGTCAGGATCCTAATGGTGATCCGGGAAGACTTCAGCATCATTACTTCATAATAGGGGGGTATCGTTTTAAGATTGACAATGATCTTGATGTTGTCCCGTCTATTGCGTTAAAAGGAGTTTCCCCTGCCCCGCTTACGTTTGATATTAACTGTAAAGTGAGGTACATGAATGCATACTGGGCAGGTGTAAGTTATCGAAGAGGTGACGCAGTAGCAGCAATGGCCGGCATCCTGATCAATAATATGTTTGATGTAAGCTATGCATATGATATTACTTTATCTGAAATCAGGAAGTATAGCGATGGAGTACATGAAATAGTTGTTGGATATAGACTGCCTCTGAAGCAAAACCTGGTATGTCCTTCTCATTTCTGGTAGGATAAACAGGGTGAAAATAGTTGTACGAAAGGACTCTCGGAAGAGGGTCCTTTTTTTATGCAATTTTATTATAAGGCCAGTGAAGCATTGGGTGAAGAATCAGATGCTGTGCAAGGGGATGGTTTTGCTCTTCAGGTATTGTATTTTGATTTAGTTACTGGACTTATGTATCTGTATATCAATGAGTAATTGGGTTGGCTTTAGGTCGAAAGAGAAGATAACTCTTGAATGGGTGTATAGTGATAATTACCTGTCTTACGTACAGATAATAGCGTTATATACCTAACTAGTGGTGAAGCAATGATATGACACAGTAATTACGTTGCTATGGATAGAGAGATGGTATAAAGATTATATAGCAAAAAGCATGTTGATTATTTCAACGCACCCTTTCTGGTTATAAAACTGAGAAATTAATCAGTATTATATTATTGCGTGTCGGCAGGTATCATCACATATTCATATCGGGTAGCGATATTCTTTTTCCCAAAGCGAAACTTGTTTTCTGTGAGTTCAAAAACTGTTTCGATATCTTCAATTGTATATCCGTCATCCAGAATAATCTGGGTTGCTTCATTAATCAGACGAAATGAAATAACCAGTTTCTGTCCGGGCCGAATCCACTCAGCTGTGCCATCCCGATTTACTTTAAGCTTTAGGTCCACAAACTTAGGATCATCTTCAATGGATTTACCATTCTGGTACAACTTTTTAATTTTCCAGGTTTGGTACACATGGTCCTGATTAAAACCTCTGTACGATTTATCTTCATATCCGATCCACAGAAATGATATCATGAGCAGAGAAATGAAGCCCAAAGCAAGAAAAAATATGTGGCTAAACCTGACATTAAGGTTTTTCATAAGAGTTCAAAAGATTTTAGTAATATTGACTTGCTAATAAATATACTAAAATTACGAGAATGTTGCTTTTGTCGCCTGTAAACTGGAAGGATTATGAACTTATTGACAGTGGAAATTATAAGAAACTTGAAAAGTTTGGTGCATTTATATTAGAGCGCCCCGAACCACAGGCTATATGGGACCCCTCTCTTACATTGGATGAATGGCGTCGAATGGCTAATGGAGCTTTCATAAAGGATGAGAAGTCAGATGAAAAAGGTGCCTGGAGATTAAAGGATTCCATGAGAGATCAATGGTCAGTCAACTATAAATCTGGCCATATGGAGCTGGGGTTTCGTCTTGGCTTATCTTCTTTTAAGCATGTCGGAATTTTTCCGGAGCAGGCATCCAATTGGGATTATATTTATCACAAAGTAAAACTACTTGGCAATAATACAAAGGTACTTAATTTATTCGCATATACTGGCGGAGCATCAATTGCGGCCAAAGCCGCGGGTGCTGATGTTACCCATGTTGACTCTGTTAAGCAGGTTATCAGCTGGGCCAGGGATAATATGGAGTTGAGCAGACTTCAGGATATACGTTGGGTGGTGGAAGACGCTATGAAATTTGTGGAAAGAGAGGTACGCAGAGGAAATAAATACCAGGGTATAATACTCGATCCACCTGCTTATGGAAGAGGACCTAAAGGAGAAAAATGGCTGATTGATCAACATTTGAATGTGTTAATTAAAGCATGCAAAGAATTGCTGGATCCCGAACGGCACTTTTTTATTCTTAATTTGTATTCATTAAGTTTTTCTCCTTTAATTCAGGAGACTATGATTAAAAGAGTATTCGGAAAAGTCGAAAATGCAGAATACGGAGAATTATTCTTAAATGATCGTTATGACAAAAAGCTTCCTTTGGGAACTTTTTACAGGTTTAGCTCGAAGCAATAAAAATAAAACGTTATGATCGATTCTACTCCCGAAGCGAGTCGAATGTATTGACTTCGGAAAGCAGAGTTATCAAAACATAGGTGATTGTCCGAATGATCCGGGACTGCGTTTATTCAGTTTGAGATCCTGCAGGATACCGGATTTCGGACTGATTGAAAACATATACATTTGCTGGCTGCTGAAAACAACGGTAGATAAGGACATTTGCCAACAGTGCAAATCTCTGTATATTTCCAGACGGGTAATTGTAAAGCCTTTTCCTCTTATATCATATCCGCTGGTGAAACCGATTTTCCAGTTCTCCGATATTTTCAGATCCCCGTTGAATTGAATGGTTTGGGTCAGATATGAGGGGCCGTGACCGGTTCTTTGAACGCTATATATGTAATTGATAGCAAGATTCCATGGTATATTAAAATCAACATATAATTGTGGATCTATGCTGCCGGGAATTTTTCCCTGGGCTGCGACTTGCTCTTTAGTTGAAAGTTTACTTTTAAGGATGCTCGGATTTAGACTGGCCCCAAGAGATACTGCCGAACTACGTAAGGTCCCGATTCCTCCACCGTCAGACAAAGCCAGTTTGTTTATTCTGGTCTGTTGGATAGTGGTTCGTTGAGGAGTAATTATCATAGTATCGATTCTCCATAGATATGGGTCAATAACTCCGTTGTAACGTATGTCAAAGATTCCTAAAAGACGAGTGTAGGCTGATACGGATATATCGGACAACTGAAAGGAATCTCTGGCAAAGTTGTAAAAACCGTTTATCCTGAACTGATCCAGAAGTTTTATCTTTTTGAATGGATTGGCGGTGTCTTTGGTTTGGAGCTTTGCTTCAAGTGTATTGTTAATACTTAAGCTCAGAAGGCTGTTTTTACCGGCGCTTGGTGAACCATAAATAAAGCCATTGAAAAGATTGACATTTCTTTCGTTACCGAGTGTGTCAATGTAATTGTAATAGTTACGATATTGATTTTCTCCAAAGTCCGGTTTATAGGAATACTCCAGGCTTGGATTCATAGAATGTCTGATGGCGGATAATTTGCTTCCTTTAAAGCGAAACGTACCGTATACCCACGTGTTTAAAGAAACGCTTGCATTGTAAGAATAGGTACGCTTAAACCCTGATAAAGCAGGTAGAGTATCCAAGCGCCCTGTTCCTTCATTGTATTCAAATTGCAACTTATCCGGATACCAGTACTCGGTAAAATTTGAATTAGGGTTAATACTGAAGTATTTCAGAAATGTTTTTTTAACCTTGAATGAGGTGCCCAGGTTGACTTGCTGCTGTGCTCCGTATTGTGAACGGTTAAGAAAACGAGCGATATTGGCTCCGCTGAAAGATAATGTATCACGTAGCAGAGAATCTGCAATACTATTTCTTTCTCTTAGGAGACTTAGTTCTGTGGGAGTATTGGTAGTCTGAAATTTAGTATTCAGCTGATACGTAAGGAAAATATTTTCATACCAGTTGTTTTTGCTCCCTACTTTTTTCTTGAATGGATAGACCCTGTTCATGGACAGGTTAATGTCCGGTAGTGTTACAGTCGCGAGCTGAGTTACAAGATTCTGATCGACCATCATGCTTGTTGAAAGCGTAAATGGCGTATTCCTGAACGAAGTATAATAATTGATATTGGACAGCATTGAACCGCGCATGATCGACTGCGGGGTGTAAGTATTTAGCTGATAGTACCTGGATGTTGAGACGTTTACGTTGGCATTGAAGCGGCTCAATCCCCTGGAATCAGTATTATGTTGCCAGACGACGCTGTATTGAGAGGGGATTGCCTGGCGCTCCTCTTCTCCATATACAAAGCCATCAAAAAGTCTGGAATAGTTGAGATTTACTGTTCCGTTGTAGCGATAGCGGTTTCGGTAATTGGAGGTAATATTTGCTCTCCAGCTGCCATTGGAGTATAAATCCCCGCGCAAAGCGATTCCGGCATAATCTTTTATAGCAATATAGTATCCTGCATCAGTAAAATAAAAACCTCTGGAATTATGCTCTCCAAAGTTGGAAGGGAATAGTATTCCGGACTTATGTTTTTCCGGCAACGGAAAAAAACCGAATATAAAACCAAGGGGAGTGGGGATATCTGCAATCCATATGTTAAACGGACCACAAACTACCTTGTCATCCGGAATAACTTTTAAACGATTAGCTCCGATATAAAAATGAGGGTGAGCCAGGTTACAGGTTGTATACATGGCATGGTGGAAATAAATGTTATTATCAGGATCTTTCAGACCCTTGTCTCCCTGGATGTATCCTTCTCCTTCCTGTGTGACCGCAGATATGATCAGGCCTTTTCGGCTGGTAATATTGTACATAATAGTATCAGCTTCAAACTGGTCGCCGGCATCTTTGAATACCGGCTTTCCTATAAGTTTCCCGGTTGTGTCATATACTCCGGTTGCTGTTACAATTTCGGTTGTCCAGTTTACAACGATTTCCTCTGCTTTGAGATTGATGTTGCCATAATCTACATCGCCATCGCCATACATATATATGATTTTAGTGCCAACATCAAAACGAATAGAGTCTCTGGCAGTATAATTGATGATACTCTCAATGTCGCTTTGGGGCTTGGCCGGGTCTGAAACGGTCGTATCTCCTCTACTGACTGAGTCTAAGGGAGAGGTTACCAATCCTGCAGAGTCTGTAATGGTATTTGTCAACGTATCTGTTCCAATTTCTTGAGCGTATGCTAAAAAATTGATAAACAGCAATATGTTTAAAGCCAAAAGAGCCCTTAAAAAGTACAAGTCTTATTTCAGTTTAAATAAAAAATTTTACAATTTTGTGTCCAAAGTTATAGTAAATAACTTTTAAAAATCGAGATATGGTAAAGAATTTTGCAACGATTTCGTTACTTTCTGCAATTTTCGTGCTCAGTTCTTTTACAACCCTGGAAAAGAAACAATACAAGGTGAAAACTGTTGTAATTGATGCGGGTCATGGCGGTAAGGATCCGGGTTGCAGAGGTAAAAAATCAGAAGAATCAGAAATTGCGTTGAACGTTGCTCTGGAACTTGGCAGAATCATACGCGAAAATCTTCCTGATGTAAAGGTGATTTATACCAGAGACAAGGACAAATTTGTTGAATTGCATGATCGGGCCGGAATTGCCAACAAGGCGAATGCTGATTTGTTTTTGAGTATTCACTGTAATGCAGGGCCGTCGCATGTACATGGAACAGAAACCTATACTATGGGGCTGCATTCATCCGAAGGTAATCTCGAAGTAGCTAAAAGGGAAAACTCTGTAATCCTTCAGGAAGCAGATTATAAAGAAAATTATGATGGCTTTGACCCCCAGTCACCACAGGCTCATATATTATTTTCTTTATTTCAACATGCCTTTATGGAACAAAGTCTTAAATTAGCTCAGAAAATAGAAAACCAGTTTGTAAACCGGGTCGGAAGAACGAGCCGGGGGGTTAAGCAGGCGGGGTTACTTGTATTATGGAAAACAACAATGCCAAGCGCTCTGATTGAGATTGGTTTTTTAACCAACCAGCAGGAGGAAGCATATCTTTTGGAAAAATCAAATCAGGTCTATATTGCTTCGGCTATATACCGGGCAGTGAAAGAATATAAACAGGAATTAGAATCAACGAATTAATCAACAGTGACAATATCTAAAGAAGCAAAAGTCGGGTTACTGGCCCTTGTGGCAGGAGTAACTCTTTATTTAGGATTCAATTTTTTAAAAGGTTACGAAATTTTTTCCAGAACAAATAAGTTTTACATTGTCTATGAAGAAATAGATGGATTGACAGTTTCCAATCCCGTTGTTCTCAATGGGCTTAGTGTAGGAAGAGTTGATGATATCAAGCTGCAGCCTTCCAATGATAATTCATTGCTGGTTACGATTATTGTTGACAAGGATGTGCAGATAGGAGATTCCACAATTGCTGTTCTGGAAAATACAGGATTACTTGGCGGCAAGAGCATTGAGCTGCATATGGGACAGAGCTCTGTAATTTACGATGGCGGGCAGACTATTGCAGGTATTAAAAAGCAGGATTTTACAGAAATTCTGGCCCAGAAAGCCATGCCGATACTCACTAATCTTGACTCAACAGTAGTTAATCTCAATAAAATTTTCGGAGATCAGCTGGGGACAAGCATTCAGAAGACGTTGCATAATCTGGAGCTTGCTTCCGGGGAACTAAATAATATAATGGTATCTAATAAGCGAAATATTAACACCATTACATATTCTCTTGCAGGATTGTCGCAATCTCTGGCTGAAACAGAAAAGCAGCTCAAGCCAATTCTGAATAAGCTGGACAACCTGGCAGATACGCTGAACAATCTTGAATTGAAGCAGACAGTAAAAAATGCGCGGGAAGCACTGGAAAATGTGGAAAGTATTACTGCAAAAATAAACGAAAAAGAAGGAAGCCTGGGACTGCTGGTGAATGATAAGGAGCTATATGATAATTTGAATAAGACAGCTGAAAGCCTGAATAATCTGGTAGAGGATGTTGAAAGAAATCCGAAAAAGTATATCAAGATAAGTGTTTTCTGAGCCAGGCTCAATTTTTGAACGAGTATACATTCTGTATTTAGTTGATAGTTTTGTTTTTTTGATATGGAGTTGAATAGAAATGAGCAATTGCTTAAAAAGCTTATCGATGAGCTAAATGGCAGACTAGACAAAATAAAGTTGGGCGGTGGGGAAAAAAGAATTAAGGAACTGCATGAGAAGGGGAAACTGACAGCTAGAGAACGAATTGATTACCTGGTTGATAAAGGGAGTGATTTTTTGGAAATAGGAGCATTGGCCGGAGAGGAAATGTATGATGAATATGGAGGCTGTCCATCCGGCGGAGTTGTTACAGGTATTGGTTATGTAAGTGGCAGGCAGTGCGTGCTTGTTGCCAATGATGCCACTGTCAAGGCCGGGGCATGGTTTCCTGTTACTGCCAAGAAAAATCTGCGTGCGCAGGAAATAGCTATGGAAAATCGTCTTCCGGTTATTTATCTGGTAGACAGTGCCGGAGTTTTTCTGCCTCTTCAGAATGAGGTATTTGCGGATAAAGAACATTTTGGCCGAATATTCCGAAATAATGCCCATATGTCATCTATGGGTATTTTGCAGATTGCTGCAATCATGGGGAGCTGTGTGGCAGGCGGCGCTTATCTTCCGATTATGTCCGATGAAGCGCTCATTGTAGAAGGTACCGGAAGCATTTTTCTGGCGGGGCCGTATCTTGTAAAAGCTGCAATTGGAGAGGAGGCTGATAGTGAGAAGCTCGGAGGAGCATCAACACACTGTGAAATATCAGGGGTGACGGATAAAAAGTTTCCGGATGATAAATCGTGTCTGGATGAGATTCGAAAAATAATGGCCGGAATCGGGGAAACAGCGAAGGCCGGATTTAATCGGACTGTGCCGGTAAAGCCAAAAGATGATCCGGAAGAATTATACCGCATTTTTCCTGCTGACAGAGTGAAGCCTTATGATACACTTGAGATAATTCGCAGACTGGTGGATAACTCAGAGTTTGATCAGTATAAAGAAGGATATGGAAAAACATTGCTGTGCGGATATGCCCGGATCGAAGGCTGGTCAGTTGGCATTATTGCCAATCAGCGTAAAATCGTAAAGAACGGTAAGGATGAAATGCAAATGGGCGGAGTTATATATTCTGATTCCGCTGATAAAGCGGCCCGTTTTATAATGATATGCAACCAGAAGAAAATTCCGCTTGTTTTTATTCAGGATGTAAGTGGTTTTATGGTTGGGAGCCGTTCTGAGCACGGGGGAATTATTAAGGACGGTGCCAAGATGGTTAATGCAATGGCGAACAGCGTTGTGCCCAAATTTACGGTGATCATAGGAAATTCATATGGGGCAGGTAATTATGCAATGTGTGGAAAAGCATATGACCCGCGTCTCATTGTTTCCTGGCCTACAGCACAGCTTGCTGTGATGAGTGGTGCTACAGCTGCGAAAACTCTGTTACAGATAAAAGTGTCAGCTCTGAAAGCTAAAGGAGAAAAGGTTTCTAAAGAAGAGGAAGGAAAAATGCTGGATGAAATCACAGGTAAGTACAATAAAGAATTATCACCATACTATTCAGCCGCAAGATTGTGGGTTGATGCTGTGATAGATCCTCTTGAGACGCGCAGAGTGCTGGCATTGGGTATTGAAGCAGCAAATCATGCTCCGATTGAGAAGAAATTTAACGTTGGAGTAATTCAAACCTGACAGATTACGAATGAATGATTCAAAAATAAAGGCGCTTATTTCTTTGTTAGACGATGAGGATGAGGAGGTAGTAGCGCAGGTCGAAAAAGAAATTCTGTCAATAGGTGAAGATATTATCCCCTATCTGGAGTCGGAATGGGAGAGTAATTTTAATCCTGTTGTACAGAAACGGATTGAAGAAATTATTCATACTGTGCAGTATGAAATACTTTCTGATCGGTTAGAAAAATGGCAGGCAGACGGCGGGCAGGATCTGCTTGAAGGTATGTGGATTGTTGCTACTTACCAATATCCGGATCTGGAGCTTACCAAGCTCAGATCGGAAATTGAGCAACTTTACTATGAAGCGTGGCTTGAATTTAAACCGGATCTTAATGCATATGATCAGGTCAGGATTCTTAATAATGTTCTTTTTAGTAAGCTTAAGTTTAGTGCAAATACTAAAAACTTTCACTCTCCGGCCAACTCCATGATTAATATGGTATTGGAGACCCGCAAGGCTAATCCGATTTCTTTGTGTGTGATTTACATGCTGGTAGCTCAAAAGCTGGAATTACCTGTGTATGGGGTGAATCTTCCTAATCTGTTTATTCTGACCTATAAAACAGAAGAGCTGCAATTTTACATCAATGCTTTCAATAAAGGATTGATATTTTCAAAAGCTGATATTGATAATTACATCAGTCACCTGAATCTTAATCCGCTCGATATTTTTTACCAGCCCTGTGGTAATATCGAGATAATAAAAAGAGTATTCAGAAATCTGATCATTTCATTTGAGAAACTGGGGGATTCTTTCAAAGTGGAAGAGGTGAGGCGTTTGTTGTCGATTATATCGGATGAGAATGATACGCTGGCTGAATAATTTGAAATTAAGTAGTTGAATAGATTATTTTTCGGAAAGTGGGCATAGTTATTTAATAATACAGCCAACCGCACGCTTTTCCCTTAATCGTATAGCCCTGTCAGATAAGATAGCATCAATGGCATCTTTCAGATAAAAAGAAGATATTCCTTTTATATCCTGGGGACTGTCATCTATAGCTCCTTTGTATTGAAGAATCAGGTTGCCTTTTAGGTTTTTCAATACGAAAGCTTCGGGAGTTCGTGATGCATTAAATTTTTTCGCGATCCGGTTGTTGGGATCTACAAGCACTGGAAACCAATATCCCTTTTCCTTTGAGTGTTTCGATAAAATTTCCTGTTTGTCTATATGAGAGTGAATAAATAAGAATTGTATATCCTTTTCTTTGTATTCCCTTGTGAGTTCAAGTAATCGCTCTTCATATATTCTGGAATAAGGACAGCTCAGACTGCTGAATACAATTACAATAGCTTTCCGGGAAGAATAATCATAGAGGCTTGTCATTCGTCTGTCCTGAACATTAACCAGAGAGAAGTCGTCTATCTGATCTCCGATATTGTACTCCCGGGGAGAATGGAAATGCATATTTAGAAGTACAAAAAGCAATAGTAGTGTAGCCTTCATAATATGTAAATTTTCTAAATATATAAATAATGGCTGTCATCTCAAATCGTTTTGAAACAGAGTTAATAAAAAAAACGGATATGGTTATTAATCCTAGGATTCTTTTAGTATTATTATAAGTTATTGATTGGAGTAAAACTTTTTTCATGACAAAAGTTGAAGTTGAGAAAAAAGCGGTCTACAAAGGCCATAAGGATTGTATATACGCACTTGAGAAAGGGGTGAACGGAAGTTTTTTTTCATCCGGAGCCGACGGACTGGTGGTGCGCTGGAATCTGGAGCAGCCGGATTTGGGAGAATTGCTTGTAAAAGTGCCGAATTCAGTATATGCTTTGGAACTTGTACCGGATAATGATTTGTTGTTAGTAGGGCAGAATTATGCAGGGGTACATCTGATTGATCTTAAATCCAAAAGGGAATTATTTTCAACAGCTGTTACTACGGCAGCAATCTTCGATATTCAGGTTTATGACCATTGGGTTTTTCTGGCAACTGGTGACGGCGAAGTAATCATCCTGACACTTCCCGATCTGAAGACAATTCATAAGATTCGTCTGAGTGATAAAAGTGCCAGAGCCATTGCTATACATTCTGAAAGACAGGAAATAGCTGTAGGATATAGCGATAATGCTATCAGAATCATAAGTATGAGAGATTTCTCTCTGCTCCGTTCATTTGCTGCCCATAGCAATAGTGTGTTTTCTCTGCAATATTCTGCCGATAGCAGGAGTTTGCTGAGTGGTAGTCGGGATGCGCATCTCAAGGTATGGGATGTGGCTAACGGATATCAGCAGGCTCAGTCAGTTGTTGCGCATATGTATGCCATAAATCATATCGCATTCAGGGATGACGGGGCCTATTTTGCAACATGTAGCATGGACAAAAGTATAAAAGTATGGCGGTATGAAGACTTTCGTCTCGTAAAAGTGATTGATAAAGCCCGACATGCCGGACATGGAACTTCAGTAAACAAACTCTTCTGGGGAGACTCAAATCAGCTGATTTCTGCGAGTGATGATCGTATGATATCAATTTGGAATCTTAAAAATCTCTGAATATGAAAATTACACCTATTGAAATACGGAAAAAAACATTTGAAAAAGCGTTCAGAGGTTATGAAAAGGAGGAGGTGGATGCTTTTCTAAAAACCATGTCTCAGGAATGGGAGAAAATTCTTGAAGAAAACAAAGAGCTTAAAAGGAGTCTGAGCATGTCTGAAAAAGAGGTAAAGAGACTGCGGGAAGTGGAAAATTCATTATTTACAGCCCTTAAAACGGCGGAGAATACCGGAGCTAGTGTAATTGAGCAGGCCAATAAGGCTGCGGAATTACATATCCGGGAAGCCCAGATTCTGGCAGAAGGAGTATTGAATGAGGCCCGTCAGCGGGCCAGAAATATAATTGAAGAGGCCGAAGAGAATGCGAGAGAGGTGATGGCTGAGATGCAGGATGATGTGAAGAAAGCCGTTAAAGAATACAATAATATTGAAGACCAGGCTGAGACTTTTATACAGGCTATTCAGTCTCTTGCTCATGAAACGCTTGATCGGGTTGAGCGGTTTAAAGGAAAAAGCAGACGGAATGAGCTTGAGAGGAAATTAAAGGATATAAAAACTCTTTCTCTCGAAAAGAAAAATTCAGAGCAGGAATTTATAAAAGTTCAAATGCCCAAAATCCAGGCGCTGGATTTGCCTAAGCCGGAAGTGGTTAATAATACTGTGAAAGAAGATGTCGAACCATCTCAGAAGGAAAATAATGCTGTGGCAGAGCAAAATGATCAGCATATGGATGAATACCCGAAAGAGGCTGAAGAGATAAATTCGGCCGAAGGCAGTCATTCCGATGTTATTGCTGAAACAGAGCTCAGACAGGATGAAGAAAAAAAAGAAACCGGGTCTTTTTTTGATACTATCTGATGGATTTACAGAGGATTGAATTATCAGGATTGGAGTTTTTTTCCTATCATGGCCTGTATGATTTTGAAAAAAAGGAGGGTAATACTTTTTATGTAGATATCGCTGTAACGCGCAAGTTACATACCGGCCAGTCTGGTTCTGACAATATCAGTGATACAGTTGATTATGAAATATTGTACTCTATTGCCAGGCAGACGATGGAGGGCTCAGTCAATCTGCTGGAAACTCTGGTTCAGGACATGGTAGACCAGGTTGCTGAACGATTTCCCTTTATTTATTCGGTAGAAGTCTCTGTTTCCAAGAAAAACCCTCCGATAGGCGGACAGTGCCGGGAAGCCAGAGTAAGTCTTTTGAAACAACTTGCCTCATAGTATGTCCCGGGATTTTTTTAATGATGTATTTGAAGTAGTACGACTCGTGCCTCGCGGTCGTGTTACATCATATGGTGCTATTGCAGCATATCTGGGACTTCGCTCAGGAGCCCGAATGGTAGGCTGGGCCATGAATACAGCTCACAACTTATCAGATGTTCCCGCACATCGGGTAGTAAATCGTCAGGGTTTACTCACCGGAAAAATGCATTTTTCTCCCCCTGAGCTTATGGAAAAACTTCTTTTGGAAGAAGGGGTTAGTGTAATAAATGATAAGGTTGTTGATTTTGAAATAGTTTTCTGGGATCCGGTTGCTGAGCTTGGATAAAAGTGTATCCGAACCGGCATTCCTTCCGTATGCCTTATGAGTGGTATTATTCTAACCCGTTAAAATAAGAATCATGTCAGCTACTATTAATGTGCCATCACCTGTCAATGAGCCGGTATTGAGTTATAAAAAAGGTTCACCGGAGCGTACCAGTCTGGAGAAGGCGATTCAAAAAGCAAAATCGGCGGAAGTGGTGCTTCCTATGATCATAGGTGGTGAAAAAATATATACGGATACCAGAGAACGTATGGCACCTCCGCATGATCATCAGCAGACACTCGGGTATTACTGCCGTGGAGAAAAGAAACATGTGGAAGCCGCAATCCGGGCAGCTCTTGATAGTAAGAAATCATGGGAAAAGCTGTCATGGCAAAATAGGGCTGCTATTTTCTTAAAAGCAGCGGATCTTATTGCAGGACCTTATCGGGCCAGAATAAATGCGGCCACTATGCTGGCTCAGTCTAAAAATGTTTTTCAGGCAGAAATAGACTCAGCCTGTGAAATGATTGATTTTTTGCGCTTCAATGCGCACTTCATGCAACAAATTTATGCTATGCAGCCCGTTTCCGGAGCCGGAATGTGGAACTATACGGATTATCGGCCTCTGGAGGGTTTTGTGCTGGCTATTACACCTTTTAACTTTACTGCGATTGCCGGTAATCTTCCGACGGCCCCGGCTATGCTGGGTAATACAGTGGTATGGAAGCCGGCGGAGACACAGATATATTCTGCTTTTGTTTTAATGGAAATCTTTATAGAAGCAGGCTTGCCTGCGGGAGTTATCAATCTCGTATATACCGGGGGGCCAGATACCGGTGAAGTGGTTTTCAATCATAAAGATTTTGCCGGTTTGCATTATACCGGGAGTACTTCTGTATTTAATAAATTGTGGCAGACAATCGGTGCTAATGTGGGGACATATCGTAATTATCCCAGAATAGTGGGAGAAACCGGCGGAAAAGATTTTGTGCTGGCTCATAAATCAGCAGACCCCAAGGCACTGGCTACTGCATTGGTCAGGGGAGCTTTTGAATATCAGGGACAGAAATGCTCTGCAGCTTCCAGAGCATATATAGCGGAAGAAATATGGCCTGAGGTTAAAAAATACCTTTTGCAGGATCTGGAAACAATCCGGATGGGATCAGTGGAAGATTTTTCAAATTTTGTCAATGCCGTAATTGATGAAAAAGCGTTTGACAAAATAACCGCTTATATTGAGAGAGCTAAACAGGATTCGGTAGAAATACTGTGGGGCGGAAAAACAGATAAATCAACCGGTTATTTTATAGAGCCTACTATTATACTTACGGATCAACCGGATTATGTAACCATGCGGGAGGAAATTTTTGGTCCTGTTCTGACTATTTATGTATATCCGGACAGAAATTTTGATCAGATACTCCAACAGATTGACGAAACTTCTCCATATGCTCTGACAGGAGCGGTCTTTTGCCGGGATCGTATGGTGACGGAAAAGGTTCTGACCGAACTTCGCAACTCGGCAGGCAATTTCTACATAAATGACAAGCCAACAGGAGCAGTAGTCGGGCAGCAGCCTTTTGGAGGAGCCAGAGCATCTGGTACAAATGATAAAGCAGGTTCGATTTTAAACCTGCTTCGTTGGGTTTCTCCCCGTACAGTGAAGGAAACGTTTGTGTCTCCTGTTGATTATCAGTATCCGTTTATGGAGAATTAGGAAAGCTCATATTTTTAAACAGAGGGGAGTGTTGAGTTGCTTTTGCCGGAGATAAGCCAGAGACCGATAAAGGTAATCAATCCGTTTATTATCAGTATTTCAAAGCTGAACCTGTAACCCCAGAACCAGGACGCGCTATTTTCATTGATAATCCAGGTCAGAACGGGAGAAAGCACGCAGATAAATGGTACAAAACGGTCTTTTACGATTCTTTTGGTCAGAATGCCAAAAGAGAACAAACCAAGTAAAGGGCCATATGTAAATGCTGCCATACTCAGTACAGCATCGATTACAGACTGTTTATTCCATATTTTGAATAAAATAATCACTACAAGGAATAATAGTGAGAATCCGATATGCACATAAAATTTCTGAGTCTGCTTAATTTTTTCTGACTTGTTTTTAAAGTCAAGAAAATCAATGCAAAAAGACGTGGTAAGCGCAGCCAGAGCGGAGTCTGAACTTGCATAGGAAGAGGCAATAATGCCCAGCAGGAAGAAAATACCTGCCAACATCCCAAATTCATTAAGAGCAAGTCTCGGGAAAAGCTCATCAGAGTTGCCCGGCAGCGCAAGCCCTCTCGATTCGGAATAAATGTACAGAAGAGCTCCCAAGGTAAGAAATAGTATGTTGACGATAAAGAAGGAAACACAGAACCAGAACATGTTTTTCTGAGCTTCTCCGATATTGCGGCAGCTCAGGTTTTTTTGCATAAGATCCTGGTCAAGTCCTGTCATTACGATTGCCAGAAATATTCCGGCAATAAACTGCTTGAAAAAGTATTTGTTATCTTTTACATCCCAGAAGAAAATTTGAGAAAACCTGCTCTCGGAAACAGTGCTTATCATTTCCGAAAGTGACAGATCCAGGTGACTGCTGATTGTAAAAACGCTGATGATCACAGCAGTTACAAGAAAGAAAGTCTGGAAGGTATCTGTCCACACTATGGTTTTTATTCCGCCTTTAAAAGTATATGTCCATATAAGAATTATAGTTACAGTGACGGTAAAGGCAAATGAAATTCCATACTGACTAAATAAAAATATATGGAGCACCAGAGCCGCAAGGAACAGACGAAGAGCAGATCCTATAGTGCGGCTGAGTAAAAAAAAGAAAGCCCCGGTTTTATATGACCATGATCCCATACGAGTATCCAGGTATGTATAAATTGAAATAAGATTTAGCCGGTAATAAAGGGGCATCAATACTGTTGCAATGATAAAATACCCCACGAGATTTCCTAATATAAGCTGCAGATAGCTAAAAGCAGGAACCTGGCCGGTTGTTTCATTGAAAAGTCCTACTTTTCCGGGTACGGAAATAAAAGTTACCCCGGACAGACTGGTGCCAATCATTCCAAAAGCGATCAGGTACCACGGAGCATTTCTGCTGGCGTTGAAAAAATCATTGCTGTCTGCATTTTTTCCGGTAATATAGGAAATAAGCAGTAATGCGCCGAAGTAAACAAGTATAACGGTTAATACCAATGTGGGGGTCATAAATAATATAAAGATTTGAGGTAAAATTGTTTATTTTTTGTTAAATTTGCCAGATAACATGTAAAATTTAGATCCGTCGAATTATGCAATCTAACTATAGTTTTAATCCTTTTTTTGAAGAAGAAGATGTTGCGGTTTTGGAGGAAGTGAGCAGTTCGGATGAGTATGAGTTGGTTGTTTTTAACGATGATGTCAATACATTCGAACATGTAATCAATACGCTGATTCAGGTATGCAGGCATACACCGGAACAGGCAGAGCAATGTACATGGCTTATTCATTATAAAGGAAAATGTACGGTTAAGATTGGCAGTTTTGCTGATTTGAAACCCATGCGCCAGAGTATTTGTGATAAAGGTATTTCTGCCGAGATAATATAAGAAACAATTCCGCAATTATTCTGTATATAATTTCGTTTATATGCAGAAGTATTCGTTTTTATACTAGAACATGATTTTCCCCTCAAGGCTGATTGAAGAAGCAGTTAATGAAATAGCGAAGCTGCCCGGTATTGGGAAAAAAACAGCCTTAAGACTGGCATTACATCTACTCAGGGAAGACCAGGAGACAACCTCGGAACTGGCTTCTGCGTTAATAAATCTGCGAACAAAAGTCAAGTATTGCAGACACTGTCATAATATCTCGGATGAGGAGGTATGCAGTATCTGTTCAGGCTCATACAGGGACCAGTCAATTATTTGTGTAGTAGAAGATGCTCCGGATCTGCTTGCCATTGAAAATACCAGCCAGTACAAAGGTTTATATCATGTTTTGGGTGGGATTATTTCACCATTAAATGGCATTGGACCTTCGCAACTGAATATTGAATCACTTATTGAACGGGTGAGGGGACAGTCTGTTCAGGAGATAATCCTGGCCCTGAGTCCGAGCATGGAAGGTGATACTACAGCGTTCTATATTACTAAAAAGCTGAAAGAACTACCTGTTAAGGTTACGGTAATTGCCAGAGGAATAGCAATCGGAGGTGAGCTGGAATATACTGATGAAGTAACCTTAGGAAGGAGTATTGTAAGCCGAACCATTTTTAAAGCGATAGAATGAAGTTATCCGTAATTCTGGTCAATTATAATGTATGTCATTTTCTGGATCAGGCTTTGGGCTCTGTCAGAAATGCCATGGTACATATCACCGGTGAGATTATTGTAGTAGACAATAACTCTGTGGACGGCTCTGTAGAAATGCTTACAACAAAGTATCCGGAGGTGATTCTGATCCGGAATAAAAAGAATGTCGGCTTTAGCAAAGCTAATAATCAGGGAATAAAGATTGCAAAAGGAGAGTATGTTCTTTTATTAAATCCTGATACGCTGGTTGAGGAAGATACGTTTTTGAAATGTATTTCCTTTATGGATGCCCGCCCCGAAGCCGGGGGGCTTGGTGTGAAGATGCTCGATGGAAAAGGTGTTTTTCTTCCTGAGTCCAAGAGAGGACTCCCTTCTCCGGCAGTCGCTTTTTATAAAATTTTCGGATTAGCGGCATTATTTCCTGCTTCCAGAAAGTTTGGCCGCTATCATCTTGGTTTTTTGGATAAAGAACAAACACATGAAGTAGAGATTCTGTCCGGAGCTTTTATGTTTATGCGTAAAAGTGTGCTTGATCAGATCGGCTATCTTGATGAAGATTACTTTATGTATGGAGAGGATATTGATCTTTCTTATCGTATACTGAAAGCCGGATATAAAAACTATTATTACCCGGACACCAGAATAATTCATTATAAAGGGGAAAGTACTAAGAAAACGAGCATCAACTATGTTTTTATTTTTTATAAAGCAATGATCATTTTTGCGGAAAAACATTTTTCCAGCAAAAATGCATGGTTGTTCAGCTTTCTGATCAATATTGCCATCTACATTCGGGCTGCTATGGCAATTGGGTACAGGGCAGTCAAAAAGCTTATGCTTCCTTTGGCAGATGCGGCTCTGATATATGGTGGAATGTATCTGCTAAAAAGTTGGTGGGAAACGGATATGAAGGTGACGGAAGGAGTTTATGCTCCTGTGTTTATGAATCTGGTGGTGCCATTATACATTTTAATCTGGCAACTGTCTGTATATTACAATGGAGGATATGAAAAGAATGGTACAGTAGGTTCTTTGTTTAAGGGCCTGGTTGTAGGTACTTTCTTTATTTCGGCTATCAGTAACTTTTTTGATCCGTATCGTTTTTCCAAAGCGCTTATTTTACTCGGTGGAGGACTAGCTTTCGGAGTAATGTTTTCATTGCGTCTTCTTATACATTATGCTCGTTATCGAAACCTGTCCATTGGGTCTGATAAACGAAAACGCATTCTGATTGTCGGAGGCAATGATGAGAGTATGAGAGTAATGGAAATTCTGCATGAGTCGAATTACTCCAATTTACAGATTGTTGGTTTTATTACTCCTTATACTCAGAAAAGAAGTAAAAGCAGCCTTAATATAGGTAGTACAGATCAGCTGGATGATATTATCAGCTTTTACAGGATTGATGAGCTTATTTTCTGTTCGAAGGATATTGGCGCAAACAGTATTATTGAATGGATGAGCAAGCTGGATCATCGAGTGCTTGAGTTTAAGATTGTGCCGGATGCCGGTAATTATATTATTGGCAGTAATTCTAAAAATAAACCCGGAGAGTTTTACACAGTCAATATTGAACTTAGCATTCTGAAAAAGGATAATATCCGCAATAAACGAATCTTTGATTGTGTGGCTTCCCTTGTTTTGTTTATTTTTTCTCCTCTTCTGATTTTCTTTATAAAAAACAAATCAGCTTTTTACAGCAATATCTTCAAAGTATTGGGTGGTTCATATTCATGGGTAGGTTTTTCAAATAATGATGAATTCTCTTTGCCCAGAATAAAGAAAGGGATTATTAATCCGGTAACTTACCTGAAAGGATCAAAACTTGACACCCAGACCGTATACAAACTCAATTTTAAGTATGCCAAAGAGTATACTCTTCTGACAGACTTGCATTTGCTGTTGCGCTCTATCCGTAATCTTGGCTAATTCATTAAAAAAAATCTCATAGGATAGTTTCATTACGGTATTATCTATAATTTTGCCGCGGATCTAATTTAGACGTAATAATGACAGCAATAACTGAAACAAATCTTCTTTCACAAAGATTGAATGCGCTGGCAGAATCTGAAACGCTGGCTATGACAAAAAAAGCCAGAGAACTGGCAGCTCAGGGTCATAAAGTAATAAGCCTTAGTGTCGGAGAGCCTGATTTTCCGACTCCTCAATATATAAAGGATGCTGCTAAGAAGGCAATTGATGAAGGTTTTACAACCTATACTCCGGTACCGGGATATCCGGAATTAAGAAAGGCTATTGCCGAGAAATTTAAAAGAGATAACAATCTTCACTGGGAAATGGAGAATGTTGTTGTTTCTACCGGTGCAAAGCAATCGATTGCCAATGTGCTGCTTAGTATCGTTGACCCGGGAGACGAAGTTATTATTTTTGCACCTTATTGGGTAAGCTACATAGAAATGGTTAAACTTGCCGAAGGTACCCCCGTTGTAGTTTCCGGTGGAATCGAAAATGATTTCAAGGTTACAGCAGAACAGGTTGCTCAGGCGATTACTCCGAATACCAAAGCTATTTTGTTTTCAACTCCCTGTAATCCTACGGGATCTGTGTTTACAGAAAAGGAATTGCGGGCTATTGCAGAGGTTGTTGAAAAAAATGAACGCATTGTTGTTATCGCTGATGAGATTTATGAGTACATCAATTTTGAGGGTTCTCATTTCAGTATTGGTTCAATCGCTGAGATAAAAGAAAGAGTTGTTACAGTCAACGGAGTATCCAAGGGCTTTGCCATGACAGGCTGGAGAGTGGGTTATATCGGTGCTCCGAAGTACATAGCTGCAGCTTGCGATAAAATTCAGGGGCAGGTTACTTCCGGTACTTGCTCTATCGCTCAGAAAGCTTCCCTTGCAGCTGTCAACGGAGATCTTTCAGCGCCTAAAGAAATGGCAGAAGCTTACAGAAGAAGAAGAGATCTTGTGATCGGACTTCTCAAAGAGATTCCGGGACTGAAGGTTAACGTTCCAACCGGTGCGTTCTATGCTTTTCCTGATGTCAGTGCTTACCTGGGTAAGACTGCTCCTGATGGAACCCGTATCGAAAAAGCTTCTGATCTTTCTATGCATATTCTGAATGATGTTTATGTATCAAGTGTTGGAGGAGATGCTTTCGGAGCTCCCGATTGTATAAGAATCTCCTTTGCTGCTTCTGATGATAATCTGAAAGAAGCATTGAGAAGAATAAAAGAATGTCTTGCCAAACTTCAATAAGCAAAAATCCGGGATCTGAAGGATTCCTCGAATCAATAACCAGGTTAAAGGTATTGATTATTGGTGATGTAATGATTGATTCGTACCTGTGGGGAAAAGTTGATCGTATTTCACCGGAAGCGCCGGTCCCGGTAGTTTTGGTCAATCATCGCGATAAACGTCTCGGGGGAGCCGCCAATGTAGCACTGAATGTGCAGTCATTGGGGGCTACTCCAATTTTATGCTCTGTTATCGGATCAGACAGAGAAGGTAAGGAGTTTCTGGGGCTTTTAAGTAAAAACGGACTTTCTTCGGAAGGTATTGTTATCAGTGAATCCCGAATTACAACCATTAAGCATCGGGTAATGTCCGGCTCTCACCACCTGATTCGTCTTGATGCGGAACAGGATTCACTTTTGGATGAAACAGAAAACGAGGCGCTGAAGGAAAGACTTTTCTCATTGCTACCTCAGGCTGATGTGGTAATCTTTGAAGATTATGACAAAGGAGTACTAAGTGAGAATCTTATTAAGGAGGTTGTTGATTTTTGTAATGAAAGAGGAATTCCGACAGTGGTTGACCCTAAAAAACGCAATTTTCTATCCTATAAGAATGTTTCTCTTTTCAAGCCCAACAAAAAAGAATTAAAGGAAGGACTTAAGCTTGATTCAGGTTTGAATGAGCCGGATGAGCTAAAGGCTGCTGTTGCACAACTCAGAGCTGTATTGCAGCCTGAGCTAATTCTGATAACCCTTTCTGATCAGGGTGTGTATGTGGAATCAGAAAAGGAGCACTGTCATATCCCGGCGCATAAAAGAGAGATATCGGATGTTTCGGGTGCCGGAGATACCGTTATCAGCGTAGCTGCCGCATGCTATGCCCTTGGACTCAGTCCTGACCGTATAGCAGCTATTGCCAATCTGGCAGGTGGTATCGTATGTGAATACGTCGGTGTTGTGCCAATTGATAAAAATGTTCTGCTAAAAGAGATTTTGCGGTTAAATCTGCTGCCTGATGTGGCCGGAATCGCTCAATAAGCTGCTTTATAGCAGTAAGCTTTCTGTATATTTTCTGCTTCGTATTGCAAGCCTGCTTACTGCATTTGTTACATTGGGCCTTACGGTTGCCAGGTTTGGTTTTTACCTTGAAGATGATCTTGTTAATCTGCTGAATGCAGGATTTGATCTTGCTTATATTGCCTATCTTATAAATTATTTACTACGTTTGCTGTATTCGTTCAGGAGAGCAAACTTTTTATACCGTACTTCTCTTGAAATTTTCTTTCTGCTGTTTATCGGACTCAGTTATTTACTTGAAGATTTTTATGCCTTTTCATCAGAAATTGCTTTCTATAAGTATTGTATCGCACCCTGCCTGATTTTTTTGAGTATTTATGAACTGGTTAAAATCAGTACGAGAATAAATCTTGTTGCATTTAAGCCAACTACAATGTTTCTGTTGAGCTTTCTGCTTCTGATTTTTGTCGGGACAGCTTTATTAATGCTTCCGACTGCAAGTTACGGTAAAAAAAGTATGCCTTTTATCGATGCGTTCTTTACTGCAACCAGTGCAGGTTGTGTAACCGGATTAAGTGTGGTGGATATCTCCACCTATTTTACTTTTAAAGGGCAATTAATAATACTTGTATTATTTCAACTTGGTGGTTTGGGAATTATTTCGTTTGCTACATTCTTTTCCACTTTTTTTACCAATGCGATTGGTATCAGGCATCAGACTATTGTACAGGATATTTATAGTACAGAGTCACTGATTTCGGCAAGGGGGTTATTCAAAACAATTATATTCATTACGCTGGCTATTGAGCTGTTATTTACCATTTTTGTTTTTTTTAGCTGGACACCTGATGTATACTTTACGTCGGTATGGCAAAAGTTTTACTATTCACTTTTTCATGCTGTTGCTGCGTTTTGTAATGCCGGATTTAGCCTGTACCCCAATGGGATCTATGAACCTGTATTGCGTACTGCATATTTGCTTCATGTTGTACTGGCTTTTGCCGTCATTCTCGGAGGACTGGGGTTCCCCGTGCTGGATGATTTGTTTAATATCCGAAAATTGCGGGATCGTCTGAAATATCCTTGGAAAGACTGGCATTTATCAACCAAAGTAGCGCTCTATACATCACTGGCCTTGCTGATTTTCGGAACGTTAAGTTTTTATCTTTTGGAAAGGGAAAATGTGTTACACGGGATGAACTTTATGGAAAAAATGGTCGCCTCATTTTTTCAGTCTGTTGTAACACGCTCGGCTGGTTTTCACTCGGTAGATCTGGGAAAGATCACCAACGCGACAGCCATAATTATGGTGTTTCTGATGTTTATCGGAGCTTCTCCTGCATCTACGGGCGGCGGGATAAAAACGTCTACGTTTCTGATAATTTTTGCTACTGCTATCGCTACGATTACCGAGAAAGGTAAGGTGGAAATCGGCCGAAGAACCATTACCCAGGATATTATTTTCAGGGCCTTCTCTGTATTTGCTTTTGCTGTTGCCTTTAATTTTTTGTCCCTTTTTATATTAATACTTGCCGAACCCGGAAAGATGTTTATTGATCTCCTGTTTGAACAGGTTTCAGCGTTTGGTACAGTAGGGTTATCAAAAGGCATAACGTCTTCATTGTCGGCTGCTGGTAAAATTGTAATTGCAGTTTCCATGTTTGTGGGACGTGTGGGGATTCTGACTCTTGCCATTGCCATAAGCAAGCGGGCATCTGCCAAGTCGTACCGGTATCCGAATGCCCATTTGATGGTGGGATAGTTCCTGCTGTCCCGGTTCAGGGAACTAAATAACAGAACTATGCTGTTAGCAATCCGATAACCCAACCAGGAATGCGAATTTCTTATTACGTTCTGCTGTTTTTTTTCAGCATTGTCAGCGCCTGTAATAAACCGGATGCTGTACTTCCAAAATCTCCGGCACAAACAGACAATGGGGGATCATCTTCTGTGAGTCAGTGTCCTCAGGGGAATAGCGGAGAAGCTGTGGAAGGTCGCTATATTATTGCATTAAAATCGGAAGCCGAAACCCCGGAGACAATTGCGAATATCAAAGACCGGAAGCGACACGTCAGAAATAAGGTAAATGAGCTCATCACGAAAAAGAAACTTGCCTGTTCTGTTACACACGTTTATTATTCTGCATTTGAAGGTTTTGCCGGAGAGTTGTCCGATTCGGCAGTGAAAGCTCTGGAGCGAGACCCGGTAATTGAATCTGTCGAGAGGGATTACTTTGTTTCCCTGGGACAAAAATCTGATAAGAATAGCAGTGAGGTAAGCACTCAGATAAATCCATGGGGAGTGCGCAGAGTCGGAAAGGGAACTGCATCCGGAAATACTGCCTGGATTCTGGATACAGGTATAGATCCGGAGCATCCTGATCTTAATGTGGATCAGCAGCGTTCGGTTTCCTTCGTGTGTTCAGAAAACGGGTTGAATGACAGGAACGGGCACGGAACTCATGTCGCAGGAATTATCGGAGCTATAGATAATGATTATGGAGTAGTAGGGGTGGCCCCTGGTAATGTGCTGGTTTCTGTAAAGATCATGGACGGCAATGGCGATGGTACTGTTTCAAATGTAATGGAAGGCCTGGATTATGTATACCGGTATGCCCGGAAAGGAGATGTTGTTAATATGAGCTTGTCCGGTGGAGTATCCAATACACTGGATCAGCTTGTCCGGAAGATTGCCTCGGAAAAAAACATATATTTTGCCATTGCAGCAGGAAATGAATCACAGAATGCGTGTACTCTTTCACCTCAGCGAGTCAGCCATGCCAATGTTTTTACAGTCAGCGCTATGGATAGTACCGATTCTTTTGCATCATTCTCAAACTATGGATCATGTGTGGATTTTTGCGCTCCGGGCGTCAAAATTATTTCAACATATCCCGGAGGTAACTATGCGTATTTAAGCGGAACTTCTATGGCATCTCCTCATATTGCAGGCCTTTTGCTTCAGAAAAACAGTATGATTCAGGATGGTGTGGTGAAAAATGACCCGGATGGGGAACCTGACCCTGTTATGATTATAAGGTAGCCGGAATCAAAACATCCTCTTTGCATTTATTGTTTTGAGATATAATGAAGTGTTGTTTGTATAAGTATAAGAAGTTCTGATTGTGTTTTTAGCAGACCCGGGTCTGCTGCATTTTTTTTTATAAGAGTATGTGGATAAATCTGATTAAATTGACAGAGAATATTCAGGCAATCTTTTGTTAAGAATAGGATAAAGTTTAGTTTTGCGTTCGCATTTCAATAAATAAATACGCGTAAAGGTAAAAGTACAATGGCAAACAAAGGTAAAATTACTCAAGTCATTGGTCCGGTGGTAGATGTGAGTTTTGAAGGAGAGGGGACCAAGCTGCCAAATATTCTGGATGCTTTGGAAGTTACAAAAGCAAACGGACAAAAAGTAGTTCTTGAATGTCAGCAGCATTTAGGCGAAGACAGAGTGAGAACAATCGCAATGGATTCTACTGACGGTATGGTTCGTGGTATGGAGGTAACTGACCTTGGGTCAACAATCCAGATGCCAACGGGCGAAGCTATCAAAGGTAGATTGTTTAACGTAGTGGGTGAGGCTATTGATGGTATCCCTCAGCCGGCAAGTTCCAAAGGACTTTCCATTCACAGATCTGCGCCGAGATTTGAGGATCTTTCTACTTCAACAGAAGTTTTATTCACCGGTATAAAGGTTATCGACCTTATTGAGCCGTATGCGAAAGGTGGTAAAATCGGTCTTTTTGGTGGCGCAGGTGTGGGTAAAACCGTACTTATTCAGGAGCTGATCAACAATATCGCGAAAGCATACTCCGGTTTGTCAGTGTTTGCCGGTGTTGGTGAGCGTACGAGAGAAGGAAATGACCTTCTCAGAGAAATGATTGAGGCAGGCATTGTAAAGTATGGTGATAAGTTCCTTCACTCAATGGAAGAAGGCGGATGGGATCTTGCTTCTGTTGATCGGGAGGCATTAAAAGATTCCAAAGCGACTTTCGTATTTGGTCAGATGAATGAGCCGCCGGGAGCGAGAGCCAGAGTTGCTTTATCAGGTCTTACTATTGCTGAGTATTTCCGTGATGGTGAAGAAGGAGAGTCTGCCGGTCGTGATATTCTTTTCTTTATTGATAATATTTTCCGTTTTACTCAGGCAGGTTCTGAAGTATCTGCTCTACTTGGGCGTATGCCTTCTGCAGTTGGATACCAGCCTACACTTGCTTCTGAAATGGGACTTATGCAGGAAAGAATTACCTCAACAAAAAGAGGGTCTATTACTTCGGTTCAGGCGGTTTATGTTCCTGCGGATGACCTTACTGACCCTGCTCCGGCAACAACGTTTGCTCACCTTGATGCTACTACGGTACTTTCAAGAAAGATTTCAGAGCTTGGAATCTATCCTGCAGTGGATCCGCTGGATTCTACTTCAAGAATCCTCAGCCCGGACATTGTTGGGGATGAGCATTACAATACTGCACAGAAAGTAAAGGAAATTTTACAACGTTATAAGGAACTTCAGGATATCATTGCCATTCTTGGTATGGATGAACTTTCTGAAGATGATAAACAGACGGTACACAGAGCAAGAAGAGTACAGCGTTTCCTTTCTCAGCCGTTCCATGTTGCTGAACAATTTACAGGTTTGAAAGGAGTACTGGTTGATATTAAGGATACCATCAAAGGATTTAACATGATCATGGATGGTGAACTTGATCATTTGCCGGAAGCTGCTTTTAACCTTGTCGGTGATATTAATCAGGCAATCGCCAAAGGCGAGAAAATGCTTGCAGAGGCTAAGTAAGTAGTAACGTTCTGAAAAACAGGTGGTGATGAAAGTCACTACCTACTAAAAAACTAACACAGTGTATCTAGAAATTATTACACCAGATAATAAAGTTTATAGCGGAGAAGTCAAGAAAGCTAATTTTCCGGGGACATCCGGTCCGTTTGAAGTTCTTCTTAATCACGCTCCTATGATTGCCAATCTGGATAAAGGAGAAATAGTTGTTCAGTCGGATAAGGGTGAGGAACGTTTTTTTGTGGATGGTGGTACTGTTGAAGTACTTAATAACAATATTATTGTATTGGCTGAGTCTGCCGGTAAATAACTGAAATCTTAATCACTAAAAATTTTAAAGCCGGTATGATCCGGCTTTTTGCGTTTACAGACTGGTTTTCGGCAAAGAACTATTGAATTCAGGCTGATGTTTACAGGTTATGAAATTAAGTTTTTACCTTTTGTTGATTTTTTTTGGAGGAATGGAGTTTTCCTGTAGTCAGTCAGGTTATAAATCTGAAAATTTAAGTAATCATATGGATACGATAAGACATGATTCCGGAAAGTATAATGAGCTTACACCGGAGGAAAAACGAGTTATTCTGCGCAAAGGCACTGAAATGCCTTATAGCGGCAAATACTATAAGCACAAAGAAAAAGGAGTCTATGTATGCCGTCAATGCAATGCACCTTTGTATCGTTCATCAGACAAGTTTGAGTCTAATTGTGGCTGGCCAAGCTTTGATGATGAAGTTGAAGGAGCCGTAAAACGCTTGCCGGACCCGGATGGTTTTCGTATCGAGATAGTTTGTGCGAACTGTGACGGTCACTTGGGGCATGTCTTCGAAGGAGAACGGTTTACCGAGAAAAATATCCGCCACTGTGTGAACTCTGTATCGCTGGATTTTATTCCGGCAGAGTAATATAGCATTACTTTGAGAATAAAAAAGCGGATGAAGCTAAACTTCATCCGCTTTTTTATTCGTTTGTTCGTGTCTTCAATGATTAGCGCACAATCGTTACATCACCTGTAATTGGTTTTCTGACATTGCCACCATTAGGGTAGATAATGTAATAATACGTGGCAGTTGGCAGAGGCTGCCCGTTTCTGTAATTATTGCCTTTCCATGCATCACCGGCATTGTTATACCCTTTGGACTTGAAGACCAGTGATCCCCAGCGGTTGTATACTTCAACTACTGCATTGGGGTAATCATCAATATTTTCTATGATCCATGTATCATAGAGCCCGTCTCCGTTAGGAGAGAAGGAGTTCCAGGCAGTTACAGGGTATTCGATAGTAATGACCATTTCGTCTTCGCTATAGCATTTGCCGGAAGGACTACTTACTGTCAGAATATAGTAAGAAACTTTTTCTTCCGGTACAAAAGTAACCTGCGGTTCATTGATTGAAGAAATCCATGAAGAAGAGTTCCATTCATACTGGTAGGCATCTTTGCTGGCCAGACCACTCAGGAGAACAGTTTCTCCCGGTGCTATATACAGATCAGATCCGGCATTGGCAACCGGTACTTTTTCAATTATAACCTGTATAGTGTTTGAACTCTCTGCGCAATATCCGTTGTTTTCCAATACATGGTATGTGCCGGATTCGGTAATGGAAAATACCTGTCTGTTGGATGCCGGAATAGCCTCTCCGTCCCGGAACCATTGCAGTGTTCCGCCATAGTTGTTTACCCTGTACACTAACGGCTCTCCTTCGCAAATCAATGTGTCCGGATAATTAAGATGAGGTTCCGGAACAGGAAGGAATGTAATGATTTGTTCACTTGATGTTTCACATTGAACCTGATCGTCCAGCATTACTTCTATTTTATATGTACCTGGCTCAGTGACCGGGATACTTTGTGTAGTACCAATAGAAACGCCGTTTCTGCTCCATGTGTATGAATCGGCTGTTTCCGAAATACTGAGTGTCAGCATTACTCCTTCACATTCTGTAAATCCTCTGTCGGACACAATAGTGGCTCTTGGAGCAAGTACAGTAACATTAAGCGTATCTGCGCTGGTACATTCATTGTTGTCCTTACCTACTACAATGTAGTTTCCATCAGAAGCGACCGGAAGACTGGAACCGGTGCCAATGTTGGAAGCGGATGAACTGTTTCTATACCAGGAATAAGACAATGCTCCGCTAGCCTGTAGTATAACAAATTCATTTTCACAATAGCGCCCGGGACCGGATATGGAAACAGTTGGTAAGTCAACGATCTCAAAATTGGTTTTTACGGTATCCTTTCTTTTGGTGACACATTCTTCAGAGGACTCTACGATCACTTCAATGGTATATACTCCTGGAGTGCTTGTGTTAGCGAAGAGGTAAGTTTGCTCTCCGGATTGTTGAACTTCAATATTGTTTACTTTCCAAGTATAAACAGGATCGCTTCCCAGGTTATTTCCCCCGGCGAGGAAGTTATGTGGGGTGTTTTTGCAAGTATAGGCATTCTCTGGTTGTAACATTGCCGAGAACGTAAGATTCGGAGTAATGCTAAACTCAAGCACTTCGGTGGCTGTTTCATTGGCATAGCATAGCTCATTGCTTGTTAGCTCAACTGTAACGGAAGTAGTTGTATTAAGCGTCAGGGTAATCGGATTGGTTGTCCCGAGCACTGTGCTTCCAGAGCGCCATTCGTAGACGGGACTGGTTCCGCCATTGGTTGGTGTGGCGGTAAATGTAACTGCTGTTCCTTCACAAACTGGCATATTCAGATCTGTTGTGATATCTACAGATACAGGTTTCATCGGTATTATCGTCAGACCTGTTTTGGCAGAATTGGCAGAGCCAGTTCCCGGGCACGCGTAATCGGAAGTAACTTTCACGTAGATACTATCCTTGTCCTGAAGATTAGATAGTTCAACGGACGGCTGGGTTTCTCCGGTAGCGATAGCTGTTCCGTTTCGGTATATATACCATTCATACGTAGGAGTTGTCATTTCGCTTCCGACAGTGGCAACAGTAAAATTAACTGTACCGTCAGCACAAAGACTTGTTTTATCGGCCATAATGGAGACCGTCGGATCAATGATGGGAGTTACATCAACATTAATTGTCTGAGGAGTACTATTACCGCAGATATTTACAGCAACAACACTTATGACACCATTGGTTGCCGTCAGACCAGCATCCAGTCTGACAGAAGTTTCGTCAACCGGATTTTGCAGGCTCAGACCAGAGCCGGTTATGCTCCACTCATAGGAGGTAGCATCTGCCACAGGATCTATACTATAAACGTGATCTTCTGTTCCGGCACATATGATACCTGAAGGGCCGGTGATGGGATCCGGTTGTGCAGGCACATCAATTACCGTAATGATAATCTCTTCTGTAGCTTCGCAGGAACCATTAGAGAGGGTAAGGAAGAATTTATTTTCGCCCGGAGAGAAGTTGCCGGCAAGTCCGGTGGCTGATATAGTAGCCGGAGCTTCAGCGCTGAATGTAGCGGTTTCACCTGCTGCCGCATTATTGTTGAGCTGAAGCGTTGTCACCGAAGCACAAATTGTTTCATCCTCTCCCGGGTCAGGAGCGGTTAATGTACCTGTTCTGGTAATATCGACAGAGTCAATTTGTGACGGGCACTCCGTGCCAGTACTTACAGTCCAGTATACCCTTGTGGTAGTCCCCGGTTCCAGATCAGAAACAGTGACAGGATTGGCTGAAGCGCTGGGTTGCAGAGTTCCTGCATCACCTGCTCTTATTGACCAGGTTCCTGTTCCGTTTACCGGAGCTGTTGCATCAAGAGTAATAGCGGAAATGCATAAGCTGGAGTCGTCCTGTGTTATAGCAGCCGCAGAAGGAAGCAGCTCTACATTGATAGTGATTTTACTGGATGTAGCGGTTTTAGGCGTTGCACAATCTTCTGATGAAGTCAAAACAAGATAAAATTCATCTCCATCTGTTATGTTTGAGGCTTCATAGTCTTCAGTAGTAGCGAGAGGAGTAGTCTCGCTGTTTCTAAACCATTCATAGGTCGGGCTGCTACCGCCTCCACCTTTGCTTTGGATAGAGAAAGAGACTGTCGCATCTTCACAAATTGTTGTCTGATCAGCTTCAATACTTACCGATGGAATTAATTCCGAAATCACTACAATCTGAACAGAGTCGGTAAACTGAGGTGGACAAATACCAGCAGTGACTTTCCTTCTGTACCAGGTAGTGTCGGTGAGAGGGGTTGTTTCTGTGTAGCTTGCAAAGGTAGCTCCACTTATGTCTGTCCATGCAAGTCCGTCATCGGATTTCTGCCACTGGTAGGTGTATGTTCCGTCCCCGCCAGTTGCCGAAGTCAGATTGGTAAATGGAGCAGGGAGGGAATTGGCGCATATGGTATCATTCTGGCCTATGCTTCCCGGATCAATTTCCGGTTGAACAGCAATCCGTACTACATTGCTGTAGCGGGTAGAAATAATCTGTATCCGGTCAAGACTTACGATAGCATCTGTTGCATCGGTGTGTGCGTTGCCTGTAACTCGTACAACAACGGTATGCGTATCTAACGGAAGACGACCAGTAGTATAAACAGCTACCTGCTCATTGCCCGGAGAGTCGAGATAAAGATCGGTCATGGTTTCTGTGCTGCCATTGACTGATACGCCAAATATTCCCCGGTCAGCACCTTGTTGTGCATATATCTTAAGCTCTGTGCCGTAGAAAGAAATAGAATAACCGGAACCAGCGGTGGAGGAAAACCGGTCTGTTCCCAGGTATTTATTCAGACCTGAGCCATTCGTCCAGGTTCCTGTATAGGAAATCTGGTTCAGGTTGGTTCCGGTAATGCTTTCATTGATATCCGTTACCTGAGCGCAGCTTCCGGTTTCAACTCTTCTTCTGTACCAGGTTGTATCAGTCAGGGATATACTTTCTATATAATCCTTATCATTGGCTGCCAGTATTTCTTCCCACTTGTCATTGTCATATGAACGCTGCCAGTAATATTCAATCGGATCAAAGCCACCGGAAGCAGGTATGAGTTCTGTAATAGGATCCGGTATGGACCCTGCACATATGGTCTGATCATCTTCGATCGATCCCGGAACAACGATAGGGGCAACTGTTACCTTTATTGTATCGGAGAAATATTCTGTACATGCTGCTGACGACATTTTTCTTCTGTAATAGGTGTCAGCAGTAAGTGTGGCTGTTTCAGAGTAGGCAAGCCTGTTGCTGCTGGCGATCGGGGTCCAGGTAAGCAGATCGGTGGATTTTTGCCACTCGATAGTATAGGTTCCTTCTACTGTTTCCGGAGTCTCTACATTGGAGAAACCTGCAGGTATGGTATTGTAGCATATTTCCTGATTACCTGATATTTTACCTGGTAGGCAATTGATACACGGTTCTACTTCCACTGTATCAGTATATATGATATCAATCAAGGTGGAAAGTCTGATATCATCGATAACAAAGTCATTACCTCCGCTGCCTTCCAGATTGTCATCTCCTACCGCACGGATGATCAGCTGATAGTCCCTGTCTGCGGGAGCTTCCCAAATGGAACTAAGTTCGCGCCAGTCATTATCTCTTTCCAGTTCTATGGACGCAATAGTTTGTCTGGTGCCTCCGGCATCTTCGATGATAAAGCTGATACTTGATGCCTTACCCATAGCGTTCTGGGTAAAGTTAACCGCATTGGCGATGAAAAGGGAGAATGCATATTTTTTACCCGCTTCCGCAGTGATATCGTAAGATATGACATCGCCATCCTGATTTTGAGGATCAACGAACAACATATTGCCAGAACCGGTAGTGTGATCCCCCAGATTTACACAATACGTGCCACAACTGGTTGCTGTGGGATTAGTGAGTACAGAAAAGCTTCCGACGCCGGTTCCCTGATTATAGAGACCTTTGCCGGCACCATAATTGAACCCGTTTAAGCCCAGCTCAAAGTCACCGTTGATAATAATGCTGCTTGCAGGGAAGTAACCGAAAGCGACATATTTGGTTGTTGAAGTCGGTTTTACATAAATCGGAGATCCTGTGCCTACTACTGTATTATCATCTGCTTTTTCCCAGCGGTCGATATAGCCTACTATTTCACCGGATATTGTGTTGATCGCTTTGGCGCTTAGCATGACAGAATCTCCGTCACAGTCACCAGCTTCTGCTATTACATCAAAGCAGTCATTGATGGGTCCTACGGTAACCATAGCGGTCTGAGTCGCGGGACCTCCGAAGAAAATATTGTCAATAGCATAATCCCGTCCAGGCGTATCGCCTCTTACCTGGCGGATTTCAATGGTAGCGGTTGTGTTTTTCAGTGAGTTCCATTCGAATGTGTCGGTTTTCCAGCGACACACACCATTGTATTCTCCGTTTCCATCGGTAGTAGTTGTCAGCATCAGCTGCCCGTTGATGTATATGTTAAATGTAGCATCGGCATGGGCAACCCTGTCCGTGGAGTGAGCCGTATTATTCCAGCAGATATTGGCATGATCCATCGAGAATGTATATTCTTTTGAGGGCGTGACGGTAACTGTTTGCCGCCAGACCACACCTTCGGTCGATCCGCCGCCATGATCCGGACCAAAGCCATCTGCATAAAGGAAATTACCATCGCGTCTGCATTGCTGATCAATATTATTATCGGTCGTTGCAGACCAGTAGCTTTGGTTAGGAGTAACATAGGTGCTGATACTATACTGACCTGAGCTTGGAGAACCAGTGGTATTGGAATAGTATCCCAGGTCAGTGTAAAAATCCTGATTGCCTGACTCAAAGTCACCATTGATGATCCGGTTGTCGGTAATAATATCACCTTCTACAATGAAGTTCAGAGAGCTCGCTTCAACACCAAGGACAGCCTTGGTGATTTTTGAGACAGGATTCTGAACGAATGCTTCCGGTGTCCACTTTAAGGAAGTAATATCACCGTATGCTTCGATTTCTATTTCATCTCCTACGCAATATTCAGCTTTGGGAGCAGATAGCAGACGGGCGAAAAGCGCCCGCTCCTGAATCTCAAACAGGCCTATTGAATAGCAACTGATATTATCTGCAAACGCGGGACTCTCAATTTCTCTGACGCTGTATACCCCTGCCTGATTGGTTGTATAGCTCATGCCGGTATGACCGAGAGCAACTCCGTCTTTATACCACATAAAGGTGTTATTTTCGTCGACATAGTTGGTAATAGTCAGTGTCGTATTGTCAGTCCCGGATACAATGATCGGCTCGGTTGCACTGAGCGAGACAGAGCCAATAACAGGGGTACAACATCCTACAGTTGTTTTTTGGGCAGGAGGAGTTTCTCTTATCGGACAGTACGTAGTGGTATTCCATTCAAATATCATAGCCTGATTTCCGCCTGGCAATGAAGTGGACCCTGTAATATTGAGTCCTTCTGTACTGTTAACAGGGAAAGTATATGTATTGGCAGGCATCCATGCAAGTCCATCCGGAATCGGGTTGGTCCCGCCAGGCAATGATGCCGGTGCCGGATTGGTAATCACTTCCATTGTATAGCTTCCTGGTTCAACAGAAATGTCAACAGGTACTTTTATAAAGTATACATTGCCAATTTGTTGGGTGTTACCTCTTTGAAACGTAAATACTTCAGAATAATACATGCCGATTCTTATCTGAATGTGATACGTCTGATTTGGCTGAAGATAGTATGAAAAGACAGGAACGGTTACATCATGAAACACCGTCCTTACAGTTGTTGTGAAATCTACTCCATAAGTTGGGGAGTTACCGTTGTTTGTATTATTAGTTGCCGCCGGAACAGTCGGAGCAAATTGCACATCTTTTTCCTTTACATAATAAAAGGTCCGGCTGTCCCAATTCGGAGTAACTGGTGTCGGAACAGGGGTTGTATATCTCGTTGGCGATACAAAGCGCGTCCCGTTTTCGTTGGCTCCGTAATGGTATTCCGAAGTATGCGTTACATTGCCGTCTTCATCCTTATCAAGCTGATACCAGCGATATCGGGCATCGGGGTCAGGGTTTGTTATTTCCCATTCGGCAAACTGGTTTTCACACCAGTCCGTGACGGTAAAAGCTTCTGTACCACATTGAGCATAAAGATCATGAAATCCAATTATGATGTAAATAAGGCTAAAAAAGAGTAAACTTTTTTTCATGCAAGAGGAAGTTTTTTTGTTTGCAAACGCTTTCACATACGGTAAATGATACATTATGGCTGTGTTTTTGGGAAAAACATTAAGTAAATTAATGTATAAACGAGGTATAACCGTACAGTCCAAATTTATACAAAAAACGATCGAATAGTAACCCGGGACGATTTTATTTCCGGGATGATTTTATTTTACTAATTCAGGAAGATCTTCTTTACTTATCCACATAGGTTCACTGTTTTTTTAAAATACTGTATCTTTCATTCTTTGAGAAAGGGAAGAAAGTGAAGCAGCCACTCAGTATAAGAGACCTGATTAATCTTCTGAACCAGAATAAGGAGGTCATTGAAATGCTTTTCGGGAACAAGGACTCTATAAACAAATCAGAGATTCTGGCCCGGGAAGACATGAGCGATGAGAAACTGGAAAAGCTGGTTATACATGAATTTATTCATGAGAATAACAATATTGTAAGTCTGGATGACAGGATTACTACTTTTATAGAAGAGTTTCTGGAAATTGGTGAGGTGACGACCAGCTTTATCAATGATAATATACAGGCGCTGAATGAAAACCTTCGCTACTATCGTATAGACAACAACGCCCGGTTTCTGAGAAACATCAAGCGATCTCTCAAGAAGATTCATTCCACGACATCGAGAGAAGTAATCAAGCTTCATAAAAATATAGATGATACCTATAAGAATCAGGCAAACTATGTAATCAAGCTGCAGGAACTCGAAAAGTATAAGAAGAAAAGAGACGATATTATTAACCTGATCCGTGAGTCTGAACAGATCCTTTCAGAATCGCAAGGATTTTTCAATACGATTATTGACGCGGAGCTTAATAGCATTGTATTGGAGTTACGCTATACACTGGTTCGCAACAGGGATTATCTTACAGAAATTCAGTCGCAAATCATTGATTACATCAATAAGATACAGTATCAGGCAGCCATTTATAAGAAAATTCAGCGCCTCAAAGAGCTTAAAGACTATGAGGAGCTGAAGTATAAGACCAATTTTATTCAGGTGGTCAGCGATGTGAATGCTGTATTGTTTTCCAAAAAGCAAGTCATGCGGACGAGAGTTTCACTGGACTATTTGTATACAGATCCGGGATATAATCTGGTGGCGAAAGTAGCTGATCGTCTTAAGCTGCTGCGGGCGGTAGAGCGTTCACCTGCCGGTAAAATAGCCTTGTCTGGCGAAGATGCAGAAGAAACTTCTCTGCGTCTGAATGTGGAGGCGCTTGTTGCGAGATTTGCAGAGAGCAATTCAGACCTTTTTAATTTCGTAATGAATTTTGAGTTTCCGGATCAGTTATCGATCGGTATTGAAAAACGTATATCCCTGTTTGTTGAAATATCCGTAGATCATGACCCGGGATTATACATGGGTGGAGAACAATTCGGACACATGCAACTGGAAAATGAACAGGGGCAATTACAAAATATCCGATATCTTATGATTTATCCTTCAGGAAAATAATGATGAATAATATACCCAAGCAAACAGCAGAAATATTCAATATTCTGACTAAAGGTCTGTTTATAAGCTCTAACGGAAGTCAGGCCCGCCTTTATGAAATCCTGAATGATGAAACGCATCATGCAGTTTTAAAGGACTATTTCAGTCATATAGGCTTTAGCCTCGAAACCGGATATAATTATTTCTATTTTAGTCAGGCGGATGAAAGTGCCGGTACTATAGAGCGAAAACTGGAGCAGTTTGCGCACTTTATCGATATACTTGATTTTTTTTCCTGTCTTGATAGTAAACCGGTACCTGGTACGCGCTATCGTATATCACAGGTGGCGGAAGAGTGCTATACCAATGAACGTCTGAAACAAAAGATATTCGCTCTTTCCAGAAAAGAAAAGCTTATCGATAAAGTTGCTGAAATAGCAGATTATCTGGCTAATTCCGGATTTCTGGAAAAAGAAGATGAAGAACTGTACAAGGTGCTTGATTCGATTCACTACCTCGAGCAGATTATTTCAATGATTACAATTGACGATGATGGAGAAGACACGACTGCTTAAGCGCATTGCATTTATCAATATTGCCAATACGGACTATTCCAGCGCTGAAATAGCAGGAAATACCTGTTTTGTCGGAACCAATAATCTGGGGAAAACCACGTTACAGAGAGCTATTTTGTTCTTTTACAATGCCAATACCCGGGGATTGGGAATTGCAGGTTCACAACGATCGTTTGAAGATTATTATTTTCAGTATCCCAATTCCTATATTATTTATGAAGTGATGACCGAAGATGGTTCATATCATGTGATGGTATACAGGAATAATAAAATATGCTATCGGTTCATAGACCATCCTTATGATCCGGATCTGTATATCCGGGATCAGGAAGCTATGGTATTGAAAGAAGTTCTGACCGGATTTAATGAAAAACAAATCTTCTACAGTGATCAGATTGATACCTTTGAGCGGTATCGGAATATTCTGTACGGAGCCGATCCTGATAAGCGATACAAAGCGTTTGCCCTGCTGAAAGGGAATAGTCTTTATCATAATATACCGCTGGCAATTCAGGCTATATTTCTGAGTTCAGAGTCGGTTATTAAGGCGGAGTTTGTAAAAGACTGTATTGCCAACTCAATCAGTTCGAAGCATACAACAATCGAGCTGAAGACTATTGAGCGTCAGCTCAGGCAGTTTAGTGAACGATACCATGACATAGAGACGTTTTTCCGGAAAGAAAATGCGAACAGGGCCAATATAATCAAGGATAATTTTAGTCAGATACGGAATCTGAAGCAACGTCAGAGAGAGCTGGCTACCGAGCTTGGAAGCGCACTGGGATATGCTGCTACACGGAAAGAAGAGCTTGAAACTTCGCTAAAAGAAAAGGAAAAAGAACTGACCGGGCTGCAGCAGACTTTTGCCTCAGCCGAATCGCTGTTTCGGGAGCGCATTGAGGAACTGATCGGAGAAAAGGCAGTTTTTCGAAGAAAAGTGCAGGACGCGGAGAAAAAGCTGAAAGATTATGAACAAAAAAATATAACAGATCTTCTCAGGCTGACCGAAAGCCGTCCGCATATTCAGCGTACCCTGAAAGCACGGGAAACCGAGTATCTGACGCTTACGGCTTCTTTTCAGGATACAGAGCAGCAGTTTAAAACGCTGCTGGACGCATTGCACAACGAGCAAAAAGATTTTGAAAACGGAATCGCGGGAAAAGGATTACAGCTGGACAGAATGTTTCAGGAAGATAAGACGATGATAACGGAGCAGCTATCCCGTGAAAAAGATGCAATGCGTGAAAAGTATCAGGAAAGTATAGAGTCGCTGAAAGAGGAGCTGAACATCGGAAATCTGGATCTTAAGGACCTGGAGTTTCAGATCCGGGAATATAAGCGGAAAGTATATTTTGAAACGGAGATCCAGCTAATACAACGTCAGCTTAAGGAAATCGCAGACAGGAAAGCTGGTATACGTTCTTCTGTAGCGATTTGTCAGAACGCACTCGAAACGGTAAAAAAAGAGGCGGAGCATGTACAGGAAAAAGGTGATTTGTCATTTGAGCAGTTTAAGAAAAAAAACAGGGAAGAGATTGTAGCAGCGGAAGATGAAATAAAGAGCATTGAAGAAAAGCTTGCTGTTTATCAGGGAGCCTTTCTCGGTTTCCTTCAGGAAAATTATCCTGGCTGGCTGGATACAATCGGAAAAGTCTGTGATGAGGAACTATTGTACAGCAAAATTCTGAATCCCAGGCTGGCCGGCCGGCTGGCTGACAGTTTATATGGTATTCAGATTGATCTGGAGGAGGTAGATGTTCGCTGTCGTTCGCTCGAAGAGCTTGAATTGGAAAAATCAGAGCTTCGCGAATATATTTCGACAAAACAATCAGAATTTCTTGACTATCAGGAAACTCATGAAAAGGAAATACAGCATCAGCTTGGTGCGCTTGGCCGCCAGGCGGGCAAACTGAGACAGGAGCTGGAGCAGTATCATTATCAGCAGGAGCAGGATGAGCAGAAGGAAAAGCAGCTCCATCTGGATCTGCTGGACTGGAAGCAGAAAGGAGAAGCACAGAAAGAAGCGGATATAACCGGATTATATGAAAAGGAACAACAGATCCGTAATGAAAAGTCCCGTATTCAGACCCGGCTGAATGATTTTTCCAGCGCGTTTGATGAATCGTTAAAGGAGCTCACTGCCCGCTACAACGAACGATTGTATGAACTGAAAAAGTCTTTTGAAAAGAAAGCGGAAGAGCTTTCGGTAATGAAGGAGGAACGACTCAGCTGGTTTCGTCAGCGCAGGGAGCAGCTGGAGGGAGAGAAGTCATCGCTGCTAAAAAAGTCAGGAGTTGATGATGTCCTGATCAAAGCGCTGAAACAGGAAGTTGAATCCCTGCATGAGCAGCTGAATACCATCGAGCAGCATGCCCAGCTGGTAAGTGAATATATAAAAGACAAGAGAGAACTTTTTGATCCGATGAATCAGTTTGTTCAGGAACAGCAGCGTCTGGAAGCGCTTCAGAGCGAAGAAGACCGTCGTTTTCTGACACAGAAAACAGTTTTTGAACAACAGCGCGCATTGCTTCTCGAAGAACAGAAGCAGCTGGATGCTGTGCACCGGAAATTCAGGGAGGGAATTGAGCATTTTAACCGGCATTTTAAAGAAAAGCCATTGTATGATCGTCTGAGACATATCATCGAGCAGGCCGGTCCCGAACAGACAACATCAGGTCTTATAGATCTTTGTTCCCAGCTGCTGTCCAATGATGTGGAATATCATAAGCAGTTTACCTACTTCAAAAATCATATTACAGAATTTGCCGGCAGATTCAGGCCGGACAATCACTTTAATTTCAGAGTAAATCCTCAGGCATCGGAAGCAGAATATGAACAGTTTGCCGGTCAGTTGCAGAGCTTTTATAATGAAAACCGTATTCAGATTTCCATTGCGGAAGTGGCCAAGAGCCACGGTATGCTGATTGACGCGATCGCTACCAAGGTAAAGACACTTACCGATCACAAAGGCCGGATCAACCGAATGGTTGCCAAAATGGAAAATGACTTCAGCATGGCTTCATTCAAAAGCTCTCAGCTGATTGAATATATTAAGCTCAAGTCAGAGGATAGTGAAAACAAGGTACTCAGGAAATTGCAGAAAATAGCCGATTTCAGAGAGCAGCATCCGTTCTCTTATGGAGAAACCAACTTGTTTACAACCGACCACCGGAACAAAATGGATATTGACCGCAGATCAGTCGATTTGCTCAATGATTTGCTAAAGACCATATCCGAGGAAAATTATGATGAGATACGGGTACAGGATCTTTTTGAGCTGCGGTTCCGGATCAAGGAGGGGAAGAATGATACCGGCTGGATTGAAAAAATTGATAAAGTCGGCTCTACCGGTACGGATATGCTGGTAAAGGCGGTAATTTATATCACCCTGCTCAATGTCTTTATCAAAGAGTCTACGGAGCGTACGGCACAGTCATTCAAAGTACATTGTATTATTGATGAAGTGGGTCAGATATCGGCTCCCTATCTGAAAGAGCTGATATCCTTTGCAGAAGAAAGAAATATTTATCTGATTAATGGCCTTCCGAATGAAAGCAAGCTGGAAACGCATTATAATTATACGTACAAGTTCCGGAAAAACGCGGCAGGCAATGTGAAGATTATTCCTTTGCTTAGCATTAATGTGGAGGTGTAGGTAAACCCTGTGCTGTAACAACCTTATGTCTATTTAATATAAAATAAACATAAGGTTGTTTTATTTGCTATTACAATAAAGTTATTTATTGATTTTTAGTGATTTGCTAGTAGTTGGGATTTAATTGTAAGCTATTTATTTTAGGATTACCTTTTGGCTGTTAACAAAATCATCCTTCCTCATCCGTATCAGATACAAACCGGTTGTCAGGTTGCCTCTTTCAAGGTTTACAGTATGCCTGCCGGCATTTACTTTTTTATTCAGTACAGTTGCCAGGGTATTGCCAAAAGTGTCGACAACTTCAATCAATATATGACCGCCATTGGTCGTAAATTCTATCCGGCCCTGATCGCTGACCGGATTAGGATAGACTTGTACCAGATTATTGATTCGGTCAGCTTCGAACCAGTCTGCGTTATTAATACCTGTAACATTGTTGTTAAACAGACTGATGTATTCATATGATTTGCTGCCGAAAATATTGCTCAGCTGGGCACCTGAAAGGCAGAACCAGTCTTTGAGAAGGGAATAGTAAACACTCCGGAAGTCATGCTGCATGGCAACATTGTCCAGTACTTTGTTGCCGGACCTGAGCTCCGGGTTGCTTCCGTACATACCGCCTTTTAGCTCGGTACCGAAAAGCATCACCGGCATAGCTGTACCGTGGTCAGATCCGAACGATCCATTGGAATTGACTCTTCGCCCGAATTCTGAAAATACGAGTCCGGTAACTTTATTATTCACGCCCATTTTGATCAGATCGTCCTGAAAGCCACTGATGGCTTTGGAAACCTTCTCCAGCAGACTGGCATGAATTCCTTTGGTGGTATCAGATTCCGTTTGTGAAGCATGGGTATCAAATCCTGTCATGGATACCATGTATACCCTGGTTTTCAGACCGCCTTTGATCAGTCTGGCAACATTTTGCAGTTGCTGAGCCAATGGGTTATTTTCTACTTCTGTAGCAGTGCCATACAGGGACGAAAGGTTAGAGCTTTGCTTATTGGCTGCTGTCACGATGCGGGCATTGTATTTGTCCGTATCGATAGCTACTCCTCTTATAAAGGCTAACTCTGTGCCCGACCGGGTATTAGCTTCAGCCATATCTCCAAATCCTCCGAGCAATTCATACTTCTCTGAGATATTCGTTACTGCCAATGCTGTAGAAGCTGTGTTTCCCTCAAAAGCCAGAGCTACGGTTGAGCCGATCTGTATGGCCAGCGGGTCCGGATATTCTTCACTGGGGAAACCATTGGGGAAGCCTGGGTACAGCTCTTCAATATTCCGGCCGATCCAGCCGGTTTTCAAAAACTGATTCGAATCGGATGCTGTCATCCATATATCAGTAGACCGGAAATGGGAAAAATCCGGATTGGGATACCCGCAAGCCTGAACAAAGCTCAGATTGGAGCTATTATAAAGATCTCTCAGACCGGACATAGAGGGATGAAAGGCTGTATCGGGCAGACCTGAAAGACGTAATACTTTGTCTTCCGGAATCAGAATATTGGATCGCCCGCCCTGACTGTTGGGCAGCGCCAGCGCTCCGGAGTACTGATCCATAGGAATGACGGTATTGAGACCATCGTTGCCACCTGCCAGCTGTACAATAACCAGAATATTGTCGTTGCAGGATCCCAGTATCGCTTTTACCAGTGATGAGCTGGCAAATGCTGAATTGGTGATCTGATCTATAAATAAAGTGGAAACGCAGGCTTTAATTGAGTTTCCTACAAATTTTCTTCTGTTCATGCCGCTCCGGTTGGTTTTACATCAATTGAAATTCTTCCAGTCGTACCATATAGTCAAAAAGCAATACCAAAAGGTAGACAACGGTATTTTTTTGCTCTTCTGTTGCGTTTTCCTTTATTCCGTTTTGCCAGGCATAGGTCCAGTAGTTGTCGGTAACCTGCCCGTAAAGAAGTGTATCCTGTTTAAGCTTTTGCTTATGTGCTGCGGTCAGCTTTCTGCCAAGAAGCAACTCTTCCAGCTGATCTATAATTGCATTGGGGTTTTCCGGATTTTTGAGTGTTTTTACAAAACCAATATGATCCAGGCGTAGTTGGGGAGTGTAATTAAAGCTCCAGAGGCCCCAGTTACTGATTAATAGTCTTGCGTATTCCTGACGTTTGGGCAATGTGTCGGAGTTAATCCAGAGCTTATGAAACTGCGGCGACTGGTAAAACGGAGACCAGCCGGATACATTAGGCGGCTCAAGATAACCCTGCTGCATTTCACTGGTCCGGTAATTCATAGTCCAATACGTATTGTATTGAGTTACGGTATCTTCTCTGTGATAGTCTATATCCAGTGTACGCATCAGACCAAGTACCACATCCATTGGTTGTTTGATATAGCAGCGCATGTTTTCTGCATCAAAGAAATGCTCGCTCTTAAATAAGGCCTCAAGTACGGGTTTTATAGTAAAATTGTTGTTCTTATATATATCGGCCAGCGGTTTTATGACATTGGTAAGTATGTTGTCATCGATATCATAATAGACGAAGAAACGATAGATTTTTTTGACAATGTAATCAGCTATTACATCAGCTCTGGTCAGATGGCTATTGGGAGACGGCAGCGGCTGTGTATCATCAAAAAGCATGGTGATAAAATCGTCCAGTTCCAGATCGCCAGCATCCACTCCGGATCTTCCTTTTATCACCGTGTTTCCATAAAAAGCAGAAAACTGTTTGTCGCTGGTGTCATGATTGTAACTGACAAATCCGTATTTTGCTTCCAGATAGCTGGACGATACATTCTGATGCCCTGTGAGCAGCCTGGCGGCAGCTTTTACATCATCTTCCGTATACCGCTGATCAAAAGGCAGCTCTTTGCCAATGATGAAAAGCTCCTGAATTTCCCTTGCGTAGTTTTCATCAGGGGTAAAACGGGTATTTACCTCACCGTTAAGATACGATAACATGGCCAGGTCTTTGGTGATTTTTACCGCCAGATCTTTCAGGCTTGCATTGGCATTTTCACGCAGCATTTTAGAATACTGAAAAGTTCTTTCTGAAATATCTACACTGCTGGCGCTGACAGGAAAATGGTTGTGCCAGAAAAGAACAATTTTTTCGTAGACACTCCTTCCCTGATTGACGGCCAGACCTATATTCCAGTGTCTGACAGATTCTCCACGCCAGTAATTATCGGTGGAGGCCGGAAGGTTATTGGGCGGAAGTAGTCTGCCTGGCCAGGTTTCTCCCTGTTTTACTCCTGCCCAGTCTGTACCTGGATTTCCTGTACCTTCGGAGGTATACCACATAAGAGGTTCGGAAGGAATAGCTGTGGGAAATATCAGCAGCTCGTCAACTACTTCATTCAATGATTGGCCTTCAAAGTAGTCGAGATCCGCCCTTTTAATACCAAACATGGTTCTTCGCAACAGATGAATAAGCTGCGTTCTGCCAAACGCTCCGTTATATGGCTCAAGTCCGGATGTGATGGATGGATATGAAGAAGTGGTTCTGCTTCTGGAGCTGTGAGTCAGTCTGGGACTCATGTTTTTCAACAGAGGATCCTGACCAGACTTCCCTTTGGCCGGCTGATGCCCCGTTGTCATGTTGTTGTCTGCGTTGCTCAAAATGATGACTCCTTTAAATTAAACGGAAGAACAGAATGGGAAATATTTTTGAAGATATTTAACTTTTACGGGAAAATAAAGGATTGGATACTATGTGAACTTTACTCCTATTTGGAAAACCCTGTTTTTTTAGAATGTTTAAGATAAATAGGTAAACGCAGATGAAGTGAGCAGGAACGGAGGATATTGTAGAAAAAACGTGATACACAGATAACTGGTTCAGACAAAGAGTTCCGGTGGAGAAAGAAGACAAACTTGCTGGTATAAAGCAATCAGTGAAAATATTTCTGAGATATTTTAAGAGATTATTTATTTTTTGAAGTTTTATGAGTATACTTCATTGTTCTCCAGGTATGAAACCCTGATGCTGCATATGAAACGAGGTATGAAAAATTCCTGTTAAGACGAGAATATTTTGCCTGAGAGGTGATTCACCGCACTATTTTTGCTATGGGCGATAGAGATGAGTAGAAGTTTTATAATAAGTTTTTAGTATTAATTAAATATGGTTCATTTACCCCCTTTGATTGTAGATCTGGCATTGATACTGGGTGCTGGCGGAATTTTTAGTCTTATCTTTAAAAAAATTAATCAACCGGTCGTATTGGGGTATATTCTCGCCGGTTTTCTGGTAGGCCCACATATTTCCATAATTCCCACTGTTACTGATACCAATAGTATACAGGTATGGGCAGAAATCGGAGTTATTTTTCTCCTGTTCAGTCTGGGGCTTGAGTTTAGCTTTAAGAAGCTGGCCAAGGTAGGGGGGGCATCTTCTATTGCTGCGATTGTGGAAGCGGTCGTTATGATCGTGCTGGGCTATTTTACCGGAAAGTTTCTGGGATGGTCAACTATGGATAGTATTTTTTTAGGAGGTTTGCTATCGGTATCTTCGACAACTATTATTATCAGGGCTTTTGATGAGCTTGGTGTAAAGACTCAAAAGTTTGCGACGCTCGTATTCGGAATTCTGATTGTGGAAGACCTTGTGGCCATTCTGTTACTTGTGCTTTTATCAACCATTGCTGTTACTCAGCAATTTGCCGGAGAGGAAATGCTCATGTCGATTCTGAAACTGGCTTTCTTCCTTATTTTGTGGTTTATATCCGGTATTTTTATATTACCTACATTTCTTAACAGGGTCAGAAAAATACTGAATGAGGAGACAATACTTATTATTTCCATTGCCTTCTGCCTTTTAATGGTGGTTTTTTCAACTCATGTGGGATTGTCGGCAGCTCTTGGAGCATTTGTAATGGGATCTATACTGGCAGAAACCTCATACGGGCATAAGATCGAGCACTTACTGCGCCCGGTTAAAGATTTATTTGCCGCTGTTTTCTTCGTATCAGTAGGTATGCTGATAGATCCCACTGTACTTGTTGAATATTCTTTCCCCATATTGATAATCACACTGGTTACTATTGTTGGAAAAGCCATCAGTACTTCCAGCGGTGCGTTGATCTCCGGACAAACCTTAAAGCATTCTATACAGACAGGCCTAAGCGTTTCGCAGATAGGGGAATTTTCCTTTATTATCGCTTCTCTGGGGCTTACATTGGGAGTAACTGAGAGCTTTCTGTATCCGATAACAGTCGCCGTGTCCGCGATCACCACCCTTACTACTCCTTATCTGATCAAAGTTTCAGAACCGGTATCAAAGTATGTCGAGCGTACACTTCCACAAAAGTGGATGAACAATCTTAATAAATATAGTAATACCACTCAGGTAATCAATGCGGTCTCTGACTGGCAGGTATTGGTCAAAGCCAATATATATAATGTAATGATTCACTCGGTTATTATTTCGGCCGTAATCATTCTTAGTACCAATTATCTTTTCCCGGCGATCAACACATTCATCAATATTGAAAACTCCGGCTATATTACACTGGCCATTTCCTTTGTGCTGATTGCTCCTTTTATCTGGGCGCTGGCGATCCGAAAGGTAAAAGAGACAGCCTATTATCATTTATGGGAAAATACCAAGTTTAGCCGGGGGCCCCTGATCGCTATCAATATAGTAAGAGCAGCCATAGGGATTGCCTTCTGTGTGGTGATGATCAGTCAGTATGTAAGTAACTGGATTGGCATTATCATAATCTCAGCTGTGGTAGCCACCGTAATACTATACTTTTCTCATGTTATTCAGTTGTTTTACAATAAGATTGAGAGTCGTTTTCTGTATAATCTTACCGATCTTGAGCGTTCGGCCATGGCTAAAGATAACGTGCCCAAAATCGTACCCTGGGATGGACATCTTACCAAGCTGAAAGTATCCCCCAAGTCACCTTTTCTGGGCAGAACTCTGGCTGAGCTTGCCATACGGGAAAAGTACGGGATAAATATAGCGCTGATCGAGCGTCAGGGTTTTACTATACCCATACCCGGAAGAGATGAGCGTATCTATCCCGGAGATAAGATGTTTGTAATCGGTACCGATGAGCAGCTGGATACTATTAAACCCTTTATTGAAGTTTCGCAGACTATAGATGACGGTGTTATAGCTAACAATAACTTTCCGGATTTGCAGAAAATTGTCATAGAAGAAGGTTCCCCGCTCGTTGCCAGAAGTATACGGGCCAGCGGAATTAAAGAGACGACCAGTTCACTGATAGTAGGAATCGAGCGAAACGGAGTTCGTATCCTTAATCCCGATTCTTCCATGGTTTTCGAGATCGGAGATATTGTTTGGGTTGTAGGAAGTCCCAATGCGCTTTCGTCTTTTCTTAAAGTCAAGTAATTACATATAAGCTGCTATGCGCTGAAAAAGATCCTGTCGGAGATGGGATCTTTTTTTATTTGTGCCGGATTAAAAAGTATTGGCAAATAACACAGAACATCAATTAAAATTCTGCATTATGTCGCCATAATCGCACATGCGATTTGCAGCTTGAAGGAATAAAAAAAGGGGCCTTGGCCCCTTTCATAATTATATTTTGGAAATCTTGGTCAGTTTGACATGCTCACCCTGCTGTATTCTTAGAATATATACACCTGATTCCAGCTCGCTAATAGTAATTTTTCCGGCACTTTGTCCTTCTGAAACTACTCTTCCGGAATAATCCAAGATTGAAAATTTAAAACCATTCATCACCCCGGTTACATACAACTCATCTGATGCGGGGTTGGGAAAAATCTTAATCTTTTCTTCAGAAAAGCTTTCAGTGCCTGTAATTACATCCTGCTCCATTAGCTTACCGGTGCCAAACAACGAAGGATCTCTGTAAGCCTCATCTGTTGGGGAATGCCATGATAATTTCCCGTCTCTTCCGCCGCCATCATCATCGTCATTGATCATAAAGTCAATACCTATCAGCTGTTCTGCCGATGGAGAGCCCTGCAAAGTCGCCCAGGGAATTCGGGCTTCGATCAGATAACCATTTGCCTTATCCGCTACGCTGTATATAATTCCTGCATTAGATGCTCCAGTTGGTCTCACTCCTACTATTGTTCCATCATTCCATCCAAATGTGTACTGAAAATCATTTGAACCATAGCTTGTAGCTTTATCGTTATTGATGTCAATATAAATTTCAACACCATCGTCTTCGTAATTATTTTCACTGTCATTTCTCTTGCTGTCATCGGTTATATCGGCCAGTACATACAGATACGTATCATCCCACAACATCTTGGCATAGCCACTCAGATCAGAGGCGTTTATGTTGCTTCCGACCAGTGTAATACCGGCATTCATTTTCGCGACATTTTCATCCTCCCAGGTATCATCAATAATACCATCAATAGTTATGGCAACAGGGAGTTTAAATATCTTGTACAATTGCGAAACCCTTACAGTAATCTCTGTTCTTGGTCCTTCGCAACCATTCAATGTTTGAGATACATAATATTTTGTTGTCCCAACAGATGTGGTAGAAGGAGTCGGAGCACCTGAAAGCGGGGTAGTGCCTGATGCACTGCTATACCATTTTAGTGCAGTACCGGAAGCTGTGAGTCTTGAAGCCTGATCTCCGACTTCATAATCATAGGAAAGAGTAGCAGTGGGAGCGGGGGTGGCACAAGAAATACATTCTTTTACCGTAATATTTGAACTGCCGCTGCTTTGATATCCTTCTGATTCCATAATCTGATAATCCCAGGTAGTACCAAGAGGCATACCCAGTTCCTGCCACTTTGCTACGTGATTGGCAAACGTGACAGTGCCGGTAGATCGTTTGGTTGTACGTACACTCCAATATTGCTGAAACGTAGCAGTTCCTACTATAGAGGGTTGCTGTGTTCTGGTGGAGACATAGATATTGTATGTTCCGCCATCACTGGTAAAAGAACCTTTACGGATAATATCGCTGGTGTTCCCCGGAGGAGTCCATTGTCCATAGCTTTCTACTACATAGTATTCAATCAACGGGTCTTTTGTCCATCCGTATACAGCCAGGAAGCCATTACTTCCGCCATCATAGGTGCCTTCAAAACAAACGGTTCTGTCCGCCTTCCCGGTTTTCCAGCCTTTACCAGCCGTAAAGTTATTGATATTATTCCATACAGTGCTGTAGTTTCCGCCAGGACCAAGGGTCATAGAAGCAGAGCCTCTTTGTCCGTCGTTCCAGAAAGAATAGAAATAGTCATCGTGAATCCCCTGTGTGTTATTGGTGATTGTCTGCGCATTTACAATACCATATAGCATACACATATATAAGCATGTTGCTGTTGACAGGAATTTAAATGAGTTTCTAAGTAGTAGTTTTTGTTTCATGGTTTATTTTAATTAAAAAAAGCCGCTTCGATGGATTGCTCTTCTACCTAGACTCATATAGATCCAAAAAGTAAACAAACAAAAAGATCTTTTTTAAAAATAATCTAAGATAAAAGGATCTGAAAACTACTGGTGCGGCATATATCATGCTTTGCTCACAGTTATTCCAGCATTGTTGTTTGCTACTCTGCTTATCCCTTGAGATGTGAATGAATGTATGTATAAAAAGAAAAACTCTTCGGGATATATTATCCAGAAGAGCCTGCTTATTTTGAATTGCTAAATGTTATTATCTAAGCACGAAGAATAGTTTCAGATATGTAAAAAATCAATTAATGCACTACCTTTTGTCAGCATCTGTGATTTGCTTTCAATGGTTACAAATAGGGAATCCTTTAAATTATGAAATATATCCGGAAAGCTTTGGGGGTCCTATTTTTTTCTCCCGATCATACGGGCCATCATTTTCTTTTCAAAATTCCAGAAGAACTGAAATTGTCCGCATAAAGTCCCGAAAATAAGCAGGAGAACCTGATAAACCGGAAAAATAATGATGACCCGCAGGGGCCAGTACAGGTAGGGACTCATGCTGCCGGATGAAATACCCAGAAAACTGAGGATTGGAGTCGCAACTCTCAGAGACGAAGAGCCGGTTATGCCAAATACAATAAAGATGATTAAAACCTGCCAGTTACTGGATATTCCCCAGCGCAATTTTAATTTTTCAACAAAGCTCATTGGACTATTTCAGATAGATTTATTGATCAAATAAATGATGGAATTTTTGCCATAGCATATTATCTGGCAACGCTGCTTTTATCTCAATTGGTTCCTTTTTTATCGGATGAATAAAATTTAACTGATACGAATGCAAAGCAATCGTATTCTCAAATCCCTTGTTAGGATTGCCATATTTCAAATCACCTTTAATGGAACAGCCGATAGCTGCCAGCTGTGAACGTATCTGATGGGGCCGGCCTGTAACAGGATTTACCTGTAGCAGATGATCCGCATTAATCGATGAAACCAGCGAATAGGAGAGTTCGGCAAGCAGAGCTCCCTTCTTTTCCTTGTTATAGGCTTTGGTTACATTCTTGTCATTATCCTTGACGAGCCAGTGCAGCAGCGTGTTTTCAAAAGGATCAGGGCGCTGGTTGACTACGGCAAGATATGTTTTCTGAATATTTTTTTCCCGAAACAGCTGGTTCATACGTTCCAGCGCCTTGGATGTTTTGGCCAGTACAACAAGGCCGCTTACAGGACGATCCAGCCGATGGATTACTCCTGTAAAAACATTGCCCGGCTTATCGTATTTGATACGGATATAATCTCTTACCAGGTCACCTAGCGCGTGATCGCCGGATTTGTCACCCTGGACCAGCAGACCGCCGCATTTGTTGACTGCGATGAGATGATTGTCTTCGTAAACTATGCTGAAATCTTCCTGATTGATCATTTTTCAGGATTTAGTACAATTCATTTTGATTAGGAAAGTCGTTGCTTTTGACATCGCTGATATACTGTTTTACAGCACTGGTCATAATGCTGTGAAGATCTGCATACCGGCGGAGAAAACGCGGCTGAAATTCATGGGTAATTCCCATCATGTCGTGAGTAACCAGAACCTGTCCGTTAGTATGCGGACCCGCCCCGATACCTATGACGGGTATAGTAAGAGAGTCGGCTACCTTTTTTGCCAGTGCGGCCGGTATTTTTTCCAGTACCAGGGCAAAACAGCCACATTCTTCCAGCGTACGTGCATCTTCGATCAGCTTGTTGGCCTCGGCTTCTTCCCGCGCCCTTACAGTATATGTACCAAATTTGTATATAGACTGAGGGGTAAGCCCCAGATGTCCCATAACGGGTACGCCTGCGCTCAATACTCTTAGTACGGCTTCCTTGACCTCATTGCCGCCCTCCATTTTTATGGCATGTGCTCCGGATTCCTTCATGATCCGGATTGAAGAACGAAGAGCCTCTGATGAATTTCCCTGATAGGAGCCAAATGGAAGATCAACCACCACCAGTGCCCTTTTTACCGCCCTTACTACAGATGATGCATGGTAAATCATCTGATCCAGCGTGATCGGAAGAGTGGTTTCATGTCCGGCGATTACGTTAGATGCAGAGTCACCAACCAGCAGTACATCAATACCGGCTAAATCCAGAATGCCGGCCATGGAAAAATCGTAAGCCGTGAGCATGGATATTTTTTCTCCCCGGTTTTTCATTTCCTGGAGCTGGTGTGTGGTGATTTTCTTTATTTCCGGAGTGCTTGCTGACATTCTCTTAGATTGAACGGTCAAAGTTAGGAGTTTTTTCCTGCTTATAAAAGATATCTAAAATTTTAACTATCCAATCCCTTCGCAGGTTATTATTTTAATTAATGGTTAAAGCGTTATGGGAACAAAGGAGAAGGTAAACAGGTCATTATTGATTTTAACGCTGGGCATTATCAGTCTGAGCTCAGTGATTTCTTTCAGGGAGTCCAACTCCAAGGAATTGTTTTCGCCCGGCGCTGAGTCAGCAAAACAGCTTTCTAATGTTTTGTTTCATGCGCTCAGGCTTAACAATTTTCAGCAGCTTTCATATTATATCCCCGGTAAAAAGGAGATTATGATTTTGCAGACGCATAGCAATGAAAAAAACAGACTTTTTTTCGAATCTATGGACGAGGTGGATCTGAAAGCAAATATTATCAACGGGTTTGATAAAATAATCAGGGAAGGAATTGAAAAGAATATTAACTGGGCCGGAGTGGAGCTGGTGGATTATGAAACGAAAGCCTGCAATCTGAATATTGATGGCTGTAATGTAACCTATACAATTGAAGATCAGAATCTGAACAGAATTGTAGTTACTTATGATGCTATCCGGATTGACAATAAATGGTATCTGCTTCAGAATCTGAATCTGGTGGAACCGGAAAAAGAAATGTCCAGAAACTGAAATGCAGGATTAAAGACTGTCTAAACAGACTTCCGAAAACATCAGGGAAAACAGAGGGGCTTTACGCCCGATTTTGCATTACCGGAAAATTGTCGGGTGTTCTGCTTAGACAGTTCTTTTTGATGTGTTATGAGCGATGCTTGTTCTGTTCCTGTCCGCCGGCTCCGGCAATTGAGTCACGCATCTGGGTATCGGCTTCCACATTTTTCATTCTGTAATAATCCATAATACCAAGATTGCCTGAATTAAATGCATGAGCCATTGCCTTGGGTATTTCTGCCTCTGCCTCAATTACTTTTGCTTTTGCTTCCTGGGCTTTTGCTTTCATTTCCTGTTCTACGGCTACCGCCATTGCTCTTCGTTCTTCCGCTTTGGCCTCCGCCACTTTGAGATCGGCATTGGCCTGATCTATCTGGAGCTTTGCACCGATATTGTCTCCGACATTTATATCGGCGATATCAATGGATAGTATTTCGAAAGCGGTACCGGCATCCAGACCTTTTTGTAATACCAGCTTGGAGATGCTGTCCGGATTTTCCAGTACACTTTTATGTGAATGGGCAGATCCTATAGAGGTGACAATACCTTCACCTACTCGGGCAAGTATGGTTTCTTCGCCGGCTCCGCCTACCAGCTGGGCGATATTGGCACGAACCGTAACCCGGGCTTTGGTGATCAGCTGAATACCGTCCTGTGCCACAGCGGCTACATCGGGTGTATTGATCACTTGTGGATTAACAGATATCTGCACAGCTTCAAATACATCGCGCCCTGCAAGATCGATAGCGGCTGCCTGCTTAAAGGTTAATGAAATGTTGGCTTTGTCTGCGGATATCAGGGCTTTGATAACGCTGCGCACATTGCCTCCGGCAAGGTAGTGGGTTTCCAGATCTCTGGTAGTAGGGTCAAGTCCTGCTTTGGTAGAAGTGATAAGACTCTCAACGATTAATCTCGGCGGAACTTTTCGGATACGCATAAAAACAAGCTCGAAAAGGCCGACATTGACACCTGAGAAACGTGCAGTGATCCACAGATTGAGCGGCACGAAATACATGAATGTGAAAAATACGACGATTCCGAAGAAGAGAAAAATTACTAATTGAATCATAATTATTTAATTACTTGGATTTTTAAATGTGATGACTGGCTGATTTGGCTCTTGTCTGATTATCAGCATCCTCTACGGGCTCCACGATGATCTTCCGGTTTTCCATATGGATTACCCGTATATCAGAGCCGGCTTTGCAATAACTGCCTCCGGTAGTTACTTCAAGTATTGACTCTCCGAAAGCTGCTTTTCCCCCGGGGCGCAAATCGGACAGCGCCTGACCGATGGTTCCCAAAGCAGGAAGATCATTCAGATGATCATTGACTTTGTCGCTGATTGTCTCATTGAGGGCAAACTTTGACCAGATATCTGTTCTGAACATATAAAAAAGCAACGCAGATAAAATAACGGTACTGGCTGCCAGACTAAGATGCCCCGCCTGTGTACCGAGCGAGCTATAGGCTGTCAGCACACCTGTTGCCATAAAGACAGCTCCTGCTATGCCGACAATCATGCCCGGAATAAAAACGATATCAATGACAATAAGAATTGCTCCTAAAACAAGAAGTGTGCAGACGGTTACCATTCAGATTATTCAAAACCGCTTAAAAATACTAAAAAAGAATGAAAAAGCGGTTCTTTAATGCGATTGGATTTGAAGGAAAAACAGGGAAATATCAATCAAAGTATCTTCTTTGAAGGGAGGGGGAATGGGTTATCGGCAATAGTAAGGATTTCTGTTTCCGTATTTTTACCTAAATTATAAAGCACGAGCCGGGAGGCATATAAAGTCAGGTCTGTGCAGCAGGGTTTTGAAGTAAAAACAGCAGGTGAAAGTTTTGTTTTTTTGTCCGGATAATTGACAGATTTATGCTGTTAAATTCAACGTATTGTTCCTAGCTTTACCCCTAGTTATTATCTCACTACATAATAAAAAATTATACAATGAATACAAATGCATTATCCTGGGTTTTCATAATCCTGACCTTCTTTTTTTCTGCCTGCAACAGCGGAAAGCAAAATGAAACAAGTGCAGAAGTGGAAGAGCCGGTTGAAGAAATCACTGTCCAGCCTACCGGAGAAACAGTGGAAATATTGCTTCTGGCTACTGATCAGATGCAGTTTGATCAGAAAATGATAAAAGTAAAGGAAGGTCAGATGGTACGCCTCACGCTGCAACATTCCGGCAGAATGCCTAAAGCTGCCATGGGGCATAATTTTGTACTGCTGAAAAAAGGTGTATCTCTTAGCGAGTTTGGCGATAAAGCCGCCGGCGCAGCAGGAAATGATTATATACCACACTCCGAAAAGCGCAATATAATTGCACATACAAAAATGATTGGCGGCGGCGAATCTGATACTATTGAGTTTCTTACGCCGTCCAGGGGAGAATACGAATTCCTTTGCTCATTTCCGGGGCATTATGCCATTATGAAGGGAATATTCGTAGTAGAATAGGCTAAAAATCGAATTTATATGTCATATTTGTGACAGGAATTATGAGGCGGTCTCATTGTTCCTGTCACAAACTCTTTCTTAAAACAAACATAGTTAATTAATCATGTATATCGGATTCAAACATTTACACTCTACTTTTGCCTATGTGCTGCTGGCTGCACTGATCTTTTCGGTGATTTATGTCCTGATTGCCTATGCTCAGAAAAAGCCGTTTACGGACAAAGTGCGGAAGTTTGCCCTGATCGGCCTTATTTCAGCACATATTCAGTTTCTGGTGGGGCTGCTGCTGTATGTCCTTTCTCCGTTAGGACTTTCCAATTTCTCCGGAGCAGCTATGAAAGACCCGTTGTCCCGTCTCTATATACTTGAGCATCCTCTGATGATGCTTGTAGCGATTGTGCTGATTACCGTAGGGTATTCCAGAGCAAAGAGGCTGAAAGGAGATAATGCCAGATACAGAAGTATTCTGATTTTTTATGGTCTGGGACTGGTATTCATTTTGTCGAGAATTCCCTGGACGGTGTGGCCGTAATTTTTTTACACTTCATGGATGCCAAAGAGAGCCGATACATATTATCGGCTCTCTTTGACATTTTAAGTTAGGGGGATAATAAAGAGTCGTTTTATCGGAAAGTATTTTTGTTCCGATATAGGGCTGATTAGTCTTTGGGTGAACGTGCTCGCATAAGCTTCGTGAAAAATGTTATTGTCTTTTCGATGAACCTTCCTAAATCTGAGATAGAAATTGATTTATACAGTTAAGTTTACTACCTTAACGCCGGCTTAAGGAATTTTTTTATAGTAAGCCGGATTAAAACTAGCTTCATACAGACATTATTTTGTTTTATACTTTTGATTTTCTGTTGCTTTTGTAACAGCTGGCACTTGTAATCCAGAATTATTGAATCGGGATAATTGAAAGGTGAAGCTCTGTAATTTTTTATATTTTTTATTTGGCAATGGAGTCTTTTAAAAAAGGATTACAACAAATTTATGAGAAAACATCGGGTTCGCCAGAGGTATGCATTGCTGTTTTAGATACAAACATTAATCTGGGGAGTCCGAAATTACAAAATGCTCCTATTGAAATAATTCGATTAGGTGACTTTGAAATTACTGCAGAGAAAAGCCACGGTACTCATGTAGCAGGTATTATATGGGGCAACGAAAAGGGAATTGCTCCGGGCTGTAAAGGATTGTATATTACTGTTTATGAGGATGTAAATACCAGGATCACCTGTTCCCAGGAAAGACTGGCCGATGCTATTTTCCGGGCTGTATCTCATGGAGCCCGGATTATAAATATCAGTGGTGGAATGTTGAGTCCTGCTGATAGCTCTAGTCTGAGACTTCAGGCTGCTGTCAATTACTGCTATGAGAAACGGGTACAAATTGTCGCAGCAGTCGGAAACGATGGTTGTGACTGTCTGCATGTTCCTGCCTCTATGCCACATGTGCTTGCCGCAGGAGCTCTTGATCAGGAAGGCAGGCCATATTCGTTCAATAATTATGGCTGGGTATATCAGCAGCAAGGTATTCTTGTCCCTCTGCCTGATACAGATGTAGTAATAGCTGACAATACCACTGTATCAAAAGCGGCCTCCAGTTATGCGGCGCCTGTCGTATCGGGATTACTTGGGTTGCTATGCTCCATACAGCTTATGCATAATGCAGAACCAGATCCTGTTGGTATTAAAGAGATACTTTTATCGACCTCCGATATCTGTCCGCTGTATGATGAGGCAGAATGCAAAAAATATCTGGCCGGTACAGTGAATTTGCAGGCAGCTTATCAGAAGGTTTTGATTGAGATTCAGGAGCTTCGAAAAAAAGCTTCTCTTCAGCCGGATACTTCTCAAAAGAATAATTTCAATCACGAAAGGAAACGTTCTGAATGTGATATGACTTCTTCCTGTTCAGCATCTTCAGAATTGTCTGTCCAGCCGTCTTCACACATATCAGTACAAAAAGAATATATCTATACGCTGGGACTGATAGATTACACTGTATCTTCCGAAGAGGTAAAGTTATCTCTGAGTGAGGAAATAGGCTCTCTGGAGCCTGACCACTTTCTGAAAGTATTGGAGAGCAGAGACCAACAGTACGGCACTCATTTCCTGCAAAATCCTAATCATCATAAGACAGGCTTATATTATGCACAGGCTGTACAATGGGTACTGACCCTGGACAATATTCCTGTGTTCGTGCTACAGCCTCATGGACCTTTTGCCAATCTGGTATACGAGAGGCTCAGGGATTTTATGGCCTATCAGCTGGAGTTTAAGAAGAAACATAAACACATTGACCATAATAACTTTGTCCGGTCTGCTATGGCGGGTACCATTGCCGGTACAACCAGACTTATGAACGGAATGGAAGTGCCTGTGGTAATTCCTGAGTTAAGAAGTATGAGGATATGGGACGTTGACGCTTTTTTGAAGGAGTGTGCCAGAGAAGAAGGAGCAACAGAAATGACAGAGGATATCCGGAATAGAATCATGAGCTTTTTGGAACGTGTATTTTTTGCCCTGCAAAATCGGGGAATTTTACCGGAAGACCGGGCGATAAATTTTTCAGCAACCAATGCCTTTCTTGTAAGTCATATTTTTAGAAAAGCCTGTAAAGAAAAGCTGGAATTAAAACGGATCTATACAACCAGAAGCTCTTTGAGACCGGATAAATCGACAGAATGGGAGGTAGTCATGGAATTTTTTAATCCTTTAAAAGTAATGGAGGAAGCTGCGACGGTATTTCATTTTACCGTAAATGTGGGTGAGGTAATACCTACTCTTGTCGGTCCTGTGCAGAGCTGGAAGGTATAAGATTAAGAATATTATGAACCATACTATGCCGAGACATATTGCCATTATTCCGGATGGTAACAGACGATGGGCCAGAGAGAAAGGATACAATGATTCAGAAGGACATGCGAAAGGTTTCCTGGAAGTTTCCCCCGTACTTTTGAAGTATTTATGGACCCATGGTATTCATACGGTCACATTATGGATGTTTTCTGCCGATAACTGGAGCCGGAAACCCGATGAGGTCAGCTACCTGATGACACTTTTTGATCAATTTCTGGATCTGATGCTGAAGATGGCAGATGAGTATAATCTGTGTATGCTGCATCTTGGCCGGAAGGACAGAATACCGGGGGAGCTATGCAATAAAATACATATGGTGGAAGGTAAAACCAGTAAGCACAATAAAGGCAACTTTCTCTTTGCTCTCGATTATAGCGGCAGGGATGAAATGGAAAGGGCATTACATAAATTTTGCTCATCAGGAGAGCGCCATGCCCCGGAATCGTTCAGCCGCTTTCTGGATACAGGGCAGGTGTCTTATCCTGATCCTGAAATTATTATCAGAACTTCAGGAGAAATAAGGACTTCCGGTTTTATGCCCTGGCAAAGTATCTATAGCGAATACTTTTTCCTGGCAAAGTATTACCCTGATTTGTCTACTGACGATCTTGATCAGGTTATCAAAGATTACTTTAACAGAGACAAGCGATATGGAAACTAACAACGGGTATGTGCTTCCATATAAGCTGGTATCCGAATTGACCGGACACGGTCTGTTTATTACTCCAAGCATTAAGTTTCAGGCAGGGCAGATAGATATGCGGCGGTACTTTATTAATCTGAACGAAACAGAAAGGCCCCTGATCAGGGAGAATATACAGGAGCTGGCAGAAATGCTGGATATGCCATTGGCTGCCCGGCAACTGTTGTATGAACGATTGAAGACTGTTGATATCACCTTCATTGGTGTCAGTGTAGAAGGGGATAAGCTGATATATAAAATTTATCTGGGTTTTATTGAGCTGCATACCATTGAGACAGGTAAGACGGCATATTCCATCGAATGGAGTCCGGGCGATACAGAGTATTCGGTCAAAGAGTATATCATGGAGCCGGAGATTAGTGTTGAAGATGCTCTTCAAAAAACCAAAGAGATTCTTCATGGTGTTCATCCTGAGTATCTCAGTAAGACAGAGAGCTTGTATACTCTATGCCTTGATATTGTAGAGGAAACAGATTTTACCACTTACTTTTTGTCTGCAATAAAGAAAAATACGCCCAAAAGCACAGTGTACTACAACCTTACGGAAAAAGCTCCTGTCTACTTTAAAAATCTCCGGGAGAAAATAAATCATCTTTCTGAAATTCTGAATATACCACAGACAGCTATTGAGAAACTGTCAGATACGATCCGGCCGGATGATATACTGGAGCATATGGCAGTTGGGATAGATGGCGAGCGGCTGCCTTTTGTTACTTTTTATAAGAATGGCAGCTATGTAGCCCCAGTATGTGAAGATTGTGATGCGCAGATCAAAGCAAAAGAAATAACTATACCTAAAACAAATACAAAATCCATGGAACAAACAGAAAAGAAACATCCGGCAGAATCCGGAGCTGCTACAGTGTTTCCGGCTCCTCAGGAATCTTCCGGAATACCGGAGCATATTAGTGCCAGCCCTGTAAACAGCCAGGCAATTAGTCCCTCAGGCTGCGGTTGTGGCGGTCATGCAGGTGAAAGTCAGCTGGTATTCGCATTGGGAGATATCGGCTTTGATATTCCGAACCAGGAGGTCCGAAATTCGCTGACAGCAGAGATAGGATCGGTTGATCCTGAAAGTTTTCTTCGTGTTCTTGGCGGACATTTTACGAATAATACGAGGGAAAAGGAAGAGGGACAATTGCCGGACCCTAACCGGCATGAAAACAAGCTGTATTATGCGCAAACAGTGATATGGACATTTAATCTGGACAATACTCCGATCTATGCCATACGTCCGGAAGGACCTTTTGCTCAGGAAACGTATGCCACTCTCAGAAACTTTATGGTATATCAGCTTGAAGTGGACAAGAAATACGGCCATTCAGGTTTTAGAAATATTGTACGCTCTACACTTGCCGGAAAAACGCATGGTACAGTGAAGTTAAGCAGTGGTCTGGAAATACCTGTCGTAGTACCGGAGCTGAGAGGACTCTATGCCTGGACAGTCGACCAGTTGCTGGATGAGCTTGTGGGGCCTGCGCCTTCGCAGAGTGCCGCCGCGGAAGAAAAAGAGCAGTATGATCAGGAGAAAACCGGAATCATTGATTTTCTGGAGCGGGTATATTTTGCTTTACGCAATGTAGGTATTACTTCAAAAGACAGAGCGATCAATTTTTCTGCGACCAATGCCTTTCAGATAGCGATGATTTTTAAAAAGGCTTACAAAGAAAAGCTGGCTTTACAATCTGTCAATGCTGTGAAAAGCCCTTTTTGCCGTCCCGGGGCAGATTGCTGGGATGTGATATTAACATTCTTTAACCCGATGAAGCAGCTGGAAGAAGCCCGGACTGTGTTTCGGTTTACGGTAGATGTAAGCGGGATAGTGCCTTCTCTGACCGGCCCTATGAGAAGCTGGAAGGAATAAACATATGCTGAAAACTTATGCCGTGTATTGAATGAATTAATTAACGATTTACTTAACCTTTTATAAATATATGAGAATTCCAAAACAAACTCCTCCAGTACCTATCAGTGATTATAGTGTCAGGTACACAACAGCGCCTACTGTTGAGATCAGTACTTCAGACTGTTCGGATGGCACATTACAGGTCTGGTTTCCGGATGGTACTACCACGTCTGTTCCCAATATTGTGCCCTGCTGTTATTCCTATCCGGGAGGGTGCGATCCTTGCGGAAGAAACTGGGACAATTATGTGGGCGAGCATTTTACGCCTCAGTGCGGTCCAAACAATTCTAAAAAATGCATATGGCAGGAGTCCTGCTAAATCTGACCTCCTGCAATGCATTGTCATTGCAGGAGGTGTTTTATTGCAATGCGTATTACGGGTAAACTTTTACATTTCAGATAGCAGGTTCCTTATTTTTTACAACACCGTTTTTTTACCTGATACATCTATTTTCCTAACCGACTATAAATTTTTATGAAAAAATATTTACATCCCAGGCATTTCCTGTATATGCTGTTATTCCTTGCAGGCTGTGCTGTTTTTAAAACATACACGAAAGATAAAAAGATTCAGACAAACGGACTTGCGTTCAGAAAGCTGGCTCCCGTAAGTTCGGCAGGTACTGCGTCCGGAGAGTTCATGGTGGATCCAAACGGATCAGCCAGCTATACATTAAGCATCGATGTGCCGCCGGGTACTAATGAGGTAGCTCCTGAACTCAACCTCGTTTACAGTTCTCAGGGCGGCAATGGTCCTTTGGGAGCTGGCTGGCTGATTGACGGGATTATTTCAATACAGCGGGTGGGAAAAACTGTATTCAGAGACGGGCAGAAAGGAGGAGTAAACCTGGACAAAGAAGACCGGTTTGCAGTCAATGGGCAGCGACTTATTGCCTATCGGGACAAAAACGGAAAGCTTCTTACCACCATCGAAGAAAGAAACCTGGCATATGGTGCGGATGGTACGGAGTATCGTACCGAGATCGAATCCTGGACCAGGTTTTACTCATATGGTAACTGCGGTGGCGGTCCATGTTATTTTATAGCATATTCCAAAGACGGATCCGTGAGTGAGTTCGGTACTTCCGGCAATGCCAGCAATGCGGCGGGCAATGGTGTGATCATAGAATGGGCTGTGGCTAAGGTTACTGATAATAATGGTAACTATATAACTGTCACCTATCAGACAGACCAGAATAACCACTGGCACTATCTTGCCTCTATTGAATATACAGGAAATGCCGGTGGCAATCTGACGCCCCAGCGCATGGTCGAATTTACATATCAGCCCAGGCAGGATTCCATACTGAGCTATGTCGGCGGTAATCTGGTAAATATCAATAAGCGAATACAATCTGTTCAAACGTACCTGGATCAGGATGGTGATGGCATGGAGGTCAGTGCTTCTGCTAACCTGCTTTATAGATATAACTTTACCTATACAGCCAGCCAGAGTACCGGGGAAAGCCTTATCAGTCAGATTCAGCAATGTGATGCTGCCGGACATTGTCTGAGTCCGACTTTAATCACCTATGGCAGAGATAGATCATTGACGGATCTGTTTAAAACAACCACGTATACTTCGGACTTGCCGCTGGATCCGGTCAATGTCAATCTCCTTCCGGGCGATTTTAACGGTGACGGGTATACAGATTTTATCCGTCAGAGTGATGAAGGCACTACCAAAAGTATATGGGTTTACCTTGCAAATGGACAGGGAAGCTTTGTGTCTTCTGTATACAACTCCCAGGAAAATATGGATGTAACCAGCGCGGAGATTTTACTGGGAGACTTTAACGGAGATGGCCGGACTGACTTTATGCGTCAGCCCAAAGACCGGTATACAGGCACCATTTCTCTGTATTTTTCGAGCGGTAACGGAAGCTTTACCTCGACTTCCTATACCAGTACCAAAAATCTGGATATTACCAGTGCGAACCTGATCCCAGGAGATTTTAACGGTGACGGGCGTATAGACTTTCTGAGACAAACGAAGGAAAGCTATACGGCTAACTTTGAAATATATTACTATGATCCCGCCAGTGTTTTTATACCGGTGTCCTATACCGGTACCAGTCCTCTGGATTATGCCAGCGCGATCCTGATTCCCGGCGATTTTAACGGTGACGGGATTTCCGATCTTCTGACGCAGGAAAAGCTGGTGCCGAGCAACCAGATACAGATATATTGGTTTGACTCTGACCATAAACTTAGAAATACGGTTACACAGGGCAATACCGGTTATCCTCTTGATATCGATCATGCTAATATTATTTCCGGAGACTTCAATGGTGATGGCAAAACAGACTTTGTCAGGCAAAGCAGAGAAGGCACAACCAAAGTCATTCAAGTCTATTCTTCAGCCGGAGAAGGAGCTTTTGCTGTCAGGTCTGTTACGCTTCCTGACAATTCGGATTATATCAGCGCGCAGTTTATTACGGGCGATTTTAACGGGGATGGTCTTACCGATATACTCAGACAGAGCAACGAAGGAGCTACAAAAGCTTTTGTGGTGTATTTTAGTCAAAGCGGGACTTCTTTCAACCGGTTTGAATACCATGGTATACAAAATACCGATGCAACGTATGCGTACCTGTATACCGGCGATTTTAATGGCGATGGCACCACGGACTTTTTCATTCAGGACAGACTGATACCTTCTGTTAAAAGCTTGAATATATATATCTCCGGGTCGGCAGCGCCGGTGCTTGCAACCTCTGTACAGGATGGACTGGGGCAGTATACCGCAATCGAATATGCTCCTCTTACCAATGATAGTGTCTATCGCAGAGGTACGGCAGCAGAATATCCGTACATGGATATGGAAGGAGCCCTTTGGGTGACTGTCAGGCATACAGTTGCGGATAAAGTGCAAAACCCGTCCTTTCGTTATGAATACTTATATAAATATGAAGATGGTCAGGTGAATATCCAGCAAGGCTGGCTGGGATTTCGCAAAACCAGTGTAGAAGACCTGCAGCACAATTCCCTTACACATATAACAAGGAATAACAGATTTCCTTTTATGGGAACCGTTATTCAGGAAAAAGTTACAGATAATCAGGATACCAGTGTAGTGCTGGGTATTACCGATATGTCTTATAAATCGGCAACCATTCTTCCCCAGGCTGTATATAGTGTCAACAATCACACCAATACGATCAGACATTATACTCAGGGTACTTTCAATTATTCTTTAAAGAAAATATTTTACTACGATAGCCTGGGAATGAATCTGCAAAGAATGGATAACCTGGCAGATGAATCAGATCCGGAAGATGACCTTTATATATTTATAAAATATGATCAATATCCGGAAGATAGTACCCAGTGGTGGAAAGCATGCTATCCGGTGGCTCAGAAGACATGCAATAGTCCATCCGGAGGAGATAGCTGGTCGAGTTGGGATGAAGGCAAAGATCTGGAATGGAAGCGGTACGAATATGATTCCAGAATGAATCAGACTGCCAGTGAAGAGTTTGTAAATACTTCCGGCGGTATAGCGCCTGTACTCAATACATGGCAGCGGACAGCCAGCATATATGATGCCTTTGGAAATGTTACCGGTTCCATAGCATTGGATTCGATGACATGGTATACCGGCTACGATCCGGTTTATCATACATTTCCGATCCGGCTGGTAAGCCCCAAGCCTGCTGATGATAAGGAAGCGCTTCAGACTGAAGCGGTATATGATCCCAGGTTCGGACTGAAAGTTGCGGACACGGATGAAAACGGCAATACGGTATTCAATATACCTGATATGGGAATTGATGGGTTGGGTACGGTGCTCATTACTCAGACAATAGCGCCGGATAGTGATGATCTGGTGACATATACTGATTCAAAGTTTGATAAAACATCCGGAGGAGGACTCTCCGTCCAGACATATGTGCGAAAAAGCTGGGAACAAAATGATACCAGTCAATGGCTTTGGAATAAGGAATACCTGGATGCGCTGGGCAGGCAATTTCAGACTGCACAGAAGGGATACCGTAACGGAACTTTGCTGATCAGCAAAAGCAGCTTTAATGCCAGCGGCTTGGTGGATAAAGTATACCTGCCGTATTTTCAGGAGTCTGCCAATGCCTTCCGGTACAGCCAGGAAGGAGCTACCTATGCTTCCCCTGTATATGTAGAGTATCAGTACGACAGACATGGCCGGCCAAGCAAGGAATATAATCCGGATCCAGCCAGTCCTTCCGGTCATTTTTTGATTAAAGATATCGAATATCTGCTGCATGATAGCCGGAAGATTGTTTACACTACTACGCATCCGGATAGCAGCGGACAATATGTAAAATGGGTATTTTTTGTAAACTCCAAAGGGCAGACACTCACCAAATCAGGTCCATATGGCACAAGCCTGGAAGTGCTGCCTGAAACAGATACAACAACCTATACCTATGACCGGCTGGGTAATCTGCTGAGTATTACAGATCCTTTGGGAGTAGTGAGTCATTTCCGGTACAATTCGGTCAACGAGCTGATTGAAAAAACGAATCCGGAAACAGGCAGCTGTTTTTATCAGTATAAAAATTCTCTGCCGGTATGGGAGCAGGACGGGAAACAGCAGGTAACCACCTATGGCTATGATAGGCTGGATCGGTTAGTCCGGAAAGTGTATTATGATAATACTGGTAATCTGCTCGAAACCAATACCTATGAGTATGATCTGCCGGAAATGGATAACTCCAAAGGTAAGCTAAGCCGGGTAACCATGCCAGCCGGTGTTTACGAATATGCTTATGATAATGCTGGTTTGCTTAAAGAGCTGCGGGTCTCTATAAACGGACTTGACTACAACGGCGATAGTGTACCGGATGTATATGTGACCCGATATGCATACGATCCTATGGGGCGTATCTCCAAAATTACGCACCCCGACAGATCCGAAGTAAATTATGATTACGACCGGTATGATGGTTTGCTGTCAGCAGTAAAGGAGGGTAGCGACTCGCTGGCATTTTTTGACAATTATACTTCTTCCGGGATTGAAGGTATCATCAATTATCAAAATGGTATCGTATCGGATTACCGGTATGACTTTTTAGGACGTTTGGACAGCTTTACGACCAACCGAAGCGCATTCCTGTATCATAAATTTGCCTATCGCTGGAATAATGCCAATAATCTGAAGAGTGTTGCAGATCTTCGCGCTGACCAATTCTCAGAGGGGGACAATCTGTCGGAAGCTTTTTCATATGATAATGCAGGCCGGCTTAAGCTGGCAAACGGGAGCTATAATTTTAATCTGACCAATCCACGTGTTACCTGCTCGTATACATACGATGAAGCCGGCAATCGTCGCGGGTTTACCGAGCAGGCCGGTCAGGATCGTATTTCGTCTTATAGTATCACCTATCATAAGCAAAACCGTAATCAGATTAGTGAAATAGCGTACAATAACGGAAGCACAGCTCAGTATCAGTACGATGCCAATGGCAATGTTAGCCGGATACAGCTCGATACTACTGTTTTGGAATACAGATTTGGTCCGGAAAACAGGCTTAATTCTGTGAGGTTTCAGTCGGATAGTATTGATATAGATACATTTGCTTATGATGCAAGCGGTGATCGTGTACTGAAAAATTCCGGGGATTCGGTCACCTATTATATTACCCCATTGTATGAAGTAACCTGGGTAAAAAGTACAAACAGCTATGTGCATACCCGATATGTGGGCGGCCCCAAGGGGGTGATACAGGCGAAGTCTCAGGCAGGCAGATCTGTTGAGCTGCTTACTACTGAAAAGGGGTGTATGGATACCTGGTTACCTCGTTTTTGGGACGATATGGACAGCGGTAGCCTGCTTTATGCTGTAAGCATTTCTCTGTTTATATTCTATACACTGATTTTTGTGGTATTTCTGCTATGGGGAGCAAGAAACTGGTGGTATTTACTACGGAGAACAGGCCGGCTGACTACCCGGGGAGGTATAATGCAGATGAAAGCTGTATTATTCAGTTTTGCTGCTTTCAACGTTTCAGGATGGAAAGATAAATGTATATCGGGGCTGTTCTTATGGGCAATACTGGTCACTCAGGCTATCCCCGTGCATGGACAAACGCAACCGGCCAATGAAGCGGAGACCGGGTCCACTGTTTTTTTTACATATGACCAGATAGGAAGCAATATACTTGCTACCAATCAGGCCGGCTCTCAGTCTACCACTATTGTATACAAACCCTTTGGTAGCATAGCTGAAGAGAAAGGTCGTGATGACTTCAGGCCGAAATATACCGGTAAGGAACTTGACAGGCGTTCCGGTCTGTATTACTTCGGAGCCAGGTATTTTGATTCGGGACATGGGCATTTTATATCTCCGGACCCGGCTATGCAATACAGCAGTCCTTATATGTATGGATACAACAATCCTATGAGTGGAGTTGATCCCAACGGAGAAGCATTTGTACTGATTGCCGTACTTGTTGTAGCAGGTATTATAGGAGCTTATGCAGGAGCCTCCATCGCCAATGGGACAGCCAATCCGGCCAGATGGGACTGGGCTTCCGGAAAAACCTGGGTGGGCATTGTCGGGGGAGCAGCGGTAGGAGTAGCCGTAGCGGCAGGCGCCGTGGCAGGACTTGCCGCTCTCGGAGTAGTCACAGCAGAGGCCACAACAATCGGAGGATTCAGTGCGGGCAGTATTGCTCTCGCGGCCACCGATGTTGCTTTCCTTACCTATGATGCTTTCGAATTCGCACTTAAACCCAATGTAGAAAACGGAATATATCTTGCATTGGATTTGATTCCTTTTGTAGGTCCATTGCTGGGAAGAGGCGCACATGCCATCCGGGGAGCTTCCAAGGGAGCCGAATTATCTCATGGAGGCAGAGTGGCAGGTAATACAGAGGAAGTGCTTACCAAAGAATCCAGAGAAATTATTCACGAGGTATGCCCGCTTTCCTTCATAAAAGGTACTGAAATACTTACCTCCAAAGGAATGAAGGAAATCCAGAATCTGGAAGTCGGAGATGAAATCTGGAGCTATGACGAAGTTACCGGTACTAAGGTCATACAGCCTGTAAGCATGCTTTTTAGCAGGGAAGCCGATGGTGTTGTCATGATTCGGCTGGAGCATGATACGATAGGAGCAACTCCTGAGCATCCGTTTTATGTTCGTGACAAAGGCTGGGTAGATGCAGGAGCGCTTCGTCCGGGCGATGAAATCATAGGCAATAGCGATCAGGCTGAAAGGATTCTTTCTACAGAATATATAGCCGGGCCGGTAAAAGTCTATAATGTTTCTATTACAAGCACACATACCTACTATGTCTCTCAGGATTCTTTGCTGAGCCACAATCCGCATTCCGCATGTCTCAAAGCCAAAGGTAAACGAAGACCAGGATGGCGGAAAACATCTAAAAGTGAAGTTTTTGGCCGGCAGACTATCAAAAAAGGAACAAATAAAGGGATGGTAAAAAGCGCGGTAAGTAATAAAATGTACCTGGGGACGCATAAAATTAGCGTGGGCTCCAGCGGAAGAAAACGTATTATATGGGATATCGACCATATTGTACCCTACAGATATTTGCTAAGTGAATCTTCCAAAGCTAAATCAGTGGTAACCTGGAAAATTATGCGGGATGTCAGCAATGATCCCAAAAACCTGCGATTACTTACTATGTCAGAAAATGTGAGCCATAAATTTGAGCTGACAGGATCAGCGGCACGTAAAGGGGCCAGAAAGCTGCTCAAACAACATGGCGTAACATTTTAGAAGCCTGTGGGATAGTAGACTTTTTTAAGTGAATCAGGTGCGGGATTGTATTCGGTCCCGCATCTATAATTTATGATTGTATATAGAGAATACAATCTTTTTAGATACCTTGAGCCGTTTGAGAATAAACAATTATGAAGAACACCGATATCAGAACTCAGCTCAGAAAATACATAGACAGTTTTTGCGGTATACCGGCCGACGAGACAAGGGCAACTCACTCTGTAAGTGGAATCAAAGCAGGGTTTGATATATTCAGATATGATGATGTCCCTTTTGAAGGTGCCAGTACACTGTGTACAGTGGGTATGTCCGATGTTCAGCTACATCATTCAGAAGGAGGTATGATAAGAAACGAGCTGTTATTCACTCTTTATACCGAGTATCTGTCTGATGAGCTCTACAATCTTATGTTTGCTGTCGGAAATATGCTGCTGGAAGAAAAAGAAGGAGTTGTTCCCGGGCAATTGATGGAGCTTGAGGAACCCATCATTGATGGTAGCTCAATGGAAGCCTTATTTTTCTATTCCCCCATATATTTTCCTGAAGAAATGTATAGTTATGAAAAGACAGATCCCCCGGTTGTTTTTGTCTGGGCGATACCCGTGACCAGGCAGGAAATGATGTATATTGAAGATAAAGGACATGAATCATTTAGTGACTTGCTGGAGGACGCTGATCCTGATATGACTGACTTGTTCAGGAGTTCTGTTGTGTAGATTTGTGCTGTCAGATTATCAGAAGGCTTTCAATAATAGTAAGCTGGTGGGATTATTTCCTTATTTGACTATTGATTTTTAAAATAGAACGTATCACGATGATTTATATCTTGATGGGAGTGAGCGGTAGTGGCAAAACGACAATAGGAAGACTGCTTGCTTCCCGTCTGCAACTTCCTTTTCTGGATGCGGATGATTATCATCCGGCAGAAAATATACGAAAGATGTCAGAGGGAATACCGCTTTCTGATACGGACCGGATGCCCTGGCTGAAACTCCTTTCCGAAACACTGACTTCATACCGGCATGGTGGAGTTGTGCTGGCCTGTTCGGCTCTGAAGGAAATGTATAGAAAAAATCTTGTTGATGACGAAGAGGTTGGGGTTTGCTGGGTTTTTTTGCACGGAGATTTCGAAGCAATTTATGAACGGCTAAAAGCAAGAAAAGGACATTTTATGACTCAGGAGCTTTTGCAGTCACAATTTGATACACTGGAGCCGCCTGTATACGGACTGCATTTGGATATTGCAGATGAACCTGATAAACTTGTAGATCATATTCTTGCTAAATATTCCTAATATGCAATCAGAGTTTGGTATCATCGGACTGGGTGTGATGGGCAGAAATCTGGCCCTGAACCTTGCGGGCAGGCAGGTACGGTTGTCTGTATACAATCGGCATATTGCTGGTATAGAGGAAAATATTGCCGGTCATCTGCTGGCATCGGTTCCCGATACTTACGATATGCAGGGCTTTGATGATCTGGCAGCATTTGTAGACAGCCTGGAGAGACCCAGGAAGATTATGCTGATGATTACTGCCGGCACAGCGGTGGATGAGCAGATCGGGCAACTGTTGCTTCTGCTTGAAGAGGGCGATATAGTGCTGGATGGGGGCAATTCCTATTATAAAGATACTTTCCGCAGGGCAGAGCTGCTGAGAAGCCGTGGTATTCATTATATCGGAACAGGCATCTCGGGTGGGGAAGAAGGTGCGCTGAAAGGTCCCGCTATCATGCCGGGAGGGGCAAAGGAAGGATATGATAAAATAGCGCCTTATTTGCAGAAAATTGCAGCCAGAGACCGCAAAGGCAATCCCTGTACAACCTATATAGGTCCTGATGGGGCCGGGCATTTTGTAAAAATGGTTCATAATGGCATTGAATATGCCGAAATGCAGCTGTGGGCAGAGACATATGCGTTGCTTAAAAATTTTCTTTGCCTTGAAAATGTGGAAATTTCCGGCATTCTGAACGAGTGGCAGAAAGGCAGCCTGAAAAGCTATCTGCTCGAAATCACTATTGATATTCTCAACTATAAAGAAGGCGATGGGTTGCTGCTGGATTATATACTGGATCAGGCAGAGCAAAAAGGAACAGGCTGGCTGTCGACTGCTACAGCGCTGGAATACGGGGTGCCCTATGATACGCTCTCACTGGCTGTGATGGCCCGCAACCTTTCAGCTGGCAGGAAGGACAGGCTGGAGGGCGCTGACCTGTACCAATACCAGTCCGGGAAATATAAGGGAAATAAAGAAACGTTTATACATTCACTGGAAAAAGCCTGTCAGACAATTCGCTATATCAATCATGCCCATGGTTTTGATCTGATCCGCAAAGCATCAGAAACCCATAGCTGGAATATAAATCTGAGCGAGCTTGCCCGCATATGGACCAATGGCTGTATTATCCGGTCATCGCTGATGGAAGAGTTGATTGGACTATTCCGGGAGGGCGACAATCTGCTGCTTATCCCCGGAGTAGCTGAGCGGCTCAGCGTCTGGCGCAGGGATCTGGCTTTTGTCGTAACGGAAGGCTTACGGGGAGATATAGCTCTTCCCGTATATTCAGGCGGACTCAATTATCTTTTGGGACGTATTACCGCCAGTTCTCCGGCCAATCTGATCCAGGCACAGCGTGATTATTTCGGGGCGCATACATACAAACGGATCGATGGTGATCCGGAACAGCGTTTTCACACCAACTGGGCTTCACACTGATGGTAGAAAGTCAGCTTTTGCTAGCAGTTGTATCAGGTATAGCTCTTCTGCTTTTTCTGATTCTTTATCTCAGGATACAAGCTTTTATTTCCCTGCTGCTGGCCAGTATTGCTGTTGGAATAATAGCAGGAATGCCGCCTGCCCGTATTCTGGAAAGCATACAAACCGGTATGGCGGGTACACTTGGCTTCATATCAGTGGTGGTTGGCCTGGGAGCTATATTTGGTGCTATACTCGAACAATCGGGAGGAGTACAGGCCCTGGCCTCAGTTATTTTGCGGAAATCTGGACAAAAGCATGCGCATTGGGCGCTTATGATTACGGGTTTTTTTGTCAGTATTCCCGTTTTTTTTGATGTAGCCTTTATCATACTGGTGCCAGTTGTATATGCCCTGCAGCAAAAGACCGGCAGAAGTTTGCTCCTGTTTGGCTTGTCTCTGCTGGCCGGACTGTCTGTTTCTCATAGTTTTATTCCACCTACTCCCGGTCCTGTGGCAGTAGCGGAGATGCTGGGCGCCGATCTCGGAGATGTAATACTGATGGGTGCTCTTGCCGGTATTCCGGCAGCAATCATAGCCGGACCAGTATTTGGCAGCTATATATCCCGCCGCATCTTTATCCCGGCTCCTGTATATACTCAGCCCGATACGCAGCCTGGCGCATTGCCTTCGGCCGGACTGATAGCCGGTCTTGTTGCATTGCCTCTTTTTCTGATTCTGCTCAATACCTTTTGTAACAGTGGACTCTTTGGGGTTCCGCAATCTGTAAAAAGCGTGGTAACCTTTACAGGCCACCCTTTTATAGCCCTGCTGATCGCCAACGGAGCGGCCTGGTACCTTCTGGGTGTTCGCAGAGGGTTTTCCAGACAGGAACTGCTTGATATGAGTGGGAAATCACTGGCACCCGCAGGTATGATCATACTTATCACCGGAGCAGGAGGAGTATTCAAGCAAATGCTTTCCGATACCGGAGCCGGGCAAATGGTGGCCGGATATATCATTGGTCTGGGAGGTTCCCTTTTCTTTTTTGCTTTTGTGGTGGCAGCTCTGGTACGTATTTTACAGGGATCTGCTACTGTCGCCATGATTACCGCTGCCGGTATGACAGCCGCTTTGCTGGAAGGCTCTGTATATACCTCTACTGACAGGGCGCTGCTGGTAATCGCCATAGCATCGGGAGCTACGATCATGTCACACGTCAATGACAGCGGTTTCTGGCTTGTAAGCAAATATTTTGGCATTACTGAGAAGCAAACGCTCCGGTCCTGGACGGTTATGACGACCATTATAGCCCTTACAGGCTTTACTGCGGTGCTTTTTATACACTGGTTTCTGTCATTTGTTTAGCTTTTATCGGGCAAAATCAGAACTTTACTTTCTATAGCTTGTTTTATTAGGAGCGGGGTTGTGAGCCACTTAAATAAAAAAGCTATGGAGGTAAAAAGAATATTATTCCCGACCGATTTCTCCGAACCAACGGAAAACGCATTGCCTTTTTTACTCAATCTGGCAAAAAAGACGAATAGTGAAGTCGTGTTTTTCAACGCTTTTGCTATTCCGGAAATGATCACCGATCTTCCTTATGATGCTATTGAGAAAGAGGTAGAGGTGCTGGAAGTGAATTCATCCAGACAGCTCAATGATCTGGTGGACAGAGTGCGGGAATACGAGCCGGATGTAAAGCTTACTATTCTTTCCAGAGCAGGCTCTTTTTCGACTGAACTAAAAAATGTGATCGAGGAGTATGATATTGGTCTGGTATTGATGGCCACAAAGGGAGTGGATGGCATTGTGCCCGGAATCTTTGGTACACATGCGGCCCATGTGATTGAAAAAGTCCGCTGCCCCGTGATTGTGATTCCTCAGCAGACAACCTTGCGTACTGTAAAAAATATCGTATTTGCCAGTGAGTATCATGAAGAAGACCTTGATACCATAAAGTTTCTTGCCCGTCTTGCCGCTTATTTTGAGGCAACACTGACTATTGTCAATGTATACTCGGAAAATCTGATTCTGGAGCGGTTAAAAACCAACGAGTTTCAGCTAATGGTAGAAGAAATGGTGGTATACCACGGGCTCAGGTTTAAATATATAAAGGGCGATGATGCGTTTCAGGCGCTTAAGGACTATGTGGAAGAAAACAGTGTGGATCTGCTTGCCATGACTACGCACCACAAAGGTTTGTTCAAGAGGTTGTTTGAGGGTAGTATGACCCGCAAAATGGTGTCTAAGGGCAATGCGCCTATTATGGCCTTTCATTCAGTGGAATAAGGAAGTCTGACTATTTTTCAGACTTCCTTACTTTTATACAATACAGCAGACATTCGTCTTTGCGTTTCCTGCCAGACAGCACGTTCTGGCTTCGATAAACTCAGGGTACACGGCAATCTTTGAGCTTCAACCTTCTTGGATAGTAGCTGCAAATCATTACAGAGAAGCGGGTTTCTGATCCTGTCATACAAATTAAAGTAGCTTTTTATCAGCGCTTCCTGAGCGCTTCCCATTGCTCGGGAGTCACTATATCCAGGTGATTGAATTCCCCGGCTCCGTTCAGCCATTCTCCGCCATCGATTGTAATCACTTCTCCGTTGATATACGATGAAAAATCAGACATCAGAAAAGCGGCCAGATTCGCCAGCTCCTGATGATCACCGGCTCGTTTGAGAGGGATGCGCTCCCTATAATCCGGTATGTTGAGATCTTCGGGAAAAAGCCTGCTCATTGCTCCTTCGGTCGGGAAAGGACCAGGGGCTATGGCATTGGAACGTATACCATATTTAGCCCATTCTACAGCCAGGGAGCGGGTCAGATTGAGCACCCCGGCTTTTGCTACCGCAGAGGGCACTACATAGCCGGATCCGGTCCAGGCATAGGTAGTCGTAATATTGAGGATGGTGCCTTTCTGTCCGGCTTCGATCCAGTCTTTGCCAAGAGCCAGAGTGAAATAGTAGCTTCCTTTGAGCACAATATCCACTACAATATCAAAAGCCCGGTGACTAAGCTTTTCGGTAGGGCTTATGAAATTGCCTGCGGCGTTATTGACCAGACCGTTTATAGAGCCAAATACCGATTTTGATTCCCTGATTACTGCTTCTATTTCATGGTAATTGCGTACATCGCAGGCCAGAGGCAATACCTGTCCGCCGGTTTCTTTTTCCAGTTCAGCAGCGGCCTGTTCCAATACATCCTTTTTTCTGCTCACAATAACCAGATTGGCGCCGAGTTGCAAAAAGTACTTTCCCATAGACTTTCCCAGTCCGGTACCGCCACCGGTCACCAATATCGTCTGGCCTTTGAGAGCGCCTTCTCTCAGCATGGGTTCATTGTATTGAAACATATCGATCTGTTTAATAATATACTGGTTATATTAACTCATTATACTCTTTTAAGCAAGTGCAGGATTGGCTTGCTTCGATAAAAAAGACCGGCTTCCGGAAAAATGTTATCAGCTTCCTGCTTTTTGCCGTGCTGATTGAATTTTATATTTTAACTGTTGCAAACAGATTTGTTGCCCTCATGTAATTAAATACAGCGTTGTATAGCCGGCTGATGAAAAGCCGGTACGATGAACTACGGAAATAAAAACGGAATAAGAACGATGATAAAGATTGACAGCGAGCTGGTCGGAAATGTATCAGCAAAGGCAAAAAACGCCGGTAGAAAGCGAATGAATCATAATTTTCATCAGGAGCAGAACGATACTTTGCAGCGTATGCTCAATGCCATGGAACCTGGTACGTATGTGCGTCCCCATCGCCATGTGGCACCGGCCAAAAGAGAGGCATTTGTAATTCTCAGAGGCAGAATCGCTTTTATCGAATTTGATGATTACGGAACTATTACGGAGTCATGCATTATGGATGCTGCAACAGGATGCTACGGAGCGGAAATCACTCCGGGAGCCTTTCATACATTGGTCTCACTGGAGCCCGGCTCCGTGCTGTATGAGATCAAGGATGGTCCCTATGACGCGGATACGGACAAAGAGTTTGCAGACTGGGCCCCGGAAGAGGGGAGTGCGGAGGCGGTGGAGTATGTGGAAAGGCTGAGGGAAAAGATGATTTTTTGAGAATAATACTTAATAAATTTGGTTGAAGTGTTTATTTTGCCGGCTGGCTATATCAATATATCATGCGAATTTTCTATACAGCGTTTCTTACCTTGTTTTTCTATAGCATTTCTGTACAAGGGCAGTTTGATGGTACTTCATTGAAAATTGGAGAATATGAAATTAATATAGAAGGAGCCAGTGTCTATTGGTACGGAAATGAACCCTTGATATCGCCGAATGTAATGGTATTTGCAGGGGCTTGTAATGGAGATGAAATCGTTGTTGAGTATAATCAGGTGCTTAGGCTGGAAGTGTATGAGAAAGATGCTTTGATATATAGCTCGGGTGAAGAGTTGGTGAGAGAATATCGTTATTCAACATTTAATGATTATAAGCCTTTTGGAGGTATTAAGGAATTATTGTTTATAGTAGACAAGAAGGATACGCTGTTGGAGTTGATGCTTGAAATTTATCAAACATCGTCTATGGATGAGTTACAATTGCGTTCATTATATGAGGGACAGGGTGTTATTACGAAGGGAAATTATATTTATATATGTAATTCGGATTTTTATAATACTACGTGGAGGCACTTGGATTTTATATTACAATATACTGATGTCGTTTATAATTTTAATAATGGCTGGGATACTCTCGTGTATGAATGTCATAGTGGAACGTTTATAGGAGCTGATTATCTGGAAAGTAAAGAATGGTGGTCTGATTTGAATGTGACTTTCTATAAAAATGGAAAGTCTGTGTTATATAGTGAATTTGTCCGACCTAAGGATGGTGATACAATCTGGTTAGAAAAGCGTTCCAATTTTATATATTCTTCTGGAGTTAAAATGGTTATTGGGCATTGTGACTGTATTTATGACATTAAAAACCGTGAAGTGGTATCAACACCCAAGTATATCGTCAGAATGTCATCATTGGGCCACGAAGATCTGGCTGAGTCTAAAACAATCTGCCCCGGAGATACTGTGCAGGTAGCCTTGCCTGTGCCGGCTGACTATTACAAAGCGAAATATCAGCCGAAAGGGGATTCTAAGTGGTATTCTGTTGACAAAAATCATAAAATATCCAGACCGGGTGTATTTACCGCAGACTATGAACGTGCTGCGGATGAGGGCTGCATGACTTATACCTATACATTGAGTGTAAATCAGGACAACGATTGCCTTGGACTGGTCAGTGGTACCGTCTATCATGATGCGAATGGCAATGGTATCCGTAATGGTTCTTCGGAGCCTCTACTGGGGCAAAGTCTTATACAGTTTAGCGGAGATTCATTTACCTACAGCAATGCGGGTACGTATTCAATGTTTCTTCCTGCTGGCAATACCTATATGGTAAGCGCCCTGCGTGAAGGCTGGTCCGGAGTGTCCCGAGAAGTTGACTTTTCAGATCCTTCCGCATGGAATGTGGTATCGGATCTGGCTATACCTCTCCGCACGCTCGGGGAAAAGGATCTTGAAGTAACTGTTACGGCTACGGAGGCTCATCCAGGAGAGCCAATAACGATCCATGTGGATATACGAAATCATGGTACTGAAAACGTATGGACAGATGTTGTGCTGGAGCTGGATCAACGTATACTGGAACTTGATCAGGTGGTTTCTCAGCTTCCTTCCGGACGAAACAGACTAGAAAAATGGATCGGTATACCAGTCAGACAAACCTTTCGTATTACGGTCAAAGGGCAGATAGATCCTCTGGCTCTGAGAGGTGATGAACTAGTTGTCAAAGCAAATGTTGTATACGGGGAAGATGAAAACCCGGAAAACAATACGGACACATTGTTTTTGAAAGTAGGTACAGGGAATGAAGAAGCATCCAAACGCATGTTGGATGAAGAAGGGCATGAACATAACGAAGTGCCGGGACATCCATCTGTTCATTATCTTATCCGTTTTTCCAATGCAGGGGAAGGGCCTGTACAGAGTGTAACCATTGTTGATACTTTGTCTTCAGACTTTGATCTTTCCACATTCCGTATGGTAGCTGCCAGTCATGGTTATCATTTGCAAATTATTGAAGGGCGTATTCTGCGCTGGACATTCAATAATATTAATCTTAGTGGTGCTGAGGGCGATGAGTTCAGACGTTCCGGATTTGTACGTTTTGCTATTAGCCCGAAAGTCGGAATATCTGAACTGATTCCGATAACAAACCAGGCGCATGTGTATTATGACGGTGACCAGCCATATACAACGAACATAACAGTATTAGGAGCGGAGGACCTGGTTACAGATATTTTGTCTGACCAATTTATGCATACCGTGCCATGGTGCTATCCTAATCCTGCAAAAGATCAATTTACCATCCGGCTTCCGATAGAGGGCAAGCTTCGGGTATACGATAACAAGGGAATACTGCTGCTGGAAGAAGCATTTACCGGAAATAAAAAACTTCGAACAGACGCTTTCCCGGATACTGATATGGTACTGATCCGGGTAGAAGGTAATGGTGTGAGTGTCCAGGAAAAAATCCGCTTGATAAAGTAGAAATCAAAAAGATTTCAGTGGAACTTATAAAGTTACCCCGTTATGTAAAGATGGAAGACTTTTAGCTCACATACTCTTCAAACAAATGCTCCAGCAGGCTGTCCAGATCTTCTGTAAGACCAGGGTGAGGCCGGGAGGTCTGAAGTACAGAGCTTCGCATAGCCGTAAGCCAGCGGAACCTAGCCGCCTGATTGTTTTGTGCAATGGGGCCTCCGGCTTTACCTCCTGAGCATATTTTTTCGAAGGCGTGGAGATGTGCTTCTATCGTGTCCATATCAACGTTGGGATCGAGACTGAGCAGTTTTGCCTTGCACAGGTGTAGCTTGCATTTGAGAAAACCCTGTTTGGGAGAACAAAGCAGGATTCCGGCGTTGATAAACTCTTCGCGTTCTACCCTTGGCACTACGCGAATAACGGCATATTCATACAAGTGCATGGCGGGCGCGTTTTGCTTCGTTGACAAACAGGTCGGCATGAGCCAGGCGGGTCGTCAGAAATTCGTTGTAGACTGTTCTCTGCTCGTCGGGAGTACCGCTCTCTCCGGAGTTGAGAAGCCATTCGTCCGGAATCAGGCTCACAATCTCTCTGAGACGTGCAGGTGTGAGTTGTTGCAGACTCAGGTCATTTGCTTCATCCAGTTGTCCGGCTGTTGGAAGCAATACATGGTCTTTGATCAGGGCAAAAGGGCTGCGGGCGTGCTGCTCTATATTGCTCCATGAATGGTGAAAGAGAAAAGACGCACCATGATCGATCAGCCAGAGTTCCCGGTTCCAGATCAGCATATTGGTATTGCGGAATGTACGATCCACATTGGTGATAAACGCATCAAGCCAGACAATGCGGGAGGCAAGAAGCGGGTCTATTGGTGTCACCGTGGGATCGTAAGTGATAGCCCCGGATAGAAAATGCAGCGCCAGATTCAGTCCACGGCTTGCTTTGAGCAGATCCTGAATTTCCTCATCACCTTCCGAGCGTCCGAATTCTTCAGCCAGCCGGGCAAATACCAGTTCCGGAACTTTCAATCCCAGTGTCCGGGCTATTTCACCGCCCAGCAATTCGGCAATAAGCGCTTTTTCACGCTGACCGGCCCCCCGAAATTTGAGGACATACTTAAAGCCATCGCTGGCTTCTGTCAAGGCGGGTAGCGAGCCGCCTTCCCGAAGGGGAAGCATATAGCGGAGCACGTCTACGATTCTTAGTGAGTACATTTGAGCTGTTGCAAGGATTAACTCCGGGTAAATATAGGTAGAATTATCGGATAGTTGCTTCCTGATCCGGACGTAGCGGAAAAGTAAAAATGGTTTGTTTGTATCTTTTTTTATTTGCATATTAGACAAATAGCGTGTTATGCTGAATTGACAGAGTTTGTTTATAGCGGGCAGCAGAACGGAGAGGATTTTTTTATTAATGTTCAGTAAAGGGTGATTCGCTTATAATAACAATATTGTCCGGTGCTGGTTTTCTGGTTTCTGCAGCAGCGCCTGGGAGTTTGTGCCGCAATAAGACGCCGGTTTTATGATAGACTTTTACCAACCAAACTATTATATCTTATGAGAAAATTGACCGACCTTTCATTTACTTTATTTTTATTGTGTATATCCTTTTACAGTCCAGCTCAGAATCCCACGCTCGAAATAGACCAGGTGCTGATAGACGGCACAAGGATGTCGCAGCCCTGGGGAATGTGCTTTATAACAAGCGATGAATTGCTCTTTACCGAAAAGGAAGGCAGGTTATACAGGTATGTCATCTCCACTAATACCAAAACTCAGATAACAGGCGTTCCAACAGTAGCTGTACAAGGTCAGGGAGGTTTGCTGGATGTGGCCCTGCATCCTGATTTTTCTACCAATAACTATGTATACTTATCGTATTCTGTTACCGATGGGCAGCAAAGATACACGCTGGCAATAGGGAGAGGTGTCCTGAACGGAAACCAGCTGACAGATTTTACACAACTATTTACCGCTCTGCCATACAAAGTGGGTGGGAATCACTTCGGGAGCCGAATTGCTTTTGATAATGAAAATCATTTGATTTTCTCTTCCAGCGACAGGCAGGATCAGGACAATGCCCAACTACTGAGTAACCATATCGGCAAAGTTATACGCCTGAATGACGATGGTACTGTTCCAGAAAATAATCCTTTTATCGGGGTAAATGGGGTAGCGCCTGCGATATACAGTTACGGACACCGGAATATTCAGGGGCTGGCAGTTGATCCTCGAAGCGGAAAGATATTTGCTCATGAGCATGGTCCAATGGGCGGAGACGAGCTGAACCTGATCGAAGCCGGAAACAACTATGGCTGGCCAAGCATCACCTTTGGGCTAAACTACAATGGAACAATTATTTCAACAGATACGGCCCGTGATGGAATGGAGCAGCCTGTCCGCTACTGGGTGCCGTCCATTGCGCCAAGCGGTCTGGCCATAGTACCTGTAGAAGGAGAGGAGGAAAATGAGATCAATTTTATCCTGGGAGCGCTGGCCGGCAAACAGATTCAGTGGGTGAAAATTAAAGATGGCAAGCATGTCGCCACGTATTCCTTTCTGCACAATCATGCCCGGTTCAGAGACGTGGAGGTCGCTCCCGATGGACAGCTATACGCTCTTACCGAGTCGCCCAACAGTCTGATACGGCTAAGAACAAATCAGGTGATTACCGGTGGTGTAGCAGATTTCGGGCCAGCTGCAAAAAACATGTTCGTGTATCCTAATCCGGCCGGAGACTATATTCAGGTTGATATACAGGATTTTGCCGGTCATACTATGGAAATAAATATTTTCTCCAGCCAGGGAGTATTGATGACCACTAGCCCGGAGGCAGGTTCTGCATCCGGTTCGGGAATATTGAAAATCGATACGAGACATCTGGAAGCCGGTATGTATCTGCTTGAACTGAGATCAGAAAACAAGGTAGTACCATTGAGATTTACCAAGCTATAAAACTGACTGTTTGAAATCTCTGTTTTTAGATTACTATGGCGCGAGATCTGATTGTAACAGTCTCGCGCTTTTGTTTTATCCGGACGGTCTTGTCTCCGCATGTCCCGGAGTCCTTTAGCCCGCTGATTCAGCTTCCGCCAGCTCTTTCAGCTTTTGATTCATTAGCATGAAGCCTTTCCTTGTATTTTCCGGATTAAATAACCAGACAAAAATACCTCTGAATTGCTCGATATGGACAAATCGTACCGTGCCGTCACCATTGTCAGTAAGCTCAAACCGGTGCTCTCCGTCAAATAGCCCCTTAAACAAGACACTGCCCAGCCAGCGCAATTCCCTGTTTTCCGTTTTGGTAAGTACGGTGGGTTTGAATGTCATGGCTTTGCTGTCTGGTGGTGCTATATTAACCGTAATAGTTTTTCCTTCTTCCACTGCGCCGGTTATGGATCGTATAAAAGGATTCCAGTCCGGGTACTTTTCAAAATCAGTAAGGATAGCCCATATTTTCTCCGGTGTTGACCGGATAATGATTTCTGTCTTGATTTCTTTTGCCATAACTGTTACATGAATAAGGATAGTGACTATTGCCAGCGATAGACGCTTCATCTTTTTATTTTAAGTATATGCTGCAAAGATCGCTCATAACCGGCAGTTTGGGCTTGATAAAAATCAAGAATTCAGGAAAGCTGCTTTTTTCGTATCCTGCTAAACGTTTCCGGAGTCATGCCGAGCATGGAGGCGATGTATTGCAATGGCACCTGATTGAACAGCTCGCGATTGTGCTCAAAGAAAAAATGGTATCGTTCTTCGGCAGTCATGGAGAGGTGGCTGAAAATCCGGTCTTCCATTATGGTAAAGCAGCGAACTATGAAAAGTTTTTCGAGAACAGGCCATTGAGGTACTACACTTCCGAGTTTCTGATAGGCATTTTTATGGATGGTAAGGAGTGTTGTGTCTGCGAGAGCCTGCACAGTCCAGCGGGCCGGATTGCCCAACATAAAGCTGGCCAGATCAGTTACGAAATAGCCCTTGGTTGAAATCCACTGTGTGACATCCTTTTTTTCGGTTTCGACAAAAAATCGCAGAAAGCCGGACTGCACAAAGCTCAGCCGGTCGCATTGCTTGCCTGTGTGTAGAAAATAATCGCCTTTTTTCAGCGTCTCCGGCTCAAAGTAGGAGGTAATCGCTTTCAGATCTTCGGCTTCTATGACGCCGAAATAGGATTTTATGCTGCTTTCAAGTTCTGTCATGGAGGATTATGTTATTAACACTCTCAATTATTTCCTTGTTAAGATTGAAATCGAAAACTGTACTCATGTGAGTAGGTGAATCAATGCCTCTAACATGATTTTCATAAAACCTGTCCAAGTATAAGACTCTAAATTCCTTTTTATAAATTATGAGAGTTAAATCCTTAATGTCAATAATCGCGATTTTATGTTTTCTTTGGTCAGTCCAAGTAGGTAATGCGATTTTATCGCTCATATTATTCCATACAATTGGTCCACCACATCTTATGTTAAGGTTTATTCTATAGCCATCTAATATCAAAAAGGTTTCTCCTGTAAGTGGGCCGCCCATAGCAATCTCATTTAATGCTCCATATTCAACTTTTAATTGTCTATTGGGTGAATAGAGGTTCTTATCCAGATTTGAGAAGTTCCAGGGGTTGGGATAAATGTTATTCATGATATGCTATACTATACTATACTATACTATACTATACTATACTATGCCTTTGATATTCTTTCAGTCGCTGGGTGGTCCAGATTCGGAATTTGTTTCCTTAGGACGATTTTACATGATAGCCTACGGAAAATAATAACATCTGAATCGTAGTAATTAGTATCATAGTTTTTAGCGTCTGCGGCAATAGTTCGGAATTTCCCGAATTATTGCATGCTCATTTATTCTCCCTCCTCAAATACATTCTTAATATATTTGCTGATAGTGGCTTTTGTTTCTGAAACAACTCGCATAGCCGTGCTTGTGTGAGCCAAACGGTTTCGTCTTCCAAACCACACATCTTGTCCCATATGAGTATTTCACTGTTCACAATGAAACCTTGTAATTGGTCAATAAAATAGGAAATTTATAGCTTTGCTGCTCTCAAAGATAAGCGCTCTGAAACAATTTAAATCAAAAACGGAAATTTTCAGACAGATTCTGTAAGGAGGGGGGATAGGATTTAAATCAGAAAAACAGGATTAACTAATTAAGTGACAGGTGGTTTTTTAATTAATAATTGCAAGTCCTGATCCCAAAGACATAAAACAGAACAAATATCACAGACTGCCATGGGACAAACATTCATCTTTCTGTTCTTGGTTTTGATAAACTCAGCTGCCACCAACAGCTACACGATACTATGATCTTTGAGCCGTAAGCTTTTAGCTTCTTTTATTTAATAATTTATATTAACCATAAGTCACAACATAACGGGCAACCGCCTAATCCTATAAAAAAATAGGAAACTCCCTCTACTACTCCTTCACCAGCACCTTATCCACCCGCTTTCCGTCCATGTCCACGACTTCAAAAGTAAAATGCCTCCATTGCACTTCCTCACCGGTTTCGGGGATATGACCCATGAGGTAGAGTAGCATTCCGCCAAGGGTATAAAAGCCTTTGTCTTCGATATCTTCCGTATTGTCGACCTTGAAGTAGCGGAAAAACTCATCGAGAGAAATCAGTCCGTCGACCAGATAGGAACCATTGGAACGTTTGACGATTTCCATATTTTCACCGGTACGGTACAGAAGACCGATCATCACCTTGAATAGGTCATTGCTGGTCACCACCCCCATGATATGCCCAAACTCATTGACCGCAATTGCGAAATAGCATTGGGCTTCTTTCATATGGTCCAGCAGCTTGAAGGCCTTGGTGTTTTCCAGCACAAAAAGCGGTTCGCTGAGCAGCGATCGGAGATCAATCTGCTCATCCCGCAGATATCCCTGTATATAATCTTTCAGGCGCAGTACTCCGATGATATTGTCCGTATTGCCTTCGTATACCGGAAAATGAGTCCGGGTGGATTCAGAAATAAGCCGCTTCTGCTTTTCCCGGTCATCCTCAATATTGAGCATGACCAGATCGTTGCGATGTGTCATCAGTGAGCCTACATCTGTATCGCCCAGAAAAAAGACCCTGTCTACCATTTCCTTTTCTTCTTTTGCGACCTCCGGAGTCTGCTGCAGCATGTTGCGGATTTCTTCTTCCGTTACCTGATCGCCCTTGTCCGTTTTAATCCGGAATATGAAGATCAGTACTTCGGTCGATTTGTCCAGCAGCCATACCGCCGGTCGTGCGATTACGGACAGCAGGTGCATGGGTATGGCCATAGCAGAGGCGATGCGCTCGGGAGCGCTCATAGCCAGTCTTTTGGGAAAAAGCTCACCAAGGATGAGGGTGAAAAAGGTGATAAGAACAACCACGATGACTCTGGAGAACAGCATGGCATTGGAAGCCAGGAGCGGTACATCATCGAGGACTTTTTCGAGGGAGCGTGCTATGGAAGCGCCTCCGTATACACCGGTAAGAATACCGATCAGGGTGATTCCGATCTGAATGGTGGAGAGAAAACGGCCCGGCTGCCCGGCAAGTTCCGCGGCCTGTCTGGCTCCTTTGTGACCGGCGGCAGCTTTGTTGCTTAACTTGAATTTTTTGGAAGAAAGCAGCGCAATCTCCGACATGGAAAACAGTCCGTTGAGCAATATCAGGGCGAGTATAATCAGCGACTCAATCAACATGGCTATATGAAGATCCCGTACAGATTAAAAAGTGCTGATGTGGATTTTTTACACAGAATAACTGTCTGGTAAAGACTGCTCATAGATTTTGCTCTTTAATAATTGCAAACTGCCATGAGGCAATCTTGTTGGTTTGGAAGATTTTTTTTTGTGGGGGAAACAGGGAGGGGGATATATGTGAACGTTGCCGGAGCGGCTTACTTTGCAATAAAACGGAGGTGAATTACCCATTCATCTAATAAAAAAAGCCACCCTTTTGACAGAGTGGCTTTTTATGATTTATCTGATTCGCTGCAAACCGGATTATCCGAGGCTGATCTGCTTCATGGAAGTCATTGCTTCACGAAGCTCTGCACCTACGATTTCGATCGGGTGGTTGCGGATGATCTCGTTTACAAGGATAAGCGTTTTGTTGTCTGCACCGTTGTCTTTGCCTTCGTTGTAGTTGCGACCGATCACATCGGTATCGATTTTAGCCATAAAATCTTTTAGCAAAGGCTTGCAGGCATGGTCAAACAGATAGCATCCGTACTCAGCGGTATCGGAGATTACTCTGTTCATTTCGTATAGCTTCTTACGAGCGATGGTATTGGCGATAAGCGGTGTTTCATGGAGAGACTCGTAGTATGCGGACTCTTCGATGATACCGGCTTCGGTCATGGTTTCGAATGCAAGCTCTACACCGGCTCTTACCATGGCTACCATTAGCAGGCCGTTGTCATAGTATTCCTGCTCAGTGATTTTGACATCACCAGCCGGAGTTTTCTCAAATGCAGTCTCAGCGGTAGCGGCTCTCCAGGTAAGCAGGTTTTTGTCATCGTTTGCCCAGTCTTCCATCATGGTCTTGGAAAATTCTCCGCTCATGATATCATCCTGATGCTTCTGAAACAGAGGACGCATGATTTCTTTCAGCTCTTCAGAAAGCTCAAGCGCCTTGATTTTTGCAGGATTGCTCAGCCTGTCCATCATGGCAGTGATACCGCCATGCTTCAGCGACTCGGTGATTACTTCCCAGCCGTACTGGATAAGTTTGGCAGCATAACCGGCATTGATGCCTTTTTCTACCATTTTGTCAAAGCAAAGGATAGAACCTGTCTGCAACAGACCGCAAAGAATGGTTTGCTCACCCATAAGGTCGGACTTCACCTCTGCCACAAAGGAAGATTTCAATACACCGGCTCTGTCTCCGCCTGTGCCTGCGCAGTATGCCATGGCATAATCCCAGCCTTTGCCTTCCGGATCGTTTTCAGGATGTACAGCGATAAGAGTGGGCACGCCGAATCCTCTTTTATATTCTTCTCTTACTTCAGAACCCGGTGATTTCGGAGCCACCATGATTACAGTGATGTCCTTACGGATCTGCATGCCTTCCTCCACGATGTTGAATCCGTGAGAATAGGAAAGAGCCGCACCTTTTTTCATAAGCGGCATTACTGCATTGATTACAGAAGTATGCTGCTTGTCAGGCGTAAGGTTGATCACAAGGTCGGCTGAAGGAATCAGTTCTTCATACGTTCCTGCTTTAAACCCGTTTTCACTAGCGTTTTTCCACGACTGTCTTTTCTCTTCGATAGCCTCTTTTCTCAAGGCATAGGAAATATCGAGTCCTGAATCACGAAGGTTCAGTCCCTGATTCAATCCCTGTGCGCCACAGCCAACGATCACGATTTTCTTTCCTTTTAATGCGTTTACGCCATCAGCAAACTCGCTGCTGTCCATAAATTCACATACCCCGAGCTGGTTCAGTTTCTCACGAAGAGGAAGTGTGTTAAAATAATTAGCCATTATTACTTGTATGTTTATTTTTTAAACTTTCTGAGTTTTTCAGGACTACAAAGCTGCAAATATTTCTTCAATAAGAAATAAAACTATTGGGATTTATTTAGGTACTTTTTATGGATTTTGACCGGGCAGGCAATCCTGTACAGATTCCAGTAAAGATTAAAATTTCTTTACTATGAAATGCTTAAGGAATGGTGCTTATCATGGCAGTCCGCCGCATGCTGAAGCTCCCGGAGCCTACAGATCATACAGGATTCCGCCCCGTATCACAGGCATGTTGTTGGGATTATTCTTGTCCTGGAGCACATCATATAGTATAGAAGCCTGGACGCGGGTCTTGTCATTGAGCCTGGTTTCGTATCCGGCTCCTACAGGCAGTGATATAGCCCAGACTCTGTCGTGTATGCGGGTGCCATCGGCAAAAACAGAAGTCGTCTGGGTATTGAGCGTCTGAAACTCGGCATGCAGAAAAGCGTTTTCGATCAGATGATACTGTCCGAATACCCGTGTGCCCATTGAAAAAAACTGCTGGGTCGAATTGTCCGGCTTTTTGTAGGAGAAAATAGGAGAAACTCCGCCATTGAATGCATCGAGCCGGTAACCAACGACAGGAGCAATATCGGCATATACTCCATTGTCGTAACTGACACTGACATTGCCACCGGTATATACCTGAGCGCTGACACCTGCAGAAAAAGCGAGGGACAGGCAGATGAAAACGAAAGTTCTGAAAATAATTTGCACGATGTTTACTTGATTTTGATGGATATTATTCTGTTTTTGATAGTATGGCTGTGCCCAGAGGGCGCAGATCTTTTTTCTGAACAAATTCACTTTCGCCGCTTCCCCGACTGCGTATTGTATAGAGGTGAATATACAATGCCGGGGCCTTGCGGAAGGAAGGATGAAGTTTCTCAAATTTAAAAATAAAATCCTGATCTGTTTTGCCCGAACCGGTAAATATCGGTGCGGATGTCCGTAATTTGAACCAGTAGGGGTCGTTGTATGCTTCTCCACTTTTTCTGGAGATACAGGATACTACAATGCGGTCGTAAATGAGGCCTTCGGCTGTACCGGAAAAATACTGTCTGAAAGCCTGATTGGCCTGAGAAGCCCGGAGCACTACTTTTTTGTCTACAAAAGTGTGAGGCATGGTATTGCCGGCAACCATTCGTACCATAAAATGCCGGAAGTCAAACGATTCACCTTCCTGAATTTCGTAGACTGTTCTGAACGGAAAAGGAGCCCAGTAACCGCGCACAAGATCCATGCTGGCCAGTCTGTCGGCATAGTACAGAATCAGAATACCGCCGATGACAAGAGAAGCATCGAGTGTCTGATTGGCCATGGAAGGACCGTTTTCCCAGGCCACGATTATGTATTGAAGAATGAGTATGCTGATGAGAGAAAGAGAGACAAACATTTGCAGTTTGCCGGCATGCAGGCGTGTCTGATAAGTAAAAGAAGGAGAGTTGTTCAGGCAGTTATTGATAATGATGATCCAGATGGAAATGCTCAGTACAAAGACAAACAGAAACAATGGCAGTATTTTGATCACCAGAAAATAATCGTACAATCCGTGCATGACAGAGCCAAGCAGGAAAGACAGCAGAAACCCGGCTAAGGGATGCAGATTCTGGTACCGGTAGCGGGACAGAGCAAGTCCGTAGGCAACTATGGACGAGTCGATCATATGAGTGGGCACAGCTGTCATTGCTCTGCCGTGAATAATGCCGTTGAGCGATCCGCTGAAGTAAAGGAGGTTTTCAATAAAAGCAAAGCCCAGCGCTGATACGGCGGCATAGAGTATATAGTCGTATGGCTCATTGACAATCCGCGGAGACCACCACAATATAAGCAGCAAAGGTATGATTTTGACAAATTCTTCGACCGCACCGACCTTGAAAATGTAAAACATCAGCAGGTCCCAGAGATTGTTGCCTTCAGCAAAATTGAAATTGAATTCCAGAAAGTCAGAAATATAAAATGTCAAAAAAGAAAAAACCATCCCGCCCAGCAGCGTCAGTGCAATGTGGAGCTTATGCTCTTTTTCGAAAATATCCAGACCTACAATATAGATGAGCCAGACAATCATGATGCAGAAAGCGGCTATAAATCCGGTTATCTTGAAATTGCGGACTACTATATTCAACGTGTCAAACAGGTAGTGAAGCAGGTAATTGTATTTGAAGAAAAGATGCCGGGCTACCTCGTTGGGAATAAACGAGCTGGTTTCCGAATTGGTAGCCAGACTAAGCAGCTTGTCTTCCTGATTTTTCAGGGAATAAAGATGCACCAGCAGTTCCATGCAGGAGGGATATTCCTGGTTTTTGAACCGGGTCGCCAGTTCGAAGTGCCGGATAGCCATACTGGTATCGCCATAGGCCAGATACGATTTGCCCAGATAGTTGTGGACATAGGGTATGGAGTCGATCGTTATGCTTTGAAGATACTGGAGTGCTTTGTCGTATTCTTTCTGGTGATAGCTGATAATGCCCATTCCCAGGTAGCCAATATTGACATACAGACTGTCGCTGAGAAACAGCTGGTTGAAGTATATATTGGTCATGTCATAATCGTCCCGGCTATATTGCCGGTGATTGATCTCCCAGGTATCCGGAATTCTGAAATGGTGATATATATAATCGTACTGGGCCTCTATGTTGGTAATATCTGATTCTGCCAGTATTTTTCTTTTTTCATCTTTCTGCAAAAGGTTCTCTATACCGGGAGGAGGCTGTCCGGGCTGAAAATGATCTCTGTCTGAGAGAAAGATATTCACAAAAAGGAAAGCTGATGTAAATATGGACAGGGTAATACCGGTAGTCCTGGTAAGACTGGAGCGCAAAAAGGATTTTCGGTCTTTGCTGGTGTAATACAGGTAGGCAAAATAAAAACAGAGTGCAACCAGCAGCCAGAAGTAAAAAGACCGTCCTGCAAAGAACGTCCTTTTGGCTGCTTCCTGTGCGGAACAGAGCACCGGAAGCAATAGAAAACAAACCAGCGAAGCAGATTTATGCATCAACACCTGTCAGCGTTTATTCGTTTTTTTGATTAAAAGTTACCTTTTTATCAGAAAATTGTAGAAAGATAATAAACAATAGGGTATTTTTAAGAATAAAAGCAGAGTATTTTGTTTGTTCAACAGCCCGGATTATTACCGTGAAAGATTATTATGCCATGTTGGGCGTGTCCAGGCATGCCTCGGAAGATGAAATAAAAAAAGCCTATCGAAGGCTGGCTTTCAGGTATCATCCTGACAAAAATCCCGGAGAAGCTGCCAGGGTAAAAATGCAGGAGATCAATGAGGCATACGATGTGCTGGGTGATATTAATAAAAAATATAATTACGATTTACGATACGACTATCGAAAGAGTCCTGCTTTCCGGAACCGGTCTGCACAGGAACAGCAGACTCCGCCCAAAACGCAGCGCCAGACTCAGACGAGAACACAGGAGCGCAGGCAACCGGCAGGAAAAGCTTCGGGAAGCCCGCGTCCGCCATTTCGTAAAACCCCATATTATAACTATAAGGAACTGGCTCAGAAAGCCCGCTTCATATCTGCATTTTTTCTGTTTTACTGCTGTCTTCTTTCGCTGGACTACTTTATTCCGGCCCGATTTGATCAGGCACAGGTACGGCGTCTGATCAAAACAGGAGCAAAGGAAACGTATCTGGTTATAACAGATCTGGTTGATTTTCATGTCCGCTGCCACGGACTGAGCTTTTCTGCCAATGATCTGGTCAATATTGAGATCACTCCGATATTCGGCATTGTCACTCAGATGCAGGTCAACGCTACTGCCGGCTATACTTACAATGTGAGTGTCAGTTCGGTATACTCTCCGGTCTATTTTTTCGTTTTGATTGTAATGACTCTGTCTGCTGCGGCTATTTATACCAAAAACAGTCAGCAGGCCTGCGTATTGACATTTGTTGCGGCCTTCTGCTCTCTTATAACAGTGCTTATCATTTATTAATCCGGGGTTTTCGCATATGAGCAAATGGATCGTGCGTTTTCTGTATCTGCTCCTCAGTCTGCCGGTATGCTATCTGATACTGGTTCTGATTTTGTCTTCTGTGCCGGTCAATCCGGCAGAGACTGACCCGATACCGGAAGACAGAGTATTGATGTACGTGCGTAGCAACGGCGCTCATACGGATCTGGTGGTGCCGGTCCGAAATGCTATCCGTGACTGGCAGGAGCTGATCGATTTTGATGAGTACCGGGAGGGCAATTACCGCTACATAGCATTTGGCTGGGGCGACAAGGGGTTTTATCTCAATACGCCGACATGGGCAGATCTGAAAATGTCCACTGCAGTCAATGCGCTGTCCGGAAGAGGGGGAACGGCATTGCATGTAACTTTGTATTCCGGCATGGTAGAATCGGACCGTACCCGCGCCGTCTGGCTGACATCGGAGCAATATCATAACTTGTCAGCTCATATAGAAGAGGCTTTTTACCGCTCCGAAACAGGGGATCCGGTCCGGATAGACGCTGTTACATATACCTCCGGCTATGACCATTTTTATGAAGCTTCGGGAACATATTCCTGCTTTTATACATGTAATAGCTGGACCAATGAGGGATTGAAAAAGGCCGGAGTACGGACCGCCTTATGGGCTCCTGTTGAGTGGTCAGTGATGCGTTACCGCTGAATTGATTTATACGATCAGGCGCTTAAGTGGTACGTGTACGATTGTGTATAAAGTATGTGATAATCATTTAGTTGATTTATGTATGAGGATAAGCTTCACTAACCACCGAACACCAGCTGTTCATTTTTTCATTTCTTTCCGGCAGGATGTTCCGGACTTCGGTAAGCTCAGGCAGTGTCGCGCTCTTTGAGCCTTAAACCTTAAACTTATTTCTATTAACGGCTAAAATATCTGTAAATCAATATATAATTAATTAGTCGTCTGATCCTGGGGATTTATTTTAATTTTCCTGTACTTTCCTTTTAACTTTCTGTAGGCTGCACTGTTTTGATTGGCAAGGAATCGATTTAATTGTGCTTATGGGTAACCCATACATTTCCCTGCTGCGAACGGCCTGGTCTTATGCGGGAAGGGAAAAGAGTCGTTTTGTACGTATTTACATCATGTTTGCCTTTTCAAACCTGGTGGTTGCCGTAGCGCCGCTGCTCTATGGCTGGTTTATAGATGGATTGCAGAAGGATGGACTGAAAGCATTGCGTTTTGCCTGGATTTATGCAGCTGCCTATGTAGGGCTTAAGCTGCTTGAATGGGTTTTTCACGGTCCGGCCAGGGTAATGGAGCGTAAGCTGGCTTTTCATATCAGCAGAAATTTTATGGTAGAGCACTATCATAAAGTAGTGCATATGCCGATGAACTGGCATCAGGACCATCATACTGGCTCCACAATCAGTAAGGTAAGGAAAGGCTATGAAGCGCTGAAAGAGTTTTTTCAGAATGGTTTCATTTATATGTATGCTTTCGGGCGTTTTCTGTTTTCTTTTGCTGCCATGATATATTTCTCTCCGCTGTTTGGCAGTATTGCTGTAGTGCTGGGAATTATTACCATTTTTATCATTATCCTTTTTGATAAACCTTTTGTCCGAACTCTGAAGGAAGTCAATGAAAGACAGCACTCGGTCATGGCTTCACTTTTTGACAGCCTTTCCAATATCATTACTGTGATTACGCTGAGACTGGAGCGTCAGATGGAGATAAGCATGCTGGACAAGATCAACGATGTGTACCCGCCTTTTCGGGAAAATGTAGTTATCAACGAGCTTAAATGGTTTGTTGCCCAGATTATGGTGGCACTGATCTATGCTGTAGTGGTGCTGGGGTATGTATATCAGCATATGGAGCCGGGCACCGCTTTTTTTATAGGAGGGCTTGTCACGCTGATTGGGTATGTCAATCAGTTTACGGGCGTCTTTAGCGATATAGCGGCTCAGTATACCAAAGTGCTACAGTTCAATACAGAGGTAGAAGCGGCCAGAATGCTTGTAGGCAATTATAAAATGGAAGTGCTGCCGCCTTCGGCCGGAATTCCGCAAAGCTGGAATGCAGTACGTATCAGCAATCTGAACTTTACCCATGCCTCGTCCCGGAAAGTGGCTGCGCTGACCTCTATTAACATGAAGTTCAGAAGAGGGCAGAAGGTGGCGCTGATCGGAGAGAGTGGTAGTGGCAAAAGTACTGTTCTGGCGCTTTTGAGGGGCTTGTATCAGGTACATGATGGCAGTTCAGTTATTTTTGTGGATAATCAGGAAGTGTCGTTCAGACAGCTGGCTAATATGGTGAGTCTTTTTCCTCAGGAGCCCGAGATTTTTGAAAGTACAATTCGCTATAACATCACCTTGGGGCTGGAAGTGTCCGAATCAGAAATACTGGAAGCCTGCCATCTGGCCGGGTTCTATGAAGTACTGCAAATGCTTCCCAACGGACTGGATTCGTATATTCAGGAAAAAGGCGTAAACCTGTCGGGCGGACAGAAACAGCGCCTGGCACTGGCCAGAGGTATTCTTGCGGCTCGTACGAGCCAGATCGTGCTGCTCGATGAACCGACCAGCAGTGTTGATCCCCGCAATGAGTTATTGATTTATCAGGGGCTCTTTGCGCAGTACTCAGACAAGATCATTATTTCATCTCTGCACAGGCTGCATCTGCTGATCAATTTTGATTATGTGTATATACTTGACCAGGGGCGTATACTGGATGAGGGAACCTTTTCAAAGTTAAAAGCAGAAAGCCCGATATTTCAGGCAATGTGGCAGCATCAGGAAGATGCCAAAAATGATGATCATGAATAAAAAATCCCGTAAACTGACCAGGTTTGTCAAAGCTGTCAATTTACGGGATACCGTATCAGTTATATTTTTTCAATAATCAGGGTGATTTTGTTGAAATCTGCTGCTGCATTGATTACCCTGCGGTAATCTTCGTACAGCCTGACCGGAAAATAAAGCTTCTTGTAGTATTCCTCTACTTCAATAATATAATGGTTACCTTCCTGTTTGTAAGAAGAAATGAAAGCGATGATTTTATCATCATTTTCTTTGTAGTGGACATCCATATTGAGCGCTTCCGGATTAGCAACTCTGTATCCGGCAGGCAGTTCAAACCGGATCTGGCGTCTGTAAAGACGCATAAAATCATTTTCAATATCAAGCTTACGTTTTTCTTCCTGATACATTTCCATTTGCGGGCCTATCAGATCGCCGACTTTGAAGAGGTATTTGTTGCCTGCTTTTTCGACAAGCTGATCACTGGTCAGACTTGATTTTACAATAAAAGGTTTCTTACCGAAATATTCCCTGCCGGCATTTTCCGCCTTGACAGAAGTGATTTCTGCATTGGTAATATAGTTGTGTATGATGGCCTCATTGGTTTTTTGAACATCTTCCGGGGACATATAGGAATAATATGGCTGGAAGTAATTGGCATAATAGCCGCCCAGCTGATATTCAAGGTCGACTACAGGGTTGAGTATATTGTCGGTGAAGTTGACGGCAACATAGTGATTGCTGAAATTCCGGTCATAGTCAATAGGTGCAATATACTCAATTCGGCCCTCTGCGGATACGGATTTGGCATCGTGCCGGATTTTTTTCATAAACCAGCCATGGTTGGCCGTATAATTGGCCGGTATATAGCCCAGACTGGATGTAACCTCAGAAGGAGAAAGAAAAACCTTCAGTTCGGGAAAGTAGAATAAGTACGCGGAAAGAAAATTGTACGCTTCAAAATCCGGATCAAACTTGAGCTTGCTGCGGTCACTGGTGAGCACAAGCTCATAATCGATGCCTGCTTCGTTGAGTATGGCTGCATACAGCTTGACCAGTCCATCCTCTGAGCCGACTTTGTTGTCCAGAATTCCGGCAATAGTTCCAAATACAGGATTAGGATTTTCTATTACCATTATGTTGTGTTTGATGTGCTGTTCGATGGCCGAAACTTTTTCTCTGATTCCTGCATATTGTTTTAGCTGCAGTTGCTGAACCAGCTTTTTGACTTTTTTCAATTCATTTTTTCCGGCCGAGTAGCATACATTCTTCACCAGAGGGCTTGTGATACCAGCATAAGTGATCAGATTGAATCTGCCGGACAGGCTGTTGCTTTCCAGCTTGTATATTAGCTGCTGCAGACTGGCAGTATAGGCAGATACCGCTTCCTCCTTCAGTGGCTCTATTTCAGCTGCCTGAATACGTAATACGTTTTTGTCTTTTCTGGAAGTATCAGCTGTTGCCTGAGGCAGTCCGTTGTAGGATTTGATTTTAAATGTCAGATATACGGGAGAAATAAGCTCAAACTCAATATTTTTTCTTAATTCATCACTTTGGATGATTTCTCTGGTGCCGGTATAGTTAACAGGAGTGTTCATCAGGTACAGGTGCTCTATTTCACTGCCTTTTTCCAGTCCTTCCAATGCAAAAAAACGGTAAACAGCCCGTGTTTTTTCGTCCGTTGCCTCTCGGATATCTGCATCGGAAAGTGTCCGGATCCTTCCATCGGGAGTCAGCACGCGTACTTTGTGCGAAACATATTGAAACGATGAGCCCGAAGGAATGTAGATACGATTGTTTTCGGCAATGGCCTTGTCTGAGTTGACTCTGATTATAGAGTGATGCAGAATGTATTGCGAAAGTCCGTCCGGAGTTTCATTGAAAAACTCAACGGCCCGTTTGTCTTTCAGTACAACTACTTCCATTGCCGCTTCTTCCGGGGTTAGTTTGTATAGAGTACGGCTACTCTCCCAGTCATACATCTGGTAGTCGGGGGTGTTAGCCAGGCAGAATCCGGCTGTAGCTATCCAGATGAAAAGAAATCCAAAAATGTTTGCTTTCATAATCCTTATAATTTGTTCAGTACCACAACTTCCGAGTAGGCTTTGTTTAATTCTTTAATCATGCTATTCCAGTTTTCAAAACTGTCTGTCTGTAGCAGCAGCGTATTGGTATAAATGGTGCGGGTCATTTCAATACCGTTTTTTACTTTCTGATAGGATATGTCAAATCCGTAATGTTCATTGGAGTATGAAACACTGGCGGGCATATAGCGCAGGGCATATCCTTTGGGCATTTCGAGTGTTACAACGTTTATATCCTTTTGTGCACTTTCAAGATCCATAGGATATTTACGGTCTTTCTTTATTGAAGAAGTCTGCCACAGTTTGCTCAGATGCATATTGACATACAATTCATTCTCTGCCTGTTTGATATAGTCATCAATATTGAAGGTGTATTTAATTGACAGAGGCTGGTCCCGGTTGTAAAGGTTTTTGATCTCCAGTGAGTCAATCAGGAATTTGTTGTTGCCTTTGTTATAAAAGTCACGTAGTACTTTGCTCCACTCTCCGGAGCGGGCACTGAGAGTATAGGTTGAATTGATTTTGGCATAACCGCTTAAGGTGCTTTGACCTTTACCCAGTATTTTGTTTTGTGCTATCTGTATATGGACAGAGTCTGTGATACGATTTTCATCAGCGGGGAGGACCGGTACCTTATATACCATAAAGGTATTGCTGTCGATTCCGATCAGAGCTTCTTTCCCTTGGATGAAGGCAGTCGGCATTCCAAACGGAGTGTACTGTCCGGTGGCATCCAGAAAATAATACTGGTTTTCGTGGATATAGGTACATATCATATGGTTGTCTACAGAAGGAGTGGCAACCTCAGAATAAGAGTAGGGTATATCGCGGCTTCCGATCCAGGTCAGGTAGGCAGGAATGCCTGCATATTCGAGCATTTTTTGAATGATGCTTGACATATCTTTGCAGTCGCCGTAACGTTTTTCGCACACAGCTCTGGCGCTGCGTGGCACAAAGCCGCCCATACCGTCCTCAATGGCTATATATTTTATATTATCCTGAACCCAGTAAAAAACTTTCCGGACTGTTTCAAGCTCGGAAGCGGAACCTGCTTTTAATGAATCGGTGATTTTCTTCAATTCTTCGCTATCTTCCTTATTGGCATCCTTTACCAGTGAATAGTACCATGTATACAGCTCCTGAGTGCTACCAAGAACAGGCTCGTTTTTGCTCTTCGTTTTATATGATTTGATCCAGGTAAGTATGTGCGGAGTATAGTATCTGGCATCGGGGGCATCGGACTCTTTGACCAGTTTTTCAATATCATGCATTGTCCATGTATAGGTGATATTGTTGCTTTTATCTTTCTGCGTAGTAAAGCTTAGCTTTTTCTCATCCATATTGATAAGCTTCCAGTCTATTTCTATATCAGGACATACGGTAATGCTAAACTCGGCTTTCAGTACGGGAATACCACGCTGGAAATAAAAAGACGGAAGAAAGCGGGGCTCTGTGATTTGCTTTTTGTATTTTACGTAGCTTTTGGTGCCCTTTTCCAGTTTGGGAAACAGAAAAGATACGGTTTTGCTTCCGTCGAAAAATACGGATCGGCTTAGTTTTTCCTTATGAGTAAAGTCCTTTACCTTAATCTCCCGGAATTTGTTTTTATCGGGGATCAGTGTGGCAGCCTCTATTGAAACGATATTGTCAAATTCGGAATATTCAATGGAGTGTTCAGAAAATAATCCGGCCATATTGTCAAGGTACATCGTTTCGGAATAGCGGTCATAGCCTATGTTCAGCCTTCCTTCGGTGAGACTGATATGTATATGATCTCTGTCCTGCAGGACAACTGCCCGCTCGCCGGCAAATCTTTCTGATAATGTATTGTAGTCAGCGGCCTGTTGCCCAAAGCAGAAGTGGGATAAAAGGAAAAGAAAAGCAAAACAGAAACGAAAATCCGGATTCAAGTCAGATAGTTTAAAGTTTAGAGAAAATAATGTCAGATTTGTCAGCCTGATTTAATGATATAAATATAACAATGAATGTGTTTGAAGCTTGTGTTCCGGCGGAAATTTAATTTTATTTCCCGGTTTTTCTGCTATGCCCCGGATCTGGTTATGTTTCAGAATGCCTGGGTTCTGCTTACCGGGCGTATATGTGCCCGACTTGTTACTGATGTTTTTTTGACTTTAAAGGTAAAAATGTTGTTTTTATAGTGTTGATTTCTAAAATATTGATTAAGCTATGGAGTTGTTAGGGTATGCAAGTTTTAATCAGAAAGATGAATGTCCCAGCGTATAAATGATCTCGAAAAGGAAATCGAACAATTAAAAGCCGAAAATAAGCGTCTCAGTCGTGTAGAGACTGATATTTATAAAATACTTTTTGATGCTTCACCGGATATTATCATACAGGTTGATACGGACTGCAGGATTCTGAAGATACATTTGCCTGACTATTCAGAGGATCAGTTAGTTGGTTTTATAGGAAAGGACATTTTTGAGGTTGCTCCGCCGGAGCATCACTTTAAAATAGAAAGGGCCTTGAACAAAGTGTTTACAACCGGTGAGCCGGTACACTATGAAACAGAAGGTATGGTTCTTGGCAGTTATAAATATCTGATGAATTATGTGTCTCTTTTATCGGCCTCAGACGGGAGAGCACCTTCCGCCTATTTTTTAATCCGGGAGATTACCATGCAAAAACTTTCGGAGAAAAGAAACCGGGAAAATGACAGAAAGCTCAAAGTGCTTTTTGAAAGTTCCAAGCATATTCACATTCTACTGGATCTGAACGGAGAGATTACCTGGTTTAACCAGCAGGCGAATCTCTCCGCTATTACTTTTTATGGCAAAGAACTGAAAAAAGGAAAAAACGTAACTAGGTATCTTTCAGGGCATCTTCTCAAGCAGTTTGACGAGTATTATGATAAGGCCAGAGAAGGAGAAACTGTCAGTTTCTATCAGAGTCATATAATCGGACCTGAAGAACAGTGCCATCTGGAGGTATTGCTCCAACCTATAAGAGAAAGCGGAAAACTGACACGAATTTCGCTGGTTGGTGTAGATATTACTGAATTGAGAAAAAAAGAAAATAAACTGGTAAAAATTAATGAAGAGCTCATTTTGCAAAATCAGCAGCTAAATCAGTTCTCTTATGTGATTTCTCATAATTTGCGCGGGCCCATAGTCACATTGCTTGGCCTTATTAATGTGATTGAGGAATATAACGATGATATGCGTCTCAAGGAGGAGATGTTTATTCACATAAAAAAAACTGCGCTGAATCTTGATACCGTTATTAAGGATTTAAATTTGCTGCTTTCTCAAAACGGAGATCATGCTCAAATAAAAAGTCTGGTTTCTCTGGAAGATGAAATAAAAATGGTAAAGAATTTACTGAAAGCACAGATAGAGGAATCCAGTGCAATACTCGTTTATGATTTTGATGAAGTTCCTGTTATTTATTCTGTTACCAATTATATTCGAAGCATATTTATTAATCTTATTTCAAATTCAATTAAATACAGGAAGCCGGATAGTGCGGTTTTAATTGGTGTCCGAAGCCAAAAGAGAGATAATGATAAAACAGAGCTTATTTTTGAAGATAATGGACTGGGGATTGATCTGGAAACCAATGCGCACAAAATTTTCGGGATGTATAAGCGATTTCATAATCATGTGGAAGGAAAGGGGTTAGGTTTACATCTTGTAAAAAATCAGGTTAGTATGATGAATGGAACAATTGAAGTACAAAGCAAAGTAAATGAGGGAACATGCTTTCGGATTATACTATAAAAAAAGCCGTTTGTCTCAAACGGCTTTTTGAAAGATCTGATTCGGTGCTCGTGTATTATTACAAGCCGAATTAATTCTCAATTAGTAATTATACAATTAAAAAATATGACTGAATATTATTTAAATAAACAATATTTGACAATACGCAGCAATTAGCCTTTAATTGCTTTTGGTCGTATTGTTTCCTTTTGAGGTTGAAACCTTGAACTGTGAATTGGCAGTTTTTGCTTGTTCCTGCTTTTTCATTCTTTCTTTGTGCTGATAATAATCAGAAATTGGTGTTCTTGATCTCACGGTCATAAAAATTTATACTTTTAGAAATTAAACGAATTATTAAAATAAAAGGTTTTAAGAAAATACAGGTTCTTTCCGGATTTTAACTGATTTATCCCTGGTTGAAAGATCTCTGTTTATATAATTCTTATTAAATGAATTTGTTATAAAACTTCTGATTTATTATTAAAGTTCCGATTTTTATCAGAAAAGGATGAAGTAAAAAAATGAAAGATTCAACGGAGAATATGATGGATGATCAAATAGTAATTGAGGCGGATTTGGACAGTGATCTGCATTCGGCGGCGATCCTGAATCTGATGAACGAATATGCGCTGGATATAATGGGTGGCGGGAAGCCTCTGTCTGAGGATGTGGCCATGAGACTTTTGCCGGCCTTGAGAAAACGCCGGGATGCATGTGTTTTTCTGGCTTTTGTCAATTCGGAGCCTGCCGGCATGGCGGTTTGTTTTGAGGGTTTCTCGACTTTCGCTGCAAAACCATTGATTAATATTCATGATTTTATCGTGAAAAATGAATTCCGGGGGTGGGGGATAGGCAGGATGATTATGCAAAAGATAGAGGATAAGGCTGTTGAAACAGGCTGCTGCAAAATAACGCTGGAGGTGCTCGAAGGAAATAAGCCGGCTATAAATTTGTATAAATCAGTTGGTTTTATTAACTACGAGCTTGATAAATCGATGGGAAAAGCGGTTTTTATGGAAAAAAAGCTGAAGTAGGGTACGCAGAAACAGGGATCTTAAGGAAGGTAATTGCTCGCAAGCCTGGAAAAAGCAGATACTTCCTTTTCAATCCAGTCTGTATCTTTTCCCAGTATTTCTGCCATAATTCGGGCAACTTCCGGAGCTATGCTCAGGGCAGCTCTGGTATCCATAAACAAAAGTCTTATACGGCGGGCCAGGAAATCCTCTATACAGACAGCCATTTCCTCTCTGACAGCCCACACAACCTCTGCACAGGTATAAGGATAATCCGGATGCAATTTCTGTGAAAGCTTGTCGCTGCTTCCGGAAAGCGCTGTAATTTTGTCTGCATCAGATCCATAAGCTCTTAAATGCTCAGGGTAGCCGCCATTGTCAGAGGTATAACCATGTATTTTCAGGTCTCTGGTGATACATGCTGTCTTCTTCAGTTTTCCGATACTTATAGCTTTATCTACAGTATCTTCAGCCATTTTTCGGTATGTAGTCCATTTACCTCCTGTTATGGTCAGTAATCCGCTTGGAGATACGATGAGTTTGTGTCCTCTGGATATTTCTTTGGTTTTCTGATCATTGCTGTGAGGAATTGCCAAAGGACGTAATCCGGAGAACACGGAAAGTATATCGGAGATCTGCGGTTTTTTAGTCAGGTATTTCCCAAGATTGGATAGTATGAAATCAATTTCCTGTTTGCTGGCTACTGGTTCCTCGGAATGTTTATTTACAGGAATATCGGTAGTGCCTGCAAGTACTTTACCATGCCATGGTACGGCAAAAAGAACACGTCCGTCGTCGGTTTTTGGAAGCATCATGGCCTCTTTGCCCGGGAAAAAGGATTGATCGAGTACAATATGAGTACCCTGACTTGGCCGGATGGTCGGTTTTTTGCCGGGACTGTCCAGCTGTAATATGGAATCCGTAAAAACTCCGGTTGCATTGACAACCACTCTTGCCTTGAGAGTATAAGCCATATCGGATATAAGGTCCCTGGCATAAACGGTATCAATAGCTTCTTTGCCTGATTTGGCAAAACCTGTTACTTTCATATAGTTAACCGGAAAACCACCGGCTTCTGAACAGGTTTGCGCGAGGCTGACTGCCAGCCGGGTATCATCAAACTTCCCGTCGTGATAAACAATTCCGAAACGAAGCCCCTGCTGCTGAATGGCTGGCAGTAATCGTATAGTTTCCTGCCGGTCGATAATTTCTGATTTACCCAGACTTAGGTTTCCTGACAACCAGTCATAAAGCTTCAGTCCGAATGCATAGTAAAACATCCGGAAGAATGAATATACCGGAATGACAAAACGTTGATTGGTGGTGAGATGAGGAGCATTTTTAAGAAGTATTCCCCGTTCTTTCAGAGCTTCCAGAACGAGCTTCAGGTTTCCCTGCTCAAGGTATCTGACACCGCCGTGGACCAGCTTGGTACTGCGGCTTGATGTTCCTTTGGCAAAATCCGACTGCTCGAGCAGCAGCGTCCTGAATCCCCGTGAGGCAGCATCGACAGCAACTCCCAAACCGGTAGCGCCTCCGCCTATTACTATGATATCCCATTGCCCGTTGAAGGATCTTAAATAATTCAGATTTGCCTCTCTGTTCATGTAATGAAAACTTATGGCTATATTACACAGGAAAACGTTTTATTCCAACTATATTCGAAACTCCTGATTGTCTTTGTACCTTAATTGATTAAAGGAAGAATGCTATATGAACGTATTGCCTGCTGATTTGGTAATTGCCCACAGAGGAACTACATTCTGGGCCCCTGAGGAAACTGAGGCTGCCATGCGCTGGGCCAGAAATATTGGAGCTGATTATCTGGAGCTTGATCTGCAGCGAACCAGAGATGGCTATCTGATTGCTCTGCATGATGAAAGTCTGGTAAGAACAACCAATATCGAAGACGTATTTCCGGATCGTATCAATGAGCCTGTTTCTTCTTTTCTGTATGAGGAGCTTCTTTTGCTTGATGCCGGTACCTGGTTTAATAAAACCTGCCCGGACAGAGCACGGGACAGGTATACGGGACTGGAAATTCTGCTTCTGGAAGATGTTATCAATATTGCAGAAGGGAAAAAGATTAAAAGAGGGCCGGATGGAAAGCGGCTTATGCGTGAGCAGGCCGGAAGCAGGAAAATACCATTGTATGAAGATGATCCTGCTGATAATGGCAACAGGCCCGGGATATATGCGGAAACCAAAATACCTCAGCTTTTTCCCGGTATTGAAGATGATCTTGTCAGAGAACTGACGAGGATGGGGTGGTATCATGAAAACCCGGAAATGTTGAAATTAATCGAGGTTCCGGGAAAGGTAAAAGTTGCCAATACTATATTCCGTCTTGTTTTGCAGACCTTCTCCAAAGACAGTCTTCAAAAGCTTAATCAGGTTTTCAGCAGTTACGTTCCCAAGTGTTTTTTATTGTGGCGCGGAGATACCGGGGATGATATTCCCGACGATTCATCCGTAAGCTATGAGACCTGGCTGAAATTCGGAGTAAAGCACGGAGCCACAATCGTAGGACCGAGTATCGGAGGATGGCCTAACAATTATCCGGATCTTCTCACTTTACGACACATAGATATAATAAGAAAATATCCTCTGCAGATTCACGGATATTCATTTGATACATGGGAGCAAATGCGCCAATACGGGAATGACTGCCATGGTATGTTTACTAACCGGGCTGAGGAAACGCTGATTTGGTATGGTAAAGCAAAAGATGAACAGCAAAATGAGCAGCAGGCTGTAAAATCGTTAGCTGATCTGGGATACTAAAATCGGGGGCATACAGGGAATCTGAACGGTAAATCTGCTTCCTTTGTTTTTTTCGGAGACAACATGAATCTGTCCGTTAATTTTCTGTACGGCTTCCTGGACAATATATAATCCGATACCGGAGCCGGAGTTCTGAGTGGTGGCTCTGTAAAACATTTTATAGATATCATTCAGATCCTGCTTATCGATTCCAATGCCATTGTCCTCTATTTCAATATAGGCGGTGGAGTTTTCAACCAGCACATTGATACGGACATACTTATGCGGCTCATTGTGCTTCTGATATTTGATCGCGTTGGACAGAAGATTGTTTATAACTACCCTGATTCGGAATTCATCCGTTACAAATGGCTCTTTGGCATCTATTGTGCATTGAAAATCAATAGATGACGCATTGTAATAATTGTTATAGCTTTTAATAGTTTCCCTGATGATTTTTTCAAAATCGATGGTTGTGTAGCTGCTGGGAACACGGACATTTTTATAATAACTGATAATGTTCTCAATAAAAATCTCAAGCTGATTGATGCTATTGCTGATCATTGAAAAATATTTGTCCGGATTCCGGTCTATACCTTCGAGGCGGGCTACATTCAGCAAACCTTTTATGGAAAGAATAGGAGCCTTCAGATCATGAGAGGCGCTGTAAATAAACCGATTGAGCTCTTCATTGATTTTGTGGAGCTCTTTGTTTTTGAGATATAAATTACGCTTGGTGCTGTATATTTCGTATGCGTTTTTTATGGCAATACGTATCTCATGGTCATTCCAGGGTTTTTGGATATAACGATAGATATTGCCTTTGTTGATCGAATCAATAATTGTAGAAACATCTGTATATCCGGTCAGCAGAATTCGCACAGGATCCGGGTACTTCTGAGCTACCTGTGCAAACAGCTCTATTCCGGTCATGCCAGGCATGCGCTGGTCTGCAATGATTACGTGTACCTGTTCTTTTTCCAGCAGACTAAGAGCTTCCTGGCCGGAATTTGAAAGCAGAACTGTAAAGTCAAGCCGGAAGTTTGCCTTAAAACTGGAAAGATTGACAGATTCATCATCAACATACAGTACTTTAATCAGCTCTTCTTCCATCGTTAATTTTTATATTGAGCAAATTAACAAACATTTTTTTGATTTTTAGGAAGAATGAGAATGAATTCTGTTCCTTCTCCTTCGGCTGAGTTGACCTGGATATCGCCGCCGTGGCTCTGGATAATACTGTATACAATGGATAAGCCAAGCCCCGTGCCTTCTCCGACATCTTTTGTGGTAAAAAACGGTTCAAAAATTTTGCTTATAACACTTTGAGGAATGCCGGTTCCATTATCTCTGATACTAATAGTTGCGTAACCGCTGCTGTTTTCACCTGTGCTTATGACAATCAGGCCTTCTCCCGGTTTTTTATTGACTGCATGTACCGAGTTGCTTAGTATATTCATGAATACCTGGTTGATTTTTCCGGCATAGCATTCAATATCTTCATGGAGGTTATACTGCTTTACAACTTTTATATTACTTAGTTTATTATTGAGCAGTACCAGGGTAGAATCAATACCTTCATGAATATTAACCAGCTTCAGCTCACTTTCATCAAGCCGTGAAAAATTGCGTAATCCTCTTACAATTTCGGTAGTCCGGGAGGCGCCTTCTTCTATTCCTTGCAGAATAGAATCAATTTCTTCTTTCAGGTAGGGCATATCCAACCGCTTTTCCCAGGCATGCACAGTATCAAACTTTGATTTTATTTCCGGCTCCGATGATATACCATGGTATTTGTCGAGAAGATCAAGCACAAAATTCATATCTCTTCTCAGGGGAGTTATACTGGAGCTTACAAAATTGATAGGGTTATTTATTTCATGCGCGATCCCCGCTGTAAGCTGACCCAGCGATGCCATTTTTTCTGATTCTACGAGCTTGGATTGTGTTTCTTTCAGATGTTTTAAGGCTATGGAAAGCTCACTGTTGGTACTTTTTAATTCCAGGGTACGTTCATTTACCTTTTTTTCAAGAATAAGGTTTTGCTCAAGGATTAGTTTCTCATTTTCCTTAAGTGCATTGAAGGCTGCGGCCTGAGAAGCTTCTTTTTCTTTCTTGAGTACGTTGATCCTGTCGGCAAGGGCAAAGGACAGTAATATGACTTCAAAAGCAGAGCCTGCCTGCATAGTATATGCAGTAAAGTTGTTGTACGGCAGAATGCCCAGATTAGAAAGAACAAAAAAACATATTCCCACAAGAAAGATTGACCATGCTATCAGAAAGATCTTTGCCTGACGATCTCCCCGGATAGTAAGAATAATTCCAACAAAGAGAATGGAAACGGAACCAAAACTTGCTATAAACTGGATAATCTGCAGACTTAATGTATAATATTCGATGATACTGATCAACATGCTCAGAATATAGCATCCTATGAAAATATTTAGCAGGAAATTCATCCAGGGCGCCTGCTCTTTTACTCTTAAAAACCGTTTTAGAAATGCAGCAACAGCAATACCGCTGAATGCAGGAGTAAAGAATGTGCTTTGTGTTGCCATCCACTGTGATTCCGGCCATAAATATTTGAAAGTATATCCCTGAAGACAGGCCTGAGTAAGTCCTACCGTAAAGATATAAATTACATAATAGATGTAATTGGTATCTTTTACAGTAAAGTACAGAAATATATTGTAAAAGAACATAGCGAGAATAATGCCGAAATAAATTCCGAATACAATATCCTTGGTTGCAATACCCTCCAGAATGGACTTTTGCGTGCCGATTTGCGCCGGAATCTGAAGTTGTTCCGTATTCTTGATTTTTAAGTAATAGGTTTTGGTTTCATTGGGCAAAATGGGAAGATCAAACAGATAATGCGGATGATCATAGCTCCGGTGTCCGTAACTCTGAAATTCACCAAGCAGCTCGGATGTGTATCCTTCTCCGTTGTAGTGAAACAATTCGATACGGTCGATAACCGGATTCTGGACCTCCAGAACCAGCATTTCTTCCCGGGTAAGATTTTGTATAGTGAATTTTACCCAAAAAGTAGATTTGGAAATTCCGAGATTGGGTACTATTTGAGTATTTTCCTTAAAAGCTGGGTTTTTAAGAATGTCGTCCAGAGTCAGATTGTTTTCAAAATCTTCGAGAATATAAAAGTAGGGACTTATGGTTATATTTTTGACAGGGTCAGAATATTGAATGACACTTTGGGGTATTCCTGTCTGAGTATAAAGAAAAAATACCTGAAAAAAGAAAAAGCTTTTTATTAGGTACTTTGGGGTACTATATAGCCTGTTTAAGCTTATTTTTATTAATTGACAGATCATATTCGATGGATAGCGGTCCCCGCAATGTCGTTTCGACTTTTAGTTGGTTTGGGGTGTTTCTTAAATCAAGAATAAACTCTCTTTCGGAAGGAAGGGTCTTGGAAAGCCCGATCGGGTCGTTCATAAGAAGAGCAGTGGCGATCAGATCACTTTTGGGATAATTGAAAGCCCCTCTGTCTCCGAGAGAGCGTTCGATTTCGAAACCGGATTTGAGGCAGTTGCGTAATGTAGCGGGTGCACAAAGAGCAAATAAGGAGTTTATATTGAGCTGGCTGACTACGGCAATGCTTGTCCGGCCCAGAAATATGCTTCCCAGTCCGTATCCGGCGACCTCCCTGGAGTTCCACAACCCGCATAGCTCACCGGTGCCACCTTGGGATTTTTCGGCTACCAGCTGCGTTACATTGCTGTCAAGCTCGGCAATGGCATCTTCGATCGGCAGGGAGTGAATACCATCAGCAATCTGAATCCGGGCGCCGCCATATACTTTGTCACCGTATAGTGACTCAAGCATGATGATATAGCAGTTGGGGTTGTCCAGCCAGACAGGTTTGGCTGAGGTTATATGAGCTATATCGAAGACCTTGAGCACATGTTGATGACCCTCCAGGTATCTTTCGCAGGACAGACGATCGTCGACTGCTCTGAAGGCCCTAAATTTTAAGGCTTTAATTTCGTTAGCTGAGTCCAAAATAATATCCATTTATTGGTTCAAAGATACGTTAATATATGCAAGATAATTTAATTGTGTTAAAAATATTACATTAATATTGCTTATTTATCTCTGATTAAATCTTCAAGATCGATGAAGAATCGCCCCGAAATTTTTAGATTTCCTGTAAAAATACGACGACAAATATCGGCTGAAATACCACCACCAAGTACTACTGCTGATGCAAGCTGAGGCCAGGTAGTAATTGTCTTACCAATCTGAGTCAGTGAGTATTTCATTCGGTCAGAAAGTGTTTCATAACCAGCAATAGAAAAAATGTAAGGTAAAATTTCCTCTTTTGTTTTTTCTTTTATGAGATCGTAAGTTAATCCCGGAACTTTTCCGTGAAAAAGCGGACGATCGGGCTCAAGATCAAAACGCTCAATGTCTATGGTGGCGCGGTCACTCGCCTCCATTAAAACCGGAATTTCATATTGTCTGGCTTTTTCCCGGCAAAGGACTTTAATTTCAACTCCATCACACTCATCTATAATGATATCCAGCTTTCCATTGTTTGTTATAAACTGTTCTATATTATCTTCTGTAATCCCTTCCGGGAATACAGTCACTTTCAGAAACGGATCTATTTCTGCGATTTCACGTGCTGTAATTACGACTTTTGCCAACCCAAGGTTGTGTATACCGGTACGAATTCGATTCAGATTGCTTAATTCGATCGTATCAAAATCAGCTATGCGTATTTCGCCGAAAGAGCGTTCTATTGCCATCGTTACGGCAACAGACTGACCTACAGACATTCCGATTACTCCTACTCTCTTCTGTGAAAGTATGGCTTCTTCTTCTGGTGTAATCTTGAATAGATTTCTCGATGTACGTAGTTCTATAAATTCCTGCTCATCAAGTATGTGTACAATATTTTCAGACCAGGGATAATATACCCATACACCGTAATCTTCCGTATCTGTGTCGTTTAGAAGTTCGGCTACAGCATCTGAAAGCTGGTGACCTGAAAGTTTTTTATCCGGGTTTCTGATCTTGACTAATTCAGAAAGCTGGCTTTTTATCTCGTCAAAGATTCTGATATGTGGTTTTTTTTGAAGCAATTCATTGAATAAAAGCTTGTCATCCGGATTGGACAAGCGAAAAAAAGAGGGGTGAATGCAGGCCTCCGCAATTTTGTCAGGGGTAGTAGAGTATTTATTCATAGCAGACGAATTTACCGAATATTGTCCTAAAAAGTTATGTTATTTTAAGTGATTGTTCTATCTGAAGTAGTTTTTTTTGCATTGTTTACATATATTATCTTAATATAATTAAGATTTTTAATAAATTGTATTATTGTTTCAGTCGTTGTATTTTAAAGACGTTTTTCCGTATTCCAGAAAAAAATAAGAAGAAATAATTTATGGATAATATTTTAATCAATGTCCTGTACGTAGATGATGAAATTAATAATCTCAATATGTTCAAGGCAACATTTCGGTTTACTTATAATGTGTTTATTGCCAACTCTCCGGCGGAAGGTGTAAAAATTCTTGACGAGAATGATATTCATGTTATAATTACCGATCAGCGTATGCCTGAAATGACGGGAGTACAGTTTTTAAAGTCTATTCTGGACAAGCATCCCGATCCGATCAGGATATTACTAACCGGTTACAGTGATATTAATGCTGTTATCGACGCTGTTAATCAGGGACAGATTTATCAGTATATAAGCAAGCCATGGGATGAAAACCAGATAAAGCTTGTTATTGAGAAAGCCTTTGAAGTTTTTTCTCTGAGAAAAGAGAATAAAGAGTTACTTAAGAAACTGACTCAGGCAAATCAGCAGCTTGAGTTTCTTTTGAGACAGAAGCTGATTTCATAATCCTTTTTTATTCTCAGCCAGATTACCATGACGTTGTATATCTATATCAGAAATACAACTGTCTGATAACGATTTTTTCTATCTTTATCCTTAATTATGTATGAAGATGGGGCGATTTGAAATAGTCCGGATTATTTGAAACAAAATAGTCCGGATTTTTTATTGCGATAGAATCTGTATTGACAGGATCACTATCTTAATATATCACTTGTATATCGGATCGTCAAAAAAAATGGAATTATTGATTTCATTGTGTTTATTTTCAGTTTTTTGGCTAGTTCTTACTGGTATATTTAGCGAAAACTCTTCATTACTTTCCTGTATTGTTGTCTGATTCATTAATTATTGTGACTATGAATTTCTTCTTTGGATTGAATTACATAGAGTATAAAAAGCTCTAATAATAATTTCTTAATTTTTTAATAATATTTTGATAATAAATTATTTATCGTAGTTTTTTGTCATGCTGGGGGGATAGTAATGTATTCTTCCTTTTCTGCACAGGTAGCTTTTTCATAAATGCATATTGTCGTTTTTGATTTATCAGATGTGATTATTCAGGATAATTCTTGGGTGTTTTTTAGTGTTTAAACTTTTTTATTGATTGAGTAATGGTTGAATTATCTGATTGTTTATCATAAAAAAGAGGCTGCCCTTATCAGGCAGCCTCTTTACTTTCAAGAATTAATAATTAAGAAATAATTACTTCTTAATTATTTTTCTGGTCTCAATCTGATCTCCTGAAATAACTTTCAGAATGTATACACCAGAGCTCATTCTTAACTCAGACAAGTTTAGTTCTCTGCTGGATTCGATCGGCATTGATCCTGAGTAATACTCTTTACCGCTCATGTCGGTAATGATTACTTGAGAAGTAGCTGATGCGTCTCCGGAAACATTAATTACTATGTTATTGTCTGCAGGATTCGGATAGGTTTCTATGTTCGAAATCCTTAAAGAGCTGACAATATAGAAAGTAATTTCACTTGTCGGACCAGAGATACCGGTAGCATTCAGTTCTGAATATGGAGTTGTTTTCAGAACATACGTACCAGGAGCCGGGCAGCACCATGGCGTATAATCTCCGTTAATATCAGAGAATAGTGAGAATGGAACCTCATTTTCTATTCTGTCATAATTATTATCGGAGAAATCGAAATATACGCTATGTGTTACGTTATTAGCGTTGGCTCTGATGCTTATCTGACTTGGCAGATTTGCCAGGTTAAGCGTTTGACCATTGACAAGCGGTCCGATATCAGTATTTGTACCTGCATTTACCAGAGTATATGACACTATGGTTGGTATGCGGCTGTCTATGATCTGGAACTCGATTGCCTGGCCTACGCCGGCAGATCCGCTGGCATTGTTGCCAGTATATGGTGTTGCAGACAGGTTATACGTGCCTACATTGGCACAGCACCAGGAGTTGTAGTTGCCATTATTGTCTCCGAAAAGAGCAAATGGTGCACCATTCTCGGTTCTTCCTCCCGGATGAGCAGAGAAGATAAATACAACACTCTTTGTTGTTGCCAGGTCATATACGTTTGCACGGATATTGATTCCAGCCGGCAGAGTTGCCAGATCAAGTATATCACCATCATACAGAGTGGCAATATCTGTGTTGTTGATAGCATTAACCAGCGTAAACGAGGTTACTGCGTTCTGGCATACCTGAACAGTTACTGAAGCAGAAGTTCTCGAAGCACTTGGGCATCCGCCCGATGTAGCTTCTGCATAGTAAGTTGTGCTGGAGGTAAGCACGGGGCTTGTAAACGAGCTGCCGGTATGTACCGGAGTTCCGCCTGATGCTGCAGTATACCAGTTGATGGTTGCTCCCGGGGCAGCAGTAGCTGTGAAGGAGGCAGTTTCACCAGCGCATATGGTTCTGCTTGAAGGTGTAACTACCGGAGCCGAAGGAGCAGCATTTATGGTAACAACTGCCGGGCTTCTTGACACAAGGCTCGTACAGCTCCCTATAGCTGCTTCCGCATAATAGGTAGTCGGAGAAGTCAGAGCAGGCGTTGTAAAACTGCTTCCTGTATGGACAGGCGTACCACCTGATGCTACGGAATACCAGTAGATGCTCGCTCCAGGCGAAGAAGTAGCACTAAACGTAGCAGTCTGTCCGGAGCAAATGCTCTCTGCCGGAGGAGATACTACAGGCGCACTTGGAGCAGAAGTGATGGTTACACTGGCTGCTGTTCTTGTGGCGCTTGTGCAGGTACCGGAGATTGCTTCAACATAATACGTCGTATTGGCGGTCAGGGCAGGAGTGGTAAATGAGTTGCTTGTAGCAATAGGCGTTCCGCCTGATGCGACTGTATACCAGCTGAATGTGCCTGTACCGCTTGCAGTAAATGTAGCAGTTTGCCCGGAGCAGATCGAAGCGCTTGAAGGCGTTACAGTCGGAGCTGCTGGTGCTGCAGTTACTGTAACTGCTACCGCAGTTCTTGTCGCACTTGCACAGCTTCCTGAAGTAGCACTAACATAGTATGTCGTGTTGCTTGTCAGTGTCGGAGTTGTGAACGTGCTTCCTGTAAATATGGAAGTTCCGCCTGACGCCACTGTAAACCAGTTGAATGTGCCGGTTCCGCTTGCCGTGAAGGTAGCAGTCTGACCAGAGCAGATTGAAGCGCTTGAAGGCGCTACAGTCGGAGCAGCCGGAGTTGGACTAACCGTAACTGTTACCGCAGTTCTTGTCGCACTTGCACAGCTTCCTGAAGTAGCACTAACATAGTATGTTGTGTTGCTTGTCAGCGCCGGAGTTGTAAACGTGTTTCCTGTGTAAACAGGTGTTCCGCCTGATGCGACAATATACCAGCTAAATGTGCCGGTTCCGCTTGCAGTAAATGTAGCAGTCTGACCAGAGCATATGGAGGCGCTTGAAGGCGCTACAGTTGGAGCAGCCGGAGTTGGACTAACCGTAACTGTTACTGCAGTTCTCGTCGCACTTGTACAGCTTCCTGAAGTAGCACCAATATAATATGTGGTGTTGCTTGTCAGCGCCGGAGTTGTAAACGTGCTTCCTGTAAATATGGAAGTTCCGCCTGACGCCACTGTAAACCAGTTGAATGTACCTGTACCGCTAGCGGTAAAGGTAGCAGTCTGACCAGAGCATATAGAGGCGCTTGAAGGCGTTACAGTCGGAGCAGCCGGCGTCGGATTCACCGTAACGGTAACTGCTCTGCGATTTGTACTGGAACATGCTCCATTGTTGGCTGCAACGTAATACGTAGCATTCGATGTCAGTACCGGAGTAGTAAAGGTATTTCCGGTAAATACAGGAGAGCCGCCGGAAGGTGTTGTATACCACCATCCTGTGCTGCCTGCAGGAGCAGTCATGTTAAATGTAGCAGTCTGCCCAGAACAGATTGTCGCACTGGCAGGAGATACCGTTGGTGTTGCCGGAAGACTTCTGACCTGAATGTTTACCGGTGTTCTCGGGCTTGCACAGCTTCCCTGAATCACATCTGCATAGAACGTAATGTTTGATGTTAAAACAGGTGTGGTATAGGTTGTACCTGTATACAGAGGAGAGCCTCCGGAAGGAAGAATATACCATCTGGCTGTGCCCGGAGGAGCCGTTACTGTTAGTGTAGTTGTTTGTCCGGAACAAATGGTGTCAGCAGCTGGTGCTACTGTCGGAGCAGCCGGAGTCGGATTTACCGTTACGTTAACCGCTGTTCTGGCTGCGCTTGCGCAACTTCCCAACTGAGCTTCCGCATAGTAAGTCGTATTCGATGTCAATACTGGCGTTGTAAAACTGTTGCCGGTATGAACAGCGCTTCCGCCTGTCGGAGTAGTATACCAGTTAATGCTTCCACCACTTACGGAAGACGTGAATGTAGCAGTTCTTCCGGAGCAGATTGTTGCACTAGATGGTGTAACTGTTGGTGCAGCCGGCGTTGGATTTACTGTAACAGTAAGAACTGTTCTGGTTGAACTTGCACAGGCACCATCATTTGATTCTGCATAATACGTCGTATTGCTTGTCAGAGCAGGCGTAGTGAAGCTGCTTCCTGTAGCAACAGGAGAACCACCGGAAGCGGAAGTAAACCAGTTGAATGAAGCTCCAGCCGGTGCAGACGCGTTGAATGTAACAGTTTGTCCTGAGCAGATTGTAGTATCTGTCGGAGCTACTGTTGGTACAGCCGGAGTTGGCAATACAGTTACATCCAGCTCTGTACGTGTACCGCTTGTACAGGCACCATCATTTGACTCAGCATAATACGTCGTATTGCTTGTCAGAGCAGGTGTTGTAAAGCTGCTTCCTGTAGCAACCGGAGAACCACCGGAAGCGGAAGTAAACCAGCTGAATGAAGCACCAGCCGGTGCAGACGCGTTGAATGTAACAGTCTGTCCTGAGCAGATTGTAGTATCTGTCGGAGCTACCGTTGGGGCATCCGGAGTTGGCAATACAGTTACCTCAAGCTCCGTACGTGTACCACTTGCACAAGTACCATCATTTGACTCAGCATAATACGTCGTATTGCTTGTCAGAGCAGGTGTAGTAAAGCTGCTTCCCGTAGCAATAGGAGAACCACCTGTTGCCTCTGTATACCAGTTGAATGAAGCTCCAGCCGGTGCAGATGCGTTGAATGTAACAGCCTGTCCTGAACAGATCGTAGTGTCTGCAGGAGTCACTGTTGGTACAGCCGGAGTTGGTAGTACAGTTACATCCAGCTCTGTACGTGTGCTGCTTGCACAGGCACCATCATTTGATTCAGCATAGAATGTAGTATCTGTCGTAAGCGCTCCTGTTGTGAAGCTGCTTCCCGTAGCAACCGGAGAACCACCGGAAGCGGAAGTAAACCAGTTGAATGAAGCTCCAGCCGGTGCAGATGCGTTGAATGTAACAGTTTGTCCGGCACATATTGTAGTATCTGTCGGAGTTACCGTAGGTGCGTCCGGAGTTGGTAGTATAGTTACATTCAGTTGAGCACGTATACCGCTTGAGCAGGTACCGTCATTCGATTCGACATAGAATGTAGTATCTGTTGCAAGCGCTCCTGTAGTGAAGCTGCTTCCTGTAGCAACCGGAGACCCGTCTACAGGTTCAGTATACCAGTTGAAAGAAGCTCCAATTGGCGCGGTTGCATTGAATGTAACGGTTTGTCCGGCACAAATTGTTGTATCTGTTGGTGTTACTGTTGGCTCGTCCGGAGTCGGTAGTACAGTTATATCAAGCTGAGTGCGTGTACTACTTGGGCAAGAACCGTCATTGGCTTCAACGTAGAACGTAGTATCGGATGGTAATGAACCAGTAGTGAAGTTATCTCCGATAGCGATCGCAGATCCTCCTGTAGGTTCAGTATACCAGAAGAATATAGCTCCTACAGGTGCAGATGCATTGAATGTAACGGTTTGTCCTGAACAGATTGTGGTATCTGTCGGAACTGCAGTCGGAGCATCCGGAGTTGGTAGTACAGTTACATCCAGCTCTGTACGTGTGCTGCTTGCGCAGGCACCATCGTTAGCCTCAGCGTAGAATGTAGTATCTGTCGTAAGCGCTCCTGTGGTAAAGCTGCTTCCCGTAGCAACCGGAGAACCACCTGTTGCCTCAGTATACCAGTTGAAAGAAGCACCAGCCGGTGCAGACGCGTTGAATGTAACGGTTTGTCCTGAGCAGATTGTAGTATCTGTCGGAGCTACTGTTGGTACAGCCGGAGTCGGCAATACAATTACATTCAGCTGAGTACGTGTTTCGCTTGAGCATGCACCATCATTCGATTCGACATAGAATGTAGTATCTGTCGTAAGCGCTCCTGTTGTGAAGCTGATTCCCGTAGCAATAGGAGAACCACCTGCTGCCTCAGTATACCAGTTGAATGAGGCTCCCGCTGGTGCGGACGCGTTGAATGTAACAGTCTGTCCTGAGCAGATCGTGGTGTCTGTAGGAGTCACTGTTGGTACACCCGGAGTTGGTAGTACAGTTACATCCAGCTCTGTACGTGTACTGCTTGCGCAGGCACCGTCGTTAGATTCAGCGTAGAATGTAGTATCGGACGTTAAAGCGCCTGTAGTGAAGTTGTCACCGATTGCGATTATTGATCCGCCTGTAGGTTCTGAATACCAGAAGAATACAGCTCCAGCCGGAGCAGACGCGTTGAATGTAACAGTTTGTCCTGAGCAGATTGTAGTATCTGTCGGAGCTACTGTTGGTATAGCCGGAGTTGGCAATACAGTTACATCCAGTGCTGTACGTGTACCGCTTGCACAGGCACCATCATTTGATTCTGCATAATATGTCGTATTGCTTGTCAGAGCAGGTGTTGTAAAGCTGCTTCCTGTAGCAACCGGAGAACCACCTGCTGCCTCAGCATACCAGCTGAATGAAGCACCAGCCGGTGCAGATGCGTTGAATGTAACAGTTTGTCCTGAACAGATTGTAGTGTCTGTCGGAGTTACAGTCGGAGCAGCCGGAGTCGGTAATGTGGTTACATTAAGCTCTGTACGTGTAGCGCTTGAACAGGTACCGTCACTAGACTCTACATAGAATGTGGTATCGGAAGTTAAAGCGCCTGTAGTGAAATTGTCGCCGATAGCGATCAAGGATCCGCCTGTAGGTTCAGTATACCAGAAGAATGTTACTCCGGCAGGAGCCGTAGCATTAAAGCTTACAGTCTCTCCTGCACAAATAGTAGTATCAGCTGGTGATACAGTCGGTGCTTCCGGAGAACTATTGATAGTTACTGTTACCTGAGAGCGTGTAGCACTTGAACAGGTACCGTCACTAGACTCTACATAGAAAGTAGTATCGGAAGTTAACACACCTGTGGTGAAGTTGTCTCCGATAGCGATCACAGATCCGCCTGCAGGCTCGGTATACCAGAAGAATGTTGCTCCAGCCGGTGCTGTAGCATTGAACATAACAGTTTGTCCGGCACAGATGGTGGTATCCGTCGGAGTTACAGTTGGTGCTGCCGGAGCAGGGTTTACAGTTACCTCTACCTGGGTACGGGTACTGCTTGGACAGGTCCCGTCATTGGACTCCACATAGAAAGTAGTATCAGATGTTAACGCTCCTGTGGTAAAGTTGTCTCCGATAGCAATCACAGATCCGCCTGTAGGTTCAGTATACCAGAAGAATGTTACTCCTGCTGGAGCCGTAGCATTAAAGCTTACAGTTGCTCCTGAGCAGATGGTCGTATCAGTTGGTGATACGGTCGGAGCTGCCGGAGCAGAGCTTACTGTTACATTTACCGGTACGCGTTCACTTGTACAGGTACCATCATTTCCTTCTACATAAAAGGTGGTATCGGAAGTTAATGCTCCGGTCGTAAAGTTATCACCTATGGCGATCACGGATCCACCTGTAGAGTCTGTGTACCAGAAAAAGGTATTTCCAGACGGCCCGCTAACATTAAATGTTACGGACTCACCGGAACAGACTGTTGTATCAGTAGGTGATACGACAGGTGGCTCGAGCGCAGACTCATAAGATGCAAAATAGACTCTGAATCCATTCAGTAGTCCTACCAATTCTGAAGACAGCGTAATCTTCACTCTGTCAAAATCATCAGCTGGTTTGAACCCGGCGATGATTCTGTTTTCTCCGTCCAGTATTCTGACTTGCAGTACTGAGGATGTCAGCACTGTGGCATCCGGGTTCGGTACAGCTCCGTTATAAGTCTGCACGGTAACACCCTGAAAGATGTTGAGATCGATAAGGACATCGTTGCTTCCGACCCCGACAAACAGAGAGTCACACCCTGCGGTAACGACAGAGGGAAAAATGAGCGTCTGTTCCACGGATACTCCCAACAGACCTGCTGTGATAGTAAACGAAGAATAGGTTGATGTCGAGCCATCAACGGCATTATTGGGATTGACTACGCCGCATAGCACACATAAACCGTTGACCTGGTTTGTTTGTGTGTTGGCGTATGTCTGCGCATTGCTTCGCTGGCTATAAAAAATCAGCAGCAAAAGCAATATGCTTAACAGGCCAGACCTGGGTATACCGGTCAGCCATCGATAGAGTGTTAAATTAAACATAAGCTGTGTTTTTGGTTGAAAATAAAATTTGGGGTAAGCGCGCTTACTTATTAACTAGTTGTTACAAAACTAAATATGAATAATAGTAAATCCAAGAAAATTTATTTTATTATTTTAAGTTACTCGTTTATTACATCGTGAATGTGCGTTATATGAAGGCTAAGTTCAGCCGTCTTATAGTTTTAAGACGAGAAATGAAAGCAGCCCGGGCTGATGTATGATGGCTCAAAATAAAAATTGAATTTTTTTAAGAAAATGACTTCGGTAATCGGGGTGCGCCGGGTTACGGAAAAACAGTTGTTTTATTTAGAAACTTACTGAGTATGCCGGAATAATTTAAAAAATGCCGATGCAACGCAGCTGTGACCGGGGATGATAGCTTGTTAGGGCAGACATATAAGGGTTATTGTCGGGAAGGAGCGGAGGATGCGGAAGACCGGTAGAAGATTGCTTTTTTTAAGGAACATTTAAGAGGGGGAATGAGTGAATCTATAATAAAACATGATAAATTTGAAGAATGAAGATTCGGAATATCTTGTTTTATGCGTTGATATGGCTTGTTTTTTTATCTTCCTGCAGGAGCCTGAAGTCCATAGATAATCACTTGGCCCGGAGTAATTGTAATCAGCATAACATAAATGAATACTCCAAAGAAAGACTTCCGGAAGCTCTGTCAGGCCGGCAACTGGATACTCTTCTGACAAATCGTTTTTCTCTGCAAAGTCTGCATGTTGCCAACGCTATCGGAATTCTCGAACCGCTCAGGAATTTCATTGGTGCCCAGAAGGAATATGGGCATGATCCGTCGATTGAAAACAGAATTCGTCTTCTGGAGATGAATCAATATATTAATCAGCGGATTAATATGGCTTCGCTGGAGGTTTCGGCGGTGGCCTCGGAACTGGATTGTGAAGAAGAACGGACAGCGCAGGTTGCCAATTATCTTAAAAACATGGAGGATGATACGGAAACACGGCTTACGGTAGGAGTGATTGTTACTGGAGCGGCAGGAGCTATTGTATCTGGTATACTCCTGGTAAGAAATCATGATGAGCAGACGGTGGAATATATCGGACTGGGAACCGGTATTGCGGAAGCCTTTCTTGGGGTAGCCATTTTGCTCAACAAGCGTAAAGTGCTGTTTGAACATGAACGAAATGCGTTGAAGGATGTTTGGGAAGGCCATGAAACATCCTCCATTTTTCCTGCATCCATATGGTTTTATCTGAATAATTATAATCCTTCGCTACAGGACAAACACTCGCTGAGGTATAAGATCATAGAAAAATGGATGGGATTCGGACAAATTGCGGAAGCCGGAAAAAAGAATAAGAGAAAACTGCTCAGTCTTTATTTTGGTAGTGGTGGTAAATATACGTCTGAACAGCTGAGAAACAGGGCGAATATGTATGACCAGCTGGAATCCTATATTAATCTTATGAAGCAGGACCTGAAAAGACTCGCAGTCGAATTTGAAATCATTACCATTTTATCACGATGAAGTTTCTTTTACTGATTTTTTTCAAATTAATTGTCATATCCGGTATCATAGGACAAGATCTTGCTCCGCGTGATGTACCGGAAAAAGTTCGTAGTGCTTTTGAAAGCAGATACCCTGATACATTTGTATATGAATGGGAATATAAAAGGAAATCAGGTTTCTATGAAGCCGAATTTATGTACAAAGGAATAAGGCATGAAGCCTGTTTTACGGGTGAAGGAGTATGGATTGCGACAGAAAAGGAATTGAAAAAAAATGACCTTCCGGAAGCAGTTCTGAATGCTTTGGAAAAATCAGCGTATGGTGATTGGAAGATTAATGAAGTGACAATGCATGAGTCTGAAAAGATTCCGGTAGTGTATGAGATTGAAGTAAAAAAAGGAAAACGTGAACTAGACCTGTATTTTTTTCCGGACGGAAAGCTGATGCAGGTGAAAAAGTGAAAAAACGTACAAACCGGGAGTTGTTTTATTCTGCAAAAAAAATACGTATTTTTGCCGACGATTATTCTTTATATGATTTTTTTGGACTTTTTTATCATTGCATACCCTGCGTCGGTATTGTGATTTGGGATCCGTAATTTTCAATCTATATGAGATTTTTATATTTGCTTATAGCTGCATGCATCGGAGCCGGTGTATTCTGGTTCTATTTTGATGTCCGGATTCTGGATCCTGCCAATGCTGAGTGGCTGTTTGCCAATGGCGGAGACGGTATTCAGCATTATCTGGGGAGTTATGCTTTCCGATCAGATTCCTGGCATTTTCCGATCACAAAAACTACCTGGATCAATTATCCGGAAGGAGTCTCAATTATTTACACAGATTCCAATCCTCTCCTGTCCATCCTGGCTAAACTGTTCCGACCTGTATTTCCGCCAGAATATCAGTTTTTCGGGATCTGGTTTCTGCTATGCTGGATATTGCAAAGCGTTTTTGGTTTTTTGCTGGTCAGAAAGCTGACCGGTGATGCATTGTATGCTCTTTTGGGCGGAGCCCTGTTCTGCTTACTACCCGCCCTGATCTTTCGTATAGGACATGCCAATCTTATGGCCTTCTGGCTGATTATATGGGCTATTTATGTTTATATCAACAATGAGTTGGGAGCAGGTAAAAAGCTTTTTCTTTTTTTTCTGATCGCTTCGATCGCTTCCATGGTCCATGCCTATCTCTGCAATATGAGTCTGATCATAGCAATGCTATGGGGTATTCGATATCTGCTGAAGCTATACAAAAACAGCAAAGAAGCAGAAGGGAAAAGAGAACTGTATACTTTTATAGGTCGGGGGGGAGTTTATCTTCTGTTTTTCCTCGTGTTTATAGGGTGCCTGGGCTATTTTTATAACCGGCCTCAGACCAGCGGTCTGCTGAGATTTGGCTATTACTCCATGAATATGCTGAGTCCGGTCAATCCGGGGTATCCGAATATATTCAACCTGCCTGTTTTTGCAATTATGGACGGGCAGTATGAAGGGTATAATTATCTGGGAGCGGGAGTGCTGACATTAATTGTTCTGGCTGTTGTGCTTGGCAGCAGAAAAAAAAGACTATGGCCTGTTTCATGGCTCGCCTGGGTAGGCCTGCTCGCTGCTGCCGGTTTTGTTCTTTTTTACAAAAATAACTCTCTGAGCTATGGGGTCAAGCTTACGGGTATTGGCATCGCAGCGATCTATATATATTGTTTTGCCCTTGTCAGGCAAATCGGTGACCGATCGGTTTTCTGGCTGATCCTCCCGGCTACGGTTTGTTTTCTGATAGCTTTGTCTCATATCGGATATCTGGGAAGTTATCCGATATACAATATCAATTTGAACGAAAATGCTTTTTATTCCGGAGTTTTCCGGACGATGCGCTCTTCGGGGAGGTTTTTCTGGGTTACTGCACTTATACTACTTTCCGTAGTATTATTGCTCGTGTACAAAAATATACGTTACAAAGCTGTTTCGTATGTCATACTGGTTCTGGCAGTGGTATTGCAGCTTGCGGATATGTCGTATCGGTATAAGTCTGTAAAAGCAGGGGACAGGAGCTATGTCAATCCTTTGAATGAAAAGGAAAAAGAGATGATCCGGAGTGCAAAGTTTCTGAACTTTCTGGGAGGGGTCGATCTGCATATTGCAGGGTTTGCTTTGCTTAACGGGATAAAAGTAAATAATTTTTATACGGCCCATGCAGAAGGTAAGCTGACCAGAAAAAAAATGGAACGGTTACGTGAAAACTTTACCGGACTTCGCTCAGATACTATGTTTCTGTTTCATGTGAATGAGCTGGCTGTTCATAAGACTTACGGATTGACAGAGCGATTTTACGGTGATTATTTCGTGGCTCCTTCCGAAAATTATCCTGCAGATGATTATACCATGTATGTAACCAGAACTGTAACGGATACCTTATCTTCCCTTGTGAAAATGATAAAGAATAAGCCTGTGGTTGTTCTGTCTGTGGCCGATGAGGCAAGCTTTCGGATGAATTCATTTTTTACTCATTGTATGGATAGTGAATTCGGAACTACCATGCGCCAACTGGGTTACAGAGACTCTTATCTTGCTCTTTTTGTTAACGGGCAGCTGTACAAGGAGCTTCGTTCGGAAACGGATCCGGTCAGTATGGCGGACAGTGTTTTAAATCAGGCATTATTTATAAAGAGTTGCGGTGCCGAAAAAACGGAGCCTCAGGGTGTGGTCTGGAGGATAAACGATACCGAGATAATTCAGCAGGCAAGAGGGCTGAATGTATTGATGCTTGACTCTGTCAGTACGTCAGGGACTCCGTATTATCTGTTTAGTAATCTGGATACTCATGCTTTTGATTATCCTTTTTAGATTATCGCAAAATGTCCGGTGATGAAATATTCGTAGTTACACCGGACATTTCTTTTTGACCGGAGAATCACGCGGCTATTTTAAAACACTCTTCAGCGCATCTCTTGCATGCTTCGGCGCATTCCACACAGTGTTTCATGTCTTTGTGTCTGCCGCATTCTTCGGCACACTCCGAACATAGCGCAGCGCATAGTTTGGTAAGCTCTTTGGCCCGGCTGTTGCCAAGGCTTAATAACTGGGCAGTGGCGTAGCATATGGCAGCACATTGCATATCAAGTCGGATGCATAAAGCCATTTTATTCACATCGGATTCTTCTGTACAGGATGTAGCGCAATGATTGCATATGGCAGCACAACGAAGACAAGCCTCGATACATCGCTGATAATCATGATAACCTTTCATAATGATGTTTGATTTTAGTACATCATGCAAACAGGCTTATTCATGTTTTGTTTGGCAGCGTCAAGACATAACAGACTACGGATTGAAAAGCAGGGGATTGGAATATGTGGAAATTTTACACATGAGCTGACGGGTTGGAAAAGCAGGTTATGTGCTGATTAGCATGGGTGAGGAAACAGTGTATTCTCCGGAAATCAGAGAATGGTTTCCGGAGAATGGTTTGCAGGCTGGTTTTACTGAACCGGTTTGAAGAAAGAGGGAGCCTGTCCGTAGATCGCTGTTTTACCATCCCATTTTTCGATAAACTGCTGTTGAATCAACAAGTTATTGAGGGACTGCTTCCGTAATTCGTTGGCTTTTGCTTCCGCCTCCGCCAGTACAATCAACTTTCGTGCTTCCGCCTGGGCTATTTTCAGCTCGTTTTCTACTTTCAGAGCCTGCTGGATGGCAGCATTTTTAGCATTGATCGCCTGTGTGATCGATTCGGGATAGATGATACCGGAAGTCATTTGCTCCAGCTGAAAACCTTCCTTATCCAGCAGATGCTGCATATGTGCCTGAACGGCCTCTTCAAACTTTTCCCGGTTGCTGATGATGCTGTCGGTGCTGTATTTGTTAAACTCGATCCGGAAGGCATCCCGGATATAATTGAACAGGGTGGTCTGGGTAATGGTTTGGATATCTTTTCTGTATTTTTTAAAAATTTCGGGAGAGTGGCCGTCTTTTACCTTAAAGCTCAGGGTCGGATCTACATCGAAAATGGAACCGTCTTTGGCGTTGACGGTAAACTTGGGATAGTCCATGGTCTGTACATAGGTAGGAAATTCATAGACACTTTCCGTCAATGGATTGTACCATACACGACCCGTGACCAGGTTGACATCCTGCACACCTTTGTCAGAACCATAGAGGCGGACAAGAATTCCTTCGTGACCGGCATCAATTCGCTCCGTAAAAACTATAAATGAAACAACTATACCGATTAGAATGGCCACAATGGCCGGTACAATAATGCGCATATTTGATTAAGATTTGGATTGAAATTTTATCAAGGGTAAAGATAAGGAAAATCTTAGGGGATAAATGATTTATGGATGAAGTTTCGCAGAAAGGAGGCTTACTATTAATACGGGCATCGAAAGGGGTAACAGTGGCTTAATGATCCGGAAACAACTTTTCACAAAAGTAATGGAATAAGAAATAGAAAATATGATAAGTTTTGTGAATAGATCTAATACTGATATGAAGTGTGTCGTGATAAGCTATTTTGTGTTCTGTTCTTAGTTCTTTCGGGCAGGATAATCAGTATCTTATTGGTACTGCAGCTGGTACGATTAACTCTCCTGCTTATTCATTGACTTTCTCGGCGGGTGAGCCCTGGGTGATGTCATCCTCCCGGAGCTATAAATTATCTGTAGGCTATATCGATGTTGAGCATATTGACGTAATAGCAGGAGCAAGAGCAAAACAGGTTAATGAGCCCAACGTTTATCCTAATCCCTTTAGAGAAGTAATAAATGTAGAGTTACAAACCGGACAGGAATACCTGGTTCATCTGTATGATCTTAGCGGTAAACTGATATTTTCAAAAGAAATAAGGAATGAGTCCAGGCTGAGTATCTCTCCGAAAATTATAAGCGGCAGCTATATGCTGGAAATTGTGAATAAAAACAATTCTGAAAAATCTCTCTCAAAAATTATCAGATATGTAAACGAAACACGTAGTCATTTTCTCATTATTCCTTTATGAATGCAATTAGTTCTATAGGCCAATATCCTGGCTTTAACTACCAGGGGGCTGTCAGGAGGAATGATGGTCATGTCGTATCTAATCAGGAAATTACTCTTGTTGTTTCTATCTTATCAAAGAATCCGGATTCTCTGCTTTATAAAGAACTTCATCTAGTAAACACGGATCGGGATGGTCGGTTTTCTCTCATTGTTGGTCAGGGTTCTGTTGAGGCAGGAGCACTTGCTCGGGTAAGCTGGATGAGCGAGTTGTACATTAAAACAGAAATGGATGCGGGATCTGGCTTGGAGTCTGTGGGAGAGACGAGGGTATTACCCGTACCTTTGACTAATTATGCCATAAATGCCTCATATGATTTCAATATAGAAATGGAATTTGCCGCTTCTGGCTCGAATCTTATATTTTGCCAAGGACAGAAGGCTGATGTGAGACTGAATTTGCGTTCCTATAAGTATGATCATGAGCCTGTAGAAATAGAGATTAATAATAGTTATGAGGATATAGTAATATCCCCGGATAGATATACATCTATCATCGAAAATTCGGGTGTCAGGGCAAGTGCTATAACTATTAACGTCGGTGCCAATGCGGAAAAAGGTTGGTATCACATTCCGGTAAAAGCGGTTGCAGCTTCCGGTAAAGAAAGAGAGACATCTATTCTTATTGAGGTTATTGCCAGTACACTGAGTCAGGCATTTTCCGGTACATATGATGTGTTTGATTGTCTGAATACCTCAAGAGGTTGTGTTGATACAATTTACTATCAGGAAAACTTTATGCCTGTTGATGATAACAAGGTAAAGTTTAACACTTTAGCATATTCAACAAATGGACATTCGTTGTTATTCGGGAAGATTATGGAGTTATATGGGCAAGCAGGAACTCAAATTGGAATGAATCTGGGAGGTGGGCAGGCTACCAAAGCTGACCCTGAAGTTTATATGATGGGAACTTCATTTGGAAACAGGAATAGTTTTTCATTGACCTATTATTTATCTTATAGTGATAATGGAACTTCGGTTTTTGAAAGAAGGATAGCAATTTTTCAGCTAATAGAATAGCCAGGATCATAGCTCGTTATATGATCAGCCTTGATCTTGAAAGTATCACTGGCTCCGGAAAGCTATTCGTTAAAAAGCGCTCCTGAAGATCCCATATACGATCTCCAGGAGCGCTTTTTTAATTTTCGGAACTGGCTTAGTGTGCCGGACTAAAAACTATCCGGATGAAATGGCTTTCCAACTGTAATGATCGGGAAGTCAACAATTGCTTCTGCCTGTGATCCAGGCACTGAGGTTTGCAGGGCTATATCCACTGCCACAATCTTATGTGGTTCCCTTTTGTTATTCCCGTTTCCGCCATAGCTTTTGTTTACTGCCCTGGTAAAGTCGGAATACTTAAAGGAGAAGAGTTTCCAGCCTTTATGCCCCAGAGGAATTTCCTTTTCCCAGGCATCTTCGCTGGTATCATCAAATGCTTTGTTTCCGTTTTCATCCTCTTTTCCTGCCAGCTTAAGGACACTAGTAGCATCTCCTGTGCCATAGGCATAGATATTGAAATAGACTTCACCTGCGTTTTCAGGAAGTTCGGATTTATAAGCCCACCGGATTACTCCCAGGTAATAGCTGTTATTTAGATCTGTACCTTTTAATAAATAGGCCTTTTTTCCCTGTATACTGAGATTGGTTATTATTTTGGATCCGTTGTCTTCCGCTCCGTTTTCATCAAACCATGGCCCCTGCCATAATGCACCCTCAAAGCCGTTTCCGAGCTTAAGAGCTTCCGGATAAATGACAGGCGCGTTAATAGTGAACTCGGTATCTGCTGAGTAATCGGTTCCGATAAAGCTTAGTGTAGCCAGAACTTTTTCGTTGATGAAAAAACGAACGTCATCGTGTGCACCATTCCAGGACGAATTGCTTTCATTGATCTCATCAGACAGTCCTTCCAGCACTTTTACAGCATTGGATTCCTGTCCTCTGAGCGTAATTTTCCAGCTGACACGTTCTGATAAACTGGCTATGAAATGCTGCCGCTCTTTATTTGCAAAATTGACCCCGGATTTCGCTGCGGCAAAGGTAGTTACCTTAAGATTGGTATTGGCCACAACATATTCCGGCCCCACAATTTCTTTTTTCTCCCGGCATCCGGCTGAGGAAAGAATCAGAGCTGAAAGCAGCGCTATATTGAATGTTTTAAGCATAACTAAAAAATGGTTTGTAGTTTGAATACAATTTAATATTTCCAAATTACAATTAATATAATTGGATTGAAAAAGGTAACCCGGTTTTTTAGCTAAATGTTGCTTGTTTTTAGAGTTTTATATATTCTAATGAAGGAATGATAATGAATTATGTTTTTCTCCTGAATTAATATTATCCTATAAAACTGACACTACCAATAATCCAAAGAATTGTAGCCATAAGATATAAGAATAGTTCCTGATCCATGAGCTAGCTTTCTAATTCATTTGAAGTGATTATACCAAAAGTGAAATTGTCACTCGCTTCTCTTTTAAGCCTGGATTCAAGCTCCGCCTTTAGCATCAGTGGTGATTCAACTTGATTGAGTAGGTTTTCAAGTTGTAAACTCTCAAAAAGATCATGCACACCATCAGAGCAGACAAATAGTAAGTCGGTACTGTCATGAAAGGAGTTGGAATCGATCTCTGCCTGAGAGGTTTTTATATCACCTTGTATGGAGCGAGTAACTACATGCCTATACTTTGACAGCTGGGATGGTTCTGTAATTGATCCATTCTCAACCAGATCATTCACCAAGCCGTGAGGTATAGATTCAAAAAGTAATTTCTTGTTTCTGAAATGAAATATTTTGACATCACCAACCCAAAAATATGAAACAGAAGAACCCTTAAAAATGACACCACCTATAGTGGCCCCCATACTTTCAGATGATTCTGTTTTTTGCTGGCGAAGTGCCAGATTTGACTTATTTATTGCTTTTTGAATGTGAAAGGTATCAATAGTTCCAACAGAAGATAAATAGGTCTCAATATTCTCACCGACTATTTTAGCCGCAATTTCACCACTTTCATAACCTCCCATTCCATCTATCACAGCAAAAAGATATGATTCATCTATAGCAGTGAACTCAAGGATTAAATCTTGATTGATTTCTCGTTTACCTGTATGTGATGCTGCTATTGCTTTCATTTTTCACCTGTTGCTTGTATGGTTGCTCCACCATGTTTTGTTACCCTTGGCCGAGTGGAAATCTTCAATGGTTTTGATGAAATTCCTTTGTCTGTTGCTTTTGTTGCCCATAAGAACCCTTCACCTGGAGCGAGCGAACTCATATCTGCTGGTGATAAAGAGGAAAGTTGGGTTACAGACTTTTGAATATGCTTTAACCATTGTGGACTGTTGAACTTATGGAGCAGCACAATCGAACTGAGTTCAATAATTTCATTTGGTAAACTTGGAGGGTCTTGACTGGCTATCATAATACTCACACCCTTATGTCGCATTTCACGAATTGCTGTAACGATATTGCCTGTCAGGTCCTTATTATCCATGTATTTGTGAGCCTCATCAAATACTATGAATTTATTAAAGTGAGCACCATCAACCTTTTTTACCGCTGAGAAAATGTTCAGCATGATTACAAAAAGACCTAAGGCTTCATCTTTTACAATGAACTCATCACGAAGGTCAACTATAATTAACCTTCCGGGCTTTAATGTGTCACGCAGTGTGAAATTGTCATCAATGTATTCACGGGCAAAGCTCAATTTCTGCCTTGCTAGTGCTTTTTGTGTACTAGACAGTAATTCAGATTCTTCTACACTTTGAGTAATGCCATCAAGGGATAGATCTCTTCGCAATTCCTTCATGATAGCTTTCAACTGCTTTATGTAGGTTGAATCATTACCAATCGCACCAAGCAGAAACATCCAATCCTGTACGTTCAATTCTTTGGAATTGAATGCAATCGGTTTTACCTCAATGGATGGATATTCTGAACGTCTTTCATCAATTTTATCCTTTGGAGTAAGAATAATGACATCTTCAATTTTGTCCGGGTTTGCACCATATCTTTCTTTTAACTTACGGAGTTCGGCTTCCTTATCATTTGGCTGTTTCATGGAAGTAAATTCCGGTTCGTAATCCATGCTCTCACTGTAGTGAAAAATTACACCTGCCAGTGGATAGGTGAGTTTGTTTATTTTATTGAATTGCTTCAATACCATTTCGGAAATTGTGCCTATGGTATAACTTTTACCTCCTCCCTGAACTCCAAAAAGACTTATCGTATTGGTTTCGCTCAAATCCATTGCGATCTTTTTACCATGAAGACTTTCACCTAAAAGACCGTATTGGTCGCTTTCTGAGTTTTTACCAATTATAATATCATAATCCGGAGGTATGGTATTATATTGATCATCTTTCTCAAGCGATTCAGAAGCTTCTACATCACTTTTAGTATCTATTGAAGTGGATGGACTAACCGGAGTATTATCAGGTGAGTCATTCACTGGTTGTTCAATTCCTCCATCTTGATCATCTGATTTCTCATCATCTTGTTTTGTTGATGATTCAGCCTTCTGATCTTTTGATTCTTTAGATTTTAGTTTTTGGATAAATGGTCTGAGCTTATTGTTGACTCCAACTGCTTCACCCAACTCACTATCCAATTCCTTATCTTCAAGTCTTTTTGTATTCAAATCAGAGTCAGGGTCAAGAATCTGCTCAATTAGATTACCACCGAAGGTGAAAAATGTAAGTTCATGGTCAACAGTTTCCTTATGGTGTTTCTTATCCGCGGAGAAATTAAAAATAAGTCCTAATTGCTTAAAAGACAGCTTGAATCCAGCATTGAGGGTTTGTAGAAAATCATGATAGCTGGCATAGGCATTTTCACTCAGGTACTCGTACCTGTAAGCTCTTTCAATGTAAAAGCTCAATAGAGATTTTAGCTCCTTGTTTTTAATCTCCCGATCTAATCTGTCAAACGATAGGTGATATTCTGGATCAAAATGCAGCCTTAATGCTAGAATAGTATTCTCAATCTGCTCCCGCATTTTCGCCTTTAAGTCATCTGTTGCAGCAGCTCCAATGCTTTTTCTGCATTTGATCTCAATGATGGTGATTTGAATTTCCTTGTTGTCAGGATTAATTGACACAAGTAGGTTGTCTGCCCGGCTTTTGCTTTCTGTGGGCAGGTTTTCAAAAAGATTATGGTGAAGATCAATTGGGATAAGAAATGACTCTTCGAGCAATCCTTTTTTCTCTAAAACTCTTTTGGTGAAAGCGGAGCCAATTACCTCAAAAGCTTTGTTTTTTGAAGAATTAAGCTGCAGAACCAAAGAGCTAGACACAGCTCTTAAATCTTCCAGAAGTATCTTGACCTTCTTTTCATCTTTTGGATCATGGATGTCAATATTGAACTCTTCAAAGTGTGGACCTAAAAGCCCAAGAATTTCGGACGTAGGTCTGGTTGTCAGATACGATGAAATTCCGGTTACTTCTTCACCAGGAACATAATCAAGAAGGAAAGGTATCTTGCCGTCCTTAGAAGGTTGATCAAAGACCTGTGGGCCAAGGTTCTTATCAAATGTGATAACCCAATCTGAATAGTCATGTAAGTGGGTTAGCAGAACCTTATCCTTGTCATTTAGCCGCAATTGAGTGGACGGAATAGATTCAGTAAATTTTGAGGCTAATGCGCCTGCAATGAATGTTTGAAGGTGATCAAATAAATTAACTCCTATTGTTCCCGACCCTGAGTAATCAGGAAGTATTTGATTTCCTTCAATATATCTGTTCCATTTGATTTCATTACCCGAGTCATTTACAGCGATTGTGGGAGAAACTAATAATCCATTAAGATAGAAGTTGCGGTCTTGCCTGTAAGGTTTAATCAGCTCAACTGTTATTGGGAATGGGCTAATGAGGAAACTTAAATGTGCTGAAAATTGTGCCGGTGATTTAAGGTAATCTGATATGCTATTGATAGAAAACCTCATTTTTGGAAAAAGCCTGTTTGCGGATGGTTGTGAAAATGCTTCAGCTTCTTCAGATATGTTTGATTCAGGGTTTATTAAGGTTCTCAGAGCTTCACCGTGCTCAATAATCTTGTCATCACCTTTGAAAATTCGCACCTCATATTTGATGTTTTGAAAGCTAATTTCTTTCTCTAACTCAACCAGGGAATCTGCAAATACACCCGCATCACCCGCATTAAACAGGTTAATAATTAGTTTATCGGTATATGGGTGTTGAACCAGATAGTTTTTAACATGCCTGACAACCAGATTTTGGCTTACTTCCGTTTCAACATAGTTTTCTTTGGTGATATTGAATAACTGTCGGAAATAATGTTTCATCTGTCTGGAGACAGAAGTCATTCCATTTTTAGACTCCTCAGTGAGTACGTTTAGATAGAGACCCCATCCGTAAGCCAGTTCACCAGAATAATGGAATGCCTTAAATGTGCCCGGTTCTACAAGTACTAAAGGATTGTTTTCAGGTGATAAATGGCCTTCAAAGAGGTTTGACAGCCCTTTAAACCAAGCGTCTTTATAGCCAGCATAATCATGAGTGCTTTTTTCCCACTCGTTAAATACGTCAACTAACTGAACCCACCACGCCAAACGAAGAGGGTGCAAAGGGGAAAGTAAAAATGCCTCAGCAGGTTTACCATCAGGTAATTTGGTTTTAACCTTTACTAAATCCAGCATTTGAACCTCCACCAGCAAATCCTGAATATTGGATTTTTCATCCTCCTCAATATCTTCCTCTAATATTTGCTTCTGAAGGTGAGCTGTCCAATCACTGATCTTTTCAATATATGTGCGTATTGAATCAGCGAAATTGAAAATATCTGCTGTTTCAAGTACTCCGTTTTCAGCTTCATTTGAATGTTGAATCCTTTTGAAGATCTCCGAACGAAGTGAGAGAATTTCTTTAGGAACAATCGAAGATACTTCACTGATTGAAAAGCTTATTTTCTCAAATCCTAATGCAGATGAGTTACTTCTGAGTATTGTCTTAACATACCCGAAATGATCAGCATTTTTTAAAAGGGTATCTTCAATCAACCTTAGTTTGGAGGATAGATTTACTTGGTAGTTATGTCTATCGGAGTAATTGATGTGGAAAGTTGAGGTATGTTTGGTTGGGTCGGTAATCCAGATATTAGATGTTTCTGACGGAACCGGAACCTCTGGTCCCATTCCTGATTTCAATTTTTCAATTCTGAATTTGAAGAATGCCTGCAAGACATTATTCAATTTGTCTTTCCGCTGGTTCTCTTCACGCTCGGGATTTTCCTCAACCACATAATCAAAATCATCTGTATCACAAGTCAACTTGTAGTCAAAGGAGCTTTTTAAGATACTATCGTCTTTGGCCTTTACTTCCTCCCAGGCAGATTGAATCCGAGGCTCTTTGAAGTCATCATTATTGTTGAGAATATTACCATGCTCATCTTCCGCCCAAACTTTGAAGAAGTACGAACCTTCCTCCATCACATTCGGGTTGAGGTCTACAGTCACATCCCGATAAGGTCTGTTGGATGCTGAGTTCTTTACTTTTCTGAGTATTTGTATTTCCTCACCTGAACCTCCATTTACGGCCATCAATATGATTTTGAAGTAGGCAAGATCAGGAATGTCTTTTGGGTTTTGACTCATCTTGATTCGTACCCTTACCTTAGAGGTTGAATTTTCTCTGGCTTTAAGCACCAGTTTTCCTTCCTCTACAGAGAAATCCGGGGATTTGATTTCTTCTGCATAAAGTTTGATATGAGAAAAATCAAGATCCGGGATTTGCCAATTCGCAAAGTTCAGAATGGAGTATTTACTATGTATTAGATAGCATATCTCAGAGGCACTTCTGGCACTGTTTTCAGCCTTGATAAAATCTACCAATTCCTTTTGAAGTGAGTTTGGCTCCAAAGGCAGTTCAGCTATCCTGTCATACAATGGTTTGTAAAATGAACTAAGCATTTCAATGCTTTCAGCATTGAAATTTAGTCTTGATCTAATCTTGTTGCTGTTGTCAAGCAGATCTGAATCCGGTATTAAATCAAGCAGGTAGAGGTGGTTGCCTATCGATTCTTTTGAATAGCCGTGTTTCTCCAGAGAAAGAAGGTAATCGATCACATTGGCTGGATCTATTTTATTGATATTTAAATAACCTAGAATCTCGTTTTTGAGGATTGCAGAATATTCAGTCGGAATAGCATTTATTAACTGTTCTTTTAACCTCTGTTCAAGACCTTCTAATGAGATTTCTTTGAAAGTGGCATTGCCATAAGAGTCTTCAGCAGATGTTCTGCTATTTGAAGGAATCAAAACTAATAGCGGTGCATCTTGCTTGTTTCGTAGTTCAATAAGCTTTGTAGCGGTAATGAATCTCTCATCAGTTGCTGAGTCATCACTTACAATGAAAGTATTAATGTTGCTGTATTTCTGCTGAATCAGCTCCCAAAGAAACTCAAGCTCAGAAAGTCCTAATCCGGTGATCTTCATGCAATGGCCAGGAATGGCTTTGCTTAGATCATCATGATACAAATCCAGTATCAGGTCAATGATTCTTTGATAATATGTATTTATTTGAGTCGCCATTTGCATTCTACTGAGCATTTAATTCATAGCGGGGTCTAATCCTTTGCAGGATGTAGGCATCACTTAGGTCATTGTAAAATCCTATTTGTCTGAGCTTTAATTTGAAAGCCTCCATATTCTCTTTAAAAGCAAGGTGTGTATTGAGGTCTGCATCTTTGAACCGATCTTCCGCTAATCCAGTTATGATAATTCCATAACGATCACGAAGATTTTGAATCAACTCTTCAATGGATAAGGTTCTTGTTTGAAAATTGGAGCCATCTGATTCAAGTACTAATATTTGGACAAGCGTTTCCAATAAACGTGTCCCCAAAACATACCTTCTTGGGTGCTTTCCACCACGTCCCTGAGCTAAAAAGCCTCTTTCGTTATTTTTAAATGATAGTGTATCTATCATCTCAACATGCTTTCTAAATAGATACTTGCTTCTTATCGAAAGGATTAGCTCAGTGTACTTATCAAAATAAGAATCTTCATATTTCACGACCTCATCTAGTAATTCACGATCATCAGCATCAACTATTTCCGCTTTTTTTATAGTCCACCGTGCTTTGAAGGTGTTGTCAAATTCTTCATTTCTATTTGACAATATTGCCAAAGCCTTTTCTATGGATGAAGAAGAGTTTTTATTCAAATCAAATGCTGAGATGACTGAAGAGATTTGATATGTAGCTTTTATATAGTCCTGCAAGCTGTTATAAAGCCTCTCGAAATCTTCTGAGGCCAACTTTGCGGATTTCGATTCAAAATCATCAGTGGTATCAACAATTATTTTCCAATCAAAATCGGTTGCGATTGTTCCCTTTTCAATCATTTTTGGCAGAAGGAATACCAACTTTTGAATATATATTGAAAGATGAAAAGCGGTTATTGTTTTTAAATAATCAATCAAAACGCTTCGTGGAATTCGATTCTTGTAAGCTAAAAGACGCCTGACGTCATCACAATACAATTCAGCATCTTCGATAAGGAGAGGTTCAATTTTATTTAGGCTTGATTCCGATTCAAGAAAGCCCGGTTTGATGTTTTTGATTAAGTGTAAAATGCCTAAGCTATCTACATCTAAATCATCCGTGGGGATGATAGCCTCTGTTGTTTTATCCCATCCATCAAGTAAAAATGTTTTTAAATCTTCTCTTACGGTCGGATTGGCTCCAAGCATCAGATAGACCTGATCAGCTGAATTTCTATCTTTAGTGTTGGCAGCATTTCTCACCCTGTAGCTTTCTAAATGAATAGGACGTAAGGCTGAAACTTTTTCTTTATCCAAATTCCCTCTATTTACCATATTAGCCAGATTTGATCTAACCCATAATTCGGTTCCATCTGGATACTTGTCAAAGCCAACGCAATCACCCTGTTCACTTAACTTTGAAAATGCATTTCTTATAGTGCTTATTTCGATATCCCCATCTTTACGTGCTCTTTGCCTTGGCCTTTGGCCATTAAAACGGAGCAGCATAAAAAGGTTAATCATGGTATTTTCAATATTAACTGTCTGAGAATCGGCAGCAAATATGATTTCTCTCCTAAATTGACTTTCGTCTTTATTTAATTTTATGGCCATAGTTATACTTCCATAGGTTCTATGTAAAGACGGCTCTGCTCGTCTTTACTGATTCTATAAAACTCTAAGTTGTCGCTGGTCACCACTACCTCTTTGTAGGTTAGGTTTTCCAGCAGGTTCTTGAATATGATCAGTTCAATGAACTTTCCTCTCAGATCGTTGAGGGAAGGACTAAACCCTTGCTGTATGAAATACAGCATCTCATATAGGTCAAGAGAAATGGTTAGTTTGATATGCTTTTCGGTTTTATGCCGGAAAGTCAAACTGTCTGGTTCATATTCCAGGTATTTCACCAAATGATCCGTTCTATTAACAAATAGCTCAAAATCATTAAGGTCAAACAATCTGAAAGATTTACTGTATGGGTCTCTAATGTCAGTAGATGCAAGAACCAAATGGTCTTTGTCAATACCCGGATTATCACAGCCTTCATTTAATGAAATAGCTCTCGAAATGCTGGCTTTGGTATTTGTGCCTTCATCACCCTTAGTCAGAACTATCACAAATTTGAATACCGAGTGATAAGGCAGTCGTAGGAGATATGAAGGGAATTTAGCTTCCTGAGTTTCTGTTGTTGCAGGCACATAACCATTCTCAACGGATAGTAATTCTGACTTACCTTCAAAGTATTGATGCCTGATAAATACCTTTTGGATTACCCGTATCCTTTTAATTAGTGCTCCGTCTTGCTCATGAGCTGGCACCCAAATCTTATTGTTGTTAAACTCATCAATCAGCGTAAACTCACGATCCGAAAATTCCAGATACTCATTGGTTTCATGTTGACCGAAGAAGAGATCCCTGTCTTTGTCGGGAATAGCTACCTCACCAATATCCGTTTCACGCAGTAGTTTGATCAGGCGATCCTGATTGCCTGAATCATCCACCGATGGATTAGTGATATTGAAGTAATAGTACTGCCAATAGCTTTCTGGCTGATTTTCACTGGCTGCTACCAACTGTTCAATATCCGCACATTCATGATCTCGTGTAAGGGTAAAAGCGATGAAAGAACGCAAATCACGCATGGTGATATGCAGTTCCCGTTTGAGGCTGGCCGTTCTTAACAACCACTCCATACGGGTTATAACTTCTTCGCCTGAAGCTGAATCATTAAAGGAATCAACATTGTATTTGATGAAACATTTATTTGCCAATGGGCAGGTTTCACATTTTGCCCAAAGGTCTTTTTGAGTCAGTGCTTTTACCTGACTTCTGAAAAGGCTTGGTTCCTGGTTGTCCTGAGCGGCTACTGATCTCAAATTGAGATTGATGATCATAAGGCCAGGAGGTAGCTCGTGGTGTCCTTCGTTGTAGAAGTAGTTTTCTATGGTATCATGAAGTGTTTTGTGTTTGCTTGTAGTCTTTAAGAACTCAACCAGACGCCCTTCGTTGATAGCAATGATTCGTCCTTCCTTAGATTCATTGTAATTGGACAGCCCTGAGAATGGCTCGAAGAAGCTCTCTAATACTTCATTATTGGCTCGTTGATCTTCATCCTGAGAGCCGTCATAATTGCTCTCAAACTGGACACCATTGATTTTAAACCTAGCACCGTTTTTATGTTCATGGGTGTTGAGGTCTTTTACTGAGTCATCATGCTCAATTCTTTTAATGAAAGCTGTTTTACCATCTCCTGCGTTTCCTGTAATGATCAGTAGCTTGTATTTACCATCAAGTATGTCGGGCAGTAGTTTTTTATCAAGCTTGGAAGGTGTATAAGTTAGCCGGTCGTACTCACTGATAGTTTCACTGGCACGTGTTCCGAAATTTCCTCCTTTGGACTGGCTGTATAATGAGTTGATGTACTTGATGAAACTGCCCTCTTCATCTTTCGCCTCTGCAGTAGGAGTGACCGTTTTTGTTTCTTGTAAGATGCCATCTTCACCAATTGACAATAATGCATCCAGCATTTCCTGTGCATTGGAAAATCGCTTTGCTGAGCGAGGGTTTATAGCCTGACTTAAAAACTCAGCAAAGGCGTCCGAAATCCTTGGTTCAAATTCCTTTGGATTAACCGGATCAATACTGAGAACTGGCATTTTCTTGGGTGTCCAGGGGTATTCTTTGCAGATCAGTTCATAGAGCGTGATGCCTAAGGCAAACGTATCTGCTGACTTATCCCAATTCACCTTATAACCATCTGCAATAAGGTCAGGAGCCAAATAAGGGTTTGTACCAACAAAATCCTGATTGTCATCTACAAAGGAGGCCACATTGAAGTCAATGAGCACAAAGCGTTTCTCGTTATCCCAAATGATATTTTGCGGTTTTATGTCCCTGTGCAGAATAGGTTTATCCAGACTCTGCATAGATACCAAGGCACTAAGAATGTCTTTGGCTATTTGATATACCCTGTAAATTGGAAGTTTGGCATCTGTTCTTGAATAGGTGCTAAGATTCTCACCTTCCAGAAACTCCATTAAGGTATAAAACTGTCCGTTTGGTGTTTCCCCATTCCAAACGAATTTGACGATGTTGTGATGCTCTAATCCAACCAAGGCATTGTATTCGTCAATGACCGAATTGGCGTTCACGCTTTCATGGAATAGCTTCAACGCATAGTATTTCCCTTGAAGCTGGTGTTTTACTTTGAAAACTCTGGAATAGCCACCTTTACCAAGAATCTGATGAATGACATAATCTCCAATCTTGTCTCCGACCTTTAACTCATAGATGTCAGTAGATTGAGCGGTTGTGGTTCTTGTTGTCCGTTTGGATGGGACTTCACTGTCATTTTCTTTGAGAGCATCCTCGATGAATTTATCAACTTGCTCTATGCTGTCTAATCGTTTCAGATCATCTGTGAGAATGGTCTTTAGCGATAGCTCATCCAACCATTTTGGCAATGCTTTATTGAGTGAAGTAGGTAATTTGGCTGTTGGTAGCTTTCCACCCATTTTATCAAGATCATAAGGAGTCTTGAAAGGTTCTTCTCCTGTAAACAACCAATAGATGAGCACACCCAGGGAGTAAATGTCTGACGAACGTGAGGCATCACCCACAGTTAATTCCAATGGATGGTAAGGCGTGGCATTGGATTCGTTAATGGTAGCCATTACCGTATATCCTTGTTGGTTGTGATCGGTGAAGTAGGACTTTCCGAAATTGCCCAAATAGGCATAGCCGCTGCTCATGTAGATGTTGTCAGGGTTAATGTCCCGATGAAATATGCTTTCCTTGTGAGCTTCTTTCAAGGCAGCCATTACATTGCGGACAATACCTAGTTTTTCCTGAAAGGTGAAGGTTTTGGATCGGGCTTCTGCTCTCAGAGAGTTCTCATCTAAGAAATCTGATATTTCATAGAACTGATGGTTTTCTTCATCAATTTTGAACTCTACATTCAGTATGAAAGGCTTGGCTTTGATCTTATGAAGCGCTTTGTACTGATTCTTAATAGCTTCCTCACGTTTGAGCAGTTCAGGTTGTGAAAGACCTGCCACCTGAAGAGAATACTCTTTAACTCTTTTGCGTATAGAGGAGGTAACTCCTTTTGGTTTTACCAGGTATTCAGTGAAGTTGGGTTCCTGCTGAAGTATTTCTATAATTTCATAACTCTCAACTTCACGTTTTTCGTCCGGTGATTTTTTGCTCTGGCTGCCGTCAAGGTACTTTACAATGTCTTTGTAGATGTCTGCAATGTCATCTTCTGATTTTCCAATCTGTTCCGGATATGTCAAGTAATTGATCAACTGCTCATTGAGCTGAAAGGTGAGCTTGGCCGACTCCTGCCATAGCGAAGGAGCATAGGTATTAGGATAGGATAGGGTAACCATGTTTTGAATCCATGCCCTTGCCCAGGCAGGCTCATGTTCTCTTAGTTTGGAGGCCAGCACTGCCGTTTTTTGCCTTCCGGTTTTTAAAGGGTTCTGGCGTTGACGATCATTGACATACCAATAGTTATCGTCTCCTTCAATTCTTCCTTTCCAATCCTTGTTCTCGATGTTGTATATGGCATGCGGGGCAACAATCAACAAATCATACTCCCAATACTGTGTCCGGTTGTTTCGTGGGTTTGTGGAGGCCAACTCTACATTGGGAACAAGATAAAAACTGTCTGGCAGGTTTACCTGCAAGTAATCCAGCAAACGCTTTTCTCCGGCATTTACAACCGAATCGAAATATGGTGGAACTATGATTTTTGCCATGATTCAATTTCGTTTTCTACTATGTCTATCGCATTCTTTTCTAAGCTGTAACCTCTCTCCAAATGAGATAGATAGGATTTAACAGCAGTTGTTACAGGTTTGAATAGCTTTTCAATTACTGGTATTTTGAACTCTTTTATAATGTTTGTATCAATGTGGAGCTGCCCAGTACCATAAGCCATATTTTTAATTATCGAGTTCGCCTGTTTGGTTTTCAGATATGCGAATATGTAAGGGTTAAAGTCTTGATTACTTGATGGAACAATTCGCACCAAATTATTTGTAGCAGCTATTCCTTTAAGATATTCGGGTATCATAGATACATATCCCATTGATTGAATACTACCTGAATCTTGAACTGCGATATAACCCTTGCGAAGAAGATAATCATTGATGTTTTTGGTATTCCTGGATAGGAATGTGTCAAATTTTGGGCTCAAGGTCAAGAGGTCTGCACCCCCCAAATAAGGTATGCTCGTATTACTCTTATCCACTTTGATTCTTTTGAAGATATTAGGCGTAAAAACATCATCTGAAAGCTCATCTATATACTTTAAGGTATATCCTCTTTTCTCTAGTTCAGTATGGTATTCATTTAGGGAGTTAATCTGAAGTGTGGATTCAAAGCGATTTCTATAGTTACTAAGCTTGTTTATGCTTAGAGAATAATTTGCTCTTTTGTTAATCTTAGGAAGATTCTCCTCAAATAGGCGCAGGGCTTCATTTAATGCTTTGATTGCTGAATTTCGAGCTTTTAGTGATTCTCTAATTAATTGATCACATTTCGTGATCAGAGATTGCTCAAGAATTGGCACGGGTAGCAATGAAAGCGTCTGTGGTTCAATTCTAGGAACAACTGATCCATAGATAAAAGATTGCATATAGTTATAAGCAGTGGGTGATGCGAGGTAAGCATATAAGAATCCAAATTTGCACTTCTCGTCACTTGGGATAATTCTTATAATATCTTGGGAGCCTATTATTCCATCCAAATCTGCACCAATCAATCTGACGTTACCAACAGTTCCTGCACAACTCACAAGGATTTGATTTTCTCTTAATGTCATATCCTCTTGACGAGGAGTAAATTTTTTGGAAATCAATTTTGCCACCTCTAATGGTCGAGCATGCATCATATGCTGTGCAGAGATATAAGGAAGCCCATGGTTTTCTGAGTCAATAAAAACCCTTTTAAATATCCCACCTGTGTAAACATCATCAACTACCTGACCAAGAGGTGAAAACGGCCTTTTTAAGCTCAATGCCTTCTCGATTCTCTTTTTGCCATAGTTGAGGTGATAATTCGGTTTAAGAATCTTTGCACCATTTGAAATGCTTTTATATGGAATGTTCGCTATCTCCATTTTATAGATGATTGGTATAGTTTCTAAATTGCTGAGCTATTTTTGGAAGATCATCGTCCAGCTGCTTGAGCTTTTCCTTTCGGGTTTTTACTTCTAGCGAACCATCTTTTTTGTGCACGACATATTGAGTTTCAGTGTCGAACAGTATTTCAGCCCCATCTTCATCACGCACATAGATGGGGTTGCCTCTTCTGTCTTTCCCCAGCTTTTCAGCAATGGCCATAAATACTTCATAGTCTTCTGCACTATCCTGAGCAAGCTGTCTTTCCACTTCTGTTTTACGTTGCAAAAAGAGTAATGAAGCCTGAACGCCTACCTGGGGTAAGAAAGCTTCTACTGCAAGGTCAACTGAAGCTAGGATTTTGAATTTATCCAATATCCATTCCCGAACAGGGAGGGTATTAGGGTTTCCTAAAATTCCATCTGGTAGTACAATGGCTACTTTACCACCTGGTTTCAGGAAGTTGTAGCATGTTTCAATGAATAGCACTTCAGGAGCGTCACTGTACTTGGAGAGAAAATACTGGCTTGCTATTTCCGGTTCTACTTTCACTTTTGCACCAAATGGTGGGTTTGTAAAAATGATGTCGAATTTTTCACGGGCATCATTGCCATATCGGCTTTCAATGTCTTTCATCTCCGAAAGGCTCTTACCAATTGCAGTCTTGATTTTTTCAATCTCAGAAGGATGCTCCCAATTTGGGTAGGCAAGGGAATTGACATGGAAGATATTGGCGTGTCCATCACCTGCCATTACCATGTTCATTCTGGCTGCCTTTTTCAGGTCAGGGTCAAAATCAAAGCCGAATATGCTGCGCTCTGCGTATTTTCTAACCCGCTCGTTCACTTCCATAGAATTAAACTTTTCAGCCAGTAGCGGTCCGTCTAAATCGGGATATAATTCAGCGGCAATTTGCTTTCTTACATGATCAAGCACCATCACCAAAAAGCCTCCTGATCCACATGCAGGATCAAGCACACGGTCATTTTCAGTTGGGTTCATCATCTCTACCATTGCTTTGATGATGTTTCTTGGGGTAAAGAACTGACCTGCTGATTGCTTCAAAGTGTTTTCAACAATCGTTTCATAAGCCATCCCTTTCACATCTACAGAAGCATCCAAAAAAGAGTATTTTGACAATTCACTGGCAATAATTGCGATTCCCTGATCAGTTAGTTCAATAGCCTCATTACCATAAAAAACTTCGGCAAACAAGTTTTCCTCTTCTCCCTTTTTGTTCTTAAGGTCGTCAAAAATATCTTTGATGCGCTTTGCTATTTTTTTACGCCCTTCCGCTGTGTTTTTTTCTTTAACACCCACCCAAAATTTTCTTCGGTAGCTAATATCTGAAGGGATAAATTTTCTTTTCTCATCGTATAGCTTGCAAAAAATGAGATATAAAAGCTGCCAGAAAGCGTCCTTTTTTCTTCCTTCATTACCATAGATGTAGTCATGTGAACGCTTGAATACTTTGATCAAGGAGTCATTGGCTGGCTTCTTTCCAGAAGAACGGTCAGCTCTGTCAAGATCTTCCAGTGTTTCTCCTTCACCAGGGAAGTCAGAAAGATCCACAAACTCATAGTCAAAGCCCATGGCGTCATCTTCTTTTTGCAGGTAGTGATAGCTGGAGCCATTTGCCCAAAGGCCAAATTCACAGCTCTCTACTGCACCCATAGCATTTTCCAAGGTAGGTTTTACACCTTTCTTCTTATCGTTTTCTTTTACCTTATCATCCTGCACCACACAAATGCGGATAATGAAGTCCTGCTCATGCGGTTTTCCTTTTTCAAATACTACTAATTCAACCTTCTGCTTTTTGGGCTTTCCGGTATCGGGATCGGTGTATTGGATGGCAAAATCACGCTCCATATCGGCAAGGTCAAAACCGTACTCTTCATTCAGCATTAAGATTACTGATTGCAGGTTGCTTTCCTGTGTCCTTACTTTTTTGACTTCACCAGTCAAGATACAAACCAGCTGGTTGTCTTCCAATACTATGTCGTCCTGTTCAATTACTTCCGTGGACATTATTTGATGGTTTTTAATAGTTCGTTAATTTCTTTTCTCTTATCCCTTCTGGAAGCATAGCGTAGGAGCTTGCTCTTATTCACATTGTATTTAGAAAAAGCCTGCTCATACAATTTGCGAATGTCTATCCCAATAGGTTCCAAGTACTGCTCATGCTCAAACCACGCATTGACCAATATACCTTCAATGCTGGGGGATAAGTAGTCGCCTGATCGCTCCGTTGGAGTCTCAGAAATTAAAGCTGTGAGAATGATTGCATCATTCTGGGGAATGAGATAACGGGCAGTTGTTTCCTTGTCTGGTTGCAGGTAAACCTTCTTACTGAAGGATAGCATTTCACCAAATAAAGAATCCAAATGATCTTTATTGAGAGCAAGGAATACCCAATACTTTGAGGTGTTTTCATCACCAATTTCATTCAATAGGATGGTGTCCCATATGACGATTTCACCAGAGTAAATTCCTTTTACACGATTGTATAGTCGTTTGGATTTTAAGCTGAGCTCAGCTGAAAATTCAGGCTTATAATCAAAGGTGTAAAGACCTCTACCTATCTGATAAAGGAGCTTGTCTTTTTTCAGTTGATTTAGTTTCCAGGCTATTGTGCTGCCAGATAAATCGGGAAAATGCTTTTGAAGGGCATCTGTGATGTCTTTCGTAGTAAATTCCTGTTTATCAGATAAATTAATCCTGAGATTATGTGCTAGATCAGTGTTTTTCATACTACGATTGACAAATATAAGATTGTTTTTTATAGTACAAAACTTTGGCAAATAAAATTGTTTTCTGCCGAAATATTGAAAATTGGATTTGCTGTGGGTCACGGTTAAGGATTTTAAGGAAATAGAGGAAATAAGGATTATTTGTTCTTGATTTGGGGCAGAGGTGTATTTCAGACAGTGCAAACATTCATTAAATAGAAGATCAAAGGCTTATTCTACCGTTTTCTGTGTTGGGAACAATACCGAAATTTGTTTTGGAGCTTAAAAGGACTATAGAAAGACAAGGGCTTTCCATGTCCACAAATTCCCTGTCGGTTCTGCGATAATAGGAAAATGGTTTTATGGCAAAAGCTTTTTAAAAGCCTTCACTAGTTACCGTAATCGCTTTTGAATGCATGTATCATCTTCTGTCTAGAAAATTACTGCCATCATTATTATCTAATAGCTGGTAAGCTATCTGTTGGGTTTGACGGGTTTTCCAATACCTTTTTGCTGTACCCTGCCATAGTACTGGTTTGTGGAGTTTGGGTTGTTTGCTCAATTCTTTGTGAATAGGATTCACCAACTGACATTTCCTATCTGTGGGTGTTTGAGGGATAAGGATGTCGCTCTTTTTTATGATTTTGCCTGTCGCTAAAAATCTTGTTGCTACCAAAAGCCTATTACAGTCTGTAACTATAACAAATTAGAAAAAGAGAAAAATAATACAAGCAAAGAAAATAGAAGTAGCTTAAAAGCAATAATAAAATGGTTCATTTTATTAATAGAAAAGCTTTTACTTTCCGATACAAAATATTTGAATTGCTTTTAACTTGCTGTATTTCAGTGTGTTGCTAAAGTAGTAGAAACGAATTAGCAACAAAAAACGCTGAGTATTAGCAAAATAAGGGATAAGAAAGGAAAATTAGAGCGGAGCGGACATAAAAAAACCGCCTCACAAAGGAAGCGGTTTTTATCGAAAACACCAATCGCTTTACGCAACTGTTACAGAGCCTAAATAAACGCTGTTGGCGACTTTAGTTCCGTCCTCTGACACAAACCCTAAAAAGACTTCAACGTCTTCTCCTGAGTACTCAGGAGGCACTGGAATGGTCGCTGATCCGGCAGACCTTGCCGGTCCCGCAGTGGTGAACACTGCTTCCCCTCGGGTAGTGTTTAAAAGAGCAATCAGAGCTTTGTCTGTTGCTTGAGCACTTCCGCTTCCTGAATTGTCTGTCCAGGTTGCTTCCACGTTTCCAGCACTTGGAGAACTGGCTGCACCATTGGACGCTCCGGTTAGATTACCACGAGTAACCAATGCATTTGCATAATCAATCATGAAGTTTGGATAAGCTCCGGTAATCGCATTGTTCAGGTTGTAGGACATGGCCGCATTGAACTGGGTCATTTTGTTAGCATACAACTTGAAACCGACTCTCAGGAAGTCTGTCATAGGTTGCAAGAACTGCAAGACAGTTGAGAATTTGGAACGTTGGTCAACCTGACCTTCAGTTCTTGGGTTCGCTACACTGGAAGGTTTGATGCGCAGGTAATCGATGCCCTTCCAAGTTCCACCGATTACATTCCCGACCTGTCCTGAGACACCACCGAGAATACCCTGATTAATTTTTCCCATCTCTTTACGATTTTTTAGGGGTTAAACATTTGCTTGGACTTGACACGGACTTACCATGGATTTGCCCTTCGCCAACTAAATTACTTCAAGAATTAGGCGGTAGTTCTCTCTTGGGTGTTGTTGCGGTGGTGTGCTTTATTTTGCTTTTGTTGCCCTGTTTTTTTGGCAGGGCAGGAATCTATCCTGTACCTGCTTCTTTCATCAAGTCATAGAATATGGCTTGTCTGGCAGTATCAATCATCTTTAGTGTGACCTTGATTTTTTGCTCGTTGGTGTCGAGTAGCCGAAGGGCTTGCATTGCCTTTTGAAATGCCTGGGTTTTGCAGTTTGCTTTGGCGGAACTTTCCCGGATTAGCTTTCGGATTTCATCAATAGTCACGAATGGAATTACGGAGCCTTTCAGGAGATAGTGAAATGATTTTGACCTCCACAATCCAAAGCAAAGCCAATAGAGAAATTCCCTATCCTCATGGTTGTCTGTAAGACAAACAAAGCAATTAGGGCAAGGTTGGTTGAGTGGTTTCCCGCTGTTCAGTCCTTTATTCAAGATAAAAAAGTGCGGCTGATTGTAGCTTCTTTCTGGTCGGTGTGTTTTGATGCGAAACGATTTCATACAGTGAGCCATTAAAATTTTGCTCGCTGCGCTTCGCATACTTTTTTTCAAAAGAGAAAAGAAAAAAGGAAAAAAAAGAAAAGAGAAAGCTGTCTTTCAGGCGGGTGAGGGTCGGCTGTCAAGGTTTTTGGAAAAAATACTACCTGTAGGGTGGAGATTTTTTTCAAAACCCGGAGGGCTTGACCTTGACTGTCCGAAAGTGCGGTGGGCATGTGCGAACCCGCCTATCTTTGCTTTCATCTTTTTAAAATTTTCCCTGTACGAGTAAAAAAAAGAGCCCCCTAAAAAGGGAGCTCTGAAAGGCACAACTCGAACCAAAAAACACGCAGCGTATAATCTGTGATGCCACAACGCTGAATGCCTGCATGGAACGGAAAACCTGAGGTGCGAACGCCCGCCAACAACCACCGGCTGCCGCAACGGACTCTGAATAATAACTTAAACATAATGCCTTCGCACTACAGGACGGTGCGATTGCAGCAAGGGCTGTGGGAAAAAAATACTACCCGTAGGGTGGAGATTTTTTTTCCAAACAGGCGAAGCGAACCCTTGCAGCTCTCGCATCCGCACGCCTGTAATTTTGCTTTATGTTTGAGTGATTAATCTTTTGATGGAATGGCTCTATTTGCAGATATGATCCATTTTAATTTTGAAGGAATTGCGCAATTCTATGTTTGCAGGATTTGATATTTCTTCAATGTAAAGGTGAAATTCATCTTCTAGCAGTTCGAAAAATTCAGTTCTATTTATGGCAATACCTGAACCAACCTGACGAATTACTGGGCCTACATCTCGGATTCTTGACATATCCTTAGTTTCTGCTTGATGTAATATTCCATTTCTGAAATGGTCGTAGAATATCTCTGCTGTCGCTGGATTGAAATGTGGACTAAAGTGTTTAGATGTAGTCAAAAAATCAACAAACGTGTTCCTGGCATTTCTTGAATTATCAATAATCCCTTTTCGGAAGCAATAGATTGTTTCAATTAATAGGCACATGATTGCTGTTATGGTGAAACCAAACCTCCTGTTATCGGAAATTAATAATGTACAGTAATCGGCAATTAGTAGTGTACTGATTTCGGAAAATACAAATGTACATTTTCCAGTGTCATGGATAGGATTTGGGCCGCCCATGGGCCCAAATCCTATCCATGCGCTTCAATTTTGATTTATCTCTGCGGTTTTTTTAACCACTTAAATATGCAGAGATGACCAAACAGGACTTAAACAACTGGATTATGTATCATGAAATTCACCGGTTATCGCTATTAGGATTCAAAGCGGCCAGGATAGGAAGGTATCTTGGAGTTGACAGAAGAACGGTAGAAAGAAAACTGGCCATGAATGAGCAGGAGTATGAGCAATTTCTGTCAACCCGTCAGAATCGCTCCAAAAAGCTCGAGAATTATGAGGATTTTGTAAAGTCAAAACTAGAGGCATTTGAAGATACCTCTGCCGCTCAAATCTTCGACTGGCTGAAAGAATACTACTCTGATCTGCCGAAAGTCAGCACTCGTACCGTCTACAATTTTGTCATGTATGTACGGCAAAAGCACAATATCCCGATTGTGCCTTCTCTGAGGGAGTATTTCCCGGTGGAAGAGCTACCCTTTGGCTACCAGGCACAAGTGGACTTTGGGCAATATAATATGCGGCTTGCTTCAGGCCGACAGAAAAAAGTATGGTTCTTTGCCATGGTACTGTCCAGAAGCCGCTACAAGTTTATCCTCTTTTCAGACAAGGCCTTTACCACAGCGACTGTTTGCCAGGCTCACGAACAGGCTTTCCAATATTTCGGGGGTATCACTATAGTAGTGGTCTATGATCAGGATCGTACCATGATGGTAGATGAGAACCTGGGACAATTACTGCTTACTTCCGGGTTCTCCAGCTATGTGAAGGCACGGGGATACAAATTACATTTTTGTAGGAAGGCAGATCCGGAGAGCAAAGGAAAGGTAGAAAGCGTCATACAGTATGTGAAGAAGAATTTCTTGTGCAACCGCACTTACACCGATCTGGAAACGCTCAATGATGAAGCTTTGGCCTGGCTGAATAGAACTGCCAATTATCTGGAGCATCATGTAACCAAAATAAGCCCGGTTGAAGCTTTCCGCATCGAACAAACATATCTAAATCCCTATAAACCCCTACCAATGGAGCATAACAAGGAAAAGAGAATGCAATATCTTGTCAGAAAGGACAGTACGGTCAATTATAAAGGAAACTTTTATTCTGTACCCGCAGAAGTTTATCAGGGGCCTGACACATATATCTTCCTCAAAGAGCAGGATAATCAACTATTTGTTTATAGCCTGGCATGGGAACATATCTGCATGCATAAAATACCGGAAGGCACCGGAAACAAAGTCATCAACAACAATCATAAGAGGGACCATTCCTTGTCTGTTGAGCAACTCATACAAGACACCTCAGAATATTTCACTGATAAAAAGAGGGCTTTAGCCTATCTAAATGGACTACGGGAAGCTTACCCCAGATATGTCAGAGACCAGATCCAGGCTGTTTTGAAAGCTGTCAGGAGTGGGAATACTGAAGCAGCAGATAAATCCCTTGCCTTTTGCCGGAAAAATCAGGTCTTTAACGCCCTTGACTTTGAACAGGTTTATAATGTCTTTTTCCTGGAGCAGGGCACACCAGAACCTTCAAACCAACCCATTAAACTAATGAACGAAAGAAGCCTGGAAAAAGCCTCCCAGATCCCTGAGAAGAGCAATCTGGACAATTACGAAAATATTTTTAACAGCTAAATACAACGAACAATGACAAAAACAGAACAGATCAAATCTTACTGTGCAAAACTAAGACTGTCTGCATTATCGGCTAATTTTGACCAACTGGTAGCTGACGCTGAGCAAAATCAGCTCAGCTACCTGGATTTTGTTAAAAATCTGATAGAATCTGAAGTAGGCCACAGAAAACAAAAAGATATGGAGCGGAGAACAAAAAGGGCACGGCTACCCCTCCGGTACAACCTGGACTTGTATGACCACTCCTTTGCCAATGGACTTGGTAAAAAGCAGCTTAACCAGCTCAGAGAGCTAAAATGGCTGGAGCAAAACTTCAATATCGTTCTCATGGGGCCTTCGGGCACCGGCAAGACCTATATTGCTGCAGGACTTTGTTTTGATGCCATAGACAAAGGTTATCTGGCCTACTTTAAAACTATGGAGGATCTAATTAAAGTACTGAAAATGAAGGATATGACCAGAACTGCGGCAGCCGAATACAAGCGTATCATGAAAGCGCATTTGCTGGTAATAGACGATATCATGATATTCCCGGTATCCAAAGATGATGCCGTGGCGTTTTTCAACCTGATCAACGAGCTTCATGAGCGCACCGCTCTGATCATCACGACAAACAAGGGACCAAAAGAATGGGCCGAAGTACTGCATGACCAGGTTCTAACAACAGCATTACTGGACAGAATACTCTACAGATGTGAAATCATAAAACTTGAAGGAGATAGTTATCGAATGCAGAACCGAAAAACCATTTTTTAAACTAATTTTAAACCTGAAAATGTACATCGCTATTTTCCATTTTCTGTACATTCCAACTTGCCAAAAAATGTACATTCTTACTTGCTGGTAACACCTCCTTTTCCTTACAGGAAGTTTTAAATCTTCGGCAATTAAAAGTCTAATTGGCTCTAAGTATCTGGGTTCCATCCTGTGGATAAAGATATTAATTGCAGTTTGCCTGTCGGAAGATTCGTGATTGGTCAAATCCAGACTTTGGTAATCAGATGTTTTATATCCTTTAGCTATTTCCATGTAACAATATACGGATTTTGGTAGCCGTGGGGAAACGCAGGTAAAACAGCCTTGAGCTAGCGTTGGGATAGCGGAAGGGCGGAATGAAGAGAAACGGAATGGAGACCTGTAGCTGTGCGTGCGAGCCGCCTGCGAGCGGAGCAAGGGTGGTGGCTGCAAAAGCCCGAAGAATGAGGGCGGCAGACGCCTACCGTTTACGGCAGGGCTGGCGTCTTTTTTTGCATCAGGGTCGGCAAAGGCAAGGGTAGCGACTGAAGGGAACGAAACGATTGTTGGAAAGGAATGGAGCAATAACTGCCTGCAATAGCATTGGCTGGGTTTGTATTTTTTGATTGCAGTTCAAACCCATTGGAGGAGAATTGCAGGCAGATTGCGGAATGACGGTGGGTTGGCTCGTGTAGTGAAGTGAAAGAGCTACGCTTGTGAGCGGTGCTGAAAGTGGCTGAGTTGAAGGAGTGAGGAACGAATGACTGAAACGAAGCGACTGTAAGCACATGGGAAATTGCAAAAAACATGACAGCCCGATCAGCCCGCAGCGACCCGCAGGCGAGCAAAAACAATAAGCAGCGGCAGACCCCCAATAAAAAATACTGTGAGTGTAGCGAACACCTTAGAAGGGGTTTGGGGGGATGAAATAGCTGCGAGTGAGGAAGGAGAGAGTGTGTGAAGCAAAACAAGTGAACGGCAGGTGGCGAGCACCCACTGGAGCGCAAGACACCTGGTAAGTGAACGGTATATGCAAGGGCGACCGAAGGGAGTGCATTTTACCCTTGCAGATATGTTTTTGCGGAACAAAACGGAACGACTGACGAACACCGCTTTACCTGCGTTGGGGGGTGCGTTGGGAAAAGCAAGTGTGGCACGGTATGGAATGTAGCGTAGCGGAATGGAATAACGGGCTACTCTTGCTGTGCGGTGCTGGAAGTGGGTGAATGTAGAGAGTGAGGCACGAACGAACACAATGAACCTACTGGAAGCACATGGGTGTGGGAGGGGTATTGATTGTATAAAAGACCGATGACTGCTTCTACTCATTGTGTTTTCAGAATAATTTAGTTTGATTGTCAGAATCATTCATCACTATGTAAAAACACTTTTCCATTGTCTTGATACCAATACCCTTGTATTCAATAAGAGAAATCATAGAAGAAACTGTTGAGTCGTTAAGAGCTATGGCTATTGTATCAATTTGCTTTTGTGTACGAATACCTGTTTTTGATTTAATGTCTGCTTGAGGAATTGACAACCATTTCTGTTTAAACCGAGAATATAGATCATCAGGAGCGAAAGGGTCATATTCGTAGATTTCTACGGGTATATCTAAATTGTTTAGGTAGTGAGACATCATATTAAGTACAATTTCCTTGTCTAAACCTCCATTATGTGTTCCCAAAAGCGGAAAAGCAATTGAAGTGATATGTTGGTGCTTATAGGTTGAAACAAACTTTTCCAAGCCTTTTTCTATGTAATCGAGCTTGCTTGGATACTTCCAATGGAATTTAGTAGGGAAGTTTAGAACCCATGGGGCATTTGATTCACCTTTATACAGCCATAGCTTACCAATACCGATAAGTTTATTTTTACAATGGTCACGGTATATATCGAACATCAGAGGGTATCTGAGCTTGAAAACTAAAGCGATGCCCTTACCCATTACGCCAACACAGTTTACGGTATTGACTATTGTCTGAGAATTGGAGTTAAATATGTTACCCTTTTTAAACTCTATCATTAACAACTATTGATCTTTGCAGTTTAAGAAATTTCGTCCAGTGATTAGATGAAAGCCTTATAAAGCCTGATTCAGGATCTATCACTTTCATTCCGTTTTGATAATGAAATAGATTTTCTAAGAATTTTATTCCACCGTCATCTTGAGTATAGGCAGCAATATCAGCTTGGTAGTAAACCGAATATAGTTCTGCTAAGGATGATAATTCTAAATTGTACTTAGCAGCTACTTCTTCTAACGAGCTTAATGTTGATTCCAGTGGTAAGATTCCTTGCATATATTGACCTATGTAATCACCTTCAGATAATGCAAGGGCTACTTTTAAGTATTCATCATCAAAAGGCAGTTGATTCCAATGTTTTTTGATTAACTCTTGAGTGTACTTGTATTGATCAGATTTGTCACCTTTTTCATTGGCGATAGGTTTACCTATATCGTGTAATGCCAAAAACACCCTAAATAAATTCTGTTCGATATTTAGTTGACGGCTTCCAAAATACTTCTCATAGGCATTTAGGACAAGAAGCGTATGTTCCTTCAAAAAGTAATGGCGAACCCTTTTTAAAAATAGGTCTTTGATTTCGCCAGAAAGGTTCATTAAATGATTAAGCAATAAGTTTGGATTGTCAAATGACCATTCCTTAGGAAGGTCTTTATTGATCCTGGGATGTTCTGGTAAACTATAGTTTAGTAACTCATTTTCATCCAAACTACCATCATAAATTGACCACATTTGACCTTTGTAATCATCACTGAATTTGATAGAAATTTTTGCTTTAGGATCGACTTTTACTTTCAAGTTTGGGTAGGCAATAATTGAAGTATTTGTTATGGAGAGTATGTTGCCTGAAATGTACTCCAAACTATCAACCATATTGCTTTCTAGAACAATTGTTCCGTGATTCTGACCATCGCCTTGATAGTCTGTCCAGATACTGATTTCGTTTTCAACTATTTGATATTCTATTTTTTTGTTTTCGTTGTGAAAAACTTGATATTGATAATTATCAATAATGATTTTGTGAGATAATTCTGAATTGGGATTTATAGCATTTTGTAGCTGTCGTTTGACGGTAGTGTTGGGGACTATTATTAAGAAATTCTTTAAGTCACTAAAATCAAACTCATCAGGTATAAGAAATTCTTGTTGGGAGTAGTTAATGTATGTGTGCCAGTCTCCATCAGATGTATTTTTAATGGTACTGTAGACGTCCATGAAGTTAAACTTTGGAAGCATAGAGGCAATTGGACCTGCAGTAGCCCAGTTTGTTTGCATATTTCCATTACTGATGAAGCACTGATTTTTATGTTTAAGAATTATTTCTTGTAAGTCAAATTTGAAGAATACTGGAACTGGACATTTTGGTAGTCCTAGAGCTAAGGCCTGTGGGAAATTTGATTTCCATATTTGGGTCCAATTTCCGTAGTAGTCCTTTGACCAACCATAATAACCACAGTTAATATCCTTTCCTAATGCCTCATTATAGAATTGCGTTGGGGTTTGCGGACGGAAATAAAATCTAGCGTAATTATGAGCATCGTTTCTTCTTAGGACTACATTACCTGCTGCATCAGCATGATTCTTCGCTCTGTTTCTACTAAGTATTTTTCCTGTCTTAATGATCTCTATGGCATTGGAAACATGTGTATAGTGGTAAACCGATCCTGCCCAGATAGAACTGTCATCTCTTAGTTTGAGGTAGAGCTGTAATTCTGGTATAGAGTCGATAATTTCATCAATATGTTCTCTTACATCAATAGGTATAGCAGGATTATCAATTAGGAAATAGTAGTCCCAATAATTCCTAAAACCCTCAATCAAATCTTTTGAAAAACTGATTGCAGTATTTGATGAGACTTGTGACCAGTCCAAATTGTCTTTGAAAACACTTAGTGTATGCTGATTAAGAGTAATCCTGCTCGAAAGAACTTGCCAGTCAAGTTCAGCCCTAAACTCCTCCAATATCTCAAATGATGGGTTGAAAGACTCAGAATTTGTTACTAAAGTCCAGTTTAGGTAAGACTTGAATTTTCTAAGTAAATCAATATTTGAGAGATCTAATTTATTTTGAGCTACTAAATCTTCCCAACTCCAAAATCTGGCAAATCTTTCGAGTAAGATGTTCTGTTCGGAAAAATTCAGGTTAGAGTGCTTGGAGATTAATCTCCAGTGTTCAGAATTAAAAAATTGCGAGTTTGAAATTAACGAAACAGTCTTTGGGGTAATGTGCAAATTGTTGTTTTCAAGGACTAAATTCCATTCTGAAAATTCTTTATTTACAAAGATTTCGAGCAGATTTTTATCAAGTATTATATTCTTATTTGTACAAAGTAGGGTGAGATTCCAGTCTTTTTCATCAAGTTGGATAATCAAATCATTGTCAATCCAGTTCTCCTTCGAGATATGTTCCCAATTCCAGTTTTTTTCAGAAAGTGCTAATAAAATTTCCTTATCCAGATTTAGGCTAGGAGATGATGTAAGTGCGTAGTAATCCCAAGCTTTGTTTGAATGCCTTATGATGAAATCAGAATTGATTTGCAAAAGAGGGTGAGAAGACAAGGCTGACCAATCCCATTTATGATCTATATAATTTTCAATAAGGTCACCATTAAGAATTACATCAAAACGGAGGGAGATTTGGCCAAAATCTATTTTATTGGAAAAACGATTAAACCTTCTCTTATCATAATGAATTTCTTTTGAATTTCTATTTGATTTAGTAAGTAAAGTGCTTTGGCCTGAAAGTACAGACCAGTCCCAATAATCTTCAAATTCTGAAACAATTCGCTCATGCCAAGTCAGATTATTGATTGTGCTTAATCGTGCAAAATTCCATTTTTGTTTGAATGTACTTAGGTATTCAAGAATGAAATTAACCCATTCATTCAAGTTTCTGTAGGCTGATTTGTTATACTGAAAAAAGGAGGCTAATACACGATTTTCCGAAAGATTATCCCAATTAATTGAATCAACATATTTCTCCAAAAAAGAATGATCAATTGGAATTTTGGGGTTTGAACTAATATAGTCCCAATCCCAATGGAATATTTCATATGTAGATGTTTCATCAATTATCTTCCATAAAGAAAATGAAGAAATTCTCTTTGTGATTTCTGACCATGACTCTTTAATTAAAGATTGTTCTCCATGGGAAATGTACCATGCCAGAGTGGTAAGCTTATCTATTTGAAGCAAATCTTTTTCAGAATACAAATGCTTAATAACATATGGCCAGAATAAGAATTGCTTAAAATCATTTTGTATTTCAGGTGATGCTAAATATTCAAGTGAGATTCTATTAATTGTTACGATTCTCCAGTCCCACTGTATTTCAGTATGCTCAAGTATGTACTCAATTGAACATTTAGCTGAGAACGCTTTAAGGAGCAAACTTGAGTCATTAAGGCGAGATATTTCTGTAATATGCTTGTCTATGAACTGGTCACATTTTGCCTCTGTTTCCTTTGATAATACTAAGTCCCAATCGATTGTTAATAACCTTTTGCTTAAAATGCCAAGCAAATTCAGTAATGTACTTGCAGATAGTCGATTGGAAATGACTTTAAGGAAGGGTTCTAGATTTTCATTCTCGGTAGCCCAATCAATGAAAAAAGATATGTTTTCTGATATAATTGTTGGGTCAACTCTTTGAATTAGTGTGTAGAAGTCAAGTTTTGGTTTTAATTGAGATATATGCTCAATAGACCAGTCTAAGTCAGACCGTTTACTTAATATTTGATAATTCCAATCAAAACTTTGGTTGGCAATTACACTGTGGAGTTCTTGTATTTTGGAAGAAACATTCTCTAAGGCTCGGACGCTCCTAATTTTGTTCTTATACTTTTCAAATGATTGATTTGACCAATGAAAACAGGTGTTGGACTCAACGCCAGGTACTTTTTCCGTACCCCAGAATAGGACATTGTAATTATCTAACCACGAAATAACCTCTTCATCAAGATATATATCATCCTCTGCACCAACCCTAAGCGTTAATTCTGCTGCCCTAGAATTAAGAAAATCAATTATGCCAGGGTGCTCTAAGGCGTCATTGAAGCTTTCTTTCGTTTTTACGGTTCTTTTAAGAAGGCTGTTTACATCTAAATAATTACCAATAACCTTTAAATGCTTTGCTATAAATGGCAATGTGTAATTAGATGCAATAAAGCCATAATCCCAACTTTCATCCGGGTTTGAGGTAATCAATTCCCCAGACCTGTCCTCACCCCATGTAGTTATCAGTGCTAAGTTGAATGGAAAATTCTTTAGGTTATTTCTTAGAAAATCATCCGAAATCAGTTCTACAACATTATCAAGACCACCAAACTTTTCTAACTCATTTAGGTTGAGCAAGACCTGTTCAAGTTGCTTAGCATTAAGTGAATCGCATAATAAATTAATGTCCCATGGAAAATCATTGATATTGGCAATTATAAAATCTGCTGAAAGCTTATTCGTAAGCTTGCTCCAGTTCCAATTATTGGAATATCGGGCGATGTTATTTTCAATGACCTCAGCTGGACAGTATTCGATTGCCGCATTCCAAACCTCTAGATTATTCACCTCTGGTGTTGTTAGAATATCCAATAAATCTAAATTCCATTGGATTCGGTCATCTTTAAAAAATTCTTTCCATTCAATTAGATGAATATATAATGCTATTTCTTGAGCCTTGATTACATCTGTCTCCTTTAAATAATTCGCCCATTTCAACCTAAGAAGCCACTCGTCATAGATTTTGGGATTTTCAGGATCAGAAACAATTGATAGTAATTCAGGAGATTCAATTCCATTGATTGCTACTGTGAAATCAGAATTTCCTTCTTTGTTAAAAAGAAATAGGGTAAGGGAAATAGTTAGTTTCTCATATTTTATTGCATCGGGATTAACCCAGTCAATGTGCCAATCTTTAGGTATTCCAGGTCCACCTTTACAACTCTCAAGAGCCTTAACCAAGCAAAAATTCGCTTTTTGATCCTCTAATTGAAATAAAAACGGTTCGACTTCTTGATTTTCTTGAACTTCTGAATGAATACCGTATTTGTAATAGGGGAATGGATTGTCTAAAGACTCTGCATTATGGAAAAGGTGTAAATCATGAAGTTTTATCTTCCCTTCATAAAACAAGTATTTACAATTAGAATCTAAGGCGTCTATCCCCCAATTTGTGGCTGAAACCCTCTTCCCATCTGTTTCGGTTTCATTGATCTGAATAAGGTGGTAACGCTCTAAAGTTTGGAGTATCTTGTCGAAAACTTCCTCTTCTGCTTGATCATAAAAAAGATTATTCAAAGGATCAGATTCTACTGCAAAACCAAGGTCTAGACCCATTTCAATGTAGTTGCTAGTATTATCTTTTTCAGCAAGATAAGTCAAGACTATATAGTCAAGCTCTGTAAGTGAAAAGGATTTTCTGTAGTAAACTTTATGCAGACTTTTTCTTAACTGCCAATCAATATTTATATCCACCAAACTCATCCAACTGCATTTATTGATTTAAAATCTTTAACAGATCCATAAGGACTATTTTGGATCGTATCAAATACCCTTTTGTAAATTGGATGCTTACCAAAATGCCGTGAGTTACCAACAATAATTAGAAGCCTTTTGGCCCGTGAGAGTGCAACATTGAGTCGATTTGGAAATTCGGCAAATCCTAAACTTTCTTGTGCTGGATAGCCATACTCGTTGAACAAAGGATTATTAAAGTCAGGAAGTTGATTGGGGTAGTTTGCGATAGAATTGCTCCTTACCAACGAGACAATTACTATGTTACGCTCCATTCCTTGAAACCTATCGACCGGAGAGACTCTAAGTGGTATTTCTGGATATTTAAGCTTTAGTTTTGAAAGAAGGTTTGCTTGAGCACCATAAAACGTGATGATGCCAATTTGTTTTTCTTCTAATTGCTTTTCGCTCCAATTAGATAGAAATCGCTCGTATCCAGGAGATTTTTTGAAATAGCTTAACAACCAATCAATTGCATCTACTTCTCCATGATTAATCCTTGAGGTTCCGTTTTTGATTTCAGGCGAAGTTGTATTTAACCAGATAACATGAGTGTTCTTATTAGCTGTAACTCCGTGAAAACGATTTAATGGATGGCTTAAATCATTTGAGTCTGCAATATCATACGGTATTCCACATTCTAAGCCTCCATCTTCAATGTAAAATTGTTTAATGGTTTCATTAATGGCTGGATGCATTCTGTATTGAATGTTAAAACTTGATTTAAGATTAGCGTCTATGGCTTTAAAAAGCTTTTCAAAATGAGATATTGAAAACTCTTCTCTGTTAAGTTTAATGAATTGAACAAGATTGAATATTTCATTTCGATTCTTTTCAACTTTGGATTTTCTTGCGGTAATAGACAGGTTATCAATAAATTCGTTTGTATCAACTGTAGGAGGTAGTTGCCTGTGATCGCCAATAACTACGGCTTTCCTTCCAAACAAACAGGGTAATGCGAGCTCAGGTGGTGAAGCCTTACTCGCTTCGTCTTGAACAACTAAGTCAAATTCGATTTCTTTTGATTTAAGACTTGCAATAGTGTGTTGGGATTTCAATGCATTAAAGGATTCTAACTCTTTCGGGTGACGGATAGCGGCATAATCGGTAAAAAATCTAGTGAATCTATTCTGAGAGTTTAATTTTCCAATGGAACTGCATGTTGCTCCAATAACATTGGCATTTTTGAGATAGGTGTCAGCGAATATTTCTCTTATTGTGATATCAGGTTTGTTTAAATATGATTGCCAACGATTAGACCACTCTGGACTAGATTCAGATATTCTTTTTGAAGATCTGGATGCAATAAGAGAAATCCAATCTTGGACAATATTGACATCCCCGATTTCATAGTCAGTATCTGTATTTCCGATAGTTTTCCATTGCTTTATGGCTTCCAATGAAAATTTTCTACCTTCCTTATCCAGCTTTTCCTCAGAACCGAAGCGTACTGGTTTTATCAGCAAATGGTGTTTGCTTCTTAGTTTGTCCAAGGCATTGTCTACTGCAAGGTTGGTTTCTGAAGTAACTAATACTTTGAATAAGCTTTCTCGTTGAGAATGGTGCGCTCTAATGTGCTGCCATATTAGCTCTGCAATAGCAGTTGACTTTCCGGTACCTGGCGGACCCTGTATCACGAAAAAATCACTGGCCAACAAACATTTAGCAATAGCCTCTTTTTGTCTATCATTTATGAATGAAGAAAGCAATGAAGATTCTACCTCACTTAACGTCTTTTTATATTCCTGCGTTAAGAGAATATCACCAGGGAATGACTCTGCTTTTGACGATTCAATAAGAATCTCTTTCAGTTTTGAATTGGGAATTTTTTTAGAAGAGGGAGAGAAGAGAGTATCAAGGGTATCAGATAGTCTTTTGACTTTATCCCGCTCGCCTTTCATGCTACAGCATACATCAATTGACTCTCCTGAATCTAATCCATCAGGTATCGGGGAAGTAAGCTGAACAATTAGTTTTGGATAATTAAGTTTGGTAATTGTTCCGAATGGAATTTGCTTTCTTCCATTTGAGATAGATATTTCTTCTCCTACTAAGGAGTTGAATTTATTGGTTATTTCAAATTCATACTCATCTTCTCTAAAGTTGATGTAATATTTAAGTTTTCCCTTATTCAGTTCATCAAATGAGAATAACAGATCAGTGTTTTCAAATGAGTTTACAGCGTCTGTTATCCTTGCCCTTAACTGGTTAACAATTGTTATATCATCAAATGAGCAATAGAATGATAAGACTTGATTGTCATTTGAGAATTTAGTTTTCAGAGATGGAATCTCATGCAATTTAGCTTCAACATGAGTTAAGGGGCTATCATATTCGAGACGAATCTTAAAGCCATGGTCAACACCCTTGTAGTCGAGATCAATGATTTTCAATGACTCTAAATATTCAAGCTGTTTATCTAGTTCTGTTCGACTAGAAAAATCAAATCCGATTGTTTCTTTTTCAGAGCCGAAAGCAAATTCTTCAGGATCAAGAATAGTCTGGACGTACTGATAAAAAGCCGTATGATCTATCTGAAATATGTGTTGATGCTCAATGCTGCAATTCTCATTGCCAAAATATCTTTCAAATACTCTTTTAAAATGAGAAATTTCGTAGCGGAGGTCAGATAAATTTATTGATCTATTACATGTAATGTGAAAGGTATTGTTTATGGGGTCAGGTAATATTATCCCTGTTTTGTCATTCTTTAGGTCCTCTGATGTAAAGTATATTCCTCTATCTTTTCTTGAATTAAGGAAAGAAGAAAATACATCTTCTCTGATGGTAAAAATGATCCGATGATGAGACTTCTGGTATGCAGTATTTTCGGTGATGAAATTTAATGGAACCTCATTTAAAAAGACATTTTTCAATACCACATTGGCATTATATCCATGCTTTTCAATGTCCGTAATACCTACTACATCTCGTAAGTATTTACTTATTAACTCATATTGCTTATTGATGTAATGCTTGCTAGGTTTTACTCTGAAAATACCACCAATTGCAGGAAGTCTTGAGAACTCAGGTTTAGCTTTAATTGCTGAATCTATTTCCTCTATTTGATTAAATGTTGCGAAGCATTCACCACTCCTAATTTTGTTTATACCAATTTCTTCCTTTAGCCACAGGAACGCATTTGATTTTTCTTTAATCGTTCCTGAAAAACATGGCTTTTTATCCAACTCTAAATAATTGGCATCAGCCTCAGCAATTACTTCTTCACTTATTTGAGGGCTTAATGAAGAATCATAGTGTAAATAACCAGCTCTCAGGTTTATTTCTTCATCATGAACTCCTGGGAAAGCCTCACGAATTATTCTACCGATGCTGTTTAAGGGATTTTTTTCTTCAATGTCAAAGTGAAGAAAGTTTTCATTGTCAGTTTTGGTATAAGAGATAGAAAAAGGTTCTGCGTATTGATTGATGAAGACCTCTTGGGCTTTAATAAATGCTTTCCACGTGTTTACTACAGACATACATTGACTCTTTATGGTGATTTATTCGCATTTATTACTCTTCCAATATTACTTCTCTTACCAATTGATCGAAATATTGACTATCAATTCCACCATTGGGATTCTCTTCTGTAAGAATTAATACCTTGTCATCATTGTAGTCAGCTTTTGAATGAAGGACAAAACCGTCATCTAAATATCCTTGAAGTTTAAGGTTCCATTTTTCACGGTATTCTACCTTAGTCAACATTCCTAAATGCTCCCAATAGAATATTCTACCGGTATCAAGGTTCTCAATGGTGAAATCAGGTTTTATAGTTCTTCCACTGCCTTCAAGTGTGAGCTTATCTTCATAGGCATACGAAATTCTGTCTTTGTACTTATTCAGGCAGTTAGCAATGATTACTTCATTTTTTGAGATCATTCTTTCACCTCTTTCAGAAACATTGATGTAGCGTGCATCATAGAATTTCTTGTCTATTTGCTTCACGTCAGGCAAGAAGAATAAATCTGTGAATCTCCTTGCGGTGGCTGATGCATCAGTACTTGCTAATCTGATGAAGTCTCGAAATTCACCTTGGTGTAGGATTATGATTTTATCTTCTTGCCGGGTAAGGGCAGTATATAGCAGTTCCCTTGAAAGTATGGCTCCTTTGGATGGTAATACGAAAAATACCTTCTTAAATCCGCTACCTTGAGCTTTATGGACAGTTATGGCATAGGCCAAATCGAATTTGTAGCTTTTGAGTGAATCCTCACCAAACTGATTAGGCCAATACACATAGCTGTAACCAGGCTGTGTTGAGAAGGCTATTTCAATTTGTGGTTCTCCTTTGCTGTTGTCATTATTCCCTCTGAACTTGCCTGTTATAACTCCGATTTCACCGTTGGCGATATAGTTTAAAGCCGAACTCTTTTTATCCGAAGGATTGATCCACTGCCAATCTTCCCAGCGAGAGTTGTTTAGGTTGATTACTTTATCACCATAAACCATATTATCTACCCCCTTTGGTTTGGCAATTCGTTTTTTCCCCTTTTTGTGGGCAAGGTCTATGAAGTTCTTCCTGTATGTAGTCTGGATGAATTTATTGACCTCCTTAACGCCATAGCCAAAGCCATTCACGGGTGAAATAATTTGCCAATTTTCAATCTGTTTTTCGGAATACCCATTATTGAAATACTGAAAGTCACCGCTATCCACTGCACCAAGTGTTCTATTGAAGGCTTTTATAACATCATCTCCCTCAATGTCTAATTCTTCTTTCAAGACCTTCTCAAATAGCTCCTTAAAGTCCTTACTGTCATACCACTTTTCAAGACGGATATGGCTACTTTTAATCTCACCAGTACTTAATGCGTGGAATAAGGCAATATCTTCTTTTGCAACCTCATCCCCAAAGCATTTGCTTAATTGAACGTCAAGGCGATGTTCTTTACTATCACTTGATTGTCTGGATATTTGGCATAATTCTGCATAAGCTGCTCCGACCTTTACCGGATGTTCCGGGAATGAATCTGGTTTGAATAGATCCACAATATCTACAAATGGTCTCCCTGTACCAATGGGTGGCAATTGCCTGTAATCACCAACTAATATTATTCGATCAACAGGACCAAGTGCATCAAAAACGGCTGCCAACTGTTCTTCGGTAAGCATTGACGATTCATCAATTATTACCGTCTTGGCTGTTGAGGCCTTTTGTGCATCAGGATTCAGCCAATATATTCCATAGTAGGAATCATATCTGTCTGGATATAGAAATTGAGCAATCGTAAAGGCATCATGACCAAGCTTAACTCTTGCTTTGCCTGTAGGAGCTAATTTGAGCACACCACCTCTTTTAATTTCTGGTATGTTTTCGAAGATTTTCAGTAAGGTGGTCTTACCAGAACCGGCTGGACCAATTAGAACGGAGAATCTGTAATTTGTTAAAATTTTTAGTGCTTCTGACTTTTCTTTTCTCGCTAATAATTCGGCTTCATAATCAGGGCTGTTGCTGTCTAATTTAGGTAAATCAGGATAGTCATTGACAAGAGAAAGCCAATCGTGCTCAATATTATGAGTACGACTTATTATTCTCTCTTTATTGATTTTGCGTTTAATGACAGCTTTGATTTCTTCCAGCCGTTGAAGTTTGACGAAACCTGTTTTGCCCTCTGTAAAGAATAATAGTTCACTTGAGTAGTAGTCCTCCTCCGCAATTGCATCCAAGGTATCTTTCGAAATAGGTAATGGTGTATCAAGGGATTTCTCTTCTAGGCGAACCAAAGCCTCTACTGAAGTCAATAGTGAATGTCCTTGATCTGCTGATTCTTCTAATATCCAAACCATTGCAGCTCGTAATCTACGTTCATCCAATTGCGATTCAACATTGCTCGGCTCAGATAAAGGGAAAGCGTCTTTGATTTTTGCTGGTGGCATCAAGGCTTTATCAAGTTGCTTGAAACTTAATAGCCCTTTGAAATAAAATCGAGTCTTCTCATAAAGCAAGTAAGGGTTTTCGAGTATCTCATCTGTGCTTCCAATCCAATCCTGTTGATTATCTAAAATGGTTGCTGCTTGATCATTATTGAGTTGGATTCTACTGAGAAGTTCTAAGAGTCTTTTCTTCTTTTTTGGTGTGGTTTTCCAAATGGATTTTACCGTAGGAGTGAATAGTGAAGTGCCACGTGCTTTGATGTATTTCTCAGGATCTGAAACACTTTCTTCAAAGATTTCCCAAGGATTTGTCTGGTATAGGTCGCCATCTGTTTCTTGGATGTACTTTTCAATTTCCCATGCAATAGTGTTGGATGATTCGATTTTCAATGCACTCAGAACTGCACCCATACCTGGGAATGCACCCCTCATATCCCAAACTTTGCTAATTTCTCTATCTATCCATGAGAGTTCTTCTCTAAAACTTTTTTCGAGTATGATTTCAGACTTCTTCAAGACCTCCGCCATATTAAGCAAAGCGTCAATTGCTGTATCATGTTCTACCAGTTCTGAAGCAAAAGAAAACTGATCAAAACTTGGTGCAACAACTTTCAAATCGGTAAGGTCAATATCATGATCTTCTGCATACTCTATTAACTCGTGATATGGGAGTATAAATCCCTCTGTATTTTTTGGTGTGAGTGTATGCTCAATGCACCTGTCCCACGGGTGTCCCTTATGGCCTTTATAGCCCGGAGGGTAATTGTAGTTGAGAATTTGGCCAATATCAGATCGAACCTTTGCAACACCAACAATAATTCTTTCATTGGGCTCTGATAATGGGGTGTGCTTACTGTAGAAAAATATAAGCGAGCTATCCTTTTTAAGGCATCTGAAAAAGGCATCAAGTAACACCTTCTGGTTGTGTGCATGCTGTACCCATGTGTTGCCACTGAACCCGAGGTTCTTGTCAATTTCTTCTTCTAATTCAGGTTTGTAATCAAGTTCGTAAACTTCTGCTTTTGATGATTTATGAGGGTATAAACTACGGTCTCGCTCTAATTCTTTTGGATCAAGATTGCCCTTTGCCTTGAGCATCCAAAGGAAAGGCACAGCATTGAATGAATATGGTTTATGATGATAGATGCTAGGTAAAAACTCTTTATACATGGGGTTTATGTCCTTCCAAGCATGATTTAGATCACGAGTATATTCATATGGAGATAGGAAGGTTCCTTTCTCAGCTATGCATGGAGGCAGGTTTTCATCCGTAATTTTTTCACCATCAGGTTCAATGCTTTCATCTTTTGTATCGTCAACACGAGGAAGAATCCTGCAAAAAGAGTTGTCCAATACATTGCAGCAAAAGGTTCCATTCCATTTGTTGTCATGCCAGGGAACTCTTGCGGATAGGTGTTTTACAGGTAGTGCTTTTTCTTCCATTTTAAAAGTCTTCTTATTTACAAAAACCAAAGATTATCTTTCCCATAGGGAGGTATGTCGTTTCCAGTGAAATGAGGAGCAATTTGAGCGACCATTTCAGGGTATTTGATAGTGACAGGCAAGTTCTGTTGCCTGATTGATTTCCAGTACATCCTGCTGAATTGGTACACTTGATCTATCAGTTCATTCACTGTTTTCATATCCTTCGTTAGCTCTGGTACAGAACATTGAATTTTTAGCTTGATTGGAAATGGAAAACCATCTGATTTTGATACCGGACCACCATTGTATCGAGTGTTGTTGTACAAAAGGTATTTGTCCCTTCCAATACCGATGAATGTGCCACTATTTGGCATGTAGCCTTTCCAGCTCTTATCAAAAGCAACAATGTCTTCTGATTCGGTCTTGTTAATGGTGATTATGAAAACAGGAATATCCAAACCAAGGTCTTCTAATTGCTGAAGAATTGGCTCCATTTCACTTTCGCTCATTGTCTTGTAGAAATGGATTATGAGCCTGTCTGGAGAGGCATTCACAGTAGCGTAGGTCTTTACTGCATTGCCAATCGAACCTGCAAGGATGTCTATTTCATCTTTCAGAAAGTATTCAAAGCGATTGAAGCGTCCGTTGTTGGTAAAGCTGAAAGCACTGCCAATGTATTGGACACCAATATCTACCTGCTTAAATGCTCCAACACCAACTACCAGTTCATTTTTGATGGGTGTGTTCAATCGCCAGGGAATCCCATCTAATTTGGCCAACATAGCTACTGCAATGTTTGGCAGACTATACCTCCAATTTAGACCTTGCTCTACCATCTTTTGAGGGTCAATTGCCTGAGAGGTGATACGTCTTTTAAGCAGTAGCTCTTTTAATTGGTAGTAGATTTCCCTTTTGGGTTTATCCTTTTCAAACTTACTGTATGGAGTAACATAAACGGCTATGTACCGGATTTCGGGATCAAAGTCTCTGGTGCTCAATGCCGCTTCAATTTCAGGGATCGGATTTTCCTTATTCTTAAAGACGATGCTGAAACCCTCAGCAGTATGAAAATAAAGACCGACATAACTCTGCATCCCTTCAAATGTGTCAAGTCCTTTGTCAAAATGGCCTTTGATGGTAAAGGTGTGACTCACGTCATCAGAATGGACAATGAAGAAGAGGTGAATATTGGGGTAAGGGCTTCTCTTAAATGGTTTGAGCTTTTTAAGGGCATATTTTGGAGTAGTGTCTGGTTGTTTATTTCCAAACAGCAATTGATTGCTTTCTTCCGATGTACTATCAATCCTTGAAGGATTCACAGGCAAAAAGCCAGTATCATGCAGAGGGATAAACTTCTTGAATTTAGACACATTCAAGTACTTCTTATAGAAGCCTTGAATGTATTGTAAATAGGTTGGGTAACGGTTATCTCTCGGTGGTAGCTCAATCGGTATGCCCAAAGCATATTCGAGTTCTTTATTAATGACAGGGTAACAATTTTCGGGTTCTATAAACTCATTTTCCTGGCATTTCTCCCACTTGTAAAAGTTCCTTTCATGTAGAACACGATTGAAGCATTTTGGGCTGATTGTCTGGATTAGTTCCGCAACACTTTGCTTACATATTTTTGACTGCCCATCATACGATAATACAAGCTCTGGGTGGTTGCTTACGAGGGAGATTTGAACCTTCAGGGAGAATTTTTCATATACATCATAAAGACTTGTGCCACCTGCTGTGGTTTTGAGCCAGACCTGATTCTCATTCACAAATCCTGTTCTGACTATTTTTTTAGCAACGTGTCTGAAATAATAATTGATTTGTTTGTTGAAGTAGCGTTTTACCAGATCAGGGTTCTCGCTGTTCAGGCTAACCGTTAAAGGCTTGAATCCTTCTGCAGGATAGCTAAATGTAGTATAGAGTTTATTGGTGCTATTGCGGACAATCTCCGGAAATAATGTCTCTGCCTCTTTTGGGAATAGGGTGAAATACAATTCCTGACACTTTCCATTATCGGTATCGGAATAGTAAAGGGTTACCGGCTTGTCCGGCCAGTCGAAGGTGAGTACATTAAAAAAGAGATTCTGATTCATAGCTTACATTAGTTCAAAGTAGTTTCAAGTCTTTCTTTCCATTTCTTCCAGTCGGGCATTATTGTTTCTTGCAGGTCATAGAACGCACGTGTATGATTGTGGTGGATCAAGTGACACAACTCGTGTATGATGACATATTCAATACTTCCTTTAGGTGCTTTGATCAATTCGGGATTTAGAATCACCTTTCCTTTAGGCGTACAACTTCCCCAACGAGTGGGCATCTGTCTGATTTGAAGCTCGGGCTGATTGACGTTGTACCGGGCAAATAGCGGAAGTATCTTTTTCAGTGTTTCTTCGAAGTGAACAGATGCTTTTTCCCTGTACCATTCGGACAATAGATTCTTGGCTGTTGCATTGTCTTTTTTCAGGACTAATAGTCTTCCTCTGTATAGTTTCACTTCATTGGTCGATGCCTTTTCGATTCTCAGTTTGTACTGTCTTCCTAAGTAAAGATGGGTTTCCCCGTTAATGTATTTCCGTGGTGGTGTCAATGGATGATAGGATAGAAACTCAAGCTGCTGCTTGATAATCCAAGGTGCTTTCTCCCTAAGTTTGGTTTTTAGTTTTTCATCTGTGGTATCAAGAGGAGCGATCACCTTCACCTTACAATCGGGGTACACCCGAATGCCCAGGGTTTTGCGATCCTGATAAGAGAGTTCATAATTGATCTCTCTGGAACCAAAAACTAAGGTTTCTATGGCGGCTGTTTCAGACATACTTCAATTTGGCTACTTTTAGTCCTTCTTCTACCAATTCATCAATCAGATCAAAAGGCAACTCAATGTCCTGTTGGGCTTTCAGGTCAAACAGATAGTCATCTATCTCAATCTTAATCCTGCCTTCAATGTCTGATTTATTCACCCAATCAATGATGGGCTTGCCATTTTCAAACACTATAGACTTGATGACATGGTCAATACCTTCAGCCATCACAGCAGCTATATTTTGAGAGCCTTCTGTACGCTTTAGGTGGCCTTTGAATATCTCATTGACCAGGTTGTATATGGCAATGCCCGTATCATTTCCAGCGAGGTTTTCAGGTACATTGTCCTGTCTGCCATTGTGGAACTGATCTTCATATTCTCTTGCTTTATTGAGATAATCTGCTTCCGAGATGCGGTGTTGGTGATAGTCTTCAATGGTATCACGAATGAGTCTTGAAAGCTTCTTGTAGTAAACAGGATCTTCGTTCATCTTCACATTGATTGCTTTGATCGTCCTGCTTGCAATGTGATCTGCTTTGGCCGCCTTGCTGGTTATTTTCTCCACCTCACGGTCGCGTTCCTCTTTATCAAAAATGTTGACCAACTCGGTGATGCGAAGAATTTCACCTTCTGTAGTGATGTGCTTATCGATCAGCTTCTGAACCTGTGGTTCATATTCTTTGTATTCCAGATCATCAAAGTATCTACGCTTGACAGAAATTCGCAATCCAAGGAAGAACTTAGCATCCTGCTTGTACTTATTGATTTGCTGTTCCGGTGTTTTACTGATAAACTCAAAGCTGGATAAAGCGAGCTTCAATAGACGGGCGAAGGCCGATACCTTTTCATAGAAGATGTGCCTGATGGCTTCATCCTGTAATAATTCTTCATAAGCAGGTTCGTCATATTTGTTCTTTACTTCTTTGAAAATGTCCCAAACCTCAGAATGGACCTGCGGCAGCTTCTTTATTTCCTCACTGATGTTGGTCAATGTACCTTCTAAATCAGCCGCATCATAATTATTTGTACCTGAGTAGGTTTCTAATGCCGTGTCCAGGTTCTCCAGATTACCATAATAGTCTATGATCAATCCATGTTCCTTGCCGGGAGCTAATCGGTTAACCCGTGCAATAGCCTGTAGTAAAGTATGCTCTTTAAGCTGGCGGGTGAGGTATAAAACATAGTTGTTTGGAGCATCAAAACCGGTAAGCAGTTTATCTACTACAATGATAATTTCAGGATGGTCTTGCTTCTTAAATGAATTAATTAATGATTTCTCATAGTTCTCCGGACTTCCATATTTATCCATCATGGCTTTCCAAAACTTTAATATCAAATCGTCACTTTCTTCAAAAGCATCCTCATAGTTCTCCCGAACGTCAGGAGGGGAGATCAGCACTTCACAGGTCACTTTACCAATCTCCTTGATAAACTCACGGTAGCGGATTGCAGTGGTTTTATTCGGTGCTACAAGCTGGCCTTTTGCCTTTAAGCCGCCAAAGAGTATATCTTGTACGTTTTGCTCATAGTGGTCGGAAATATCCCATGCACGAGCATAAATGACTTCCTCCGCTTTGTTAAGCTGATTGGTAGAACTGAATTTACGCTTGAGTGCTGCTTTACCGTATGGGGTAAGCGGTTCGGATACCCGATCAAAGTAATTGTCTAAAGGTTTTTCATTGACCTCAATTAGGTTGTGACGGCCTTCATAAAGCAATGGCACTACGGCACCATCTTCAACTGCATCTGTTATAGAGTACACATCAATTAAACCCCCGAAACGATTGGCGGTGCTTTTCTCCTTCTTCATTAAAGGTGTTCCTGTAAAGGCGATAAAACATCCTTTCGGAAATACCTTTTGCATTTTGATGTTGAATGTGCCGTATTGACTTCTATGGCCTTCATCTACCAAAACGAAGATGTCTGGTGAGTCAAAGTCCTCTTTGGCCCGGTTGACAGCCGCTTCAAACTTGTGAATCAGAGTGGTGATAACCGTGTCACCTGTACCGGAAAGAAGCTCTACCAGGTGTTTGCCTGTCTGAGCATTCTCTACGGGTATTTGGCATTTTTTGAAAGTTTCAGTGATCTGATCATCCAAATCAATACGGTCTGTAACCAATATGATCTTAGGGTTCTTGATTTGAGGATGTGTAGCAATCAGTTGAGCCAGCATTACCATAGTTAGGGATTTGCCGCTTCCCTGGGTGTGCCAGATCACTCCACCTTTTCTAATCCCGTTACTATCGGTTTTCACAACCTTATCCAGCGTATTGTGCACAGCGAAATACTGCTGATACCTTGTCACTTTCTTGATACCGTCATCATACAATGTGAAGTTGAAGAATAGGTCTAATAGTCTCTCCGGCTGGCAAAGGCTGAAGAGCAGCTTGTCTTGTTCGGTAACTGCTTGCTCTTCCTTTTCGAGGTTCTGGAAGTAAGTCCAGACATTCTTGTACCGTTCCTGAAAAAGGGTTGTCCTTTCGTTCGCTGGTAGCGGCTGATTCTTCAGGGTCTGGAGTTTGTCAAGCCATGCGGCTTCTTCTGCTTTGGTTTTGAATAGTTCTTTCCAGAAGCTCCAGAACTCCTTTTGTGTAGCAGTTGTAGCGTACTTAGCTTCATGGCAAGCCAATCCCATTACCAAGTTGGAATACTGGTATAAGGAACGAATACCATCTTCCTGTTGGTTTCTCAAATGTTGCTCAATAGCTTTATCAATGGGATCTTTGATCTTGGGGCTTTTGCACTCGATGACCACAACCGGAATACCGTTGATGAACAAGACAATATCCGGGCGATAGTGCTCACTGCTTCCGCTTCTGAGCACACTGAACTCTTCTGACACGTGGTAAGTATTGTTTTCCGGGTGCTTCCAATCTATGTAATGGAATGAGAAGCTCTTTTTGTCGCCTAAAACAGATTGCTCAAAGCTCCTGCCCAAAGTGATCAGTTCATAAAAGGCTTTGTTGGCAGCAATAAAACCATCCTGAACCGGTAGGTCACGAATGGCGAGAATGGCGTTGTTTACATTGGCATCAGAAAAGGGGAACTCTTTTCCTTTATATTCAATGGTGTTGATGACTTGAAGTTGATCCTTCAAAATGGTCTCCAACAGCACGTTGGAGGTTCTGCCTCCACGGGCTTCCAAGACCTGCTCAGGAGATAGGTATTTCCAGCCCATATTCATAAGCAGCTTCAATGCCGGAAGCTGTGATATATGGTCTTCTTTGAATGATGGTACTGCCATTATTTCAAACTTTTGGTTCGTTTTTTGCGTTTCACATAGAAGAGGGATAGAATTGATGACAAGACAAAGGTCTTGGAAGTCCCGAAAAATATTCGTATATTTGCACTGCTCATTCTTCCACAATAGGAGAAAGGAGTTTCGAAGCTCGATACATCCAGATATGTACCGAGCTTTGCGCTTTTAATAGACCTCATCTAATTTCTTCTTCCTTTTCTTTTCAATTTGTTTCTTACCTCCCGGCTCATTTAAATGGTATGCCGTGAGTAAATAATAATCTGTGCCACTACGCTGTGGCTCCAGAATGATTACGTATTCCTGGTCTATATCGTAGATATAGGTACGGATCACGTCCTTTCTATCTATGCGGTCTTCATAACTGAAGACTTCAACATTGCCTTTCTTCAATTCATTGATATGATGTTTGATCCAATGCAAGCGCACTGATCTTGTCATCTCAAATGAGCGTGAACCCAATTTCTTGCCTTTCCCATCTTTGTCCTCACGGGTTGTCAGATGCCTGAAAAGGGTTTGCATAGGCGGCTCACCATCCTGTTTGGTAGGTCGAATTTGCTTGTCTTTGAATTTGAGGTTTGCATTGTCTACAAAATCTCTATTGAAAACACCTTGCAATGACTGATTGCGTTGGTATTCGTTCATGTGAGCGATTTCAAGTAGCTGCGGATATGTTTTGATGAGATTTAATGGCATATCGGCAATTACTTTAGGTCAATGTGAAAAAGGTTCAACTTATTCTCATTCTTCGGAGTGGATTGGGTGATAGGCGTTTTGCAATGACTTTCAATCTTCTCAATGAGCTTATTTTTTGCTATTACCTTGTTTTCTCCTCGCAGCTTGTAATTGATGGCTCCCATGATCAGGTCAGTCAATTGCATAAGACTGCTCTCGTGAGAATGTATGAACTGAAAATTCCGTATGGAGGAATTGTGCTTAAGTATGTCTTTGAGGGTGGCCAGTTTTTTATGGCTGATGGTGTCCTTAATGTCGAAGTAAATGTTGTAGGTGTATTCCAGGTTGATCTTGTGATGCAGCAACTGGTAATACATCTTGAAATAAAAGTCATTGTAGGTAAAGCCCTCTCTGGTGTCATCAATCTGAGATTTCTTTACGATGACAGAGCGGAAAGCCAAATCAGTGGCAAAGAAGTAATCAATCAAGTCTGCATAGTAGGGGTATTGTCCACCGGATACATTGGACCATTTTATTTCTCCTCTGACTTTATGCTTGGCCTTCAACAATTTCAGGTGTTCTTTGTGTTGCTTGAGCTGGCTGTAAGCAGAACTGATGTACGCAATCATCATGTATGGCATGCCGTCATTTTGAAGGTGGGTACTTTCATCACAATAAAAGTTGAAGGTCTTGCTCATAATTGCTTTATTTTCAAAATCTATTACCAAATATTTTCCGCCACATTGTAATGGCTTTTAATTTATTAGGAGCACTAACAGCATCTGCCGCCAATGAAACCATTTCACCTATTTCCTCATAAAATGCTTCCTTTTGAGACGAAGTAAGACGATGCATTACGTCATCACCTGGGGGAACAGGCATAATTGCATTCCATGTCTTCTTATTGTGTAAATACTCCATTATCGCTGATGAAGTATTAAAAAATGCTACATCATCACGACTGCTTTTTTCATAACACTGTATAGCCCAAAGAGTCAAAGCAAGACCACTTGGAAACTTTTTTCCCGTTTTGGCCTTCGTGTGGTCAGACCATGCTTTCAAGTAGCGAATGATTCGAATTAGCTGAGGCTTATTACTGGTCTCTTTTTTAAACCATTCAATAAAAGCCTTCGGCTCTGAATGTTCCCATTCATATCCCCTTGATCCAAAGTATGTTTTACCTGAATAACCATCTATGTAATAGATAGGAAGATCAATGTGAAAGTCTCTAACATAGTTTAATCGTACACAATTCGTTTTAATCGTCACTCCTTTGCTAGTATGCCCTATGAGAGCTTTTTTTATGTGATTTTGAATGGTTTCAACATACATATTTGGGTGTTGAGGGAAGAAAACACCGAGATCGACATCACAAATTGTGCTTCTGTTTTCGATGACAGTCCCCATTTTATAAGAGCCCTGTATGTAGAAATTGGGGATTGGAAGGTTTGTATACTTTTCGAAGTAGGTACTCACCTTTGAACGGATAGTATTGTGCGCACGTCTTAGATTGGTTACTTTATCAGGATGAATGGTTATGGTCTGATTGAACTTTTTGAACAAATCATCACAATTGGAGTCATCTGTTATCTCGAATTTTTCATCAGATTTAAATACCTCCTTACCAACCACGTAGGCAATTCCTAGAACTATAAGTCGTATTAACCAAGGATTCATTTCTTATCGCCTTTTTTATGTCGAACTTCAGGGTGCAACCATTTACCTGTAAACTGATACAGTTCGTAAAAAACGAACCACTCGTGAGTCCAGGGAATAATGGTATCGTACAAATGATGAGAAGAATCCCAAACAAGGTCTGTCTTATGATAAAGACATAAACTGTTGTCTTGAGGATACATGTGTATATCGTCATTGTAGGTAATTAAAGGCGCAGTCACCGTAACCTTTGGCTTACTCAATGGGGCATATTTAATTCTGTAGGAATAAGTGATTGATTCCTCAGTAGGCTGATAATTTCCATAACAGTAAAGGATGCCATTGTTGATCTTACAGTCTAGAAAATCGTAGTGCTTTTCAATGAGCTTTTTCTCAACAATGACAATTACAATTGGATTTGGACGATATTTTTTGTGAAAAGCCATTTACCCTCCGTAATTCCTATGTGGTTTGTGATCAACCCCTTGTGATTCCTGAATTTTACCATCCCTATCAGTTTTTGCACGCTTATCCAATATGCTCGTTGCAAGGGCTGCTAATGAATTGGCTTGTTTGTCAACATCTTTATCTTCTCCATCAGGAAAGTATGAACCCAAATGTTTTTGCCAGAGCTTACTCGCTTTCAATTGGTTTGTTTCTTCGTCAATTGCTTTATCTGCATCCTTAGTAAACGCATCAATCGCCTCAAAAAAATAGTCCTTGTCACCAGTATAGTTTTCCAGCAGATCATCTTTAGGGGTAGTCGGCATGACGCATGACCAAGACGATTTTAAACTACTTTTAATTTCTTTGAGCGTATCCCTTAGAGCAATGTCATCTCGATCATTGTATTTGATATGGTTGCTTGCCAGAACAGTCATAGTCAGTCCATTAGGCATTTTTTTAGCCCTATTATCACACCATGCTTTTAGGAACCTAACAGTTCGTACAAGCTGACCTTTTGTATCTTTCTTTTTATTGAACCAATCCTTAAACTCTTTGGGATCACTTTTTGACCATCCGGTATTTTTTACCGCCAGATGTGGGTTTTCTGTATCATTGGTTTCGCTCTCCTTGTAGTAAACAGGTAGGTCAATATGATAGTCACCTTTATAAATTACTCTAATGCATTTTGATCTGTGTTGAGGTTTTTCAGATGTTGCATCTTCCACTGCATCCCAAATCCAATTCTGCATAGTAGTAGCGGTTTCTTTGGGCTTGGGGAAAAAGTAAACGCCATTATCCAGGTCACATGTGTCTTCCTTCGTTCGGATCATTGTGCCCATAGAATAGGAGCCCTGTCCACGAAATTTTGGTTTGTAGTCAGGATGTTTTTCCTTAAAATAATTCCGAATCTTGTCCCGCAACCTATCACGAGATGTCATGAGTTTTGACTTCTTGGTAGAAGTGATATTCAGATTTCCATTAAAGGTTTGAAAAAGATTATGGCAGTTTGACATAGCTTATTGTGTTTTGTAAAGTTTCTCTTCATTGAAAAATTCAAGAATTTCATCTTGAATAGCATAGTGATAGCCATCCTGATCGCCCATTCCCTTGAGAGTCTTTAATGCTTTTTTATCGGCTCTATCCATGTCGATTATTCCGATGTGTTCTTTCGAGAGTTTAGGTGACGGGATTCGGTAATATTTGCCTGGTGGATTTATATTTTTAATGACTTTTTTTAGAAAGAAATCATTAAAAAATGCTTGACCATCCATTGAGGATTGAAAGAGCTTATTCCCCCAATGTCTGAATGATCTTGATTTTTTCGAAGTAGACGCCCAGCCACTTGGTTGTTCAACGCTTGCTACTGAAAGTATACTGAAGCTATTAAATTCTTTTCCCTCACCCACAAAATGGTCTAATGCCTCAAGAAGCCCACATAAGGAAGGATTATTGGCCCATATACCTCCATCAGCATAGAGAACATTATTGAACTCATGAATGGGTAGATATGTAGGTGCAGCAGATGTGGCCAAGGCTACATCTACCATTGGAATGTCCTTATCCATGAAATATTTACCTTCCTTATGAGGAAATTTGAAAACTCTTGGTTCGCCTTTGATCAGGTTAAAGCTTGGGACACATAATAGAGTTTCAGCTTGCCCCATAGTTTTATCTCTGAAAACTTCCTCTAGAATGCCTTTTAATGCATGGCTGGAAAACTTACCTCTAAGAATAAGTTGTTTTATAAACTGCCATTTTCGTTGAACAAATCTTACTTGCCTGACATCAGAGACTGGGAATATTTCATCCCCTCTATTGTAATATAGGTCGGCTAATTGTTGAGCAGGAATACCAATACTAAGACCTAGAGCAATTAGCCCTCCTGTGGAAGTCCCACAGATCATATCAAAATGATCTTTTATCTGTTTACCAGTTTTCTCTTCAATGCGAGCAAGGACCGAAGCACTATAGAGACCTTTAATACCACCTCCATCTATGGACAATATTTTAAAATTCTTCTTATCCATTATTCATTACCGATTTGAACTCTAATTTCCCCCGTCAACAGCTTTTGCATTAAGCCTTTCTTTTGCTCTTTTAGGGTGTCTATTTGTTTTTGATGTAGTTGAAGCTCTTTATCCGCCTCATTTAGTACCGATACAATTGCTTGCTGTTCTTTTAACGAGGGGAGATGAATGGTCTCAGTGAGAAATAACTCAAAGTCAAATGTCATTTTCTCAATATGTACACCATAACTAGAAATGAAAGTTTGATGGTAGAATTTAGGGAGCTTTGAATACCAGTTGAGGAATTCCATTGATAAGATGGATTCATCCTTAGCCCTTACTGAAATATATGAACCAGATATTTTTGCTCCGTCAAATTCAGGTGTAACCAAAGCAGATGCGCCATGGACGATTTGCATTTTTGAGAAAAGGAAGTCACCTGTTTTTGCTGTGTTCAGGTTTTTGACTTTTATCTGATGGCCATAAAGAGCATCTCTATAAAATATACCACCAGAACGTCTTCTCACACTTATTAGATTATAAAGCTCTTTATCATCCCATTTTACAGGTCTTTTGACTTTTTTTAGAATATCTGAATAGTGGTACTTTTTCCATTTGCTTTCAAACCCTTTCAGCCGCTTCTTTCCCGTAAGCAATTGCTGAGCAAGTCCCTTATTTCGGAGTTTGAGTTCATCAATTAGCTTTTGGGTGGTAGAAATAGCTTGATCCCAGGTACTGAGGATTTCGGCTATTTTTTGTTGTTCGGGGATAGTGGGGATAGCAAACGGAAAATTAGAAACAAAGCTCCAGTCGGCTCTTGGCATTTTTGAGCCACTCGTGACATTAGTGACTTGAATAAACCGATGTGTTTGGACTAAATAGAATAAATATTTACTGTCCATTACATCTGGATTTGATCTCAATACCCAGATTTCACTTGAACAACCACCTTCAAACTCTGCTAGCCAATATTTCTTTAAGTAAGGCCTAAGTTTTCCGAAAAGTGTATCACCAACTTGAAATTTGTTTTTAATGCTTGAGAGTTCCTTAGAGTTCGCATATCCATTGATTAGACCTATTTCTTGCTCAATATGCTCCAACTCAATGCACTGAAATTCTTTCTGCGTTTTGGGGTCTAGTTTTTCTTTTGGTTTCGTGACTAGCTTCCCAAACTCACAAGCTTTCCATTCTGAAATATGTGTTAGTAAATTCAAAATCCCAATTCTTTAAGGTAATTCTCCATTTGCCCTTCCACCTCAGCCAACTCCTTTTTCAATTCGGTAATATTGCTCTGAGTTGCAGGTATGTCCACTTCCTCCTCTTCCTCAAAAGTGTCCACATATCGAGGTATATTGAGGTTATACTCGTTTTCTTCCACTTCCTGAATAGTGGCACGGTAAGCATATTTTTCTTCTATTACTTCACCTTCTTCAGTGGTCAATGGATTTGCTTTCTGAAATGCTCGATACGTATTGACAATTTTGTCAATGTCCTTGTCACGCAGACGGTTCTGGTTCGTGCCTGATTCATATCCCTCACTGGCATCTATAAAGAGAATGTCTTTGTTCTCGCCTTTGGCCCGGTTGAATATGAGTATAGTTGCAGGAATACCTGTACCATAAAATAAGTTGGCCGGTAAGCCAATGACTGCTTCCAGCAGGTTTTCCTCAATCAGTTGCAGTCTGATTTTTCCTTCGCTACTTCCTCTAAAAAGTACCCCATGTGGAAGAATGACACCCACTCGCCCTGTGTCGTGATAGGTGGACTCTATCATGTGAGATACGAAAGCATAATCTCCTTTACTCTTAGGTGGAATACCTCTATGGAAGCGGCTAAACTGATCAGAAATGGCGTTATCGGCTCCCCATTTATCGAGGGAAAACGGAGGGTTAGCTCCCACAATGTTTCCTTTCAGTAAGCTGTCTTCTTCCAGCAGCTTGGGATTATTCAAGGTGTCTCCCCATTCAATGGTAGCGTCATCTATCTCATGCAGAAACATGTTCATGCGAGCGAGTGCCCAGGTGCTTCCGTTGATTTCCTGTCCGTAGAGCGAGAAGTTTTTGCTGCCTACCTGTTTTGCGAGTTTGATCAATAAAGAACCCGAACCACAGGCGGGGTCTATAATGCGGTCGCCCGGTTGTGGATTGAGTAGCTTTGCCAGGAGTTTTGACACCTGTGCTGGCGTGTAAAATTCTCCCGCTTTCTTTCCGGCATCACTGGCGAATTTTTCAATCAAGTACTCATAAGCATCACCAATCACATCATTATCCTCCAGGTGGGAGGGTTGTAGGTCGAGTGCAGAGAAATCTACCAAGAGGTTTTTGAGTCTTCTGTTGCGGTCTTTTGTTTGACCAAGGTTAGCTTCTGAGTTGAAATCAATGTTTCGGAATACACGCTCTAATTTGCTGCGGTTGGCATCTTCCATGCTTTCGAGAGCAGTGTTGATCAGTTCACCCACATTGGCCGCATTGCGGTTTTCAAAAAGGTAGTCGAAGGTGCAGGTATCAGGCAATTGGAAACGTTCGTTTCTCAATGCTCGCTGCACCCGTATTTCATCTCCCTTGTATTTTTCCGCATAAAAGTTCTTTTTGTCCTTCCATACGTCCGATACATACTTTACGAAAAGCATGGTCAGGATATAGTCCTTGTACTGTGAAGGATCAATCACACCTCTGAAGGTGTCACATGCTTTCCAAACAATGTTGTTGATCTCGCTTTGTGTAATCGGTTTTTTACTCATGCTTTTTGATAGATTATATTCTTAATGACTGCCTGATATACTTTTTGCTTTTCGGAAATGATCTGTTTGGATATTTCCATGTCTTTGTAATGTAGTTGCTTAATGGCAATGGCCTTTTGTTGCAACTCCAATGATGGGAGCTTCACCATAAAAGCCTCCAATTCGGATTTCCGAATGGAAGGGATGGAGCTGCCAGCTCCCAGGGTTTGAAAATATGTCTGTGTTTGCGGCATATTAAATAAGGTGGTAAGGAACTCCGGGATCACCTTTGACCGATCTACTTTGATGACAAAGAAGATGGAGGAGGCAATGGCTGGACCAAAGGCTTTGTCATAAGTCCAGGCAAAGTTTCTCATTCCTTTTCCAACCATAATAATGTCGCCATCTTCCAAGAGGTGAGATTCATTCTTTTGGTCGATCTGGATGAAAGTGTCTATCTGCCCCGTCTGATGTCCCCAATCATCAAAGTGCTTTGCCTGTAAATAGACAGCATTTCCCTCATCTGAGGGTTTGGTGTATAAACCAAATTGTAGTTGGGCAATATCGCTGAGTTTTACCTTCATTTTGTTTGTAGGATCATTCAAACTTTAAACAAAGGTAAGAAAAAGATAATTAAAAGAAAATAAAAACTGTTGTAGAGTTTTTCAAAAATAAATAACGTGCTGTTTCGATAAGTTTAAGGATTTTGAGGAAATAGAGGAAACTAAGGATTATTTGTCCTTAGGTTGACCAGTGGCATATATTTTCAATGGTCTGGTCGAATCTTTGGAAGGAAAGCCCAACGGGCTTATCCTTCCTTGATTTCCTTGAAATCCTGAGTTTCCTCAAGTGAGGTGTTTAGGTAGTTGTCCTGAGACTCCCGGTGTATCAGGTTCGATTTTATAAATGCTGTAATGTAGCCTTCGGCTGTCTTTGCCGGAATACTCATGGTATTGGCTACTTCAAGATATTTTTGGCGATTGAAGTTGCGGGGTAGGGCATTCAGGAACTTCTCTTTCTTATTCATCCTTGTGGGCTTGGGTTCTTCCTGCGGAAGCTCGCCAAATACTTTGCTTGCATGCTTTACCAATACTTTCACCATTGAAAGCGCAACTTGAAAATCCCTTTCCTCACAAATCATTTTCTTGGAGGTGTCGCCTGTTTCCATGATCCGCAAAGCGGAAAATATCATGGAGATTCGGTAAGCAATCAAACCTAACCTTCTGATAGTAGCCATGTAGTCCAAACCTTGAAGGTTCATGTACTTTTCCTGTATCTGCCCAAAGAACTGGTTGAATTGTTCTTGCTGGTCTGCCGTAAGGTGGAACTGCCGGGGCTCATCCTGCATGATGACTTTGTAGAGTTCATAAAACTCATTGCCCAGGGCTTCAAAGTAGTCGTCCAGTCCGTTATCCGTTTGGCTGGCGAATACATTTTTCCATACCGGGCGCACATTCATAAAATAGAAGATGAAACGGCTGAATAAGCCGTTTTCAGCATTGGGTATCAATGCCGAAACTTGTTTTGGCGTTCCTGAAAGGACAGTAGAAAGACAAGGGCTTTCTATGTCCACAAACTCACGGTCGGTTCTGCGATAATAGGAAATGGTTTCATGGTGAAAAGCTTTTCTAAAGCCATCACTGTAGTTTCCGTAATCGCTCTTGAAGGCATGGGCTAAGGTATCACCTTCGGTCTCGAATATCAGTCCTCTGCCATCACTATCCCCCAAAAGCTGATAAGCTCCCGTTGAACTGTTGTTGGCCGGAATGAACAGCATTTTTTCAGATGGTTTGGCTGGTTTCTCAATACCTTCTTCTTTGCCCTTCTTGGAGTTGTATTCTGCCATTTCCAATTCATAGTGCTGTTTATGGAGTTTGGCCTGTTCCCTCAACTCTTTGTGAATGGGATTAACCAACTGGCGGCAATGCACCAAGCGGCCTTTACCTGCGGATGCCTGAGCGGTAATGAACAAGAATAGATTAGGGAATACCCGTTTGCCATCATAGATGCCCGATACTTTGGGCAAACATGCACTGATAGCTCCGAGGGAACCGAGGAGAAGAATATCCCTTTCCTCATTGGAGGTGGCAACCTCCACAACCTTTTGAAGAAATTCAGGAAGTTCAGGAAACAAGGAATCGGGAAAGGTTGGCATTTGTTCTGGCTCCTGAATTTCTCTCTGTTTTAGATGCTCTTGACTACCGGTCAGTTTCTCACTCTTGAAAGTACGGTGATCGTGCCGTTCTGCCCGTGGAGGTGCTATTTCAATTCCTGCGTCTTTGGCGAGGTAGAAAAAGGTTTTCAGGGAAATACCATGACCTTTTGATTTCAAGCAATTGTCAAATTGCTTATCGCACTCCTGGGCGGAATAGTCGGGATGGAACTGGCTCACCCTATGAAATAGAGTACGGCCATTTTCTCCAAACTCATCTGAGAAGGCAAAGCCGATATTTACCCATTCGCTATAAGTAGAGGTAATATCTGTTCTGTTGGCCTCAATACTCTGGATGATGCGTTCTACTTCGTCTATTTGAGAATCTGTATTGAAAGTTTGTTGCTCTGTAACTTTCGGTTGCGGGGTTGGCGGATTAAGCCAATCCTGCGGATTGAATGTTTTTCTTTCCATGTCCTACAAGTATTTAGGATTGATGAATATTTCTGAATCATGCGGAAGGAAACAGGCTCTTGAAATGTCCTTCCCTGATTGGTCTATTTCGAGTTGGTAGGTGTAGGAAACGTAGTTTGCCACTGCCTTGAAATAGTCCTGGTGTTTTGCCTGCGTCAAGTCGATAGGAATTACCCATTTGAGACCATCACCTGAAGGAGATATAAACAGTAGCTCCGTTTCAAAGTAGTGATCGTTGAGCAATGCAGCCTTGAGTGTAGGAATGTCCTGAATGTGGTCAAAATCGATTGTGAGCAAACCTGAATGTCTTTGAAGGTTTGCATCATTTCTCTTAGTGAAAGTGCCTGAGAAGGTCACATAATCGAAATTTTGAGCCTTGTACTTTCTGGCTTCCTTAGGATCGGGAATGTTGCGGAGTGTGCTTGTACAGGAAGCAAATTCATTCCCTTTGATAAGGTGATACACCTCAACCAAGGAGACTTGCCGACTTGGTTTTACATTAGTGACAGGTTTGGTGAAATAGCTGAAAACAGGCGGAGCCGGTTTGACTATTTCAGGAAGAGCAACCGCAGGTTGCGATTCTGCCTGAGTGTAGAAACCTTGTTGCTTACCGATACGCAAATGCAGTTCTTCATTCAGCCTGTCGAGAAGGGCTTGCCCTTCGAGGCTGAAATGTGGTGCTGCAAAATCAAAGGCATTGCCTGGTGCAATGGCTTCTTCTGAATCGGTGTGCGTAGCACAACCGTCAACAACCTTTACCAACAATGTAGGCTTGTCCGCATTGAGTGGGTTCTTCGCAGGTTTGCAGTCCCTTCCCGAAAGGGAAAGGACTGTTTCACCCGGATAGTAGTGTCGCAGCACGTAGGCGTAGATATTCAAGCCGTAGTGCGTTTTGTCGAGAATGGCTTTTCTACTTACCTCCATAGTGCTTTGATTTTGAAGGTGAGTAATTGGATTCCAGCAAGGCTTCTATATCGGAAACCTTGTAGTAGAATTTGCCATTGATTCGGCTGTAGGGAAGAACCCCATTATCCCGGAGGGATTGGAGGGTTCTTTTACTGATGTGCAGCGTTTGCATTACTACCTGTCCATCAATCCACTCTTCACTGAATTGCTCCAAGCGTGATTTGTGGAAGTTGAGGAGGTAGGCTTTGACTGTTTTAATGTCTTGAGCGAGGGTCAAGATCATATCCATTAGCTCGTTCATAGCTTCACCCTCCCTTTCTTGATTAGGTAATCCGCTGCCCGTTGGTCTATTTCTTCCTGAGTGGAATTGCGGTTGCGAAGCAACCAGCTTTCCAACTCGCTTCTTTTGAAATAGAGCTTCTTTCCATTGGGCTTGTAATGCGGAATGTTCCCTGCACTTGTCAACTTGTACAAGTGAGATTGGGAAAGCTCCAGATACTGACAAGCTTCATTGAAGTTCAAAACTTCCTTTGTGTAAATCCCCTGGCTCTCAATCAGGCGTTGGAGATTGTCAAGACGTTCTATTATTTCGTCCATTGTCTTACTTATTGAAGAGTTAGAAATGGACACTTGGCCAAATGTCATCCTTGATTGTCAAGGACATAGCAAAGGTCAGAAGGGGTCTCTGGTAGTCTTGAAAATGGAAATTTCAACCTGTGTAACAGGCTGAAATTCAATCACTTTAGGAAAAGAGTGGAAATTTGAAATGGTAAATTGACAGAAAATTACCACAATTTAACCGAGGGGTAAACTGGTGAGCCAGTACTGAGAATCTATGTATTCCGCTAATGCTTCTGCATTTTGGCGGTAGTTTCTGAATTGCTTGTCGAGGTTGGTCTGATAGCGGTGGTCAAGGAATTTACGAATATCAACGTCCTTAATGGGCTTAATGGGTTGGAAGGTGCGTTGATTGAAATATCCTTTCTTCATTAATTGGTGATAGATGGCGGCCAATTCATTTTTCATTCCGTGCTTATCGGTGAAGTTGTAGTTCTCATCAATGTACCCATTTTGGAAAAGGGATTCTTCAAAGCTTGCAAAGCGAGTAGGAGTTTTAATGATGGTTTCATAGGGTAGAATACCTTTCGCATCATTTCTTACGTCACCTGATATTGCCTTGAATAGTTTAGATGGTTGTGCTGCGAGTCGGGGGGCAGAAGGACTGGCAACCTGTATTTGTACAGCTTCCACAATATGTGAAGGATTTGGTGCCGTATGGTTGAAGTATGTCAGGTAAATATCATCCTCAGTAAGTGGTTCTTCCTTTAGCTGATCAGGGAAGCACTCCTGAACTTCCATGTACAGGCGGACAAGCTGGTGTTTGAGGTAGCAGATAATGAAAGCTTCATCATTGGTGGAGGTGTTGGTTTGCAAGGTGCCAAACTTTGGATCGTATTGTTCCGGGCTGTAGTTCTGTTCCTGGATCACCTGGGCAATCTCCCGAAGCTTTTCATTGAGTGTTCTGGTCAATGCCATGTGAACGTGGTAATTCTTGGCGTTGGCATTAATACTTTCACTTACCTGCTTGTGGAGGTGGTTGAGGTATTCAGTAGCTTCTGAATCTATCAGGGCTTGAAAGTATTTCCGCTTGTTGTTGAGTGCCTTGGGAAATGAAACCTCAAACTGAGGCTGCACCTGATAATATGCCTTTTTAAGATCGTTTAAATCCTGTTTGAACTTCAATTCTGAAACACCCGACAATAACCACGGGCGAAGGTCGAGAAACAGAATCCTATTATATGTTTCTAATGATGCGCTCATAGGTCTAACTTGATTTTGCTGGCTGCTTCCTTCTTCTTATCATCAATGATTTTCGCATAGACTTGAGTTGTTTTCAGTTCCCTATGGCCTAAGAGTTTTGAAACAGTGTAAATGTCTGTTCCAGCTGTAAGCTGTAATGTGGCATAAGTATGCCGGGCGCAATGAAAAGTGATTGTTTTAGAGATTCCGGCTTTCATCATCCATTGCTGCAATTTCAGGTTATGCCAGGCTGAATATTTCAGCCCTTTGAATACCCTCTCGTCTTTGTCCTGACGTTCGCCAAGCAAGCCAACGGCTTGTTCTGAGATTGGGAGTGTTTCCGCGCCTTTGGTTTTCTTCTGTCTGAATCGGATGTAGTAGCCCCGATCATTTGAATGTTGCACTTCGGACCATACAAGTTTATTTATATCTGACCAGCGCAATCCGGTAAGGCAGGAAAAAATGAATGCTGTTTTTAGTTGCTCGATTTCACATTCTGTGTTCGCTGCTGCTTGCAGCTCTTCCAGTGTCAAAAACTCTCTTTCCGGTTCTCCTTGCTTGAAAGCTTCTACACCTTCGGAAGGATTGGTTGGAATGATGCCATCCTTTACCGCTTGTTTTAGTGCTGCCCTGAATTTGTTGAAGTATGAATATTTAGAATTTTGGGAAAGCTTTTTGGCACCATGGCCAATGGCTTTCTTATCGAGAAATTCTTTGAAGTCCTGGACAAACTGACGGTTCACAAATTCAAATGAAATATCCTGCGGCATGAACTTTTTAAAGTGTTTGATCATGCTATCCCAATTACCGTAATTTCCTGCACTATCTTGTCGTTTGTTGGCCAGCAACTGCAGATAAGCGGTAAAGCTTCCTTTCAGCTTCTCATTATCTCGAAAGCCATAAGTACCGTTTTGGATCTCAATTTGCCGTTGCGCCCGGATGGTTTCAGCCAATTGCTGGGTCTTCTTATTGATTTCCTTTTGCTCCTTTGTTTTGGGGTTTGGCTCTAAGTAGAGGTTTAGGTATTCTGTTTTGCGTTTGCCCTTGCTGTAGTAATCAAGGTAAAGGCTGGTCTTTCCGCCCTGGTTCCTTTGTCTGAGTGTTACTTTCATGCCTGAAACAGATTATCGATTTCGGTTCTCTTGATAATTGTGCGCCTTCCAATTTTTGCAGCCTGGATTTTGCCGTCCTTTATCTGGCGATAAAGGGTCATACGACTTGCACCTATCAGTTTGCAGGTTTCGTCAATACTCAGGAAATCTTTGTGCTTTAGCTGCTCGTGGTTGTACTCTATTCGTTGTACAACGATGGGGGCGACTTCCTGAATCTTGCCTTCCCGTTTGCGTTTCTTGTAATTCCTCGCAGCGCACTTGTGGCTACAGAACTTTGTCACTGTAGTCTTGCGATGAAAGACTTTCCGCAATCCTGGCAAACTTTAGGTATTTCAATGTTGCTGCTCATGGTGTTTTCTTATTCGGCTTGTTTCTGTCACTGGATGTATCTGATTGTATCAGTATGTATCCTGATGTAACATCATTTCGCCACCGTCTAAAAAATCTGTTGCTAACAACAAGTTTGTTGCTATCAGCAACAGATTAGAAACAAATATAAGCAAAAAAAGGGAAAATTAGCAACAAATAAAGGAAAGAAAAACACTTTAAAATGTAGTAAAAGAATGGTTTAGCGTACTAAAGGAAATGTAATTACTTCCCGATACAAAACTTCGAAAATATATTGTCCAGCAAATCATCTGTTGTGATTTCCCCTGTGATCTCGCCGAGATGGTAGAGCGCCAGCCGTATATCTTCCGCCAGCAGATCGCCGGTCAGATTCTGATTGACAGCATCCAGCACCGAGTTGAGCGCTTCCCGCGTTTTTTGCAGGCTTTCGTAATGTCGTATATTGGTTACAATGGTGCTGCCGCTTCGTATGGTCTGAGAGGTAACCATCTCCAGAAGATGTTCTTTTAGTTCATCAATACCTGCTTTTTCAGCAGCGGATATATAGATGATTCCGTCAAAATTCCGGAATTCTTCCCGGTAGCTGGAGCGTTTGTCAATCTTATTACCAACCACAAGATAGGGGACATCCATATTGCGTAGTTCTGTCAGATCTTTAATCAGCTCGTCTTCATCATAGACATTGACATCGAAGAGGTATATAATGAGCGAAGCGCTGCGCATCTTTTCGCGGGTACGCTCTACACCCATAGCCTCAATGATATCTCTGGTTTCACGGAGTCCGGCAGTATCGATAAAGCGGAACGAAATACCTCCCAGCATGATTTCATCTTCAATAAAGTCCCGGGTAGTGCCGGGAATGTCACTTACGATGGCTTTGTCCTCGTTAAGTAGAACATTGAGCAGCTTGGATTTGCCGGCATTGGGTTTCCCCGCGATTACGATCGGAACACCGTTTTTGATCACATTGCCCAGTGAAAAGGAGGAAATAAGTCCGTCAATGACACGACGGATATTGTATATCAGCTCTTTGAGCTGCTCACGGTTGGCAAATTCCACGTCTTCTTCACTAAAATCAAGTTCCAGCTCAATCATGCTGGCAAAATGAATAAGCTGTTCCCTGAGTTTTTTGATCTCGGCAGAAAAACCTCCACGCATCTGATTTAGTGCAGCCTGGTGCGACACTTCGGAATCGGAAGCGATAAGGTCTGCTACTGCTTCGGCCTGAGCCAGGTCAAAGCGGCCGTTCATAAATGCCCGCATGGTAAACTCACCGGCTTTGGCAAAGCGGGCTCCGTTGCGGATCAATAGCTGCAATATCTGTTTGACAATATAATCAGAACCGTGACAGGAAAACTCTACGGTGTCTTCCCGGGTATAGGAGCGGGGACCTTTGAAAATAGTGGCTACCACCTCATCGTAGGTATGGCCGTTTTCTTCAATTGTGCCAAAATGCGCCGTATGTGATGGCTGGAGACTAAGTGGCTTGCCCTTAAACACCTTATCAGAAATGGCCAGCGCCTGCGGACCTGATATGCGTATTACGGCAATGGCTCCGGCTCCCTGAGGAGTAGCCAGCGCTACTATGGTATCGTCTTTAGCGAATGCGTTATTCAAGATTATTCGTTGGCGTTAAAAGACTTACTGAATCGATCCCAGCTTGTAGTCTTAAAATGTTCGTCTCCGTAAAAATGCAATATTTTATTCAACATGTCAACGTCAAGATAGCCCGGGACCGGTTGTAACAGTTCTTCATCCGGCATAAGGTAAACCGTCGTCGGATAACCGCTTGCCCGGAATATTCTGGATGCCAGCTGCTGTTCGGTCATTTCAGTGCCTTTATATGTGACTTTTTTATTGCTTTCGGCATTGAGTTTTACCGCGTAGAATTTTTCATTCATATAGTCTACAATAGCAGGATCCTGAAGCGTAGTAGCGTCCATTCGTTTGCACCAGCCGCACCAGCTGGTATATACATCCACAAAAATCTTCTTAGGTTTTTTGCGGGACAGCTCAACGGCTTCGTCATAGGAAAGCCATACAATTTTATCCGACTTTTCTATTTGCCGCGGACTGATCTCTTTTTTTGAACTTTCACTGGTATTACTCTGGCCTGTGTTTTTCAGAGAGCAGGATAAAAATAATAGGAGGGCTGATATGACTGCTAAGTAGTTGATTGATTGCATAAAATAATTGTTAGGAAGTTGTATATAACCAGTGTCTTAATTTGAATGTTCGAGTTTGCTGCTCCGCAGTTTTCGGGTAAGTATACCCTGAGACGGAGAAAACAGGTAGGCAAGCACAAAAATAATACCGCAAAAAGTGGCCATTCCACCAGCTACGGACCCGTTGATCCATACGGCCAGCATATAGCCCCCTATGCAGGCGATCATGCCCGCTATACAGGAATACAGAAGCATACGCGGAAAACTGTCCGTCAGCAAGTGGGCAGTAGCTGCGGGAGCAACAAGAAAAGCCACTACCAGTATTGCTCCAACGGATTTGAAGGCAGCCACGGTTGCCAGGGAGACAAATCCCATAAGAAGGTAATGCCAGGTAAGCACAGATAATCCCAGGGCTGCAGCGTAAGCCGGATCAAAGGTTGTGAGGAATAATTCTTTGTAACCGGCAATTACAAAGATCAGGATAGCAAGCAACACGGTCCCCATGGTCCAGAAAGAAAGAGGACCGAGGTCTGACCCTGCTCCGGTATATAACCGTTCGAAGGGACTGAGCGCAATTTCTCCGTACAATATACATTCCTGATCCAGATCTACATTGCCGGCAAAAGCTGATACCAGAATAACGCCAAGCGCAAAAAGGGTAGTGAAGGTAATGCCGATGGCAGCATCTTCCTGAATCCGGGCTTTACGGTGAAACGTTTCGATCATGAAGGTTGTTACCAGACCCAGAACTGCAGCGCCTGTGAGCATAAAGACCGAATCTCTGGTTCCGCCGGCCACCAAATAGGCAATAACGATACCCGGGAGCACTGCATGCGAAATAGCATCACCTGTCATGGCCATTCTTCTTAGTATAAGAAAGCAGCCCAGAATGCTGCAACAAAAGGAAACCAGACAGCCGGTGATGATAATTTCCAGATCATTTTGGGTCATTTAACTATCGTCCAGAAGGTAAATATATGTTTTTTATCAGTCAGAAGCCGGCCAGGTATATCCGATTCATATGGATACTTTACTCGCCGTATCTTATTCTGCCCGTAGTGACAAGCACATGGTCATTCGTCAGTGAAAATCCTTCAAAAACGAAGGACGCGGTCAGCTCGACAATCTTGTTGTTTTCGGAGCGTACGGTATGAATGGTAATCTCGCCGGTATGGTCATCGGTGAAATAATCCATGGAAGCATAGTTGTACAGACCGTAAAAATGCTGGCTTCGGTATGGATCTGCGTAATTGAGGACATAGGTTCCCGGATCAACAGGCCATGACGTACCAAGAATGATAAGTCGGTTTCCGTCTCTGGCGGTGATGGTAAGCCGCTGATTGTTTACGATAGCAAATTCTACTTCAGGACTGGTAAATATATAATCATCGACTGTAGCGGAAAACTGCATCTGATCAGTATCCGGATCAACGGTGTGTCTGTTGCAGGATATAAAAGCAAAAAGAATAGCAGTAAACAGGAAAATTTTTTTCATGTCAGGATAAGGTAATAGGTAGAAAATAAAAGACCGTCCGATAAAAACGCTCTTTTACCGGTTCTATTTCAATAAGTGGCTGATCCGATAGGCAACTTTGTCAAAATTGAACAGCTGATACAATTCGTTAAACTGAACTTTTATTTCTTCAAGACACAGATTGCCAATGCTTCCTTCATGGGTATGTTTTACCTGATGCTGTGCTTCGAATCTGTTTTCTTCAATCATTTTTCCGACTTCTTTATACGCATCACGGAATGGCATCCCATCCAGCACAAGCTTATTGACCACCTCTACAGAGAAGAGGTATTTGTATTTATCATCGTTGAGAATACCGTCTTTGACTTTGATATGCTTCAGCATGTATCCGGCAAGGTTCAGGCAGTCAATCAGGTCACTGAACGCAGGAAGAAAATTTTCCTTGATAATCTGGAGATCTCTGTGATACCCGCTGGGCAGGTTATTGCACAGCAAGGTGATTTCATTGGGCAGGGCCTGGATTTTGTTGCATTTAGCACGGATCAGCTCAAATACATCCGGATTCTTTTTGTGGGGCATGATGCTTGATCCGGTAGTAAGCTCGTCCGGGAAGGTAATAAACCCGAAATTCTGATTCATGTACAACGTTACATCCATCGCCATTTTGGAAAGAGTATAGGCTACCGAGGCAATGGAAGAAGCAACGTTCTTTTCTGTTTTACCACGTCCCATCTGGGCATAAACCACATTGTAGTTCAGGTCGTCAAATCCCAGAAGACTGGTCGTCATAGTACGGTTTAACGGGAATGATGAACCGTAGCCCGCAGCGGATCCCAATGGATTTTTATTGGCGATTTTGTATGCGGCAAGCAGCATGTTCAGATCGTCAGCAAGACTCTCCGCATAAGCTCCGAACCAGAGTCCGAAGGAAGAAGGCATCGCGATCTGAAGGTGGGTATAACCGGGTAAAAGATGATTTTTGTACTGATCAGCCTGTTGTACGAGTTGTTCGAAAAGTGCTTTTACTCCAAGTACCACCTGTTCAATAGCGTTTCTGGTAAATAGCTTCAGATCAAGCAAAACCTGATCATTGCGGGAACGGCCGCTATGTATTTTCTTTCCGACTTCCCCGAGACGGCGTGTGAGGAGCAGCTCAACTTGTGAGTGTACGTCTTCTACGCCTTCCTCAATAGAAAAGAGGCCAGCTTTGATCTCTGTATGAATCTGTTTCAGGGCCTGATGAAGCGTGTCCAGCTCTTCTCTGGTCAGCAAGCCGACGGACTCCAGCATGGCTGTATGGGCAAGCGATCCAAGTACGTCAAATTCGGCCAGCATCATATCCATCTCCCGGTCTCTTCCTATGGTGAATTTCTCGATTTCCTTATTTACGTTTGTATCCTTTTGCCAGAGTTTCATTTTTGTTTGTTTCGGTTAAATTTTGGTATTGCAAGATAGTAAATAATGTACTAAGTAGGGGGATCAGCAGGGCAATAAGCAAAAAATGCAAGGAATTTTTTGGGATTTTTGCGATATATGATGTTTATTATGAGTGATTTTTTAACGTAAACCAAATATGTCCAATCGTCCTTTATATCTGACTGTTTCATCTGCTTATCCGGGAGAAGGTTTTACAGTGGAGCAGGTCTATAAAAAAATAGGTGGAAAGGTCTATGTCAACTATCAGACTAATCCCGGGGCTTTTCAGAATACCTGCACCCTTCGGATGTGCTATGGCTTCAACAGAGGAGGGGTAAAAATTCCGTATATCCGAAATCAGACCGGCTCCGGATCAGACGGAGCCTGGTATATATACAGAGTACGGATATTTGCTGAGTATATGAAAGATCAGTATGGAAATCCGGATATAGAAGGTAATAGCCAGAGCCTGTTTACCGGAAAAAAAGGAATTATCCAGTTTCATGTATCGCAATGGCGTGATGCTACCGGGCATTTTACCTTTTGGGATGGCAGCAAGGCATTGTATGGTGATTATTTCTCACAGTCAGACAAGGTTTCATTATGGGTATTAGAATAAGTCAAATTATGAATATAAAGATACTGACTATTCTGACAGTCGGTTTGCTGATTGGATCATGCACGCAGGATACCGCTTCAGAAGAAAAAAGACAGGAAGTGCATGGCCTGGAGCAGGAACGCCTGAAATTGAAAAACGCTGCTTTCTGTGCTTGTATGAGTCAGGGATCAGTGCTTATGAAAAAGGCTATGGAAGACGATGGAAGCGTGGCAGCGTATGTTGAAAACAGTGACTATGGTATGGAGGCCTTTGACGCAGTCTTTAAAGCAGCTTCGGAATATGCGGATACAGTTTACAGAAGCAAATATAACAGATCACTGACCGTAATGAAGTGTCTGGATTTTTATCACAGCCGGGACCTGCAGGAGCTGGTGGAAAAATATGACAGCGATCTGGTTGCGGAATGACTAAAAAAAAGCCCGTACTTTGCATATTGAGTACGGGCTTTCTATATAAATTGTAGTAGGCTACAGAACGATATCGCTCAGTATTTTTATGTATTTGTCAATACCTTCCTCTACTTCGCTGAGCCAGATATATTCGTTGGCAGTGTGACTCCGTTCGGATTTTCCCGGTCCCATTTTGACAGAAGGAACAGGAACAAGCGCCTGGTCGGAGGTCGTTGGAGAGCCATACGGATTTGCTCCGTACTTGATTGCCGAAAGCACCAGCGGATGTTTCGGATCAATAAATGAAGGTCTGAGTCTCACTGATCTTGGTTTTACTTCCGATTCGATATTGTCTTCGATAATTTTCAGTACATCTTCATTTTTATACTCTTCTGTGATTCTTACATCAATAGTAAATGTACAGTTTTCAGGAACCACGTTGTGCTGGTAACCCGCATTAATAATGGTTACCGACATTTTCATCGGACCCAGATGCGGAGAAACCTTTTCAAATTTATAGTTTCTGATCCACTCGATATCTTTCAGTGCTTTATATATCGCATTGTCGCCTTCTTCTCTTGCTGCATGTCCCGCTTTGCCTTTAGCTACACAGTCGATTACCATCAGGCCTTTTTCGGCAACAGCGATATCCATGGTGGTTGGTTCGCCTACAATAGCGAAATCAATTTTACCCAGCTTGGGATAAACCAGTTCCAATCCGTCAAAGCCGGAGATTTCTTCCTCGGCAGTCGCAGCGTATACGAAATTATATTTCAGGTTTTCCAACGGATAGAAGTGAAGGAATGTGGCCATAAGCGACACAAGGCATCCTCCCGCGTCATTACTTCCCAAACCATATAGTTTGCCATCTTTTATAATTGGCTCAAACGGATCATTGGTATATCCGGGATTGGGCTTGACAGTATCATGGTGTGAGTTGAGTAATATTGTTGGTTTAGCCGGGTTATAATACTTGTTAAAAGCCCAGACATTGTTTTTGAGACGCTCGGTTTTGACGCCTCTCTCAGTCAGAAACTGGTTGATCAGTTCAGCGGTTTTATCTTCCTGTTTGCTGAACGATTCAGTTCTGATGAGTTGCTTCAGAAGCTCTATCGCATCCTGCTGCAATTGACTCAGTTCTTTCATGATATACGATCTATGTGCCCCGACTTGCCGGGACTGGTGAAAAATGTGCTTTTAAGCGTTTAGTCTGGTGCCTTTGGCGACACCGGTATTAATTATGTCACTGATGTCATCGGCATGGCATATAATTACGGATTTTACACCTGCCTGTATGGCATCAAATGAGTTATCCATTTTGGGAATCATTCCTTTGGCGATCACGCCATCTGCTTTTAGTGAATCATATCTGACCGGATCAATCCGGGAAATGACCGAATCCTTGTCATTGATATCGCTCAGAACACCTTTCAGCTCAAAGCAATACACAAGATGGGTTTCGAAATGCGCTGACATGGCTACGGCAACGGTAGAGGCAATGGTATCTGCATTGGTATTAAGCATATTGCCTTTGCCATCATGCGAAAGCGGGGCAATAACCGGTTGCAGGCCAGCGGCAAGGAGGCTGGCCAGTATTTCACCGTTCACATGTTTTACATCTCCGACAAAGCCATAATCGATGCCGTTTTTTACCGGACGTTTATCAGCCAGTATGATGTTGGCATCGGCTCCTGTGAGACCAATAGCATTGGTACCCAGAGACTGGAGGCGGCTTACAACTTTTTTGTTGATCAGACCACCGTATACCATGGTTACAATCTTTAATGTTTCTGCATCAGTAATCCGTCTGCCATCTACCATTTGTGCTTCGATACCAAGGCCCTTGCTGATTTCAGTAGCTACTTTTCCGCCGCCGTGTATCAGGATGAATTTTTCTTTTAATCCGGACAGGGAATGAAGGAACGCATGCAGACTTGCTTCATTATCAATGACGTTGCCGCCTATCTTAATGATGAATACTCTGGTTCCCGATGATATATGTTGATCAGAAGACATTATTTTTTCAGATGAAACGATCAGAAATTGGATTCAAGTATTTTTTTCAGAACCGCCTGTGCGGACCATAGCCTGTTGCCAGCCTGATGTATTACGACAGATGCGGAACTGTCAATGACTTCGTCACTGACTATCAGGTTTCTGCGTACTGGCAGACAATGCATGAATTTTGCATTATTGGTAAGATCCATTTTTTCTTTGTCTATCATCCAGGCAGGATCCTGAGACAAAATCTGCCCGTAATGGGTGTAGGAAGACCAGTTTTTTGCATATATGAAATCAGCGCCTTCAAAAGCTTCTTCCTGATTGTATGTCATTCGGGCTGCTCCGGCAAACTGTGGGGCCAGTTCATAACCAAGCGGATGGGTAATTACAAAATCGACATCAGCCTTGTTCATCCATTCTGCAAACGAGTTCGGAACGGCCTGAGGAAGATTTTTTATATGAGGCGCCCAGGTCAGTACAACCTTGGGTCTTGACTTGGTTTTCAGCTCTTCAATAGTCATGAGATCCGCCAGAGACTGACAGGGATGAAGCGTGGCAGACTCAAGGCTGATAACCGGTACACCGGAGTATTTTTTAAACTGCTCAATGATCTGATCGGAATAATCTTCCTCTCTGTTTTTTAATTTGGGAAAAGACCGTATTCCTATGATATCAACATATTGCCCCATGACAGCGGCAGCTTCCCTGACATGCTCGGCTGCATCTCCGTTCATAATTACACCATGTCTGGTTTCAAGCGCCCATCCTTCCTTGTCGAAGTTCATGACCATAGTGTTCATGCCCAGCATTTGTCCCGCCCGCTGGGTACTAAGTCTTGTCCGCAAGCTGGGATTCAGAAATATCAGCCCCAGCGTTTTGTTTTTCCCCAGATGGCTGTATGACCATGGATTTTTTTTCAGCTCGATCGCATCGGCAACAAGTGCCGGAATATCCTCTACGTCATTTACGGAGGTAAAGTATTTCATCTATTTAACCAGTGTTTTGGATAATACTTCGTTGAACGCATTCAGGAAAAGGTCAGCTTCTTCTTTGCCGATAGTAAGAGCAGGAAGAAGGCGTATGGTATTTTTATCTGATGAAGAACCAGTGAATATTGCATGGTCTTTCAGAAGTGCACTTCGGACCTCCGCACAGGGAATTTCCAGTTCAAGACCAATCATAAGTCCCAGTGCGCGTACTTCCCTGACTCCCGGAACATCTTTTAGCCGGTTGATCAGATGAGTACCTATTTCAGCGGCATTCTTTACCAGGTTCTCTTGCTCAATTACGTCCAGCACAGCTACCCCGGCGGCGCAGGCCAGGTGATTGCCTCCGAAAGTAGTGCCCAGCAGTCCGTGCGAAGCTTTAAAAGCCGGACTTATCAGAACTCCCGCAATGGGAAATCCATTGCCCATGCCTTTGGCTGTAGTAATCAGATCGGCTTTGATATTGAAATGCTGATGTGCAAAGAATTTGCCGGAACGACCATATCCGGATTGTACTTCGTCAAGAATCAGAACGGCACTAAACTTATCGCACAGCGAGCGGATTTTGTTCAAAAATGACGCTGTCGGTATTTTTACTCCTCCGACTCCCTGCATACCTTCTATGATAACAGCAGCTACTTCGTCATTCATGGCAGCTTCCAGAGCAGCTTCGTCATTGAAAGGAAGGAGTATGGCATTGTCTGTCTGATTGACAGGAGCCTGCATGGAGCTTCCGTCTGTCACGGCTACAGCCAGTGAAGTACGGCCATGAAATCCTTTGCTGAACGATATGATTTTCTTTCTTCCGGTGTGGAATGATGCAAGTTTAAGTGCATTTTCGTTGGCTTCAGCGCCGGAGTTGCACAGAAACAGCGCATAATCTGTATAACCCGACAGTCTGCCCAGCTTGTCAGCAAGCTCTTTCTGCAAAGGTATCTGTACTGAGTTGGAGTAGAAAGAGATTTTGTTTAGCTGTTCAGTAATCTTATTGACATAATACGGATGTGTATGGCCAATAGAAATTACAGCGTGTCCTCCGTAGAAATCCAGGTACTGATTGCCATCTTTATCCCATAAATAAGAACCCTCTGCACGAACGGGCTCAATGGAAAACAGCGGGTATACATCGAATAGGTTCATATTTTTCCGTTTTACGTAGTACGTTTTACGTTTTATTTAGTAGTCTGAATAGTGGTTGTATGTGAAGCTCTAACTCGTTTGATAAGCGCTATCAGCATTGCTTTTATTTTATTAATGGCTTCTGTCAGTTCAGTAAACAGATCATTTGATAAATATTGCAGGTCTTTACTCAATAAAAGCAGGTAATCTGTTTCATTTGACGAACCTAAAGCCATTTGAAAGTAATTAGCAATATCAGCCTGAGAATATTTCCCACAACCCTCAGCTATATTGCAGGGAATCGAATATGATGAGCGTCGTATCTGATTGACGATACAATATTTTTCATATTCAGGAAAGCTCATTGTAGCTTTATAAACTTTAAGAGTAAGAATATGAGCTTCCTTCCATACGTTAAGTTCTTTATAATTTTGCATAGCTGTATGTTGAAAAGATATAAAACAACTGATTGTGAGGATACGTAAAACGTAAAACTTATTACGTATTACGTATCCTACTTTTTAAAATCCCACACTCTTCAGCCTCAGACCTTCCTGCTCATCGAGTCCGAACATCAGGTTCATGTTTTGAACTGCCTGTCCGGAAGCTCCTTTGGTAAGGTTGTCGATCACGGAAATAATATGCAGCTTGTTTTCGAACTTCTGAGGATATACAATGCAGTTGTTTGTATTGACGACCTGCTTTACATCCGGATTGATGTCGGTGACATGTACAAAAGGATGGGAGGCATAATAATCCTCATAAAGCCTGAATGCGTCTTCCTGCGTCAGATCCGATTTGAGATAAGAGGATATCATGATTCCCCGGCTGAAGTTGCCGCGGTATGGAATAAAATTGATATCCTGATTAAAGCCGGATTGCAGTTGTTGCAGAGTCTGTCTTATTTCTTTCAGATGCTGATGGCTGAATGCCTTATATATGGAAATATTGTTATTGCGCCAGCTGAAATGGGAAGTGGCTGAAAGACTTTGCCCTGCCCCGGTAGAACCAGTAACACCGGAAGTATGTACTTCGCTGTTAAGTAATCCGGCAGATGCCAGAGGAAGCAGACCCAGCTGGATGCCAGTTGCAAAACATCCGGGATTGGCTATATGCTGTGCTTTTTTAATAGCTTCTCTTTGCAGCTCCGGTAGTCCGTATACAAAATCATTACCCTCGCGTTTGAGGCGAAAATCATGGCTGAGGTCTATCACCCTGATATGGTCAGCAATTTTGTTTTCCTGAAGGAAGGTAACAGCAGTACCATGTCCCACACAAAGGAAAAGCACGTCTATATCATTACGCAGCTCCTCGGTGAAGCGCAGCTCTGTAACTCCCAACAGGTCTGTATGGACTTTAGAGACCAGATTCCCGGCGTTGCTGTTGCTATGGATAAATACGATTTCTACCGACGGATGAAAGATCAGTATACGCAGAAGCTCTCCGCCTGTATAGCCGGCGCTTCCGACAATCCCTACCCGTATTTTTTTTGAATTGCTCATGTTTCAGTAGCTTATTATCCGGTTGATTAGTATGTGATCAACCGGATAGGTTATTGGATGAGTAATAAAGACAAAAGAGTTACAGGTCTGTTTTGTTGACCTTGTGCCAGATCATGGCCTGATTGCCCAGTATCTTTGAAAACCCTTTAACATCTTCTCCTGACCAGGCATTGTTCATTTCTCCGTATTTCCCAAACTCTGAGCTCATCATGTCAAACGGAGAGCTGATACCAACAATATGGAAATTGTATGGTGCAAGATACACGGTTACTTTGCCGCTTACGTTCTTTTGCGTATCCAGAAGGAATGCCTCTATGTTGCGCATGACCGGATCCAGAAACTGTCCTTCATGGAGCAGGTTGCCGTACCAGGTTCCCAGCATATCTTTCCAGTACAGCTGCCATTTAGATAAAACATGCTTTTCGAGCGCATGGTGTGCCTTGAGTATAACCATGGGGGCTGCCGCTTCAAAGCCTACTCTGCCTTTGATTCCGATGATGGTATCGCCTACATGAATATCTCTTCCGATCGCAAAAGGACCGGCTATTTCCTGAATCTTGTTGATCGCGTCTACCGGATTGGCAAAGCTCTGGCCGTTGACACCGACAGGCTCACCGTTTTTAAACTCAATTTCCAGTTCCTCGGGATTGTGTTTGCTTAGCTGTGTCGGGAATGCTGCTTCGGGGAGATACTTGTCAGAAGTCAATGTTTCTTTACCGCCGACAGAAGTTCCCCAGATTCCTTTGTTGATGGAGTATAGAGCTTTTTCCCAGTTTCCTTCCACACCGTGTTTTTTCAGAAACTCGATTTCTTCCTCTCTGGAGAGTTTTTCATCACGGATCGGAGTAATGATTTTAACCTCCGGGCATATGATGTTGAATACAAGATCGAAACGAACCTGATCATTGCCGGCTCCGGTGCTGCCATGAGCAACTGCCTGCGCTCCGATTTTCTTTGCAAACTTGCCTATAGCCATTGCCTGAAACACTCGTTCCGCACTCACTGACAACGGATACGTATTGTTTTTGAGTACATTTCCGAAAATCAGGTATCTGATACAGTTCTGATAATAGTTGTCCAGCTCTTCCGCACAATGGTGCTCCTTTACACCAAGGGCATATGCCCTGCGCTCTATTTCCTTCAATTCCTCTGCCGAAAAACCGCCTGTATTAACAATTACTGAATATACTTCATAGTTTAGCGTTTCCTTCAGATACTTTACACAATATGAGGTATCAAGGCCTCCGCTAAAAGCCAATACTACTTTATTACTCATCTTTTTAAATTTTGAGTACCAAAAATATTAATAAAATCCGTATTTTCTCAATCAGAGAAAGAGTAATTAAATAGAGGCAATACCCAGATACGTCAGCAGCGCTTTAGGTGTAAAGCTCTTCAGAAGTTTGTGACTTTTGAGACTCTGCCAGCGCTCGTAGATACGGGATTTTTTTACGAAGTCCCATTTCTTGCGGTTTTTTTCGGCAGGATCATAAAGCATACCGGTACAGAGACAGTTTTTGTAATTTTTGCTTTTCAGAATGTCAAAATTCACACAACTGGCACATCCTTTCCAGAACTGCTCGTCATCTGTGAGTTCGGAAAAAGTAACCGGACGGTAGCCCAGTTCAGAGTTTATCTTCATGACAGCCGCACTGGTTGTCAGACCAAAAAGCTTGGCATCAGGATATTTTTTTCTGGAGAGGGCAAAGGCCTTTTCCTTGATCCGGGTAGCCAGACCGTATTTGCGAAAATCGGGAGCGACAATAAGGCCTGAATTGGCCACATATTTTCCATGTCCCCAGGTTTCAATATAGCAGAAACCGGCAAATTCTCCTTTGTCCGTAAGGGCAATGATCGCTTTCCCTTCTTCCATTTTCTGGCGGATGTAGTCGGGGCTTCTTTTGGCAATCCCCGTACCTCGTGCCTTGGCACTTTCCTCCATTTCTTTGCATATAGCTTCCGCAAGGTGCTTATGATCTTCGCCAGCTACTTTAACTTTAAACTGTACCGCAGACATTGTTTTGGCAATAGTATGTCGTATAGAATTTAGTATATAAAATGTTTGGGTTTTATCCTTTTATTCGGATAACAGTAAAGGCAGATTGGATTTGATATTTACCCCGTAGGTAAATAAGATAAAGTAACGGCCTAGGGCCTCGGGAAGAACCTGATAGACAAAGAAATTCTGGCCTCGCTGAAGGAGTATGAAAGAGAAAAGATTGTATGTAGGTTGCCAGATGTCATTTCAGTTAATACAAACTTAAATCAAAAGTAGTTTTTGTATTAAAATGTTCCTAATGAATTGTTAATTATTTTTCAAAAAAATGAAGACAACTTCGTATCGGATACCGGCATGTTGACCATTATTTATTCTGTAACTTTTTGTTACACTGCCTGTAGCGAATCCGGGAAGATCTGGCTGCTTCCAGTGAAAATGGCTGGCTGACAACAAGCCGGCTCCCTTTTTCAACCAGAATACGGGCTTTCCGATCCATGTGTATATGAGTACCGGGACCGATAATGAGCTCCGAACCCTCTCTGATCCGCAAAGTAGCTTTTTCTTTCAGGTGAATTCTGCTTAATGTGTCAAAGGTAAGCCTGCTCATGTTGACAAAATCCGGATATTCATAGTGGCCGTTGAGCAATTGACCGAGAGTGCTGCGGTCGGCGCTGCCGCTCTTATCTACTGTGAGATGCACATTTCTGCCGATGACAAGATCAGCTTCAGCCGCAGGATTGCGGGGGATGAGCAGATTTCCCGTAAATCTGTGATCGCTCGTGATTTCGGTATCGTCAAAACGAATATCAACTGTAATTTGCCCCGTAATACTGTCAATGGATATGAGCTCTACGGACAATCCGGTTAATGTCATAGGCTCAAGGATTTCTGCACATTCCTCATAATACTGGAGCGGAGTAATCATCGGATTGCAGCTGATGCCTGCTTTTTGTCCGGGTTGTCTGAATGCGAAGTCAAGGCTCAGCCCGGCATAAGTGTATATGCCCTCTTCACGAAGCACCATCCTGTATTCATTGGACATGCTGTGAGGAGGGTATTTACCGCATACTGGTACATTCTGTCCCGAGTTGTTGGTAAAGTTTCTTGTAAATATGACATCAGGATACAGGGTGTCATACAGATAATTAGCACGGATCGTCGCCATATCATTGTGGGGACCGGCCGGATTGGGACGAAGCTTTCTGAAGTTGGCTGCTATATTATTAAAAACCTGTACGGATAGCTCTTCTCCCAGAACTTCATAGTCAAAGTTTCCTGAAGCAGATATCACCCTGAGTCCATTGCTGTATTGCCATCCCAGAGCAGATATAATTTCGCCTCTGCTGGCTGTAATACGCTCCATGTACATATACAGCCCCCTGGAAGGCATCGGTGTGGAATCTCCGGCTCCATCTGTCAGCCAGCTTTCGCGATCATCAAAAATGGTTGCTCCGCTGTGGTTTTCGAGCCAGAGCCGCTGATTCGTTTCCGGGATCTGGATGCGTATGGCATCGCCTGTGGAAACAAAATCATCGAGTGTCAGGCGACAATTCCGGGGCTCCCGGATATCTTTTTCCGTTTTTAGCTCGATCCAGCCAGTATACCAGCTTTCCCAGGCATTGGCGGAGGTATTGACACGGTCGTAGGCACACATGCCCCAGCCTGACGTACTGTAAAAATAGGAGCCAAGTACTCCGTTGGTTGTAAAATAATGAGGACAATTATACAGAGTGTGAGCCATTTCATGAATGAAGAGGCCTTTCAGACCGGCTATATGCCACATACTGTTTTCAATAGTAAATCCGCTCTGCCTTTGAATTTTATAGATGCCTTGCGGAGTGTCAAACGTATGATTGTCATTGAGTGATGCGTAGCCGCGACATCCTTCTTTGCGCCATACGACAATTACAAAATCGATAATGCCATCGGGGCCGGTTTGGCTGTTATCAAATCCAAAGTTAGGATGATTGTTACGGAGATCATACCGGCTCCAGTCAAAATCCGGATACTGTGAGGCAATCTGTCTGAAAACAGCCTTGTTGTTTTGACGGTTTTCCTTTACTACAATGCGCTCGGGAAAGATATCCGCCACAATTCGTAAAGGAGGTTTCTCCGGGTGTTTCCTGCTCATCTGGTAATAAAAATTGGAGATGGTCCGGTCGGTATTGTCGGGTGAAAACTGATTGAAATTCTGATAAAACAGCTGGTCGTAATGCTGAAGAAAGGTTTTTCCGGCTTCCTTATGCTGCCAGGGATTGATTTCCGGCCATTCTGAGTGATTAAAATGAGGGGCGTCAGTAGTATAGTCTTTTTCCAGGGAGGCGAATATGACCAGAAAGCGCATATCGCCTGTTGGTGTAAAAGCGCCGCCATAGACCGACAGGCGTTGCTGTGCATCGGCTGGCAGAATAAAAAGCAGAGCGAACAGAAGAAGCGGACAGCCATATTGCAGCCAGGACAAAAGCAAGCACTTATTCTTTATATGGAATCTGTGAAGCATGCGGGTCTTGTTCGGGTTTACGCAGGAGCTCTTCCAGCCTTTTCTCAAGTTCGGGAGTCAGAATATGCTCGATGGTTTCGGCGTCTTCATGCACATGGTCGGGAGCAATATTCAGATAATTGGTCAGATAAAGCTCCCAGAGCCGGTGCGTTCTGGTAATGCGCTGACCGATATTTTTGCCTTCTTCTGTAAGAGTAAAGGCTGATCTGCCTTTATGGATATAGCCTTCTCGGACGAGAGAGCGGAGACCTTTGCGAAGTGTTTTTTCATCGATAGGTCTCTTTTCCTTTATTTCTTCCATAGTATAGGCTCTGTCAAATATGTTGTCTTTTTCACCAAGATGAAAAAAGGTTTTCAGAATATTTTCCTCCCGGATTTTTTTTCTGTTCTGATAATGCTGATAATAGCGATAGATCAGTCCTCTGCCCGGTGCAGCTACAAATGATACAAAAGCAATCAGCGAAATCATCATAACAATCCAGGGCCCTGTCGGCATTCCCGGCTTTATATAACTTATATATGCACCTGTGATTCCTGAGACTGCTCCAAATATGACAGCAAGGACGAGCATATTGGCGATTTTGTCTGTCCAGGCGCGGGCAGCTGTGGCAGGGGTAATGAGCATGGCTGCCATAAGAATTACACCGACTGCCTGAATGCCCAGCACAACCGCCAAAACAGTCAGAGAAGTAAGCAGACCCTGTAAAAGACGGACAGGAAGGCCTATAGAGCGTGCAAAATGCTCATCGAAGGCCATAAAAGTAAATTCTTTGAAAAACAACAGCAGAACCAGTATGGTTACTATTGCGAGGCTCCCGAATGTATACAGGTCAGAGGCTGTCAGAGAGGTGGCCTGACCAAACAGAAAGCTGTCCAGGCCGGATTGCCGGCCATTGCCCGAATGCTGGATATGGGTTAATAATAAAATGCCGGCCCCGAAAAAAACGGATAGTATAAGGGCGAGTGCTGTATCTTCACGGATACGGCTGTGGCGGGTCAGCTTTTCCATCAGAAATACGGAAAGCAAGCCTGTTGTGAATGCTCCGGTGATGAGTACCAGAGGGTTTTTCTCCTGCCAGAGTATGAATGCAGTACATATTCCGGGTAGGACGGAATGGGCAATTACATCCCCGGTGAGGGCTCTTTTTCTGAGATAAGTAAAGCAGCCAACCAAAGCAGAGGATGCTGTTAATAATACAGAGCCAATGACAACATACCGGATGTTGGGATCTGACAAGGTCAGGAATTCCAGGAGTTCCTTCATAGGTATCAAATTTACTGAATCGTGACAGCTCTGCAAGGCATACAATTGAAATTTATGTCATATAGGCGGTATGGAGCAGCAATTTAATCATGCTTTATGACACAATGTGTCATTATGGCATATGGTTTTACCTGTAACTCTATTGGCATGAGCCTTGTTATTAAGGGTAAGGAGCAAAAAAAGAATTTACATTATATTACTAAAGTTATAGTTATGGGTAAAATTATTGGTATTGACTTAGGAACAACCAACTCCTGCGTTTCAGTGATGGAAGGTAATGAGCCTGTGGTAATTCCTAACAGCGAAGGCAGAAGAACCACCCCTTCTATCGTTGCGTTTCAGGATAATGGTGAGCGAAAAGTGGGGGACCCCGCTAAAAGACAGGCTATCACTAATCCGGTAAATACAATCAGTTCAATCAAGCGATACATGGGTAAGAAATTTTCCGATATGGAAAAGGAAAACGGAAAGGTTTCTTACAAAGTGGAGCGTGGTGATAATGACACACCAAGAGTCCGTATCGGAGACAGGATGTATACTCCTCAGGAAATCTCTGCGATGATTCTTCAGAAAATGAAGTCTACGGCAGAAGATTATCTTGGAACAGAAGTACGGGAAGCTGTAATTACAGTCCCTGCGTATTTTAATGATGCAGAAAGACAGGCAACGAAAGAAGCCGGTCAGATTGCAGGTCTTGAGGTAAAACGTATTATCAACGAGCCTACTGCTGCTGCTCTGGCCTACGGCCTGGACAAAAAAGGCAGTGATATGACTATCGCCGTATTTGACCTTGGTGGTGGTACATTTGATGTTTCCATACTGGAGCTGGGAGATGGAGTTTTTGAAGTAAAGTCAACCAATGGGGATACCAATCTGGGTGGTGATGATTTTGACCAGGTGATTATCGACTGGCTTGCCGATGAATTCAAAAACGATGAGGGTATTGATCTGAGAAAAGATCCTATGGCTCTTCAGCGTCTGAAAGAAGCTGCTGAAAAAGCGAAGATCGAGCTTTCGAGCTCTACCAGTACTGAAATCAATCTGCCGTATATCATGCCGGTTGATGGTATTCCGAAACACCTTGTGCGTACGCTTTCAAGAGCTAAATTTGAGCAGCTGTCCGATTCACTGATCAGAAGAACGCTGGAACCTTGCAAGGCAGCTCTTAAAGACGCCGGACTTTCCACATCACAGATTGATGAGGTAATCCTTGTAGGTGGGTCGACCAGAATTCCGAAAATTCAGGAGGAGGTAGAGAAGTTCTTTGGAAAGAAGCCTTCCAAAGGTGTGAATCCTGACGAAGTTGTTGCCGTTGGTGCAGCAATTCAAGGTGGTGTTCTGACGGGTGAAGTAAAAGATGTGCTGCTGCTGGATGTTACTCCGCTTTCACTGGGTATTGAAACCATGGGTGGCGTATTCACCAAGCTGATAGAATCCAATACTACCATTCCTACCAAAAAATCGGAAGTATTCTCTACCGCTGCTGATAATCAGCCGAGTGTTGAGATTCACGTATTACAGGGAGAGCGCCCGATGGCAAAGGATAACAGAACAATCGGAAGATTCCATTTGTCTGATATTCCTCCGGCTCCGAGAGGTGTTCCTCAGATTGAAGTTACCTTCGATATCGATGCCAACGGTATTCTTCATGTGTCTGCCAAAGACAGAGGAACCAACAAGGAACAGAAGATCCGTATTGAAGCATCTTCCGGTCTGACCGATCAGGAAATCGAAAAGATGCGTAATGAAGCAAAAGCAAACGAGGAAGCTGATAAGAAAGAAAAAGAGCGTATTGAGAAAGTCAATGCTGCTGATTCGATGATTTTCAGTACAGAAAAACAGCTGAAAGAGTTTGGTGACAAATTGTCTGCAGGCAACAAATCAGCAATCGAATCTGCTCTCGCAGAATTGAAAAAAGCGCATGAGTCCAAAGATATCGATGCGATTGACGCTGCATTGTCAACATTGAACAATGCTTGGCAGGCTGCTTCTCAGGAAATGTACAGCGCTTCTCAGAATGGCGGAGCGGCAGGACCTGAAGCCGGCGGTCCTCAGGCTGGCGGCTCTGACAATGTAACAGATGTTGATTACGAAGAGGTTGATTCAGAGAAGAAAAACAGCTAATTGATTTTTCTGATAAAGTATGAAGGGCTACCCGGATCGGGTAGCCCTTTTTGTTTCGCTTGGGGAAAGTCAACTTATTTTTTCTGCTTTTTGTTATAAAACAGAGAGTAGGAAAAATATGGAGGGGAAGTAATGAAGGGAATACGGGACATATATGCGGCATCGGAATTGACCGGGCTTTTGAGAAAAGTTCATAGCTATGTAGATAATTTGGCGGATTTTGTCGGAGAGACAGAATTTCTTTTAAAGCATCCTTTCCAGCGATACAGAATAAAGCCGGCTCTGAGCTATTCGGAAGCCGGCTTTGTCCGTTTATGATATCATCAAAATCATCAGGCATTCTGTTGTTTGGCAGCAGAGTGCTTGTCCGTTTCGGAAACGGAGCCAACAACCATTAGTATGTAATCAGATATAAGAGAAAGCGAAGAAGATATTATTATGGCATCATTCAGAGAAGAAATTTTATTCGAAAACCGAAAGGAAGCAGGAATACGATTAGGAAAGGTACTGAAAGACGAAGAGCTGGGGGGAGATCCGCTTATACTGGGGGTGCCCAGAGGGGGAATTGAGATTGCCTATTATGTTTCCAGAGAGCTCGGTTCTGAGTTTTCAGTGGTTGTATCAAAAAAAATGGGCTATCCTGGCAATGAGGAATACGCTTTTGGAGCAGTGGCAGAAGATGGCTCCATGTATCTGTCCGATAAAACCGGGATGCGGCTTAACCGGGAGATTGTTGAGAAAGTCCGTGAAGAAAAGCTGAGAGAAATAGCCCGTCGTATTCTGACGTATCGTAATGGAGAGCCCCTTCCGGTTATGAAAGGAAGGACCGTTGTGATTACAGATGATGGTATCGCTACCGGAGCCACACTTATACCCATCGTAGAAATGTGCAAACGTAATGGAGCGGACAAAGTGATTGTAGCAGCTCCCGTAGCTCCCTCATCGTCCGTCCGGTTATTTGGCCATGCAGATAAAATGGTAGTGCTGGCAAAACCGGAACCGTTTTATGCTGTCGGCCAGTTCTACAAAGATTTTCATGCAATGGAGGATCAGGAAATTATGCAATTACTGAAAAAATAAAAGGAGGATAGAGCAATGGAAAGAGAGCAGGAGAGAACAAGAACCATATTTGAGGAAACAATTAATATACCCATAGGGCAGACTTTCTTATCAGGAGATCTGGTGATCCCCGAAAAAGCAAAAGGAATCATCCTTTTTAGTCACGGAAGCGGAAGCAGTCGTTTTAGTAATCGAAATAAGCTGGTTGCAAATGAGCTCCATAAACATAAATTTGCTACTTTAGTATTTGATTTGCTGACGGTTTATGAAAGCAGAGTGGTAAATAACCGTTTTGATACGGATCTGCTTACTGAACGTCTTATTGGTGTAACAAACTGGTTAAGCGATTTTTACGAAACAAGAGAGTTGCCTCTGGGGTACTTCGGTGCCAGTACGGGAGCGGCTTCGGCGCTGAAAGCAGCAGCCGTATTCGGTGATCGTATCAAAGCAGTTGTAAGCCGGGGCGGTCGCCCTGATCTGGTATTGAGAGATCTGCCTGAAGTGATTGCACCGGTCCGTCTGATTGTGGGAAGCCTGGACCAGCCGGTTATCGGCATGAACGAAGTAGCGATCAATGCACTGGAGCAGTCGGTTGACAAAGACCTGGTTCTGGTTCCGGGAGCATCGCATTTGTTTGAAGAGCCGGGCAAATTGATGGAGGTTGCTTCTCTGACTGTTGCCTGGTTTGAAAGATTTATATAAGCACCTCGTTCATTTGCTGCTGCACAGGTTTAATGATATGCAGGTTTCGGTATATACCCAGGGTAGAGATTGATGAAACTACGTATTTAACTGGCTGAAAATATAATTCAGCCATTTTTTATTGTAATTTTTATAGAAATAAGGAGCTTTTAACGTAAATTAATACAATTGAATATTGTTTACCTTTTATTGTTTATATGGTATTAACGAAGGTGAAAATATCGTTTTTTTTATTCTGTATACTGTCTGTTCTTATCTTTCAGCCTGGCATCCTGTTGGCACATAATCCTTCGTCATCCGGTGATGCTTTTCGGTTTATTGAAAATAAGGGCCAATGGGAGGATGTTGTATTGTTTAGAGCCGAACTCGGGAACGGGATAATTTTTATCGAAAAAGATGGCTTTACGTTTAATCTTCTCAGTGAAGAGACCTTAAAAGAAAGGCACAGGCACGGAAAGTCGGGTGGGATAAGTGCAGGAAAACCGAATGAGCCTGCACAGGAGCAGAAAGGACATGCTTATAAAATGCGTTTTGTCGGAGCTAATCCGGAAGTAGAGGTAAGTGGAGTCAATCAACTACCTGAGTATTTTAACTATATTACCGGAGATAATCCGGAAAAATGGTCTTTCAGGGCAGGGGCTTTTACCCGTATATACTATAAGAATCTGTATAAGGGTATTGATCTGGTATTGTACCGTCACGAAACCAATCTGAAATATGATTTTTTTATTCACCCGGGTGCTGACCCGGCGCATATACGTTTCTTGTATGATGGAATTGACCTGATCAAACAAAAAGGCGGTCGTTTGGAGCTATTTACAAGTGTCGGAAAAATTATTGAATCCAGTCCTGTAGCTTTTGAAAAATTTGGTTCCGATACTTCAATAGTAGAGTGTGTTTATAAGAAAGTCGGCGAAGAGTATGGTTTTGAATTTCCCAGGGGATATGACCGGAATAAAACACTGATTATAGATCCTGAGCTTATTTTTTCCACTTTTTCCGGATCTACAGCAGACAATTTTGGTTTTACGGCAACCTATGATCATGAAGGCTTTCTGTATAGTGGAAGTATCGTATTCTCAGGAGGGTATCCCACCACGATGGGGGCATACAATCAGTTTTACGTATGGGGCTCTGATATTGCTGTGACAAAGTATGATACGACCGGTACATTTATGGTCTGGTCTACCCTGATCGGCGGGAGCGGGTATGAAGCTCCGCATAGTATGATATGTAATGCCCAGAACGAATTGTATGTTTTCGGAACAACCGGTTCCTGGGATTTCCCGACTACACCTGATGCCTATGACAGGTCATTTAATAATCAGACGACTTTTGATGTGAAGCGGATAAGAGTATTGCCGGGTCTGGGTATTCAGTATCTGTACGGGTGTGATATGTTTGTGCTAAAGCTCAGCAGGGGCGGTGACGAGCTAAAATCATCCACCTATCTCGGCGGCTCCGGCAATGACGGGCTTAATTCTACACGGTATGATTCCCTTTATTCATTTGCCGGAAGTCTTTATGTACAGTATGGACCGTGGGCTCATGATACGTTGAAATACAATTATGCGGATGAAATGAGGGGTGAAATAGATATTGATCAAAATAACAATATCTATATTGCTACCTGCACCAGTTCTGATGATTTCCCGATTGTGGGCAATACCTGGCAGACCAGTTATGGCGGGGGCAGACTGGATGGAGTGATTGTCAAAATGGATGCCCAGCTGAGAAATATTCTCTGGAGTACTTATCTGGGTGGTTCGGGACCTGATGCAATTTATTCTCTTGCCCTGGATAAAACGGGCGGGATATATGTTACAGGTGGAACCCGCTCTGCAGATTTTCCCACGGAAGGAGAGGTCGTGCAGGCGGATTTTGGGGGCGGAAGAAGTGATGCCTTTGTAGCTTATCTGGATGCTTCAGGGCAGACTCTTATCCGTTCTACTTACTGGGGATCAGAAGAGTATGATCAGGCATACTTCATAGAAACGGATTATCTCGATTATGTATATATATTCGGACAGACGGAGGGCAAAGACTCTGCTTTTGTGTATAATGTAAAGTATGCAGTGCCCAATAGTGGTCAGTTTATTACCAAACTCAGTCCTTTGCTGGATACATTGATGTGGAGCACGGCATTGGGAACAGGTTCCGGCGGTCCTGATATCTCTCCTACGGCTTTTTTGGTAGATGTGTGCCGGAAAATATATTTATCCGGCTGGGGAGGAGCATCCAATCATCATAATTTCTTAAGAAATAACGCAGGGTATACTACCGGATTGCCGGTGACACCTGATGCTTTTCAGACAACGACCGACGGTAGTGATTTTTACCTTCTGGTTATGGAAGATGATGCCTCTGCTTTACATTATGCCACCTTTATGGGAGGAAATGTTTCGGAAGAGCATGTTGACGGGGGAACCAGCCGTTTTGACCGTAAAGGAAAAATATATCAGTCCGTATGTGCCGGATGCAGAGGAAATTCTGATTTTCCGATAGAGCCGGCCAATGCACATTCTCCTGTCAATGGCAGCGTCAACTGTAATAATGCCGTATTTAAGTTTAATTTTGACATGCCGGCTGTGATCGCTGATTTTGATATACCGGATATAGGATGTGCACCTTTTGAGCTGGAAATCATTAATCGTAGTCTGGAGCAGGCAAATACTAACTACTACTGGGATTTTGGTGATGGAACTACTTCCCGTGAGCGGGTACCGGCTCATACGTACACAAAAGCGGGAATATATAAAATTAAGCTCAGACTTGAGGATGTAGCTACCTGCAATCTCAATGACAGCACAGAACGGGAGATTGTTATTATATCAGATACATCTTATTCACTTCCGCCGGTCAACATATGTCCCGGAGAATTTGCCCAGATTGGTATTATGCCAAAAAATGTAGATACGATTACTTATCGCTGGACTCCTCTGATATGGCTGAGCGACCCGACGGTGTCCAATCCGATTGCAAAACCGGAATCTTCCATAGAATATACTCTTCTGGTATCAAATGGCGTATGTACGGATACCATAGTACAGGAAGTTATATTAAATCCGCTTGAAGTTGACATGGATGATCTGAAAGTTTGCAGCAGCGATATGCCTCTGCGGCTTTCTCCAGCTTATACTGGTATGCCTGACAGGTTTCAGTGGTCTCTGACTTCGGAGTTTGATGATCTGCTCAATCAGGATCCGTCCGATTCTGAGTTGATTATTGATCAGCATGACAAAAAGATCCGGTATTATCTGAAAGCTATTAATCAGTACGAATGTTATGATACCACATCGTTTGTGGTGGTAGTAAGTGATCTTTATATAGAGCTATCGGCAGATAGCATCGTGTTTTGCGAAGAGACGGAACTGCATATTGGTACCGGCCTCGAAGATGATGACTTAACTTTTCAATGGTCTCCTCTTCATTCTATTGGGGGGCCGGCAGATACCTCTCACATAGTTATAAGGCCAAAGCGTCCCGGATATATTTACGTAACAGCGATAAATGAACTGGGCTGTGTATATAATGATTCTGTATATGCGGATGTTCATCTGGATACGACATACGCATTATCTCCGTTGCCGATTTGTCCCGGCGATTCTGCCAGGCTGGGATTGTTGCCCGCCGATAAGAATAACAGCTATCAATGGAGTCCGGCGACCTGGCTTAATGATACATCGTTGGCCAATCCGATCAGCACTCCCGAGAGCTCGCTGGAATATACCCTGCTTATGTCCGATGGGATTTGTACAGATACGATCACACAGCTCGTGATACTTCATCCGGTAGATATTGATGTGGAGGCATCCATCGAGGCCTGTAGCTATGATGGCCCGTTTGTACTTGATCTTACATTTGCTTCTGGCAATCCTGTGACTTATCACTGGTCCGGCTATCCTGACTTTTCTGACCGGCTGAATCCTGATCCGGCTATCCCGGCGGTGACAGTTAATCCGATGGGTAAGGAGAGTTATTATTATATCAAAGCTGTAAATAATATAGGGTGTGCCGGCATTGATTCGGTGCGTATCGTACTTACCGATTTGTTTATTGAAACTTCAGCCCCGGCGTATATCTGTATCGGGGGGGACGCGAACATACATGCATTGAGCACTTTGCCGAACGACCAGCTTACTTATCAGTGGAGACCGGAGGGATATATCGATGGACGTACCGATACATCCCATGTTGTTGCCCGTCCTGACCAGACCCGTTATTATTATGTCACAGCTGTAAATTCGTATGGTTGTATTTACAGAGATTCCGTACTGGTCGAGTTGTCTTCACTCAGAGATGGAATGCTTACAGCCTGGGCAGATAAAGACACGATATATGAAGGTACCTCAACTGTTATTCATGTACGTCCCGTGCTACCATATCATTATCACTGGACTCCGGAATATTCGCTGGACAATCCGTATTCTGCTGATCCGGTAGCAGCTCCGCCTGTCACAACCGAATACTGGGTAACAGTCACAGATCAGCGTGCCGGGTGCAGGATCGATACCAGTCTTCTGATCGAAGTAATTCCGGTGATTTGTGAGGATCCCAACATATTTGTACCCAATGCATTTTCACCCAATGAAGATGGGAATAATGATGTGCTGTATGTCAGGGGAAGCTTTATTGAAGAAATGGTGTTTGTAGTTTATGACCGCTGGGGAGAAAAAGTATTTGAATCTACTCGTCAGAGTGAGGGCTGGGACGGAACGTACAGAGGGCGAAAAGTAGATCCTGCGGTTTTTGTCTATTATCTGGAAGTAAAATGTATAGGTGGTAAGACTTTCTTTAAGAAAGGTAATGTGACGGTATTAAAGTAATAAATGGAGAGTTTGGTGTTGATTTACAGGCTATCTATTGTGTTTTTTATTTTATCTGCCTTGTTTTTTCAAGTCAGATCACAGGATATTCATTTTTCGCAGTATCAGCTGTCTCCTCTTACAGTTAATCCGGCTTCTGCCGGAGGTTTCAACGGAACGTATCGCTTCAATGCATTATATCGTATGCAATGGGGTACAGTATCAGTGCCGTACAATACTGTTGCCCTAAGTGTGGATGCCCGCGATTTTGCTGATAAAAAAAACTTTAATGCCGGTTTTAATTTTTACTATGACCGCGCCGGTGATTCACATTATTCCAATCTGCTGGCCGGGCTGTCTCTGGCTTATTCGATTCCTTTTGACCGCCGGCGTCTCAGCTATCTCAACATGGGAGTACAGGCCACCATTACTCAGCGAACGTTTGATATGCAACGACTGCAGTTTGACAGCCAGTATCTTCCGCATCAGTATGGCGGAACTTATATGCCCTGGTTACCGAGCAATGAAAGTTTTACGGGTTTTTCCGTTTTTTATCCGGATGTGAATGCAGGTTTATATTATCACTGGCAACCTGAGAAAAGAAAAAGAATTACTCTCGGAATGAGTTTTTATAATATATTAAAACCTCGTCAGAGCTTTATGCAAAATACGGAAATACGCCTTGACAGAAGGCTTAATCTGCATGCTTCAGGATCATTCAGGGTAGATCAGAAAATTGATGTTCTGCCTGTGATGCTGTTTATGGTTCAGGGAACTTTTTTCCAGTTTACTCCGGGAGTGGCAGGTAGATATATAGTAGAAAACCATATGTATCGCTATCGGGCCCTTTATGCGGGTATATATACCAGAGCCAGTGATGCCGCTTATGTTACATTGGGAATGGATTATAATGAATGGTATGTCGGTCTGAGCTATGATCTTAATTATAGCCGGCTGGTACCTGCTAGCAGAGGACAGGGAGGCTGGGAAGTCGGTCTTACATACCGTATCGGAAAAATGCCTGACAGAAGGAAATACAGAGATTGTCCTGATTTTATGTAGTGGTTATGAACGATGAGTTTATGTATGGGGCTTAAGTATATCTGGGCGCTGTTACTGTTGGTATATGGTATGACCGGAGTTGCGCAGAGTAAAAAACAGTGGAAAAAATACGGCGATCTGGCTTTTGCCGGGCAGGATTATCAGGGAGCTGCGATTTACTATGATAAAGCTCGCCTTTCAGATACCACAGATATTCATCTTTTGAAGTTGTATTGCGAGGCGCTGAGACATGCCAATGAGTATGATTTAGCGGAAAAACTCTACAGACAGCTGATTCAGCAGGATTCGCTCAGGCAATATCCGGAGGCAATGTTTTATCTGGGATTGTTGCAAAAAAATACCGGAAACTACAGAGAGGCTGAAAACAGTCTGAGAAAATACAGCACTCAGGAAGGTTTGTCTGAATATACGCGACAAAGGCTGATGAATGAAATTGCCGGTTGTGAGCTGGCATTGCACTACTCAGAACAATCCGGTGATACACAGCCGGTGTACTGGATAGAAGGGCTCAATACTCTTTATGCGGAATTCGCTCCGGTATTGGTATATGACTCGGTAATGCTGTTTTCATCCCAGCGACTGGAAGAAAAACGGGATGAAAGTAATGAGCCTTTTTTTCCTGTGCGCCTGTACCAGGCATCACTTCAAGAATTGACATGGGTGACAGAAGGGGAGTTTGCGGGAGCAATCAATAGTGCCGGGATACACGTATCAAACGGAACATTTACCGAAGATCGCAGAAAATTCTATTTTTCAGCCTGTGACCAGCATTTTACTTGCCAGATCATGGTCAGCAGCTATGATCAGAAAGCCTGGACAGAGCCATATCCGCTCGATAATACGATTAATTATCCCGGATATTCAACGACCCAACCATTCTTCACCAGAATAGGCGGAAGAGATGTATTGCTGTTTGTGTCGGACAGACCTGGTGGTAAAGGGAAAATGGATATCTGGTATGCATTGCGAAAACAGGAAGACAGCTATTATGAGCCGGTCAATCTTGGAGCTTCTGTCAACACTCCGGAAGACGATATCACACCATGGTATGACACTGCTGATTCTACACTTTATTTTAGCTCTGTCTGGTGGCCGGGACTAGGCGGTTTTGATATTTTCAGAAGCAGGGGAATGCTTTTGCATCAGGAAAAAGCAGAAAATATGGGGACGCCGTACAACTCAGGAGCAAACGATGTGTATTTCTCCATAGCGCCGGGACAGCAGTGGGCTTATCTGAGTTCCAATCGTACGGGTAGTCTGCGGGATACCATTGCAGCATTTAATGATATATGGAGAATAAGGCAGGATATTGATAAGAAGGAAGATAAAGACAGCCTCGAAACAATAAGGCAGTTTGCCGCAAATATGGTCTCACTAAATGAGAAGCTGCCATTACATCTCTACTTTCACAATGATCAGCCGGATTCAGGCAGCAGAGATACACTGACTGCTCTTGATTACTTACAGTCTGTCCATGACTATCTCCGTTATCGGCCCGTTTATCTGCAGATTGCCGGACAATGGGGGAGAGATGAAAATGAAAAAAGGCAGAAAATAGCAGAAATGCAACAGTTTTTTGACGATAAGGTATCGGGGGGAGCGGACCGTCTGGAACATTTCATGGAGCAGCTTTATCTGCAGCTGAAAAATGGCTTACCGGTCAGGTTGGGAGTACGTGCCTACGTAAGTCCGCTCGGAGAGAAAACCTATAACCGAAATCTGGCCATGCGCAGAATTTCTTCTATTGTAAACTATGTATATGCTTATAACAATGGATGCCTGCGTCCATTCCTGACTGATTCTTCCGGATTGTTGACCATTGAACAGCTTCCCGTATTACATACAGAGCAGAATGCTTCGTCTGTTCAGGATGTTGCAAAGGCGATATATGGTATGGAAGCTGCTGAAGCGCGCAGGATTGAGATTGCCTGGCTGCTCCCGGCCGGAGTGGACTATGCATATATGCTGGTCAGAAAGCTGCAATTGCCGGACGGAACGGGGAATGATATCGGTTTTATTGAATTTCAGAATATAGGTAATCAGGAACTGCTGATTGACAAAGTAGAAGGAAACGGGAGTATATCTGTTCAGTCATTCCAGAAAGGTACTGCTCCAGGCGCGAAGGGATATATTTACTTTTCTTATGCAGATCAGATCAGTAAGGGAAAAGAAGCTGGTAATGTGGAAAAAAATATCAGAATCTTTTCAAATGGATTTGTATCTGAAAAACAGATTGATATCCCTGGCGGATGAAAAGAGGAATTGCGGATGATACTAAAAAAACATTGAAGTTTTTCGGGGTATTTTAATTTGCAATTTTCTGTTAGTAAATTGCAGGACATTTATCAGGTCCATGTGGTGGAATTGGTAGACACGCCATCTTGAGGGGGTGGTGCCTTCACTGGTGTGGGAGTTCGAATCTCCCCATGGACACAAAAACCGGGTTTTGCCCGGTTTTTATTTTTTTACGATTTCGTAGGCCAGTTCAGCAAGCTCCATTTTAATATCGGCCTGAAAAAGCAGTGTTTTTAAATCCTTTTCTTCCTGTTCGTTTTCCGCAGATATGGCCGTTACTTTTTCAGCATATTCTTTTATGCTTTCTGTCAGCCATTCAAACAAATTATCTGGTGTATTAATACCTTTAAACCGTTCGTCAGAAGCAAATACATAGTCGCAGTTACCCTGTTCCAGTATAGAAAAAAGCGGACCCGCAATCAGATCGTTTAGCGGCTCAAGTTCCTGAAATAGCTTGCTGAATGCGGGAGATTCCAATGCCGGAACATGGAAGGCATCCCAGAAGAGTGTCTGGAACTTCTTCAGGCTTTTATCTTTTGTACTATTTGAGTTGTCCATTCGTTTAAAAGAAAATTTAATTAGCGATGCGCCGAGTAAAATCAATTATTCTGTTTGCAGCAATTGTCCTGCTGCCCACAATAGCCAGTTCGCAAATTGCACTGCCCAGGGAAGATGATTTGCTGTTTCGTACCGAATTTGTCCGGCTTATTGATCTAAACTGGCCTCAAAGTAAAGAGGTTTTTGGCGAAGATAATATGATTTCCACAATTCTTTTTGATGCGGTAAAAGAAGGAAAGATCAGGGCATATGAAGATGTGAAAATGTCAAAGGAGCGGCTTGCCGGAGACATGCTGGAAAAGCTGGCAATTGACAGCAATTATGTGCTTGCTCCGGAATATCTTACAGAGATAGAGCTGGGTGAAGATCTGATTTTTGACCGTAATCGTTCAGAACATTATTTCATTCCGCGCTATCTGGCTGTTTATATTTCGGAAAAGCAGCATCCTTATGGATTTAAAGAACCATGGGCTGTATTCAGATTTGAGGATGTGGCAACTGTTTTCCGGGAAGATGAACGGGCCTGGAATACAGACCGGTTTTCCGGGAGAAAAAAGCTGAACTATGCCGACATATTTGTATTAAAATCCTTTTATTCGGAAACGGTTAAAATTGGTCATGCCCATGACCGGTATTTTGATCAGCTGTATACGGATAAAATATCGGCCTTTGTGGCTTCGAAAGAAGCGGAAGCCCGGTTGATAGAATTTTTATATAAGCTATACAATCCAATGTAAAATAGTACCTTATATAATAGTCATTGTGACTGGTTATTTTTTTGCGGATCGAGAATAAAAAAAGTGAATCAGCTATTGTAAAGAATAAATTTAGCGTTAATTTTGTGGGCCTTTAGGCGGGAGTAGCTCAGTTGGTAGAGCGACAGCCTTCCAAGCTGTAGGTCGCGGGTTCGAACCTCGTCTCCCGCTCTCGATTTAAAAGCCGGTTTTTGCCGGCTTTTTGTTTTATTTTTTTAGCTGACAATCATTTTATACCCTTTATACTATCTCTTTTATGTTCAAACGAATACTGTCTTTTATCGCCTTGATGACAGCTGCATTTGCAGGACGGGCCGATGTCGTTGATTCTCTTCAGGTTGACAGCCTTATGCAGGAGATGATGGAGGTATATGTATTGGAAAAAGGTCTTTCATATCAGACCGGCGCTGTCGAGTTATATAATGGAGTGGCGAAGCTGGAGGTTCCTCAGGGATTTAAGTTTCTGGATGCTGAACAGAGTAATATGGTCCTTACCCGTTTCTGGGGAAACCCGCCTTCCGGCAATACCCTTGGCATGATATTCCCGGAATCTGTAACACCCCTGGGTGAGAATTTTACATATGCCGTTGAGATTACGTACTCAGAGGAAGGATACATAAAGGATGATGATGCTAAGGATCTGGATTATGACGATTTGCTTAAGCAGATGCAGGAAGACGCTGCTGAATCCAATCAGGAAAGAATAAAATACGGTTATATGCCTGTTGATCTGGTTGGTTGGGCTGCTCCTCCTTTTTATGACTCGGATACCAAAAAACTGCACTGGGCTAAAGAGCTGCGTTTTGGTGAAAGTGAAGATAATACGTTGAACTACAATATCAGGATACTGGGGCGCAAAGGTGTGCTGGTTTTGAATATTATCAGTGATATGAGCCAGCTGGAAGTGGTCAGACCGGACGTAAATACTTTATTGAGCAGTGTAAACTTCAATGAAGGATATCAATATAAAGATTTCGACCCTTCGATTGATAAGGTGGCCGCGTATGGAGTAGGGGGCTTAATTGCGGGTAAAGTTCTTGCGAAAACCGGTATTCTTGCTCTGCTGGGTAAGTTCGGAAAGTTTATTATTATCGCTCTTATTGCTGCTCTGGGTGGCCTCAGAAAGCTTTTTTTCCGGAAAAAGATAAATGCGGAAAGACCGGTACAGAAAACTGAAAATGAAGAGCAGATAATGTGAATCTGGTTGATAGTTATGGATTTAACTGGCAGAATGATGCAGTCTTCCGTCAATTAGGTTATTCTCTTAGGTATTCTTAACGGCCCCCTCTCTTCCGCTCCGAATCTGCAACTCTCTGTTCAGAGAGTCCGTACTGGAATCATACTTCCGTATAATATACATACCTGCCTGTGTCCGAGCGTACTTCAGGATAGATCTTACCATTTTTGATCAGGGATATTTTTCTGCATTATCTTCCATCAATATGCGAAATATCAGGTATTGGTGTAAAGATGTGACTATGTAGTAGAATACAGGATGTCCAATTCTGTGCCAGTTATACCTCTTCTGATAATTGAAAAATCTTTAAGTCTGCCATTTCTTGTGAAATAATAAGCCCGATAAGATTATTTATAGCATTTTGGCTTATTATCAAAAGATGTATAAGGTTTAGGGGCGGTTCTCTGGTTGTTTTAACAATTTTAAGTGCTTAGTACCACTGGCAGACTCTTGATAGTTGTTTGTATATGATAGTGAGTGTTTTAAAGAAATAATCAATTTTTTCTTAAAATAATAACATTTTAAGCTTACTTTTGTCTTAACTTAATGTATTAATAGGTCAAAAAAGTGGTATAGCAAAAACGAATAAGCATGAAGTATCTTAGACTACAAAAAAGTATTTCCCTGATTTTTGTGGTGCTGTTCTTTGCCAAGACAGGACTTGCCCAGGTCAATACACCCTCAGGAGCTACCAGGCCCTTTGGATCTAACTCTTCTTACGAGTATGGTCTGATGCCTTCTAATCTGCCTATCGGAGGAGCATTTGGTTCGGCTTCTGAAATCAAGACGATATATGATGACTGGAAAGAGGATTATGTCGAGAATTGTGGCGACAATATGGCCAGAGTAAAATTTGACAATCCTTATCAGACAGTCTCGGAAGGTGTCGCTTATTCCATGCTTCTGGCGGCTTATGCGGCGGATCAGGATCTATTCAATCGACTTTGGGCTTTTTATAAGCACCATCGTAATCACAATGGAGTAATGCATTGGAAAATTGATGGCTGTAATAATGTTTCCGGAGAAAATGGAGCCACGGATGCGGAACTTGATGCGGCCATGGCGCTTATCGTAGCCAATCATCAATGGCCGAATACTACTTCTCCGCACAATTATAAAACGGATGCGGTAGCGCTTATCAATGCGATCAAGAATCATGAAATAAATAAATCAGATTTTACTTTCGAAAACGGGGATATGTGGAAACCCAATTGCCGGAATCCATCCTATCAGGCACCGGGATATGCCAGAATCTTTAAAATTTTTATGGCAGAAAATGGTCATGCAGACAATACTTTCTGGGATAAAGTGGTAACTGCTACTGAGCAGCTGCTTGTCAATAACGCACATTCTACTTCCGGGCTTGCAACTAACTGGGCGACTCCTTCCGGACCACCTTCGCCTGGTTGTAGTGGTTCTGGAACTCAGTGGGACAAGTTTGGCTACGATGCCTGCCGTGCTCCCTGGAGGCAGGCGACCAACTATATATGGTTTGGTGCAGCAGCTTCCAGTATGCAGACTATTGTCAACCGTCAGGTGGATTTCTGGATCAGTCAGGGCGGTGCAGGTGAGGTAAGTGGTGGTGATCACCGGAATCATGATGGTTCTGGCTATGGTGATCACAATGGCGCGTTTGTCGGAATGGTAGGAGCTCTGTCATTAGCGGCTTCTAACACCCCTGCACATCAGAACTTCTGTAATGCCATTTATACGAGGAACAAGACGGTATCGTCTCCTGCATATTTCTCCAAAATACTTCAGATGCTTGGTCTGTTTGTACAGACCGGAAACTTCTGGAATCCGTATGCAGCATCCTCGGGTGGCGGAAACAATCAGCTTCCGACTGTATCTCTGACTGCTCCGGCTAATAATACTACGGTATGTGCAGGTACTTCTGTTACGCTTACAGCTACCGCTTCTGATCCGGACGGATCAATAAGCAAAGTGGAGTTTTATCATGGAACCACGCTTATCACAACCCGCACTTCTGCTCCATATACCTATAACTGGACGAATGCTCCGGCCGGAACACTGTCAATAACAGCCAAAGCGTATGATAACACTAATGCGAGCGCAACATCCGCTGCCCGCACTCTTGTAGTAAATGCGATTCCCAATGCACCAGCTGTTGCAGAAACAGTTAACTATTGTGTTGGAAGTACGGCCAGCAGACTTACGGCTACAGGAACCGGTTTGAAATGGTATACGGCTGCTACAGGCGGAAGCGGAAATTCTACTGCTCCGACTCCTTCTACAAGTTCAGCCGGAACACAAAATTATTGGGTATCGCAGACTGTTAATGGTTGTGAGAGTGCCAGGGCAAGAATTACGGTTACTGTCGGAGCTGCTGCTTCTGCTCCCCAGGTTGTGCCTACGCTAAGCTATTGCCAGGGAGAAAATGCTCCGTTGCTTACTGCTACCGGAACCGGTTTAAGATGGTATACGGCGGCGACCGGGGGAACTGGTTCAACTACAGCGCCCAGACCGAATACCGCTAATACCGGAACACAGAATTTCTGGGTATCGCAAACCGTAAGCGGATGTGAAAGCCCGAGAGCCAATATACAGGTAACGATTAAGGCAGCGCCGGTTGCACCTGTGGTGACGAGTCCTGTATTGTATGAGCTTAATGCACCAGCTACACCGCTTATTGCTACCGGTATAGGCCTGAAATGGTATGCGGCGGCAGCTGGTGGTACGGCTTCGGCTTCTGCTCCGACGCCATCAACATCTTCTGTAGGAACTACCAATTATTATGTTTCCCAGACAGTCAATGGCTGTGAAAGCCCGAGAGCAGTGATTGCCGTTTCTGTATCCAATAATCTTCCTGTCTATAAGACCTCTGTACCTGTTGTTGTTGACGGACAGATCGATGAGATATGGAATGACGTAAGCAGCAGGGATATTGAGACTGAAATTCGTCCTTCTGTATCAGGGCCTGCTGATCTATCAGGCTGGTTCAAAACTCTGTGGGATGAGCAGTATTTCTATATTCTGGCAGTGGTAACAGATGATGTTAAAGTCAACGACAGCCAGGATGTCTACGAAGATGACGGTATAGAATTATTCTTTGACATAGGCAACAATAAAGCAACTACATATGGCGCTCGCGATGTGCAATATACCTTCCGCTGGAATGATACTCAGATTCATCGTAATCCGTCCGGACGTTCTGTAGCAGGAATTAGTTTTGTCATGACCGGAACAGCAACAGGGTATGTTTTTGAGGCAAGAGTTCCGTGGTCCACCCTTCAGGGGTCGCCATTGGTAGGGCAGCTACATGGCTTTGACATCCATATCAATGACGATGACAACGGTGGTACACGTGATGGAAAGCTTTCATGGGCTTCGCCCAACGACGATGCCTGGCAGAATCCTTCTTTGTTGGGTACGATGGTTCTGTTTGACGAAGATAGAATAACCGGTATTTCCGGATCACTGATCGGGTCTGCTCTTGAGTGTTATCCCAATCCTTTCAATACCTATGTACAGGTAGAGGGACTGACCGGAGAGGTAAACTATTCGTTTGTTGATCTGAGCGGAAGGATCGTAAAGACGGGAAGAACCTCCGGATATATCAATACTGATATGGAGCCAGGTGCATATAATCTGATTTTGCATCTGGAAACAGGCAATAAATTTGTCAAGCTTGTGAAAATCAGATAAGCTTTTCCAGGTGAGATATTGAAAACGGAGGCCGGAATTTATAATTCCGGCCTCCGTTTTTTATTAAACCGTTTCTGAAAGGAACTTTGACCGAGTTTCCAGAGAGCTGGTATAAAAAAGGATATAAGTCCAGCCATAAAAACGATCGTTCCGAGCAAAACGAATGAATATGTCAGTCCGAGATAATCTGCCATAAAGCCTGTGCCCAGTAATCCAAGCAGGGAAGGCAGCATTGTTACACTATTGTACATTGAAAACACTCTTCCCAGCGCTGAGGCTTTGGTTTTGAGCTGAACGATGGCTGTGAAGGCTGTATTATGGATAGTTCCGGCTATTCCGCCTAATGCGGTAAGAATTATAAAATAAAGATAGCCGCTTGCCGGCAGCATACCCGAAACAGCAAATGATACTCCCATTATAATATACATGCTGTTGAGCAGGCTGACATGATTCAGCGGTTTTTTTCGGAATCCCATTGCCATTCCGCCAATCAGCATTCCCACTCCCCAGACGATTTCAATAAGACTGATCTGTATGGGAGAGCCCTTGAAATGGTCCAGTGTCATTAAGGGGAAAAGAACGCTGATAGGCATAATGCAAAAGGTGCTTATTACCGAAAAAAGAAACAGCCAGGGCATACCAATGGTGGCTCTTACGGCTGTAAAGGTTTCTTTCATTTCCTTTATAAAGTTCCGATGCTTTATTCCCTGTTTTCCGGGGTTGGGAATGCTGACAAAAAGAAGAGATGTACATGCCAGCAGAGCTCCGGCGACATCAATGAGCATAACCTGTTCAATACGCAGCAGATTAATGCATAAAGCTGCCAGTGCAGGGCCGGCAATAGAGCACAGGGATTGTATGACCTCATTGATTCCGGCTATTCTTGTTAGTTCGGATGACGGGGCCAGAAGAGGTATGGAGGCTTGCATGGCCGGCATGTGAAATGCGGCTCCCACTGATCGTATGGCCAGGAGAATATATACATACTGTATACCTCTGATCTGAAAATAAAATAAAGCCGCGATGAGAAGGGTACTAATGGCAATAAAAGCGTCGGAAATAATCATTGTTTTTTTCCGGTTCCATCGATCAATAAATACACCGGTAAAAGGACCGATCGCCGCCTGCGGAAGGAGGGCAGCGATTGCGGCAAGCGCCAGTACCTGTGCAGAACCCGTTTCTATACTTAACCATAGAATGATGGCAAAATTGACGATGGAACTGCTAAGCAAAGACAAAAATTGTCCGATCCAGATAATTGCGAATTTTCTCTTCCAGTATGTCGGGGTCATTTCAGACATTAATACTATCAAACCGGATTATGGTCAAAAGGATATGGAAGAGTTTAAGTTTATTTATCACCGGAAGTCATATCAGGTAAAGACAGAGTAAATCTCTACCTGATTCTGTTTTTTGCCTGCAAACAGATGTATATATTTGTTCTGTAAAGTATCCTGGCTGTATGGCTGAAATAAAATTGAGAGAATACCGGCAGACTGATAAAAGTGCTCTTATGCATATTTTTCGCAAAAATATTCCGGAGTTCTTTGATGAGGATGAAGTAAAGGGCTTTGAAAGTTATCTTGAACAGCATCTGGAAGCCTATTTTGTAGCAGAATCAGCAGGAGTTCTGGTTGGAGCCGGAGGAATTAACTTTGCAGATAATGGCCGGATAGCAAACATAAGCTGGGATTTTATAGATCCGGATTATCAGGGAAAGGGAATTGGCAAGGTGCTGTTGAAGTTTCGTCTGGACTATCTGAAAAAAATGTCCGGAATTACAGATATTATAGTGAGAACCTCGCAGTTTGCTTATGGGTTTTATGCAAAGCAGGGCTTCTCTCTTGAACAGATTACCAGAGATTACTGGGCTCAGGGATATGATCTGTATTACATGCGATATTGTCCTGCGTGAGTACGAAGTATATGAAGCAGATCATCTGGTATTTCCATTGGCTTTAATGGCGGAACACTGGCGCCACCTGTATTTCCCACAGGAATTTTTCCGACAAACGATTTTATGCCACCGACCAGCAGCCGGAGTATCTGTCCGCGTATTTCTTTCCAGTCTTTTATCAGAAAACCGAAACGAAGCATCAGCCAGTGGACTTCCGAGTGCTGATACGGATATGGCTGGCCAAGGATATGGGCTCTCTCCAGATGGCTCCAGGCTTCCTGCCAGTGACATTTTACGAGTTTGGAACGATAGCATATCAGCTCCTGCCGGTAGAAGAATTTCAATCTCTGAGGCATAAAGGTATTAAATGTCATTGCTTGTCTTTTCAGTAAATATAGCATCGGTTCCTATGCACAGGAATTGCATTTTATGAATTGGTATTATGTCGCAGACTTGTTTGCCCGGATACTACTTTGACGAAAACGGATTAATAAATACAATATCCAGAGCGAGGTAGTGCGCCGGATAGCTTTGGTCATGACGTATCAGATTGTTCATATACCCTGCGCTCAGAATGAAAGGACAGGCGGCAGGAGAGAAGGAATAATAAAGAGAAAACCGGCTTTCATGATACGCAAAATCTGTCCATGCAGCAGGATATGCTTCTCTGCTTATTGAAAACAGCTGTTCGGAGCCGGCAATGAGCCTGTGTATTTTTTTTGTGTCCAGATGGATAACAAGCTGGATTCTGAAACGCGAACGAAGCTGAAAGTCTTCGTCAGGTTTTCTGAAGTCCGGAGTATAAAATTTTCTGAATTCCTGTCTTACAGTAGTGGTGAACCTGATTCGTGCCGTCTGAAGCATATAAGACCATCTTCCGTATAATCTGAATTCCTGTTTTATGGAAGGATTACTGTGCTCATACGGCGGAGTCTTCCGATATTCATCCTGTCTCCGGTAGCTGAGCGCAAATGAATACTGCCAGCGTTTGCAGACCTGATGATAGAACTCCTGATTTACCACTGCAATCGCTGGTTTCAATACCGGGTTATAGCTGCCCGGTGTACTTTTTCTTCCTATACCTGCATAGCTCATGGACTGCCACCTACTCAGTGTATCAAGGTCCTGTCTCAGACCTGCTGCAAACCAGTCTGCGGTTTTTGTCAGCCCCATACCCGGGGGACTGATCTGAGCCAATGCAAGTTGATGCAAAAGAAACAGAGAAAGAAATAGAAACAATTTCGATTCAGTCATTGTACCTGGCTATAAGATAATCTCTCCGGAAACCGATAGAAAAGCGGCTGGAATTAATTCCAGCCGCCCCCCAATACCTTGTACATGGATACTTTGGCTCCCAGTTGGTTCATTTTGATTTCAATCAGCTCCATTTTGGATTCGAGCGCTTCCCGTTGTGTCAGCAGGACTTCCATGTAATCAGCTCTGGCAGATCTGAACAAGTTGCCGGAAATCGTGACTGACTGGGCGAGAATTTCTGATTCCCGTGATTTGGCCTGATAGCTGCCGGCGAAGTTGTTGATTCTGGACAGTTGATTCACAACTTCAATATAAGCGTTTAACAGGGTCTCTTCATATTTATAGACGGCCTGTATTTGCCTGGCATTTGCACTGTTATAAGTGGCTTTTATAGCGTTTCTGTTTATCAGGGGAGCCATAAAATCTCCGGCCAGCGAATACAGGATGGATTCAGGATTTATAAGGTAAGCAGGATTGAAGGCTCTGAAACCTGTGCCTGCCTCAATTCTGAAGGAAGGATAAAAATTGGCTCTGGCCACTTTGACATCCAGTCTGGCTGCCGCGAGTTGTAATTCTGCCTGTCGTATATCCGGACGATTCTCAAGCAACTGCGATGGAATACCTGTATAGACAGAATCTGTTTCCAGTGTATTAAAGCTTTTTGAATCTCTTGTTATAGGACTGGGAAACCTTCCGGTAAGAAAATTGATTCGGTTTTCTGCTTCCGTGATTTGTTGCAGTACGGCATACTGGAGGTTTTCCGTATTGAGAAGCTGGGCTTCAAACCGGTTTACAGCCAGCTGGGTCACCCGGGCTGCTTCTTTTTCCTGCCGGATTATCTGTAAAGCATTGTTTTGTATTTCAATGTTTTTACGGATTATTTCCAGCAGATTGTCCAGGGCCATCAGCTCATAATAAGAGGTGGCAATTTCCGCTACCAGGTTGGTAACAAGAAAGTTTTTGCCCTCAATTTCGGATAAATACCGGAATGCCTGCGCTTTTTTTGCATTGCGCAGTTTTTTCCATATATCGAGCTCCCATGAGGCATAAGCACCCACCATATAGTCAGAAAAGGGATGAGGAAACGGAGTGCCGGGCTTAATGTCAATGTTTTCATCAACAGCACCGTTTCTGGTAAACCTCGCTTCTTTTTCCAGTCCAGCTCCTCCTCTTATAATTACCGATGGCAGGTATTCTCCTTTCTTCGCTCTTATTTCGTTTCTGCTTATTTCGATTTCCTGCAAAACAATGTTCAATTCCTGATTATTCTTCAATGCTGTGTCGATCAGATTCGTCAGATTGGGATCAGTAAAGTATTCTTTCCAGTTAATTTTTGCAGGATTGGCAGAGGCCTGCGAGTTATGATAACTCGCAGGCAGGGATCTGTTTTCCGTTCTGACCGCGGCTCCGGGCATTTGACAGCCCCAGAATACGGGTATCAGCAAAAGGATCAGTACGGATTTATATATTTTTATATTCGTCATTTTATTGATGTTCGTGTTAGGATTGAGCATTCAGGTGAGTGAGGTTTCAGGTTTTCTTTCCACAAAATCTTCGCTCAACGGATTTTTGTCTTCGTCCTTTATAAGCTTTTTGCCTTCTGCCAGACTACCGAAGATATAATAGAGACCAGGTACGATGATGACTCCGAAGATCGTTCCGAAGAGCATACCGCCCAGCGCTGAAGAGCCGATGGTCCTGTTGCCCAGCGCCCCCGGCCCGGTAGCGGCTACCAGAGGAATCAGACCTGCAATGAAAGCGAAGGAGGTCATAAGAATGGGACGGAAACGAACTTTGGCGCCTTCAATGGCAGCTTCCAGTACGGTCGCCCCCTGCAGATGCTTCTGAACAGCGAATTCAACGATCAGCACCCCGTTTTTACCAAGCAGCCCGATCAGCATAATCAGACCTATCTGGGCGTATATATCGTTGGCCAGTCCCATTAGCTTAAGCAGCAGAAATGAGCCGAATACTCCGGCTGGCAGTGATAAAACGACAGCCAGAGGTATGATAAAACTTTCGTACTGTGCGGCCAGCACCAGATATACAAAAAGCAATACAACCATAAAAATATAGAGCGCTTCATTGCCTCTGGCTGCCTCGTCATATGAGAGACCTTCCCATGCGATATCATATCCGTGGGGGAGAGTCTGCGCAGCAACTTCCTGTATGGTTTTGATCGCATCACCGGTGGTATACCCCGGAGCCGGAACTCCCCTGATAGAAGAAGAAGTGTAAAGGTTGAATCTGGTAATCTCATTGGGGCCCTGTGTCTTTTTCATCTTCATAAAAGACGAATAGGGCACCATTTCACCATGATCGTTTTTGATGAAAAGATTCAGTATATCGGAAGGCAGTTTCCGGTATTCCGGTGCAGATTGGGTATATACCTTGAAAAATGTATTGAATCTGATAAATCCCTGTTCATATGTACTGCCAATCAGAATATCCAGATTTTCCATGGCTTTTCCGATCGACACACCTTTCTGCATGGCCAGCTCATTGTCTATGATCAGCTCGTACTGAGGGTAGTTAGCTGCATAGAAGGTGAACAGACCGGCAAGCTCTTTTTGTTTGCCCAGAGCTTCCATAAAATCACTATTGACTTTGTCAAACTCCTGATAGTCTGTAGTGCTGCTTTTGTCAAGCAACCGGAGCGAAAATCCATCCGATGATCCGTAACCGGGTACAGCCGGTGGTTCGAAATATTCAATTACAGCACCCAGATTTCTGGTCTTTTCTTCCAGCTCTTCAATGATTTCGTGGACGGAATGATGCCTATCGGACCAGTCTTTCAGGTTGATAATACAGGTTCCGGCATTCGATCCTCTTCCTTCTGTAAGAATTTCGTATCCCGCCAGTGATGAGACAGACTGGATGCCGTCCACTTCTTCGGCGATTCGCTGCAGTTTTCTGGCAATATCGTTGGTTCTTTCCAGCGTGCTTCCCGGAGGAGTCTGGATAATAGCGTAGACCATTCCCTGATCCTCGTTTGGGATAAATCCTGCCGGGAGCTGTTTATTTACGGCAAAAATTCCCAGACCGAATGCTGCCAGTATACCGAAGGTAATAACTCTCCGGTTTACTATGTGGTGAAGCAGCCCCGTGTATTTTCCGGTAACTTTCTCAAATGTTCTGTTGAACCAGTCAATAAACAGATTAACCGGAGTTTTTTTTCTTGGTTTCCCGTGATTGTTTTTCAGAATCATGGCACAAAGCACCGGAGTCAGCGTAAGAGCGACTACGCCTGAAAGCACAATGGCGCTGGCCATTGTAATGGAGAACTGCCGGTAAAAAATTCCGACAGGGCCTGTCATGAACGCGACAGGCACAAATACAGCTGTCATGATCAGCGTGATCGCGATAATGGCTCCGCTGATCTCACCCAGTACTTTTTTTACAGCCTTGTAAGGAGAGAGATGTTCCTCTTCCATTTTGGCATGCACAGCTTCTACTACCACAATAGCATCGTCTACCACAATACCAATAGCCAGAACCAGGGCGAAGAGGGTAATCAGATTGATCGTGAGTCCGAAAAGCTGCATACATACAAATGCTCCGATGAGTGATACAGGTACTGCCAGCGTCGGAATAAGCGTAGAGCGCCAGTCTCCCAGAAAAAGAAATACAACCAGCGCTACCAGCACAAAGGCTTCCACCAGTGTATGAAGTACTTTGTCTATGGATGCATTGACAAATTTTGAAACATCATAGTTGATCTCATAGCTCATTCCCGGAGGAAAATCATTTTCCAGCTCTTGCAATTTGTGCTTTACTCCATCGATCACTTTACTGGCGTTGCTTCCAAAATTCTGTTTCAAAACAATAGAGGCGGAAGGATAACCATCTTTGTTGGAATAAATATCGAAAAATTCACTGCCCAGTTCTATTTCTGCGAGATCTTTCAGCTTGAGAATTTCTCCTTCGGTATTGGCTCTGATGATAATCTCTTCATATTCCTCCGGTTTGTTGAACCGGCCTTTGTAAGTCAATACATATTCCAGAGATTGTGCGGTTTTTCCTGAGCTTTGCCCCAGTCTGCCCGGTCTGCCAATGACACTTTGTTCGTCAAGAGCCTGCATGATTTCTTCTGTGGAGACATTGTAGGCTCTCATCCTGTCCGGTTTCAGCCAGATGCGCATGGCGTACTGGCGGCTTCCCAGTATCTGGGCGCGTCCCATACCGCTGATTCGCTGTAGCTCAGGCAATATATGAACATTGGCATAATTGTACAGAAACTTCTCATCGGCATTTTTATCCGTACTGTACAGGTTTACATACATCAGCATACTGGGCTGGATAGGAGTAATGATAACCCCTTCGCGCTGAACCAGAGGCGGGAGATTGTTCATTACCTGATCCACCCTGGTCTTTACATTAACAACTGCTGCGTTAGGATCTGTACCGGGTTCAAATACAATCTGTATAGTAGCCTCTCCGGCGCTTGTAGCATCGGATATGATATATTGCATGCCCTGTACTCCATTGATTGCTCTTTCGAGAGGGACAAGCGTGGATTTTACAAGAACATCAGCGCTTGAGCCCGGATAGGCGATAAAAATATTCACCCTGGGAGGCGCGATGTCGGGAAATTGTGATACCGGTCTCGTGTTTATGGCCAATATTCCCAGAAAAATGATGGCAAGGGAAATTGTTATCGCAAGCACCGGCCTTTGAATAAATTTGCTAAACATGTTAACTGATTTTTTAAGGTTCGTGCTTTGTTATTCTGCGTGCATGCCGTTTAAACCGGACAGTATTTCTCCGAAGCTCAGCAAGTCATAGCTGATCTTCTGGTTGTTTTTAACTTTACGCAAGCCTTCAACAAGAATTTTGTCATCCGTTGTCAGACCTTCTGATACTATATACAGATGAGGGAGCTCGGTATCAACGGTAATCTGTCTTGACTGGACTGTATTACTTTCATCTATTACGAATACATACTTTCTGTCAAGAATTTCGAATGTTGCTTTCTGAGGTATTATGACCGCGTTTTTAAGAGCTACAGGCATCAGGATATTGCCGGTTTCACCATGTCTTAGTATACCCCTGGGGTTGGAAAATGTCGCTCTGAAAGCAATATTTCCAGTCTCATTGTTAAAATCAGCTTCAATTGTCTCGATTATTCCTTCCTGATCAAACAGCTGGTTATTTGCCATTTGAAGTTTTACTGCCGGAAGACTTATTCCATCGGCTTTGGAAAGTACATAGTCCAGGTATTCGGCCTCCGGCACATTGAAATATACCCACATCCTGTTATTGTCAGACAGGGTTGTCAATAGCTCGCCTTCATCGATAAGGCTGCCGAGCCGGACATGAAAACGGTTCATTATACCGTCAAATGGTGCTCTGATCTCCGTAAAACCGAGGTGAGCCTGGGCCAGAGCAAGTTCCGCTTCTGCCTTGTCAAGCTTCGCTTTAGCCAGAGCAAGTTCTTTGGACGAGACGATATTACTGTCTGCCAGGTTTTTTGTGTTCTGGTATTCAATTTCCGTAAAGCTTACTTCGGCTTTGGCTTTTTGCATCTCTGCCTGATATATCAGAGGCAGGATCCGGAACATAAGCTGTCCTTTTTTTACATGTTGTCCTTCATCCACGTATATATTCTGGAGATACCCCTTTTCCAGGGCACGAAGCTCAATATGCTGGGAAGAACGAACCTGACATACATAATCCCGGTAAACCAGTGTGTCTTTTTGTATCGGTCTGGTAACTGAAAATGTGGCTTCTTCACTTTGGGTATGGTGTGCCTGGTGACAGCCTGTATAAATCAACAGGTATGCCAGACAAATGAGAATAGGATTCCTCATTGTGTATAGATTTTGATTTTTTAATAATGATAATAGGATTCCCGGCCCTTGATCTGATAGATTAAGGGCATGCGGATGTGATTCTTTTTAAGATAATTATCTTAAAAGATCCGTATAGTATCAGCTAATAAAATCAAAACAGATTTTCCAGGACTGGTAGAGGATGACGAGCGAAACCGTGGCCCGGTTCCGAAGAGAGTCCTGCCCGGGGAGGGCAGATAAAATCTGATCTAAAAGGAAGTAACAGGATGCAGAAATAAAACAGAAAGCCTTGCTTCCATTGTCGTCAAAACCATTTGCTTTTTCATTGTTACCGGATTTGTCCGAGTTTTCCGGAACAGGGTTTGGCTCTTTGGGACTGTACAGAGGATGAAAGACATTATCTGTATCTTCCGGAAAGCAAGTATTTAAACTTGCGTGCTGAGATTCTCTGGTCAGATTTTTGGCTCTGGCCTCAACGGGAAACAAACTGCTGAGAAAGAATAAAGCCCAGACAATAAGCACGTAACCGCCCGGGGTAGCTTTATACAGGCTATCCGTTATTACTTTGCTCTTTATGTACCAGCGCTTTGTCAGCATGATTCAGCACAAAAATACAAACATCTCATAAAATGAAACTAAAAAAGATAACTTTTTTCAATACAATGCAGAATAGAGAAAAGTTTCTGGTTAACCCGCAACAGGTCAAAGAGGTTTCTGTCCGGCAGACTAAATCTTTAGAAATAAATAAGATGATGCCGGATAATAAGAGGAAGGTGAAGAATATGTAATATCTCTTTCGTGCAGTAATGAGAAGTAAGCAAGCTATAAATTAAAAAAAAGCCTTGATATACAAGGCTTTCCTACTGTCGGGGTGGCGGGATTTGAACCCACGACCCCTTGCACCCCATGCAAGTACGCTACCAGGCTGCGCTACACCCCGAACTTATTCTGACCGGGAAAGGGAAGCTTTTATACTACTTTTCCCAATCGGACTGCAAGTATAAAAGATTTTTTGATTATAATAAAACGCTTGTAAAATCTTATTTAATTTTTTGTAAGGCAACCAAGCTTTCTTTCAGAGAGAATAAATTGCATGCAGCCCTGATATATCTTGGCGAAGTCTTTACATATACTTTTATATTCAGCTTAATTTATCCTGTTGTCAAACACCTGTATGACGAACAGGATTTTTCAGGTCCGGGGGGCTGAAATGATTTTAAAACAAAGATCCGGGCTGTATTCAGCGATTCAAATTCTGTAAGCTATTTACTTAATTCTGTAATGCATAAAAACTCCGGTACGAGTATTATTGTACTACTAATAAATCCTGTTATTATGACCGAAAATAAGCTTTTCACAGATAAACTGGTCCGTCAGACTTTTCCGGTGGTGGGGCTTTCCTGCGCGTCCTGTGCGGGGAGTGTGGAATCCATGCTGAATACGGCCAGTGGTGTGATCCGGGCAGAAGTAAATTTTGCCACACAGAGCGCGCTGGCGGAATATGATCCGGAGCAGATACAGCCTGCTCAGTTGCGGACTCTTGTTCAGTCTATCGGGTACGACCTGATTATCGATGAGGAAGATCCTGCCGGCAAGCAGGAAGAAATGCAACAACAGTATTATGAAGAAATAAAAAAACGCACGTGGGGGGCAGCGCTGTTTACGATACCGGTTTTTGTGATCGGAATGTTTTTTATGGAATGGCGTGCAGGGCAGTGGATATCTCTTATCCTGACCTTACCGGTGCTGGTATGGTTCGGACAACGTTTTTTTATTAATGCATGGAAGCAGGCCCTGCACAGTTCTGCCAATATGGACACGCTGGTTGCGCTTAGTACCGGAGTAGCCTTTCTGTTTAGTGTATTCAATACAGTATATCCGGAGTTCTGGCATCAGAAAGGTATACATCCTCATGTATATTATGAAGCGGTAGTGGTTATTATTACCTTTATTCTTCTTGGAAAACTGCTCGAAGAAAGGGCAAAATCCAATACTTCATCTGCTATCAGGAAACTTATGGGCTTACAGCCCAAAACTGTTAAAGCTCTGATTGATGGTGAAGAAGTTGAAATGGCAGTGGGCGCCATACAACGCGGCACTATTGTGGTGGTGCGCCCCGGAGAAAGAATTGCGGTTGATGGAATGGTGACAGAGGGTAGTTCTTTTGTGGATGAAAGCATGATAACAGGGGAACCGGTTCCGGTAGCGAAGCAGCAGGGGGACAGTGTATTTGCAGGTACAGTAAATCAAAAGGGCAGCTTCCGGTTTGAAGCGCAGAAAGTAGGAGGCGAAACCCTGCTGTCTCACATTATAAAGATGGTTCAGGAGGCGCAGTCAAGCAAAGCTCCGGTACAGAAGCTGGTTGACCGGATTGCCAGTATATTTGTTCCGGCTGTAATTGTCATCGCTTTGCTGACTTTCGGTGTGTGGATGGTGCTGGGCGGGGAAAATGCATTTACTCATGCGCTGCTGACTTCTGTAACTGTACTGGTTATCGCCTGCCCCTGTGCGCTTGGCCTGGCAACCCCAACGGCTATTATGGTAGGAGTAGGCAAAGGCGCGGAAAACAATATTCTGATTAAAGACGCAGAAAGTCTTGAACTGGCGCACCGTGTGTCTGCCGTTATTCTGGATAAGACAGGTACGATTACTGAAGGGAAGCCCGAAGTCACGGATTTTCAGTGGTACACCGGTATAGATGATGTTGCCCATTATAAAAGGATATTGATGAGTATCGAATCCCTGTCGGAACATCCGCTGGCCGAAGCAGTCGCGGTAAAATTCAGGGAAGAAGGTCTGCGTTCAGTACCGGTCCGGGATTTTCAGAGCATCACGGGAAGAGGTGTACGGGCAGTAATGGAAGATGGAGTATTTTATTTTGTGGGCAATAAAAAGCTTATTCAGGAAATCGGAATAAGCCTTGATGAAAAATTGCAGACTGCGGCAGCCCGTTTGCAGGCAGAAGCCAAGACGGTTATTTATTTTTCTGATAACAAGCATGTTTTGGCAGTTCTGGCGATTGCAGACAAAATAAAGAAAACTTCTGCCCGGGCTATTGATGTTATGCATAAGCTGGGGATCAACGTGTATATGCTGACCGGAGATAATGAACAGACAGCTGCTGCTGTTTCTGAACAGACAGGAATAAAACATTATAAGGCAGAAGTGCTGCCTTCGGATAAGGCGGATTTTGTAAAAGCTTTGCAGGCAAAAGGAGAGATAGTCGCTATGGTGGGCGATGGTATCAACGATTCTCAGGCACTGGCTCAGGCAGATGTAAGTATTGCCATGGGGAAAGGTTCTGACATTGCCATGGACGTAGCCAAGATCACGCTGATTACATCGGATCTTATGTCCATTCCAAAAGCCCTCAGACTGTCTCGTAAAACGGTGCAGGGCATACGACAGAATCTGTTCTGGGCCTTTATTTACAATCTTATCGGGATTCCTCTGGCGGCCGGCATACTTTATCCGCTCAACGGATTTTTGCTCAATCCTATGATTGCGGGAGCCGCAATGGCTTTGAGTTCCGTATCGGTTGTTGCAAATAGCCTCCGGCTCAGATTTACTAAAATCGGCTAGGGGCTTTTAATAAGAAAGTCTGAAATAGTACGGTACTGAATAAAAATAAAAAATAAAGTAAAACCAATTAATCTGGCTGATTATGACAACATACAAATTTAAAACGGATATTAAATGTGGCGGATGCCTTGACAAAGTGCGTCCGCATCTGAATGAAAAAGAAGAAATAAATCATTGGGAAGTAGATCTGACCGATCCTGCCAGAGTGCTTACGGTAGAAGGTGACAATATCAGTGTGGAAGAAGTGGCGGATACTGTGAAAAAAGCTGGTTTTAAAGCCGATCTGATTGCATAATCCTTGCAGTAGCCGATCTGATTTTATAGATTTAGAGACCATACAGGCCACGGACTGCCTGTTGGTCTTTTTCAGAATTATTCCGGGCATATGAATATATTGGAAACCATACTTGAGAACAGAAATATAAAACCAACCGCAGTGCGGCTGCTGGTTCTGAAAGCGCTTTCTGCTCAATATGCGGCAATCAGTCTTTCAGAGCTGGAAAAGCAGTTCGAAAAATCGGATCGTATTACTCTTTACCGGACCTTAAAGACTTTTCAGGAAAATGGTCTGGTCCATAGTATCGATGACGGTACGGGAGCACCCAAATATGCGCTTTGCGAAGAAGGCTGTGAATGTAATATTGACAGGGATATGCATGTACATTTTCACTGCAGAATATGCAGTGAGACATTCTGCCTTCCCAAATACAAGATTCCTGAAATCCAGCTGCCCCACGCTTTTGTCGGAGAGGAAGCAAACCTGGTTGTAAAAGGTATCTGTGGAAAATGTGCCTGACAATAAATGGATAAGTAGTAATCTCAGTCCGGTTGAATAAAACTTTAATTGAAAGATGGAAAATAACCCGATAAGCCTGGAATTGCTTGCGCAGAACCTGCGTTGCCCGCAGGGAGAAGCAGGCCGGCAGGTTGCCGATTATATGAATGTCTCCAACAGGGAAATGATACAGCGAACTATCAACAAGCTGCAGCCTGTTGATCATGACCGGATTCTTGAGCTGGGCCCCGGCAGCGGTAGACATGTGGCGGATCTTATGCGGCTTGCTGATAAAATATCTTATGAAGGTCTTGATATATCAGAGGATATGGTGGCTGAATGCCGGAATATTGCCGGGCCAGACTCTGTGCATTTTCAGTTGTATGATGGAAAGTCTGTTCCGTTTGAAGACGAAAGTTTTGATAAGGTCTTTACTGTAAATACAGTGTATTTCTGGGATGAACCCGGAAAACTGGCCGGAGAGATTGCAAGGGTATTACGGCCGGGAGGCATATTGCTACTTACTTTTGCTGATAAGCAGTTTATGCAGCAGCTTCCTTTCGTGAGCTACGGGTTCAGACTTTATGATCGCGAAGAGGCAGGGCTTTTGCTGAAAAATGCGGGACTTGGTATTTTACAATGCCACGCATTTGTAGATGAACCTCTGACCAAAACGGGAGAGCGGGTAAAACGTTCATTCTGGGTTCTGGAGGCGCAGAAAGCTTTTGGTGAATAAATCGGAGGAGTAGTCCGGATTGCGTATTTTTTTGCTCATTGCGCTGTCCACTATCTGCCGGTTATGAACCTGTAACAACTTAAGTACCATTTTTCCGGTTCTCAAGTATACACAGACATCTTGAATGATATAACAATGCAATTCCTGTGCATGCGTCAGAGAGGTATCTTTGTAAAAACAAGAACCTGATCTATGAATCATTCCCATAATACATCCGAAAATCACGGTCATAATCATGCGGAGACTTCCTGTTGCGGTCACTCCGGTGATACGCAAGGAGCGCATGTAGAAAGCAGCTCCGGTTTTTCCGGTTTTATGCAGGAGTGGGGGAATGCCCTGTTCAGCCTTGGTATGCTGCTTGCCGGAATAGCGTTTGATTATTTCGGGCTTTCTTTTTTTAGCGGAATAATACGTCTGGGCTGGTATATACTGGCTTATCTTCCGGTAGGGCTACCTGTGTTGATTAAAGGAATTAAGCTGATCGGACGCGGTGATATTTTTACAGAGTTTTTTCTTATGAGCATTGCTACGCTGGGAGCATTCTCAATCGGAGAATACCCGGAGGGTGTGGCCGTAATGCTTTTTTATACAGTAGGAGAACTGTTTCAGCACGCTGCAGTTCAAAAAGCCAGAAGCAATATAAAGGCTCTGCTGGATATCAGACCTCAGTCGGCTGCCGTAGTCAGAGATGGGAAAGCCGTGATTGTTCATCCTGGAGAAGTTGCTGTGGGAGAATCTATTCAGATAAAGCCCGGCGAGCAGGTACCTCTTGACGGAGACCTGATGTCCGAGAAAGCCCTTTTTAATACTGCCGCTCTAACCGGAGAAAGTATGCCTGTCGAGTATGCTAAAGGCAAAAAAATACTGGCAGGAATGGTCAATCTGGACCGGCTGATTGAATTGAAAGTAACCAGTGTGTATACCAAGAGCGCTATTTCCAGGATTCTTGAGCTTGTTCAGAATGCTGCTTCCCGCAAAGCAAAGACAGAGCAGTTTATCCGAAAATTTGCGCGTATTTACACACCGGTTGTGACTTTTCTTGCACTGGCATTGGTGCTGATTCCATGGTTATTGGTTGATGATTATGTATTCCGCGACTGGTTGTACAGAGCGTTGGTATTTCTGGTTATTTCCTGTCCGTGTGCGCTCGTGATTTCCATACCATTGGGTTACTTTGGAGGTATCGGGGCGGCATCTTCCCGGGGTATTCTGTTTAAAGGATCAAATTTTCTTGATCTGATGGCAGACGTCACTACAGTGGTTATGGATAAGACCGGAACACTTACCAAAGGAATATTTATCGTACAGAAAGTCGGCGCCGCAGAGAATGCTCCCGCAGAATGGCTTGAATTTGCTGCTGCCATTGAGCAGAAATCCACACATCCTATAGCGCGGGCTGTTGTAACCTTCGTTCGCGAAAAAGGACTGATCCTTCCTGAACCGGAATCTCAGGAAGAGCTTTCCGGTATGGGACTGAAGGGAATTGTTAAGGGACATGAGGTGTTGGCGGGAAATGGCAGACTGATGAGGAAATTCGGAATAGAAACAGTTCTGGAGGCAGAGCAGGAAGTTAATGCTGTTGTATATATCGCTGTTGACGGTCTGTATGCGGGGTATCTGGTTGTAGCTGATGAGTTGAAGGATGATGCGAAGGATGCCGTAAGAGCATTGTGGGAAACCGGTGTAAAAGAACTGGTGATGCTATCCGGTGATAAGAGTTCTGTTACCAGAGAAGTAGCCGGGCAACTGGGAATTGAAAAGGCGTACGGAGATCTGATGCCCGAGCAGAAGGCGCAAAAGCTGGAAGAGTTAAAAAAACAGGCAAACAGACGAATTGCTTTTGTCGGAGACGGTATTAATGATGCTCCGGTGCTGGCACTTGCGGATGTCGGAATTGCCATGGGAGGCCTGGGCAGCGATGTTGCTATTGAGACAGCTGATGTTGTGATTCAGAATGATCAGCCATCCCGAATCGCATTGGCAAAAAATATCGGTCGTCTGACAAAAAAAATAGTATGGCAGAATATTGCGCTGGCTTTTGGAATCAAGATTATAGTGTTGGTTTTGGGGGCGGGTGGCCTTGCTACTATGTGGGAAGCAGTGTTTGCGGATGTCGGAGTTGCTTTGCTGGCGATACTCAATGCTATACGGATACAGCGGTTAATCTGATAGATTCAAGGGGCAAGCATCGTAATACCCGTTTTAATTATGACCCGGATATTCCAAGCTATCCGGGTTTTATTTATGTATATTTACTTTGTTTTATAGGTAATAGTACGTATTTTTATTTATAGTTTTATTGTGAATTATGTTTGTGTGCAGAATAGCAAAGATCAAAAACATCCTGAGATACTTAGTGGTCATCTGTATTATTACAGGCTGCAAACCACCCGGGAAGCCTGCTCTGATAATTGCGACCTCCGCAAATATGCAGTTTGCAATGGAAGCTCTGAGCTCAGGATTTTCCGAAGATTATGGAATACAGCCGCAGATCGTTTGCGGGTCATCAGGCAAGCTTACAGCACAGATCAGGGCCGGGGCCCCATTTGATATTTTTGTTTCTGCGGATATGGTTTATCCCTTAGCGCTTTACAAGGATGGTCTGGCAGAAAGCGAACCTCTTGAGTATGCTCGTGGGCAGCTGGCTTTGTGGACACTGACAGAAGATTCATTATTTACTCTTGATAATCTTTGTTATGCCGGTACACAGTATATTGCCATAGCCAATCCTCAGACAGCTCCCTATGGGAAGGCCGCTATACAGATTCTTGAAAATTATGGAATATGGGATAAAGTTGAGTCAAAACTGGTTTATGCCGAAAGTATAAGTCAGGTGAGTCAGTTTGTACTTTCTGGAGCAGCTGATTATGGTTTTATTGCCCGGTCAATAGTCTCATCTCCGGAAGTTGCAGAAAAGGGATGCTGGATTTCGCTGGACAGCACGATGTATGCTCCGATACGGCAGGGCGCTGTTCTGCTGAAAAAGAAAGATGGAAAATATCTGGATTCGAAGCTGTTTATGAAGTTTTTGTTTTCAGATCATGCCGGAGCCATATTGAAAAACTATGGTTATATAGTGCCGGACAGGGGAGAAGAAGATGAATAGTTTTAGCAGATATAATATTGTATGACAGAATGGGATACCTTATTTCTAACTTTTAAACTTGCCTTTGTCACTACCTGTCTGTTACTGGTGATTGCTGTCCCATTGGCCTACTGGCTTACTGTTTCTTCGCTGAAAATAAAGCCGGTAATAGAAGCTTTGATAAGCATACCATTGGTATTACCACCAACGGTACTTGGGTTTTATCTGCTTATGCTGTACAGTCCTTCTGGTCTTCCGGGGTGCTGGCTGCATACGTATCTGGGTATGCGCCTTGCGTTTTCATTTGAAGGACTGGTGCTGGCTTCTGTCATATATAGCCTGCCTTATATAGTACAGCCTGTTCAGGCCGGATTTGCTGCGGTGCCCGACAATCTCAGAGATGCTGCCCGTATTATGGGAAAATCCGGGTGGGAAATTCTGCTTCATATATATATTCCGACAGGCAGAATATCAATAATAACAGGAAGTATGATGGCTTTTGCCCACACGGTCGGAGAGTTTGGAGTTGTTTTGATGGTGGGTGGCAGCATTCCGGGTAAAACCAGAACGGCATCGATCGCTGTTTATGAAGCGGTAGAACGTATGGACTATTCGCTGGCTAATCATTATGCGCTTATTCTTACCGGAAGTTCTTTTTTGATTCTTATGATCGTTTTTCTCCTGAAAGGTACTAAGCTATCCTGTTTTGAGCGATGATTTGTTTTAGAGCCCGCAAAAAATTAAATATGGCTTCGGGGATATCGGAGCTTGCAGCTGAATTCGTTGTTGAGTCCGGACAACTTGCAGTTCTTTATGGAAAGTCAGGCACCGGAAAAACATCGGTTCTAAAAATGCTGGCAGGCCTTATGACTCCTGAATATGGTCATATTGTGGTGCATGATGATGTATGGCTGGACACGGATAATGGAGTAAATATTACCCCGGCTAACCGGAAAATTGGCTTTGTCTTTCAGGATTATGCCCTTTTTCCGACCATGAATATCCGTGAAAATCTCGTTTTTGCCCTTGGGAAAAAGCAGGATAGAAAGATTGTCGATGAAATGATCGAGCTGATGGAGCTTGGCAGGCTCCAGAAATGTTATCCGACTCTGCTTTCGGGGGGACAAAAGCAACGTGTGGCGCTTGCAAGAGCCTTGGTAAGAAAACCCAGGCTTTTGCTGTTGGATGAGCCATTGTCCGCATTGGATCAGGAAATGAAGCATAAGCTGCAGCACTATATCAGGGAAATACATTCATTATATCGTCTTACTTCAATCATGGTAAGCCATGATTTACATGAAATTGCAGCATTGGCGGATGTATGTATTGAGCTTGACAACGGAAGTGTCTGCAGACAGTACAAGAGCTCTGAAATGTCTGCTAATCAATTGCTGTTTAGCGGGATAGTGAAAAGCGTCCTGTTGTCGGGGAATGCGGCGGAGCTACAGATCGAGGCTCACAGAAATGTAATAGCAGTCAGGCTGTCTGCTATTTTTGTCCGCGATATTGTTATCGGAGATCAGGTTTGTCTTAGCGGAAGCTTGCATCAGCCTGACATCCGGAAAATAGGATGATCTGGTTTTGGTTTAAAATTTATTTAAAATAAATCTAAATAAATTTTGTTTTACCTGAAAAAGCTCCTTTATTTGTAGAAACAATTAGCGTGTGGATAGTTGCTAAAACAGATGCTGTTTCAATAGATTGTCAGTTATAACGATCTGTAGCTTAGTTTGTTTTACTTATCTTTTTTCATTTGTTATTGTTTTAGGTTAATTTAATTATGTTTAAAGAGAGAGAGAAGTCTGGTCCTGATCAGGACCAGACTTTTTTTATCTGGTATGAGCAGCGTCTGCCGAAATCAGCTGAAGGAGTCTGTCATAAATTGCAGTGTTTTCCATAATTCCGGAAAACCGCTCAGCCCCAAATCCATGCGCAAACAATGGTACCAGAGCGGCAGAATGCTCTTTGGAAGCGAATTCATACTTTATTTTAGAATAATCTTTTGAGGATGGCAGAATAGAGAAGCCGCCGGTCTCATGATCTGCTGTTATTACAAGAATGGTGTTGGGCTGGTTGGCTACAAAGTCAATAGCCTTTCCTGCAGCATTATTGAAGTCCCACAGTTCTTCAAGCAGATAGTCCGCTTTATTGGCGTGTCCTGCCCAGTCAATCTGAGAGCCTTCGATCAGTAAAAAGAAAGGCTGCTTTTTGCCTTCAAGATACTTCAGTGCTTTTTCAGTGTACAGAGAAAGAAAATCTCCCCGCCCTTTACTGTAAGGTTCCAGACCTTTCGGCGCAAGCAGATGAGCCTGTGGTTTTTCATCAGCGTTATTTGAATATTCAGGTTCTCTATGTACGGTATACCCTCTGGCAGTAAGAGAATCCATCAGATTGAGCTGATCCTTACGTTTTTCCATAAATTCGGTTCCCCCGCCTGCTATGAAATCGAGACCTGAATCAGTCAATTGCATGGCGATGGCTTCTTCCTGATCTCTGTGTGCAACATGGGCATAAAAAGCGGCAGGAGTAGCGTGAGTGACGGATGATGTTACAACAATTCCGCAGGTGTATCCGATTGCTTTCAAGGTTTCCATTATAGTTGGCACCGGTATGGTATCATGATCTACCCCAATAGCATTGTTATATGATTTTACTCCTGTTGAGAATGCAGTGGCTCCGGCGGCGGAATCTGTGATTTTATGTCTGGCCGGAGTTGTACGGACAAGACCGGTTATTGACATCCGGTTAAAATTGGTATAACTGGTATCCACATACAGGGCGGAGATCTGGGAGAGTCCCATACCATCACCGATCATCAGGATAATGTTAGGTGTGGAAACAGAAGTCTGTGCCATGGAGGCAAAAACGATCAATAATCCCATAACCACAAGGTTTACTTTTCGATTTGGTAATAATACAGATCTGTTCATGAAAACTGCGGTTTAATAATTTATGATAAGTATCGGATCATTTCTGTTTTTGTGCAATACCGGTTGAATGATTTAATAAAAAAATAATACTCTAGTATCTTTGTATATTAACTAGGTTTAGTAATATTTACATCCAAATTAGTAATTGAATGGACGTACTTTTTCTGTCTGTAATTCTTGTCTTATCGCTGGTTTTATTTATCAGTGAACTGGTCAGGGTAGATATTGTTTCACTATTGGTAATGGGGGCGCTGATCATAACAGGGATTCTGACGCCGGCAGAGGCCGTTTCCGGCTTTAGCAATGCTGCGACTGTAACCGTTTTATTTATGTTTGTCCTGAGTGCAGCCCTGATAAAGACGGGGGCGCTGGTGAGGGTAGGCAGCTTTTTTGCCGGATATTTCAAAAAAAGCTTTACACAGGGGTATCTTATCATGATGGCTATCGTTGGTCTGGTCGCAGCTTTTATCAATAATACACCTGTAGTAGCCATGTTTATGCCTGTAGTAATTCAGGCTGCCAGAGAAGCCAAGCTGGCCCCCAGCCGCTTATTGATGCCCTTGTCCTTTGGAACCATATTTGGGGGTATGTGTACACTGATCGGTACTTCAACCAATGTATTGGTAGACGGTATAGCGCGGAGTAACGGTGTTCGGGGCTTTGAAATGTTTACCCTGTTTCCGGTTGGTATTGTCATGTTTGTTGTCGGTATTGTATACATGCTGTTTGTCTGCAGGGATTTTCTGCCTGATCGTCAGCAAAAGAATAATGGTACAGGATATCATCTGAGAGACTATGTGACCGAAATCGAATTGCTTGGCCAGGCTCGTTCTGCACGTAAAATGATTCGGGAAGCTCCTTTGGTGACAGAGTATGAAATGGATATTCTGGAAGTGCACAGGAAAGAGACCATCTACTCATTGCCTTCCGGAGATTTTGTGCTTGAAGCCGGCGATATTCTCAAAGTGCGGTGCAATGTGGAGCGTCTTCAGAAGCTCAAGGATAAGCTGCAGGTTGAGTTAAAGCCTTCTGTCAGACTGAGCGATCATGAACTGGAATCATCCAAGGATGCTTCGATGGTCGAACTGATTATTACCTCCAACTCCCGTTTTGAAGGTAAAACGATGCAGGAGGTTAATTTTCGGCAGCGTTATCGGGCCATACCACTTGCGATCAGGCACAGGGAAGATATCATTCACAGCCGGCTGATGAATACAGTGCTCAAAGCCGGTGATATTGTGCTGGTGGAAATCAAAAATAATCGTCTTGACCGGCTGAAAGAGGAGGAGTTTGAGCAGAAACAGCCTTTTATATTGCTGACAGAGCGGGAAAATGTTTTTATTAACTGGAGAAATCTGGCTATTGTAGTGAGTTGTCTTATCGCCGTGATAACACTTTCTGCATTGAATATTCTAGATATACTTGGCGGCACTCTGATTGCTTCCGCCATCCTGATTCTGACAGGTTGTCTGCCTGTCAAGGAAATCTATGATGTAATAGACTGGAAGGTCATATTTCTGCTCGCAGGTTCACTGAGTCTTGGTATGGCTATGGAAAAAACCGGCTTATCCCGGGAGGTTGCCGTTTTACTGGTCAGGCTGGTAGGAGATATGGGACCAGTCGCTATTGTTTCTGCCCTGTATCTGTTTACATCAATCATGACGGAAATGATGTCCAATAATGCAAGCGCTGCCCTGCTTGCCCCGATTGCTATCTCTACTGCCCATCAGCTTGAGCTGTCGCCTCTGCCATTTCTTGTAGCTATCACACTTGGCGCCTCTGCCAGCTTTATGAGTCCGGTTGGTTATCAGACCAATACAATGATTTATGGTGCGGGAGGATATAAGTTTACCGATTTTACCAAAGTTGGTTTCGGACTGACGATTTTATTCTGGATAATTGCGACAGTAATGATACCGCTTGTGTATGGTTTTTAACTGATTTCAAACCATCGTATTGTTCAATAGTTATTAAAAGGAGATCGAAGATCTCCTTTTTTATTACCATAAGTAGCAGACTATGACAATCAGTTTTAATCCAATACAGCAAAAATGGAACAAGGAAAATCCGTATGATTTTTCGGGTTTAAGTGCGCTTTATCTGAACTGCACGTTGAAAAAATCACCAGAAGTATCCAATACGGAAGCTCTCATGCGCCATTCTATGGCTATAATGGAAGCAAACAAAGTACAGGTAGAGCTGATCAGGGTGGTTGATCATTCTGTAGCTTTTGGAGTATATCCGGATATGACAAAGTACGGCTGGAAAGAAGATGCATGGCCGGATATTCAGAAAAAAGTCTTAAACGCAGATATTCTGATTATCGGTACTCCTATCTGGCTGGGCGACAAGTCTTCTGTTGCGTCGATGACCATTGAGCGCCTTTATTCCAATTCAGCTGAAACCAACAATAAAGGACAATTCATTTATTATGGTAAGACAGCCGGATGTATTATCACTGGTAACGAGGATGGGGTGAAGCACTGCTCGATGAACCTCCTTTTTTCATTACAGCATCTTGGATACTGCATACCTCCCCAAGCCGATGCCGGATGGATTGGAGAAATAGGTCCGGGACCATCCTATGCTGATAAAGATTCCGGAGCTTCTAAAAATGATTTTACCAACCGGAATACAACTTTTCAAGCCTGGAATCTGATGCATATGGCCCGAATAATGAAAGAAAACGGTGGTATCCCGGCATGGGGAAACCAGTCGGGTATATGGGAGAAAAAAAGTTAACAGAAAAATAGCTTGAGGGAAGTAAGAGAATATTATTTCTGATCTGATATTGGTTACCTGTATAATGATTTGACTATTAATGTTTAACAGGGTTTTCCAAAGGCCGTTTTTAACAAAAGGATTAACTTGTTGGTTTTTTTGATTGTCAGCCTATTCCATTTCTGTAAACATAATAAGATAACCATTATGAAAAAGACTCTACTGTTTTCTTTATTATGTCTTTGTATTTCGGTTTCAAATGCAGCGACATATACATTATCGCCACCTTTTTTTATTAACGGTGGCTATAGCCCCGGAGATACTTTGCTGCTTCCTGCAGGTCTGGTGACAACAACAGTGCGCTGGAGCAATTTGCACGGATCTGCGGCCAGTCCCATTGTAATTATGAATAGCGGAGGTAAAGTAGAGCTGAGAGGTGATCTGGCCGAAGGCATCAAAATGCATAACTGCTCTTATGTAAAGATTTCCGGTGCCGGGCATCAGGGAATTGAGTATGGAATTTATATTTCCTATACCAACAATGGGCTGGCCGGGATCAATCTGAAAGAGCGCAGTCATCACATAGAAATTGATCATGTCGAAATCACCAATACCGGTTTTGCCGGAATTATGGCGAAGGATGATGTTGCCAATAATGTTGATACCAGCAGTGCATATTGGAAAATGGAGGGACTTCATTTTCATCATAATTATATTCATGATATTCGTCTGGGAGAAGGGATTTATATAGGGAGCACACAATGGGCACGTAACAGTCTGCTACCCGGCTCCCACGATATTGATGATATTCGTATTTACAGCAACAGGCTTGTCAATATACCCAGTGAAGCAATACAGGTAGGTGCATGTCCGGACGGTAATGTAGAAATTTATGACAATTATATCAGGAATTACGGCACCAGTCCTTTTGAAGAATTTCAGGCAAACGGTATACAGCTTGGAAACGGTTTTGCCGGAAAGTGCTATAATAACCGTATTATTGATGGTACAGCTACTGCAATCATTGTTTTAGGGATAGGAGATATATATGTTTATAACAATGAAATTGTCCGAAGCGGTACGCTGGGAATATTCAGCGGTCATCAGACAGCCGAAGAAGGTAAAAAATTTTACTACTATCACAATACAATTGTAGATCCGGGTACTTATGCTATTCAATTCAGAGCACCCAACAACAATACAGGATATTTCTATAATAATATTGTATTGACAGGGACCGGAAAGCCAACGGCAGTCCGGCAGCCGATCTATTTGCAGTATTCACTGATTATGGAGGGCAATTATACAGGAACAATTGCTCAGGCAGAAGACTTATTCGCAGACCCGGCCACTGACAACTATCGTTTACTTGGTAATGCAGCGGCTGTTGACAGTGGTGTTTCACTCAGTAGTATTGGCTTGTCGCTTGCTCATGATCTTCTGTACTCAATCCGGCCGGCTGGTAATGGATATGATGCCGGAGCGTATGAATATCTTTCTGATTCGGTTGAAAACCAGCTTCCCGTAGCTGTTATTGATACGATTCCGGCAAGTATTGCTTACCCTCAGGACTCAATCCGGCTGACCGGTTCAGGCAGCTATGATCCTGATGGTACAATAGAGAGCTTTCTATGGAGCAAAAAATCAGGTCCCGGCAATCCTGTATTCATCCCGGATCCGGACGGTGATGCTGTCTGGGTTAAAAATATGAGCTTTGGCCTGTATACGTTTCGTCTTATCGTAACGGATGACAAGGGCGGAAAAGATTCGGCTTTTGTTTCTCTTCTGGTGGAGGATCTTTATCCGGTGGCAGACGCGGGTGCCGATCTGATCATTACCACCAATGCAGTTATGCTTTCAGGGGCAGGATACGATCCGGATGGAGGAACTGTTTCTTATAGCTGGGCTAAACTGAGCGGTCCGGTACACTATAATCATAATTCGACGCTTGATAGCTCTTTGCTTTATCTTACGGAGCTTCAGTCGGGAACGTATGTATTCCGTCTGACAGTGACAGATGATGAAGGAAAAACAGCGTACGATGATATTGAAGTCCTGGTACACCAGCGACCGGTAGCGGTTGCCGGTCCTGATTTTACTGTTTTGCTTCCGGTTGATTCGCTTATATTGCACGGAGGAGATAGCTACGATCCGGATTCTTTTGGCCATCTGATATTTTATGAGTGGATCCTGCTGAATGCTCCAGAAAGTCCTCAGCTTAGTGGCGCATATTCCAATACCCTGACTGTCAAAAATCTCAAGGCAGGTGTTTATTCATTCAGGCTTGTGGTAACTGACAATCATTTTGCTACAGATACTACGGAGATAATTGTCACAGTTAATGGTGCGCCTCCGGTTGCTGATGCCGGAGAAGATCAGAACATTTATTATCCTGCTAGCAGTGTTTCTTTGTCAGGAAGCGGTTCGGATCCTGACGGACATATTATATCCTATCAATGGCAGCAATTGTCAGGTCCTTCCGGATATACCGTGTCCGGAGAAAATTCGGCGGTACTTGATCTGTCTGATTTGTTGCCGGGAGAGTATCTTTTTGCTCTGACCGTTACGGATAATGATAATATGACTGATACAGATGAAGTTTATCTAAAGGTCTATGGCTTAGCTATGAATGAGGTTGTATATCGTATCAACTGCGGAGGAGTACAGGTTTCCGGTATGCCTATACCATGGGCGAGAGATGTACAGGTGGCACCCTCGGCCTATCTGGCTCCGGGCAGCGGAAACTATACTACCGGAAGCCTGAGCTGGACAGGAGTGAATACGACCGGGGCGCCGGATAGCCTGTTTGGCGGACAACGTCATCAGCCATCGTATGCCAGTCCGATTAAATGGAATTTTCCGGTTGATAGTGGCTGGTATGAAGTTCGGCTGTATTTTGCGGCCAAAAGCGGATTTCAGGGATCAGCCGTTGAAGAGCGTATCTTTTCGGTCAATATAGAAGATACTCAGGTCCTGACGGACTATGACATATATGCGGATGTACAGTTGGCAGCTACGGTCAAATCATTTATGAATTATGTAAATGACGGAACGTTGAATATTGAGTTCATACGCAATATTGGTAATCCGCAGATCAATGCTATTGAAATTATTGCCGGACAATATAGTACGGGAGCGAGGGAAGTGCCTGAGACGCTGGTTTATGATTCCTATGAAAGACCGACTGCTGGCGAACCCGAACAGTTTCGGCTGTACCCTAATCCGGTTGCTGATGTAGTGCAGATACATTTTTCCGGTAAGCAAAGCACGTTATCCGAAACAGTGCTGGATCTTATTGATTTTCACGGAAATATAGTGTTTTCATCGTCCTGTCAGCCATTAAAAGGAGAGGGACTTTTTGACACTGCGGATTTTTCCTCGATTGCTGCAGGTATTTATATAGCAAGACTAAGGTGCGACAATCAGTATTATTTCCAGAAAGTGATTATTCTGAAACAATGACAGCTTACAGCTGAATCTGTTATAGTGCAGAAATGAATGAGGCCAGATTTATCTGGCCTCATTCATTTTAAAATAATTTTAATAATCCGATTTTAGCGAATTACAGTAAATAAACGGTTCCAGCGGATTTTATGCAGCAGATCTGCATATTTGTCTATGGACATCCATACGAAGACAGCCTTTCCAACCACATGATCTTCCGGAACCAGTCCCCAGTAACGGGAATCTGCGGAGTTATGGCGATTGTCTCCCATCATGAAATAATAGTTCTGCTTTATTGTATATTGTTTTACTTCCTGACCATCAATAAACAGCTGATCTTTGTTTTTGGAAACAGCTACATCTTTGTTTCCCTCATAATATTTGATCAATGATTCATATAAGATCAGATTGTCCCGTGTGATCTCTATCACATCACCTTTTTTGGGAATATATAACGGGCCGTAGTTATCCTGCGTCCAGTCACTGTATCTGGATGAAAAAGGATAAAGCACCACCTGAGACATATAGGCATCATTGACCGTCACAGATTCAATATAGGAAAGCTGACGGATTTGCTCAGCCTCTTCCGGGCGAAGAGAAATTTCCATGCCGTCAGGGTATAGCTGAGTGGTTGAAAAGTCTTTTTCCGGAAACTTGTGAAAACGTTTCAGAAGATCTTTTCTGTTGGAATAGCTGTTGCCTTTGAATTTAACAAAATAGTTAAATTGAATACCTTCGGGAAATGCGGTCGGCTGTCCGTTTACAAATACTTCTCTGTTACGGATTGCAACAGAATCACCGGCCTGTGCAACGCAACGCTTTATATAGTTTGTTTTGAGATCAGTCGGATGTTCCAGTTCGACGGGATAATTAAATACAACCACATCTCCCCGCTTTACCTCTGAAAGACCGGGTAACCGTTTCTGAGGTATTTGTATCCAGTCAAGATAGGACGGAATAGAAGTAAACCAGATTGTCTGGTGTGTAAGAGGCAGCTGAACAGGTGTTTTTACAGTGCGGGCCCCATAATGAACCTTGCTTACAAAGAGATAATCTCCGACGAGAAGAGAATTCTCCATCGAGGGTGTTGGAATAGTATATGCTTCCAGCAATAACCAGCGTATCAGAGTTGCTGCAACGACAGCAAAAGAAATGGCTTCTACCCATTCACGGTTTTTACTTTTGGCTGGCTTGGGCAGTTCAGACGCAGGCCCGATATAGGTACTGTCTTTGGAAAAACCAAGGGAAGGAAAGAATATGAAAGGCAGTAAAATTGCCATTGTATGATCCTTCAGGCTTTCTCTGCCGAATGAACGCGCCATATCAACGTTCATATAGGCGTAGGTAAAGACATTGACAATTGGAATGAACAACAGGGCTATACGATAAAGCGGCTTCCCTGTCAGCTGAAGCCAAACATAAAAGTTGACAACGGGAATCAGCGCCAGATAGCCCGGCTTCCCTGCTTTTTCGAATAACTTATAAACACCGGCCCAGGATATATAGGTCAGTATAATGGCTATGATTAAAAAAGTAGTCATAGCATTAAACGGTTATTTTTAACATATCATCCATTCCGAAAACACCGCTTTTACCCCGAAGCCATTCTGCTGCAACCACAGCACCTTCTGCGAAGCCTTCTCTGGAATGAGCGGTGTGTTTGATTTCAATCGAATCAATTTTGCCGGAGTAATCGATAATATGGGTTCCGGGTACATCTGCAATTCTTTTTGATATAATGGCGAGCTCGTCACTATTTGATGTGTCGGCATTTACCCAGCTCTTCTTGCGGTTCAGATTGTCCAGAATACCTTCTGCCAGTGTTATGGCAGTACCACTCGGAGCATCTTTCTTTTCGGTATGGTGAATTTCTTCCATAGTTGCGGTATATTCCGGAAAATTATTCATAATTCTGGCCAGTATTTTGTTCAGATGAAAAAACAGATTCACTCCGACGCTATAGTTCGATGCATAGAAAAAGCCTCCGCCTGTTTCTTTTGCCAGCTGCTCAATCTCACTTTTTCTGTCCAGCCAGCCGGTGGTTCCGCTTACTACCGGAATACCTTTTTCCAGACAGGTGCGGATATTCTGATAGGCGCTTTCCGGTGAGGAAAATTCTATAGCAACATCTACATCTTCTTTTGTAACAGCCTGCAGAGTATCCTGATTATTCAGATCAATTTTATAGGGCACTGTATGGTTTCTGTTCAGGGCAATTCGTTCAATAGTCTTACCCATTTTACCATAGCCCAGAATAAGTATCTTCATGTAATTCTTTAAGTTAATTAAATATTCAACATATTGACTCCGGGTTATCTGAACCGGAATGTCAGCGTTATACCGGATGCTAAGTTAGGGGTATTGTACTTATAAAAAAAAGGATTTATCTCCATTGACAAGTCGTTGCTTATTTTAAAGCCCTTTAAATGTGCGTCAACCGTTGCATCCAGAATTTGCATACCATATACAAATGCCGCGATTACAATAGACAGGTCTCGGTTACGCCGGTAATCATCTCTGGTAATTCTCAACTGTTCTGCATTTTGATAGTACGGATTGTCAAAAAACTTGTCGACCTCGGTACTGTTGGGATCATTTCGGATAAGATAGGCTTCCTTGAACTCCTGAAACTGTCGGTTATTATGGATAATCAGATAAATCAGTACACCTTCGGCTGCATATATAATCGGTACTTTCCAGTAGCTTTTTACATAAATCTGTCCGAGGCCTGGCAGCGCCGTAGAAAGCAGCGTGGCTTTTTTGGGAGAAGGGCGCCAGGGTTCAGCAGGGGACTGGATTTCTTTTTTTTCTTTTGCTTCTACTTGTTGCTTTTCCTGAATAGCCATAGAATCTGTCTCTTGTGCTGACAGATTCCCGATGGATAACAATATGACAAGTAAAAAAAATAAATTTTTCATTAGAAATTCAGGATTTCAAGTATCCTGTTTAGATCTTCTCCGGATACAAACGGAATTTTTATCTCCCCTTTGGTATTTTCATCGGACCTGATAACTATTTTCGTGCCAAAATGAGTAGTAAGCTTTGACTGCAATTGTTGAATCTCTTTTGAAAGCGGAGATACTACAACGTCCTTAGGCGCCTTAACTTTTGAGTTCTCAAGCTGTCTGACCAGCTCTTCTGTTTTCCGCACGGATAATTCTCCTTCAAGAACCTTTTTATAGACAGCCAGCTGATCGTCTACCCGTTCTATCGATATAAGTGCACGGGCATGCCCCATTGAAATCCGGTTGTCTCTTAATCCCGCCTGAATATCGGGGGGCAGTTTGAGCAGGCGCAGGTAGTTGGTTACCGTCGAACGATTTTTACCTACTCTGTCCCCCAGCTCTTCCTGTTTCAGACTACATTCGCTTATCAGGCGCTGGTAGCTCATCGCAATTTCGAGCGCATTAAGATTTTCACGCTGAATATTTTCGATCAGGGCCATTTCAAGCATCTGCTGATCATCAGCAGTGCGTATATAAGCAGGAATAGTGGTTAATCCGGCTCTTTTTGATGCCTGAAACCTTCTTTCTCCGCTGATAAGCTGGTAGGTTTGCTCGTTAAGGCGTCTTACTGTGATTGGTTGTATGATGCCCTGTACCTTAATAGAGTCAGCCAGTTCATTTAAGGCATCCTCGTCAAAAACGGTTCTTGGCTGAAATGGGTTTGTTTCAATGGCATCAACAGGAATTTCATTGATGTTATTTACTACGGTTACAACTTCTGCGGGAGATGATACACTTTCGGAGTCATTCAGCAGCGCACCCAGTCCTCGTCCAAGGGCATTTCTTTTCAAGTTTTTACTCATTTTTTAAAGCAGGGATCTGTACCTGAAGGTAATAAAAGATATCTATTTGTTTATTTGCTTACACCAATTCCATTTTTCTCAAGAATCTCATGCGCAAGGCTTATATAGCTTAGCGCTCCCTTACTTTCCGCGTCATGAGCTATTACCGGGAGTCCAAAGCTTGGAGATTCGCTGATCCGGATATTTCTCGGGATAATTGTTTCAAAAACAAGATCCTGGAAATGGGTCCTTACTTCTTCGACAACCTGGTTTGATAGCCGCACACGGAGATCATACATGGTGAGAAGTATTCCCTCAATCTGGAGACTGGTGTTGAGCCTGGACTGAATAATTTTGATAGTATGAAGAAGCTTGCCAAGTCCTTCAAGTGCAAAGTATTCGCACTGAACAGGAATAAGAACCGAATGAGCGGCAACAAGTGCATTGACTGTTATCAGACCCAGGGAAGGCGAACAATCGATAATAATGAAATCATACCGGTCTTTTACCTGATCAAGCTTTACTTTCATTTTTTCGTCGCGGCTTATCTGATTTATCAGCTCTACTTCGGCTCCGACAAGATTGATATGGGACGGTATCAGGTCAAGATAATCAATATCTGTTTTCAGAATCAGGCTGTCAATATCAACATCGTCTACCATACACTCATAGATGCTGTTTTCAACGGTTTTGGGATTGAAACCCAGTCCTGAAGTGGAGTTGGCCTGAGGATCCGCATCGACAAGCAGCGTTCTGTATTCCAGAGCTGCCAGACTGGCAGCAAGGTTAATTGCTGTGGTGGTTTTGCCCACACCGCCTTTTTGATTTGCAATGGCGATTATCTTGTTCATGGTATTTAATTAGTGTTTTATTGTCTCCCCGATCTTCATCAGGACAAGCTCCTTACCGGCTTCTTTGGCTGTGTGCAGTACTTTTTCCTTGTCTATTTTTATCCATGGAAAGGTGTCGTAATGCATGCCTATGATTTTATTTGCCTGAACAAAGTCGGCTGCTGTAATGGCTTCGTTTATGTCCATGGTATAGTTGTCTCCGATACAGAGAAACGCAAAATCAAGCGTATATTGTTCGGCTATAAGCTTCATATCGGAAAATAAAGCAGTATCACCGGAATAATAAAATACTTCCTTTCCTGTATCAACTACGAAACCGGAAGCGGTTCCGCCATAGGAACCGTCAGGCAGACTATTGGAATGAATCGCATTGACCATTTTAACCAGGCCGAAAGGAAATTTCCATTTTCCGCCGACATTCATGGAATGCGTCTTTTTCAGACCTTTGTTTTCATACCATGTTGCAATTTCAAAGGAACTGATGATTTCAGCGCCGGTTCTTTTGGCTATTTCCTCCGCATCTGCTACATGATCGGCATGACCATGACTGAGCAGAATGAAGTCTGCCTCAATAGATGAAACATCAATGTGGGCGGCAAGCTCGTTGGGGCTGATGAAAGGATCAAACAAAAGTTTAAAGCCGCCTGTATTGATCTGAAAACAAGAATGTCCGTAATAAGTGATTTCCATATTCTGTTTACTATTTGAAAAGTTGTAAATGATTCAATACAGAATTAACAAATATACTATTAAAATGAAAGGAAAATTCGGGACGTCAACGGATATTTGAGCGAAGGTACGCTAAAAGTTCTTCACAAAAAACTGTGGAAAACTTTTAGCGTTCAGGGTAAACCGAAAATACATGGCGGTCTGATCAGAATCCGTTTACACCAACCGGGAAAAACTGGTCTGCCAGGGTATCTTGCAATGTGGCAAAATCGTTTTTGAACAGAGAGATGGTATCTCTTGTGAAATCAAGAGGCATAGCAGTGGTAAAGGTATAGGAAGCCTGGTGCTGAATTACGGTGCTTTTGCCTGCAACTCTGGCAGTCGTATCGCCATTGGAATATTTATATTCCCGCAGATCCGCCGGAACGCCGGTATTGTTTTTTACAGTAATAAAATCGCGGCTGACTTCGGTAATACGAACTACTTTTGCATAATTGTCAAATACCGGCTCGTATTCCTGTATTTCTCTTTTGTCTTTGCAGGAATTAAAAAATCCTACTGCTGCAAACAGAATAAATAATTTTTTCATGTTTAAAATTGGATTATTAGATGCAAAGTTAACTAAAAAAATATATCTGACAATCCGGAATTTTATCCTTTATTATGTTTGTTATTTATGATTTTATAGGATTATTTTAATTTTTATATACTATTTGTTCTATAGTTGATTGGAAAAATACAATATATGAAAAACCGCTTTCTGCTATACTGCGTATAAAATGGGGAGAATATGGTCTGAAATTAGTCATCAAAAACCCCTGCCACTATGAAAGCTTGGTTAACTTGTTTCGGAATAATCTGTCTTATTACAGCCTGCAATCCGGTTACAGTACCAGTAACCGGCCGGAGCGAAAACTTTAATTATAAACAGGCTAAGACTATTATCGAAAGCCAGAAAAAACATCGTAAAAAAGAGGTACGAACAGCCAGTAAAAACAGGAAAAAAGAACTTGCTGTAACACGCAATTCTGTTAAAAAGTAGAATTCCGGGCTGTCAGCGTAATTTACAATCCGCAGGCCCGATGGGATTACGGCTGGAGAACTGTTGCCGGGTCTGCGGTTGTAGTTTGTCAGAGGATATGGAAATAGAGAATAGATTCAGTTTCTGCTGTATGACAACTAGCTGATCTTTGAGCTTTAGGCTTTTTGTTGCACCCGGTTGAAAGCTGCATCGTTTATGAGCTCTCTTCGGTAAAATACACCTTGTAATAATGCATTTGACGGTGATCATCATATCCGCGTTCGATGAGGTTTCGGTTGCCGTGAACATAGATATGAAAGTTCTTATCCAGCTTCAGCACACTTTTGAATACTCTTTTTGTGCCTTTTACTGCCTGATTGGAAATAGCAAATTCATCAAACATATTTACATCACTGTTTTCTTGAAAATTAGTTTTGAATCCTCTGAACTTGTCAATAATTTCAGGATCGGCGATCACTTCTTCTTCAAACTCCCGGATATTAAAAGTCTCTTTGTTGCTGAAAAAACCGGATGAGCGGTTGAGAAAATCAATCTGATCGGTTTTTTCAACCTGTTCTTTTTTGTCCAGCACTTCCGTACAGAAGTTTTTGCACAGCTGCATATAGTTTTTTGTATGAAAAAAGCTGTCTTCTCTGGGCCTGACTTTCAGGAAATCTTCTTTCCAATAGCGTGCTTCATTATTTTTATTGGTATTATCGATTATGGAAACAAGAAATCCCTGATCTCTTTCGTAATCGAATATCAGACAGCCTTTGTCAATTTTTGAAATATTGATTCCCTGGTCATGGATCACGGAAAAATCCTGAGCTATTTTCAGAAAAGTATCTTTGCTTTCGACTTTGAAAAGTCCGACTGCATTTGCGTATTCGCCATTGACAGAACAATTCTCAATCCATGCTATGCAAAAGTCTCCTGATTTGATATTGGGATGATCAGAGCATTCATGAAGATAGCGTGCGATATCCCTGGACAGTTCGTATAAATTATCCGGGTTTTCTATAATCTGACTGACGTAATGATAGGTTTCATTCAATTCAAGATCACTTGAATGAGTCAGCTGGTAAAACTGATGATCTTTGAATCCATCAAAGAAATACCGTTGAAGTAATCCTTTCAGAAGAGGATCTGAGAGATTGGTTTCACTCTCTGAGAAAAAAATATCTTCATTGTCGTTTTGACAACCTACTCTGTGTATACAAAGTCTGCTTAGCTGAGCATCTTTAAGGTTTATCATAATCGGAATCAGAAATCAAGTATGGTAAATTCTACACGACGGTTGTTCTGGCGGCCTTCTTCCGTTTCATTGGTATCTATGAATCTGGTTTCTCCGTAGCCTTTGGCGCTGATGCGTTTCGACGAAATACCTTTGGAAAGCAAAAAAGCAGCGACAGATTTAGCCCTGGCTTCACTGAGAAGCATATTTGAATGATCATCTCCTATATTATCGGTATGGCCGGCTATTTCAATTTTTAGCTTAGGATTTTGAAGAAGTACTTCATGTAAATGATTTAGCTCAGCCGTTGAGTTAATGGTAAGTTGTGCGCTTCCCGATTCGAAAAATATATTATTTAACCGTATTGTCTGGCCTTTTTGAATGGGGACAAGCAGCAGATCTTTTTCGATCTCAGTATATTCGCCGTGTAGCGAAAGATCAATATTTTGGGAGATCGTATAATATCCTCTGGCAGTAGCGGATAGCCCATAATGTCTGCCGGGGGGAAGAATCAGCTTGTACTGACCGTTTCCTGGATCGGATTCTGTTAGCCCCAGCAGCTGCCCGTCAGACAGCTGCTCTATCTGAATAGTTGCCTCCAGCGGCTGGCCGGTATGGGCATTAAGGACTTTTCCGGTAAGTAAGGCTACCGGCTCAGGCCGCAAAGCTTCCTTCAGCTGTATTTTGACAATATCGGATTTTCCATACTGTCCTGGTTTTATCACGATATAGCCATAATCACCGGATGCAGACAGCGAATAATATGTCTCCCTTTTTTCTGAGTTGACTGGTTTGCCAAGGTTTTCGGGTTTGGTCCAGCGTGTCCAAGTATCGTCAAGACGTACGGAGCGGTATATGTCAGAATCACCCAGACCGCCGGGCCTTGTGCTGGAAAAGAAAAGTGTTTTGCCGTCTGCTGCCAGAAAAGGAGAGGCCTCCAGATAAGAAGTGTTAATATCTTTTCCGAGGCTAAGCGGTCGGGTCCATGTCTGATTGTTTTTTCTGAAGGAAACGTATATATCCGGGGCTGTCGTGGCAGATTCGCTCATATACAGCAACAGGGTTTTGCCGTCATTGCATAGAAATGCTCCTTCGTACAGTCCCAGGCTCATTTTATCAAAATCTTCTACATGAATCATTTCCGGCAGCGTCCAGCGTCCGTTTTTTTTGTGTGTCAGAGAAAGCCCGCGGCTTTTATATTTCCCGTTTTTATAGGCTCCTTTGATAAGTGCGGTCTGTCCGGACGGACTTATGCTGTATATGGCATTGTACTGTGTCTGGTTGAACGGAAAATCCATATGGACGGCTTCGGTCCAGGTACTGTCTTCCTGATTGAATACAGAATACCATATGTCCTGGGTTCGTTGCGGAGCAAGCGTATTGGCCGGATGATCATTACGGATAAAGTACAGGATTGTGCCATCAGAAGATACCAGCGGATTACTTTCATCGTAAGGCGTATTTATGGCCGGACCAGGATTTATAAACTCCAGAGGATCCTGCGCGTATGCGCAGAAAGAGAGAAGAAAAATAAATATACCGGATATCTTTGACATACAGATGAAGGTATTGCGCAAAAGACTATTTCTGAATTCAGCAAATATAAGACCAGAGGGTGATGCAAAAAAAAAGCGAAGTAAACTACTTCGCTTTTTCGTATTTTAAATTTTCTTATTTTCCTTCAATTGAAATCAGCTCAACATCAAAAATAAGCGTTTCGTTTGGTCCGATATCCCCGCCGGCTCCTCTTTCACCGTAAGCAAGGTCAGATGGAATGAAAAGCTTGTATTTTGATCCGACACTCATTAGCTGAAGAGCTTCTGTCCATCCCGGGATCACCTGATTTACACCAAATGTGGCAGGCTGACCACGCTCAACAGAGCTGTCAAATACTTTGCCGTTGATAAGCTTTCCTGTATAATGAACGGTAACTCTGTCGCCAGGGCCTGGTTTTGGACCATTGCCTTCCTGAAGTACTTTGTATTGAAGTCCGCTAGGCAGTACAGAAACACCTTCTTCTTTAGCATTTTTGTCAAGAAAATCTTTTCCGGTTTTCTGATTTTCATCACCTTTCTGCTGCTGACGTTTCATCATGTACTGATTGATCAGCGTACCGCCTTCTTCCGGAGTGATTTTTACATCTTTATTGCCATATACGTCTCTGAACGCTTCAGCTATTGCATCTACATTCAGCTCGTCGAACCCCTGCTGTTTCAGGTTGCTGGCGATATTTACTCCGACGCTGTAGCTTACCGTGTCCTTTTCCGTAGATAATTTCATGTTTTTGTTTTTTGAGTTTTGTCCGCAAGCTGTGAAGACCAACAGTCCGTTCAGTGCGATTAGGTAAAAATTGAACAGTTTCATTCGTGATAAAATAACTTTCTTGTTAAAAAGCGGTGAATTTAATGCTATATTCTGATAAATGAAAACAAGATAAAAAGTTTAGATAATTTTATTTGTCGGTACCGGGGTTGTTATTTTTCGGACTGCGTTTTTTGACAAATTTCTTTTTGTTAAATGGATGTTTACTGCCACTTTTCTTGTTTCGGTTATTTTTCTTTGCAGGAGAGGTATAGACAGGCGCTTCTCCGAGATGTTCAGGAAGTGCCGGTTTATCAATAATCATTTCCATCAGTTTCTCAATCCGGTGAAACCGCCGAAGGTCCGAAGGGGTAATAAAGGTCAGCGCCCGGCCTTTAGCCTCGGCTCTGGCCGTTCGCCCGATACGATGAATATAATCTTCCGGCTCGGCAGGTACGTCATAGTTTATTACCAGGTCGATACCTTCGATATCTATACCTCTGGAAAGTACATCTGTAGCTACAAGAATAGGCAGCTGTCTGGCCTTAAACTCCGTGAGGACAGCTTCACGTTCTGGTTGTTCCAGGTCGGATGAGATTCCCTTTGCTTTATGTTTCAGTGATTTCAGCTCACGGATGATTTCTTTTACTTTCTGACGGCTGGATGTGAAAACAATGGTGCTTTGCGGTGTGATTTGCTGCATGATATGCTTGAAAAGTCCGGGCTTTTGCTCTTCATATACCATATAAGCTTCCTGCGCAATTTTGTCGGCAGGCCGGGATATGGCAATAGAGATTTCCATCGGATTTTTTAATATCGTATTCGCTAGCTGGCGTATTTTGGGCGGCATGGTTGCTGAAAACAGCAGCGTTTGCCGTTCTGCAGGCAGATGACGGATTATTTTAGTCAGTGAATCCAGAAAGCCCATATCAAGCATACGGTCGGCTTCGTCAAGAATCAGGTGTTTGAGACCGGAAAAATCAACATAGTTCTGGTTCAGGTGCATGATCAAACGTCCGGGAGTGGCAATGATAATATCAGCTCCTTCTACCAGCGCTTTTTTTTCCTGATCAAAACTCTGCCCGGATCCTCCGCCATAGACGGAATAGGTGCTTACATCGGAAAAGTAAGACAATCCTTCTGCCTGCTGGTCAATTTGTACTGCCAGTTCTCTGGTTGGTACGATGATCAGTGTATTTACTTTGCCGGTTTTTTTGTCCGCTATTTTACTTAAAATCGGAATCAGAAAGGCACCAGTCTTGCCTGTGCCGGTCTGGGCGCATCCGATAAGGTCATTGCCCGCGAGCACGAGAGGAATAGCTTGTGCCTGAATCGGGGTAGGGGTTTTAAAGCCGAGGCATGATATTCCGCTAAGGATCTCTTTATTCAGATCAAAATCTTCAAATTGCAATTTATCTTATGTTTAAAAGTCTTCTATTATTTCTAAAATTTTTTCGAATTTTCCTTCTGTGTACGAACCCGTACACGTGTATACTACATGTCCTTTGGGATCAAGAACAAAAAAATAAGGCTGATCTTTCTCATTCATATTGAGAGAAGTTTTATAGTTTTTCACCTCTCCTTCATAAACCAGAACATAGGGCTGAAGGCTTTTGTCAATATTTTCTTTCATTTTATTCTCTATTTTGCCTCCGGCGCTTTGAGCTATACCGGTAATCATAGGAATGAAATAAATAGTTACATTGTAGTTTTCAGTAGGGAACAGGGTTTTTCCGGACTCCTGTATAAAAGTGTTATAGACAGGCTGAAACCATGTTTTCAGATGATCTTCCGCTTTTTTGGAATAGGCAATTCCTACCAGGGTATAGCTGCCGTTGTTCTTTAGCGGGAGGGTTATTGTCTTATCTTCCAGTGTTTTGCCGGTCAGCTCCGGAAAGCTCTGTTGACTGAAAGAAGTATGGATGCCTGAAATGAATGAGACAATAAGCGCAAGCAGGTGGTGTGTTTTCATACCTTATTTTCCTGAAAAAATACTATAAAAAGTTCTAAAAAGAAAATAGAGTAGCCTCTAAATTATTTAACTGTCTTGGGGGTAGTGGTTTATGGCTGAATTCCGGTTAAAAAGTAAAACGCATCTCAGGGTTTGTTCCGAAGATGCGTTTTGTGTACAAATCAGTTCAGCTTTAAATCAGAAATAATAGTCTGGATTTTCTTATTGAGCTGTTCTTCGACCGTATTATACAGATCTCTGGAAGGAAGTTTTTCATTGACGGAGAAGTAGAACTTGATTTTTGGTTCGGTTCCGGAAGGCCTCGCTGAAACCAGGCTTCCATCCTCGGTGAGAAACTGTAGTACATTTTCCCTGGGAAGACTGATCTTTTCTTCCTTGCCACTGGTCAGATCTTTTTCTATCCCCGCATCATAATCTTTCAAACGGATTACTCCGGAACCGGCAAGTGATTTAGGCGGATTTTCCCTCAGATCTTTCATCATTGCCTGAATTTCCTCTGCACCGCTTTTTCCTTTTTTGGTAATGGATATTAATTTTTCTTTGTAAAAGCCGTATTTGATGTACATGTCTGTCATCATGTCAAACAGGGTAATACCCTGATCCTTGGCATAAGCGGCCATCTCACATATAAAGGCGCAAGAGGCAATAGCGTCTTTATCTCTTACTGAATCACCTATCAGATATCCGTAGCTTTCTTCTCCGCCGGCAATAAACTGTTCTTTGCCTTCCAGCTCCCGTATTTTTGCTGCGATGTATTTAAATCCGGTAAGTGTATTATAGAATTTTACATTGTTGGCTGCTGCAATTTTTTCAATGATATCAGAGGTTACAATGGTTTTAACGACAAATTCTTTTCCGCTTAGCTTGCCTTTTTCTTTCCAGGCATTGATCATATAATTTATGAGCAGACTTCCGGTCTGGTTGCCATTGAGAAGCTGCCATTCACCGAAATTATTTTTTACGGCAATTCCTACACGGTCAGAGTCCGGATCAGTACCAAGCAGAATGTCCGCATCAATGTCTTTGGCTTTTTTAAGGGCCAGACTCAATGCATCTGCTTCCTCTGGATTCGGATATACCACAGTCGGGAAATTGCCATCCGGAGTTGCCTGCTCATCAACAATATTTACATTTTTAAAGCCGAATTTTTTAAGAATAGCCGGTACGAGTGTGATACCTGTCCCGTGTATAGGGGAGAAGACAATCTTCAGGTTTTCCTGTCTTTTGATGCTTTCCGGTGAAACAGAAAGAGCTGCAATCGTGGACAGATAAGCTTCGTCAACATCTGCACTGATACTTTCTATAAGCTTTTCGTTGGGGGCAAATTTAACGTTGCCGGGATCGGTGATTGCCTGTACTTCCTTTATAACGTTTTTGTCATGCGGAGCAATCATCTGGGCGCCATCCTGCCAGTAAGCCTTGTATCCGTTGTACTCCTTAGGATTGTGTGACGCAGTAATCACTATTCCGGTATGGCATTTCAGGTGACGTATGGCAAATGAAAGTTCCGGTGTAGGCCTTAAAGAATCAAAGAAGTAAACCTTTATTCCGTTGGCAGAAAGAACTTCAGTAGTAATGCGCGCAAAATACGGGCTGTTATTCCGGCTGTCATATGCTACTGCAGCTTTCAGCTCTTCACCGGGAAAAGATTTTTTCAGGTAATTGGCCAATCCCTGTGTGGCCATACCTATGGTATACTTGTTCATCCGGTTGGAACCGACCCCCATAATGCCCCGAAGGCCTCCTGTGCCGAATTCCAGATCTCTGTAAAAAGAATCAAGAAGCTCATCCTGATTGTTCTCCATTAGCTCAAGAATACGATCTTTGGTATCCTGATCGTAATCACCATTTAGCCAGGAATGAATTTTCTTTTTGGTAGACTCATCAATCTTCGATGAAAGATTAATTGTGTTGTTCATAAATGCGTTATTAAAAAATACAGATTGATTTCTATACTAATACAAATTGTTGCAGTTGAAGATAAACCGAACGCTTAACCTATTGTTTGCCTATAAACGTAAATCTCAACCGGGAGGTTTTTATCGCCTGTCTGAAAAATAGCAATATAAAGTTTAAAATGTAAATTTACTTTCAAAAATTAAACAGGCTTAGTAATTTTAACCTTTCCCTTCCATTAGCAGGTGTTAAAATTATAATGAAAAAGTGTGTTTTTCTTGACCGGGACGGCGTCATTAATGTCGATTGTGTCGACTATACGTATAAAGTAGATGAGTTTACGATCATCAACGGAGTTCCGGAGGCCTTGAAGCTTCTTAAAGAGCATGGATATATGCTCGTCGTAATTACCAATCAGTCCGGTATTGTTAAAGGAATATACGATCATGCAGATATGCATGCCTGTCACGATTATCTGCAGAAAGAAACCGGTCACCTGATTGACTATTTTTACTATTCGCCATATCATGAGAAGCATACGGCTTCACTTAGCCGTAAACCCGGTACACTGATGTTTGAAAAGGCCATTGCCCGATTTGATATTGACATACAAAGCTCCTGGATGATTGGTGACAAGGAGCGGGACATGCTGCCTGCAAAAAAAATGGGTATTCGTACCATCCTGGTTCCTGAAGATGGCAAAACGACCAAATCTTCTGATTATATGGCGAAGGATCTGCTTGATGCGGCAAGATTTATTGCTGAAAAAAGCCGCTAAGCGCTTTCTTGCTTCATGATGCTTGTTTAGGCAATCTTCGAAATCCGGATACAGCGAAGCTGGAATCTTTTTAAACTTTGCGCTTCATACGTCTAACTTTGAAAATATAAAATAGCTGTATATACAGGTGATCGAAAAGAAATGGCTGCCTGTAAAACAGCAAGAGACTGTCTTCATATGAGCAGTCTCTTGCTGTTTTTTTATGATAGTGCCTTATAAGGTTGCACGATTATCTTCAGCCAATGTATGTATCTGTGCCTTTATTTTCTTATTGTCCGCATAAGTAGCACAGGTTTCATACTTTCTGCAGGAAGTTGATAAAATAGCTATTCCTGCCACAACAAAGACGAATGTTTTCATTTTTCTCACAATTAATCTCCTTCAACACACATATCCTATATGAGAAACTAACCGGCAATCCGGATTGTTTGAAAAAACTCAGGGTTGATCTACTTTATAGCCCAGGATTTTCAGCATGCTTTCCTCGTCCTGTTCCGGAGCAAATAACCTGGTCTGCAATTCTCCTTTTTCATTGAAATCAACCAGTACATGTTTGGGGGCCGGAATCAGACAGTGCTGTATACCGCCGTAACCTCCCAGAGACTCCTGATACGCACCGGTATGGAAAAAACCCAGATAAAGCTTTTCATCCTTATTCCACTTGGGTAGAAATACTTCCGATGTATGAGCCTCCGAATTATAATAATCCATACTGTCACAGGTAAGGCCGCCCAGCTTGATTTTCTGGTATGGTCTGTCCCAGTTGTTGAGAGCCAGAAGCACATATTTCTGGCTAAGCCCCCAGGTATCCGGCAGAGTAGTAATAAAAGATGAGTCAATCATATTCCAGAACTCCTTGTCATTCTGACGTTTCTGATCAATAATACTGAGGAGTATGGCACCGCTTTCGCCTACCGTAAAACTTCCGAATTCGGTGAAAATATTGTAAGGGACCGGTACATTATTATCGTCACAGATTCGCTTGATGGTTTTAATAATGGTATCAGTCATATATTCATAATCGTAATCGAAATGAACCGATGTCTTGATTGGCCAGCCGCCGCCTATATCAACAGAATCCAGCTCGGGACATATTTTTTTGAGCTCGCAGTACATATGAATAAACCGGCTAAGCTCACTCCAGTAATAGGTCGAATCCTTGATTCCGGTATTGATAAACATATGGAGCATTTTGAGCTTGAACTTGGGGTCCGGAGCAATTTTGTCCTTATAGAGGTCAATTGCGTCACTATAGCGGATACCCAGCCTGGAGGTATAAAACTCAAATTTGGGCTCTTCATCGGTAGCCATGCGTATCCCGACCTGACAGGGCTGATTTACATGCTCTTTATAATATTCTATTTCCTGAAGATTATCCAGAATGGGAATACAGTTAAAACCCTCATTAATGATCTCTGAAATATATTGCGTGTACTTTTCCCGTTTAAATCCGTTGCACAGAATAAACCTGCTTTTGTCAATCTGGCCGGACTTGTGCAGCTGCCTTATAATAGAAATGTCGTATGCTGAAGATGTTTCGATATGAATATCGTTTTTTAAGGCTTCTTCCAGCACAAAGCTAAAATGGGACGACTTGGTACAGTACGAATAAAAATATCGACCATTGTAATTATTGTTTTTCATGGCATCATGAAAAATTCTCTTGGCTTTCTGTATCTGTGAGCTGATTTTGGGCAGAAAGGTAATCTTCATGGGAGTACCATACTGCTTGACCAGATCCATAACAGGCACATTATTAAACAATAACTCAGAGTTTTCAACTTTGAACTCCTCTGTTGGAAAGTAGAAAGTCTGTTCAATCAGATCGATATATCTGTCCATTGTATGTTGTCCTTGTATTTTGTGCAATATTGGTATAAAATTACGATCTTTGCAATCCAATTAAGTTAAGAAATGGAGATCGAAGGAATATTAAAGGCGGGTATATCCGAAGGTTTTAAAAACCTGTTTGATGTGGATGTCCCTGCTGAAGGAATAAGTTTACAGGCAACCAACCCGGAATTTGCAGGAAGTCACACATTTGTGGTTTTTCCTTTTTTGAAAATTACTAAAAAATCACCGGAGATTTCGGCTGCCATGCTTGGCGAGTATTTGAAAAATAAGCTGGAGGAAGTAAAGGATTTTAATGCAGTCAAAGGCTTTCTGAACCTGGTTATAGATGACTCTGCCTGGTTTGGACTTTTCAGGGATACGGTGCTGTCCGGGGACTTCGGAAAATTTGCTTCCAAAGGAGAGACGGTAATGGTCGAATACTCCTCACCCAATACCAATAAACCTTTGCACCTTGGTCATCTTCGTAACAATTTTCTGGGATATTCGGTAGCAGAAATTCTGAAAGCAAACGGGTATGATGTGGTCAAGGCCAATCTGATCAATGACAGAGGAATTCATATCTGTAAATCGATGCTGGCCTATGAAAAATACGGGGATGGCGAAACGCCGGAGTCGTCCGGAATGAAAGGGGATCATCTGATTGGAAAATATTATGTGCGCTATGATCAGGAATACCGGAAGGAAGTAGCCGGGCTTGTTGCCTCCGGAATGGATGAAGAAAAAGCCAAACAGGAAGCGCCGGTATTGAAAGAAGCTCAGGAAATGCTTAAGAAATGGGAAGAAGGTGATCCGGATGTGTATGCACTATGGGAAAAGCTTAATTCCTGGGTTTATCAGGGATTTGAATCGACATATCGTGATATCGGAGTAGATTTCGATCAGTATTACTACGAATCGCAAACGTATCTTCTGGGCAAAGATATTGTGGAAGAAGGACTGGACAAAGGAGTGTTGTTCAAAAAGGAAAACGGCTCTGTCTGGATTGATCTGAGCGCTGACGGGCTGGATGAAAAGCTTTTATTGCGCGCGGATGGCACATCGGTATATATTACCCAGGATCTGGGAACCGCAGACCTGAAATATCAGGATTATAAGGCTGGAAGGTCAATATATGTAGTTGGTAATGAGCAGGATTATCATTTTAAAGTTTTGCAACTGATACTGCAAAAGCTTGGTAAGCCTTATGCAGATGGTATTTACCATCTTTCATATGGTATGGTGGATCTTCCTTCCGGCAAGATGAAGTCTCGTGAGGGTACAGTAGTAGATGCTGATCAGCTGGTAGCTGAAATGCTGGAAACCGCAGAGAAGCAAACCATAGAGCTCGGAAAAATTGAAGGCTTTACGGAAGACCAGCTACAGGAACTGTACAGAACCCTTGGACTTGGAGCATTAAAGTTTTTCCTTTTAAAGGTTGATCCTAAAAAGCGTATGCTGTTTAACCCTCAAGAATCAATCGAGTTTCAGGGTAATACAGGACCTTTTATTCAGTATACTCACGCCCGTATTGCGTCTATACGAAGAAGAGCAGAGCAGTTGGGCACAGATCGTCTTGCGTTGACCATGCCGGATAAAATAGAGCCGGCCGAAATAGCTCTTATCAGCTTACTTCATGAGTATCCCAAACGGGTAAAAGAAGCAGGAGATCTGTATTCTCCGGCCGTTATAGCACAATATGCGTTTGAGCTGGCCAAAGAATACAATCGTTTCTATGCAGATCTGCCGATTTTCGGAGAAGAAGATAAAGCCAGGCTTGCTCTCAGAGTTGCCTTGTCCTCCGCAGTGGCAGATACGCTCAAAAAAGCGATGGGGCTTTTGGGAATTCAGGTTCCGGATCGGATGTAATTGAATTATGTATAATATAATTGCTTTTGTCAGCCTTGTTTTCCTTACAGGATGTCTGGGCTTTGGAGATGTAAAACAGAAACCGGCGGGAGATACCCGGGCCGGATCCTCGTTTTATGATCTGGAAGCGCAGTCTATAGATGGGAAAACTATTCATTTTGAGCAGTATCGCGGCAAGAAAGTTCTCATTGTCAATACGGCATCCAAATGCGGGTTTACGCCACAGTTTGAAGCATTGCAGCGTTTTTATGAGACGTACAAGGATTCAGTAGTGGTGCTCGGCTTTCCTTCTAACGAGTTTGCCGGACAAGATCCCGGGTCGAATGAGGAGATTGCCGGCTTTTGCCGGAAAAACTATGGTGTTACTTTTACCATGTTTGAGAAAACAGAAGTAAAAAGTGACAGGAAGCATCCGGTATATCAGTGGCTGACTGAGCCTGCGCTCAACGGCTGGAATGATAAAGCTCCTTCCTGGAACTTTGGAAAATATCTGATTAATGCAGAAGGGCAGCTTATAGGGTATTATGCTTCAGCTGTCGAGCCTTTCAGCAGTGAAATTGCAAAAGATTTAAGTAAATAAAATGAGTATTAAAGCCTGGGTAATTGCTGCACGGTTGAGGACGTTACCCCTTGCTCTTTCCGCGATAGGAATGGGAGGAGTGCTTGCTTATATGTATGGGGCATTTGATCCGGTGGTTTTTGTGCTGTGCATTCTGACTACGCTGGGATTGCAGGTGCTGTCTAATTTTGCAAATGATTACGGGGATTTTGTTAACGGGGTAGATCATGCTACCCGTAAAGGCCCGATACGGATGGTACAATCAGGTTCCATTTCTGCTGTTGCGATGAAAAGGGCTGTCTATGTCTCAGGGCTGGTTGCGCTGGTTTCCGGGCTTACATTGCTGTTCACAGCATTTAAGGTTCTAAATGTTAATTTTATGCTTTTCCTTTTGCTAGGCATAAGCTCAATCGGAGCAGCAGTAAAGTATACCGTTGGAAAAACTCCGTATGGGTACGCAGGTTTTGGAGATGTTTTTGTTTTTATTTTTTTTGGTCTGGCTGGTGTGCTTGGAACCTGTTTCCTGCAAACCGGCTGGTTCAGATGGAGCTTGGTTTATCCTGCCATTACTATGGGGCTTTTTTCTGTTGGTGTGCTGAATATTAATAATATACGTGATATTGAATCGGATGTACAGGCCGGTAAAAAATCGCTTCCTGTACGAATGGGGGCAGTAGCGGCCAAAGTGTATCATACACTGTTGATCGTCGGGGCGTTTGTATGTTTTCTTTTATTTGTATATCAGGAAATTAATTATCCGGCTGCTTATCTTTTTGCAGCTTCTTTACCATTCTTTTTATACAACATTATTCAGACCTGGAAAAGAGAAGGAAGCCGATTGGATAGCTTATTGAGGCAACTGGCTTTGTCCATACTTTTGTTTGTACTTCTTTTTGCGATTGGAATAAGTCTGGTATAAATGTCTTTACAAAACAAGCTTGTGGTAATTGTAGGAGGTGCCGGATCCCTCGGATTACATCTGGCCGCTTTTTTTGGCAGCAGAGGTTGCCGTTTGCTGCTTATTGACAAAAATAAGGAAAAGCTAAAGCAGGCGGCTGCGTCTCTTGCCTCGTATTCGGTCAGGTATTTTCCTATTGATGTTACCAAACGAAACTATATAGAGCATCTGGCTCAGGAGATTACCAATAGCGGTCGTCAGCCGGATATTCTTATCAATGCCATCGGTTTGAAAATCATGGCTAAATATGAAGAAGCCGATAATAGTGAATGGAAGCAGCTCGCCGAATCGGTACTGAAAGGATCACGTAATGCTATCAAATATCTGATGGGTAATGCGGAAGAAAGTCTGGTGATAAACATTTTGCCTTTTCCCGAGTCTGTAAGTAATTCCACAGCAACATTGTATGCTTCTCTTAAATCAGGATTAGGATCACTGACCTCTATCTGGGCCAGGGAACTGGCAGCGGATAAATGCAGGGTCAATGCGATACAACCGGGATTTATGGTTGAAAATCTGCCTGTGGGGAAGAGTAAGCAGGAATCGCTGATCCGGAAAATTCCTGCCGGAAAAGCCGGTAGCTTTTCCAATGTGGCAGATCTGGTTTTATTTCTTGCCTCTCCTCAGGGAGAATATATTAATGGCGCTATTATTCCGGTTGACGGCGGCTATTTTTGTTAATCATGCAGCCGATAGATACCATGATTTTCTATTCCGACGAGAATGGTGCCGGAGCTGGTGCTTACTATAGAAGAGACTACTGATCCGCCGGGCAGGCCCTTATTTAACTCTGTCCAGGTTTTTCCATTATCCGTTGTTCTGAAAACTCCCTGTCCATTTGTACCGGCATAAATCAGGCCATTGCGGCTAAGCAGCATTTTCTGAAGATTATTTCCTTCTAACCCGGATTTTTTCCAGGTCAGACCACCATCGGATGATTTATATATTCCTTCCTGAAAGTGTCTCCCGACATAGATATTTTCATCTACACACAAAAGGGATGAGACAACATAAGGCTCGAGCTCTTTCGCTGTGCTTAATGTCCAGCTGCTGCCCTGATCCAGTGATATAAGAACTCCTTTTTCGGTAAGTGCATATATTTTTGATCCACCGGCAATAAGTGACTGAATATGCAGATGATGAGCCTGTGATTCTCCGCGGAAAGGGGCAACGGGAACTCCTTTATTGGCAGACAGCCATGTCAGCGCGCTGTCGAGAGAAAGAAATATGCCGTTGGTTGTGCCTGCATATATTTTTCCCTGATATGCCAGAATGTCTTTTATGCCTATCAGTGCAGGTTGTAGTCCCTGCGAAAGCTGAGCCCAGTTTATTCCATCATCGGAAGAACGATATATGCCATTCATACCTACCCCTGCATACAGATATTTGCCATCGCTGGCCAGACAGTTTACCTGGGCAGCTGCCAGTGTTTTGTCAGGAACTTCCTTCCAGGAAATACCGTCATCGGATGAGTAAAATAAGCCTTCGGGAGTACCTGCCAGAAGATTGCCGGAAGGGGTTTCCTGCAGAGCAAGAATGGTCACCTGCTTCAGCTTTGTTTTACGCCATTTGACAGAGGTAAGCTCTCTGGCAATCTGTTCATCATACACGATTTCTGCCGAAACTTCAGGCTTCTTTTGTCTTTGAGAGTCGCAGCTTACTATGATGCACAAGATAAGGGGAAGATATATAAGCTTTTTCATCTGGATAACGGCTAAAACAGGTACAAAGATTTAACCGTACACGCCGAAAATTGTTAACAACTGCTCTGGTGAACGCTATGCTATCATTGCTCCGGTTATTACCAGCCGCTGGCCAGCACATCAGCAATATGCATGACTTTTAGAGGCTTATTCTGTTTTTTCATATACGCATCCAGGTGCATCAGACAGGAGCTGTCGGTAGATATCAGTATATCTGCTTCGGTTTCCAGGGCGTTGCACATTTTCTGATCAGCCATGGCGGAGCTTATGGATTCAAATTTTACGGCGAAAGTCCCGCCAAAGCCGCAGCAGGTATCTGTTTCTTTCATTTCAGTAAGCCGAAGTCCGTTTACGTTTGCCAGCAGTTTTCTCGGACCTTCTTTAATCCCGCATTCCCGCAAAGCGCTGCAGCTGTCATGATAAGTGGCACGAGCATTTAGTGTTGCTCCCTCTATTTTTTCGACGTTTAGTATATTGGTCAGAAACTCGGTAAACTCAAAGATATTGTTCTGTATTCTTCGAAGCTGAACCAGATTGGATGTATCCTGAAATAAACGTTTATAGTTATTCCTGACCATGCCGACGCATGAGGCAGAAGGCGCTACAATATACCTTCCGGAATCCATATCATCGAGAAATTTACTGCCTACAGCAGCAGCCTGTTCAAAATAACCTGCATTGAATGCAGGCTGTCCGCAACAGGTCTGATCAGGGTTGTAGTGAACCTTACAGCCAAGCTTTTCTAAAACTTTGACCATATTGAAACCGGTTTCCGGAAAAATCTGGTCTATGAAACAGGGAATAAATAATTCAACAGCTATTTTTTTCTTCATGATAAGGGAAATATGGCAGAAGCTTCAATCATAGCACTGGCTAAAGCATCTTTGTGCAGACCGAGGTTTAGTTTTTTGCTCTCAAAAAATCGGATAACCTGCTGTGTGGCGAGATTGCCCACCAGATGATCATCAGCCATTGGACATCCGCCATACCCGTTAATGGCTGAGTCAAACCGCACGCAGCCTGCGTGGAAGGCGGCTTCCAGTTTTTCTTCAACGGCTGCCGGATGGGAGTGGAGATGTGCTCCGAATTCAATTTGCGGAAACTCGTTCAGCACTTCTGAAAATAACCGGCTGATAAGGTTCGGAGTAGCTATCCCGATGGTGTCCGAAAGTGAGACTGTCCGGATTCCCATCTCGGATAACCGCAGCACAAACTGCCTGATGTATTCCGGAGAATACGGGTCATTGTATGGATTGCCAAAACCCATGGAAAGATAAACAACCATTTGCTTGGAAACACCCGTCAGCAGATTGTTCCCTTTCTCAATGACAGCAAAAGCATCTTCAATGCTTCGGTTGGTATTGCGCTGCTGGAATGTTTCGCTGAGCGATAAAGGAAATCCGACATAATTTATCGCCTCATAGACAGCTGCTTCTTCAATGCCTCTGCTGTTGGCAGCGATTACCAGAATACCGGAAGCCGGGCCTGTGAGATCAAGATTACGGAGCACCTCTGCTGTATCCTGCATTTGTGGCACAATACGCGGAGAAACAAAGCTGCCCATGTCGATTGTGTCAAAGCCGACCTGCAGCAGTTTATTTATGTAGCTGATCTTGGAATGCGTAGGAATAAAATCCTTTATGCCCTGCATGGCATCCCGGGGGCATTCGATCAGTTTTATTTGCGGTTTCGTATCGATATGATTTATATGGTTAGACTAAAACAGGGCGCTGGCAATTTGCTTGACAGATTCTGACCGGCCCATCGAATAGAAATGAAGACAGGGCACTCCTGCTTTCATTAATTCTTTTGACTGACTGATTGCCCATTCAATACCCACTGCTTTTACTTCATCCTGATTATTGCAGCTTTCAACTGCTCTTGACAGTTCAACCGGAATATCAATATGAAATATGCTGGGAAGTATATTGATCTGTTTTAAAGCAGTTATCGGTTTTAATCCCGGAATAATTGGTATGGTAATTCCGATTTCCCTGCATTTATCAACGAAATCAAGATATTTTTTGTTGTCAAAGAACATTTGTGTCACCACATATTCGGCTCCCAGATCCTGTTTAAGCTTAAGGTATTTAAGATCTGTTTCCATATTGGGAGCTTCAAAATGTTTTTCAGGATAACCTGCGACTCCGATACAAAAATTTGAAGGAGAAGTGTTTTGCAGATCGTCATCCAGAAACCTGCCATTGTTAAGATGTACAACCTGACTGATCAGATCGGATGCATAACGGTGCCCGTCTTCTTCCGGAATAAACATACCTTCCGATTTTATATGATCACCTCTTAAGACCAGCACATTGTTGACGCCCAGAAAATTCAGATCAATCAGAGCATTTTCTGTTTCTTCTTTGCTGAATCCGCCACATATGAGATGGGGTACTGCATCCACCTTATAGCGGTTCATGATTGCTGCGCATATGCCTACAGTGCCCGGCCTTTTTCGGACAGTACGTTTTTCCAGCAAACCGTTTTCTCTCTTTTTATATACAAATTCCTCCCGGTGATAGGTCACATCGATAAATGGCGGATTAAACTCCATGAGCGGATCAATGGCTTTAAACAGGGAGTTTATATCCTGGCCCTTTAGAGGGGGCAGAATTTCAAAGGAAAAAAGACATTTTGTTGCGTTTTTAATATGTTCAGTGACTTTCATTTTAGCTGTCTGATTTATTATACCAATGCCCGGATACCCGGTTGCCTGTATAAAATTAATATGGTTGACCAGGTAAAATTACAACAAATTCATTCGACAAAAAGCGTTTGCCCTAAAAAACCACTGCATCCCCCTTCTTTGTTTAAATGTTTTTGGTAATCAACATGCTTTTTTTAGAAACCGGCTGGTAGTATGATGTTCAATATATATGGCCAGTGGTTCGAACAGCTGATTCAGCTCATCTACTTCATGCTCGTTCTGAGTATGGAGCAGGAGATGATGGAAAAGCTGGTCCGGCTTTTTGATGAGAAATTCTCCAAGCATCTGAATCAGATCACGGCGTTTCAGCATCTTCTTGAAAAGTCTCATTGGCTCATCGGCGACTTCTATCGATTTAATAAATGCATTATAGGCCAGATTTTTATTGTTGTCAAGATCCGCTCTGTACAATTCCTGTGCGATACAGAGGAAGTCTGCACTATGTTCTGCACAGGAGATGGCTCTTATAAAATAGTAGGAGGCATCTTCCGGATAGCCTAGCAGACTCTTTTCTCTGGCTATAGTGCATAGTTTTTGGATATATTTCAAAGTTTCCATGTTATTAGGTGAGGTTTTAGAGTTCATGCAGGTATGAATCCGTAACTTTCGACACAGTACTCTTTATCCGCATCAGGTCTGTTATCACAGTATTCGATTATTTTTATGACAAGCCAGCAGGAATCTATTCTGATGGAACTTCTGAATGTATGAATCACTTCCTGTAGCAGAGTGCTGTTTATCATCTGTTTCAGGTATTGCTTTTGCTCATTGAGCGTATTCAGAAGATGATTGAATTCCTTCCAGTTGAGATAAAGATGAAAACAGAAGCTTGTGTCTTCATGCGTGCCATGACAAAGAAGAGTCAGACATCTCTGGTGGTTAAAATGTATATGACGGATAAGAAACTGGTCCAGAAAAAACGTTTTCATACAGACTGCTTATTTTGATTTGATAACTCAAAAAAAAACAGGCAGAACGCAGCCAATCTGCGGAGTAAAAAAAAATATACTTTCTTAATCTGTAGTGCTATAATAGCATATTTGTATACTCAGGCCACTTTTTTGTTTTGAGGACCGGATGAAACCAGTCTGGCAAGTTCAGCAGGGTTGACCGGTTTCTGAATAAAGCTGCTTATGCCATACTGACGGGCCCTCTCCATATCACCCCTGTTGCCCTGCTCGGAAAGCATCATAATGATTTTGACCTTGCTTTTGAAACGATAATTGGTTTTGCTGAATTCATTAAGAAACTCGAAGCCGTTCATAATCGGCATCTGGGTATCGAGCAGTATAATGAGCGTATCATGAGGCTGATGATTATAGATCTGCTCGAGACAAAGCAGGGCATGCCCACCGTTGAGCGCTATCCTGACACAGCTGCAAAGTCCGTGTTCCCTGATGATTTTTGAGTTTTCCTGGTTTGCCCGGTGGTCATCATCAACGAGGAGAATATGTATGGGTTGTGGCATATTCAGAGGTTTAATTTTATCTGTATCTATCGAATAAAAAATATAACTATAAGTGTAAAAGTATGTTGGTTGCCAGTTAAAGTTTTATGTTTTATTTGAAAAGTGCAAACCTTGTCAAAGATACTAATTATTTTCACATATCAGTGATCTATGTGTTTGATTTTTACGTACATGTTTTTTTGTTGTATCTGTTGTGTGAGTTAATGATCTTTATTTCAGGTTTTTATTTTTTATAGGTTGGCAAGAATGGTAAAAATATATTTTCAGATAATAGCATGAAAATAGGATTTGCATCCTGTATTTTAGCGCAGGCGAATTTTCGCCATGGCTGTTGTGTTAACTAATTAAAAGGAATTAAGAAATGGGAATTAGTGATTTTGACGGATTACGGGAGAAATTGAATAGTCTGGAATGGCCGGCAGGATATCTGTTTAAGTTTATTGTTCCGGCAGATAAGACTGAGGATATTATTAATATTTTGCCGAAAGGGGATTTGAGCACGCGTGAGTCCGGCCAGGGGAAGTATGTCAGCATTACTTCCTATGCTGAGCTGGGTTCCGGAGAGGAAGTTATTGATATTTATCAAAAGGCTGCCCGGGTCGAAGGGGTAATAGCCCTTTGATCCCGGAATAGCCCGATTAATCTTTAAGTACAACTGAGAATGGAACCTTGGACAAGGTTTGAAGCAGGTCGTCGCTAATCAGGTTTTTCAGTTCCTGACGTGGTTTGCCTAATGTTTCTTCAAGTCTTTCCATAATAAAATGCTTCTTCAGTTTTTCGTTTTGCGGTCTGAAACGTCTGTTATGTCTGCAGGAAGCAATTTGTATTCTTTGATTGAATCTGGATTTCATAGCAACATTTTTTGATTGTCAGAACAGTTAAAAGTTCTTATTCAACCGGTATCTGAAAACTATGTTTGTATATCCCGCCAAAATTTATTGCATGCTCCGGTGATGCGGATGTACTGTTATTATTCAAATTCTACAATCGTTTTTGAATCTTTGTGCTGCATTTTGTGCGGTAATGTAGCTCTGATTTCCTTTTCCAGTACTTTCAGCAGATGTTCTTTTGCAAAATTTCGGCTGTATACCAAGCTTACTTCACGATACATAGGCTCCTGGCCGAACTGAATCAGCTGATTCTGACGGCTGGCAGGAATATCGAGGGCTGCAAGCTCGGGAATTAATGTCACTCCGCCTTCTGTATCTACAAGCCTGATTAATGTCTCCAGTGATCCGCTTTCAAACTGCAGGGAATCCTGCTGGCGAAGGCGCCGGGTATTGCAGATATTCAGGGCCTGGCTCCGGAAGCAGTGACCTGAGGCAAGCAGCCAGAAACGGGTTTCATCAAGATTGTTTTCGGTAATGTATGGTAAGTGGGTAAGGCTTTCTCCGGCAGCTGCGTACAATACAAATTTTTCATAGAACAAAGGTATGCTGTTGATCTCCTGATTCCGGATCGGAGTGACCAGAATACCGGCATCAATAATGTCTTTTTTAAGCGCTTCTATGATTTGCCCGGTGAGCATTTCGGTTATCTGCAATGTCACTTCGGGATATTTCTTCAGAAAATTGCCTGCAAAACGGGGAAGCAGATAGGGAGAGAGGGTCGGAATAATACCCAGTTTGAGCTCTCCGGCAATTTGCCCCTGCAACTGGCGTACGAGCTCGGTAATTTTCTGAGACTCATTAAGCACTATTCTGGCCTGTTTTATGATGGCTTCTCCTGCCAGTGTCGGCACTACGGGTTGCCTGCTCCGGTCAAAGATTAGGAGACCGAGCTCTTCTTCCAGCTTTTTTATCTGCATGCTCAGAGTTGGCTGAGTTACAAAGCTTTTTTCAGCAGCGGTGGCAAAATGTCGCCATGTATCAACGGCAACAATATATTCCAGTTGGATAAGTGTTGGCATGGTTAAATATAGACAAAATCTATTATATTATAAAAAATATCAATTTGATTTATGAATTAAAAAGCCGGTATCTTTGTAAAAGAAAATGAATCACAATTCAATCAACTTTAAAACAAATACAACTATGAGAAACGGAATTTTGCCGGTAGGCGCAGCCTTCCCTGATTTTACAAAGAAAGCAGTAGTGTCCATTGAAAACGGGAAAGAATTTGCAACCCTGAGCAACGAGGAATTAAAGAATAGTGGTTTGTGGACAGTGATGTTCTGGTGGCCGAAGGATTTTACGTTTGTATGTCCTACTGAAATTGCAGAGTTCAACAATAGCTATGGAGAGTTCAGAGATCGGGATACCCAGCTGGTCGGAGCGTCTACAGATTCTGAATTTGTACATCTGGCATGGCGCAAGGATCATAATGACCTGCGTGAGCTGAAGTTTCCAATGCTTGCAGATACTTCCAAAACCCTGGCAGAGGATCTGGGAATTCTGGAAACTGAAGAAAAAGTGGCTTACAGAGCAACCTTCATCATCGATCCTCAGGGTATTGTACGCTGGGTATCTGTTAATGATCTGAGTGTAGGCCGGAATGTAAAAGAAGTTATCCGCGTGCTTGATGCACTGCAGACAGATGAATTGTGTCCGTGCAACTGGCAAAAAGGAGAAGCAACGCTTACTGTTTAATTTTTATTTACTCGATTAATGAAAGGAACGAACTACTATGGTTACTGAAGTTATCAATGATTTACTTACGGATTTACAGCTGGAATCCGGGTATGGCAATGGCAGTCTGGGTCTTCTGGAAAAAGGAGAATCAAGATATCTGAAAGATTTGCGGATTAATGTAAAAAATGTGCTGCAGTCTGAGGTATTATCTGAAAAAGAAACGGCTTTGATTGCCTTGTCTGTTGCTGTCAATCAGCAGAATGAGCCATTACGGAAATTCTTAAGCGCTCTGGCTGTAAAGCATGGTGCTACGGATCAGGAAGTAGGAGAGGTAGTTGCCTGCACTTCTTTACTGGCCAGCAATAATGTGCTTTACCGGTTCAGGCATTTTGTGAAGAAAGATAAATACAATCAGATGCAGGGGAGAATCAAGATGTCTATTATGATGAATCCTGTACTGGGCAAAGAGTTTTTTGAACTGGTCAGCCTGGCAGTATCGGCGGTAAACGGGTGTGAAATGTGCGTAAATGCCCATGAAAATTCGGTACTGGGACATGGTGGAACAGAGGAGCGCATTTTTGATGCAATCCGTATCGCTGCGGTGATCACCGGCCTCAGCAAGGTGATCCACTGATTAAAAAGGCAAAACCTGATCAATTGATCAGGTTTTGTTTTTAAAAGCTTTCATGGCCGAGCCATCGTCTATAAGCAGCTGTAGTCTTTCTGTCACTTCTTCGCGGTTTGCCAGTCCGGTTTTTTCCAGTATGAGAGCGGCCTGATAGATAATATTGAGGCGGGCGTCGTTATCTTTTCCCTCAAAAGCTTCCAGACCTTCCTGAAGGCTGATTTCCGGCGCTATATTTTTATCCTGCTTTTCTTCTGTACTATGAAGACCATAATCAGCGGGAGATACAACATTTTCTTTTATTGTATCACCATCAAGCGTTATACAAACTGTTTGTCTGTGCATAGCCATATGGGTGCTGCCTTCCATGCCTTTGACTACAATAGCTTTATCGCACCTGCCCGATGCCTTTAGCTGTTTTATCAGCTCTTCTTTATAGTGGGGATGGGTATATCCGGTCATGATATAATTTTGTCCGGTACTGTATATGGGGAGCACCAGCTTTTCAAACGTGGCAAGAAAAGGTCTTTTTACCATTTCTTTCCGCATCTGCTTCATGGCATAAAGTAAAGGTGAAAATTCTTTCTGATCCAGATAGGTCCAGCCGTTTTTTTTCAGCTCATCAAGAGCTTTTCCGATCCGGATGAACGGTGTTTTTCCGGCCAGCTGAAGTATGGTATGACTGGTATAGCCGAATTTGGGGGCTACCGAATCAATACCGGTCAGCAGGCAGTGAAATCCGGCTGCTGCAAGGAGAGCCGCCACAAAAACAGAATAGTTGCGTGTCCGGTTGGAACCGTCAAAACTGTCGCAAAGGTGAATCAAAACAGGAATATCGGTCTGCATCCGGAGACTGGCGTCCCATATTCTGGAAAAAAAGACCTGATTTTCTTCAAAAGTTTCTCTTTTCAGCCGTTCAGCTTCCAGAAAGGAAGCTTTCAGGTATTCAGGAACAGCAGAGTCAAAGAAATAGTCCATGGCCTGATTTGCTTCTCCAGTGCTCAGATTTTGTCCGGATATAACTCTGGTGATCAGCTGAATAAATGATTTATCGGCTGGCGGGAAAAGAAAAGCCCTTAATTCAGAGGGTAAAAACAAATCAGGAGTATCTTTCAGACCACGTATCAGGTTTTCTTCATCCGGATTGGGTTGCAGGGTAAGCAAGGCAGTCAGCATGGTGGCTTTGGTTGTGAGGCTTACTTCCCTGGCCTGGAAAAGTGTTTTGAGTAATCCGGTTTCTTCTCTGTTTAGGCTTTTACTGCCCATGGGCCCGATGCCCTTCTTTTTAAGCAGCTCTTCGAGTTGTTGTTGTTTCATAATGAAACAGTGTTTGGTTAATAATTAGGTGTTTTGTAAAAATAATCACGGAACTGGAAGAAAAGAATGAAAAGATTGTTTTGGGATAGGATGTTTTTTTGAAATAAACTATTTCTTTTGAAAAGAATTTTTATTGAATGTTATCAACAGACTATTTAGTTTATGCGAATCAATCTGCTTTTTTTTCTGCTTGTTACTTTTTTTTCGTCCTGTTCCGATCATCAGACTTCCGGTCAGGAAAACACTGATACCGTAGACTCTCTTGTTTTCGGACTGGATACGATTGCTACCGGTGTTATTTCTCCGGTTGGCATTGAAAATGCCGGAGACGGAACCGACAGGCTTTTTGTGGTGGGACAATATGGGGTTATCCATATTATCAGCGATGGAAAGTTGCTGGATGAGCCGTTTCTGGATGTACGGAAACAAATGGTGAAGCTCAATAATACCTATGCGGAGCAGGGGCTTTTGGGACTGGCATTCCATCCGGAGTACCGGAAAAACGGTCGTTTTTTTGTCTATTACAGTGCTCCTTCGGATATAAATAAGCAAAAGAATAAATCCGTTGTAGCAGAATATACTGTTTCGAAGGATAATCCGGACAAAGCAAATCCGGAAGGGAAGGTGCTGCTGACATTTGAACAGCCGGAAAATAATCATAATGGTGGCAGCATGGTATTCGGACCGGACGGCTTTCTCTATATCGGCTCTGGCGACGGGGGAGGTAAAGGCGATCAGCACGGACGTTATGGTAATGCCCAGGATTTGTCCAATCTGCTGGGAAAGATTCTCAGGATCGATGTAGATGGGACCGGGCCATATTCCATTCCTGCAGACAATCCGTTCAGAGCTTCCGGGCAGCGTGCGGAGATTTTTGCCTATGGACTGAGAAATCCCTGGAGAATCTCTTTTGATAAGGCGACCGGAGATCTTTTTGTAGCCGATGTGGGACAGGATAAATACGAAGAAATCAATATTGTTGAAAAAGGCAAAAACTATGGCTGGCGATATATGGAAGGATATCATGTATATGATGAGGGGATGAAAGAAGTGGTTAAAAATCCCTCAATGCCAATTCATGAATACGATCATAGTCAGGGGATTTCGGTTACCGGAGGCTATGTATACAATGGAACTACCCTGAAAGACCTGCACGGTACGTATATTTTTGCGGACTGGGAGGGAAATACGTGGTTTTTGCGGAAGGACAAAGCCGGGAAGTGGCATGAAAACAGACTTGAAATACGGAAAAAACCCAGGTTTTATATCAATAGCTTCGGAATGGACGAACAGGGAGAAATTTATCTGGCAACCCAGCCCAATATAGGAGCGGTAAGCAAAACCGGGACTATTTATAAGCTGGTAAAGTAAGATCTGAGCCCGTACGCTAAAAAAAACCGGGTTTGATTATCGGTAGCGTATACGTAACTTTATCCTTGGTCCGGAATCATCAACGGACTCACCAGGTAAATCAGCATTGGGGTTGTATGAGTACTCAATGGTTTACGAAACAGGGATTATTGAATTATGCGCATTTTACATACGGCAGACTGGCATCTGGGCAAAAAACTGGAAACCTTTTCGCGGATAGAAGAGCAAAGAGCTGTTCTGGAGGAAATATGCCGGATTGCTGAAGAAAGAGAGGCAGATGTTGTTCTCATTGCGGGCGATTTATATGATACTTTTAATCCTTCGACAGAAGCCGAGGAACTGTTTTATAAGACCCTCAGACGGCTAAGCAATCAGGGCAGGAGGCCGGTGGTGGCTATTGCCGGCAATCATGATTCGCCGGACCGGATTGAAGCGCCGGATCCGCTGGCCAGAGAATGCGGAATTTTTTTCTCGGGATTTCCCGATTCGCAGATCAAAGATTCTGTGCTGGAATCCGGAATAAAAGTCGAAAGCCGGGCTCCGGGCTTTGTTGAGATTCAACTACCTTCCTGCCCATATCCTTTACGTCTGTTGCTTACACCATATGCCAGCGAGCAGCGTCTGCGTATGTGCTTCGAATCGGATGACAAAGAGCAGGAAATGCGTGATTTGCTGAAGAAACACTGGCAATCGCTGGCTGATTGCTATTGTGATGAAAGGGGAGTGAATATTCTGCTGGCTCATCTGTTTTTTGCGGATGAAGGAAAGGTAGTTGAGGATGAACCGGAGGATGAACGCCCGATCGTGCATGTTGGCGGAGCGCAGGTGGTATTTACCGGCTCCATTCCGGCTCAGATTCAATATACAGCGTTGGGGCACTTGCACCGCTGCATTCGTATGGGTACGGTATCCCGACCGGTCGTATACAGCAGCAGTCCGCTTGCATACTCCTTTTCGGAAGCTGGTCAGGATAAGTATGTAATGCTGATAGAAGCGGAACCGGGCAAGGAAGTGAAGCTTGAAAAAATAAAACTTACCAGTGGCCGAAAGCTGCTGAGAAAACGCTTTGATGATATTGACGAATGTGTGGCCTGGCTTGGACAGAATCAGGATACGTTGCTGGAGCTGACTATTGTCACGGATGAATTTCTGACCGGATCGGAGCGCAAACGTCTGTATGCGGCACATGACGGAATTGTTGCTGTCATTCCTGAGCTTCGCAGTATGAATGACACCTCGGCCGAAAATAATAAGGTTATTGATCAGGGCAGGGACATACGGGAATTGTTTAAGGAATATTTTATATCCAGAAACGGACAGACACCCAATCAGGAAATTATCGATTTGTTTAACGAAGTGCTGGCTGAAAATCCTAATACATGATTCCGGTTCAATTGATCATAAAAGGATTATATTCCTATAGGAAGGAACAGAAAATTGATTTTTCCTCGCTGACCGAAGCTCGCCTTTTTGGGATCTTCGGGGGAGTCGGAAGCGGAAAATCCACTATTCTGGAAGCGATATCTTTTGCATTGTATGAGCAGTCGGAACGTCTGAACAGCAAAGACCGGCGTAATTACAATATGATGAATCTGAAATCGGATGAGCTGCTTATTGATTTTGTCTTTAAGACCGGCTCTGATGAACAGGAATACCGGATCAGAATAGAGACTACCCGCAGGAAAAACAAGGAAGAAGTAAACCCTTTTAAGCGGTCAACCTATAAAAAGACCGAAGGAGAGTGGCAGGCACAGGAGCTGAATATTGAAGCGATCATCGGCTTATCCTATGATAATTTCAAACGCACAATTATTATTCCACAGGGTAAATTTCAGGATTTTCTTCAATTAAAGGAGTCTGAGCGTGTTGGGATGATGAAGGAAATATTTCAGCTCGAACGATTTGATTTGTCCGACCGTGTGCAAGTATTGTCCTCTGCCAATAAGCTGAAATTGGAGAATCTTAGCGGGCGTTTGTCTGCGTACGTAAATGTTACTGAAGAGGAGATCGGGCAAAAGCAGCTGGAGCTGGATGAAGCTGCCCGCCTGCGGCAGGAGGCGCAGACGTATTTGCAGCAATGCCGTAAGGAGTTTCAGGAGCTGGAGAAGCTCAGAGGATTATATGGACAGATCGGTAAGCATAAAGACCAGCTGAAGGAGCTGGATAATCGGAAGTCTGAATTTGAGCATAAGGAAGGGCAGCTTAAAAAGTATGAACGTTTTTCCAGACTTTTCAGGAATGAGCTTGCCAGAAGACATGACTATGAAAAGCAGCTGGAAGATCTTAGCGGAAAGCTTGCAGATAATAACCGGGAACTGGAAACTGTACAAGTACAGCTGGAAAGTGAACTGACAGAATTTGCGACACTTGCGGATGATTATCAGCAACGGGAACGCTACAAGCGTAAAGCAGATGAGGTAGATATTTTTCTTACTATCCGTATGACAAATGCTGAATTATACAAAGAGAAGCAGCTGCTGGATCAGCAAAAGGAAAAGCTTGAGAAAATCGATGTGCGATTAGAGGAAGCGAAACGTCAGGGTAAGGAGCTCAGAGCAGAACTGGATGGTCTGAAATCGGAAAAAAAAGATCTGGATACACTGTATCAGGTCAGACTCTGGTTTGAAAAGCTACATTCGTTGCAGCAAAACACCGGGCAAATCGAAGCGGATCGTCAGCGACATATGCAAGAGCGAAGTAGCTATGGTACGGTAATGCAGGAAGCTGCAGCAAAATATCAGGATATACTGCCGGATATAATCGATCTGCTGGGCGATGAAGCTCGTTTCATGGCCGGGTTACAGAAGGCAGAGGAAAAAAATAAAGCTGCATTGAGTGAGGTGAAGAAGCAGATAGATGAATTGAACCTCACCAGAAAGCTGGAAGAATATGTGGAGCATCTCAATGAAGGGAACCCGTGCCCATTGTGCGGATCGACAGAACATCCATGTGTTATGGATATCGGAGCAAATCAGAGCAGACTAAGTGAACTGCTTCAAAAACAGCTGGAACTGGAAAAGGTTGCCGGAAGGCTAACCCGGTTTCAGATTGACGCAGCAGCATTGTTTCAGAAAATTCGATCTGTCGAACAGGTGCTTACCGGTATTGATATACGAATGCAGGAAGCTGAAGCGTCCATAGCGCAGCATCGTGATGCATTTTCCTGGGAAGAATACCGTACATATGATGAAAAACAGATTCAGGACATAATCAATAAAGCGGCCGGACAAAATAAAAGAGAGCAGCTTTTGCAGGCTGAGCTGGAACAGCGTCGGGAAGAATGGCAGAGGGTCCAGCAGGAGAAGGAGCTTTGTACACAGCATCTGAATACCCTGGAAAGGAGCATGGCAGAATTGGACAGCAAATCGGAGACATTGAAAGCCTCGCTCAGAGAGCTTAATACAGAGAAAGCAGAAAAGCTGACATCGGAAGAGCTACAGCGTATGGCTGCCGGGCAACGGGAGAAGTATGAGCTTGCGGAAAAGAACTACAGGCGCAAAGAACAGCTGATTGCAGAGCTGAAATCCCGGCAGAGTACCAGAGCAGGGGAACTCAAAGTGCAGCAGGAGCAGAATGCTGACCTGACAAAGCGATTAAGCCAGATCACTGATATCATTAATACATGGCTTGCTGAGAATAATCTTGAGCTCCGGGAAGTCGGGGAAGTGCTGAGTGCGGAACTTGATGCTGAAGTTCTTTCCAGCGAAATCACTGCCTACAGGCAGGAACGCAATAGCGTAAAAAGGATAATAGAAGAACTGGAGTTGCAGACAGGAGGATGTGTCTTTGACGAAGGTCGTTATCAGTCTGTGGAGAATGAAGTGAAGCGTGCAGAAGAAGAGTTTGATAATGTGCAGAAAAGGGTGATTGAGCTTCGGAAAATGCTGGATGATTTGCAAAAGCAGTTGTCTGACAGAAAAATGCTGGAGCAAGAATCGGAAAAGCTGCAAGTACGGGGAGATAACTTAAGGCTTCTGGCTAATCTGTTTCGAGCCAACGGTTTTGTAAATTATATTTCGTCCCGATATCTGCACGGCTTATGCAATGCAGCGAATGAAAAGTTTTACAAACTTACCCGGCAGCAGCTTCGTCTCGAGATTTCGGAAAGCAATGAGTTTGTGGTGCGGGACTTTATGAACAATGGTCGCGTACGGAGTGTAAAAACACTAAGCGGTGGTCAGACTTTTCAGGCCTCTCTCTGTCTTGCGCTCGCACTGGCTGACAGTGTGCAGCAGCAGAACAAATCGAAGCAGAACTTTTTCTTCCTGGACGAAGGTTTTGGTTCACAGGATAAGGAGTCACTGTATCTGGTTTTTGAAGCGCTTAAGGCTCTGCGCAGGGAAAATCGGATAGTCGGAATTATTTCACATGTAGAAGAGCTACAGCAGGAAATCGGTGTTTACCTGAAAATCCGGAATGACGAGGAAGAGGGCAGCCTGATCACTGCCGGTTCACAGGTTCTGTGACAGAGCTTCCGAAATAACCTGAGTAGGAATAAGTCCGGATTGTCTCCAGCGTATCTCGCCCTGCTTGAAAATCATCAGGGTGGGTACACCCATCACTTTGTAATGTCCTGCGGCAGCCTGATTCCGGTCTATATCAATCTTAATGACTCTGGCCTTGCCCTTGAAATCGGCCGCTACTTTCTCAAGTTCAGGCGCCAGCATCTGACAGGGACCGCACCATTCTGCATAAAAATCGACCAATACAGGCTGATCACCGTTTATTAACTCACTAAAATTTCCCATAAAAATCATTGTTATATTAACAGATACCTGAAAAGTTCCGGATTGTTTTTTGTGGCAGGTCAGTAAACATGATTTATCCGATCCTTTTTCTTTAGCATCCGATAGCATAACACTACCGAAAAGGCATGTGAATGCAATTTGATTTCTCCGTGATAATTGCTCCAGGGTATCTGCGATATGCGATTGTATGAGTAATGGTAGCGCAACGCAAATCCAAGGTTCTTGTACAGATAAAACTCAATGGTTGGCTTGAAGTTGAATATGGTGAAGTCGTAATGCCTCATGCCCATTGAAAAATAGTCAATGATTCCTCGCACATAAATATTCCGTTTTATATACATGCCGCTTGCCAGACCTATCGAAGGCAGCAACAGCCAATTGCTATCTGTTTTTCGGATAAGCTCAGGCTGATTCCGTGTCCGGACTTCATTTTGAAAATGGAGTCCGGAGAGTCCGAGCATAAAACCAAGGTCACCTCTTTCACGATTCATAAACGCATGATTGTACCCGATCAGGGCGCTGCGGAGGCGGGTTCTGGCATATACTTCTCCATTGGCCGGAAAAAGCAGATTGCCGAACTGCAGATCCTGACGCAGCGTTGTATTTGCTGAATTCTGGATATTGTACACGGAAAACAGCAGGCGGTTACTTTCGCTGAGCTTGATAAACAGGTTGAATCGCGGAACCAGCCGATAGGAAGGGAAATGGAAATCATCTCTGAAATGGTATCGGGTTCCCGTTGCGGAAGGACTGTTCAGTTGATTGTGTCCGCTGATGAATACAAGACTTACTCCCATATAGAATGTAAAGAGCGGTGTCGGAAACCGTTGGCCGGAATCCGGCCGGCATAGCTCTTCGACCTGATAATGACTGGCAGGTTTATCCGGGTCGAATGCCAGCGCAGTGCCGGTGAACCTGATAATTAACAGTAGTATTATGAAATATTTCATGAGTCTATACAACTGCTGCCGGAATAGGCGATCTGATTCTTGTATGAGCATTGGGTAGCAATCAATATAAAAAAATCAGCCGCCACCGGTGCCAAACAGACGGATAAACAGATTGCTCCGGACCTTGGTGCTGGTAGTCTTTACATCACCGGCGGTATTTTTTACCTCGCCAATGGTAGTTTCAATATTTCTGGCCATGATGGTATCTCCGACAAGTTTACCGATGGTCGTACTGTCGTTATTGAGGTTTTGAGAAAAAAGACTGAGGTTTTCAGTAGCATCTATCAGGTTGGAATTGGCTACCTGAAAGCTGTCTGTGATATTCTGGAGCTTTTGCCCCACCAATTCTACCTGATCCGGCAATACCCGCATATCACCGGCCAGCTGATTGGTTTTATAGCTGGTAGCTTCCAGTGCGCTGGCTATATTGTTGATTTTGTTTTGCAGCATGCTGTCAGCCAGTAGCATGCCTATAGGTCCCTGGCCGTTGGCTATATTTTCGGTCAGCTGATTGAGGCGGGAAGTGATCTGATCAGCATTCTGACTTACCTGAGAAAATGAGTTCAGAATTTCTTCTATTTCAAACGAGTCTCCGGCTTCGATCTGATCGCCTTCATGTACGGAAGGCGAATTGCCGGTTCCGGCGGAGATTCCTACAAACTTGCTTCCCACGAGTCCTTCGGAGCTTACAGTAGCTTTTGAATCTTTTTTGATAAATTCGGATGTCTTGTCGTCGATTGCCATCACGACTCTTACAGTAGAGTCGTTTTCAATCATAATATCGTATACTGCTCCGATGTTGACCCCGGAAAAACGGACATCGTTCCCTTTTTTCAGACCTTTTGAATCTTTAAATATGACGGATATTTTCTTCCTTCCCTGAAACAGCCGGGATTTACTGCCCATTTTGAAGATGAGAAAGACCAGTATTACCGCTCCGATCACGATAAATAATCCCAAACGCACATTCTTCATAAGTCCCCGTTTTTTTAATTTAAAAATGCTTTTGCCATTTCATTATCCGATTGCTTCAGCTCTTCAAAAGTACCGCTAAATTCAAAAAAGCCTTTATGGAGCATAAATACCTTATCAGCTGTTTCTTCCACACATTTCATGTCATGTGTTACGATAATGGCAGAAATTTCCAGGCGCTCTTTCATTTCTACTATTAACTCATATATTTCCTGACTTGTTACCGGGTCGAGACCGGTTGTAGGTTCGTCATACAGAATGATTTCCGGCTCAAGCACCAGCGTTCTTGCCAGCGCTACCCGCTTTCTCATGCCGCCGGAAAGCTCCGAAGGCATTTTTTCCATACTGCTTTCGAGACCGACTCGTTCAAGATTCAATTCGATAATCTCATTGATTTCCTTCTGAGATTTCCGGTGTTGCTGTCTTTTGAGCGCAAACTGGAGATTGTCCCGTACAGAGAGGAAATCATACAAAGCGCCACTTTGAAACAGGTAGCCGATTTTGCCCCTGAGCTCATAGAGTTCACGATGTCTGATGTCATTCAGCTGTTGCCCGAAGACTTTTATCTGACCGCCCTGAAAATCCGTCAGGCCAATAATGCAACGAAGCAGCTGGGTTTTGCCTGAACCTGATCTTCCTATTACTGCAATATTTTCTTTTTTATGAAGCTGCATATCAATGCCTTTCAGAACTTCATTGGAGCCGAATGATTTTTTTAATCCTTCAACGCTGACGATTTCCTCTCTCATACTACATTTTGGCAGTTAGCATATGGGTGATCTGAGCGGCGATGAGATCAATAAAGAAGATCACAAAAAAAGTACTTACTACAGCGGCATTAGCTGCTTTGCCTACTCCGTTGGCACCCCGGCTGGTATTGAAACCATAGTAGGATGCTATCATGGCTATGGCAAAACCAAACAACGTCGATTTGACAACAGAGGGAGTTATATCATAGACATCCATATTGGTAAAAGCTGTCTGGAAGAACAGCGTAAGGCTCATGCTGCGCTCGATATTGTACGCGAGATAAGAACCCGCCAGACCTACTGCAAAAGAATAGCATGCCAGTACGGGAAGCGCGATGGTTGCGGCTATTACCCGGGTTACTACCAGATAATTGTATGGATTGACTCTGGTGACTTCCATTGCGTCAATCTGTTCGGTTACTTTCATAGACCCCAGCTCTGCACCGATACCCGAACCTATTTTTCCGGTACAGACCAGTGCCGTCAGTACCGGCCCAACTTCTCTGATCAGCGATACTGCCAGCAGGTTTGGCACTATGGCTGCTGCTCCGAGCGATTCCATTCGGGGAGTAAGCTGTATGGTGATTACCAGACTGATGATGAATATGGTAATGGAAACAAGGAACAGTGTTTTGTAGCCGATAATATAGATCTGCTTGAGTATTTCAGCATATTCAAACGGCGGTTTGATCAAAGCCGGGAAAAAACGCCATGAAAATCTTGCCAGGTCTCCCAGAATATAAAAAAAGCTGATTGTGGATGCCCAGATATAATGTAAGCCCATCGTATGATTTCTTTAATCTAAAGACCCTGTTTGATCCATGATTGTTATAGAAGTATTCACAAAAACATATTCTTCCGGAGGACTTTCTGTTTTGGGTTCAAATAATGTAATTTGGGAGCTATGGAAGAGAAATTAATAGACTGGAGTGATTTTAGTAAAGTTGAAATGAGAGTTGGAACTATTGTGGAAGCAGACGTTTTTGAGGAAGCCAGAAAACCGGCCTATAAGCTGATGATTGACTTTGGAAAGTACGGCATACGAAAATCATCGGCCCAGATTACAAGCCTGTATACTCCGGAAGCGCTGATCGGGAAACAGGTTATTGCTGTTGTAAATTTTCCGCCCAAACAGATTGCCAATATCCGGAGTGAATGCCTTGTACTGGGTGCAGTCGGAGATGATCATGTAGTGACACTTCTGGCTCCGGAAAGACCGGTGTCCAACGGGCAGCGGATTGCCTGAGGTGATACATAGTTACGTATTACGTTATATGTAGTACGTAGTACGTCAAACCTGAAACGTATCACTTAAAACGTACTACGTGCTCGCACCATCTCTTTTTTACTTGCTGTTTTCGTACCTGACTATGTTTTTGGCCATTTTGGAAAATATGAACAAATGAGCCGGAAATAACAGATACCAGTATAGCCGTCCGAAAAGCCCCTGCGGACGAAATGTAGCTGTTTGTGTGAGTACGGGCTTGTCTTTGTATTCATTTATCCTGAATTCAAGCCATGCTTCACCCGGCAGCTTCATCTCTGAGTACAAGAGAAGCCGCTTGTTTATTTTATCAGCGACAATAACCCGCCAGAAGTCCAGCGCATCACCGTTGTATATGTTTTTAGGATGTGTCCGGCCTCTTCGCAGGCCAATACCGCCAAGCAGGCGGTCTGCAAAACCTCTTATCCTCCAAAGGCCGTTAGCAAAATACCAGCCCCGTTTCCCACCTATAGACCATAGATTGCTCAATACCTTGTCCGGATCTCCGGATATGGCAACTTCTCTTGTTTCTTTCAGGCAGCCATGTTTTGGTACTTCTGCATAATCCATAAATTTGTCGCTGGCATTACTGCTTATAAAAGCATCTTTCCAGCTGGATATAACCACATTTTCACTGATACGCTGAAATGAGCGTTTCACAGCTTCTGTATACGATTCCGGTTTCACCTGAAGCATTTCTTCCAGTCTGCTGTCTTCGCATACCATTTTAATCCGCATGCTTTCTACCAGGTTGACAGCAAGATCATACGATGTAGATGTAATAAAGTATAACCAGTAGGATGACAGCTTCAGACCGAGAACAGGTACGGAAACAATATGCCGTTTCAGGCTTCTTATCCTGGCGTATTCCAGCAACATTTCTTTGTAGGTCAGTATTTCTGAACCGCCAATATCAAAAGACTGATTGTAGGCCTGCTCCTTTTTCAGACAGCCAGTCAGATAGCGCACCACATCACTGACGCCGATAGGCTGACATAATGTATTAAGCCATTTGGGGGCGATCATGACAGGAAGCTTTTCTACCAGATCCCTTATGATCTCAAAGGATGCGCTACCGGAACCAACGATAATGGCGGCTTTGAGCGTAGTAAGGGGAACTGTTGATGTGGACAGAATTTTGCCGACATTTTTGCGGGATTTCAGATGTGGTGAAAGATTCTCTTCATTGACGATGCCTGTGAGGTAAATAATCTGGCACGCAGAGGTCTGATTGATAAAATTTCTGAATTTTTTTGCCGCTTTTTTCTCCAGTCTGGCAAAGCCGGAAGTTGAAACGGTCAGTGAGTGAATGAGATAGTATGCGACATCGAAGTCTGTCGGAGCTTTGTCCATATCAATTTCTTTGAGAAAATCCACTTCCCAGAACTTGACCTTGTCTCTGAATTTTTCGAGACCGCTTAATCTGTTTTTATTCCTGACACAGCAGATCACTTCATGGCCCTGATCCAGCAGTGCCGGCAGCAATCGCTTGCCGATATACCCGGTTGCTCCGGTCAATAAAATTTTCATAGCCCTATCCTCCCACATTCCCTCTAATAGTACAATTTTTCCGAGTTTTAAGTTTGCTTTGCCTTAAATAGTGAAAGTTTCGCCGATCTGCACTAATTTCGTGTCATGAATCCTGATGTGTTTGTTTCAGATCTTGCAATTGACGCATTTGATTATGCGCTGCCTGATTCTTCCATAGCTTTTGAGCCTAACCCGGACAGGGAGAGTTCCAGGCTATTGCTCTACCGGCAGGGGATGCTGACGGAGAGTTATTATTCCAGGGTGGCAGATTTTCTGAATAGTCAGGATTATATGGTTTTCAACAATTCAAGAGTGGTGCAGGCGCGATTGCAGTTTGAACCCTCTGCCGGAACCAGAAAGATTGAAGTTTTTTGCCTGGAACCGGCTGATAAAACCCTCGATCAGACACTTGCTTTGCAGAGCAGAGGAGAAGTACTATGGAGATGTTTTGTAGGTAATGCGAAGAAATGGAAAGAAAAAGTTCTGAGCCGAATAGTGAAAATCGAAGGAGAGACTCTGACATTATTCGCCGAGCTGGCCGCAAGGGAGGAAGATACGTGTCTGGTCCGGCTTTCCTGGAACGATGATCGTTTTGTATTTGCTGATATACTGGAAGCAGCAGGAAAGATTCCGCTGCCGCCGTACATTGAAAGGGAAGCCATAGAGTCTGATAAGATTACCTACCAGACTATTTATGCCAGGGATCAGGGCTCTGTAGCAGCGCCTACTGCAGGGTTGCATTTTACAGAAGCTATATTTGCCAGGCTCCGGGCTAAAGGGGTCGCCTTCGATTATCTGACATTGCATGTGGGGGCAGGTACATTTAAACCGGTAAAGTCCGAAAGAATCAGTGATCATGTCATGCACGATGAACAGCTTCTGCTGGACAGGGCGTTGCTGATCCGATTGCTTGAGGCTGTCTGTACGGGCAAAAATATGGTGGCAGTCGGGACTACCAGCGCACGTTTTCTGGAAAGTATCTATTGGCTGGGATGCAGACTGGCTTCCTTTCCGGATCTGACTCCTTCGCTGGGGCAGTGGGAAGCTTATCAGCTGGCACCATTACCGGTGGAAGATGCTTTCCGGCAATTGCTGGCATATTTTGAACGGAACGGGATCGAGCGTTTACAGGCGCGCACCTCCATAATGATTATGCCGGGTTATGACTGGAAAGTGGTCCGTAAGCTGATTACAAATTTTCATCAGCCAAAGAGTACTCTTGTTATGCTGGTTGCCTCGTTTATCGGCGGCGACTGGCGGAAAGTATATCAGTATGCTCTGGATCATCAGTTCCGTTTTCTGAGCTATGGGGACGGATGCTTTTTTGAGAAGAAAGGATCCTGAATGCCTGTCTTTGGTAGTACGAGTTAAAATAGTAGTTTAAGTTCCTGATAAAAAAGGAAATCCTTTTTTGATTATAACGGTATAATGTTTGCTGCTCCCAATGCAAAAAGTTTTTTATATGGAAAGTACCAATAAACGTCTCATTGTCCTGATTGATTTTTCAGAGTATTCCAATACATTGCTTCGCTATGCCTATTCGTGGTGCAGCAGGATAAATGCAAGACTTTTGCTGGTACATCAGACTACTGTGCTGGCTCCCGGTATGGCCGGAAAAGAGGATAAGGAGGAACTGGCTGTAGCTGCCAATGAGGAAGCTGTGAAGAAAATGAGGGTTCTGGCAGATTACGCGTTGAATACAGAAGAAGGTATTGAATATTATGCTTCTGAAAAGGATATGGAAACGATCCTTGATAAGCTTCTCAAAGAGTCTTTTTCCCAGCTGGTCCTCTTAGGCCTGAAAGGCACCGGAATCCTGAAAAAACTGTTTATCGGAAGTGTCGCTGTTCAGGTGATTGAATCCATAGAAAATGTTGCTGTGGCAATTCCGAAAAATATCGGACAGTTTTTACCCGAAAAAATATATGTTGCCATTAGTGAAAAGTATCCGCTGAATGATGTCAGATTCAGAGAGTTCCTGGAGTTTGTAAAATCAGAAACGAAAAAAGTGGTTTTTATATCTCTGGCCGGGCAGGATGATGACATCATAGAGATGCGTAGCTATCTGCAGGATATGAGCACCCGGTATGCTGATATTGTTCAGGTTGATTACGATGTTTATCAGGGGGATAATGTATACAGCAATCTTAAAAATATTATAAGTAATAAATCAAATGAGCTGCTGGTGGTGCAGAAAGGCTCTCAGCTGTACAGCAATCAGTTGTTTAAGAAATTTTTGATCAATGAGCTTGTTTATGAGGGTGATACGCCTCTGGTAGTCCTTCCGTAATAGGGACCGGATTGATTTAACAATAAAGGCTTTCTTTTAAGAAAGTCTTTATTGTTTTGGGGAACAAAAGGAGCTTATGCCTGCTTCCACTTCATAATCAGTTCAGGCTGGTTGGTTTTACTGTCTGTCTGTTCGGCTTGTACGGCAAACCCGTGTTTTTCATAAAATTGTATCGCATTCCGGTTGCTTTTGTATACATGAAGTACTACTTCTCTGCGGGAGCTTTTGATCTTTTCCATCATCAGAGATCCGATTCCTGAGTTTTGCAGCTCCGGTCTTACAAAGAGCGCTTTCAAATGATTGCCGGTTAGTGAATAAAAACCGCCTGTTTCATTGGCCCCGTTTTTAAAGACCCATGTTTCCGAGTCGGGCAGATACTGTTTTATCATTGCTTCCTGATGATTTTCCCAGTAGGCGGAATCAATGAAAGGATGTGCTTGTTTGGTGCTTTGAAGCCAGCAGTCGGTAACTGCTTCTGCATCTTCCTGCTGGAAGCGTTCAATTCGGTGTATCATACCAGTATGGCAGATTTTAGGTTAAATAAAATATGTGATTAGCTTTTTAGTTTACAGAGGATTCGGTTCTTAAGTTCCTGTGACCAAAGTACAAATAAGATTTATATTTCCCTTCAGAAAACGAAATACTATTTTGGGGGTTATATGCAGAGGTATTTTTGAATCAGCAAGCATGATACATCATAGCGCTGCCGGCTTTCTTTTTTCTGATTTTTCTCAGCCCGAGCCCAAGCAGCCCGTAAAGCAGAATGCTCAGGCAGCCGTATATAGGAGAAATCCATAGCTCCTTGTCAGCGGAAATATGTATGTATCCATCCAGAAGTAAAGGATTGACAAACGCGTCTTCAATTGTGTGCATCACTACGAGAGGCCAGACCGAGCCAGTCAGCAGACGTAGCTCGACATAGGCAACAGTCCATACAATCATCACGGGGATTGACAGCAGCATGAAATGTAGCTTATGAAGACTGGTTACGCTTTGAATAGCCGACTCATCAAGGAAAAAGAGATAATACGGAATATGCCATAATGCCCAGATAGAACCTACAATCAGGTAAACCATGAAATCGTTCAGCTTCAGGGAAACTACCTTCGGGGTAAGATATCCTCTCCAGACAAATTCTTCCGGGATATTTTTTATAAAATTGGGAATAAGAGCAACCGCAAAGGCATTTAAAAACAATGTGCTGCTGAAATTGTCAAAGGAGATCCATCCGGTCAGCCGGCCTGTAAGAAGTACCAGCACTGTGATAACCGGGTAGGCAGCAAGGGCAATCAGGTACCAGCGTATATTACCTTTGAGCATTGGTTTTAATCCGGCGTCTTTCCAGCCATCTCCGGCAAATGTGCGCAGGATCAGCATGGTAATCAGCGGTAGTACCAGCCATAGCAGCATTCCCGGTGTTTCGCCGGAATGGTTTCCTGCCAGCAGGTCCAGTCCATGTCCGATCCAGCCGCTGAGGATTACAATGACGGCAAAGATAACCAGGTTACGAAGCGTTGTTTTTGGGGAGCTCATGGATAATGTATTAGGGACTTTAATGAAATTTGTACGGTACAGACGAGCCACATATGACAGCCGGAGTACAGCCATTATATATGGTTGGTCATATCCGTCCGATAAGGTCTGCCGGGCCGGGTTATTTATTCACTTTTCTGGCCTACAAAATAATCTTCCTTGTATTTAAACAAAACATTAAAAGTAGTAAGGCTGCCGTAAGTACGGGTAATGTACTGCTGCATTTCTATTTTTTCCTCTTCGGTAAGTCCTTTGTGCGCATTGATTTTTTGCTCGAGCACCCTGAGGCGGTCGCGCAGCATGACTATTTTATGAAAAAATGTTTCAATCGGAATTTCTTTGGGAGCAAGATCATCATTATAGGGTTTGAGGATCATTTTTCCCTTGTTCCAGCGATCACCCATCTGAATGACTTCTGAGACATCGGCCCATTTGTACAATATATCGGTCAGCATTTCACGGACATCCGTGATCTGAATGTTTCCGTCTTCGTTGACTTCTTCAATGATTTCCAGCTTGTCAAACGATTTGTCAATCTCAACAATGCCTTTACCTATAAAGCTTATTTTGTATGTTTTAAAACGTACGGCGCACACTACTCCTTCGCCATATACCGGATGATTGACGCGTGATCCGATTCCCAATTCAGTCATGAGTATTTTCAGGTTAATAAATTTGACAGGCTAAACATATCAATGAATAAGGTAATCTGTCAAATGTTTCCAGCGATATTTTTGATAATAGTACCATGCACTGTTTAAGGCGACCAGTTTAGGGCTGTTTATGCTGTTATACGTGTTTTCAAACAGGGTATCGTCATTGTTACCTTCTTTGTATGCCTGCAGAATGTTTTCACTTAGGGTAACACGAAAAACTCCGGTTGCCTCAGAGGTATAAAAACGTTCATAAGGTTCCGGATGATTCAACGGACTGGCAGCAGGTCTGACGATAAATTCGGCAATATTGAACCCTTCAAAAACTTCGTGTATCATCACCCAAATCGGCGGAAAAGGTCCGGAAGAGGATATGCGTATATACTGACCTACTTTGGCTTTTACTGCTTTGGAGATTTTTCCGTTTTCCTCAAAAAGAGTAAATACCGTTTTCCCAAGTGTCCGTACATTGTTCCAGCCATTGATATTAAACAGCTTTTCCCTTGCATGTATAAAAGCCAGTGAGGCATTGCCCGGATCAGTAAATTTTTTTTTGCTCAGATAAATCGAGCTTTGGGGCTGCGATCCCGGCAGTTTATTGAATATTCCGGTTTGAATCCAGTTTTTTATCTTTTCCTGAAATCGCACATTGACCTCCTTTTTTCTTTCATAAAACCTGTCATTTCTGAGGAAAGTTCTTTTCCCGGACAGGTATTCCGGGCAGTAAGCTGATCCAGTAGCCTAGCTGCCATAATAAACCATGCATTGTTTGTGGTATGATATCCGTTGGTGAGCGAAGCGCTGGTTTTGCCTGTGTCAGTGTCCAGCACCGGATAAATTGCGGGAAGCTTATAACCGATGACATAATCACAAGGCGGCGTTACTTCATGGAGCGGAGTAAGGCCGGGAAGGCCACCCGTAAAACCGTTTAAAACTCCTCCCGGCCGGCACCCGGAGGGATAGCCATTAATATCAGCCGCCAGATGGTGGTACGCTCCCGGATCCCTGCCAGTACCGGCCAGCAGGGATCGGTCTGCCGGATTAAGGCCCAGTATCCAGTTGAAGGTATGTATGGCTGTATTGAGAAAAACATCCTCTTTGTACAGGCTATAGGTGAAAGCCAGCAGCCAGGAATTGAAGCCTGCGGTACGGGAGTTGATTAACGGCGTATGTGTATGGCCGGCATGTCCCATGGGGCTTAACAGAGATGTATCAATAAGCTGTATTGCATACAGACGGAATGCCCGGGCTATTTCTTCTTTGTATGGTAGTTTTTCCTTTAATATAAAATAGGATGATAAGGCCATAAACGGAAGAGAGGGATCGGGGCTAAGCCAGAAATGCTCCGGAGTGGAAAAAAAAAGTCCTGATGTATCCTGAGCAGCCAGTATGAGTTTTACCGCTGATTTTGCAAGATACAGGTACTTTTTGCGGCTGGTAGACTGATAGCGGGCTATTGCATACTGCAATAACCAGGATTGAGAGTCAATATAATTGTTACGTGCAAAAGCAGTGAAGGACTGATCTTTTATTGCTTTGTCCAGCTGGTCGCACTCTGTACTGATAGTACGCAGGAGGGGTAGCTGATGATGAGAGATATATAATTTGTCTGCTGTGTAAATTATTGTTGAATAGATAGTTGTTATTTTAAAGGCCTGAGTGTAATCCGGCTTGTTGGAGGCGACAGAATACAGGGAGCGGGAAGACTCTGTGAAATCATATAGCTTTCCGAGCTGATCTGTGACCATATTTCTGACCGAGTCAGCCAGTGCCGGACTGGTTATTTCTAAAAATGTGAAATGACGGGAGAGTGCGAAAAGAGACAGAAGACTCTCTGACGGCTCTTTATTAAGAAAACCATCATTGTGCCAGCCTCCGTCCTCATCGGGACGGCGGTGCAGCGGACAGGTCTGCGCATCACACTGCTGGCTTAAAAACCAGCGGAAAGCGTTTGCTGCCAGGTCCTGAAAAACAGAAAAGCGGATGTCGAAGGCATCGGAGAAGCTTTCCCGGGCGGTATTATTCAGCCGGATGTGCAGCTGGTAACATCCAGGGGTTTGCAGTGCACTGAAATCTGCAATCAGATTGTTGCCGCCCCATGGATGAAATCCCCATGACTGTAATGAATCTTTGTATACGATACTGTCGCTTGTGAGGTCTTTGACTTCAAATGATCCTGTTTCAGAAAGGGCATTGGTCCAAAGGACAGCCTTTTTTTCTGCAAGGGGATGAAAACCGGCATGTGGTAAAACGGGCTTCAGCTCTCTGGCTGCTATGATCTGATTTTTGGCGGGCGGAGTCCAGGAAAGACTGTCGGGCACAATGTATCGGACAGAGGCCGGGATATTGCCCTGCAGGATTTTGTCAAGCTCGGATTCCTGTGCCTCGGTCCGGAATGCACTGAAAAGTATTGATGCTGCAATCCATGGGATTATTGAACGCATTTATTATTTTAGTTTGTCCGGCGATACGGGTATGGATTATAATCGCCGGAAGAGACTTAATGTTTGAATTAGGTGTTGTATGAAAAAACTTCCGGTTACGATTATTACCGGCTTTCTCGGAGCGGGTAAGACTACTTTTCTCAATAAGCTTATCCGGTTTTTTCCGGATAGCAAATTTGCCGTTATTGAAAATGAGTTTGGTGAAACGATGATTGATAGTGAGCTGGTGGTAGGAGTGGATGAAGGAATCTATGAGCTGGCCAACGGATGTGTATGCTGTACACTGAACAGTGCGCTGGCTGAAGTGTTGCATAAGCTGATCAATTCGGGACATAAGCCGGATCATATCTTACTGGAGACAACAGGTGTTGCAGATCCGGGTCCGGTGGCGCTGAGCTTCCTGAATGATCCGGAGATTGCAGCTTTTTTTGAAGTGGACGGTATTGTTGCCCTGGCTGATTGCCGTTTTATAGAGCAGCAGCTGGAAAGGGAAGCTGTAGCTGTCAGGCAGATTGCCCTGGCGGATGCGGTTATTCTTACCAAGACCGATCAGACCGATCCCTATATCACAGAGGCAGTACAGAATATTGTAAAGCGTATGAATCCAGATACGAGGTTGTGGCTGAGCGAGCTGGCTACAGTGCCGGATCCGGCTTTACTTCAATTGCAGGGATTTTCATCCGGGAAGCTGCTTGCAAACGGCGATTTTGCCAAAGTTCGCCCGGCAGGGCTTCGTCCGGCTGAACAGAGCGCTTCCCCTTCTTCCGTACTATCTTCAGGTTCGCTGCATGCTTCCGTTACCAGCCTTTCTTTTGAATTTCGGGAGGCGCTGGACCCCATCCGCTTTACCATTTTTATGCGCCTGCTGCTCAATGAAAGTGATATGGAAATTTATCGCACTAAAGGCATCTTGTATTTCTGGTCCACAGAGCATAAAGTAATATTGCAGGGAGTAAATAATCAGTTCCTTACTGAATCCGGGGGAGAGTGGCAGCAAGGGGAAGCTCGTCTTTCCCGTCTGGTTGTAATCGGCCGCCGGCTTTCCGGCAAATTGATAGAAAAAGGAATAGGCTGTTGCTGTACCAGAGAAACGTTTGATCCGGCCGATTTTTATGAGGAGCTGAAAGCTGTGGTGGAAGAGTGTACTATATGATATCCATGTATCAGTATTTGCATAGATGATTCTGAAGACAAATGCTTTTGTATTTAATTTATGAAGGCAACTATGTTTGTTTTCGGTTTTGTTGTAAATAATGAAATTAAAAATAGTTGTTTACAACTTTTGAAAGCAAGATTGTTTGATTACGATTTTTTGAAGAATATCGTAGTTAAGATTTAGATTATAATTTTTGACTTTATAATTTTTTGATTTTTTGTAAACAAATTAGTTTGTTTGCTGTTTTTTGTACATTTGTGTAAGCAAATCAAACGAAATGGATTTTAATTTAGAGAATGCAGTACGATATCATTATGATCAATTTCCACCGCATAATATCAATTATGAGTTCTTTATACAAGAATTAATCAGTGCAACAGAGACTTTGGCCCGGTTTGATCAAATGATTAAAAGCTTGCACAATAGTGAGTTGTTGCTGGCCCCGCTTCGGAACCAGGAGGCCGTTTTATCTTCCAGAATAGAGGGTACGATCAGTACGATCGATGAGATTTTGCAATATGAGGCTGATAGTGATGGAGGCCTTCCAGAAAACACGAGAGCAGATGTGGTAGAAACCATTTTATACCAAAGAGCATTGAAAAATGCTCAGTTTGCTTTAGAAGACGGGTATAATTTTTCGCTCAGTTTTATCAGGCAGATGCATCAGCAATTATTGTCTTTTGGCAGAGGAGCTGCAAAGTCTCCGGGAGAATTTAAAAAGGAACAAAACTTTTTGGCAGACCGTGCAGCCAAAAAGATTCAATTCATTCCTATAAGCCCTGAAAAATTAGATGATGGTTTGAATGAATTGATCAATTATATAGAAAATAATAATTCACCTGCATTGATAAAGACTGCTCTAGTCCACGTGGAATTTGAAGCATTACACCCGTTTAAGGATGGAAACGGCAGAATAGGAAGAATGATCATCACGCTTTTATTATGGAAATTTGGTGTTTTATCCCAACCTCATTTTTACATAAGTGGATATTTTGAAGAGCATAAAGATGAGTACATAGAAGCGATGAGAAATGTCTCCCAAAATAACGATTGGAATGGATGGATTAAATTTTTCTTAACTGCGGTAACGCAACAGGCAACTCGAAATCTGGAGACATCAGAACGCATCAGAAGTTTATATGAAGAAATGAAAACCGTATTTACAGATTTGCTTTCTTCCAAATGGAGCGTTGTTATTCTTGATTTTATTTTTACCAACCCCGTTTTTAGGAACAATAAATTTGTTAGCACGACACAAATTCCAGCAGCTACTGTCACCGGAGTTATTAAGAAGTTGACAGACAGAGGATATTTGGTACAAAAAGAAGTTGCTGCGGGCAGAAGGCCGGCATTATATTCCTTTGAACCACTAATACGTCTGGTGAGGGTATAATTCTCTGCTATAAATCAGGTATTCAGCAGGTAAAAGAGAAAAAAGCTGCCTGATTTGGACTGCTCCTGTAAAAGTGTCCGACTTTTGGGAGCAGTCCTGTTGAGCAGCTTCTTTTTCCGGATTATGCAGTTTCCAGTTCTTTTTCTTTTTTGCGTTCCTGTTCTTCCAGCAGGGTACTTAATCTTTCTGCTTCGCGAAGCATCTGATTTACATAACCCCATTCGTTGTCGTACCAGGCAAGTATTTTTACAAGGTCTCCGTCGATTACCTGTGTCATGGAAAGGTCAACCACGGAGGCTCTGGGATCCATGATAATATCGGATGAGACAATAGGCGCGACATTGACTCCGAGAATACCCCGGTACTGATCACTACCGGCTTCTTCACCAAAGATTCCGTTGATCTCTTCAACCGAAGTTTTACGTTCTGTAACGATGGAAAGATCGGCAAGCGAACCCACAGCTACCGGACCTCTTACCGCCAGCCCGTCGAAGCGTCCTGAAAACTCAGGAAGTACCTTGGCGGTTGTTCTGGCTGCCCCGGTTGTTGTAGGAATGAAATTGAGCGCTGCTGCTCGTCCCCGCCTGGGATTGTCAGAGGGTTCGTCTATCAGTGATTGTGAAGCTGTATAAGCATGAAGCGTAGTCATGACAGCCTTCTTGACACCAATTCTCCGGTTAAGTATTTCTATTACAGGAGTGATACAATTGGTTGTGCAGCTGGCTGTCGATACAATCTGCAGATTTTCGTCCGGTTTGTTGACTCCGTGTACAATGGTCGGAATATCGGAATCGCTTGCGGGAGAGGATAGAATAACCTGTTTAGCACCGGCTTTCAGATGCTTTTCCAGCGCTTCTCTGTTTTTGAACCTGCCGGTACACTCCAGTACCAGCTCAACTCCCAGATCGCCCCAGGGCAGATCTTTCGGATCTTCAACTGACAGTGTACGGATTGCTTTCCCTTTTACATAAAGGTTGTAGTTATCGCTTTCTACTTTGTGCTCTGATTTTCCGTATACCGAATCAAAGTTTAATAAATAAGCTAACTGATCTGCAGGAGCCAGATCGTTTATGGCTACCAGCTCCAGTTGAGAATTTTCGAGAAGGGCTTTAAAGGCAGCTCTACCGATTCTTCCAAGCCCGTTAATAGCTACTTTTGTCATGAGTCAGATTTTTATTGGTTAGTTTAAATCAACTCACGATTAACACGGGCATATTTTTTTTGTTAGAAAATCGATTTAAAAATTGTGTTAAATCCGCAAAGAGGACAGGATGATGGGGGAGGTTGCCGGGCGGACTAATACTTGTATAAAAAACAAATTGGCCCGATATGGGCCAATCCGTTCATAATGAAAGCTCAAAAGTTGTTGCCTCAGAATATAACTGAGAAAATTACTTTTGAAGTTTGATTAGAACCAGACATTAGTACCTCCTTTCTTTTAAGTGGAACAGGACCATATATGGTCAATAACACTTGTTATTACTACTGCAAACGTAATTTTGGGATGCGGGTTGTACAACTTCTGCAAAAAAATATACTTTTCAAAAACAACTGCTCCGAAAATCAATTTAATGGAAAAATCCCGGACAACCGGATTTTTAGAGTTTTTATTATCAACCTTTTACTATCTAAAGTTTTATGACCCCAAAATATGGATGGCTGGGACTTATGTCCCTGTTATGCGCGTATATGACATATGCGCAGGACAATGATTCAAGCAGGCTTGAACATTTAAAAATCAAAATTCCCAATACGGAATTGAAAGTAACTCAATCCGTTCAGATCTGGAATGTTGTTTCCATGCTTAATGAGGCAGAACCTGATGCCGGCCGCCGCAACGATATCTTTATTCGTCGCGGAAGACTCGGACTGCAGGGTACCTGCTTCAATAAGATTGATTTCAATCTTGCTATTGCTTATGACGGAATAGGGAAGGACAAGATTATCGAAGCTTTCGGTAATCCCAATGATCCTGACAACCGGATTTTTATGGTATGGGATGCTTTTTTTACCTACAAGGTACATTCGCTATTCAATACCACCTTCGGGTATTTCAGACCTCAGTTCGGAAGGGAAAATATCACAAGCGCTTTTTTCGTCATTGGGTTTGAAAAAGGACTAACGAACTCACTCGTCCGTAATCAGATGCTGCACAGGGCAAGCGGACGTGAGGCTGGTATCAACTTCGGTGGTTTGTATCTTGGCAAATCCTGGAGCATCAATTACAACCTGGGCTTATTCAATCCTACGGCAAAAGAGCTCAATGGAAAAGGCGAGCACTGGTATCCGCTTATGGTAGGACGGGTGGCGCTTACTGTCGGAGATCCTGAACTGGATGAATATGCCATACGTTATGTGCAATCCTATTATGGCAAGCGGAAAGGCGTGACACTGGCATACAATCATGCGTATCAGGGAAAAACCGATGTGTTTATGGACAATGAAATGCAGGGAGTGGATTTGCTGTTTAATTTCGGTCCGGTCGATATTGTGGCAGAATATGACTGGATGCGCAGAGATACCATGAATGTCAGTGAGCGTGTAAGTGAACGCAATGAGGCTATAAGTCTGAAGGCCGGGTATAATCTGGTTATGTTTAAAACCAAGGTATTGCAGCCGATCTATTCCTATACCGAGAACTATACCGGAAGCTACCGGCATTTTCATGATGTCGGCGTTAACTTTCTGTTTTACGAAGATGATCTGAAAGCTGGGTTACATTATGTCTGGGGGAGAGGCAAAGGTGACCGCTATGAATACATAAGCATGGGTATACAATTGATTTTTTAGAAAGCATCTTGGCAGGTATTCAGGTAATCCATGGCCTTATTGAGCATTTCCTTGATATTGGCTGTATCGGACCAAAGCCTGCAATGGGGAACAGTAAGAGGTTTGGAATAAGACCGGATAAGCTGATACAGTGCAAAATTGGTATCGCTGTCCGGTCTTTCTTCCATCAGACGTTTTTGTATCAGCTTTTCGTTGCTGATGATTTCAAATACGATGGTACCGGTCAGGTATCGGGATGTATTTTTTACAAAAAAATGATAATCATTCAGATTATACAATATTGTATCTATAATGATATTCTCTTCATTGTAAAATGATCTGTTTATAAGGTCTGTGATTTTATGAAAGAGCGCTTTTCGTTCTTTTTTTGAATAATCCGGACTCATAAAAGATTCTTTCCGGATTAGCTCTCCATTGATATATACGGAATTAATTTGATTCGAAAGATGTCGGGCAAAATAGCTTTTTCCACATCCTGGAAGCCCGGTAACAAAAATCAGTTTCAAAAATATGCTGTTTTAAAAGTCTGTACAATGATAATTTGCAAAAGATAAAAGCAGGTTTGTCTGGCTATTGCAAAGGAGGCAGCATTTCTCCGAGGTGGCGGCTGGTAATAAAAGGAGCCTCCACAAGCAGTTGACTTATGGAGGCATTGATGTCTTAGTTTTTTATAATTTTTGTAGTATGTCTGCCATTTATTATTACCATATATACACCCCGGGCCAGATGCGTCATCGGAAGCATAATGCTGGTTTGCCGGCTGCTGTATTGATAAGTGCCAGCCAGCATCCCGGTAGCGGATACAATCCTGATATCGGTTATTGCTTCGTTTCTGCTTTCGATAGTTGTATAATCACTGATCAGCGTGGGCCTGATAATAAAGTCAGACTTTGCCGCACCCCGTAGGGCAGAAACCACTTCTCCGTAGTTTTTCAGATCCGGCATTTCATCCAGAGTAATCACATATTCGCTGTCAAACATCTTTTTCCAGAGCTCGAGGGAATTAAAGGCCGGGCTGGTCGTGAAATCACCATACCAGGGCATAAACCAGGACCATGCAGCCTTGTCATAGATCAGATTGTCTACATCCGGAAAGGAGCCGCATTCTGAAAGCGCTATGATTTTTTTTCTGTCATATGTTTCGTTGGATATATTGAAATCCAGCACATACGAGCCATGATCGCCCTGTCTGTATATATCCATGCCTACAATGTCCACATATTCATCACCCGGATACCAGGCATCGTCAGAGGGTTCTCTGGTCCATACCCAGATCAGGTTGTTTAGTCCGTGCAGGTTTACCATGCGATCAAACATGATCTGATACAGCTTTTTGCAGGCAGCGGCATCTTTGCCCCACCAGAACCAGCCGCCGGCAGCTTCGTGCAGCGGTCTCCACAGAAGGGGAACATTGTCGTTTGTAAGCTTTTTCAATAAGAGGGCTGCTGCGTCGATATCGCTGATCATCGCCTGATATTCCGGTGAAGCCGGCTCAAAAATTTTAGTGATGTCAAAGCTGGTATTTTTGCTTGCGTCATTCTCGGTTCTGTAGAAGTTTTCCGTCTGTCTGCTGGGGTCTCTCCAGTGCCAGGCCATAATCGGAATACCATTGCGTCCGTACCAGGTGGCAGCGTTTTCGATTGGCTCGTTGTCGTTGTACCAGGTGTAGTTTCGGTTGGTATGCATCAGGTCGAGCCCGAGAAGCGCTGGTTCCTTGCCCGTTTGTGCTTTAAGCCAGTCGGACATATCAAAAGGCTCAAGTGTCATTACTCCGGAGATGATCTTTTCGCCATAATTATCATAGAGGAACTTATACAAGGATTTTGCCTCCGGGCTTGCATTGGGAGTAACGAGCCCGGTATTTACATTGAAACGTTCAGATGACGGAATTTCGACCAGCTCAATATAGTCTATATCAATCCAGCCCCAGTTTTTCCGGAAGCTGAAATTTACTACGCCCGGATACAGGTACACCGTATTCGCGATTTTCAAGCTTACGTATTCCGTGTTTGCCGGAAGATAAAAGGACGTAGAGTGGTCATTGAGATAAAAATAATTATGTTTTTGTCCATGAGTTGCGGCTGCCCGTACATAAATATCATAAAAGCCTTCCTGTATGATTGTATAGGACAATTGAAGACTGCCTTCTCTCTGGTTTACAAACTTTCCTCCGGAAGCTCTGGTATCTGATTCGATGGTGGCCCCTTCGGCAAGCTGCCCGGATTCTGCTTCAATAATGATTTGCGCTCTGATTGCTAATGAACAACATATCAGTAAAGCAAGGGTAAAGAAAAAAGAGTATATGTTTTTCCTCATGCTACTTATAATTTTATATTGTTAACCAAATGTAAAAGTATGGTTATTTTATGTTTATTTTTAATTTTTTTGGTTAAAACATTTTCCTTGTTGTTGATATAGACATTTTTGATAGCAAAAAGTAAACATTCGAGGCTGAAAAAAAAGAGAAGCGGTGCTGATGCAGAAAGAGACCGAATAAGCCGAAACAGCTCTGCGGAGCCGGCGCTACAGGATAGTATGTCCGGGCGCTCACCGGATAAATGATAAAGAAAATGAATTCTGTCGGGATTTATCAGTTCGGTGCTGTCGAATTGATTTTGCCCGGCATATTAACTCGTTGAGATATTTATACTTTGCTGGCGATGATAATCTGCCGGAATCTTTTGTCTTTAAAATGGAATTATCGGACTGGCTGAGCTGAATTGCAGTTCCAACCGGCTTACTTCACTAAATACAACATCTCTGGCAACGATCGGAGGGTTTCAATGTAGCTTGAATCAGCTTAGCCCTCTGGATCTGAGCCATTCTCAAAGCCTGCTCAAGCTGGATTGTGGATTGAAGCCTCCAGGGGGAGGGCCAGCCAGCCAGGCTTTGATGATCAGGTTATGACTATTGTTCTCAATTTTTTGAAAATAATCGCATCATAAGCAGCTCATTATTATTTTTTTTAAAATTAATCTAAATAAGCATTGTTGCTAATTGTATAATGTTGTAAGTTTGAGCACTGATACATTGTAATCAAAGTTATAAACCCTGTATATCTTAAAAAAAGAAGCATGCATAGGCATGTGATTTAAGAATTCAAAGTAATGCAATATAGTAGAACCTTGCTGGTCGTGTCTTTTTGTCTGTTGTCAGTATGTGTATGGGCACAGAATAGTGGAAAGGCAAATTTAAAAGGTAAAGTTATCGATCATACCGGAGCCCCGCTACCTTATGCAACTATTACTGTCGATTCTCTGAACCTGGGCAATATGTCTGATTCTCTGGGTAACTACGAAGTAGTAAATTTACCGGCAGGTACTCACAAAGTATCAGTTTCAGGAATCGGATATAAGAAAAAGACCCAGGTAGTTATTTTAAAAGAAAATCAGACTTTAAAACTTGATCTGAAATTAACAGAGGAAGTACAGCAGCTGAATGAGATCGTTTTAGGATATAAGAAAACGGAAAAGGAAAAGATAGAAGAGTCGGGTTTTGCTGTAAAAGTAATAGAAACAGAAGAAGCAGCGCTTAGAAATCTTCAAACGAACGAGTTATTAGACAGGGCTGTAGGTGTGAAAGTACGCCAAAACGGAGGACTTGGCTCAAGTGTGGAATACAACCTCAACGGTATGTCCGGACGTTCGGTAGGTATTTTTATTGATGGTATAGAAATTTCTACATACGGAGCTTCATTTAATCTAAATAATATACCGCCGGCCATGATTGAACGCATTGAGGTGTATAAAGGCGTTCTTCCGGCACATTTATCCGGCGACTATCTGGGGGGAGCTATCAATATTATCTTAAAGCAGGATCTTACTTTAAATAATGTTACTATATCCACCTCATACGGATCTTTCAATACCTCACAGACGGATATAAGCGGAGTGTATCGCCATCCCAAAACAGGAATCACTGTAAAAGCTTCCGGGTTCTATAGCTATTCCGACAACGATTACGAAATGAGGGGGCGTTTCACCAGAAACACATTACCTGACGGAAGAATGGTCAATGTCACGGCAAACCGGTTTAATGATGCATTTAGAACGTATGGCTCCAGGGTAGAAGCCGGGTTTACCAAGGTAAAATGGGCTGATAATTTTTTAATCTCCTACAACGGATCGTATTCTTATAAAGAAATACAGCATGGTCAGTATATGACCAAACCATATATGGGCAGATTTACCGAATCCAAGGCGCATATTGTAGGGTTAAATTATGCCAAAAGAAACTTTCTGACCAAAGGATTGCATTTTCAGTTTAACGGGGTGTATACCGATCGGGATCAATATGTACAGGATACGGTAAGCTATAACTACAATTGGTTTGGTGAGAAAATGATCGGGTTCCATGGAAAACCTTTGAAAACACCTTCCGGTGCACAGCAAGGCGAGCCGACCATGATGATGATAAACAGGAAACTGGCTACCGTAAGAACCAGCTTAAGTTATGATCTCTCTAAAAAACACCGATTCATACTTAACTACTACTACTATAATGTAGACAGAAACGATCTGGACGAAATAAAACATGTTTCGGAGAGAAAGTATCTTAGTACCAGTGATCTGTCGAAAAGTGTCACCTCGCTGGCCTATGAATCACAGTTTATTAAGAATCGGCTGAAGACCAATCTTTTTGCCAAGCATTATAATCAAATCATTGACAGAGTTACTCCATATGCAGATGCCGCTACGCTGGCATATATGGAGAATCATGTTTCAAGTTCGAAAAGCATAGTTGGATACGGGCTGGCTGCAACCTATGATATCACGCATCAGGTGATGTTGCTGGCTTCTGCAGAAAAAGCGGTACGTATGCCTGCTGAACAGGAAATTTTTGGTGGCCCGGCCGAGAATATAGTCGCTAATACTGATTTGAGACCTGAGCTCAGCAATAATATTAACCTTGGCATACGTCTAGGGAACTTCTATCTCGGGAGACACCGGATTATGTTTTCAGGAAGCTTCTTTAACAGAGATGTGCGCGATCGGATAGGCCGGCAGGCAGAAGACAGGAGATTGAATGAAAATACTCAGGTTTTACCTTTTATAAATCTGAGTAAAGCGCAGGCAATTGGTTTTGAGTCTGAGCTGACGTACAACTACAACGATAAATTTAACCTGCTGGTTTCTCTTTCCCAAACGAACTCTCTCTTTAAGCAAAAGTATGATAGTAAAGGTCAGAAACTTGCCAGATATAATGCTCAGATTCCCAATGAGCCTGTATTTTTATTCAGCACCAGTTTGCAATACAGATTTACGGATATTATACAGAAAAAATCGGTGTTGACTTTAAACTATTATTTCGGATATGTTAGTCCGTTCAAGATGACCTGGGTCGAGCATGATACAGAGGAGACTCCGGTGCAATTCATTCAGGATGCTGGAATCACCTATCGATTCCCCAAGCAGAAACTTGTACTCAGCTTTGACGTCAAAAACATCTTTAACAGACAATTGTACGACAATTTTGCTGTTCTAAAGCCCGGCAGAGGTTTTTATGTCAAAGTCAGTTATACGCTGAATAAATTCAAGATATAGCTGATAATTCACAATGTCTTTAACTAAAGATTCAAATGAGATCGGTAATCAGGGTTCTACGATTTCATTGGATCCATATAGAAATAGAAACACTAAGAACCCTGATAAACAACTTTCAAAAACAAAAATGAAGAACAGATATTTCTTTAAGCAGGTTCTTTTTGCAGGTTTTTCAGCAGCATTAGCGCTATCCGGTTGCAAAAAAGATGATGGTCCGAAAGCTAATCAGCCAGACGGAACCGCTGACCGTTGGATAACAGTGGCAGGCGCATTGTACGGTACAGATCCGGGCGATGGCAACGGTGGTACGATGGTGTATAGTGTAAAAAGAGAGGATGCTGTAAATCCGGAAACTTCTATCAATGTTTTTGACAATGGAGTACATGTAAAGTCAAGCAGAACAGCTCGTCTACAGGCATCCAATGACGGTAACTACTTATATAACATTCAGTACACTGGCGCTGATGGCGGTGTTTTCAATAAATACAAAGTAGAGGGTGGTAATACACTAATTGACGAAGGTGCAAGTGTAAGTATTGCCGAATATGCCGGAACTTCTCCGCGTTGGGTAAAAGCCAGTGAAGATATTGGTGTGGCAGTCAACGTAAGAGACATTAAAAACAGATATGAGGGTAATGACGAAAATGGTACGTTCGTCGGTGTTTATGGTACTGCTGTAGTGGTTGTGCTGGACTTGAAAAATCCTAGAATCATAGGCACACATGAATTTGAATTAGCGCTTTCTGCAGAAGAGCAAAAGGAAGGCCACCATATTTTCCGTTTGGATGCACCGGTATTAAATGCTGCGGGTAATAAACTGTACATAGGTACATGGACACGTAAGTGGACTCCCGGAACTACAACAGCTGATGCTTCAGCTTTCCAGCGATTAGGAACAAAAACGGTAGTACTTGACTATCCTTCTCTTACGAATCCTAAAATCATTACATCGACGCAAGCAACAGGTGACAACAGTGGTTACAGAAGCCCTATGTCCTTTGTTGGTTCGGACGGATATGTATACCAGGCTACGCATAGAGAAACGGCTGGTACAGGCGGATCAAAAATCATAAGAATTAATCCGGATGGTTCGTATGACAATTCATATTCTATCAGCATTGATAATGCATTAGGTGTGAAGGACAGCTATATTGAGTCCTGGAGATATGCCGGAGACGGAATCGGTTATATTATCTACAGCTTAAATGTTGGTGGTGAGCGTACAGGTGGTTATGTTGCCCGTGTAGACTTAAATTCCAGATTTGTTACCAAGGTAAATATTCCTAATGACGCTAATATGGATTTTGGTCAATACCAAGGTATTGCTGTCGCTGGTGATGAAGTATTTATCGCTGTGGCAGGTGTAGGTATAGATGGTAATATATATGTTTTCAACACCAAAACAGCACAAGTAACTGTTGGCGCTAAATTGGTAAACCCTGCTGGAAACAGATATATCGGTGTATACTAGTTTCTTGTAGCAATCTTGCTATTTTGAAGGTATAGCAGAATAGCTTGCTATACCTTCAATTTTTCTATTTTCATATTTCAATAATTTTATTTATTCACGACTATGAACACCCTAGTAAAAAAACTTATCCTTCCTGTTCTGGCACTGCTGTTTGTTTTAAGCTCTTGCAGCGAAGAAAAGAAGAGAAGAGGGATGGACCTGAACGAAATAAAACCAGGTCTTAAATTGTCTTCAGCACAAGAATCTCAATTTGATGCTATCGCGAAAAGATACAATGAGTCACGTGAGGCCATGCGGAATGTGGAAGGAGTAGATCGTGCGACCCGTATGGCACAATCAAGAGAGCTGATGAAGAGGTATAATGAAGAAATTCTGGCCATTCTTGATCCTGAGCAACAAGAGACCTACAAGGATTTTGCAAAGAAATTTAACCGCGGAAGATCCGGGTATTCTGATGAGCTGATAGGGCAACTGCAAGCTGAGCTGGCCCTGGATGAAAATCAGAGTAAAATGCTGGTGGCGGTAAATAACGCTTTTGAAAAATCATATGCTAATGCTCATGATTACTATCATGGTAATGCAGAAGCTGCCAGGGAATACTGGAACAAGTTTGACGAAGAAAGAAAAAAAGCGCTAAAAGACGTCTTCACCGAAGAGCAATATGCAAAATATCAGGAAATAGTGAAGGAGTACGGTTTCAGAGGCGAACATAAAGAAGGTGGAAAACCATCGGAGAAAAAGGCTGAATAATTAATGAAACGATTTGCTAAGGCTCTGCTTCGTAAGAAGAGACCAAAAGAATCCTGGTTTAAATATACAATGTCCGTGCTGCATTTGTGGCTCGGACTTTTATCTTCTGTTGTAGTATTTATTGTATGTCTTAGCGGAAGCATTTATACGTTTAAGGATAAAATAATAGATGCCTGGAATTACGACAAAGTATACGTTTCGACCGAAAATATACCTGTACTTCCTATTGATACGATTCAGAACAGATTAAAAAATGAAGGAAAACTAATTACGGGTATCTCTATTCCTTCTTCTCCCGGCAAAAGCTTAACGATCAGTTACAAATCTGTAGATGGTATTCAGATCGGATCATTTTATATGAATCCGTATACCGGAGAAAACCTGGGATCAGGTGATTATTCTCTCAAAGAGTTTTTCAGTCTTATACTTAGTATACACCGCTCGTTGCTGATCAGCGGAATTGGCAGAGACATCGTTGCAGCTTCTATTTTAGTATTTGTTATTCTTCTGATTTCAGGACTGGTATTGTGGATTCCCAAAAAATGGAAGCTGCTGAAAGACGGACTGGTAATTCGCTGGAAAGCCAGGTTCGCACGAGTAAACTATGATTTACATAATGTTCTGGGTTTTTATAGCGTATTATTGTTGTTGTTCATTGCCGTTACAGGGTTGTATGTTTCGTATGGCTGGGTAAAAAGCGGAATTATTGTGGCTCTGGGCGGGGAACCGGTTTTGACCGCAAACTCTAAAGCGCCTGCCAATGACGCGTTATCCGACTCGTTTAAGGATTTGCTGAAAGATATGATCGCAACAGAAAACGATAAAGAAAATCTCGATCTGGAAAAAACCATATCGCTGGACGAAATAATAAGACTCAGCAACAGGCAACTGCCGTATCAGGCCATTACCACTATTTCCCTGCCCACTGAAGAATCTCCGCATATTACAGTCAAGAAAATAAATACGGAAAATATGCTCGGAGCCATTGTGCCGGATATTGTAACATTTAACAATCAGGGTGAACTCAGAACACTTGAACGCTTTGCTGACAAAAAACTACATGAGCAGTTCGTAGAAATCTCTCTTCCTTTGCATACGGGTGAAATTCTCGGATGGCCGAGTCTGATTTTTTACTTCATAGCATCATTAATCGGCTGTTCATTGCCTGTTACGGGTTTTATTATCTGGTGGAAGAAGATACCATCAGGTACCAGATCTGGTGGTGCAAAGAAGGAAAAGAAAGCAATTCAGGTAATGGCATAATGTCTTTCTTCTTGTCGGTTTAAGCATAGTTGTAAGGTTATTGATTTTACTTTGTAGATTACAGGCTGGCCTATGCTTTTATTGCAGCCTGCTTTTCCCGGACAAAATGATTATTGAATAAATGCTTAATTCAAGAATTGAGTAGAGACTTCCACACCACGCTGTAACCTTTTCGGCCATTCCGGGTTTGTGGAATATGAAAAATCCGAAAATTGCCATTTTTGTCGTAACGCTCTTTCTGGTAGTGTTTACGATAGCTGGTCGTTTAGACGCTCCTTTGAGATTAATGCTGTTCTTTTTTTCCATAGCCCACTTGTTTCTGGGCTGGATGGTATATGTCGTGCTGCGCTATGGCCGCTACGCTGGGCGGGAGCTTGGTCATGATGAGGAATGGGGCTACCAGGACCGGCCTGATCTGCATTCTGTGGAGTCCAACTAAGTCAGGCTTTTACTTTAGAGCCTTTGTCGATGTATTCAAACTGGGGATGTACCTCAACCGGTATCTTCAGTACATTTCGTACGGGACAAAGACTTTCTGCTTCTTCGACGTATTTGTACGCTTTGAGCATGGACCGGTGATCAGCCAGCCTGATAAGAGGACGCAGCAACAGCTCTGTCATCACAAATTTATCTTTCTGTCTTACCAGCTTGGCAAAGCACTGGCTCTGGTAGGATTGTATATTGACCTGCATTTTTTCGCACAGATCCAGAAAAGTAGCCATAAAAGAGTCCGATACCGACGCGGCCAGCAGGTGCTCCGGAGACCATACGGCTTTACGCTCTCTGGGGGGCTTTATGGCCGTCAGTACGTGGATGGGCTGTAGCCCGTGTGAGGATATGCGCCCTTCTTTTCCCGGCTCGTGGGTCAGATCCACTTCATAAAAATATTCTTCAGTTCCCATATTCCGATTTGGTGAAATTAGCGCTTCAAAGATAGCAGCCCGGAAATGTTTGCGGGATGATAAGCCTTAGTCCGGAAGGTGATATTTGTCATTTATTTGCCCATATGTTCCATGTTTCTTTGTAATGGAGAAGCAAAAAATCATGTCTATGCCGGAGGCTGTACGAAATACTGTTCAGACCAGTTGCTATCACTGCGGAGAACACTGCGGGGACTCGGGAATCGAGTCTGAATCCCATACTTTTTGCTGCAACGGGTGCAAGTCCGTCTATGAGCTGCTCAATGAAAATGAGCTGTGCACGTACTATTCGCTGGATGATAAGGCCGGCAACCAGGTAAGAGGAACTTCGGAAAATGACTATGCGTATCTGGACGAAGAAAAAATAAAGCGGACAATCGTCAATTTTCGGGAAGGAGAGGTGACAGGCGTTACCTTTTACATACCTTCCATTCATTGCAGTTCCTGTATATGGCTGCTCGAAAATCTGCATCGGCTGGATAAATCGATTCTCCAGTCGGTCATACAGTTTCAGCGCAAAGAGCTTGATGTGCGTTTTGACAGTGGTATCAGCCTGCGGGAGCTGGCCAGGCTGCTGGCTTCCCTGGGCTATCCGCCTCTGATTACCATGGACGGCAAACCGGTATCGCGTCGTTCGGTCGACCGGTCCCTGTATTACAAGCTGGGCATTGCGGGTTTTTGCTTCGGAAATATCATGATGCTGGCCCTGCCCGAATACTTGTCGTTTGCCGATTCGTTTTCGGGTAGTCTGAAACACCTTTTTTCCGGACTCAGCCTGCTGCTTGCCTTACCGGTATTCCTGTTCAGTGCTTCCGACTATTTTACCTCGTCCTGGTATGCACTCAGAAACCGGACAATCAATATGGATCTGCCGATCGCTCTCGGGCTGGTCGCAGCGTTCGGACAGAGCGTGTACGAGATCCTGAGCGGGACAGGTTCCGGGTATCTGGACTCGCTGACCGGGCTGGTATTCTTTCTGCTGATCGGCAAATGGTATCAGAGCAGGACCTATCAGGCGCTGTCCTTTGAGCGGGATTATAAATCGTATTTTCCCTTGGCGGTGACAAGAGTAGAAGAGGACAAAGAAACCTTTGTGCCGGTCAGTGAGCTGAAACCGGGAGATATTATCCTGATTCGTAACGGAGAAATCATACCGGCCGATGCCATCCTGATGGAAGGCGAAGGCAATATTGACTATAGCTTTGTAACCGGTGAGTCCGCACCTGTACCCAAGAAAAACGGCGAGCAGCTCTATGCCGGAGGAAGACAGGCGGGCGCTGCGATACGACTACGGCTGATCCGTGAAGTATCGCACAGCTATCTGACACGGCTCTGGAACAAAGAGGAAACCCGGGAGCGTCCGTCCGGGCTGACAGCTTTTACCAACAAGATAGGAATATATTTTACGATTGCCGTTTTGCTGATCAGTCTGGGATCTTACCTGTACTGGTACAGTCAGGGCGCATCATCGACGGCTCTGTATGCGGCGGTCACTGTGCTGATCATCTTTTGTCCCTGTATTTTCTCTTTCGCCATTCCGTTCTGCTTTGGTACGGCCATGAATATCATGGGGCGCAACGGCCTCTATCTGAAAAAGGCAGAAGCTGTGGAACAGCTCGCTTCCATTGATACAGTAGTTTTTGACAAGACCGGCACCATTACCCATGCAGGAGAAGCAGCTATCGTACAGACAGGTACTCTTACGGCAGAGGAATTGTCATTGGTACGGTCCGTATGCAGGCATTCTACACATCCTTTGTCGCAGATGCTGGTAAGCCATTTGTCAGACAGGGAAACAGTACCGGTAAGCTCGTTTCAGGAAATTCCGGCACAGGGCATGTGTGCGGAAGCAGGCGGTAAAAAAATCAAAGCAGGATCGGCTGCTTTTGTCGGAGCGGTAACCAGTGAATCGGATACAGACAGTCGCCAGACCAGCGTGTGGTTTAGCATTGACGGTCAGGTCAGAGGTTGTTTCCGCTTTCATAACAAATACCGCCCCGGTCTGGATCTGATGCTGAGAAGACTGGAAAAATCCTGTGAACTACATCTGTTGTCGGGAGACAATGACGCGGAAAAGGATGTACTGCGTCCCTACTTCGACAATACCCATATGCATTTCAATCAGTCTCCGGCTGATAAGAAAGATTACATAAAAAAGCTTACCGAAACCCGGCAGGTACTGATGGCAGGAGATGGCCTCAACGATGCCGGAGCACTGCTGCAAAGTGACTGCGGAATCAGTATTGTCGAAAACAAAGGAAGTTTTTCTCCGGCCTGCGATGCGATTCTGGAAGCCTCATCGGTACATCGTCTGCCGGATTTTATGCGCTATAGCAGAGACTGTATGCAGATAGTATACTGGGGACTGGCGCTGGCGCTGGCCTACAACGCGGTCGGATTGTATTTCGCGGTGCAGGGCATACTCAAACCACTGATTGCCGCCATACTGATGCCTGTCAGTTCTGTGTCTGTAGTGGTATTTGTAGTGATTATGAGCAGAGTGCTGGCAAGGAGAAAGTATCGGTTCAGATAGGTTAAATCCTTCAAGGTTTTGAAAACCTTGAAGGATTTGATACAAAACTGACATATATCATTTCCGGCAGTGTCGGAACTCATTCATCGGGGAGCGGCGATCCGCTTTATTTGTGTACAAAGAACGGCATACTATGAGTGTATTGATTATTCTGGTGCTTGTAAGCCTGCTGGTCGCAGGGTCATTTCTCGGGGCTTTTTTGTGGGCGGTCCGGGACGGGCAGTACGAAGACGATTATACGCCTTCGGTGCGGATGCTTTTTGAAGAGAAACAAACAGAATCTAAACAAAACAATAAGTAAGTGAACATGCAATTAGAGAAGTTTTCGTACGACAACACCATTGTCCGGAATTTCGCTTTCGCGACAATCACCTGGGGGGTGATCGGCATGCTGGTAGGGCTGCTGGTTGCTCTGCAGCTGGCCTGGCCGGCGCTCAATTTCGGGCTGGAGTTTACCACTTTTGGCCGGATACGCCCGCTGCATACCAATGCGGTCATCTTCGCCTTTGTGGGCAATGGTATTTTTACCGGCGTATATTATTCATTGCAGCGTCTCTGCAAGGCCCGGATGTACAGCGATACACTGAGCAAGATCAATTTCTGGGGCTGGCAGCTGATTATTCTTTCGGCGGTGCTGACCCTGCCCATGGGCTATACCACCAGCAAGGAGTATGCAGAGCTGGAGTGGCCGATCGATATCGCCATTACCCTGATGTGGGTAGTATTTGGCTGGAACATGTTCGCTACCATTCTGAAACGAAGGGAGCGCCATATGTATGTAGCTATCTGGTTTTATATCGGAACGTTTGTGACGGTAGCAGTGCTGCATCTCGTCAACTCATTCGGGTTGCCGGTATCCTTCATGAAAAGCTACTCCTGGTATGCCGGTGTGCAGGATGCCCTGGTGCAGTGGTGGTACGGACACAACGCGGTGGCGTTTTTCCTTACCACCCCATATCTGGGACTGATGTATTACTTCGTGCCCAAGGCGGCTAATCGTCCGGTATATTCCTACCGGCTGTCTATCATACACTTCTGGGCATTGATATTCTTATATATCTGGGCTGGTCCTCACCACCTGCTGTATACTTCGCTGCCTGACTGGGCGCAGTCGCTGGGGGTAGTATTTTCCGTGATGCTGATCGCGCCATCCTGGGGTGGTATGCTCAATGGCTTGCTCACGCTGAGAGGTGCCTGGGACAAGGTACGTGAAGATGTTGTATTGAAATTTATGGTGGTAGCGATTACCGCCTATGGTATGGCGACCTTCGAGGGACCTATGCTGTCTCTGAAAAACGTCAACGCGATCGGACACTTTACCGACTGGATTGTCGCACATGTTCATGTTGGCGGTCTTGGCTGGAATGGTTTCCTTACCTTTGGTATGCTGTACTGGCTGTTCCCGCGACTGTTCAGAACCGAATTATACTCAAAGAAACTGGCCAATTTTCATTTTCTGATCGGTTCGCTGGGTATCCTGTTTTACGCGCTTCCCATGTACTGGGCTGGTTTTACACAAAGTCTGATGTGGAAAGAGTTTACGCAGGACGGCTTGCTGGCGTATCCCAACTTTTTGGAAACCGTAACGCAGATCCGTACCATGTATATGCTCAGAGCGCTTGGTGGCGCCATGTTTATCACCGGTACGGTTACCATGGCATACAATCTGATTATGACCGCCCGCAAAGGCTCATTCCTGGCCAACGAAGAAGCTACTGCGCCTGCGCTGGTCAAAGAAATCCATGCCGGAAAAGATCACTGGCACCGGGTTATTGAACGCAGACCTGTTCAGCTGATGATATTTAGTCTTGTAGTGATCCTGATTGGCGGTCTGGTAGAGATGATTCCGACTTTCCTGGTCAAGTCCAATATACCGACGATTGAAAGTGTGAAGCCCTATACCTCGCTGGAGCTGCATGGCAGGGATATTTATATCAGGGAAGGATGTAATAACTGCCATACGCAGATGGTGCGTCCGTTCCGTTCAGAAACTGAACGTTATGGAGAGTATTCCAAAGCCGGAGAATTCGTCTACGACCATCCGCACTTGTGGGGATCGAAGCGTACAGGACCGGATGTACACCGGCTGGGGGGTAAATATCCGGATTCGTGGCACTACAATCATATGCTCGATCCGGAAAGCATGTCACCGGGTTCGATCATGCCGGCTTATCCATGGCTGTTTGAGAAAAACATAGATACCAGCCGGACGCCGTCCATTATCAGTGCGATGCGAAAGCTGGGTGTGCCTTATCCGGCCGGATATGAGCGGCAGGCTAATGAAGATCTGGTAGTGCAGGCAACAACGATTACCTCGGGACTGAAAGAGGCAGGCATAGAAGTAGGCGACCGTAAGGAAATAGTGGCGCTGATTGCCTATCTGCAAAGGCTGGGTACTGATATCAAAGTAAAAAAAGAGGACAATAACTAAGCGAAATATGTTGAAGTTTATCAAAAACCACATGGCAAGCATAGGCAATATTGAGATCTATCCGGTCATATCCTTTGTGCTGTTCTTCAGTTTTTTTCTGATCATGCTGTGGCTGGTGATCAGAAGCGATAAAAAACACATTGTCAAAATGCAGAATCTGCCACTGGACGATGCTACCCATAACCCGACAAACTAAGATGAGGAAGATTTTTACCATACTATCCCAAAAAATACGTCCGGCCGCACTGCTGACCCTTCTGCTGAGCTCTGTGACTGTCCGGGCTGAAAGCTCCGGGTCTCTGTCCGTAAATCCGGACGATCTGCTGATGCTGTTCATCTGCGGTCTGCTCATTGTGATCTCGCTGGTGCTGCTGTACCTGATTCTTGCCCTGCGGACCTTTCTGGACTATGCAAAGCCGAAAACCCCGGTCGAGCCACTGTTTGGCGGAGTACTCAAGTCACTGACAGACTCCGTACCGATTGAGCGGGAAGAGGAGGTTATGACCGACCACGTATACGATGGTATCCGGGAGCTGGACAATAATCTGCCGCCCTGGTGGAAGTATCTGTTCTATGCTACGATTGTATTTTCCGTAGTGTATTTGTACTACTATCATATGGGCAGCGGTAAGCTACAGATCGAGGAGTACGAGCATGAAGTATTTCTCGCGAAGGCGCAGCGGGGTGCTGCTTCAGAGGATGATGAATCGCTCAATGAAACCAACGTAACCATGGCTGATAATGAAGGGATACTCAGAGGTGAGAAGATCTACGTGCAGAACTGCGCTCCCTGTCACGGCAAAATCGGAGAAGGAGGTGTAGGACCCAACCTGACGGATGAATACTGGCTCAATGGTGGTGGTATTAAGAATGTATTCCGGGTGATCAAGCACGGTGTACCGCAAAAAGGGATGATCCCCTGGAAATCACAGCTGAGCGCCAAACAGATGCAGGATGTGGCAAGCTATATCATGACGCTGGAAGGTACTAATCCGCCGAATGCCAAAGAAGCTCAGGGAGAGAAATACGTGCCGGAAGCAGAGGAGGAAGTGGTTGAAACTGCCGAGGTGGCAGATGCTACAGATGAGGTAACAGATGAAAGCAGTGCGAAGCAGATCGATTGATTTTGGTGACGGGCTTTGAGGAAATTGCGTTAAGAAAACCTTCTCGAAGGCCGTCCAAAATCAACGCTGTCTGAACATGGGGCGGATAAGGAGGGCTGGGTGAGTTTGTTGATTTTAGGCCTGAAAAGGAGGTTTTTTAGCAGATTTTCTCATGCCCTAGATTCTTTTTGTTACTTTTTCTCATCAATAGAGAAAAAGTAAAGATACTGGATAAGTAGCATTGAATCTATTGTTTAGTGCTAAGTAATAACGAAAACGAACGATCATAAAGGGGCAGACTATGAACAGCGAGAATTTTGTCGGAACACCCGAAAAAACCTTCCGGGACGCTATCTCTACGGTGGATAAGGCGGGAAAACGCGTGTGGCTGTATCCAAAAAATCCAAAGGGGCGCTATACCCGTTACCGCACACTGGTAGCCTGGGTGCTGATCGTGCTCATGGTGACCGGTCCGTTTATGAAGACAGGTGGTGAACCGATGCTGCTGCTTAATGTGATCGAACGCAAGTTTATATTGTTTGGGAAGATATTCTGGCCACAGGATTTTCACATTTTTCTCCTGATCATGATCGCCATGATGTTGTTTGTGGTCCTGTTTACGGTGATCTACGGGAGGATTTTCTGTGGCTGGATATGCCCCCAGACTATTTTCATGGAATCGGTCTTTCGCAAGATCGAATACTGGATAGAAGGAGACTGGAAAACACGCATGGCGCTCGACAGGGCACCGCTTTCACCCACCGTCGTTTTTAAGAAATCCCTTAAACACAGCGTGTTTTTCCTGATCTCCTTCTTTATTGCGGCCATATTTCTGAGTTATATCATAGGTGCAGAGGCGGTCATGCATATGCTGGCAGCTCCTGCTGAGCAACCCGGCTCGATGGCCGCTCTGCTGCTGTTTACCGTGGTGTTTTACTGGGTATTCGCCCGGTTTCGCGAGCAGGTCTGTACCACTGTTTGTCCGTACGGGCGGCTTCAGGGAGTACTGACCGACAAAAACTCGCTGGTTGTGGCTTATGATTATGTGCGCGGAGAAAACCGTGGCAGGCTCAAGGCACGTGAAGACCGTTCGCAGGCAGGCAAAGGTGACTGCATCGACTGCAACCAGTGTGTACACGTCTGTCCCATGGGGATTGATATACGCAACGGCACACAGCTCGAATGTACCAATTGTACCGCCTGTATGGATGCCTGCGACTTTATGATGCGCAATGTCGGGCTGGCCGAAGGGCTGATCCGTATGGATTCGGAAGCGGGGATTGCTGAGGGCAAGCCTTTTCGTTTTACGTCCCGCATACTGGTTTATTCTGCGGTGCTGGTGGTTCTGTTGGGATTTGTCGGCACACTGCTGGCTTTTCGTTCCGATGTGGAGACCAGCATGCTGCGTACACCGGGTATCATGTATCAGGAAATGCCGGACGGCCGGATCGGCAATCTGTACAATATCAAAATGATCAATAAGACCAATCGGGAGATCAATATCAATCTGCGCAGCCTCTCTGAAGAGGCGGAGCTGCAACTGGTAGGCAAGTCTCTGCTTATACCGGCGCAGGGTACGGCGGAGACCGCCGCCTTTATCGTGCTGGACCGGGCGGCCATTACCAAAACCAAAACGAAGATCCGCCTCGGTGTATACGCGGATCAGAAAGAGCTGGAAACGCTCACCACAACATTTGTCGGACCTGTAACCCACTAATAAAGCTATGAACTGGGCATATCGCATTACATTCCTCACACTGGGCTTTGTCGCCTTTATGATCTTTATGGTCGTGAGCGCTTTTCGTCAGAATTTTGACCTGGTTGTTGAGGACTACTACGGACGTGAACTACAGTTTCAGTCCCAGATTGACAAGCAGCTCAACCAGAACCGCCTGTCCGATACACTGTCCTGTGTAGTGGCCGGTGATAAGGTCGTGCTGCGCTTTCCCGAATCGCTGGCCGGCCAGCCGATCGAGGGAGACATACTTTTTTTCCGGCCTTCGGACGCGGCCAAAGATCTGCGTCTGGCAATCAGTTCCAACCTGCATGGAGTACAGCTTTTTGACCGCCACCTGTTTTCCAGAGGCTACTACAGGGTGCAGGTGGACTATAAGGTCGGAAGTATGCAATATTATGATGAAAAAACATTGATGATCGACTGATATGCTCTGGTATGCCGCCTTTATGATCGGACTCATGGGCAGCGCGCACTGTCTCGGCATGTGCGGGCCTATCGCCTTCGCACTGCCGGTGCGCAGCACAAACCGCCGTGTGCGGGTACTCAAGTACCTGCTCTACAATGCCGGCCGTGTGCTGGCCTATGGCGGGCTGGGGCTGCTGACCGGTCTGGCGGGGCAGGGACTGGCTATGGCAGGCCTGCAGCAGACTGTCTCCGTCGTAGCGGGGCTGATGATTATCGCATCCGTAGTGCTGGTGCAGGATGTATTTGGCAGGCTGTCCGGAACGCTGCTTGGGAGCATACAGAAACCGGTGCGCAGCGCTTTTCAGAAGTATTTCAGAAAATCCGGCTGGTCCCCGCTTTTTGTGCTGGGACTGCTCAACGGATTATTGCCCTGCGGTATGGTTTATATGGCCCTGGTTGCCTCGCTGGCAGCGGGCGATATGCTGTCCGGAGCAGGGTTTATGATGCTGTTTGGCCTCGGTACTGTACCGCTCATGCTGGCGGTGTCGCTGATGGGTACCATGCTGAGTCTGAAAATGCGGAGCCTGTTTCACAAAGCCATGCCCTATGTGGCCTGCGTGGTAGCGGTATTGCTGATCGTACGGGGCCTGAATATGAATATACCTTATGTGAGTCCGGAAAACAAAAGTGGAAAAATTACACAATGTCACTGATGATGAAAGAGCTTGTAGATTATTCGCTGATACGCAAATACAATGTGCCGGGACCCCGGTATACCGGTTACCCGACCGTGCCTTACTGGGATACAGCTTCGTTCAGCCGCAGCGGCTGGGAGGAAACGATACGGGAGCGTTTTTCGGAAAGGGCCGAAGAGATCAGTCTCTATGTGCATCTGCCGTACTGCGAAAGCCTCTGCACCTTTTGCGGCTGCAATACCCGTATTACGGTCAATCATTCGGTGGAGCTGCCCTATATTGAGACGGTGCTGAAAGAATGGGGACTGTACCGGTCGTATATGCGGCAAAAGCCGGTAATCAGCGAGCTGCATCTTGGCGGCGGTACGCCTACCTTTTTCAGTTCTGACAATCTGAAGCTGCTTATTTCCGGCCTGCTGAGCGGGGCAACACTGGCGCCGGGAGCCGAGCTGGGCTTTGAAGGCCATCCGGCCAATACCACCCAAGGACATCTGGAGGTATTGCACGACCTGGGCTTTCGCCGGGTGAGCTACGGCATTCAGGATTTTGATCCGAACGTGCAGCAGGTCATCAACCGGATACAGAGCTACGACGATGTACGCCGGGTCACCGAAGAGGCCAGAGCAGCGGGTTATACATCGATTAATTATGATATTGTCTACGGCCTGCCTTTGCAGACTGCGGAGACGATTGCCGATACCATTGAGAAGGTCAGCAGGCTGAGACCTGACCGGATCGCGTTTTACAGCTACGCACATGTACCCTGGGTAAAGCCGGGCCAGCGCCGCTTTACAGAAATGGATCTGCCGGATGATGAAAGCAAACGTGCTCTGTACGAGCTGGGTCGCTCCATGCTGGAGGCGGCAGGCTACCACGAAATCGGTATGGATCATTTCGCGCTGGAAAGCGATACATTATTCCGCGCAGAGCAGGAGGGTACGCTGCACCGCAATTTTATGGGCTATACCACCCGCCATACGGAGCGACTGATTGGTCTTGGTGTTTCTGCTATCAGCGATCTGTGGAGCGCCTATGCCCAGAATGCGAAGTCGGTGGAGGAATACCGGCAGATGGTGGAGCAGGGGCTGCTGCCTGTGTTCAGAGGGCATATGCTGGACAGCGAAGACCTGCACTACCGCAGGCATATACTCGATATCATGTGCTGCCGGGAGACCCGTTGGGATGACCAGTCAGATCTCAGCGAAGTGATTGCCCGGCTGAAAGAGCCGGAGAGCGACGGATTGATCCGCATCGGAGACCATGAGCTGCACGTTCATGAAGCAGGTAAGCCTTTTCTTCGCAATATATGTATGGCTTTTGACGCGCGCATGCACGCCGGAGCCAGAATAGAAGTTCAATTTTCCAAAGTAATATAACACACGGTATGATTATTTTATACTTTTTCATCGCGCACTGGTATCTGTCCCTGTTTGCGCAAACCTTTTTCCTGCATCGCTATGCGGCGCACCAGATGTTTACAATGAACAAAAGCTGGGAAAAGTTTTTCTATATTCTGACTTATATCTTTCAGGGTTCGTCCTTTCTGAGTCCGCATGCCTATGGCATTATGCACCGTATGCACCATGCCTATGCCGATACGGAAAAGGATCCGCATTCGCCGTCCTACAGCCGCAATCTGTTTGATATGATGTGGAAGACCAGGAATATCTACAACGACATACTCAACAAGCGGGTAGCGGTAGAGCCGAAGTTTACCAAAGGCGTGCCCTACTGGGGCTTTATAGAAAAGCTGGGTGACCAATGGCTGTCCCGTCTGGTCTGGGGTACGGTCTATACGCTGGTGTATATCGCCTTTGCCACGGAGTGGTGGATGTTTCTGCTGCTGCCTGTACACTATCTGATGGGACCGGTGCACGGAGCGATTATCAACTGGTTTGCGCACAAGTTCGGCTATGTCAACTTTAAGGTATCGGATACGGCCAAAAACCTGCTTCCCTTCGATTTTTTGATGATGGGCGAAAGCTATCACAACAATCATCATAAATTTGGCGGCAGAGCCAACTTCGGTGTTCGCTGGCATGAGTTTGATCCGACCTATCCGGTGATCTGGATACTCGATCGTATGGGGATCATTCATCTGAAGCTGAACAATGATCTGAAGTATATGTGAGAAAAGGTTTGTAGGTTGGAAGTTTTGAGTTATACGTTTTGAGTTATAAGTTGAAAGTTATAAGTTCAGGGCTTAATGTGTATAAAGTTAGAAGCTTAATGCTTAACGTGTATAAATTGGAAGGGGGGGAGAAGGGAAGTTCTTTAGCGGATTTGATCACGGCCGTTGTCCCGACTGGTCGGGATTTTGTTACTTTTTCCTTATCAAGGGAGAAAAAGTAAGGCTTATCGATGTTTATCTAATAAAGCCGGAGTAACTGATGTTTGATTAAATGAATGTACTGCTATGACGAAAGAAACAGCGCCTGATATTACGACCGAGGCCGATGTCCGCCACATGGTCGACACTTTTTATGACAAAGTAAACGGGGACGCTCTGCTGTCTCCTGTGTTCAATGACTTTGCGGAGGTGGACTGGTCACGCCACCTGCCCGTGATGTATGCCTTCTGGAATTCCCTTATACTGGGAATTCCGGGCTACAAAGGAGCGCCTTTTCCAAAGCATATCGGTCTGCCCGTTTCCCGGGATCATTTTGACCGCTGGCTCCAGCTCTTCCGCGCAAACATTGACGAACACTTCTCTGGCCCCAATACCGATCTGGCCAAAGTCCGCGCCGAAAATATCGCCCAGGTGTTCCAGTACAAAATGGGGCTGATCAGGTAGGGGAGAGGGGTGCTATGGATTACTGATGTATTTACAATGTGTCTTTTTACTCCGGGCTGGTTCGTTGATGTCAAATACTCTTGACATCGCCTGCTTGCCAATAGATTTGACTTTCCGTTCGAATAGTTTCCGGTATATTGGGATGTTCTTTACATATCACTTTTTATTAGATTGACTACAAGATGCTTTTGTATTGCTTTGAGGTATAAAACAAGCTTTGATTATAAGGAAAAGAAACTCAAATTACCTCTTTTGTAAGCATCCCCAAAAAAGAAAGAGGCTGTTAAAAACAACCTCCTTCAATGTGACCTCATTATGATTAATCTAATCCTAAACGAATAGCCTTTTCAACGGGAGAATAACCGATATCAGAATCTGAAATAGACAATTCGCCCCTTAACAACAAAGGTGGTTGTGCCATAAATCTAGGCGTACTTCCCCTATGTGGTTGAGCTGAATGAACCAAGAACGGATGACATAGGTAAACTGTACCTGCTTTACCAGTTGCAAACACTTCTTTTCTTTTTGGCAGCTCCTCTAGCTTCCTTGCAAGTTCCATAAAAGAAAGCCCTAAATCTCCTTCTTTCAACAATAATCTTGCAACATCAATATGAGAACCCTCATAAATGACTGTTGGAGCATCATTTTCGCTGACATCAGAATACAAAATCAACATTAATAATGCACGTCCTTTTGATTTGACGTTGACACGCCATTCAAAATAATTGTCAGGATCATTTCCAGGAAAGCTTGCATCTACGTGTTTACCAGTGTCATTAGGTTGCTGATCAGATGGAAATCTGACAGGAAACGTTCCTACATTCCGACAAGGAATCCATTTGTCTTTACCTATTAACTGATTAAAAGCATTATGCAGCTTTGGGGTATTTACAGAATTGACAAAAGGTTCATTGGTGTACATTCCCAAACGAATTACAGGCTCAATCCAGGTTGAAGGATTTGACCTGTCACAAGGAAGGTCATTCCAAAGAATATCTAAAGCAGCATCTGCTATTTCCCTGGAAAATGAATTATCAAGATGAACAAAACCGTTATGAATAAAATGCTCTATTTCCTTTTTACTTAGTATATCTGACATGATTTTTTTTAAAAAAACCAACCACGTACAGCAACAAATCCTGTCGACAAGTGGACTTGGTTTGAAGATTATTAATAAAATGAATGAATAATAGAAAAGTACGCTTTGTATAAATAAAGCGCATTGCTTAAGAACTAAGCTTGAAAGGAATATTATAGCATTACGGTCATTCTCATAGCGACAAAATTAAAAAAAAATATCTAAATGAATAAAACGAAAATGGGTATGCACATAACATTGTACAAGCATACTGCGGGCTGATTGGCTAAAATTGAGTATTTTGCAATCTGTCAAAGTATAGTGCGGGCGGCCAGTTAGTTGCTCCGAAATCCCGCATTACGCTTGTACTTGACCGTTGGCCGTCATTGTAACGAACGACACCTCAGAAACCAATGAAGTACAGAAAAGTAAAACCTTACAAAGAATTAGAACCCTATATTCATTTCTATTGGGAACTGAAAGGAAACGAAGTTGAAAGACAATGGGAACGGGTTTTTCCGGATGGCTGTGCCGGTATAGTAATGAATTTGGGAGATGCTTGTTTGACTGACAACGGCTCGTTTTCAATGGAGTTTGGAAAAACGTATATAGTTGGTGCAATGACTTCATTCAAAGACAGCTTTATTGATGCCGACACACATTTAATAGGTGTGTGCCTGAAACCTGCAACCTTTGCAAATTTCTATAACTATGCCCCACAAAATGAGCTGACCAACGACACCGTAGAATTTGAAAAATCCAATTCATTTAATATTGATAAAACATTTGACAATCCATTCAATTATTTTGACAAGTTCTTTTCGGAGAGAATAAAAAGCAAAAACAACCAGCTACAATCAGTTATCAACGATATACACGCAACAAACGGACGAATCAGTATTTACGAGCTATCAAAACGAAATTTCACAACGGTCAGACAATTGGAGCGAAATTTTAAAAAGTTCATTGGGCTATCGCCAAAAGAATATTCAAACATTATTCGTTTTCAGAATGCTTTGGGTTTAATCAAAAATCCAGATAGAAATCGGAGTTTATTAGAAATTGCCTTTGAATGCGGTTATTGCGACCATTCGCACCTTACCCATGAAATCAAACGAAACACAGGGCTTTCGCCATCACAGCTTTAATTTGTCGCATTTTTACAAAGTGCAAGTAGTTGTCCTGAAGTAACTTTGCTGAAACATTAAAATTTAAAGACGAATGCGAAAAATAGCTCTTTTCATTGCCACAAGTTTAGACGGCTACATTGCAAAGCCGAATGACGACCTTAGTTTCTTAAAACTCGTTGAAAAGGAAGGCGAAGACTACGGCTACACCGAATTTACAAACACAATTGACACATTAATTATTGGCAGAAAGACCTATGATTATGTGTTTAAAGAAATCGGCTCATCTCATTACGACAACGGACAGCGCGATGTTTATGTCATAACACGAACTGAAAGACCTCAAACAGGCAGAACGTTTTTCTATACCGGAGACATAGCCGGGTTAGTCAAACGGTTAAAATCTGAAAAAGGAAAAAATATCTATTGTGACGGTGGAGCTGAAGTAATAAATGAATTGTTGAAACACGACTTAATAGACGAGCTTATAATTTCGGTTATACCCGTTTTATTGGGCAATGGAACACGGCTTTTTAAAGACGGAAGACCTGAACAAACACTTGAATTTGTGACTGCAAAAATATTTGATACGGGATTAACGCAACTGCATTACAGACGAAAAAAATAAACAACGAACCGCTAACAAGGGGTTGGCGTCAGGGGGTGCGAAGTGCTTCGTTTGACGCTTTTTGCTATATTTGAACTTTGGTTCTTCGCTTCAACGTTAGTGCAAAAAATCCCGCCCGAACGCAAAGCCCGATCCGTTAGCAGCAGGCAATGCTAAAAATCCGACACCAATGACCGAGGCACAGTTAAAAACGAATGCGCAAGGCTGTATGCTTGTGACACAATTGCAGACAGCAATTGCGGAAAAGGAAAGCCGATGAATAAGATTTTGAAAAGGTAGTAGGTTTGCGTATTAAAAATCAAAAGAAAATGGAAAAATTGTTCAGGTTGTTCGCCACTCTCCAAAATAAGTTTATCAACTTTATGAGGGTGTCCGTTTTTATTGTCATGGTTTGGATTGGAGGGTTGAAAGCATTTCAATACGAAGCGGATGGGATTGTTCCTTTTGTTATCAATAGTCCCTTTATGAGTTTTTTTTACAACAGCACGGGCAAGACCGCGATCAATGACGCAGGTGTACCAGTGGCTGAATACACGCTTTATAAAAACCCGGAAGGCAAAACTGTTCAGAAAAATATTGAATGGCATAAAGAAAATGGTACTTATGTCTTTTCTTACGGCTTGGGCGCGGTCATAATTTGCATTGGTATATTAGTCTTACTGGGCGTTTGGTTTCCTGTAATTGGATTTTGGGGAGGAGTTTTAACTTTCGGAATGTCCATGGTAACACTTTCGTTTTTAATCACAACTCCCGAAGTCTATGTTCCTGCTCTGGGGGGAGATTTTCCTACACCGCGTTATGGTTTTCCTTATTTATCTGGAGCGGGACGTTTAGTACTGAAAGATGTAATTATGATGGCAGGTGGACTTATCGCCGCCTCTGATTGTGCCCGCCGGGGATTAAAAGCTGTCGCTGGCAAGCGGTAGCATTGAGTCGGAGCCGCTTGCTGAATTGATGGTTTAAAATTCAACTTTTGCTTTTGTGCTTCGGAATTTAGCCCAAATACAAAAGCCCGAAGAATATCTACAAGACCAATCACAATGTTTACAGAAATTTGCAAATTCTTTAGAACAGAATATCCTCTAAATGAACACGGATTAGAGGAACTGTTTTCTTTATTCAGATTAGACAATTATGAAAAAGGAAGCATATTGCTGCAATCAGGTGTTAAAGAGAAAGAACTTCGATTTCTTAACAAAGGAATAGTCAGAGAATATTATTCAAATGATGAAAAAGAAATCAATATTAACTTTTATGTAAAACCCCAGTTTATTTCTGATTTACTATCGTTTAGTCAAAATTTCAATACAAAAAGAAATCAAGAATGCCTTTCTTTTGTAGAAGTGTTGAGCATTGACAGACAGCCGTTTTTCGATTTGCTGGAAAAGTATCAATGTGGAAAGAATTTTGTTCAATCCTCATTTCAAAAATTATTAAAGCAAAAGGAAAAGCTGGAGTTTAACCGTATTACCAAAACACCTGATGAGCTTTATAAAGAGTTGTTGATATACAGACCTGAGTGGATTCAACTAATACCACAATATCATATTGCTTCATATTTGAATATAACACCTGAAACACTAAGTCGGATAAGAAAACGTATTTCTTGATTTGAATCAATGGAATTTTAACTGTGCGATAGATATTTGTATAAATTTTATTGCAATGTTAAAAATCCACCATATCAGGAATGCTACCATGATTCTTGAAACAGAAAGAGAGGTCATTTTAGTTGATCCGATGCTCGGAAATCCGGGATTTATGCCTGCCTTTGCTTTTTTTAGACATAAAGCTAAAAAAAACCCAACCGTTCCATTACCTGCAAACACCAATTGGATACTTGAAAAAGTAACTCATTGCTTAATAACGCATCGACATCCTGACCACATAGATAGTAAAGCCATACAATTTCTGATTAAGAAGAACATTCCTGTTACATGTAGTCTGAAGGATGAGAAAGCATTAAAAAAAAGAGGCTTAAACGTAGTTCAGTCATTAAAGTATTGGGAAAAACAATCCTTCTTAGGAGGTACTATTGAAGGTATACCGGCTAAGCACGGATATGGGTTCGTTTCCAGACTGATGGGTAATGTAATGGGGTTTTTTATTAATTTGCCCAACCAGAAAACGATCTACCTGAGTTCAGATACAATATATACTGACTCGGTTGACATAGTGTTAAATAATTACAAACCGGAGCTTAGTGTTTTGGCTTGTGGAGCAGCACAATTTGATTTTTTTAAGCAATTGATTATGAATGTTGATGATATTATTAGATTCGTAAAAAAATCACCGGGAAAAGTAATCGCGAATCATATGGAATCCATAAATCATTGCCCTTTGACTCGAAAGAAATTGGAAGCCATATTGACAGATAACAGCTTAATAGATAAAGTAATGATTCCGGAAGATGGGGAGATACTGGAAATAGCCAGCCACTAAAAAAAACAGACCATCACACTTTTGCAAAAATAAAATAGTAAAGGAATGGAGAAATTCAATTTAAAAGACGACATCAAAGTGTTTTACGTAATTGCGAAATCTTTTCCGGAGGGTATTCCGGAAGCTATCGATAAGCTTCATAGCTTATTTGACTTCTCAAAGGAAAGGAAAATTTTTGGACTTTCAAGACCAGAAAATAATAACGGTATAGTGTACAGAGCGGCAGCAGAAGAGATGTATGGTGGAGAAGCCGAACAGTTAAACTGTGACACTTTGATTATTCCTAAAGGGGAATACCTTGCAATTAATATAAGTGACTTTCGTAAAGACGCAATGAGTATTGACAGAGCATTTCAAGAACTTCTTAAAGAACCAAACTTAGACCCTAAAGGATATTGTGTAGAATGGTATTCCCCAGTTAAAGAAGAAGTAATGTGTATGATCCGTCTTGATAAATAATAACGATCCGCTCAATTAAAATTTCGTTTCGTCTGCAAGGAAAGCCAGTGTTGAATGAAACCTTCGGTAGCGGCTTATTATGGGGATACCATTTGATAGACAGGATTCATTAAAGCAGTTTTCAGCCGTTGATGGTCTTATTGACCAGCAACCATTAATTGACTTCCCAAACAACCCATATTTCACATACATCCACCACTTCGATTGCGAAAGTCGATGATTACTGATATTTTCGTCCTGGTTGGCTCATTTCGAACGATCTGGTTTGAAGCACTCTGCCGTGGTTGTGTCATCGGCCAGCCACTTTTAACCTGGACCTTTGTGCTTCGATAACCCGCTCTGAAATTAATAAAACATTATCGGGTCAATGTGATAAATAAAGTAATCGACGCGAATTAAAAATTGAACAATGGAAAATAAGCTAATCACAAATATTATAAGACAATTTCAAGACGTACAGGAGCAGGAATTGTGGCTTGACGAAAACTTTAAAAAGAAAATTGACAGACTTCCTGAAGGACTGGCTTTTGAAAGGCCATTGCCCGAATTGCATAGTGTTGCGGAGTTAATTTCTCATATTTTAGTTTGGAGAAAAGATTGTATTTTGAAATTGAAAGGACATAATGCCCAATTGACAATGGAAAGTCCTGAAAACTGGTTAGCAAATGATGTGCTTCGAAGAAAAGGATGGGAGAAGCTAAAATCTGAATTTTACAACAGTCAAAAAGAAATTGTTGAACTTATTGAAAATGAAAAAGACGACTACCTTGAAAAGGAGCATACTGATGGGTATAAGTACAAGTATCTTCTTGAAGGGCTAATTCATCACGACTTATATCATTTGGGGCAAATTGGGATAGTGATAAAGTTTCTGAATTTGAAAAAGTAATCCGGGCTGGATGGAGGCATAACAATAAAAAGCTCAGAACATCGGGCCATACAGAAAATAGTGAAATATCGAATGAGCTGGTTTGAAGCACTCTGCCGTAGTTGCGCCATACTTAGTTTAACGCATTTGCAGAAAACTATGAAGACATGAATTTTTCAGAACAGCTTTTATCGACAATAAATGCACGAACTCTTGTGGTTCATGGTGACAGAGATAATCCAGATTCTGCATTATGGATTATTCCAAATGGAGACCATGTGCCTGTTTATAATTCGTTCGTTCCATTTACATCAACAGCTCTCGATTTTCTTAATAGGCAGACAGAGAATGTTATAATTAAATAGAATGAAAAATGGACAAATTAATGCGATATAAAATAAACCCTGCTGGTAATATCGTATTGCCAAAAGCGGGGCTGAACGGATTCGATTGGACATTTGTGTCCCGATGCTATCGGGACTCTTTGATTGAACTTTAGTGCTAAAAATCCCTGCCTTCGGCAAAGCCCCGCCCCCGTTAAGCGTAATGCCACGAACCACCCCATAGCAATCAACAGCCCAAAAAAATGAACGACAATAATACCAAACGGCTCTCCAGGCTGACAGCAATAGTAACCCAGCTGCAGACAAAACGTCTTTTGACGGCAACTGCACTCGCAGCAAAGTTCAATGTGAGTGTCAGAACAATTTATCGTGACATAAGAGCTTTGGAACAGGCAGGCGTACCCGTCCTTACGGAAGACGGGAAAGGGTATTTGCTAATGGAAGGGTACAGGGTGCCACCCGTCATGTTTACAGAAGCGCAGGCCAATGCGCTGATTACCGCAGAACAGTTAGTGCTCAAAAATAAAGATACTTCATTCGTTAAACACTATTCCGAAGCTATTGAAAAAATAAAAGCGGTTCTGAAATACAACATACAGGATAAAGCCAACTTACTTTCAGAAAGAACACGGTTTGACCAGAATAATTACCTGGAAAGAAACAGCAGTAGCTTATCCGACTTACAATTTGCCCTGACAAATTTCCGTGTAGCAAAAATCGAATACACCAATGAACAAAATAAAACCAGCACGCGGCACATTGAACCATTCGCACTGCTTAGTACGGAAAACTGGTTGCTGGTTGCCTATTGCCGGTTAAGAAGCGCATTCCGTTTTTTTCGCCTGGACAGGATTCATAAGCTGGAAATACTTACCGATCACTTTGAACCGCACAAAATGACCTTGCAGGAATATTTTGAGCGCTATCACTAATCTGTTTTTTGACCCCTGACATAAGGCTGTCAACCGGCTGGTATACGTTTGCATCATTAATTAATCTTTAAAGAATAAAAAATGACAAACGAAATGATCAACACAGGTAATTTCCCCCAACCCACGCTTATTGCAGTGAACGGTGTGGAGCTGGAAGTCTTTGAAGCAGGTAAGCAAAATGCCGGAAAACCTATTGTGCTCTGTCACGGCTTTCCGGAACATGCTTTTTCCTGGCGCCACCAGGTGCCGGCACTTGTCGCAGCCGGCTATCATGTCATCATTCCCAACCAGAGAGGCTATGGCAACTCATCCAGCCCCACCGGGGTAACGGAATACGACATTGAGCACCTGACAGGCGACCTGGTGGCGCTACTTGACTATTTTGGATATGAAGACGCCACTTTTATGGGTCACGATTGGGGTGCCAATGTCGTCTGGAACCTGGCGCTATTGCATCCCGAACGGGTCAATAAAATAATCAACCTGGCATTGCCTTACCAGGAGCGCGGAGAAAAGCCCTGGATAGCATTTATGGAAGACCTATTTGGAGGAGATTTCTATTTTGTTCACTTCAACCGGCAACCCGGGGTAGCAGATGCTATAATGAATGAAAACGTTTCCCGGTTCCTCCGCAACCTGTTCCGAAAAAACGTACCTCCCGCACCACCGGCGCCCGGAATGCTGATGATCAATCTGGCAACAGCCGAAACAGCGCCAGGGGAGCCTTTAATGGACGATAACGAACTGTCTGTATTTGTTGCTGCCTTCGAATCATCAGGATTTACAGGAAGTATAAACTGGTACCGGAACCTGGACAGGAACTGGCATTTAACGGCAGGCGTAACCCCTGTCATTCATCAGCCGACGCTTATGATATATGGTGAACAGGATACAATCCCCAAGTCTGAAAACCTGAAAAATATCGTTCCTAACCTGGATATCGTTAGCCTTGATTGTGGTCACTGGATCCAGCAGGAAAAGCCGGAGGAAACGAACCGATCAATTGTAAAATGGCTGGAACAACAAAATGCTTAACCAGGAAACAGGAACTTTTTGTCCTAAAAGCCGGACAGACTGGAGACAATGGCTGGAAAAAAATCATCGGTCCAAACCGGCTGTCTGGCTTGTTTACTACACCAAAAAATCTGACCTCCCTTCAATAAGCTGGAGTGAAGCCGTTGATGAAGCGCTTTGCTTCGGCTGGATTGACAGCACAAAAAGAACGATAGACGATTCTTCATTCATGCAGCTTTTCAGTCAACGCAAACCCAAAAGCAACTGGTCCAAAATCAATAAAGAAAAAGTTCGGCAACTCATTGAAAACGGGCGAATGACAAAAGCGGGTTACGAAAGTGTGGAAACCGCAAAACAAAATGGTTCGTGGACAATTTTGGACGAAGTAGAAGAGCTGATAATCCCGAACGACTTAGAAACAGCGTTCACAAAACACAAAGGCTCCAAAGACTATTTCCTGAGTTTAAGCAAATCGGCAAGAAAAATAATACTAAGCTGGATTGTTCTTGCGAAACGACAAGAAACCCGGCAAAAACGCGTTGAAGAAGTTGCAGAAAGTGCGGGACATCATCTTAAACCAAAGCACTTGCGATGATAGAAAAGACAGGTATGGCTAGCAGCAGTTTGGTAAAATGGCAGATTCAGTACTAAATTTAATGGCAGTTTTTCGATTGAACTTTTGTGCAAAACTGAATATTGGTACTTCGGTTTCCGCTACTTTGCCAAGCTGCAAACCGTTGGTGGCAAAGCTAAACGACAGCCCGTTTGACAAATGATTCTTGAAGCGTTCATACCAACAGAAAAATTAAGGCCTTTTGTGAAAGGCTATATGATAGTGGACTGTGACGAAGCATTCGTTAATAGCATGTTTCCCGGCACTTCACTTATTTTGGGTTTCAGGTATAAAGGCAATACTAAATACCTGACCGACACAGAAAATACACTTCCATTCGCTGTAGTGGCTGGATTGAGAAAATCAATCCAGCTTATGAAAGACGATACAAACACCGGAAATTTATTGGTAATTTTCAATACCGAAGGAGCAACCGCATTTTTTAAAGAGCCGCTGCACAATATGTTTGGCGAAGTATTGTCGCTTAATGAATTTTCCAATTTTAAAACATTAAATGCGTTGGAAGATAAATTGTGTGAAGCAAAATCAAATAAACAAAGAATACAGATAATAGAAAGTTTTTTGTTGGCGAAACTATGCGACTACAAGCAAGACCTGCTTATCGTCAATGCAATTCGGACAATTAAAGAACATAACGGTTTGCTAAAAATCAAGGATTTAGCTGCTAAGCATTTTATAAGTATTGACGCATTTGAAAAAAGATTCAGGAGAGCAACAGGGGCTTCGCCCAAACAGTTTAGTTATATAGTTCGTATGAACGCTATAATCGGTAGCTTAAACAACAGAAATCCCGCACAAACAGCATTTGAGGCAGGCTATTATGACCAGGCACATTTTACAAAGGACTTTAAATTGTTTACAGGGCAAACACCAACCGGGTTCTTAAAAAATCTCCACAGTAAAAATCAATGATTTTTTACAAGACCGGTAGTGTTGCTACAAATACTTTTGCAGAAAAAAGAATATGGAAAATAAGATTTCAAAAGTAAGGTTATGGTCGTCTTACATGCTTCAGGGAATTGTAGTGTTATTCCCTTTTACGGGGGCAGTAACCAACATAGTGAAAACAGAAACTGCATTAAGAAATGCGAATGAGTCAGGTTATTCTGAAAATTCTCTTTTGCCCTTAGCCATTGTATTGCTCACGGGAGTTATTGGTTATGTGATTCCCAAAACTTCCATATTGGGTGCTGTGATACTTACTGCGTGGTTTGGCGGAGGCGTTGCCACACACATTATTCACGGTGATGCTCCTTCGATTTTGCTTTCACCCATTCTTTTTGCTGTATTCGTTTGGATTGCAATTGAGTTGCGGGACAAAAAAGTTCAGATTGTTATTCCTTTTAAATAATAATAGTATGAGTGTTGTATTTATAATTTTAAGCATTGTTGCGGCTATTGTTCTGTTATTCTTAGTGGTGGCATTAATTCTTCCCAAGCATTATTCCGTAACAGTATCCGAAACCATCAATAAACCGAAGAAAGCTGTCTATGAGTATGTGAGCTTGTTGAGCAATCAAACACAATACAGTGAATGGCTAAAAGCTGACCCTGATCTTCAGCCAACAGTGACTGGAACGGATGGAACGGTTAGTGCTGTATTGAAATGGGAAAGCCATAACGAAGACAAAAATAAAAATGTAGGTATGGGCGAACAGGAAATTAAAAGAATGGACGAAAATAATATTGAGGTTGAATTACGTCTTTTAAAACCAATGCCTGCCACTTGTAAACTCATCAACAACTTTGTTGAAAAAGGAATTAGTCAAACGTATTACACTTGTACGTTCTACGCTTATGCAAAATTTCCAATTAACCTGCCATCGTACCTGTTCGGAAGAAGTTTTATCACGAAAGCACAACAAAAAACGTTAAGCAATATCAAGGCAATAATTGAACAAACTGCGTAAAAAAGGCAGAACTGGAAAAAATAACAGAAAAGCCCTGCCGCTGACAAGGTATTGCCGCAATGGAGCTGACGGATTTCTAATGAACATTTGTATTATAGTTGAACTTTGGTATTTCCAATCAAGTGTAGTGCTATTAATTCCCGCTGCGGCAATACCCGGTCTGTTGGCAGCAAGGCTATACGACACACAGCAAAAAGACAAAGTGATTTTTAAACAAAAAAGGACTGACCCCAATTCTGGTTTCAGTCCTTAATTACATAAATATTATGTAAAAAGCTTATTCAACACCTAATTGCAATTTTGCTGCAACCAGATGTGCTTCATCTTGCGTTTCGAGTGCAAAAAAGCCATATGCTAACGGGGCGGCGGCAGCTCGTTCAACTGATTGCTCAAAGAGTTTGCCCCATATTCTGCCTCCTTGTTTTTCATACTCGGAAATTAACGATTTGAGGCTTTCTTCACCGAAGACAGCAAGGTGCCCGGAAAAATCCTGCGCTATATCACTGACTTGTCCCGTTGACCAATCAATAATCCCGCACACTTCTCCATTGGAATGTGTCAGAACATGTCCTGCATATAAATCACCATGGATAAATTTTGTAAAGTTTGGCCATAGTGCATCATGATCCAGCCATTGACGGTATCGGCTTTCCAATTCACTGCTTATACCCAATTCAGATTTCACAAGCTGTAATCGTTCCGAAATTTCATTTCTAACTTGCTCAGGTGTTAAAACTTTCAACTCATTCCGAAGAACTTCTTCGCTGGGTATTGAATGAAGTTCAACCAAAGCCTTTGCCAATGAAGGGATATAGCATTTGCTATCTTTATCCATATTCCAGGAAACCTCATACGTTTCAGCGTCATAAACCAGAGCAGGTTTACCAGCCAATAAAGGATAGGCTACCAGTTCTTCATTTGCAATGCTCCAATCAGGGACTTTCACCGACAGATAACTGGAGACCAATTGAAGAATCCTTTTCTCATTCGCAATCTGTTCGCCCAAACCCGTTCTTCGGGGAATACGCAACAGCCATTTTTTCCCTTCTTTATCAGTAGCGAAACCAACTTTAAAGTCAATTCCCATTTCATTAAAACTCATTTCTTCGGAAAGAAACAGACCATTTCTTTCCGCTAATTTTTGAATATCTCTATTTCTCATTTTTTGAAACATTTTGATTTTGAACTAACTGTATTAATTTGTGTGGCACAAACGAAAGAGCACCTACAGCCATAGCTAACTATCTGCTTATGATAAAAGTGATGTTTACACCTATTCCAGACTAAGCCAGATAACAATAGCGAATTGAACAACATAGCTTGTTAGCATTGAAACAAACTATCCAGCCTATATAAATATATAAGTCTTAAACCATTTAAGGTTTTCCATAAAAAAACTTGATTAAATTATACAACAATGAAAGGGTAGTACAGAAAAATACTACCTGATAAGAAGCGGGTTTGCTAAAAAGAACCCTAATTATTTAATCCAAGGCTTTGGCATAATATGTTGTATAGCTTTAGAAGAAAGCGTTACAAAGGTAGGAATTAATTTCTTAAATTTGATTAAGTGTAAAAAAGTTTATGGCAAATGAAAGCCCGGCTGCTAACAAGGTATTGTCAAAATCGGGGCGCTCACACATGAACTTACTAAATCAGGTAAGTTGTTTTGGGGAAAGCAGACACAATAGAGTACGTAAAAACGAATATTTCATACTATCCGGAGGCAATACCTGATAGTAAATTCAAAACCCTTCCACTTATCAGGTAATTGACAGCAAAACACCTCCCTCAGTAACTCGGGTATTTGTTATTGGCATCCTTTCCAGTTGTTCCGCTCTGCGGAATGACAGTTATTGATAAGGCCGGAGGCCTTTTATTGTTTGTTAGAAACCGGTCGGAGGCCGAAGGGATAAAGATCACTCGGGAAACCCAAGCGATATGGCGAGGCTGTTGTGGTTAATTCTTCTATAAAACTTTAGGGCTAAATTCAACCGACGGTTTTTTAAATCGTAGCAGGCGGCAAAACATTATAGCCAATTTTAGGACGACACAACAAAATGAAAGAACCAATAGAAGTTTTAGTTTTAGAAAGACAAGTAATCAAGTTTTTTGACGAAGCCGATTACAGGTTTGATTCTATAGATAACATAAAAGCTTATAATAAATCATTTATAAGTGGCGACAAAAATAATTTGATTTCACAAATTGGTATTGAAGTTTATGAAGACGATGAACTAAAGTCAAGTTGTATAATTGGCTCAGAAGGTGGCGGAACAGGAATAAATGGAAACACAACTTTAATTAGTTATGGCGGACTAGTAATTTGCTGCTCAAACACGGTGTTTAAATTGACAATACCAGACTTAAATTTAGAATGGAAAACAATTTCAGATTTGGCAACTTGTTTTGGTATTCATTATCTTGACAAGGATTATGTGGTTCACGGAGAACTTGAAATCACCAGGCTTGACAAAGACGGAAAAATAGTTTGGCAAAAAAGGGGACGAGACATTTGGACAACAGCAGAAGCTTATGATGATTTTGCAGTTTATGACGATTATATTTTAGCGACTGACTGGGTTTACAATAGATATAAGTTTGATTTTGATGGAAATCTAATAGAAGAATATAAAGTTGAACCGCGCAAAGAAAAACTGACAGAAGAAAATGTGGAAACGAAAAAATGGTGGAAGTTTTGGTGAAAAGGATAAACTGGTTGTAACACGGGTTTTGCGTCAGGCGGGGCGGAAGTGCAAAAATTCAACAGTAGTTTTTCAATTAAACATTAGTAATAATAACGGCTTTTGTGCTTCAATTTCCCGCCCGAACACCAAGCCGCAAACCGTTAGGTGCAATTTTATGAAAACCAAACCGATCTACATAATAGGAATCATTTTGCTTTTTTCCTGTTCAACAAAAGAAAGGAATAGCAATAATTCATTATCTGAAATAAAATCTGTTAATGAAAATAATGAGCCATATAATGGCAATGTTTTAGTATATGATTGGGATAGAAATGGTGTATTAGATACTTTCCAATTAGATGAATACAAAGAAAATGTATTATGCAAAATAAATGGTACAATAAGTAAAATTGAAAGTGGAAGTACACAGTTCGGTAGTTTATCAGAACCAGGTTTTCAGTCAAATAACAAGGTTAAAGATTCATTGTTTTGCTTTGTTAATTTAAATGCGGATAAAGAAGTATTAATGCTAAAGGACTTAGGTGACTTTTCTGGTCCAATTCTATTTATCTATGAATTAGACGGCAATAAACCGAAAAAAAGTTGGGAAGGATTTGGAGATATAATTAGACTCGCGGATATCGATAATGATAACTTATATGACATAGTTTTAAAAGATATTGTAAACGATCCAGGAAGTTATTCAGAATATGATTTTATAGAGTATCCATTGTATAGGGTTTACAACTACCAGAATAACGAAGTTCAGCTTGATACTTCTTTATCTGCAAAATATAATTTAAAGAATAATCCCCGGTTTGAAGAGACAATTGGAATGAAAAAACCATTGCGTGCAAGGAAACGACCTTCAAATTCTGACACATTTGATTTAATTATTGATGCAGAAAAAATAAAATAAAAAGCAGCACCTAACATCAGGTTGTAGCCATGGCGGGGTGATGATAGCTCCCTCAGTATCTATGCTGTATCCTATTCGCATACTTTCCAGTTGTTCCGCTCTGCGGAATAACAGTTAATTGATAAGCTTCTGCTATTTGATGAAAACCAGCCGGAGAATAGCGACCACTCGGGAAACCCGGCGACAGGAGTATATCATATTATTTGAGCAGCACAGAATTTGCAATATTTTTGTCCTTATTGCTACCACACTAGGATATACAGATAAACATGACAGAAGAGACGACCATATCAATGACAGAAAACAATCCATCTGTCAAAATATATTCGAAAAAAGCGATCTGGGGCTTTTCGGTTTTTTTTACCCCGGTATTTGGCGGAGTACTGCTGCGTCAGAACCTGATTGAAAGCAAAAGGATCAAAGAAGCAAATAGTGTCCTGCTGGCTTCGATAGGTTTTACTGTATTGACGATACTAATCGTGAATAGTATAGAAAAAACGACCAGCTCATTGGCGCTTGTGCTAAATATGGGCGGGGGCATCCTTTTATCGGAATATTTCTTTAAAAAATATTTTCCGGAGGATAATTATGAATACAAGAAAATATGGAAAGCGTTACTGATATCCATACTTATAACCATTCCGTTTCTGCTGGCTATCCTGTATGCTCCGGCAGAATAAACCGGTTGCTGACAGTAGTCTGTGCTTCGGGCCCCCAAACATTTGTGCAACTTTAGACCGATCCTCAAACCGACTAACCAACATTCGATAATATGCAGACAATATTAGGAGCCAACGGACAGATAGCAGAAGAGCTAGCAAGGGAATTGCATAGAAATTATACAACTGGCATCAGGCTGGTAAGCAGAAACCCTAAAAAGGTAAACGACACAGACCAGCTGCTTCCAGCAAACTTAATGGATGCAGAAGCCACGGACAAAGCCGTTGAAGGCAGCGATATCGCCTATCTGACTGTAGGTTTGCCGATGAATGCACAAATGTGGAAGGAACAGTTCCCTGTGATGATGAAGAATGTAATCGAAGCCTGCAAAAAGCATCATTGCAAGCTGGTGTTTTTTGACAATACGTATATGTATGACAAAACCAGCGAACCGCAAACAGAAGAAAGTCCGTTTGTGCCTGTCGGACTGAAATCAACTGTAAGGGCACAAATAGCAACAATGCTTTTGGACGAAATACGCAGCAAGCGTATGGAAGCTGTTATTTGCCGGGCCCCCGAATTTTACGGACCAGGCAAAACGCAAAGCGTTACGAATTCACTGATTTTTGACAACATCAGGCAAGGGAAAAAGCTGAAAGTGCCGATTAAGGACAGCACATTACGAACGCTGATCTGGACACCCGATGCAAGCCGCGCCATGGCGCTGATCGGAAATACACCGGATGCATACAGCCAAACGTGGCATTTGCCCTGCGATGACAACAGGCTTACTTATAAAAAGCTGATACAGCTTGCTTCGCAAATTTATCAGAAAGAGTTTTCCTACTCTATTATAACAATGTGGATGTTCAGATTGGGTAGCTTATTTAATAAGCAAGCCCGGGAATTAGAGGAATTGTTGCCTCGCTATAAGTATGACAATATTTTTATTTCGGACAAGTTCAAAAAGCGGTTTCCCTATTTTAAATTTACAAGCTATCAGGAAGGCATTACCCGACTGATGAGCGAACAAAAGTGATGATGATGAAAGCCCTTCGGGCATTTTGCCATTTGATGGAAACCGGGCCGTCAGAGGAATAAAGATCGCCCGGAAACCGGGCAGGAGCGGGAGAATGGATAGCATCTAGATAAAGGAAAGTTTATAACATGACAAAAGATAACTGCAATCTCCAATGAGAAAAATAATTGCTGCAATCAATATGACCCTTGACGGGTTTTGTGACCATACCATATTACTGCCAGACGAGGAAGTGCACCGGCATTATCAGGAATTACTAAATGGCGGAGATGCAATTCTATACGGCAGAACAACGTATCAGCTTATGGGATTTTGGCGAACACTGTTGGAAAATCCTTCAGAAGAAAAATCAATGAATGACTTTGCGCTGGCTATAGACAAAATTCCAAAAATTGTCTTTTCGCATACATTGAAAAATACGGAATGGGATAGTGCAAAACTTGCGGATAAACCAATCGGAGAAGTGGTTAACGAATTAAAGCGGCAATCAGGTAACGATATTTTTGTTGGCAGCAGGAGTTTAATTATTCAGCTGATGAGCTTAAATTTGATCGATGAATACCAGCTTTGCATTCATCCTGTGGTTGCAGGAAGCGGCTTGCCCTTGTTTGAAAATATAACCGAAAGGACAACTCTGAAACTTGTGAAGACAAAAGCCCTTAGCGGCGGCGGAGTTATACTTTACTATGAACCAACGAGGGAGAGGGAGTGAAAAATGACGCATGATCGACTCCTTTGCCGATGACCGGATTGAATATAAAGCAGGATTGTGTGCAAACGAGCACCGGAAAAAAAATGATATGTTAGGACTTCGAACAACAATTTACAAAGTAGGAGATATTCAGAAAGCTGCTGAATGGTATTCGAAAGCTTTTAAAACGAAACCGTATTTTAGCGAGCCATACTATGTCGGTTTCAACATAGAGGGCTACGAATTGGGACTTCAGCCTGAAGCAAATCCCACTATGGACAAAGCAGATAGTGTAGTTTCGTATTGGGGAGTAGAAGATGTTCAGGAAGCTTATAATCAGTTGATTGATTTGGGAGCGACAGAAAATGAAAAGCCACATAACGTAGGAGGAGAAATAGTGACCGCAACGGTTAAAGATCCTTTCGGAAACACCATTGGCTTAATTTACAATCCATACTTTAAACTAAATAATTAACGCAGGGGAAGAAATATCCGGAAAAAAGACGGCAGGCTGGATTATAAAAACAGATAAAGAAACAAGGAATACTGGAACGATTAAAATAAAAATGATATGAAAAGAAAAATCTTAAATGTACTATCCGTGATATTCGGACTATTGCTTATCAATGGTGGCTTAAATAAGTTTCTTAATTATATGCCGGTGCCAGATGATTTACCCGAAGTATTGGCAAAGGATACTATGGCTTTGAATGAGATTGCCTGGCTGATACCGCTAATAGGCTTTGCTGAAATTCTGGGCGGCATGCTCATTCTGCTACCCAAAACAAGGGCATTGGGGGCTTTGACTATTTTTCCGGTAATGGTTGGGGTCTTGCTGACGCATATTTTTGTGGCACCGGACGGACTTCTTATCGCACTTGTAATTTGGGCTATTCTTCTCTGGATTATCTTTGATAATAAACAAAAGTATATGGCATTGCTAAAGACTCAGGAATAAGAACCTGATACAGATAAGATGACACTCCGCAACCATCACCTCAATTGAAACAGACATGTTTATAGAGGGAGTGTATTATATCAGATCAGCAATCCTCTTTATGGAGCGGTAACAAAGAAGCTGATTATCGGCAGGCAGATTCGATTACCTGTTTGTGTATAGTAATGAAATCCCTGTTGGTCAACCGGCAGGGATTTTTTTGTATGCTGTGAAATGCTTTTCTTAAATTCCGCGGCTTAAATTCCTCAGTGTAAAGACTCTTATTCTTGATATGATTGTAAAGTTAAACTTTTGCGCTTAACTTCCTGTCCGATTAAAATATGGCAGATCCGGTTACAGCTTTTAAATAATGTTGACAATGAAAGGAATATTCGATAATCTGGTGCAGGAAGAGTTAATTATAAGAATTAATTCACTATCCGAAGTCAGTGAAGCTCAGTGGGGAAAAATGAATGTTTTTCAAATGGTCAGTCATAATACCTATTGGAACAACTGGGTTTTGGGAAAAGACCATCACAGCTATAAGCAGGCATTTATTGGTAAAATATTCGGAAAAACAGCCTTGCGGAAAATGATTAAAGATGAACAGCCCTTCGATAAAAACATTCCAACTTCCTCTCAATTCAAAGTAAAAGAAATGAATGGAGATCTCGAAGCAGAGAAATTGAAATGGGTTTTGTTGACAAAAGCATATGAAGAATATGAAAATCCGGACTTTATTCACGATTTTTTCGGAAAGATGACGAAGGAACAGATAGGTATACTGGTGTACAAGCATTCTGACCATCATTTGAGGCAGTTCGGTGTGTAGAGAAATGCTGACACAGGTTTTGCCTCATGCGTTTCTGAGGATATACAGCTGTTTTTACTGTCGCTGTAAATGCTTGACATTCGACCTGGATTTATATTTTGCTAAATAGTTTAGCAAAATCGGTTTTTTCGTATTTTTGGAACATGTGGGCAAGAATTCGCGAAAAACTACAGATTCTGGCAGATGCCGCTAAGTATGATGTGTCCTGTAGCTCCAGTGGCAGCAACAGAAAAAATGACACGAATACCATTGGTGATACCGGCAGCGGCATTTGTCATACCTACACGGAAGACGGCCGCTGTGTTTCCCTTCTCAAGATTCTGCTCACCAATTATTGTATTTACGACTGCCTGTACTGTGTTTCCAGGCGCAGCAGTGATGTAAAACGAGCTGCTTTTACCGTCGATGAAGTGGTGGAGCTTACCATGGAGTTTTATCGCAGAAATTATATAGAAGGCTTGTTTCTGAGCTCGGGCATATTCAAAAATCCGGATTATACCATGGAGCGCCTGTTAGCTATCGCGAAAAGACTACGGACTCAAGAGCGGTTTAACGGATACATCCATATCAAAACCATACCCGGGGCCAGCGATCAGCTGCTTTATGAAGCCGGAAAGTATGCGGACCGGATGAGCATCAACCTCGAGATGCCTACCGATGCCGGTTTGAAATTGTTCGCACCCGAAAAATCGCATGAAGAAGTGCAAAGAGATCTGGGTGTAATAAAGAACAAAATTGTCGAATTAAAATCGGAAAAGCAGCTGATCCGGTCAGTACCCAAATTTGTACCGGCCGGGCAGAGTACCCAGATGGTAGTAGGAGCAGGCGCAGAGACTGACAGGGATATTATGTATACGGCCGATTCGTACTACAGAGCCTTTGATCTCAGGAGAGTATATTATTCGGGCTATATTCCGATCAGTCACGACACTCGCTTGCCTGTTATCGGGGTACAGCCACCCTTGCTGCGGGAGAACCGTTTGTACCAGACAGACTGGCTGATGCGGTTTTATGGCTTTGACATCAAAGAAATACTGGATGACAGACATCCGAATCTGGATCTGGAGGTCGATCCCAAGCTCAGTTGGGCCTTGCGCAATCCACATCTGTTTCCGGTCGATATGAATACAGCGGATTATAAAATAATCATGCGGGTTCCGGGTATAGGAATCAAAAGCGCTATGAAAATTGTGGCAGCCCGAAAGTACGGAAAGCTGCGAATCGATCAGATCAGAAAAATGGGAGTCGCCTATAGCCGGGCAAGACATTTTATTGTATGTGCCGATTCTGATTTTTCATCGCTCGGTCACCGGCCGGAACGCATCCGGAAGCGTATCTTGGAAGAAAGCCGGTCCAGATTCAGCGCTCTGCACAGTAACCAGCTATCTCTGTTTTAATATGAAGATTTCTGTACCGCATTTGCTGTTTGACGGTTCCTGGAAAGGGTTGCTTACCGGTATTTTTGAAGTGTTTGAACGAAAGTGGTTTACTGCCGGAATATTTACAGAAGACGATTATCAGGCCACCATGTTTGACGATTGCTTTACCGTAATTACAGACAACGAAAAAGCCAGAAGGGTATACGACGGGCTGCGAAAAAGACTGGACAAGGATTCATTCAAAACGTTTTCTTACGCGTTTTTTTCCGAGCAGCAGGCATGTTATCAATATCTGCTGAATATGGCTGTATACGTGTTTCAGAATCAGGGAAAAGTGTCTGATAATTTCGGGCACCCGGCCGTGCTGGGAGTAAGCCGGTTTGCCAAAAGTGTGGACAGAGAAGCCCACCGGATGAAAGCCTTTATCCGGTTTCAGAAGTTCAGCGATGGTACCTTTTTTGAAGTCATACATCCCGATTTTAATGTACTTCCTCTTATTGCCAGTCATTTTCAAAAACGATATACTGACCAGCCCTGGGTTATATACGACGAAAAGCGCGCGTTTGGCCTGTATTACAATAAGGTTATGGTACAGGAAATAACCTTTCATTTTTGGGAGCAAAAAAAAGATACCGGTGTCGTGGTACAACGGTTTGATGACAACGAAATGAAATACGATCAGCTCTGGAAAGATTACTACAGAAGCACCACTATAGCATCCCGTAAAAATGAAAAGCTGCAGCGGCAGCATGTGCCTCTCCGCTACAGAAAGTACCTGAATGAATTTGACTGATGAATGGCTGTTTTAAACGTTTTTTACTAATTTGATGAGATAAGCTTTATTTTGTTCTTTCAGTTTTCCGACCGGTCGTTATAGAGAAGATCTGAATGTTGAAGAGCGCATATTCGGAAATTCTGCATCTTCGCACTACTTTAGTAGCTGATTGTTAAGGGAAGTATCCAAAATCGAAAATTATGTCAATAACCAAAGAATCTGAATTGATCGGAATGCAGAATGCGAGCAAAGCGGTTGCCTATACACTGAGAGCAATGATCAACTTTGCTCAGCCCGGGATGAGCACCAAAGAGCTTGATGACTATGGAGCTAAGGTTTTATCCGGTTTTGGAGCCAGGTCAGCGCCTTATCTGACATACGGGTTTCCGGGATGGACTTGCATAAGCCTCGGCAATGAATTCTGTCACGGAATTCCGTCAGACAAACGAATACTTAAAGAGGGGGATCTTATAAATATTGATGTTTCTGCTGAGCTCAACGGCTTCTGGTCGGATAATGGAGCTTCGTTTGTTCTCGGACAAGATTGTAATCAACATCAGAAACTGGTAGAAGCGTCCAAAGAAATACTGCAAAAAGCCATCAGTACTATCAGAGGCGGAGTGAGAATCGCGGATATTGGTCACCTGATGGAAACCGAAGCAAAAAAGAGAGGTTATATGGTTATCAGAAATCTTGGAGGACATGGTGTCGGCAGAAGCTTGCACGAGCAGCCGGATGAGCTGCTTAATTACAGAAACCGGTTTGACCACAGGCGCTTCAAAAAGAACTCTGTGGTTGCGATTGAAACATTTATCTCGACATCTTCCAACTATGCAATCGAGCTTAGCGACGGCTGGACGATGGTTGGAAATAAAGGAGGCTATATGGCTCAGCACGAACATACGATTGTTGTTACGGACGGGAAGCCGATCATACTGACTGAAATGAATGAAATACTGGATTGATGGTTATTTGCCTGGTAAGCATTCCATGACGGAATAAAAGAGTCTTTGATTGTGTTGCTTACGATTATGCAACCTTGGATATGCCAGAATCTGAATAGAAATTATTATGACAAACAAACTGATTGTAACAGAGGAAATTGAAATCAATGCTTCTAAAGATAAGGTATGGGAAGTGCTGATCAACCCCGGCTTCATTAAACAGTGGGATGATATACCTGAGAATTATCCTGGCGGACATCTGCAATTGGGCAGTGTGATTGAGTGGGAAGGCTATTCAAAAATGACCGTGACAGAGTTGGATAAATTCAATAAATTGAAAATGAGTTTGTTTTTGCCCAAGGTAGATCTTGCTCCATCGCTGTATGATGTAAATTATGTTTTCTGCCTGACCGAAGAAAAAGGAAATACCATCCTGAATATTGAGATTGGCGACTTTGCGACACTGCCGAAGGCTAATGATTATTATGAGGCTTCGTTGGAGTGGGGGCAGACAGCTAAACAAAAAATAAAAGACCTTGCTGAAAACCTGCCATAAAAACAAAAAATTTGATGAATGGACAAATTATCACATAAATGGTTGTTTGAGCGGCACTCTGAACAGGTCATCAGAAAGTGGATAGGGCAGTTGCAGTATTTTTATTATAAACGTGCCTGGGGAGGACACGCCAACGATGGCGATGAGTTTCAAACGGCATTTTTATATACAGACAGGCAAGACCTGGTGAATAAGCTTGGGTTGCTCGGTTTGGTATTAAACGTAATTCCGGACGATTTTCCAAGGCCCGTGACAGGGCAATCGTATCCGGCTGTGGAGTTCTCGAAATTTAAAAATGAAATCCGGGAACATCCCGGGTTTGAACAACCCGGGCGTTCAGTGCTCTTTGGGCACCAAACGTTTATCTGGGTTTATAGCAATTCTATACATATTAGAATATCCGGCACTGGAGATGGTAATTATTATGACGTAAGCCAGGACGATTTTGAAGCTTGTCTTCAGTTAGAAAAGCATTTTGATCACCTGGCCTGGCAAAATATAGTGGACAAATCTCTGGAGGAAAGTGTTTGCTGTGTTTCGCCTGGTAAATATCCGGAATTGTATCAACATAAATAAATTACAAAATTCTTCTAAAAACAAAACATATGAGCAACCTGATCTCTATTGTCGAAATACCTGTAACCGACTTTGCAAGAGCGGTAAAATTTTATCAGACACTTTTAGATGTCCGTATCGAAGAAGTTGAAATGGACGGGACTCAGCTGGGGGTATTGCCTGGTGACGGGGAATCGCTAAGCGTGGTTCTGATAAAAGGCAGCGGTTACAAGCCGACAACCGACGGAGCTGTCCTTTATCTGAATGCCGGAACCGATTTGCAACCCATGCTCGACAAGGTGAAACACAACGGCGGACAGATAATGGTGCCAAAAACTGAGATCAGTCCGGAGATGGGGTATTTTGCGTTGTTTACAGACACAGAGGGAAACAAGCTGGGATTGCATTCGGCACAATGAGTTTTTAAGGAAAAAACATCACCTGATAACAAATGATGAACATTCAATCGCATAAAATAAACGAAGAAGAAATTGCAGAAGTGATTTCTGACAACGTAATCATACAGAACGCGGAAGACGCGCTGGATCTGATGGGTACTGTTTATTACCAGGGATTTGACAAAGTTATTATTCATAAAAAGAATATTACAGCAGACTTCTTCGACTTAAAGAATAAAATGGCCGGAGAAATTCTTCAAAAATTTTCGAATTACAGGATTCGCCTCGCGATAGTCGGAGATTTTTCAAAGCTGACAAGCAAAAGTCTGAATGATTTTATATATGAAAGCAATAAAGGGAAGCAGGTAAATTTTGTTCCTGATGTTGATGAAGCATTACGTGCTTTATCAGGGTAGACTACTGAACAACGTGAGGAATGGGGTGAAATAAAACTCAAAGTCCTGATGTTGATCCGGACCTGGACAAATCAGTTTGTTTGGCAAATTTAACGACTAAAGAAATATAATTTGCAAAAAAAACATTGAATCGCTAGCTTTTGCATTAAGAATACACGGGCAGTAAGCCAATCATAAATATTGAGATATATCCGAATGATAAATATTATTGGCGGAGGAATTTCCGGGTTATCGACAGCGTTGGCGCTTCAACGAAATAATCTTGATTATAAGCTGTTTGAAAAAGACGATGACATTACATATGCTAATGTCGGACTTGGTATTAGTCACAATATCCGGCCAATCTTAGATGAATGGAATATACTGGAGCAGACTAAAGAAGCAGGGACAGAAATTACACAGTTTCATTTTGTAGATTGCAAGCTTAATTATTTAAAATCATTTCGATTAAAACAGCCTGCTCTGTGTGTTAAAAGAAAAAAGTTTCACCGGCTTTTGTATCAGCAGCTCGATAGCAACAAAGTTGTCCTCAACTCAGTAAAATCTGCAAAAGATTTTAATCCTGATGAAATGGTGATCTTTGCTGAAGGTATTCAATCAAAATTCAGACAGGCACTATACCCGCAGCTTCAGCTAAGAAAGGCGAATCAGATCCTGTGGAGAGGTATAAGTGAAATCAGACTGGAAAATAAGTTCAGAAATACCTATCATGACTTTATTGGCAGTAATATACGGTTTGCGATTATCCATACCGGCGGAAACTTTTATAGCTGGTATATCATCAAACCCTTAATGCCGGATATGGAAATACCAGTCGACAAATCCATATTGAAGAGTTTTTTTGAAGGAGGTCACCCAGTCATCAGATCAGTAATTGACCATACCGAAAGCATATATACATCAGAGTTGATGGATATTAATCCTAAAGAACGAAAAGGACTGAGCTGGTTTAACAACAACGCGTTGATGATTGGTGATGCGATTCATCCCACAACGCCTAATATGGCAAACGGAGCCTGTCTGGCAATAGAAGACGCGTACACAATTGTCAATATGATTACCGACAATCAGCAGCCGTTGAAAGACATTTTTAAATTATTTCAGCAACGGCAAAAATCAAAAGTTGATAGGGTTGTTTCACAATCCTGGAGGTTGGGGCAATTATTTCATCAGCATAGCTCTCTGATGAACGGTATGGTGAAAATGGGAATTATCTCAATGCCTCATTTCATGTTTGATTCTATATATTCAAACGTGCTGAAGGATATGACTTACAAACGTATATCATAATCACCGTCCGAACTCCTGAAATGTCTTGTTTTTCCAATTTTTGCCGATTGCACCGGCGTAGCTTTGCATTGTTAAAAACGTCTAAATGTAATCGAAAATGGAAAAACTTATTTCATGGGTAGAGATCCCGACAAACGATTTCGAGAGAGCAGTAAGCTTTTACAGCAAGGTCCTGAAAACAGAATTGAACGTGCTGGATTTCGGAAATGAAAAAATGGCCTGCTTCCCTTCCGGAGAAGGAGCGATTATCTGCGAACCGAATTATAAACCTTCTGCAAATGGTGTCATTGTGAGCCTTCAGGTAGCTGATGATATTGACAGTACTCTCGGGCGGGTAGAAGCCAACGGTGGCAAAGTGCTTCGTACAAAAACCAGAATTGAGGCGGAAGGCCGAGGGTATTTTGCTCTGTTTACGGACTCTGAAGGAAACAGGCTGGGACTTTACGAAAATTAAAAAGATGGCGGGCTGCCCTGTAAATCAGGGTAGCCCGTTTAATACTAGGATGAGTTTTGAATTTGCCATACCACTTCCAGCGCTTCGGCCATATATCAAGCAGTATTGGGCTGTTGAAAATACATTGGAAAAGGGTGGGAAGCATACACAGCGAATTATCCCCACAGGGCTTCCGGAGCTTGTATTTTACTTTGGCAGCAGACCTGTGTCTGACAAAAGGGTTCTTGAAGGAAATTCCCTGCTCAACGGGCAGCAAAACGATTATTATGACCTGATCGTTACAGACAGACTCTCCATGTTTTCCGTTACTTTTCAGCCGGATGGCTTAAGCCATTTTCTGAAAATTCCTTTGATTGAGCTGCAAAACCAGACCGTGTTTTTAGAAAATATCGGCACTTCCGTATGGCGGCATCTGGAAGAGCAGCTGACGGAAGCAGAGGATTTTAAAGCCCGTGTCCGTATCGTCGAGAACTGCTTTTTGCAATTGCTGGCTAATCAGCCAATGTCTGTGGGGCACGAGCGGATGAAGCATGCCGTTGCACAGATCAGGTCAGCCAAAGGTGCAGTCCCGATCGATGTTCTGGCGTCTGACTCCTGTCTGAGCAGAAAACAGTTTGAACGTACGTTTGTATCACACATCGGAATTTCACCAAAACAGTTTCTGAAAATCATACGTTTCCAGAACGCCATTCATATAAAGCAAACTTCCGGAACCAGTCTGACAGAGCTGGCTTATATGGCCGGATATTATGACCAGTCACATTTTATCAACGAAATAAAAGAGCTGACAGGGCAGACTCCAAAGAAACTTTTTGGAACAGAGGAAATAACTTCGGATTTTTTTCTCTGAATGTATTAAATTTCGGGAGAACGTGCCAGCCATGAAATTTATCAGACAGACTGTTTTAATAATGCTGATTCTCATTATGGCCGGATTTCTGTTGCGCGGATGGATGTACAGAAACCTGGTTACTTATAAAGCGATCGGACCAAGACAAAGCTATACGGTCAGTGACAAAAAGCTTATTGAGTATATTGAGAAAAGAAGTATCGGCGAAAAAGATCTGGATGTGAAAGGCATAATAAAAATCAGCTTATCCATAACTTCGGATCAGCTGGTTTTTACAGCAGATAAAAACGACAGCGACCCCAATCAGCTGATACAATCAAAAAAAGCCCATTGTGTCGGTTATTCATCATTTTTTGCAGCAACATGCAACTATCTCTTGACACAACAACATCTTTCAGATACCTGGACAGCAACTCCATATGTCGGACAGCTCTTTTTACTTGGCCACAATATCCATACATATTTCAGCTCCTCTTTTTTTAATAACCATGACTTCGTGCTGATTGAAGATAAAACAAGCGGTGAATTATATGCAGTTGACCCAAGTGTGCATGACTATTTGTATATAGATTTTGTAAGCTATGCAAAATAAAGCACGTGCTTGCAAGTTATTTACAGATAATCTGTTAAATATTTAGAAATATCATTTAATTGTGAATTGATATAAAGCCTTCGGACTATATGGATAAAGCAAGAATATATAAAATGACGTTTGCGAGTGTATACCCTTTGTATATACAAAAAGCGGAGAGAAAAGGACGCTCAAAAGAAGAGGTGGACAGCATTATTTTCTGGCTGACCGGATATGATATGCAGACATTGCAGGAGCAAATTGACAGGAATACCAGTTTTGAGATCTTTTTTGCAGAAGCTCCACAGATGAATCCCAACGTTTCAAAAATTACCGGTGTCATTTGCGGATATCGTGTAGAGGAAATCGAAGATCAGCTCATTCAGAAAATCCGCTATCTGGATAAGCTGGTGGATGAGCTGGCAAAAGGGAAGTCAATGGAAAAGATTCTGAGGAAATAAAGACTGTAAACAGAGATAGCGGCTTTGTGGACGGAGCTTTCCGGTTTGTTGGTAAAAGTCAGCGAGACCGGAGATATACGCTGTATAGAACAGGCTTCAGGGCTACTGAAAGAGCTGTCGGCAAAAGAGAAAAATGCCATGGAGAAATTGGGGGCGATATGATAATGTGGCTATGTCCAAAATGGCAGTCCGGACAGTGTGTAATCTATTGTGGATGATAATGTTTATGCTGATTTTTTTTGGTATCGGACAAGAAGCCTGATGGACCCGAATGAAAGGGCATGTTTTGCGGAAAAAATCTTCACTGATATAATTTATCGCTGCTTTGCCGGCTGAGATTACAACGTAATCCGTTAATTTTGTCGGGAGAATAATTAAAGCATACGCTGAAAACAACTGAATAATGAAATTGACCAAAATTACTTACTGGACGCTTACCATCTTAATCGTTCTTTTTGAAGGAGTGATGCCTGCGCTGACTTCCCATACAGAGCTCGCCGTTGAGGGGATACGGCACTTGGGTTATCCTGATTATTTTCGCGTACTGATTGCTGTTTTTAAAGTGTGTGGAGCGATCGTGCTTATTGTTCCTGCGTTTAAAGGCAATATAAAAGAATGGGCCTATGCCGGCTTTACGTTTATATTCATCAGTGCGGCTGTTTCGCATACCGTAGTGGATGGGTTTGGCGTACAGTCTGTCTTTCCCCTTGTGATACTGGCCATATTGGCTGGCTCATACGTCACGTATCATAAACTTCGGAATTCCTGACAGGGTTTAATCATGGAAGCATGTCCCGGCTTTACATTGTGTAGCTATCAGGAGGCGCGTCTTGAATCGGGCAATCGCGGGTACGGACGCTAAACGGATATGACGAAAAAATAACAATATATATGTACTTACTTCATGGAAAACTGACCGCTAAAGCAGGTCAATCGGAAGAGCTTGCAACTATTCTGCTGGAGGCTTCCAGACTGGTTGCGACCGCAAAAGGATGTAAACTTTATGTGATCGGCCGGGATCAGAATGATCCGGATGCTGTCTTTGTAACCGAAATCTGGGAGAGCAAAGAGGATCACGACAATTCGCTGAAAGCAGAAGGGGTGAGGGAGCTGATTATGAAAGCTATGCCCATCATATCCGGACCGCCTCAGAAGGGACAGGAGCTTGATATACTTGGAGGCGCAGGAATATAGTATGCAATAAATAGATAACAGGAATGCTATCGGGCTATACGGACAGACTGAGAAACGAATGAAATTTGACAGACATTTTCCCACCGAAAGATTAAAACCCTATATAAGACAGTATGTGGTATCGGAAAATGTTGAGCAAAATGAATATAAGGTTTTTCCGTCTGCCGGACTTGTGATAGGATTTCAGTACCGGGGCAGGCTCGCGACTATCAGGGATAACGCAGAAGAACAGCTGGCTCCGGCGGGCATTACAGGTATTGCTGACAGATGCAGGATTTTCAGAAATTCGGCCAATATCGGTACCATACTGGTTTATTTTACAGAAACCGGATTCTCGCACTTTTCTTCCGGTCCGGCCAATGAACTGTTCAGCTTGAGCCTTTCTCTCGACGATATTTTTGACAAAAATAAGGTACGTGAAACAAGCGAAAAATTAGCGTTGGCAGCAGCAGATGCACAGCGTATAAAAATTGTTGAGCAGTTTCTGCTGGCGCACCTGAGAGCTGTGCAGGCTGACAAACTGATTGTGGAATCCGTAAGACGGATGTATCAGAGTAAAGGATCTGTCAGGATAAAAGAACTGGCTGGTCAGCTATGTATAAGTCAGAGTCCGTTTGAAAAACGTTTCAGAAAAGTAGTCGGAGCCACTCCGAAAAAGTTTGCGTCCATTATTCGCTTCAATAGGGTGCTTGACAGCCTGAACAAGGCCGGAACGCTGACCGAGATCTGCTATGAAAACAATTTTTTTGATCAGGCTCATTTCATCAAAGATTTCAGGCAATATACCGGAGATACTCCGGAAAATTTTAAACGAATTCGTTAGAAAAACGATTTTTTACAATGGCGGTCGGACTGGCTGATGCATTTTTGCATGGTACTTTTTAATGCAAAAGCAGTGAGCGGTCAGCTTCCCGTATCGGGTTTATTCACGCCGTTTTTTATGAGTACAGGTAATTCAACAAAACAGTGAAGCAGTAAAAAATCAGGAAACCATGTTTACATCAGAACAAATCAACGCAGCACACAGTAACGTCAGATCAGGGGCAGATTTTCCGGCATACATTCAGGATCTTAAGAAACTGGGTGTTACCAGTTATGAAACTTTTGTCAAAGACGGACACGCGGAATATTACGGAGCCAATGATTATAAACTGACTACTCCGTCCAGGTATGAGTGGCTGGAAATCGCGAAAACATCTGAAGAGGAGCGGTTTAAAAAGGATCTGCTGGCACATCAGAAAGGTAAAACGGACTACGCTGCTTTTTGCCGTGATGCCGCAAAATCAGGTGTCGAAAAATGGGTGGTGTGCATGGAAAAAATGACCTGTACCTACTACGATGTCGCGGGGCATAAAATTCTGGTAGAAGAAATACCGCATTAAAAGCTTTTCGCTTGGTAATCGCCAAATGCTGTCCGCATTGGCTTTTTTTGTAACTTGGTCATGGAAGATAATTGCCTGAAAACAGCAATAAACGATGATAACAATTGATATATTCCGGACATTGGCATTGTCATTTCCGGAAGCAACGGAAGAACCTCATTTTGAAAAGACGTCATTCAGAGTCCGGAAAAAAATCTTTGCGACCTATGATGCAAAAAACGATCTCGCCTGTCTGAAGCTGTCAGAAACGGATCAGGATGTTTTTTCCCCGGCGGACAAGACGATTATTTACCCTGTACGCAACAAGTGGGGTAAACAGGGCTGGACACTGGTCGAATTGCGGCGCGTGCATCCGGATTTGTTTCGTGACGCCCTGACAACCGCTTATTGCCAGGTAGCCCCCAAAAAACTTTCGGATATGGTAAGGTCTGAAATGAATGATGATGAAGCCGTTTGAGAGAAGTATAATACATTCCCGGTAATCTGTGGTAGTTTATTGCCAAATAATTATGATGATAAGATTGCTTATTGCTATACTTTTTTCCCCTGTCCTGATGGTATCCGGGCAGGATACAACCTATTTTGACATAGACCGGAATAAGGTAAAGAGTATAGAGTACGCCCGATATTACAAAATTATTTATCGGGACCTGATTGATACCAGTCAGGTATTGGAGAAGGAGTATTTTGTATCAGGCCAGATAATGTCTGAAACCAGCTACTCCGATTATTCCAAAGGTGTGAAAGAGGGTAAATCGCAACACTGGTATGAAAACGGACAGATCCGCAGGGATATTAATTATAGAAAAGGACAAATACATAGTCGGCTTCTGACATACTGGGAAAATGGTCATCTGAAACGTTCTGATACCTATGAAACAGGAAAGCTGATCGAAGGAAAATGCATGGATTCACTTGGGAGCGAGGTGGAACATTATGATTATTGGGTAGCACCCCGTTTTCCCGGTGGCACTGAGTCGATGAAGCGCTATCTGATGAAAGAACTAAAGTATCCCGCATCTGCTCAGAAAAAAAGAATAGAAGGGGTGGTGTATGTAGCTTTTGTTGTAGGCAGAGATGGTGAAATAACGGATGTGAGAATAACCAAAGGGTCTCATAAGATATTGGATAAAGAAGCCTTGAGGCTGATAAAGAGCATGTCCAGATGGATTCCTCATATGTATGACGGTGAAGCTGTAAAGATCAGATGCGTTTTACCAATCAGATTTCAGTTGGACTAAACAACCATTCATTTACAGTTGGATAAAAAACACATGACAGGAACCAGTATCAATTCAAAAATTATTCCGGCCGCCAGAGAAAAGGTATATCATGCTTTTATCGACAGGGAGGCTCTCGAGTTTTGGCTGGCTCCCCATGGTATGACTGGCAAAATTCACCGGTATGATCCGGGCGTAAATGGCGGTTATACGATGTCTCTTTTTTATAAGGACTCGCATGCTAAAGGCAAGACTACAGCTAATGAAGACCGCTTCTCTGTAAAATTTGTCCTGTTGCAACCATACGAAAAAATTATTCAGTCGGTTTATTTCCAGTCTGATCAGGAAGAATTTGCGGGTGAGATGATTATGAACGTATCATTGGAAGAAGTAGAAAAATATGTTACTAAAGTAACGATGGTTTTCGAAAAGATTCCTCCCGGCATTGACCCGAAAGACAATGAATCCGGTACAGAACAGTCACTTGAGAAGCTGGCTCATTATCTGACAGGTAAATAACATGGCTGAAGCAGAGCTCTCTGGGGGCTTCCGGCAATAAAATTTGAATAATGGCAGGAAAATATACATTAAAGATCAGGACATTTTTTCTGATCGATGGAGAAACACAACCTGAAAAGAATTATACCTCTTTATTATGAGCGATTTAGCCAGAAAGTTTTTGAGCGGTTTCAACCGCTTCAGCCCTCAGGAGATAGAGCTGATCATACAAAATACCCGCGTTGAGCAAGTCAGTAAGGGCGAACTGATCATTCAGGAAGGCAAAGTAGCTAAAAAATGTTATTTCGTTGTACACGGTTGTCTCCGGCAATATCAGACAAAAGAGAGTGATGAAAAGACCCGGAGATTTTATGTAGAGGGAGATCCTGTTGTGCTGTATTCCAGTTATCTTCATTCAGAACCTTCGGAGTATTCGGTTCAGTGTCTGGAAGACTGTACACTGATCAGCGGAACAAGAGAAGCCGAACAGAAAATGCATGCTGTCTATCCGGCTCTGGAATATCTGACTCATACGATTATGATGGATGATTACCGGAAAGCAGAGGAGTACATCACTCTTTTAAATAGCCTTAATGCAGAGCAGAGGTACAGTGTACTGTCCGATACCCGCCCTGATCTGTTCAACAGAGTGCCACTTCTGTACATTGCCAGCTATCTGGGAGTAACTCCCGAGTCGCTTAGCCGGATCAGAAAAAGAGTACAAGCCGGTGCAAAAGGCTAGCTGGCGTGCAACAACTTCCTTTTCTTGTAGTAAAATAATGTCGCAGCGCCAAGACCTATAGCCATTTCTGCTATGGTTACAATAATGAAGGACTGGCCGGGCATGCCATCGGCAAACATGCCGTATATTCTGGAAAAGCCGTAGGAAAGGAAAAATACCATGGTAAGCAGCAGAGCGAATCTGGCCAGCTGTACTCTGAATGCACCACACAAAATGATCAGGCCTGCGGTAAGCAGCGTGCCACCGGCCGCCCGGATTTCGCTTAGCAGATTATTGTCATTGCCTAAATCAATGCCGGCTGAGGCTTCAAATGCGACCGGAAAGAACAACTGTCCGGTTCCGACGGAAATGCCTGTAATTCCTGCTACAATCAGTAATGTTCTCAGGTACAATGTCTGTTTCATAAATGTCTGTAATAATTGTTCGTGGCAACAAAGATACTTGGATTCAGGATGTTGTGCCTTGACTTAAGATAAGATCTGGTTTATGCAGAAGTTCATAGATTGACGTGCCAAAAAGTGTTGTTTGCTTACGCTGCTTTTTTAACTTTACAATTGCGCAATACATACGATGACTGATAACCAGAAAATATCCGATATTCTGCAACGACGGGAGTATTTCCAGATCTGCTTCCCGGCTATCGAAGGTAGTAATGATAAAGGTAATAGTCCGCTTCCCAATTCCTGCCCTTCGTGTGGCTATCTGACACTTGATACGAGATGTGGCTGGGGAATTTGCACGTTTTGCTTTTGGGAAGATGACGGCCAGGACAATCATGATGCTGACCAGGTTTATGGCGGCCCGAACGGAGAGGATTCCCTGACGGCCTACAGACTCAGGTTGTATGACTGGATGACCGGTCTGAAGATGAATACACAAAACGATAATACGACTGAAAGTAGTATCAGCCGTGAGCTGCTCATACTGGACAGCTATATAGCAGATCGGGAAACAAACCGGCAAGCGGTGCTCAACAAAATACGCATGCTTGCCACTCTGTTTAATACACTCCGGAATGTCGGATCTGTTAAAGAACCGGACTGGAAGTTTTTGAAGCAGGAAGAATGAAATCTGATAACAGGAAGTCTGTTGAATATATTATTCAGCCATAATTGAAACAGATACAATGCACGATAAAGAGTTGAAAACCTATTGCCCCGCGTCCCGGCAGGAGTGGCGGCAATGGCTGGCAGACAATCACCGGTCAGAGCAGTCAGTCTGGCTTATTTACTACAGGAAGAAATCTGACAAGCCTACTGTAGCGTATCAGGAAGCAGTAGAAGAAGCGTTGTGCTTTGGCTGGATTGACAGTACCAAAAAGACAATGGACGAGGAGAGGTTTATGCAGCTTTTCAGCAGGCGGAAACCAGCCAGTGTCTGGTCCAGAATCAATAAAGATAAAATCAGACGGCTTATGGATGAAGGGCTGATGACCGAAGCAGGTCTGGAAAGCGTAGAAAAGGCGAAAAAGAACGGATCCTGGACGATTCTGGATGATGTGGAGGACCTGAAAGTGCCTGAGGATCTGGAAGAGGCTTTTAATGCCGCAAAAGGGACGACGGACTTTTTTCTGAGCCTGAGCAGGTCAGACCGAAAAGCTATCCTGCAATGGCTGGTGCTTGCCAAAAAAGCAGAGACCAGACAGAGAAGAATCAGCGAAATTGTTGAACTTGCTGCTCAGAAGCTGAAACCAGAACAGTTCAGATAAAGTAAAAAGGGCAGAACAGAAAGGCGCTTTAGCAGCAGTTCTTTTCCGGCTTTGAAAAACAAACAATAATAATCACCATGAAGACGAACAAGATAATTTTCTGGATTACCACTACTATCATTTTTCTGTTTGAAGGACTTATGCCCATGAGCACCCTTATTTTTGCTCCGCAATATACGACTGTCGGCACACAGCCATTGGGTTATCCCGATTACTTCGCGGTTGCCTTAGTCATTTTCAAATTTTTAGGGGCAGCAGCCTTAATCATCCCTCAGATTCCGGCCAGAATAAAAGAATGGGCGTATGCCGGGCTCACGTACAACCTGATTTTTGCCGTCATAAGTCATGTCGCGATAGATGGTTGGGTGGGAGTTTCGTTTTTCCCGTTGCTCATACTGGGCATTCTGGCTCTTTCCTATATATACAACGGCAAAATTCAAAGCTATGGCAAAAACCGATTATAAGACAATAGACCAGTATCATGCGGCCTTCTCTGCTGATGTGGCAGAACGAATGCAGGAAATCAGAAATGTGGTGCATAGCGTGGTACCTGAAGCGGAAGAAACAATCAGTTATCAGATACCCTGTTTCAAATACAAGGGCTATCTGATTTATTATTCGGCTTATGCAAAACATATTTCACTTTCCAGTCCCTGGAGCGATGCTTTGCTGAAAACTTTCGAAAAGGAACTGAAGCAATACAAGGTCAGCAGATCTGCGATTCAGCTGCCCAATGACAAACCGCTCCCCGCAGAGCTGATACGTAGTATTGTGGAGTTTCGAAAAAAAGAAAATGAAGAAGGTTGCTAGGGCAATGAAAAGGTGTGAAGATGTGTAAACAAATCCTGCGGAGTTTTATATTGACCCGGTTTTTGATACTTTTGGGAAAAACGCGATTCGATGAGATTACACTATTTTTGGGTTTGTTTGATGTTGATACTGTTTGCAGGCGCTTGCAATAAGAATAAAGAATGTACCTGTTATCATGAGACACAAAACGCGTGTCAGAAAGACCGTGACTGTGAATGGATTCTTAGACGGAACAGTCATCAGAATCCAGGCACTAATATCTATACGATAGTTACAGATGCCAAATGCGAATGTAAGGACAAGACAGTGTATGAGTCGCTGGCAGAAAAAGGATTCGCGCTTAATTCGGATACCACCAGCCTGCTTTCTGTTGCCTCCCTGTCAAATGATGAGTTTACTTTTGCCGTGATCCGGACTGAAAAAGGAGAGGAGCCTGTGCTTATCTCGTCAGCTGCGCGAAATCTTATCGGTGGAACAAACAGAAGTCAGGTGTATACTTACTTTGCGGAAACCAGCTCCTATATTGATGTAGATGGTTTGAATAATAGTAAATCAATCAGGAGCCTTTATATTGAGCAGAACGTGTCCAATTCGATCGTATCAGTGAATTTAGGAAGCATTATCTATTTTGTATCCGGCAATGGTCTCAAAGGAATCATAAGAGTCAATAATCTGGATATGAGCGCTGATCCGAAAGTGTTAGAAATGACGGTTAAGTATTATAATTCAGGAGAGACTTTTGATGCCCCGGCTGATAAAGGTTTCACTAAAGTCAGGAGAAATATAAGCCTCCCCGCAGATAATATGACCAAAGGGTTTTATAACATCGCTTCCGGAGATAATGCAGTGTCCGGAGCGGAACTGTCCTTTGGGGCGGTTCAGGGCGATTTTCCCTCTAGTTTTGATCAGTGTGTTTTGATTTCACCCGACGCGAGAAGTAAACGTTCTACCCTGCAAAATGACGGTAATGTCAGGACAGAGTTTAAAGAAGTCACCGAAGGAGATTTTAATACGATTTACGAATTTACAGACGAGCCTTTGGCAAGGTATTCCGAGGTCGTACACCTTCCGCGATCTGCTTTTATGCCCGTAATATATATGTTCAGGTCGTCCAACGGGAGAACGGGTTTGATAAAAATCAATACAACGAGCTATCTGACTTTTACCTCACATGAGATTAATTTTGATCTGAAATACACCGAATAACATATTATTCGCACCATGAAAAAGTCGGAGGCTACACGGCACATGATACTGCAAAAGGCTTTTGAGCTGATCTATGTCAAAGGCTACCAGGCCACCAGTATTGATGATATTCTTGCTACGACAAAGGTGACCAAGGGGGCGTTTTATTATCATTTCAGAAACAAGGAGGAAATGGGGCTGGCTGTTATCAGTGAAATACTGAAACCGGTCAGCTTTATTGATTCTGTGCATCATAGCGGAGATCCGCTGGAGTCCATCTACCTTCTCATGCGCAGATTACTGCTGGAGGATGATTTTCTTAAAATGGAATATGGTTGCCCGGTAGCCAATTTTACACAGGAAATGGCCCCCTGGCATGCCGGTTTCAGTAAAGTACTCGATGAACTGGCCCGGCAGTGGACAGAAGCAATGAGTAGCATCATTGAGGAAGGAAAAGACAGAGGATTGATCCGAAAGGAAGTGGATGCGATGCAGGTTACCCGGTTTGTCTTATCCGGCTATTGGGGTATCAGAAATATCGGAAAGCTTGAAAACAGCAAGTCTGTATATCTGTCTTATCTCAAAGAGCTTAAAAACTACCTGAATACGCTGCGATAACTTTTTGCAACAAAAACATACTAATCGGTATGTTTTTATTTACCTTTATTGCTGAGAGCCAAGATCAGATCTGTTAACCGATATGTATCCGATAGTATTGACATTGCATTCCGTCGTCCGCTGGCTGGTATTGGTCAGCCTGCTTTTCGCGGTTTATCGTGGCTTTCGTGGCTGGCGCTCCGGAAGTGCTTTTTCCGCTTTTGACAATTCAGTCAGGCACTGGACGGCCACCATTGCACATATTCAGCTGATGCTGGGACTGTGGCTTTATTTTATCAGTCCGCTTACAGACTATTTTCTGCATCACTTCAGGGAGGCTGTACATGAGCGCACTCTGCGTTTTTTCGGTATGGAACATAGCCTGATGATGTTTGTCGCTATTGTGGTGATTACGATCGGGTCGGCAAAGGCCAGGCGTAAACCGACCGATAATGGAAAATACAAAACCATGACACTCTGGTATATCGTCGGTCTTTTGCTTGTTCTGACATCTGTGCCATGGGCATTTTCTCCTTTGGTGAGCAGACCCTGGATCAGGTGGTTTTAATAATGTTTTTAATATAGTATGTTTATTATCTCATCGTTCAGAATGCAGACCCGGCCAAAGAAGTCGTGGCTTTGGGCCAGACCTGTTTTGCTGTTCAGACGCGCCTGCAGGAGATCTGACAGATTTATTTGATAAACAGAATATTGAATATGTGATCCGGAGTAATTATTTACAGTTTTTATATCTTTTACATGAAGAAAAAATGTTATTTATCTATATGTCAATTACTTGTATTTTTAATGAATGGCTTTTTCTGTATTGGCTTTTTTGAATATGTTGTTTTATTCTGATTATCAGTGTTTTATTTTCTGATCATATCGAGGACTTCCTCGATATGATCAGAAATAGCATCTCTTATTTTGTTTTCTCCGTCTCCTCGATCAATTGCCGCAGAATATCGCTTGTTGAAAGTCCGCTGAACCCGTTTATGGATTGTCCCAGCCAGAGACTCATAAAGTCAGTATTCTGAATGCTTTTGGCCATTCTACGCAGCTCGGCAGTCAGCTTGTTCTGATAGGGGTAAGGAAGTATGTAAGAGCTGTTTTCCAGGTTGTTAATAAACTCGTTTTTTATTCCCCTCGCATACCTTCCCGTGAAGCTTCGGGTCAGAACAATATCTTTTTCGTCTATATTCCGGAGCCGCTGCTTTTCAAATTCCTGCAGCATGCTTTCTCTGGAGCCAAGGAGAAGACTGCCGATCTGAAATCCTTGCGCACCCAATGCGCTGGCCGCCCGTATTGTTCTTCCATTGTATAGCCCGCCGGCGTATATGAGCGGGAGAGATACTGTATCGTATACCTGTGCAAGCAGAGATATCCCGCTGATTTGTGGAACGGCGCTTCCCAGGAAACTTCCTCTGTGACCGCCGGCCTCTATGCCTTGTACGCACAAAGCATCTGCTCCCGATTTTTCCAGCGCTATTGCTTCTTCAACAGAAGTACATGTTCCGATCAGGATCGTATCATGCTGTTTTAGCTTGCGGATGCTCTCCGCATCCGGATTGCCGAATGTAAAGCTCACAATCCTGCAGCCCTCGGACAGGATGGCTTCTATCTGATCGTGATAACTGGTTAGCCTGATTTCCTCAATAGCCGGCAGTGTCACATCCAGATCATGCCGCCTGGCAAGCTGCTCAATATATTGCTTCGTATCCGAGTAGTGTTTTTTCAGGGAGTCGGAGATCTCCGGTATTTCGTTGACAAAGATATTTACGGCAAAAGGCTTATCCGTCAGTTTTCTGGTAGAGCGGATGAGCTCCGTGCATTTACCGGCTGGCAGATCACCCAGCGGCAACGCACCCAGTACATTGACCTTTGCCGCTGCCGCCACCATTTCCGGAGTGGATACACCCAGCATGGGGGCTTGAATAAGAGGATATTCTGTATTGAATAGTTTTGTAAGCTGATTTTTCCAGTTCATATTGCGGAGACGTTGAGAAATTATGGTATAAGTTACATTTTTTTACTACGCGATAAAAATCAGTGCTGTGGAACAGGATAGTAAAATAATTCCGCTGCCTTAATGATTTGGTTTGGTGACTGACCGTTTATTGGTTTTTATGTGATCGTCTATATTACAATTGTTTAAACATGTATTATAAATATACCTGACTGGTTACCTGGTAGTATTGCCGGAGTATTTATCCGTGTTAACCATATTTTTATCCGCTTATGATCAGATCTTTTTTTATCCTGAACTTTTTACTGACTTCAATGATGCTGAGAGCACAGAGTGTGGAGAATGCTTCCTGTTATTTTGTGGGGCACAGCCTGGTCAATTTTGATATGCCGGCGATGATGCACCAGCTGGCGGAGTCTGCCGGAAAAGGCAGCGATTATGCCGCCCAGATTATTATCGGCTCCCCTCTGCGATGGAACTATGAAAATCCGGGGTCAGCACAGGGTACTCCCTACACGACAGCGCTGCCGACCGGCAACTACAGCCATATGATTGTGACCGAGGCGGTACCTCTGCTCAATCATACAGCCTGGAGTGAAACGTATGCCAAAGCCAATGACTTTCTGACCTATGCCCGTACCTATCGCCCGGATATACGCTACTACATATACGAAACCTGGCATTGTATCAATACAGGTATTGGAGAGGGTTGTCCTTATGATGCAGATGCTTCTTTGCTCTGGCAACCGCGTCTGGTCAATGATTTTGCCAAGTGGGCTAAAATCGTGGATAGTGTCCGTATACTTCAGAATTACAGCGATGTTTATATGGTTCCGGCAGGTCAGGCTTTTTATCGCCTGAGTCAGGAAATTGATCAGGATAATGTCCCCGGCATTACTTCATTCCGGGATCTGTTTTCCGATGATATACACCTGACACTGACCGGCAACTATTTTGTAGCCTGTGTCATGTATGCTACAATCTACGGGGAAAGTCCGGAAGGTCTTACCAACGAAATATACGACGATTATGACGATCTGAAATTAGCCGTTCCTCTTGCGCTGGCTGAAAAACTACAGGCAGTAGCCTGGCAGGAGGTATGTGAAAATCCATATTCCGGAGTAAATTGTGTGATTACCGCTATGGAAAGCTCCTCTAAAAGTCTGTCGCCAGTTACTATATATCCGCAACCGGCGACCTCAGAGTTTACGGTGGAACTGCCCGGAGAGCAACCCGCGGGATTTACGCTGAGCAATAATCTGGGTACAGTGATTATCAGAGGAAATCTGAATGGAGGAAAAAGTATCATTGCCACCGGAACCCTGTCGCCTGGTATCTATACGCTCACCATATATCAGGACAGGAAAATGTTTTCGAAAAAAGTAAGTATCCGGTAAAAGCAAACAAATTAAGCCAGATTCAGGAACCGTGGTCAGATTCTGCGGTTCTTTGCTATTTGAACCATCCGCGGATGGCTTTGTTAGTGTTTCAGACTTTTCAGCCGCTCTTCATTCAGCAGGGTAATCCTGCTTCCGGCTATGGCAATCAGCCCCTCTTCCTTAAAATCTGTTAATGTACGGATCACTGTTTCTTTGGATGCGCCCACAATACCGGACAGGTCATCACGGGAAATTGCTATGGTAAAGTTTTCATCCGTATCCTGACGGTACTTTTGCTGCAGGAGAATCAGCGCTTCGGCTACCCGCTTGCGTACGGAGCAATACGCCAGCTTGAGCAACCGCTCTTCTTTTTCGACCACATCACCGGAGAGCAGGCGTATAAACTTGCCGGCCACATCCCGGTTGGAATGCAGCAGGGCAAAAAAATCATCGGCCGGAATAGCGCATACCGAAGCTTCTTCGAGCGCTACTGCACTTTCATTGTATGGAATATTCTCAATCAGCTCGATATAACCGACAAAATCTCCTTCTTTGAAAAGACCGGTAATAAACTCATTGCCTAATTTATCAGCACGGGCAGTCTTGATCCTGCCGCTGCGGACATAGTACAGAAAGTTGGGATAGCTGCCCTGGCTGTATATAATCTGTTTTTTTGCTATATGACTAATGCGTTTTTCCACAGTCAGCAGCTGGTCCAGCTCTTTGAGCCCCTGAGACTCGCTTCCCCCCGTACTTTTCCGCTTCTCATTTTTTTTCAGGCGTATTTCAATAGCGTCCAGGAGCTGCACATCGTCAAAGGGCTTGGTCAGATAGTCATCGGCGCCAAGGTTCATGCCTTTACGCATATCTTCCCGTTCGGCTTTAGCAGTCAGAAAAATAAAAGGAATAGACGCAGTCGTCACATTTTTGGACAATACATGCAATACGCCAAATCCGTCCAGCTCAGGCATCATCACATCACAGATGATCAGGTCAGGAAGCTCTTTGCGGGCCAGCTCCACACCGAGTTTACCGTTTTCTGCCGTGATTACATGGTAATCTGACAATTCCAGTATCTCGGCAGTGTTTTCCCGTACTTCCTGATTGTCTTCGATAAGCAGTATAGTCTTTTTCATGGACAAATGGTTTGAGGTAATTCTATGCTGAACGTAGTGCCAACGCCTTGCCGGCTTTCCATGCTTATATAGCCGTTGAGCAGTTCCACATAGCGTTTTACGATATTGAGACCAAGTCCGGTTCCCTGCACATTACCGGCATTATGGGCTCTGAAAAAGCGGGTAAAAAGAAAAGCCTTATCCTTATCCGGTATGCCGATTCCCTGGTCCGATACACTGAGTATTACATTGGTCCGGTTGACTTCCGCATAGAGTTCGATCATGCCTTTTTCCGAATACTTGATCGAGTTGGAGAGCAGATTGAGAAGGATATTCTTGATAATATTGCGGTCAAGCAGCACGATGGGATGGCCCGCGTGACGAAAGCTCATCTGCTGTGATGGTTTTAGCATCGGGTGCAGCTCTTCAATGATTTCATTGGCCAGATCGGGTACACTGAATTCGGCCGGATTGTTACCGACAATACCTTCTTCGAGCTTGCTCAGGGACAGAAAATCATTGAGTATTCCGGTCAGGTTAGTAACGGCCGATTTGATCCGTTGTATATGCTTATCGCTTTTTTCCGTATCACCCAGCTGATTGTACTTGGATATCAGGGACACAGAGGATAGTATGGTGCTCAGCGGCGTCCGGAACTCGTGTGATGCCAGGGTCACAAAACGGGATTTCAGCTCGTTGAGCTCTTTTTCCTTTTCCAGCGCTTTTCGTACTTCCGCTTCGGCCTGCTTTTGCCGGGCATTGGTCTCCCTGAGCTTTTTGATGGCATCAAAAAGCTCGGCAGTACGCTGTTGCACACGTTCCTCCAGCTCGGCATTGAGCTGACGAAACGCGTTTTCTGCCTCTTTGAGCTGGGAAATATCATGAATAATGCCGGTATAAATCACCCGGTCATGTAAAATGACTTCACTTACACTGAGCAGAAAAGGAAAAATAATACCGCTTTTTTTCTGTCCGAGCACTTCGCGGCCTATACCGATAATACGGCGCACACCGGAGCGCTGATAATTGCGTATATAGTCATCGTGGCGGCTTTTGTCAGGCTCCGGCATCAGCACCTTAATGTTTTTGCCGATAATTTCGGCCGGGCTGTATTCAAATATGCGGGCTGCAGCCGGGTTGAGGGTCTCTATGATACCACGCTGGTCAATCGTAATGATTCCGTCTATGGCTGTATCAATGATCGCTCTGAGGCGGGACTCGTTTTCGAGCGGATTGTGGCCCGGTACATTATTTTTTAGTTCAGACAAATCGCGTCAAGTAATAGGTTGATATGCAATATACAGGATAATCAGGCAGCGAGGCAAAAACTTTTTGCAGGCTGCGCCGGCGATTCCCATATCGAAGAGGGAAAGCAGGCATAGACGGACTGGAGCTTTTCCGGTGGAATATATTTATTGAGGACCCGGATCACAGCCTGTGTGACTTTGCTTTCCGTTTTTGTCAGCGTGGCTGGCTGGTCCGGCCGCTTCTGGCAAAAAGGTTTGATAAAAACCGGCAAAAGAGAAAGCAGCTCGATGTTTTTTTCTATGGAAGTTTCTTTCAGCACATAGTGGAAGAAATTTCCCAGGACATTTTCCGACTGCTTCAAATCAACGGCATGTCCGAGTTCAAGTGACAGGTCTGACAACAGATTTGTGGTGTGCCCTTTATATTTTATCATGCTGTTTAGAAATCAGTAAGTTCGTGTTTGGATTTTTGTCCTTTACTCCAGCTGCTGAGATGACAGATCGTCGTATCGGCAATATTTTCGAGCGCGTTGGAAGTAAGGAAAGCCTGATGACCCGTGATCAGCACATTTTTGAAGCTGAGCAGGCGGGCAAATACATCATCCTGAGGAATGCTGTCCGAGTGATCATAAAAGAAAAGCCCTTTTTCTTTTTCGTAAACATCCAGCCCCAGGTATCCGATCTGTCCCGATTTGAGCCCGTCTATGGCATCCTGTGTGTTGATCAGTCCGCCGCGACCGGTATTGATAATCATTACCCCCCTTTTCATGCGGGCTATACGATTTTTGTCGACCATGTATTTGGTATGCTCATTGAGCGGCGCATGCAGAGAAATAATATCAGACTGCTCGCACAGCTCATCAAAGCTAACGTAGCTGACCCCGTATTTTTCTATATACTCCTGATTGGGCTCAATGTCGTAACCCAGCAGCCGGCAGCCAAAGGCGTTGAGAATTCTGGCTACAATGCCTCCGATCTTACCGAGTCCTGCGATACCGACGGTTTTTCCGTTAAGATCATACCCGATGAGGTCATTGAGGCTGAAGTTGTAGGCTTTTACCTTTTTGTCAGCCAGTACGATCTTTCGGTTGAGCGCCTGTATCATGGCGATGGTATGCTCGGCGATCGAGTAGGGAGAATATTCCGGTACATTGCCTACGCGTATGCCCAGCTCATTGGCTTTGCTGATATCTGTCTGGTCATAGCCCGCTGCGCGTATGGCGATATATTTTACGCCGAGCTCCGACAATTTCTCCAGGATGGGAGCAGATCCGTCATCATTGGTAAATATGGAAACTGCCTCACAGCCTTCTGACAGACTGATGGTATCCGTTGAAAGCGCTTCTTCCAGAAACAGCAGGTCGAGCTCACCGTTATTGGATTTTTCGAGATAAGGGCGTTCGTATCCGCGTGTACTGTATATGGCAATTTTCATGGATTATCGTATTTTGTCAGAGTTAAAAGCTTAGGCGGCCGGATTTTCCGGACATGTAGTCATAAAAATTTTCTTTCACAGAGCGCAGCGCCCCGCTGATACGGTAAAATTCAGAAATTATACTTTCATCATCAAGCATAAAATGACTCTTTTCCCTGTTCTGCTCATCATTGTCCCGGGTATTGATCAGTCCGGACAGCGCTTCCATACGCTGGATATTTTCTTCAAAGCCTTTCCACATATTGTCCAGTCGCCTGATTCCGTCCATATTGAGCGTGGCCGAATAACCGTTTCGGAGCAGGCTCAGCAGAAAATCCACTTCCTTTTTCAGAAAATCTATCTCGGAGAGCAGCTCAGTCGAGAAATTGTGTGTTAGCGTGCTGTTTGTCATAACTACTAAATCTGTACACTGTTTGATGCAAAAGTATAGACAGGCGATCTGGCAAAAAATGACTTTTCCCCTTCTAAAAACTGATTAAAGTCATTTTTACCCCTGGTGGCTGAATTTTGTCTTCCGGTATTTCCGAAGGCAGCGACCAGCAAATTAAGCCTGTCTTCTTATGCAAGGAATGGTTACTTTTGCGCTGATATCTATACTTACCATTGTTTTACAACTAATTTCAGCATGATATTGTATCGTTTTTTTGCCGTTGCTGTTTTTATATGCTTTACACTGACCGCTGGCGCACAGTCCGGAGATTACCGCTATGTGATTGCACCTATCCTGTTCAGCGAATCAGGCGGTTATGTCAATGACCGGTTTACTCCGCATGGGTTGTCCGGAATTGTATTGAAGCGATGCGCTGAAAAGGTCAATTACCGTATCGCGGCAGAATATACGCGGGCCAGAAGGATTCGTAACGCGACTCCCGGCTCGTATGATATGCCCAGTTATATCTATAATGACCGGCAAGGATTGCTGCGCGTCGGTATGGAAAAAGCGATAAAGCTTGGGCAGAGTGTTCGTATCTACGGAGCGCTTGATCTGGCAGCTGCCTATACGTATCGACTGGTTGAGCAGGACGGTGGTTTTGCCGGAAGGAAGTCCGAATATACTGACAGAATATTCAGTACTGGTCTGATGCCGGCCATAGGCCTTGAGGTAAGCCTTTGCCCGCGTATTTCGCTGGCTGGGGAGACCAGAGCGGGATTACTATTGAGTGCGGGATTGAATAAAAATATATACGGAAATGCTACGTATTTACACGCTATAACCAACCGTCTGGGCGGGTTTATGCTCAATATACACCTGTAGTGCAGGGATATTTATGCTTATAGCGGAGCATCCGGCGGAAACTTGTCAGCGATCAGATTAAGCCGGAGGCCGTGCTCCAGCCAGGCCTTCAGTCCGTCAAGCACTGTGGTAAAGCCACCTGTATTGTCCTTAATCGCCTGAATGAGCTCAGCGCCGGTCTGCTGAAACCCGTAATTGGTAATTTGTACATAGGTGCGGTTTTCATCCAGCGAGGTAAAGGTAAATACCACCGTGGTGGCCGGCTCATCCCACTCAAAGACTATCTTTTTTCCGGGTACGAGCTCTTTGGTACGCACAGAGCTGGATACGCCGTACATTTCCCATTCCCAGACCGTGGTTTTGCCTGTCTCAAGCGGTCCGCTTGCCTTGGTAAACCAGAAATTGGTGGTAATGGCCGGATCGACAAAAGCCTGATAGACTTTGTCTGCGGGTTGTCGTATCATCAGTTGCGCTTCTACGCGGATATCATTAGCAGGTGTCATGGCTGTAGCGTGTATTCAGGTTAGTAAAAAGATGATGAATCTGTCGTAAGAATACGCAACCGGCCGTTTATATCCAAACCGGTTAGTATGAATGTTTATAATAGTTGAAACACAATGATATAACGCGCCTTCATATCTGTTGTATGAAGGCGCTTGCTTTTATTTCGGCTGAAAATTCAGCATCCAGTTGATGCCGAATTTGTCCGTAAAGCTGCCATAGTAGGCTCCCCAGAACATGTCCTGCAGCGGCATGCTGACATTGCCGCCTTCTGATAGCTCACGGAATATACGCTCTGTTTCTTCCCTTGATTCCGGTTCCAGATTGATATGCATATTGTTGCCCTGTACCACGGTAAATCCCATTTCTTTCGGGGCATCGGTACCCATCAGAATATGGCCGCCGGGAAGAGGCAGCTCGATATGCAGTATCATTTTTTTGACCTGCTCGCTGACGGGCGGCTGGTCCGGAGTCGCAGGAATATCCCCGAACCGCTGAATGCCGTTTACAAACTCTGTCCTGAAAACCGATCGGTAGAAGCTGAACGCTTCCTCTGTATTGCCGGGGCAGTTGATATAGGTCGCCACCCTGACCCGGTTGTGCGGTTTCTTTTGTTTGCGCAGATAAAACTGGCTGCTGATATATTGATCCAGATTTTCCAGTCCCATGGTAAACCCTTCTTTGAATCCCATTTCGATAATGGCTTCCAGATCCTCCAGCGCTTCGAAACGGATTTCTATACGAACCGTTGTTGTGTCGTCCTCATCAGCAAAGGTATTTTCCCAGGAGCTTCGGGGCTGGTCTTTGCTGATGACACCCTGCTCATCGCAAAAAGCATCCCGGCCTGAGAAGCAGCGCAGGGGGCTTATCTTTTCATAGTCAAAAAGACTCCAGTGCTTTTCCCCTTCGGGACCGATCATGCAGTAGTGCCAGCGTCCGCCCTCCGAAAAGTTCATGGATTTGGTTTCTGCCCGCCAGGGTTTGGGCGCCCACCACTGATCAAGTATTTCAGAATCGGTCCAGGCAGCCCAGACCAGGTCGATGGGTGCATCAAAGGAGCGCTCTACGTTTATTTTTTTGTTTTCTTTGTCTACGTCAAAGTTGAAAAGGATAGCTTTGTTCATTTTTGTTTGTTTTTAAGCGTTGATAATACATCGTCCAGCTGCGAGAAGCGCTGTTCCCAGATTTTTCTGAACTGTTCCAGCCACTGGTCTATTTCTTTCATTTTTTCTATTTCGAGGTGATAATATATTTCCCTGCCCTGAGGGCGGGATTGGATCAGCTCACATTCGGTGAGGATACGCAGGTGCTTGGAAACAGCCTGCCTGGATGTGTTAAAATGTTCGGCAATGGCATTGGGAGTCATGGCCTGTAGAGCAATAAGCGCTATGATTGCGCGGCGGGTCGGGTCGGCTATGGCCTGAAATACATCTCTTCTCATGGTATCTGCGTTGTGTGAGCCATAATCATTCTGACAGCAACTGACGGTAGTTCCTGTGAATAACTAATATGAAACTATATAGTTGCAAATATAAATGCAACTATTTGGTTGCGCAAATAAAAAGAGCTTATTTTTTACAGGCCGGGATTTGAAGCATACATGTCTAGAGATCAGTAATAATTGTCAAAAAGGAGCGAAGGAAGATAGCTATGCAGGATCAGGTTTCTTATTTTCAGACAAGGAGATAAATTAGGTTGTATTCCTTTCCGGGGAGGAGATTTAAAGCCTGCGGCTTAAGGAGCACAGCGAGACAGGAATCGGATTTCGGAGTCCGCAGGCTCAGGCTCTCGAAGTCTGCGGAAGTCTCAGCCTATAGTGTGGCATTGAAAAATCAGCGACCTGATCCATAGGGCCTTAGTCTTTAGCTATGCTACAGCGCGCAGAAAGGTAAGTAATAAGAAGCCTGTCAGATGTCTCTTTTGAAATCAGACGGTCTGTAATTGGTCAGCTTGTGGAATGAGGCGCTGAAGGAAGAAATATTCTGATAGCCTACAGAATACGCAATTTCACTTAATGAGAGCTCGGTCTGGAGCATCAGCTCAATGGCCTTTACCATCCGGAATAGCTTGAGATACTGGAGAAACGACATATTGAGTGTAGACTGAAACAGGCGGGATAAGGTCCGTTCGCTCAGAGCAAATTTCAGGCTTAACTCTTTGAGAGAATGCCCTTCCGAATAATTGGCTTCAATGTATCTCAAAATAGGCTGCATCCGTTCGTTTTCGGTAAAAGGCAGGGCAATAGGAATTTTCCGGTCGCTGATTTCCGGCAGGATATTTTTTATCACCGTCAGGAATGAATACCGGTTGTCGTCCGGAATAATATCACCATCCCAGGATTCCGAGTATTTGATCATCTGTACCAGCAGCTCATTGATCGGATAGATGCCTATTTGTGAGTAAAACGTATGCTTGGAATCATCGTGCGCATAAAAAAACAGCGATCGCAGTACGGTACCCGAATGGCCTATCTTTAATACGTGCGCCAGTCCTCTGGGTATCCAGAAGTAATGCCTGGCCGGGATTACATAGCAGCGGTCTTTGACCTGTACATACGCAAGACCGCCTTCCACATAGGACAGCTGTCCCTTGGTATGTGTATGGCTGGGTATAAATTTTTCCGAACGTTCATGCATTACATAAACAGAAAACGGATCCTTATCAATCTCAGGCAAAGACGCTATTAACCCCATGATATTTTCGTCGAAATTATCTTTGCAAAGATAGCTTGTAATCCGGAGTTTTTTGTCGGAAAAGGAAAAATATTTGTACGGAAAAGGGTCTTTTTTTCTTCAAAAAAATATTGGTAAAGTTCAATTTGTGCCAGTGGGCTTATATATGAGGCCGGCCGTATGATTATATGGCCGGAACAGATAAACTTTCGTCTGTTTTGAATAATTCGGAATGCGAAAAAGCGAATAATTTTGCCCCATAAATAGGACAAAACAAATGTTTCGCTTTCTCAAAAAGGTAGTGTGGTGCTGCCTGTTTACTTTCAGGTTTACGTTGCTTTTTTCTCAGCATAATCCAATATCGGCAGATACGGCTGCGCTGCCTTTGTCAATGGACGAAATCTGGGAAAAGGCTGTTGAAAGCAGCAAAAAAATCAAGCTGGCCGAGTTTGAAACGGAGATAGGCAGGGGTGAGGTAAGGGAAGCAAAGTTTGAGCGCCTTCCGGAGTGGGATGTCAGGGGCTTTATCGAGCATGCCACCAATCTTGCTGTATACAGCCGCGGCTTGCTGAACAAGCCCGAGCAGCACGAGGTGATCCATACGCTCTACCGGCTGGGTACGGATCTGTATCTCCCCGTTTACAATGGTAATAAAATCAATCTGACGATCGATAAGAAGAAAATCCGGTACGAAATCCTTGATGAGCAAAGGAAATTTACAGTTTCTGAGATAAAGCTGCAGGCCTCGTTGTATTACCTGGATTTGCAGCGCAGTATGGTATACAGGGATCTGATGGTCAATGATATCATTAATCAGGAAAAGCAGCTGGAGGAAATCCGGCATCTGCTGCGCAATGGCGTGGTGCTGAAAAGCGACGAGCTGAGAATTGAGCTGAAGCTGTCCAATCAGAGACTGATGCTGGTACAGATCGAAAACGATATTGCTATTGCCAATCAGAAGCTGAACATCATACTGGGGCTGCCCGATGCACAGCCGGTCATTCCGGTCGAAAAGACAGATCCGGAGGCGATCGCGCTGAATTCCTATGAAGAATATCTGCACGAAGCGTTTCATAACTCCTTTGAATATCACATATCGGAAAAGAAAACTGCCCTCAAAGCCCTTGAGCTCCGGTATACAAGAGCCAATGTAAGTCCGAAGGTGGGATTGTACGGTGATTTTTTCTTAGCCAATCCGCAGATATTTCTTTTTCCGTACTCGCCCGGCAACTATATGCTGGGAGTAATGGGGGTAAAGGCCAGCTTTCCGGTATCGGCTCTGTATATGAATGTGCCCAAAATGAAGATTGCTTCGCTGGAGCTCAGGAAAGAAGAAATGGAGCATCATGATACCGAAGACAAGATCAGGCAGCAGGTGTATGAGACCTACGTCCGCTTTAAAGAAGCGCTCGTGCGCATCGGGGTAGCCCGGACCAATATTGCTCATGCCGATGAAAATGCCCGGATTATAAAAAACAACTATTTAAACCAGACGGCTTTGATAACGGATTTGCTGGATGCGGACATACAGGTTCTGCAGACACGGTTTGAACTTGCTTCCGCCCGGATTGAAGCTCAGTATCGATATTATCAATTGCAAAATGTACTAGGAAATCTTTGAGATGAAAACCGCTTCCAAACGTCATTATACAGACAAAGTCATTACCACTATTACGACCTGGATTGCCGGCTGCACAGGAGTCGTTTTACTGATCTGGGGTATAGTTACCCTGTGGGATATCTGCAAAAACGAAAAGACAAATGATGCGCAGGTGCAGGAATATGTCAATCCTGTCATATCAAGAGCCGGAGGATTTATTGTCGCGGTAAAGTTTGATGAAAATCAGCCGGTGAAAAAAGGCGACACCCTGCTGCTGATCGATGACCGGGAATACAAGATACAGGAAGCCCAGACAGAGGCGGCCCTTATGAATGCCCATGCCCAGCTGAAAGTCTGGGAAGTAAAAGTGACCACGCTCAACCGGCGGGCTCAGGCAAATAAGTCGCTGGTATCATCTGCCGGAGCTATCCTCTGGAAGCAGGAGCTGGAGCAGGAGCGGTACCGCAAGCTGGTGAAGGAGGAGTCGGCGACCAGGCAGCAGCTGGAAGCTGTGGAAGCAGCCTGTACAGTTGCAGTGGCGGAGTACCAGTCGGCCAATGATATCTATCTGGCCTCTCTGTCGGAGATAGACGATGCCAGAGCGCATATTGCCGTGATCAGGGCGGAGATCCGGCGGCTGGAAGCGCTGCTGGACCGGCACAGGCTGGATGTTTCCTATACGGTAATTACGGCCTCCTACGATGGGGTAATGGGGAGAAGAACAATCGAAAAAGGGCAGATGATTGATGTGGGAGAGGTGCTGGGATATATAGTAAATAAGGAAACGGACAAATGGGTGGTCGCAAACTACAAGGAAACCCAGATAGCGTCTATGTGCATTGGTGATACGGCCGAGTTTACGGCTGATGCGTATCCCGACAGGATTTTCAAAGGGGTAATTATTTCTTTGTCGCCGGCGACCGGGTCGAGCTTTTCCCTGCTGCCTCCGGACAATTCGACCGGCAATTATGTGAAAATTGTGCAGCGGGTTCCGGTCCGTATCAGAGTGGTAGGCGAAAAGGGGGAGCTGGATCTGCTGAAGGTCGGAATGAATGTAAATGTTTCCATCGCTAAAGATCAGGGCTGAAAATGCAGATTCATCGGTTTTTATTTAAGCAATGGGTACCGGAATGGCTGATAAAGTTTACTTTATTTATCGTGCTGCTCCCCAGTCTGGTTTTGTTTTTTCTGCCCCTTACCAATGTAAACGCGGCAGCCGGCAATACCGGTATCGAAATCAATGATGTGTACTTTTCGGTTGTTTTGTTTTATGCCGGATATACCAGCTTCTTTTCACTGGAAAGGCGTTTTTTCAGCTTTCTGGCAGCCAGGGAATACTTTATCATTATCACCTTTATACAGATAGCGAGCTCCTATATCTGTTTTGCAACGGAAGAGGTGGCGTTTCTGTTTATTTTCAGATTTATACAGGGTATGGCTTTTACCATGACAGTCAATCTGTCGCTGACCATGATCTTCATGCAGCTCCGCACAGAGCAGGCCCGTACGATCGGATATTCCATATTTTTCGGAATGCTGATCTCCATGATACCGTTTAATACTTTTGCTACAGCCGAGGTAGTTGACGCATTCAATTTCAATGTTCTTTACAAATGTGCGATGTTTTCTTACTTGCCCAGCCTGGTTCTGCTTCTGCTGATCATGAACGATGTGAGGCTTACTACCAAGTTTCCCTTGTATCAGTTGGACTGGGCAAGTTTTTTGTTTTATGCCGTTATGCTCAGCCTTACCGGCTATGTTATGGTATACGGCCAGCAGTATTACTGGCTCGATGATCAGCGGATCTATTACAGCTGCATAGCCATCGGAGTTCTGACCGTCATTTTTATTGTCAGGCAGCTCAGGATGAAGCGTCCGTATTTTTACCTGGAAGTATTTAGGTACAGAAACTTCTGGGTAGGAGGTGTGATCCTGCTGGTATTCTATATCTGCCGCTTTGCTTTTGGTATAGCCACCGGACATTTTCAGTTTGTTCTCGGGCTGGATCCCATACATGTAGGATACATTACCCTGTGGAATATAGCCGGTATCGTTACCGGTGTAGTGCTTGCCTGTATCTATGTTTTACACCACAAACCGATCAGGCTGCTGTGGATCTATGGCTTTCTGCTGCTGCTTGTGTACCATGCCTGGATGATTTTCCTGTTTATTCCGCAGGCCAATGAAGAAGCGTTTTACGCTCCTCTGCTTCTGCAGGGGCTGGGCGCGGGGCTGCTTATGACGCCGACCATTGTGTATGTCATCACTTCCGTACCCGAAAAGCTGAGCTCAACAGCCGCAGGAATCTGCCTGTTTATGCGCTGTTTCGGATTCTATCTGAGTATTGCGCTCATCAATTATTTTGAGCTGTTTTCCGGCAGCAAGCATTACAATACCTTCCAGTTTCATGTATCAAAAGAAAGTGCCGTTTTCGGTCAGGTGTTTTCGCGGTATCAGGAGATGCTGCTGTCCCATGGCGCCAGTCCCGCTGGTACAGTCAGAGCAGGCACCAAGCTGCTGGACGGAGCCTTGAAGATGCAGAGCCGGATCCGCTTTGCGGTCGATTACTATGAAATGATCTGCATACTGCTGGTTTTTACCATTATACTGATCTCCTTGTTTCCCTATATCAACAGGACGCTGACGTCGCTGAAAAGGAGCCTGCCTCCGTTTTAACCCTGTATCCGGACAAAAAACAGTGCCTCAAACTAGTTTCTGATAATGAAAAATATACAAAAAATACTTTTGATAGCAGGATGCCTGATGATCCTGACCGGCTGCAAAAAAGACCGTTATATTTTTACCATGAAATCGGTCAGGCTGGTGCACTATCACAAGCATCATGCGCAGCAGGAAAATCTGTTTATTAAAGTTGTAAATACAGACGATGAAAGTGTGCTTGCCACTACCGAAATCTATCCGAGCGAATACACGCTTCCGGTTACATTCGGAATACATCCGCATCTTAGGCTCCGCCTCTACAAAAAAGACAATATATCGCTTCAGCTGTGGGGAGATGTTTCGGGACTGATCGCAGCCGATACCATCAGGATGAAGGAATACAAAATAATATATCCCATAGATATGGAAGTAGAAAATGAATCAGTGATCTTTTCCGTGATGGGAACCTGGGAATGACATGTGCCGCCGCTGGGGGAATAAGCCTGCCGGAAAGGGAAAATATAAAATCATACCTGACCATAATAGATATAAATAACTGGATGATGATTGGTGAAACGGGGGAAAAGTGTCCGCCTCCTGAATTGCTCTTTGCAAGGACGGAGGTGGCCTTTTTAGCGGAAGGTGTTTTTTTCAGGGATGACCGCTTTTTTGTCGGGTGGTAATACCGCCAATGAGCTTCTGATAGTGGATTATCAGCACAAAGAAGTGCTGATGCCAGAGAAATGATGACAAATACCGGCAGCCGGTAAGGAGATTATAATGAACAATACCATGATACGGATTTTCGGATGGATGCTGGCAATGTATATGACTGCCTGCGGACCCGGGGTGACAGACATAACGGAAGAGAAAGCTCTGTCTGGGCAAAAGCATGTGCCGGGCATTGCCGAGGCTAAAGCACAGACAGCATATGAAGAAACGGCAATCAGCACAGAGGCTGATTATGCTACCTGTTTTATAGTCGTTGCGGATACGAATATTGACTATTACAGTCTTCATGAAAAGATGACTGAGCTGAGTCTGCTGTTTAATAGCTCAATTGATACATTGGGACGTTTTTATGACGAGACTAAAAATTTAATTATCCTACCGGAAGATGATGAAGATGAGATGTATGCAGGTGCTTATTATCCAAGGCGTTTTCCTTCCGAAAGTCTAAGCCTGGAATATCTGCGTTTTTATAAGAAAGATGCACGGGCAGAAACGATTGCTCTGGTAACCGGAATTTATGAAAATGAACGTAGTGCGGATAGTGCGCTGGCGGTGTTAAGCAGGGTAGAGCGAAATGTGTTTAAGGTTCAGGCAAGATTATATGCTGGTTGCATACACTAGAAAGCCAGACAATGCATGATTGGTAGGGTTTAATCTTCCTTTTTGTTCCATTTTTTAGTATAAGGCTGTATATAATTATCTGATTTTTAATAATTATATAGTTGCCCGAGGCTCCAGAAGGCAATGGATGCATAAAAAGCCCGCCCTAAAAACCGGCCGGGTAATTCCGGCTTTTGGGATGCCGGACAGTTCCCGGAGAGTGAAAATGCAGATGAGATGGCTGACATCACTAAAACAATTGCAGAAGTCAGGTCATTATATTAATCAGATGGGGGCATCAGAGCAGCATACGATCTATACCATCGGGCATTCGACCCGTAGCATGGATGATTTTATTCAGGCCTTGCAATCTTTTGGTATTACGATGCTGGCTGATATACGGCGTTTTCCCGGATCGCGGAAGTATCCTCAGTTTAACAGAGAAAATCTGGCAGAGACCCTGGCAAAGAACGGAATCCGATACGTGCATATGGAAGAGCTGGGCGGCAGAAGAAAAGTCCGGAAGGATTCAAGGAACGACCGCTGGCGGAATGATTCGTTCAGGGGATATGCCGATTATATGGAAACAGAAGATTTTGAAAAAGCTGCCGCGACGCTGGAAAATAGTGCGCTGGAACAGCCTGTTGCGTATATGTGCTCCGAAGCCGTCTGGTGGCGGTGTCACCGCTCCATGGTATCGGACTATCTGAAAGCAAAGGGCTGGAAGGTGCTGCATATCAGAAAAGCAGGCGAAGCAGATGAGCATCCGTATACCTCACCTGCCAGGGTCGCAGGCAAATGCGTTTTTTATTACGATCAGGATTTGTTCAATCAATGACACAGCTATGGCAACTAAATACAAAGTAGGGGATAAAGTAAGCTGGAACTCTGAAGCAGGAAGAGTAACCGGCACTATTACAGCAATACATACCAAAAAATTTGATTACAAAGGCTATACGCACCATGCCACGGAAGATGATCCGCAATATGCCATCAAAAGCAGCAAAACAGATCATGTTGCGGTTCATAAAGGTTCAGCGCTTACCAAGCTCTGAAATAGCTGAG
>JAEWYS010000013.1 GCA_023458555.1 Bacteroidota bacterium | reverse complement strand
GGCCAGGTATAAGACAATGTTGTGATTTGCTTTCATTCATTGAAATACTGAGATTTACTACAACAGTTTTGCGTCTGGCCAGGTATAAGACAATGTTGTGATTTGCTTTCATTCATTGAAATACTGAGATTTACTACAACTTATTGATTAACCGTAGGAATGTTTGCTTAGTTGTGATTTGCTTTCATTCATTGAAATACTGAGATTTACTACAACAATTCGCCCGCCTTCCGTGATCTCATTATAGTTGTGATTTGCTTTCATTCATTGAAATACTGAGATTTACTACAACATATTCTTCCGGATTGACATAGCTTCCTTTGTTGTGATTTGCTTTCATTCATTGAAATACTGAGATTTACTACAACATAATTATGTATGCGTTCATAGTTCTGTTGTTGTGATTTGCTTTCATTCATTGAAATACTGAGATTTACTACAACGAAATAGCAGGCACTACGATTTCTAACAGTGTTGTGATTTGCTTTCATTCATTGAAATACTGAGATTTACTACAACTTCAAACAGTGGACAGAAACCTGTGTGTAGTTGTGATTTGCTTTCATTCATTGAAATACTGAGATTTACTACAACCTAATCCAGTATTTCAAACTCAGTATTAAAAGATTATACTCCGTATCAGGATAAAAAAACTGCGTTTATACAATCAAAAATCCGGACAATGACCCTGGATTTTTGATCCTGTGCTGCCTAAAACAGCTCCAGCTGCTGGGGTGTATCAGGCCGACGGGCGGATTTGGGACCACGGAAAAACTCCATGCGGCCAAACTGTGCATCGGTAATCTCAAAGATAATCACCTCTCCTTTTTCGGGTAGCAGGCTTTTGACCCGTTTTTTGTGTACTTCGGCATTTTCGCGACTGTTGCAGTGCCGGGAGTAGATACTGTACTGCACCATGGCAAAGCCATCCTTGAGCAGTCCTTTACGAAAGGTAGCGTAGGCCTTGCGGTCTTTTTTGGTTTCTGTCGGCAAATCGAAGTATACAAATACCCACATGATACGATACTGGTTTAGGCGTTCGGTTGACATAAGCACATGTTTGTTCAGAGTTCCGGATAGGGTACTTTACGTTTTGTGCCCTCAAAGCAGTCCATGAGACCGGCCGTAGTATGCTGCATAGCCACCATGAGAGGGCGTAGCTTGCCATCGATGGTGACATCTGTTACCGGTAGTTGCAATAATGTAGCCTTGTCGGCAGTACGCAGGGTCTCGGGCATATGAGGCAGCTCTGCCAGCCAGCGCAGCACCAGCAGATCGGCAATGGGGCGGTATGGCTCCATGATATCATCGGCCAGGCAAAAGGAATTGTACTTGTTGCGATGATGTATGCCCAAAGCCGGCAAAAATCCGCTCATAACCAGACTGCGGGCCGTAATAGCCCGGAGTATGGCATAGGCATAGTTGAAAAAAGGATTGGGCATAGGTTCATCCTGCCCGCGGGTGACTTCGTAGCTCCGCAGTATCAGATCCCAGTAGCGGGAAGCCGCCCGCCCTTCCATATTTTCGGGATCGCCGCTGCTCACTTTTTCGGCCATTTTGCGCACTGCCGATCCATCGTAGCCCAATGTATCGAGTACGGCAGCCTGATTGAGGATTTTCTGCTCTATGGTCTGCTTCCAGATCTGTTTTTTGAGCGGTTCGCTGGCTTCCATCTGCGTACGCAGGGCTTCGGTAAAGGTAGAGTTACCCTGCATATTCCAGGTGAGGGCTCCGGGCATATGCCTGTCATCGCACCAGATCACGGCGGCGTAGTGCTGAGCCAGTGCCGACACCACACTTTGGGTAAAAGTAATCTGCCGGTGATCGAGCACCAGCACACCTATATCTTCCAGAGGCACCTGACGGCTCTCCCGATCGCTGTCTTTGGGAAACTCTACCAACAGCTGACCGTAGCGGATGCTCAGGTGTGCCGGGTTTTCGAAGTAAAGAGTTCGTTTGATCATAGTACCACACAACAGAAAGCTATGTGGATAAATACATAAATGTGGTGCTTTGGTTTAAAAAAATCTGCAATAAAAACTTCCCAAACTATCATTATAAATTAGAAAACTATCTGCTTAAGACTTCGCTTTATCTTCAAACTTTTCCAAAATTCGGAACTTTGGGAAAATTTGAAGATAGCTCCGCCTCATTTTTATCCGTATCAAGCAAATAAAATAAAGAGCATCAGCACCAAACCACAATCTCACTATTGCAAATGAGATAAGACGTTTCGACATTGAGCATTTTATTGATTCTTAATATTCCCCCACACTCACAATATCTCCCAAATGATTGACTCGAACTTTGACAATTTTCTCTAATGGAGAAAGACTTTTAATTTGCTGATATGTCACCCCATGTAACTCTTTTTTGTCATCAACAGTGGTCTCTAAGTGATGTCTGAATTTAAAATCTCTCACAGTATTATTCCCATATTGGACAATTGATATTGTCTGCACTCTAAACAAGTTTGGACTTATCAGTTTTTTGTTTTTCGGATCTAGCAAGTCAATTTGCTTTGGATCAAATTCTGTTTTTTCATTTGGGAATACAAAATACTCGTTTTGTTTCATGGTGAACAGAAACTGCCAGCCTAATCCTTGATGATACTGTTTGTCTATAACTGGTTCTCCGGCATTGACCAATTGCACCGCCTCAAATAGTGAAACTACCCTTTCTTGTAAACATCCATTCGCATCCCTATAAATAGCTACGTGATGATTATTTCCGGTGCTTACAAAATCCACAGGTATTTTCTTGCCACTGTCATCCAATATAAACTCCCCTTTATGGTCTTTTTTGTAATGCAAAAACGCTGCATTCTTTACACCTGAAATAGTAACCCGCTTAATGGAAATACCTTTTGCTTCGTTCAACCAAATCGGATTTTTCTCTAATTCGGAAAATGCTTTCTTAGGATCATGCTCATATTCTTTGAGCCGGTCAAGCAAAACTTGTTTCACTTTCGCATCCAATACTTTTTCGATGCTTTTTGCATCTTTAAAGTTGTCGGGGGTTACATCTTTTCGTATCGAGTAATCCTCTTCCAACCAAGTTAGCTTCACTGTTTCGGGCAGAGTTTCTGTTCTTTCATCATTGAGATAGATCGGAGTTTTGTTCAAAGCATTTTTACCCGAGAATGCCTTCTTAGGGTCGTTGCCATTTTCTTGCAGACGTTGTAATAAAAGAGTTTTAAACTGAGGATTACTCACTCTTTGAATCATTACTTCATCAAATTTACTACTTACTTTTTCTTCTTTATTGACATAATAGCGATATCTACCGTAAACAGTTTCTTTGTGTAGCTGCCCTCTTGGTGTAAGCTCTGTTTTTACCTTTTCGCTGTCTTTGGATTTGGTTTTGTTCTTGTTTTTGGTAACTACTTTGTTTTTTGCCTTGTGCGATACCAATACATTTTCTAAATGTTCTTTTGCCTGCCATCGAAAACCTGGAATAGGCAAGTTGAACACCCTTTTTTTATTGCCTTGGTCATCATATTGCCAAGTGGTTTCTCTTTCTTCAATCCCTTTTATATTCCGGTGTTCTTTGTGTGTATCAATGTGTTTGGCATTCAAGTAGTTGAGATATTGAATATGACTATGTTTTGTAAAAGCAACGGTCAGTGCATCCATAGCGTGGTGACGGTGGTCATTCCGTTTGGTCCAATCTTTAATGACTTCCATCTGCTTGCCAAATTTACACTCTTGCATTTCGGTTAAGCCTAATGCCCGGTATTTGGGCAAGTTCAACTCTTTCATAATATTGACCAAGCCCCAATCTTCACGCAATCTATCCGTAACACTTCCCGAAGTGGGTGTTACCACACGACAAATCTCATACAAAAGATATCTTGCTTTTTTTGCAATGTATTGGCTATCCCGCAAATCTCTTTCTATAAATCCATCGCCAATCTCTAATGCTCTCTTCTGTAGCTTTTGATATTTTGCTTTGGAAATACCTTCTTCTCTATTCCTGCTATTTAACTGATAAAGGGCATCGATTCTGGACTTAAATTCTTCCAATCCTTTTTCACCAAATTTGTCTTCGATATAATCAAAGGTTGTTTTGTTCCCTTTATCCAAGTTAGTTTGTCGATATACTACCGTTTTGTTAGAAAAACTATCATCAAACAACCTTGATTGCGGAATAATGTGATCTATATCGATCTGCTTGCTGAATAAGATTTCTCGGGGTATATATTCGTTGGTATACAAATCCTTATAGCCGTTACTTTTTAACTCATCATACAAACGGTAACGGATGATATCGTTACGTGTCGGATTTTTAATACCAAACTCCGACTGCAATAACTTGACAATTTTCTCATGAACAGCTTTGGAAGCATTTATATTCGTGGTCATTTCTGCCCGTTCTTTCGCATTCTTTTTCAGCTCACGAGAAAGCTCTATACGTATTTCATCAAATCTAAAGTCAGGATTGCTTTTTCTATTTTTCTCCAATAGCGCATTCACCACATTAACCAATTGATTTAAAATCTTCTCCACCACAGGATTGCGTAAGCTGTTTTTCTTCAACAGTTCCAACTTGTCTTTTAATGGTCGACTTAAAATTTCTTCTTTGGTCAATGATGATGCAGAATGATTATAACCGGCTTCTGCACAAGCTTTGCTATACTGTAATTCCTTGATAAACGGATAAATATTCCGCATAGCTTTCGTAGAAAGATTGCCATAATCATCCGACAAAGACACATTGGCTAAAATATGCGCGTGCTCTCTTTTGAAACCAAACTTTTGTTCTAATAGCTGATACAGCTTTTCATTACCACTTGGCGAAGTATCGCCTTCGTAGGAGAACAACAAGTGCCACAACTGATAAGAAGCTTGTTGCTCAAAAGTCTTTCCGTCCAATTCAGCATCAAATTCTAAAATTTGAGTACTAATATTCAAACTCTCAAAAATCTGCTTTACCATATTTTTGATTTCAGAAGCCGGCACGTTCAAATCATCTAATTCCACTTCATCTTTATTGGATCTTACTTTGAGTAAATCTTTTACATCGTACCCTTCTAAATCCAATATTTTTAGGTAGGCTTCGTACAGAGCTTTATTCGTTCGATTGCCTTCAATAGCCGTGTAGTTCAATTCCCAATCCGCAGGTTTATATCCCAATAGTTCAATTACCTTACTGGCTGTCAGATTTCCTTTTAGGTTCAGTTCATCAAATAGTTTTTCTTTGGTTTCCAAATCAAAAACAAATACTTCTTGCTCTTCGCCGACCAAAGCTGCTTGTCCGGTATTTTTCGCAGTTTGCTTTTTACTACCTTTTTTGCGCACCAATATATTATTCAGTATCTGCCAAATCTTAAACTCCTGAAATAAAGGTGAAGATTTGGGCGCAACACGAGATCCTATAATTTTCTTATTGCCATTGATGATTTTCTCCTGCCATTCAAACTCGCAAAAACTTATCAACCCTTTTTGCGACTTGAGCTTACGTTGGTAGAAAATGATAATGTCTCTAAGTTCAGATTTGAGTACCTCCGTAAGTTCGGGATGATGCTTGGATTGTTCTTGCCAGATTGCCTCAAATTCATCCAGATAATCCTGACGATAAAACACCTGATTTTTCAATCGGGTATGTGGGTTTTTCAACAGTTGTTTATACTGATTTTGCCCTACGGTTTCTTTATTAAAGAACAACTCCTTGCTCCGATCAGAAATAGCCCCGAGATAACCGCTTGAATTATTGATATTGGCATTAATTTCAGTAAGCACATATGCTGCTTGTTCTTTTTCCAACTGGATAGTAACTGCATCACTCCTCCACTTGTACGCCTGTAATTTCTTTTTCTCTCTATTATTTAGCCCGATGGTCCTCTCGTTTTTCAATCTATTTTCGATGTCTTTAATATCAGCTATATTAAATTGATAAGCGCCCCAGAAAGATGCAGAGGTAGCTCTTTGACCTTTTCCTTTCAGACTTTTGTAAAACTCTTCTGTAAAAATTTCCGGATAAAACTGCTTTTGGACATTCCAAACCTTGTCAAACTCCGCTTGTAAATCCGAACGATAAAAATCAGGAATATGCTTTTTGCCTTCCTGCAAAAGCCGAAATACTAATTGCCCTGGTGTTAGGTTTTCTTCATACAAACGTTTGGCAATAGCCATACCATCAATCAATTGCCCTTCATCCTCATTTTTGGCTTTGCGACTGCTTTTATATCCTCGTTTTTTATTAATTGCCAAAAAGACACGTGCCAACTCTTCTTTTTCTATTTTTTCTGTAACCGATTTTGCACGCAATCGCCATGTTTCGTGTGTAGTTTGTTTGCCATCTTCAGCCAAAATCGTTTCTTTGCAAATGATATGTGCTTTTAACAAAGCATCAATCAGATTTTCTCTGCGCAACTGATAACGGTCAAGATTACGTCTTGCTCCACGTTTTAAGGTTCTGTCTGCATTGACCGAAACAGCCTTTCCTTTTTCAAAATTGGTTTGCTCGTCTGTCGTGAGTGGATTGACACGTGTACCGATTTGTACAATTTGAGATTGTTCCGGTGTCTCACCTTCAATAACATGAGCAAATCCGATGGATGTGGTGCCCAGATCGAGACCAAGTACATTCTTTTTCATCTAGTAAAAAATTAATCTGCCGAACAAATGTCGCCAATTTAACATTAAAAAACCCTTACTATCCTGTCATATTATATATTTGTGCGGATATCAGACAATAATATAATTACTATCTTTTGTTGCGATTTGAGGATAGTAAGTTGTGAATTGCTTTAAACTCTTGTCTGATATCATTTTTTCTTCTATCTTTACTCTTGAAAGCAAATCACAATAAGGATTATTCCGTTGTGAAAACATTTAGCGCCTCGACTATCTTCGGGGCATTCTTTTTTCCTCTCACTAATCTTCAAGCGTTTATTTTCTCAGGGTGTTTAATATTGCAAATTTTGCCCCGAAAACACAATCATTTGGTTGGCAATATTTTGAAAAAATCTACCGCAACTACTCCTTATTCTTTCATTTTGGGGTTACAGTTCCGGCAGGTTTTTTTGCTGCTACAATAGTGCAGACTTCTGTCATCGGCTTGCTTTGCCGTCGATAAGGCCGACTTTGTATTGCAACAGCTCGTTGTACAGCTCAAGTGTCATGGTCTTGAGGTTTTCAAAAAATACCGGCAGCGGCACCTCCACCAAGCGCTCTATGGTCTGGTGATAGTGTTGGTAAAGCTCGTCACTGCGCTGCTCCCTTCCAAAACCCATCAGCTCCAGCACCTGCCGGTCGAGATCAGTATAAAAATCGTCGGCTGTAAATCCGGCCTTTTCCAGACCATACAAAAGTTTTGAATTTTTGAGATCCGCTCGTAAAAGTGAGAGAATTAGTTCCTTTGAATGTCCCATAATCTTTGGATTAAAAGTTTAATTATCCAAAGATAAACGATACAAAAAACACTGTTTTTCAAGGATTTTTTAACCAAAACGATAATATAGTTTACGTAATACGATATTTAAATTAACTAATTCTATATTTTTTCACTCAAATAAAAAATAATGACTTTTTTTCCACAGTCCCTTCTCTTTATATTTGCTTTCATTCTGCTAATTAGTGAGATTTACCACAACACGCTCTTCATGACTTGTTCGCGAAACATAGTTGTGATTTGCTTTCGTTCTGCCAATTAGTGAGATTTACCACAACAACCATAGAGAGACGATGTTCTTGTCATTTGTTGTGATTTGCTTTCGTTCTGCCAATTAGTGAGATTTACCACAACTGACACCTTTCCATATAAGGTAGGTTCCTTGTTGTGATTAGCTTTCGTTCTGCCAATTAGTGAGATTTACCACAACAAATGCTGTTTAAAAGAGAATTAAAACCTGGTTGTGATTTGCTTTCGTTCTGCCAATTAGTGAGATTTACCACAACGCATTTCTTAAAATACGTTACTTCAAATTGTTGTGATTTGCTTTCGTTCTGCCAATTAGTGAGATTTACCACAACACTACTATCGCTATATATTCAGCGTTGGGCGTTGTGATTTGCTTTCGTTCTGCCAATTAGTGAGATTTACCACAACATTGCTCGGAAAAACTTTGATTCGTAATTCGTTGTGATTTGCTTTCGTTCTGCCAATTAGTGAGATTTACCACAATGGGAGCTGTTGCCTACAGGAACTGAATAGTTGTGATTTGCTTTCGTTCTGCCAATTAGTGAGATTTACCACAACATTATAGCTGGCAGGTAGACCGGTATGGGGGTTGTGATTTGCTTTCGTTCTGCCAATTAGTGAGATTTACCACAACTTAGGGTGAAGATAGAACGCTGAGAGTTTGGTTGTGATTTGCTTTCGTTCTGCCAATTAGTGAGATTTACCACAACCATAAGTGAGTTGAGTGAAGAAGATTATAAGTTGTGATTTGCTTTCGTTCTGCCAATTAGTGAGATTTACCACAACCCTCCCCCTTGGCCTTATCCGACCAGTACAGTTGTGATTTGCTTTCGTTCTGCCAATTAGTGAGATTTACCACAACAACTTTTAGTTGGTTTTAAACAAGTTCTGAGTTGTGATTTGCTTTCGTTCTGCCAATTAGTGAGATTTACCACAACACTTCTTTTTTAGATTGTGTTCATTTTTGCGTTGTGATTTGCTTTCGTTCTGCCAATTAGTGAGATTTACCACAACCTCCATTCAAGACCCTATCCATATCCTCGCGTTGTGATTTGCTTTCGTTCTGCCAATTAGTGAGATTTACCACAACACAGGTCTCACTAGTTGGCTTTTTTACAAGGGTTTATTGCCAATATCAGGATCAGAAAACGGAGACAAAACACAGAAAATGTCAAAGAAATAAGCCGGTTTTTGAATCCTGTGACTCTATAAATACAGCGGTGGTGGTGTATTATTTGCCCCTTTTGCTGAGGTATGAAAAGAGACTTCTCCACCAGGGGAGTTGGGGAGAGATCGTTTTGGACTGGTTTCGCTCCAATATCTTTCTGAGCTCCATAGCATCTACCATATCCTTCAATGTTTCATCGTGACGCCTGGCTTGGCTCTTGATCTCAATGAGATCTTCCAATCCTATTACCGGCACATGGCAGTTATGTAGCTGCTGTATGGAAGCTCTGCCAAAACAGGCTTCAAAAGTCAAAGGCTCATAGTAGATCGTGGTCATAAGATCTACCTTAAATTCCTCATTTTCTTCAAACAATCGGATAGGTGTAGGATGATCCGGTGGTCTTTCATTAATAACCTGAAAAATGGCTTCATCTGTGTAGCCAAGCTGCTTCAAGGCTTTTCCCAGTCGCGCCATATTGGGTGTGGTCGCATCGAGCCACAAATCCATATCGCCGGTATATCTCGAATATCCATAAAAACCAACCGCCAAGCCACCCACCAATAAAAACCGAACCTGATTCTGATTCAGCACATCCAGTACTTCTTTATAAAAGCCATCGATTACCATTTGATCTTTCTTTTGCAAACAACAGAGGATTTGGGTTTGCCCATCTTGAATAATCGCATAAGGTAGTTCCATTTCTTCTCAAACGGCCATTGGGCAAACCGCAACCGAAACTCCATTTCCTGTTCAGTAGCATTGGCCTGATCAGGATTCCAGTCTATTCTTTTCATATTCCGCTGGTTTTTGGGCTTCATTTGATGGAAACGTTTTTTTAATTAAACAAATCCGATCTCTACCATAAAGTTAAGGTAAAAACTTTAATTTGTTGTGATTTGCTTTCATACAGCTTCCTACATGTTTCTTTTGAAGAAATTGGAAACAATTTTCATGTACAGATTGTTGTACATGTGAAAATAGTTCATTAAATTGAATCAGTTAATTGATACCAGAATAATTATGGAAGTAACAACATATACTAATTTAAGACAGCATCTGAAGGCATATCTGGACAAGGTAGTAAAACAACATACGCCTCTGTTTGTGACAAGATCAGGCCATGAAGAAGTAGTGATACTCTCCAAATCTGATTTTGAAAGTATGCAAGAGACCTTCTACCTCCTGCAATCGCCGGCAAACGCAGTCAGGCTACACCGGGCTTTGCAAGAATATAAGGAGGGCAAAGGCACTGAAAGGAACCTGATAGAAGAGTAGATATGAACATTATTTTTTCATCCGACGCATGGGATGATTATCTATACTGGCAGGAACATGACAAAAAGATGTTGAAAAAAATCAACGCTTTGATTAAGGAAATAGAAAGAACCCCCTTTGAAGGATCCGGCAAACCAGAGCCATTAAAACACGCTTTGGCCGGATGCTGGTCGAGAAGAATTAATCTTGAGCATCGACTCGTGTATCAGGTTGATGACAGCGCTGTTTTTATCATGCAATGCAGATATCATTATTAGTTGTGATTTGCTTTCATTCTGCTAATTAGTGAGATTTACTACAACATAGGCGAAGACAATATTATTAGATACGTAGTTGTGATTTGCTTTCATTCTGCTAATTAGTGAGATTTACTACAACGTTTATCTGGTAATCACGCTTAACCACATAGTTGTGATTTGCTTTCATTCTGCTAATTAGTGAGATTTACTACAACAATTTGTTAATGGGATTCACATCAGGAATAGTTGTGATTTGCTTTCATTCTGCTAATTAGTGAGATTTACTACAACCAGCGTTAAAACTAGCCACATATTGGGCGAGTTGTGATTTGCTTTCATTCTGCTAATTAGTGAGATTTACTACAACCCCCATCCTCCCCACCCCTCCCGGTACATTGTTGTGATTTGCTTTCATTCTGCTAATTAGTGAGATTTACTACAACCTCTTCTATCGGGGTAAGATCAACCCCGTAGTTGTGATTTGCTTTCATTCTGCTAATTAGTGAGATTTACTACAACTTTTTATATTATTGGCAGATGGTTGATGGCGTTGTGATTTGCTTTCATTCTGCTAATTAGTGAGATTTACTACAACAAAGTGCTTATTGTCAGGTAGTATGGATGTGTTGTGATTTGCTTTCATTCTGCTAATTAGTGAGATTTACTACAACAATATCGGATTTGTTTTCATCTAAGCCGGTGTTGTGATTTGCTTTCATTCTGCTAATTAGTGAGATTTACTACAACATAATACTTCTCTCATGTGAACTTTAGTCCGTTGTGATTTGCTTTCATTCTGCTAATTAGTGAGATTTACTACAACTTTTACATTGATTGATTCTATAATTAAAGTTGTGATTTGCTTTCATTCTGCTAATTAGTGAGATTTACTACAACCTAGTCCTCTATAGTTGGCTTTTTTACAAACACTTATCCTATAAATCAGGATCGGAAAAACGGGCAATAGAACACCTACCGGACATGTCAAAAGGCTGGTTTCCGGATCCTGCAGCCCCTTGTCTACCTATGCTGGTTGTATATGTCTTTGCATATGACAAAATTTATTAACTTTGCAGAAAGGTAGGATCATGATAAAGATAAAAAGAGAAACCATTATCAAAGCAGGCGATACGCTGGTAGATACACAGAATAATCAGAACTGGAAAGTCAACAAGATTGATGGATACTATTTTCATCTTGCCAACGAAAAAGGTACTGAAAAAGTGCTGAGCAAATTTGATCTGATGATCATCCCGGGCTTGCATCTACAGCCGGCAGACGATCGCGGATATTACTAGTCTGCAAGTAAGAGTTTGTCCACCATGTCTGCCGCCTGTGAGGCTGCCGCCTAAGAATACGGTGGCTTGTCAATGCTTGGTTTGTCTGTATTGCGGTTTGGGTGCTTTACAGGCACATTGTCGCCGGGATCATCGGGACCATCCATAAATTCCTCTCTGACCTGATCAGCCAGATCCTGATTGTCCAGATTGAGCGGTTGGGTCGACCCTCTTATTTCCAGACTGTCGTATTGATTTCCGGTTAGTCTTTTATCTTTATTCCTCATAGTTCGTATCGCTGTTTGTTTTGATTTTTTTCCTTTATTTTACAACAAACATTTACAAAATATAGTTGAGCGGCGCATCCTTTTTCTGAGCCTGTGCAAATGCACAAGCAGTGGTAAAAGCTCCGCTGCCGACATTAGACGATAGCCTCATGCCTGTTTCGACTTTCAAAACCATCTTTGAACTGCTCAAAACCATGTTCAGAGAGTTTCAGCGCGACAATGTGATCGCACTGAGCGCATCCATCGCTTTTTATACCATATTTTCGCTGCCAGGCATGCTGATCCTGATCATCCGGGTCACGGGCCTCTTTATAGAAGAGGATATGATCAAAGGTACGCTGTCGCGGCAAGTCGGGGAAATCGTTGGTGAAAACGCCGCACGCGAGGTGCAGAAGATCATAGAAAATGCCGATCTTACACATACCACTCCGCTCATGACACTCGTAGGTCTGTCCATACTTGCCTTTAGCGCCAGCTCAGTATTTACTATTATACAGTCTTCGCTCAATACTATATGGGGCGTACGCCCCAAGCCCAAAAAAGGCATACTCAAGCTGATCAAAAACCGGGCATTATCCTTCCTTATGGTACTATTTCTGGGTATGCTTATGCTTCTGTCTATTTTCATCGACCTGTTTATGACGGTATTTCGTGATATGCTGGTGCTGATTCTGCCTGGAGCTCTGAGTACTATTGTTCCTCTGATGTCGGCCATTGTATCGTTTTTGATTCTGGCGATCGCTTTTGCCTTCATATTCAAGGTGCTTCCTGATGTGCGCATACCCTGGAAAGATGTAGCAGTAGGCGCGCTGGTTACTACCCTGCTATTTACAGTGGGCAAGTACCTGATCGGAATTTATCTGAGCACCAGCAACTTCAATACTACATACGGTGCAGCCGGATCGATTGTGCTGATCCTGATATGGGTCAACTACTCTGCCATGATTATGCTGCTCGGTGTAGAATTTACCCAGGCCTATGCCCAGGTAATGGGCCATAAAGTAACCCCGGCATCCAATACTGTCCAGATCGAAATGAAGGAAATTGATACAAACAATTCCTGAGAAGCAAGCCGGGTTATCCGGAGCAGAAACCTACGTTGCAGGCATGTAAAATTTGGTTCATTTTCCGGGTCAATCTTTTTGATTACCCCGTTTTGTGCTTAACTTCGCAGAATTTTGAACTCAACATTCGTTTTAAAATACCATTTAACAAAGGAATTAAGCCTAATACACAACATCTTACCATGCCAAAAGATCAAAGTATTAAATCAGTATTAATTATCGGTAGCGGTCCGATCGTAATTGGCCAGGCCTGCGAGTTTGACTATTCAGGTTCTCAGGCTTCAAGGTCTTTGAGAGAGGAAGGAATCGAAGTCACGCTTATCAACTCCAACCCGGCCACGATCATGACGGATGAGGTGACTGCAGATAATGTATATCTGAAGCCTTTAGAGAAAAAATCGATTATCGAAATCCTCGAAAAACACAAGATTGATGCAGTACTTCCGACCATGGGCGGCCAGACGGCGCTAAATCTGGCCATAGAATGTGACAAAGCAGGGATATGGGAGAAATATGGAGTGCGTATCATTGGTGTAGATATCGACGCGATCGAAACCACCGAAGATCGTGAGAAGTTCCGTAAGCTGATGCTCGAGCTGGATGTTACTGTGTGTAAAGGCGAAACTGCTACTTCTTTTCTGAAAGGAAAAGAAATAGCGCAGAAAATCGGTTTTCCCCTGGTAATTCGCCCTTCCTATACACTGGGAGGCTCCGGAGGAGGATTTGTCAATGATCCTTCTACATTTGAAAAAGCGCTTTCTGCCGGTCTGGAGGCTTCTCCTATTCACGAAGTACTGATCGAACAGAGTATCCTGGGCTGGAAAGAATACGAGCTTGAGCTGCTCAGAGACAATAAAGGCAATGTGATCATCATCTGCTCTATCGAAAACTTTGACCCTATGGGGGTGCATACCGGCGACTCAATCACTGTTGCGCCTGCCATGACACTGCCCGACACCATATACCAGAAGATGCGAAATCTCGCTATCAGGATGATGAACGGTATCGGACAGTTTGCCGGTGGATGCAACGTACAGTTTGCGGTAAATCCGGAAGACGACACCATTGTAGGTATAGAAATCAACCCGAGGGTATCACGCTCATCGGCGCTGGCATCCAAAGCGACAGGATATCCTATCGCCAAGATCGCTGCCAAGCTTGCCATCGGATACAACCTCGATGAACTCAAAAACGCGATCACCGGTACTACCAGCGCCTGCTTTGAGCCCGCTCTGGATTATGTGATCGTAAAGATCCCGCGCTGGAACTTTGACAAGTTTAAAGGGACCAACCGTGAACTGGGTCTGTCTATGAAATCTGTGGGCGAGGTAATGGGTATAGGCCGCAATTTTCAGGAAGCCCTGCAAAAAGCCTGTCAGTCGCTGGAGATCAAACGCAATGGCCTTGGCGCTGATGGCAAGGAGCTGCAAAGACAGGATCAGATTCTGGAAAGTCTTGAGAAACCAAGCTGGAATCGTCTGTTTCATATCAAGGATGCCTTTACTATGGGTATTCCTTTCAAGACAATCCGCAAGATTACTCAGATTGATCCCTGGTTTCTGCATCAGATCGAAGAGCTTCACCTGTTTGACAAAGAAATCCAGAAACATACACTTGATACTATTCCTGAGAGCCTGATGCGCACAGCCAAGCAAAAAGGCTATGCTGACCGTCAGATCGCTCACCTGCTTCGCTGCCTGGAAAGTGAAGTATTTAACAAACGCCGCGAAATGGGCATACACCGCGTATACAAGCTGGTGGATACCTGTGCCGCTGAATTTGAAGCCAAAACACCGTATTACTATTCTACGTTTGAGGGTGAAAACGAATCGGTCTCTTCTGATCGCAAAAAGGTAGTAGTACTCGGCTCTGGCCCCAACCGTATCGGTCAGGGTATAGAGTTTGACTACTCTTGTGTACACGGCGTGCTGGCCGCCAAAGAGTGCGGCTACGAAACGATCATGATCAACTGCAACCCTGAGACAGTATCGACAGACTTTGACATCGCTGACAAGCTGTACTTCGAGCCTGTATTCTGGGAGCATATCTACGATATCATACTCCACGAGAAACCGGAAGGTGTGATCGTACAGCTCGGCGGGCAGACAGCACTTAAGCTTGCCGAAAAGCTGGAGAAATACGGTATCAAGATCATGGGGACTTCTTTTAAGGCACTTGATCTTGCTGAAGACCGCGGGAGCTTCTCTACCCTGCTCAAGGAAAACAATATTCCATATCCAAGATTCGGTGTAATCACCTCTGCCGAAGAGGCAATCGAGCTCTCCAAGGAGCTCGACTACCCGCTGCTGGTAAGACCTTCTTATGTACTCGGCGGTCAGAGCATGAAGATTGTAATCAATGAAGAGGAACTGGAGCAGCATGTAGTAGACTTGCTCAAAGATCATCCTGATAACCGGGTATTGCTTGATCATTTTCTCGAAAACGCAATTGAGGCCGAAGCCGACGCGATTTGTGACGGGGAGAATGCCTACATCATCGGTATTATGGAGCACATCGAGCCTGCGGGTATCCACTCAGGTGACTCTTATGCAGTACTGCCACCTTTTGATCTGAGTGAAAACGTAATGCGCCAGATCGAAGAATATACCAAAAAGATTGCTATAGCGCTCAATACCGTTGGTCTGATCAATATTCAGTTTGCCATCAAAGACGAGAAAGTATATATCATCGAAGCAAATCCGAGAGCATCCCGTACCGTGCCGTTTATCTGCAAGGCATACAAAGAGCCTTATGTAAACTACGCAACCAAGGTGATGCTCGGGGAGAAAAAAGTCAGTGACTTTGATTTCAAACCACATAAAAAAGGTTATGCAATAAAAATCCCTGTATTCTCGTTTCATAAGTTTGCGGATATCAAAAAGGAACTTGGTCCCGAGATGAAGTCTACGGGGGAGGCGATTTACTTTATCGATGATCTGAAAGATGATTTCTTTATAAAAGTATACTCTGAAAGGAACTTATATCTGAGCAAATAGCTTATTTGGTTATAATGGGAGGCCTTTTAAAACTTATACTGTTCTGCTTTTGCATTTATCTGCTTCTGAAATGGCTTTTTAAGCCGGTCATTCAGTATTTTCTGAAGAAAGCAGTAAATGACTTTGTAAAAAAGAATGGCGGTCAGTTTGATCCCCGCTATCAACATCAGTCGGGCAGAAGACCTGAACAGCGTGAAGGCAGTATCAATGTTGACTATGTACCACCTAAAAAAAATGATCCGAAAATTCCCGACAACGAAGGAGAATATGTGGATTATGTCGAAATAAAATAGCCCGGAATGATCTTTATGAATCCGCACGAAAAACTTCCATTACGAAGATTTTGTGCGGATTTGTATGTTACGGAGTCAAGTTTTGCTATTAAAAACCTCAGCCTTAACCAGGGACAATCGTGAAAACTCATTAGTCCTTTCCGAAAATCATCTCAAAGCTATACAGTCAATTCTCAATACCACTGCAGATGATCCGGCTAAACATTAGGGGTATTTGCAGGTTTTGTTTTTTTAAATATCTTTGATTTAGTTTTCGCTGCTGAAAAGAGGTTTTCAGTACTGTTTTATAAAGTAAAAAATATGTCATACAATCATATTTTCGAACTTTTAGGCAACGATGCGGAGTATCTGCTTAAACACGAATGTAGTACTATTCCGAAAACCGATATACGCCAGCCGGCTCCCGGTTACGTCGATGAGAGCTTTGCGCTTTCGGACAGAAACAACAGGGTACTGAGAAACCTGAGCACTATATTTGGTCACGGAAGACTTGCCAATACAGGCTATGTCTCCATACTTCCGGTAGACCAGGATATAGAGCATACAGCAGGTGCCAGTTTTGCACCTAATCCGATTTATTTCGATCCGGAGAATATTATACGTCTGGGCATTGAAGGAGGAAGCAGCGCTATTGCCAGCAGTTTTGGAACCCTGGCTCTTCATTCCAGAAAATATGCCCACAAGATCCCGTTTATAGTAAAGATTAATCATAACGAACTGCTGACCTATCCCAACAAATATGATCAAATCATGTTCGGGTCGGTAAAAGACGCGTGGAATATGGGAGCAGTAGCAGTTGGCGCCACCATATATTTCGGAGCCAAAGAATCAAACCGTCAGATACAGGAAGTAAGCGAAGCATTTGAACTGGCTCACGAGCTTGGTATGGCCACTATTCTGTGGTGCTATACCCGCAATGATGCATTTAAAAAAGACGGGGTAAACTATCATAATGCCACAGACCTGAGCAGCCAGGCGACACACCTCGGAGTCACGCTGCGTGCGGATCTGGTAAAACAGAAACTGCCCGAAAACAACGGAGCATTTAAAGCGCTCAATTTTGGCAAATATGATGACCGGATGTATTCAAAGCTGTCATCCGATCACCCGATCGATCTGACCCGCTATATGGTAGCGAACTGCTACATGGGAAAGATAGGCCTGATCAATTCTGGTGGTGAATCAGGCGAATCGGATCTGACCGATGCAGTAAAAACCGCTGTAATCAACAAGAGAGCCGGAGGTATGGGGCTTATTCTTGGCAGAAAAGCGTTTCAGCGCCCCTTTTCCGAAGGTGTAAAATTGCTTCACAATGTACAGGACGTATATCTTACCGAAGAAATCACCCTGGCATAAAAATACATACAGTTTTCAAAAAAGATCGATCTAAACGCATTATTTTAAATACAAGGCATGACTTGGTTTCAACGTAAAGAAAAAGGTATAATCACACCGACCGAGCTGAAAAAGGAAGTTCCAGACGGACTATGGCATCAATGCCAGGAATGTAAAGCCGTCTTCCTGACAAGCGAACTGGTGGAAAACGCGTACACCTGTACCCAATGTAATTATCATACCCGCATCGGGTCGGCTGAGTATTTTGAGCTACTGTTTGACGACAACCAGTTTACCGAACTGGACAAAGATATGATTTCCGGCAATCCTCTCGAATTTGAGGACTCTCAGCCATATCCGGATCGTGTAAAAGCCAGCCGCAAAAAAACCGGTCTTAATGATGCGGTCCGTACCGCTTACGGTGAGATGAACGGATCAACGATTGTGATATCCTGCATGGACTTCAAATTTATCGGAGGTTCCATGGGATCAGTAGTGGGCGAAAAAATAGCACGCGGTATTGACAAAGCCCGCGAGATGAAAGTGCCTTTTCTGATGATTTCCAAATCGGGCGGTGCCCGTATGATGGAAGCTGGTTTCTCACTGATGCAGATGGCCAAAACCTCTGCCAAACTAGCACTGCTGGATAAAGAGGGGCTTCCCTATATATCCCTGATGACAGATCCTACTACAGGTGGTGTTACCGCTTCATTTGCCATGCTTGGCGACTTTAATATTGCTGAACCGGGTGCTCTCATCGGTTTTGCCGGACCAAGAGTAATCCGTGAAACGATCGGCAAAGATCTTCCTAAAGGCTTCCAAAGCGCAGAATTCCTGCTGGAACATGGTTTTCTGGATTTTATCATTGATCGTAAAGAACTAAAAAATCAACTGTCCGGCCTGCTTTCCATGTTGAAAAAAGGCTAAAAACAGGCCCCGTATAAAAAATAGACAGCCGAACGGAAAGCCATATCTGGCTTTAGCCCGTTCGGCTGTTTTTTATTCCCCTGCATAGTAAACGCATTCCCCTATTGCTTTATTTTACAGGATTGACACACGATTAACTATCCGCAAATTTTCAGATCATTTCAATCAATCACAGGGTGGAGTTTGAAGGTTTAAAGCTCAACGCGAGCAAATATGTCTATCAAGGGTAGCTTATTTTATCAAAACCCGGGACTTCGAGATCCTCTGCCACTATGTCAGAATTAATCATTCACTGATATAGCATAGTAATGCGCCTTTCTTATAAACTGCATTGCACTTTTATGCAGAATCTTCTATGCGATTGACTTTCCGATAAGCAGTCTGCCTGCTTCCACGAGCATTTTCTACAGATTCATATTTCTGCCGGATAACTATGGATATAAAAAAAGCCCCATACGGGGCTTTTTTTATATAACAGAAGTCATAATTATAGTTTAGAGCAGGCATCGATACAGTTAAGATCTTCGAATGCACCTTTTAGTCTGCTAACCATGCTTTCTTCGCCTTTTCTCAGCCACACTCTCGGATCGTAGTGCTTTTTGTTAGGGCTGTCCGGACCATCAGGGTTACCGATTTGTCCTTGCAGATAAGCTTCTTTTGCTTTATAGTTTTTCAATACACCTTCCCAGAATGACCACTGCATATCGGTGTCAATGTTCATTTTGATTGCTCCGTAGCTGATCGCCTCACGGATTTCCTCTCTGCTGGAACCAGAACCACCATGGAACACAAAATCCAATGGTTTTTCTGCCGACAGACCGAAACGCTCTCTTACATAATCCTGAGAGTTTTTAAGGATCTTCGGCTCTAGTTTTACACTACCCGGATTGTATACACCATGTACGTTTCCAAATGCTGCCGCAATAGTAAAGCGGTTGCTTACTTTGCTAAGAATTTCGTAAGCATACGCTACCTCTTCAGGCTGGGTATATAATCTTGACTTATCTACGTCTGAGTTATCAACGCCATCTTCTTCACCACCTGTTACTCCAAGCTCGATCTCAATGGTCATACCCATTTTGTTCATACGCTCAAAGTACTCTTTACTGATTTCAAGGTTTTCTTCGATAGGCTCTTCAGAAAGATCAAGCATATGCGAAGAGAACAAAGGCTTACCGTTTACTTTGTAGTAGGCCTCTCCCGCAGTAAGAAGACCATCAATCCATGGAAGCAGATTTTTGGCAGCATGGTCTGTATGAAGAATTACCGGTACTCCGTAAAACTCTGCCATCTGATGCACATGATATGCAGCAGAAACAGCTCCTGCTATAGCTGCACGCTGATTTTCGTTAGAAACAGTTTTTCCCGCATAAAATACTGATCCACCATTTGAAAGCTGAATAATCACAGGTGAATTAACGGATTTCGCACACTCAAGAACCGCATTGATAGAGTTGGTTCCTATAACATTTACAGCTGGCAGGGCAAATTGATGTTTCTTAGCAGCCTCAAAGATTTCCTGAACCCTGTCGCCACTAATAACTCCTTTTAGTGATGATTTATTTACGCTTTCAATCATAGGTGTAAAGTACTAATTATGTTTAAAGGGCTAAATATACATAAATGGACAGGATTATTGAAGACAATAGGGAAAAACCTTTTATTTTCGGCATTTATCCGGCTCTCACAATCACTCCTGCCTCTCCGGGAGTTATATTTTCAGCCCCTGCTCATATTTATCGGCTTTTGGTATCATCATGTGTACGAATATTGTACTCGTCTCTCCTGTCTACGGCAGCTACCCGTCTTTTGTATCGCTCCCGAAGATCTCTCTCATCTTCTGCATTGAGACTGTTGCCTTTGATATCTTCATCATCTTCATATACCGTAATCAGATCGGCAAGCCGGTCGCCAAAACCCGGCAGATCTTCGTACACAAAATGCCACACAGGATGTGTATCCAACTCAAGATAATGATCCATACCGGCATATTGCAGTCCTTTGAGTACGTCCCAGTCAAAGTCTCCATGGTTGTCCTTAAACTCATCGGTAAGTAATGCCGCTGCCCCGCCTATCTGTGCCAGTTGCGCAAAAACTGCTTCCTGCACCTGTTCCTGCCTGGCGAATTCGGTCTGATTGGAAAATTCTGTATATCCTACGATTTCCCGGATAGAATCCCGGATATCAATCAATCTGATAATATCTTCCTCTTTTATTGCCATCTCCTCTTCCTTTCTTCTCTAAATACCTTGTCCTGATAAAAAAACATATATGAGCAACAGCAAAGTTCACTCTGCCGGATGATAGCTGCAATGATGAGGGCCAAACAAAAAAGCCATCCGTACAGACAGCTCTTTTTAATATCCAAGTTGTGTTGTAAAATCTGTAATTTTACTCTGCCTCTTGCCTGAGCTGTGCCTTTACTTTAAAATCAACTCCTTTGAGGGCTTTAGCTACCGGGCAGTTCTTTTTGACTTCATCTACATGTTTCTGAAAGGTGGCCGGATCCATCCGCTCCACATCCGCATCAACACTGACCTCGATCCGGGTTATGGTAAATCCATCGCTTGATTTCTCAAGGAGGACCTTGTCACTGGTATGTATTTTTTTAACCTTAAACCCATCTGAGCTTAGCGCATTGGCTAGCGCCATAGAAAAGCAGGATGCATGAGCAGCTGCAATCAGCTCTTCCGGGCTGGAACCTTTACTCTCCCCGAAACGAGTAGCAAAACTATACGTAGCCTCTTTGACAATTCCGCTCTCGAGCGAAAATTTTCCTTCGCCTTCTTTGAGATTTCCTTTCCAGACAGCGTCCGCTTTTTTCTGAATCATAAGTAATCCGTTTGGTTGGTTGATTGGTTGAAAAATTCTAATCTGATTCCATATATTGTAAATGTATTTTTCAAACAAGAACGGAACGGATTTTGTTTAGGAGAACTCTGGATTCTATAATTCTCAATTCTATACTTTACATATAACATATTATGGCAACACTAAGACTTGGAGATGTGGCTCCCGATTTTACCGCAGAAACCACAGAAGGCACGATCAGTTTTCACGAATGGATCGGCGACAAATGGTGCGTATTATTTTCACACCCTGCGGACTATACCCCTGTATGTACTACAGAGCTGGGTATGGTCTCCCGTTATAAAAATGAATTTACCAAACGTGATACCAAAGTAATCGCTGTAAGTGTGGATCCTCTTGATTCTCATAAAGGCTGGGTTAAAGATATCAATGAAACACAAAGCTGCACGGTAGACTATCCGATCATCGCGGACCCTGATCGTAAGGTAGCAACTCTTTATGATATGATTCATCCTAATGCCAATGAGACTTTTACGGTACGTTCGGTATTTATCATTGGGCCGGATAAAAAGGTAAAACTTACTCTTACCTATCCTGCTTCTACCGGAAGAAACTTTGATGAAATACTACGGGTTATCGACTCTCTGCAACTGACTGCCAAATATTCTGTGGCAACACCTGCCAACTGGAAAGATGGCGAGGATGTGGTAATCGCTCCGGCAATCAAAAATGAAGATATCCCTGCCAAGTTCCCGAAGGGTCACAAAGAAATAAAACCATATCTGCGCACGACTCCGCAGCCTAACAAATAACCTGTCAGCAAAACTCCGGATATCCGGAGTTTTGTTTTTTGCAAGACGAATTTTGTCTTGTTTTACCCTGCAAATTGTCCTATTTACATCCTTTCAAATTTCGTTTTCGTTTTTAGTTTTGTACTATTATCAGAATAGCATACAGGCTGGCTAGTTCACAAAAGATAATAACTACATGTGTCTGAAACACCTAAAAGCTACAACTATGAATTCTGCTATCCGGGAGTACAATGATTCGCAATCGGGCGAGGAAAAAGGCATATGTGATATACTGGCACATGAGATCAGCAATTGCATGCCCGATGCTGAAAACAAAATATGGCATGCCCATCCGGTATGGTTTCTGGAAGGAAACCCTATAGTTGGATACAGCAAACTGAAAGGCTGCATACGACTGCTTTTCTGGAGTGGCCAGTCTTTCGAAGAAGAAAATTTGCAAAAAGAAGGCAAATTTAAAGCTGCCGAAGCTCGCTATACTTTCTCTGATCAGATCAACAGGGAGGAGCTGCATCGCTGGCTTAAAAAAGCACAGGAGATTCAATGGGATTATAAGAATCTTATCAAACGAAAAGGAATTCTCGAACGACTAAAGTAATCTAATGATGGGCACCCAAAAAACGCTACGTGTATGTGAAAAAGGGCACCGGTACTACAAATCTTCGGACTGCCCTACTTGCCCGGACTGTGAACGCGAACAAGCTCCGGATTCCGGATTCCTTGCCAAACTCAGCGCTCCGGCAAGGCGGGCTCTGGAACATGAAAATATTCTTACCCGGCAACAACTGGCCAGATGGTCCAAAAAGGAAGTACTTGCCCTGCATGGTATAGGCCCTGCGTCCATGCCGGTACTTGAAAAAGAACTGGCGGCAGTTGGACTTGAGTTTAGAAAAAAGTAGCGTTAGCGACTAATCTTTTAAATACTGATTGTCTAATAGTCTTTCTTTCCGGTAGAAATTAATAGCTCCCTTATATCCACTTCCAGCGCCAAAGCAATCTCTCTGAGTAGTTTCAATGTTGGCTGACTTTCGTTTTTTACATATGCGGGTTATGGTGTTAGGCGTCTTGCTTACTCTGTGTGTCAATTCCTTTTGAGTAATATCCTTTTCTGCCAAAACAGCCTTGATCCGGTTGATTTTTATCTTTTCCCCCATGGCGGAGATTATCAATTTAAAAAAGCAAAGCTATTTACAATTTTAGCATTAATCAATACGAATAACAGGTTGATTATCTCATAAATCATATACAAAAATCGGGCATGTACTATTCCTCAACCGGAAAATGCATGCCCGAATTAAATTTATTTAAAGTCTGTCTTCTCTATCGGATCATTGCCTCATACAATATCTCAATTGTATGACGGGCAGTTTTGCCTGTACCATCATGAATCTGATGACGGCAGCTGGTACCGGGAGCCGCAATCAGCGTCTCTTCAGAAGCGCTGCGCACAGCCGGAAACAACACCAGCTCTCCAACCTGCATAGATACATCGTAATGCTCCTTTTCATAGCCAAAGGATCCGGCCATTCCGCAGCAGCCGCTCGGAATTACTTCTACCTTATAATTAGCAGGTATGGACAGCATTTTCTGACTAAACGCTACGGAAGAAAGCGCCTTCTGATGGCAGTGTCCGTGTAGTTTAACGATCTTCGGCACATCGGTGAAGCGATCAGCAGAGATTCTGCCTTTTTCAAATTCTGATGATAAAAACTCATCGACCATAAAGGCACAGGAAGCAATCTTACGGGCAGCTTCCTTGTCAGAAACCAGTGAAGGGTATTCGTCCCTGAAGGACAATATCGCCGACGGCTCGATACCCAGCAACGGAGTACCGGGAGTAATGATATCTTTGAGTGCGGCGACATTTTTTTCTGCGATTTTTCTGGCCTGGCGCACCAGCCCTTTGGACAGATAGGTACGGCCACTTTCCAAATGCCGGGGAAGCTCCACCTGATAACCAAGGCCGGTAAGCAGCTTTATCGCAGTAATACCCAGATAGGTTTCATTATAATTGGTATACTCATCGCAGAAAAGATATACCTTGGATATCGGACTGGCAGGCTGCAATGATTTCAGATTTTTCTTTGCCCAACGACGCAGCGTAAACGGAGAGAGCGCAGGCAAAGGTCTCTTCGTAGACATGCCCAATATCCTTTTGAGAACGGAACCGGTCAAGGCGTTGCTCTGAACAAAATTGGCCAGCCATGGCCAGTAGGTATTAAGGGCATTGATCCTGGAAATATTGGCGATCATCCATGAACGGAAAGGTACTCCGTTGGCATCATAGTAATTCTGCAAAAACTCTGCTTTGAGCGTAGCTACATCCACATTACTCGGACATTCTGATTTACAGCCTTTGCAAGACAGGCAAAGATCCATCACATCATAAATCTCTTTATGATTAAATGCATTCGTTTTTTCCGACCGGGTCAGAAACTCTCTCAGGATATTGGCTCTGGCGCGGGTAGTATCCTTTTCGTTACGGGTAGCCATATAGCTCGGACACATTGTACCGCCGATCTTGTGCGATTTACGGCAATCTCCGGAACCGTTGCATTTCTCAGCCATACGCAAGATCCCACCGGTCTCCGCGAAATCAAATACTGTATCGAAACTTCTGGTTTTTTGTCCTGATTCATAGCGCAGGCTCTCATTCATTTTGGGAGCATGCACAATTTTGTTCGGGTTGAATATATTTTCCGGATCCCAGGCGTTCTTGAGATCGCAGAGTATTTTATAATTCTTCTCGCCCACCATTTTGGACAGAAACATTCCTCTTACCCGTCCATCTCCATGTTCACCGCTCAGCGAACCCCTAAACTGCTTGATCAGATCAGCCACATCATTGGTAATCTTGTAATACAGCTCTCTGTCTGCCGGATCTTTGAGGTTGAGCAAAGGACGCAGGTGCATTTCTCCGTCACCAATATGTGCATAAAAAACAGCGTCTTTGTCGTATTTTTTCAAAATTGCCTTAAACCCTTTGGTATACTCCAGCTGATCGTAGACACTGACTGCCGTATCTTCGATACAGGCTACAGCTTTTGTATCCGGGTCTCCCGGCACATTGGCCAGCAATCCAAGACCGGCTTTACGAAGCGCCCATATTTTTTTCACATCTGCTCCATATACCACCGGAAAATGAAACCCAAGATTCATGCTCCGCAAGTGGGCTTCCAATGACGCTGCGATCTGTTCGATCTCCTCCCGGCTGTCCCGGGCAAACTCTACTACAATTACAGCTCCGGGATCCCCCTGTATGAAAAAACGATTCTTTTTTTGTTCAATATTGGTCTTGGTACATTCCAGGATTTTATCATCCAGCAATTCAATAGCCCCTGGCTTAAACTTAAGCGCTTCAACTGTTGCCTGACAGGCTTGTTCAACTGTATCCAGATGAATCGCCACTACTCCTTCAATAGCAGGCGGCAGATCTACCAGATTCAGTTTTATTTCAGTAGTAAATGCCAGCGTACCTTCAGAACCAGCCAGCAGCTTACAAAAATTAAACATGGGTTTTCCGGCTGCGTATTTGCTGGTCTCAAGCAATTCATCGATGGCATAGCCGGTATTTCTGCGCCGTATTTCCGGTTTGGGAAACTGATCGCGTATTTCCTTCTGTATTTCCGGATTTGACAACGTCTGATCTATAAAACGATAGACTTCTCCCTCAAGAGTATCAAGTTGTTTTTTTGTTTCGAACGTATTCGCATCAACTTCCTTAAATATCACTTCACTGCCATCTGCCATTATGGTTTTCAGCTCCAGTACATGATCTCTGGTGGTGCCATACAAAATAGAATGCGCTCCGCAGGAGTTATTACCCACCATACCGCCAAGCATACAACGTGTGGAGGTACTTGTCTCCGGTCCAAAGAAGAGTCCGAAGGATTTAAGATGCATATTCAGCTCGTCCAGTACCACGCCAGGTTGCAGACGTACCCATTTTTCCTCCTTATTTACCTCCAGAATGGATGTCATGTATTTGGATACATCGACTATGATACCCTTGCCGACAACCTGCCCGCCAAGAGATGTTCCCGCAGTGCGGGGAATCAGTGAAGTTTTTTGTGATCGGGCAAACTGCACCAGTTTCTTAATATCCTCAGCTGATCTGGGTCTGGCTACCGCCAGTGGAACCTCTCTGAAATCGGAAGCATCGGTAGCATATAACCGCCGGTACATCTCATCGGTAAACAAATCTCCTTCCAGAGACTTCTTCAATTCTTCTAATTTTGCAAGCATCGGTTTAGTCTGTGTTCGTAGTATTGCGAATCCTCAAATTTACAAGAAAGATAGATGCTATTCTGATAAAAATCGGGGAAATAGTAAATTGCACCGGCTTTTTTGCAAAAAACGTTCTGAGTCGATGAATTACCTGTATTTAACAAGCGTTTTTAATCAGTCTGGCTCACTATCAATACTAAATTTTCAATAACCTTCGGAAATGAAAATCAGGCATTACATTACTTTTCTTGCAGCATCGGTGATACTGCTTTTCCCCTCAATTACGTATTCCGGTAATCCTACATTGTCGGACAGCAGTAAAATCAGCTTTATTACCTGTGGTTCTGGCGATGAGCTCTATTCCACATTCGGTCATTCAGCAGTCCGTGTATATGATCCGCAAAACGAAATGGACCTGGTTTTCAATTATGGGACATTTGATTTCGGTGATCCTGAGTTTTATTCCAAATTTGTCCGGGGCAAATTAAAATATTTTCTTTCTGTAGCTCATTTTGAAGATTTTCTTGAGGATTATATATACGAAAACCGGTCTGTATACGAACAGGTACTGAATCTGTCGACAGAAGACCGAAATACCGTATTTGAGTATCTGAAAGAAAATTATAAAGAAGAAAACCGCTTTTATCTATATGATTTCTTCTTTGACAACTGCTCCACCCGGGAGCTGGATATACTTGAGGATGTACTGAAAACAAGGCTGATATATCCTTCGACAGCTCAGGAGATCTCAGACAGTTCCTTTCGGCAGCTTACGGATCCTTATCTTACCGGCATGCCTTGGTCCGATTTTGGAATTGATCTTGGTCTCGGAAGCCCCACTGACCGCAAAGCCCGATATGTGGAATATGCTTATCTCCCGGACAAATTAAAAGATCTGGTTGCTGTGTCGCACATTCGTCATGGTGATACACTTAAGCCACTTGTAAAGGAGAGCTCTTTCCTGTTTACGAGTACCGCTGTATCTGATGCTGCAAGCATCTCAATTACTGATCCGCTGAGTTTGACCCTGATTTTATTGGGGATAGGAGTTGTATGTACTCTATATGGACTCAGGAAGGGTCATTACTGGTCGTGGCTGGACAACGCCCTGTTTCTGATTGTCGGTCTTACCGGCTGCCTGCTTACCTTTCTCTGGTTTGGAACAGATCATACGGCTACTGCATGGAATTACAATCTTCTCTGGGCCTTACCTACCCATGTTGTATTTGCATTGCTTCTTAAAAAGATCCGATACTCTTCCTTCTTCCGTTATTATCTGCTGATCACGATAGCCGGTTGCCTTGCCGCGATACTGATCCTGATAGCAGGAATACAACTTATACATACAGCGACATTACCTCTTATTGCGCTTATTATGCTGCGATCAGCTGTCATGTTATATGGCAGATCGAAAAAATCACATCGTCGGAACCATTAAAATATAAAGGCTATTTTCGAAATCTACTATTCGATTCCGGACAAAATAACAAAAGGCTGCCCGGTCCAGGCAGCCTTTTGTTATTTCAATTAAATTTTTCACAGTTTTTATTATTTCCAGCCACCGCCAAGTGCTCTGTACAGATTGATTACTGCCACAAACTGATCCTTTCGGGTATTGGTCAGCTCAATATTGGCCTGCAGCACATTACGCTGGGCCATTATAACTTCAAGATAGGACGCATAACCCGCTGTAAACAGGTCATTAGAAATTGCAATGGCCCCGGACAACTCATCAACTTCTTCCTTTTTATAATCATACGACTGTGCATAATTATCTATAGCAGACATGCTGGTATACACTTCCTCAAAAGCTGTAAGTACGGTTTTTTCATACTGGGCAAGCTCTGTATTTCCTTCGGCAATCCGCTGTTTATAGGCAGTTCGCAGTTCATAGCGGTTAAGCAATGGAGTAGTGAGTCCACCCACCACGTTGTACGCAACGGAAGCCGGAATATCAAATAATACTCCGGCTCTGAATGCATTAAGTCCGGCATTGGCAGAAATCGTCAGCGATGGATAAAAAGCCGCTCTGGCAGAAGCAATATCCTCCCTGGCAGCCAGCAGACTAAACTCTGCCTGACGGATATCAGGGCGGTTCACCAATAACTCCGATGGTATACCGGTAGTAATCTGATCCGGTAGTATCTGTTCATTAATAGGAGCTCCCCTTTCAATTTGCTGAGGCAGTCTGCCCATTATCCGGTTCAGCAGATTCTCTGTATGAATAATCTGCTGCCGGACCATTATTCCAAGACTTCGTGTATTCAGCAGCTGGGCGGCAAACTGTTTTACGGCAAGTTCCGTAGCCCGTCCTGCTTCTTTCTGGAGTGCAACCACTTCTACGGCATTTTCCTGCAATCTGATGTTTTCCTGTATAATTCTCAGTTCATTATCATATGCCAGCAATTCATAATATAAAGTCGCTACTTCAGCAATCAGCGCTGTCTTGACGAAATGTATGCCACTTTCGCTGGCAAAGAATCTCGCAGCAGCGGCTCTTTTTCTTTTCCGAAGCTTTCCCCAAAGGTCAATTTCCCAGGAAGTTCTCAGGCCCGCAAAATAATCGGGAACAGGATTGGGAATGACTCTGTCTCCATCAACGTATTCAGAAAAATTGGTATCGTAGTTTCCAACTCCGTCAATCGTATAATCCCCAAAGCGCCTGAGTCCGCCAGCCAATTCCAGATCCAGATTTGGAAGCAACGCCCTCTTGTAATAAAAGCGGCTGGCTTCGGCCATCTTTACCCGCTGCAGGGCTATTGCCATATCCGGATTATTCTGTACGGCAGTTTCAATAAGAAACTGTAAAACAGGATCCTTAAAAAAGTCATTCCATTTTACATCTGCAGCTGAAGCTGAACCCTGCTCCTGTCCAAATGTATCAGGGACCGTAATCCGGGATGAAAGAGTTACTCTTTCACCGATTTTACATCCGGAGAGACATACTGCCATCAGGCAGGTCACAAACAAAAACCGTTTGCTATTAAACATTAAGCTACTATTTTATCAATTAGAAATTAAAAACTATACAACCTCCTCATAGACCTTCCTGCGATTTTTTCTTTTTTCGCCCGCTGAAGCCAGTAGTACAAACAGCCCCGGGATCAGAATAACCCCGAAGATCGTTCCGGCAATCATTCCGCCTACGGCAGATATGCCAATTGACTGGTTTCCGATAGCACCAGCTCCGGAGGCAAGACATAAAGGAATCAATCCGGCAATAAATGCGAATGATGTCATAAGAATAGGCCGTAAACGTGAAACCGCTCCTTCCTTTGCAGCTTCAAGAACTGATAATCCTTCCTTATTCCGCTGAATAGCAAATTCTATGATAAGGATGGCGTTTTTTCCCAGCAATCCTATAAGCATAATAAGAGCGACCTGCGCATAAATATTATTTTCGAGACCTGCGAGTTTCAAACCCAGGAATGCTCCGAAAATACCTGTCGGCAGAGAAAGAATAACCGGCAATGGCAAAAGAAAGCTTTCATATTGGGCCGCAAGAAGAAGATAAACGAAAATAAGACATATCATGAATATAAAGATTGTCTGATTGCCGGAAAGAATTTCCTCACGGGTCATCCCTGACCAGTCATAGGTAAATCCTTTTGGTAGTTTCTCCTGAGCAACTCTGATGATTGCCTGAATCACATCGCCTGAAGAATAGCCTGGCGCCGGCTCTCCGGTAACCAGGGCCGAAGTAAACATATTGTATCTGGTAAGCTGCTCCGGACCATAAACCCTTTCAAGCCTGGCAAAGCTTTTGAGTGCAACCATCTCCCCTCTCTGGTTTTTCACATGCAAATTGAGGATATCTTCCGGCTTGGCACGAAAAGCAGGCAAAGCCTGCAGCATAACCTTGTACATTTGTCCGAAGCGTATAAAGTTGGAAGCATAGTAGCTACCTACAAAAGTCTGCAGCGTAGACATCGCCTGCGCTACCGTCACGCCCTGTTTTGCCGCCATATCCTGATCCACATGAATAAGGTATTGGGGGAAGCTCACATCAAAATTGGTGTAAGCATTCTGGATCTCAGGTGTTTCATTAAGTGCCATAATAAAATCATCGGTAACCTGAGCCGTATAGGTAAGAGATCCGCTACCGCTTCTGTCCTGAAGTCTAAGCTCAAAACCACTTGAGTTTCCAAAGCCAGGTACAGTTGGGGGGGAGAAAAACTCAATATTGGCATCGGATATCAGTCCGGTCTTCTCTTTCATTTCGAGAATTACATCATTTACGGACTTCGACCGTTTGTCCCATGAAGTAAGATTTATCATACCCATTCCATAAGAAGCTCCGGCTGATTCGGTAATAAGACTATAGCCGGCGAGCGTAGATACAGACTCTACGGCTTCAAGACCCGCGGCCACTGCCTGAATCTTATCCAGCACCACTTCGGTACGCTCTACAGTAGCTCCCACCGGAGTGGTAACATTAACATAGATAATTCCCTGATCTTCGGTTGGTATGAAACCGGTAGGAAGGAACGTATTTACACCCCAGGTAGCAACGAAAAAGAACAGTAGCATAAGTAAGGTAACAAGCCGCCGGCTTGCTATAAGGTCTACCAGCTGCTTGTATTTGCCTTCAAGCGCCTCATACCATCTGTTAAATCCGGCAAAGAAGCGGTTAATAAATCCTCCCTTTGCATGACCGTGCGCATGGGTATTTTTAAGCATAAGCGCACACAAGGCGGGAGTAAGCGTAAGTGCATTGACTCCTGAAATAATGATTGCGATCGCCAGGGTTATGGAGAACTGCTTATAGAATACTCCAACCGGACCGGTCATAAGGGTTACGGGAATAAAGACAGCGGACATAACCAGCGTAATTGCAATGATGGCTCCGCTAATCTCATTCATGGCTTCCAGCGTAGCTTCCTTGGCCGGAAGCAGTTTCTGGGACATCTTGACGTGAACTGCTTCTACCACTACTATGGCATTGTCAACGACTATACCTATGGCCAGCACCAGCGCAAAAAGCGTTAGCAGGTTGATGGAGAAGCCAAAAATCTGCATGAAGAAGAATGTTCCTACAAGAGATACCGGAACGGCAAGGGCCGGTATAAGCGTAGAACGAAAATCCTGTAAAAAGATATAAACAATGATAAATACCAGAAGAAAAGCTTCAAAAAGTGTTCTCAATACTTCGCTGATAGAAGCATCCAGAAAACGCGATACGTCATAGGCAATCGTATATCTCATTCCCGGGGGAAAGGATGTCGTCTGGAGCTCCGCCATTTTTGACTTTACATTAGCAATAACATCGCTCGCATTGGACCCGGGACGCTGTTTAAGCATGATGGAAGCTGAAGGCTTGCCGTCTGCTTTTGAAACCATCGAGTAATCCAGAGAGCCGAACTCAATCTCTGCCACATCTTTTAGTTTCAGCATGGATCCATCCGAATTTGCACGGATAACTATATTTTCATACTGAGCAGGTTCGAAAAGCTTGCCGGTATAGCGCAGTACGTATTGCAGCATCTGCGGGTCTCTTGCCGAGCTTAATCCTGACTGGCCCGGAGCTGCTTCCACATTCTGATTACGGATAGCTTCGACAATTTCCTCAGGAGAAACTTCGTAGATAGCCATACGATGAGGCTTAAGCCATACCCGCATAGAGTAATCTCTGTTTCCCATAATCTCGGCAAAACCAACACCATCGATCCTTTTGAGCTCTGCCAGTATATTGATGTCGGTAAAGTTGTATACAAACTGCTCATCCATTGTGCTGTCATCACTCAGAACATTCAGATAAAGAAGCATACTGTTTACTTCCTTTTCTGTCATTACCCCCGCTTTAATTACCTCTTCCGGGAGCTCATCGATTACCGTTTGTACTCTGTTTTGCACGTTCACCGCAGCCAGATCCGGGTCTGTTCCTACGTTGAAAAAGACGGTGATAAGTGTGGTTCCGTTGTTGCTCGTTACGGAAGACATATAGGTCATACCCGGTACTCCGTTGATCGCGCGCTCCAATGGGGTAGCAACTGCTTTTGCACATACTTCGGCATTGGCTCCTGTATACTTTGCCGTAACCGTTACAGAAGGCGGTACGATATCCGGAAACTGAGTAACCGGAAGCTCAAACATAGAGAGCAATCCCAAAAATGTAATTATCAATGATATTACCAGAGATAAAACCGGTCGGTGTATAAATATATTGAACATGTCTGTGTTCTTCTCTTAAGTAGGTAGATTCCTGATGAGTTAAAGTTTTTATTTCTGAAGCTGATGAAATTATTTACTATTTGGATTACCCGGTTTAAATGATACCTGAAAAAGACTATCCAGTGAAACAGGCATAGGATCTACCATTGATCCGTCTTTTATTCCCTGCAATCCTTCGTACACCACCGTTTCACCTTTGTCAAGACCTTCTTCTACCAGAAAGAAATAAGAGATTCTTGATTTGGGAACAAAGCTTTTCATAGACACCTCGTTCTTTTCATTAACCACATAGACAAAATTCTTGTCCTGAATTGCTATAGCTGCCTTCTGAGGTAAAATAAGTGCATCCTTTATAGTATTGGTAAGTCTGATTCTGCCTGTAGAACCATGCTTCAGAATTTTTTCAGGATTGGGAAACTGAGCTCTGAACGCCATAGAGCCAGTGCCGGCAGCAAATTCACCCTCCATAGTCTGGACTTTGCCTTTGGAGGTATATTTTGAACCATCAGCAAGAATCAGTTCCACAAAATCATGGTTGAGCTTTCCATCCTGCCTTTTGCTCTTTGCATACTCCAGGTATTCCTTTTCTGATACCTCAAAATATGCATACATTGAACTAATATCGGAAACGGTTGTCAGCAAAGTTCCCTCAGCAATGAGACTACCGGTTTTTAGAGGAATCCGGCTGATAACGCCATCATAGGGAGCTTTTATGCTTGTATAGGATAATTTAAGCTGTGCATTGGTATAGACAGATCGGGCTTCGTCTATCTTTGCCTTAGCGGCTTTTAGCTTTGCCTCTGCCACAGCCAGCTCAGATTCAGATATAACACTTTTCTCAACGAGAACTTTTGTGCGATCAACTTCGAATCCAAGAGCCTTGGCTTCGGCTATCTCTGTTTCCAGAATTGCTTTGGCTTTTGCAAGCTGAGCTTTGTACTCATCATCATTAATTTTAAAAAGTAATTGTCCCTTGCGCACATCCTGTCCTTCATCTACATATATATGATCAAGATACCCATCAACTCTTGCCCTGATTTCCACATTTTGTAACGCCTGAATATCGGTCACGTATTCATGATGCATGACAACATCTTTTTCGATCAACTCCGTCACAGGCACCTTTCTGACCATTTCAGCTTCTTTATTGCTTCCAGTATCATCACATGCTGAAAAGCTAAATCCTGCTACCAGCAGAATCAATGCAACATCTTTTTTCATTTATGTCTTTTATAGAATTTTTTAATTAATGACGTTTCGATTAATCAATACCCTGAATACAGTCATCAGATAAGGTAAATTCCTTCCCGGAATTTAATGTCAGATTCAAAAGAATATTGGAATATGAATAAAAAAGAAAATACATCTGTTTTTAGATTATTTCTGGAGGTGCTGTTTCCGAAAATATCAGAAACAAATAATTTTTTCAGTCATTTTAATTGTTTCTAACTGATCAGTGTAAACCTCACAAGTTATAAAGTTTTATTTATATAATATAGATCAAAAATAAATAAATGTGTACATATTCAGATAGTACAATTGTTTATACAAAAAGAATAAAACCGGAACAATTAGTATACACCTATTCCAGAGAGTAAGAGATTAATGCCGATATATCATCCATTAATTCCGTGATAATCCCTTCTATATTAAATAAACGGATTACGAAAATTCAAATCTGATTTTTTCATAAATAAGCCCAGTTGCTGAAACATGCAGCTTGCCCTTTTAATCCGGTTTTTTCATCTTTCAGATTCCACAGAGCTACATTTTCGATTCTGAAACTTCGCCCGTTTTTATCAACACGGATACCGGAATATTCTGATGAATAGCCATGTTCCGCAACTTCGGCCAGAAAACGGTTACGGTCCTGTTGCTGATCCAGAGCTGCCGATAATCTCGAAGGAAGTCGAAGAAACTCTGTCCAGGAGTATCCCCACAGGTCCTGAGCCTTCTGATTGGCATAGATAAAAACAGGATCCACTCCTCCATCGTGGGCAAGCACTACAAAAGGCGAATGATATAATAAGCTGCTCAGCTCATGTATATCAGTCACAGGTTGTACCAGGTATTGTTTAAAGAAAAACTGATAGCTTTGATTAATTATCTGGCTATACCTTACAGCATTTATTTCAAGATATGGAAGCATAAAAAATTATGCGTGGATTTTCTGATTAAAGTTTGTAAAATTGCCCCAATTTAAAAATATCAATCGCAAATGTCTATACGTAAATTAATCGATTTTATTATCGTAAGTTTTGCATGTATGGGGCCGGCTGCCTATGCCCAACTGCCGGATACTATGGCTGCCCCCAAAATAAAATATTGGAAAGTATACGGGTCGGGTTCTCTTCAGTTCAATCAGATCAATCTGAGTAACTGGGCTGCCGGCGGAACAAACAGTGTAAGTCTGGTCTCCAATATTTCACTAGGAGCAAACTACAATCGAGGTAAATCCAGATGGGAAAATCTGCTTCAATTTGATTATGGTCTGCTAAAAAACGAAGATCTTCCATTCAGAAAGAATCTGGATGTTCTGAATTTTTCCACCAACTACAGTTACAGGTTGCATAACGATTTTCGAATCACGGCTTTTACTACGTTACTTTCTCAGGTTGCTCCCGGATTTAATTATACCAATGATCCTCAGGGAGACGACTATATTTCCAATTTTCTTGCTCCTGCGTTTATTCAGCAGGGTATAGGTATGGAGTATGTAAGGGATACTGTCGCATTTAGCCTTATTCTTTCCCCTCTGGCAGTAAAGCATACGCTTGTACTTGATGACGGAGTTGATCCTGTAACTTACGGCGTATTGTCCGGAAGGTCCCGTCACGAATTTGGTGCATTTATGAAAGCCAGTATACGTAGAGAACTATTGAAAAATATTATTTTCAGCTCTGATGTTACGCTATTCTCCAATTATCTGAATAAACCGCAAAATATTGATGTGATTTACCTTGGCAAACTGGACATCGTTGCTAATAAATACATTACTATGTCATTTAGCATAAATCTGATTTATGATGATGATGTGCTGATTCCTGTATATGGTGATCCAAACGGAACAGGCGTTGAGGAACAAATCGGAAGCAGGCCGGCTCTGCAGGTCAGACAGGCTTTTGGAGCAGGGCTTTCCTATAAATTCTAATTCTGTTTCTATTCAAAAATACTATGAGTTCATTATCCATACCGGTAGTTGATCTGGCAGACTTTCATAAGGATACCGAAACCAAGAAACACTTTATATTTACTTTGGGCAAAGCATTTGAAGAAGTTGGTTTTGTTGCAGTTAAGAACCACCGGCTGGATGATGAACTTGTATCCTCCCTGTACAAGCAATGTCAGTCATTTTTTGAGCTGCCTGATGAGATAAAGAAAAAATACGAGATAGAAGAGCTGGCAGGTCAGCGAGGTTATACAGGTAAAGGGAAAGAGCACGCGAAGGGCCGGAATACCGGTGATCTGAAGGAGTTTTATCATATAGGTCAAGAGGTAACCGACAATGATCCTGTTGCCAGTCAGTATACTGCCAATATATGGCCAGACGAAACAGAGCAATTCAGAAAATACACTCTTGAAGCATATCAAAAACTGGAGCATACCGGAAAAGATTTGCTTCAGGCAATCGCTCTGTTTTTGAATCTCCCTCAAAATTATTTTGAAAAGGATGTACATAACGGCAATAGCATACTCAGAGCCATCCATTATTATCCGATTGAAAATCCTGCTGATGTACCGGCTGATGCCGTCAGAGCGGCTCAGCATGAGGATATAAATCTGATAACGCTCTTAATGGGTGCCAGCGCAGAAGGTCTCGAAATACTAAATAACCAGGGTCACTGGGTAGCCGTAACAGCGCTGCCGGGACAAATTATTGTAAATGTTGGCGATATGTTGTCCAGACTTACCAATAACCGATTGAAATCTACCACACACAGGGTGGTAAATCCACCAAAGGAAAAAATGCATTTATCAAGGTACAGCATTCCGTTTTTTATGCATCCCAAACCGTCCATGGATTTAAGTTGTCTTAAAAGTTGTATTGATGAAAACCATCCAAAAAAATTTGCTGATACAACTGCCGGTGAATACCTCGCTGAAAGGCTGCGTGAGCTTGGGTTATTAAAATAGCCGAATCCATTTTGTTGCTGATACACTCCGTCTCGTTAATTTCTGTATAATAAATAATTTTCGCGTAGCAGGCGACTTTCTGAATTTTTACCGACTGACTTGTCCTGAAATAAGTTGTTTTAAGTGTCAACCTATTTCAGGACGGGGCAGACATAATAAAAAAGGCAGTTCATTCGCGAACTGCCTTTTTTATTATAACCACTTCCTTTATCTTACCATCCCCAGTCATCAGATCCCTGATTGTCTGAGTCATCTCCATTATTGTTATTATCTATATTCTCGTCATCCTGGAGACCGCCATCATCATAACCTCCATCTTCAGGATAATCATCCCCCGGTAAAGGCTGATATCGGCTCGGAGCAGGGTCTTTTCTGCGTTTTTTCGGATAATCTGTTCCTTTTGGTCCGGTATACTCTTCAGGTGGCGGAAGCGAGCGTTTCTTTTTGCGTATACGGGGAGCGGTCGGTGTCACCTGCAATTTCATACCAATAGTAGCATAAGCATCTACCGAAGAACGATCGCTTCTCAACGAGATGCCATCCAGATGATCAGTCAGAGCAAAACGATAGATCAGTTCGGGCATAATGCTTACACGATGCGAAAACCAGATCTGAAAACCAATACCTAAAGGAAAGGTAATCGCATTCTTTACATAGCCCAGAGAGGCCGTATCATTTGCCATAAACGGTAACGCCGGATTAACAATGTATGTTCCACTCAGAGAATGTACGTAACCTACTCCTGCGGTAATATACGGGCGTACATTATATGGCTTATCTCTAAGCTGCCCGTGTCGGGTTACTTTTTTATCCACAAGCAAAAAACGGGCATATGCATCAAATTGAATAACAGGATGTTCAAATGCGAATCCCAGATTATCGGCACGCTCTCCTTTCAGGTTTGCATATCCCAGCTCTGCTCCAAAATAAGTTCTTGGCCATACCTGATAGCTTGCTCCAAGTGACGCATAATACGATGGAGTACATCCCATAAACTTACAGATATCACCATTAAACGTAGTCAGTCCTCCCGCCAGAGTATAATTAAGTGGTCCCCGATAGTAGTATGAATCAAAAAATCCTGAATATTCTATTCCGTTTCTCTTTTTCTGGGCTGATAAGCTGCCCGCCATAAAAAGGCCGAGTATCGAAATCAATAAAATCTTTTTGTACCTGTTAATCATTAGCAAAACCTGTTTACACAATATTCAAATATATGAAAAATATTAAAAGTAGTGATTATAGTGCAAAAGCATTTGGATTATAATATGGAATCGGAATTATATATGACATTCGTTGTTTACCGGATAATGGGGTATTTTGCCCGAGGTTCGTTTACCTATTCAGCTTTATCACAACCTCCAACAATTACTACAATTTCGCCCTTTACACCTTTTTGCTTGTAGTGGTCAAGCACTTCCTTTGCAGTCCCGTTTTTTGTCTCCTCATGAAACTTACTTATTTCTCTGCTTACAGAAACTCTCCTTTCTTCTCCAAAATAAGTAACTATTTCTTCCAGGGTCTTTACCAGCCTGAAAGGAGACTCATATAATACTATTGTACGGTCTTCCTCTGCCAGCCGCCTGAAAGCAGTCTGTCTTCCTTTCTTCTGCGGAAGAAAGCCAATAAAAAGAAAGCTATCGGTCGGTATACCGGATTTGACAAGAGCAGGTACAAAAGCAGTCGCCCCCGGAAGACACTCGACCTCAATCTCATTCTTAATACATTCCCGAACCAGTAGAAAGCCCGGATCAGAGATTCCGGGTGTTCCTGCATCCGTTATAAGCGCCATCTTTTTGCCTTCCCCAATACGTTCCAGCAAGAAGCTGATAATCTTATGCTCATTATGTATATGATAACTCTGCAATTTATTCTGTATACCGTGATGCTTCAGCAAGACACCGGAAGTACGGGTATCTTCTGCCAGAATCATATCTACTTCCTGCAATACTTTAATAGCCCTGATGGTAATATCATCCATATTACCAATGGGTGTTGGTACCAGATATAAACTGACATTTTCGCGCAAGACACTCATAAATTCAAAGGTAAAAAAACATTTTATCGGTCCGCATGTTCTTTTGCTTTATTATGTATGAAAACTTTTTTAAGTAAAGCCACCTTACTCGAAAACTATCTGAATATCCGCCAGACCACTATTGACTTGTGCAGATATCTTGTGCCAGAAGATTTTGTTGTACAGCCAATTGCCGACGTAAGTCCGCCCAAATGGCATCTGGGACATACAACCTGGTTTTTTGAAACCTTTATCCTTAAGAAATACCTTAAAGACTATATCGTATTCAACAGATCATATGATTTTCTTTTTAATTCTTATTACGAGAGTGTGGGTGAGCGTATCCTTCGATGTGACAGAGGCAATATAACCAGGCCGGTTTATGAAGAGATTATGGACTACAGAGGGTATGTCGATTCATGCATGGAAGAACTTCTTGGATACACCGACGACAAAACTCTTTCTTATCTGATTGAGCTTGGTATTCAGCATGAGCAGCAGCATCAGGAACTGTTGATTACAGATATTAAATATATCCTGGGCCATAATCCGACTTTTCCGCCTTATGCCGAACGAAGTGACTCATTTCTCAGAAAAGGCGAATACAGAAAAGGCAGCTTTATTAAAATACCGGAAGGTCTGTATGAAATAGGATATCAGGGGAAGTCATTTTGTTTTGACAATGAATTACCTGCCCATAAGTTTTTTGTACAGACATTTGGTATAATGGATCGTCTGATAAACAATGGCGAATATCTTGAGTTTATATTGGATGGCGGCTACAAAGATTATCGTCACTGGCATATGGAGGGATGGGAGATCAATAAAAAAGCCGGCTGGGAAGCGCCTTTGTATTGGGTCAGAAAGGGTGAACAATGGCTGGAGTATACTTCTGAAGGATTAAAAGAGTTGTCAAAGCTGGCTCCGGTTACGCATGTTAGTTTCTATGAAGCGGCTGCTTTTGCCAGCTGGGCCGGAAAAAGACTGGCAACAGAACAGGAATGGGAAGCAGCAGTTTCGGTCCTGAAAATTAATGCATCCGGTGGCAATTTTTTGGAAAGTAACGTATTTCATCCACAACCACCGGATAATTCTTTTCAGTTTTTTGGTGATTGCTGGGAATGGACAAACAGTGCATATCTTCCATATCCCGGATATGTCAGAGAAGAAGGTGCCCTGGGTGAATACAACGGAAAGTTTATGATTAATCAAATGGTGCTAAAAGGTGGCTCATGTGCCACACCTCAACAACATATTCGCCATTCATATCGCAATTTTTTTCATCCTGATAAGCGCTGGCAGTTTACAGGAATAAGGCTGGCTGAAAATATTAAGTAAGTATGATGTTATCAACCAAAGAACAACAGAATCAGATCGAATCATTTGCTCAGGAAGTCCTCAAAGGGTTAAGCAGTAATCCCAAACGCATACCCTCCCGATATCTGTACGATGCTGCCGGAGATGCGCTTTTCTGTCAGATTATGAATCTTCCCGAGTACTACCCTGCAAAGTGTGAAAGTGAAATTCTGGATACTTTCAAAGAAGAAATCGTTCGTATATGCTGCGAAAACAAACCGTTTAAACTTATTGACCTGGGTGCCGGTGACGCCAGCAAAACAGAAATACTTATTCGCTATTTTCTTAAGAAAAACCTGGACTTTGAATACATACCCATCGACATCTCAGCAAATGCACTGAAGCTGCTCAAGGCTAATCTTAGCTTTAAGTACCCCGGAATAAACATCCGATGTATTCAGGGTGACTATAATCAGGTTTTACAGAAGCTAAAAGAAATAAAAGAACAAAAGCTTGTTCTCTTTCTCGGGTCAAATCTCGGTAATTGTGATTATAGAGATTCGGAATGGTTTTTAAAAAAAATCAATGACAATCTTCGAAGAGGCGATTATTTACTTCTCGGCCTGGATCTTAAAAAGGACCCGGAAACAATCATACGAGCCTATTCGGATACACAGGGAATAACCTCCCGATTTAACTTTAATCTGCTGGACAGGATGAATCGTGAGCTGGGGGCAAATTTCAGGACTGATTTGTTTCGTCACTATGTAAACTATGACCCCGTAAGCGGCGAAGTTAAATCTTTTCTGATAAGCAGAATGGCTCAGTCTGTATATATCGAAAAGCTTAATAAAACCTTCCGCTTCGAACAATGGGAACCTATGCATACTGAATGCTCCAACAAATATGACTATTCTCTTATAACAAGTCTTGCCAGAGAATCAAAATTTGCAATAGTTAAAAGCTTCTTTGACGGCAATAACTACTTTACAGATACTTTATGGAAAAAATAGGTATTGTATACGATTTACTCAGATATATAGTCTTCCTCAATCTGGTTTGTATTGATGTCATAATAAGTAATTCTCAATTCATTTCGTGTTAATTTCCGTATGGATCCGATTATCTGAAATACCTGCTCCTGAAGTTTTCCTTTCGAATCGTAATAATTTCTGGTTTTATTAAACGTAATATCTTCATCGTTATTCAGAAAGTTCCACCCTCCGTAATACGTCTTTTCTATCCCGGTATTATCTGCATAATATGCTTCAAATTTCCCGAATTTTTGGAAAGTAATGGTTTCGAACGAGAATCTGGGTTCTTCTTTACCATTTATGACCCGTTTTTTCAACACCCATGTTTGCATAAGTCTCTTATCCCTGGATTTGAAACTAACTAGAGGACCTTCTTCATATTTACAGGAAGAAAGTAAAATAACAACCATGAAAAAAAGATATACATTTTGCATGATGCGTAAAAAAAGGAAAGCAGTATTTTTACTGCTTTCCCCTTATTTTAAGCTATTAATGTAATAATTATAATGAACTTTCCAATGCATCCTTGATAGGGATTCTTGCCCCGTTTTTGTAGGCAACAATCCATGCATCTTTTACACCCATTTCTCTAAGATACTTTTTGAATCGATCTGCCTCCCAATAATCTGTAAAGGCTCCAAGCGTATATTTTCGGGTACCATCACTATCGGTATCTCCGCTGAAGTTCGGATGATTATCCAGATACTTTTGCAGATCCTTGTTTCTGAAAGCCCCGATCTGTACTTTATAAAGTATGCTACTGCTTTGTACCGCCTTATTACTATTAGATGATGAATTTGTAACCGGGGCCTGAGCCGGAGTTGCCGCTGTCTTGCTCTCGGTTTCCTTAATCTCAGCCAGCAGCTTGGCTATCTGAGCATCTTTGGATTGACTTTCCGAGCGATAATGTTCAGCTTCTCCTCTTAATTCCGAAACCTGCTTTTGGAGATTACTGTTATCATCTACCAGCCGCTTATATTCCTCAGGAGTCAGCTCCTTTAGTTTCTTTTTCCAATCTTTACTATCCGACTGGCCGTAAGAGACCGAAAAGGAGGTTACCACCAGAATGGCACCCAGAACCAGTTTATTCATTTTCATCGTCATATTCTTTATAAATAAGGAGTACGTAAAAGCCGGAATTCAAGTTTCTTATATTATATTACTTTTTGAGGCTCCCGATCATATCTTCGGGTCTGACCCATGCATCAAACTGCTCATTGGTAAGAAGTCCGAGTTCTATAGCTGCTGCTCTGAGACTTGTTCCTTCCTTATGCGCCTTTTTAGCAATCTTAGCTGCATTCTCATATCCGATATGCGGATTAAGGGCAGTTACCAGCATCAGTGAGTTTTCCAGATTTTCCTTGATAACCGGATAGTTTGGTTCGATACCAACCGCACAGTTTTTATTGAAAGAATCGCAGGCATCTCCGATAAGGCGCGCAGCCATTAAAAGATTAAAGATCATAACAGGCTTAAACACATTAAGCTCAAAATGACCATTCATCCCTCCTACTGTGATCGCAGCATCGTTACCTACAACCTGAGCACACACCATTGTAAGAGCCTCAGATTGAGTCGGATTAACTTTTCCGGGCATAATGGATGATCCCGGCTCATTCTCAGGAATCAGTATTTCACCAATACCACAGCGAGGTCCTGATGCCAGCATTCTTATATCATTACCGATTTTCATAAGACTGACCGCCAATTGTTTTAACGCACCTGAAGTTTCCACTATTGCATCATGAGCAGCAAGTGCTTCAAATTTGTTTTCTGCGGTAACAAAGGGCTGACCTGAAAATTCTGAAATTTTAGCTGCTACCAGGACATCATACCCCTCAGGAGTGTTTAATCCTGTTCCTACTGCAGTGCCGCCAAGTGCGAGCTCCGACAGATGTGTCAGGGTATTCTTAAGTGCCTTTACTCCGTGATCCAGCTGCGCCACATATCCGGAAAACTCATGACCGAGGGTCAGAGGAGTTGCATCCATAAAATGGGTTCTTCCGATCTTCACTACATTCTTAAATGACTCCGCCTTCTGATGAAGTGTATTTCTTAATGCCAGAATATTGGGTATGGTTTCTTCAACGATCAGTTTGTAAGCAGCGATATGCATAGCTGTGGGAAAAGTATCATTCGATGACTGTGACTTGTTCACATCATCATTGGGATGAACTTTCTTTTTTTCATCGTCAAGCCTGCCACCCAGCAGAACATGTGCTCTGTTAGCCACAACTTCATTGACATTCATATTGCTTTGGGTTCCTGAGCCCGTCTGCCATACGACCAGTGGAAACTGATCATCAAGCTTTCCGGTCAGAATTTCATCACAAACCTGACTTATAATATCTTTCTTGTCTGCCGATAATACCCCGAGCTCGTAGTTCGCGTGAGCGGCCGATTTTTTTAAAATTGCAAAAGCGCGGATAACTTCCATAGGCATCAACTGGTTGCCTATAGTAAAATTCATTTTTGAACGCTGAGTCTGCGCGCCCCAATACTTATCCGCCGGTACTTCTACCGGTCCCATTGTATCTTTTTCAATCCTGAAACCCATAATTTTATTGTATTATAAAAACTGTATATAATTTATTTGATGTAAAAAATCAGTCAAAATAATCAACTACGACCCTGTTCAGCGTAACTTTCTTTATGAATTCGGCTACCCGCAGATGTTCCGGATGCTTTTGGTAAATATCCAGTGCTTCATTATCTGCAAAGACTGAAAACAATGAAATATCATAGGCTGCTTCACTTTCATTAAAATTAATACCTACTTCAAACGCTTCAATTTCATTGATAAGATTCGGAAGTTCATCCAGTAATTCTTTCATTTTTGCCAGGTTGCTTTCTTTTGAACCAGCCTCATTTCCTTGTATTTTCCAGCAAACAATATGTTTAAGCATAATCAATCTGTTTTATATGCAAGTATAAAATAAATTGACGAAAATGGGTAATATGAACTTGCCAAGGTTTATGAGCTTCCGAAAAAAACTACTATCAGTACCGATTATCATTTGCAGTTCAGAGCTTATCTCCTCTCAGAGTTCTAAACCTCTTTCTTGCTTCAGCCGCGTATATACTTCCCGGATATTTTGATAAAAATTCTCTGTAAAGATCCATTGCGGCTTCTTTATCGTTAAGGTTATCTTCCAGAATCGAAGCTTTGGTAAAAAGAGCATCATCGCCGAAAATGCCCTGAGAATGCTCTGTTAGCAACCGATCAAGAATCTTAATTGCCTTGTCATATTCCCCTCTCCTTTTAAAAACTTTTGATTTGAGCCAGTATATTTCATCGGTAAGCGAATGACCAGGAAAAGCCAGTAACATTGAATCGAGCCGAAGCAATGCTTCATCATCTTTATTCTGAAACAGAAGTAAATCAATCTCAGCATATTCGGTCAACGCAGCATATGAAGTATCCAGCCCGGAATTATCCTGAATAAGAATGCTGAGGTCCATCGCATCATTGGCAATTTCACGGGTTGTAGCAAGCTTGAGAATGTCGAGATGCGCCTGAGCCAGCTCAAACTCCCCTTTGTAGTACGCAACCTTGGCATTTTTTAGCTTTGCTTCATGACCCAGCTGGTCCTCTTTCATGTCTTTTTCAACTTGTGAATATAACAGGCTTGCTTCCCAGGGTTCTTCATTCAGAAGATATATGTCAGCCAGACTTATTTTTGAAAGAGCTTTAAGTCTATGGTCTGCGGAAGGCTCATTGATTACAGATTTTAGCAAAGCTATGGCAGAGTCTTTCTGATCAAGATAGAGGCCATATAGTACGGCCATACTTCTTGCTGCCTCGTAAGACTGTGCAGAGCGGCCAAGTTCGTTGATCATTTTCTTGTAATCCTGTATAAGCGACATGATTTTTTCTCTGTCCACAGGATATGTATTTTTCACTGACTCTTCCTTGGAGTATATAAGCAAGCGACGGGCAAAAGAATAATTAGGACTGCTTCGGTATTCAGTGGTTATCGTCTGAAAAAATTTTGAGGCGGCATCATAATCCTTATTATCCATGGCAATTCTGCCAACTTCAAGTAATTTGTTTCCGTTCAGATTACCCTTTTTGTCAATAGCCTTTGCCTGCATATACGCGTAGCGGAAGTTTTTATTCTGAATATTGATCCAAAGAAGCAATTCATTAAGCATCATATCCTCCGGATCTTTTTGAATCATCGTATACAGCTTATCTTCAAGAATTTTAAAATCTTCTTTGTCTTTTAGATAATTCTGAAAATTGTTTTTTACTATTTCCAGCTGAAAACGATTTTCTCTCAGGTAATTAATCATCTCATCGATCATGCCTTCTTTATTATTGAGCATCATATAAGCTTTGGAAAGCTGGATCGCATATTCGTATTTTCTTCCTGAAGCCGAACGGGCTTCCATTAACAAGTCAATTCCCTTCTCTGTTTCACCATTCTTCAGCAGATATTCATAAAGCAGATCAACTTGCTGAGGATCATTTTTAATTGAGGAGACAATAGAACGAAACTGTTTCTCTGCTTTCGGATCATTTTCTGATTTCATAAAAAGATAAAGATCCGTTTGGTAAAGAATATTATCCGGAAATGCTTTTATTGATTTCCTGACAAACTTCTGCAGTTCATCTTTCTTTTTTAACTGGCGAAGTGTACTCAGATAATTGGAATAGATATAGGGTATATTCTGAGTTTTGGAAGAAAGATCCTGAAATTTGCTGTATGCTTTTTCATATTCTCCGTTCTGGTAATATTCATTGGCCAGACTAATATCCTTTTGCTGTGCAAATACACCGGAATAAAAAAAACATGAGAAAATAATCAGAAAAAAGGCGTATATGACTTTCATTATTCACACTCTGTTAATAAAAATAAAACTTTTTAAAATCTGATTTTATCACTTGTTATTATACTGTGGATTCGTGGATAACGTATTTATTTATAATCATGCTTTGAATCCATTGTTTATAAATACAAAGCCTGGGATATGTTATCAACAGATTATATTTATCTAAGTAGTTGAAAATTTGATGGCTTGTATAGTTTTCCATATTGTGATTGAATTATTTTCAACATCCTTTGGACTGACCACTTTGTTGTGGACATCACATTGACAGGATGTTTTTATTTGTTTCTTTGTTCACTCCATGCTGATCTTTTATTACTCTATTTTTGGTTATTAACTTTTATTCACATTTTATTCTTTGAGTTTTACCATGCGTATATCAGTTATTAACTTTTTCAACTATTTGATAATCAGAATTTTAGTTTTATACCACTAACCTCCCAGTTTTCTTTGACCTTGATAGGATCGTTGTAGAAAATTATTTCTTCGGCTCTCTGTCCATTTTCTAAATCGGGCTGATCCCAACGGCCGTTTTGATTTGTATCTGCAATTATTCTGAAGAAATAGTTGCCTGCTTTCAATGAGAGGAACTTAAAACTTTTTTCATTTTTCTTTTCCTCTATCAGGCTTAGCTTGTCATCGAGCAGCTGCAGAAGGAAGAAATTAAGCTCTGATTCTATTATTCCTTCTATAGTTCCCACTTCTGATTCATTGATCAATGTATATGTTATTGTGTCTGGCTCATTGCTCTGAGTGAAAGGACCTGCAAATAGAGAATCTGGTATGAATACAGTGAGAGAGTCTTTTAGTCTTGTATTTATTTCAATTGTCAGCTCCGTAAACAGGGAGTCAGTTTTTGTAACAGAACTGGTCCATTTTACCTGAGGATTCGTTTTAAATTCTTTGCCGGTCAATGATACAGGATAGTTGAAAGATAATTTGAACACTGGCTTTGAATAATCAAGTTTCATATTTGCCGGTTCCTTTGTAATGATCAGAAGAGGAAGACTGTCTTTATTCGCTACAGGAAGAAATATGCTTTTTAATGTATCATTGCTTGTATTTCCTACCGAATCCGTAGCAAAAACCAGAATATTCAGTGAATCCGTAGCCTGTTCAGTGTTATATACTATAAGACTTTTGGGATTATTTCCCTTTTTGCTTAATAGTATCTTTTTGGTATTTTCCGTTATTGCATACGCATTCAATATACCTTCCGATAATTCGACATTAATCCGGTTTACATCTGGTTGATCTCTCAATATTACAGGTTTGAGGGTATCGATTTTTACAGGATACAGATTTTGGTTTACAATGGGTGTATCTAACTTAAGATGCATTATGACATCAACCAGTTCATTCCCTCCATTGTATTTTAGATTTCTGTCCTCATCTTTAATTGCAGCCAGATTGTAGTTAGCTTCTTTGACATTTGAAATGACATAGTTTCCTTCTTTGTCAGTAAAGCTGAAATATTTTGGAGCTGAGTTACGGATCGTAAGCGTATCATCAGGATTATCGTCGAAAAGACCGACCAATACATTTGGCAGAGGCTGATTAGTAAAAGGATTTTTGACAACTCCCTGTATGAATAAAGAATCTATATCGGATCCTGTACTAAATACGTAATTCAGTATCTGGATAGTGTTATTTTCGTTTACATCAGCTATTACTTCTTTAAAAGTTAGTGTATAAGTTGTGTTCTCTTCAAGCGGCCCTTCAATGGATAGTACAACGCTTTTCTTTTTAGTTTTAATTTTTGGTGGCTTTTCCATTGGGGGCGAGACAAAAAAATCCTGGCTAATATTTTCTGTCTTTATATTCTCATTAAATGTGATAATGATTTCACCATTTTTGAAGTTTCTGTTGAAATTTTCCGGGGTTACGCTTCTTATTTGGGGTTCTTCCATATCCATGGGGCCTCCGGTTATTGGCTTGATATTAGCGCATGAATACATACCAAAAAGCAATGCTATTGCAATCAAAAAACTTAGAAAAGGATTCATACTTCTATTTGAGGTAATAGGATACATTATTGTTATTTAAAACTGAAAAAAGTTTTACGGCTCTTGATATCTGAAGCGATACTTGTTTTGTCACCTTTTGCATTTTAGACAGGGTCTGCTTATTATAATCATCCGTTTTAAAATGAATCAGGCCTTTAAGATAAAATACCTCAAAGGCCGTTCCACAATTATCTATTATGGTATCAAACATTATTTATTCAGATAAACCATAAGAATTGATATATCTGATGGATTTACTCCACTGATTCTTGATGCTTGTCCAAGTGTATCAGGTTTTATTTTCTTTAATTTTTCTCTTGCTTCAGCACTTATTGTTGTTATTTCATCATAATTTATGCTCTCCTTGATTCTTAAATTTTCGAGTGAAAGCATTTTTTTTGCCATTTGCTCTTCTTTCTCAATATAGGTTTCATATTTTACCTGAATATTGGATTGTTCGATTACTTCTTCTTCATAGGATGCATGTATATCTTCCAATAGAGGGTGTAACGGAAGGAAATCTTCAAGAGATATGTTTGGTCTTTTTATTAGATTATAGACAGAACTTTTCTCTTTGATTTCTGCTGATTCTTTATGTTGGAGGAAAGAATTAATTTGTTCTGGCACAAATTTTATTTCTTTCAGTTTATCGATAAGCTCTTTTACATCCTTCTTCTTTTTGACTACTTTATTATATCTTTTTTGATCAGCAAGACCTATCTGATATCCTTTTTCGGTAAGTCTCAGATCGGCGTTGTCCTGTCTGAGAAGAATTCTGTATTCTGCACGGGAAGTAAACATCCGGTATGGTTCATTAGTACCTTTGTTTATAAGGTCGTCGATTAATACACCTATATAGGCTTCAGATCGGGATAGTACAAAGGGATCCTTTTTGTGTACTTTATTATGTGCATTTATACCAGCTATGAGTCCTTGTGCTGCAGCTTCTTCATATCCGGTTGTGCCATTTATTTGTCCGGCAAAAAACAGATTATCGATTAGTTTGGTCTCCAGCGTATTTTTTAATTGGGTTGGAGGAAAAAAATCATACTCTATTGCGTAACCAGGTCTGAAAAGTTTTGCATTTTCAAATCCGGGAATCAGGCGTATTGCTTTAAACTGGACATCTTCGGGCAATGAGGTTGAAAATCCATTTACATAAACCTCTACTGTATCCCATCCTTCCGGTTCTACAAATACCTGATGTCTTTCCTTGTCAGCAAACCGGTTAATTTTATCTTCCACTGAAGGACAATATCGTGGTCCAAGTCCTTGGATTCTTCCGGTATACATCGGAGATTTATCAAATCCGGTTTTTAGCACTTCGTGTACATGTGCATTCGTATATGTTATAAAGCAGCTGCGTTGTTTTTCTATAGGATTAATATCACTGAAAGAGAATTTTTTTGGCTTTTCATCGCCTTTTTGTTCTTCCATTTTGCTATAATCCAGTGTACGACCATCTACACGAGGCGGAGTACCGGTTTTCATTCTGCCGGATTCAAATCCCAGGTCAGTAAGCTGTTCAGTTATTCCTTTTGCGGCCCTTTCTCCTGCTCTACCACCGCCAAATCTTTTTTCTCCTATATGGATAATACCATTTAAAAAGGTTCCATTTGTAAGTACAACAGATTTGGCCAGAATTTCTATTCCTATTGAGGTTTTTATCCCGGTAACTTTATTGTCTTTTACAATAATACCTGTCACCATCTCCTGCCAAAAATCAACATTAGGAATCTTTTCGAGCGCTAACCTCCATTCTTCAGCAAAACGAAAGCGATCGCTTTGAGCTCTGGGGCTCCACATAGCGGGGCCCTTTGATAAATTGAGCATTCTGAATTGTATAGCTGTTTTATCGGTAATTATACCTGATATTCCTCCCAATGCATCGATTTCTCTTACTATTTGTCCTTTAGCGACCCCACCCATGGCAGGATTGCAGGACATCTGAGCTATTGTCTGCATATTCATGGTAGCAAGAAGGACTGAAGAGCCCATATTAGCAGCAGCAGCAGCAGCCTCGCAACCTGCATGTCCTGCTCCTACTACGATTACATCATATTCTTTAAACATATATGTTTTTAAAATAAGAAATGTTCCACGTGGAACATTGTATGGATATTGTTTAGTTGTTTTGTCTTCCTTTTAATTATGTTCCACGTGGAACATATTAGCGAAGGGAAAGGTAATGTTCTTCCATTGCTCGCATTTGCTTTTTTTCATCCTGACTTTTGTCTTTGTAGCCGCACAAATGGAGTATTCCATGTATAATTACTCTGTGAAGTTCATCGGTAAAATCCGTTCCAATATTGTTGGCGTTTTCTTTGATCCGATCTATGCTTATAAAGATATCTCCGCTAATTTCATTTGCTGTATCAGCGGAATTAAAAGTGATGATATCTGTTAGGGTATTATGATTGAGGTATTGAATATTCAGATCTAGCAGATAGGAATCTGAACAAAAAATATAATTAAGGTCTCCTGGATTTTTATTTTCCAGCTCAATGGTTTTACGAATCCAGGAGTTTGTTTTTCTTTTATCTTTTAAGGTAAATGTAGTATCCTCTGTAAAGTAATGAATGCTGCCTTTTTTTTTCATCAGGAGAAATAAAATGTAAGTTCTGTTTTTCTTCCTTCGTCAAAGAATTTGACTTCATCAGACAGATGTTTCATGAGGAAGATACCCCTGCCGCTAAGTTTATTCAGGTTTTCAGGTTCTGTAGGATCAGGAAGAGTTTCGTATTCAAATCCTTTTCCTTCATCTTCTATGATAAACCGCATAAGGTTTTCTTCACAAACAACACTTAGTTTGACATTTTTATTTTTGTCTCCCTGATTTCCGTGGTTGATCGCATTGTTTACGGCTTCAGTGACAGCAACCATGATGTTTCCGTATATATCATCATCTATATGAAATTTATCCTTCACGTTGTCAATAAAACTTTCAACAATACGTATGTTTTCACTTAGTGAAGGTATCTCAATCTTTAAAGCAGTCATTTCTTTCATTAAGGTCATTGATAATGCAATTTAAAAATCATTTTCCAATTTTTTGAAAATATTCGTTTACCTCCTTCTTATAGTATGGCGTAAGAGAAGGATTGACGGTTTTTAAAAGTTCAATTTGTTTTTCTTTTTCTTTTAAATACTTTTCAAAGTCAGGAGGCATATCTCTATTGAGGTCTTTACCCTGATTGGACTCACGTTCATTGTCCGTGTCCCTTTCCCGAAGGGATTTTTCAGCTTCCAAAAGTCTTGTTAATATTTCTTTCTGGCGTAGTAAAAGTTCCTGAGATATGTTTTTATTTACGAGATCTCTTTCGCTTTGTTCCATTTCTTTTAATATTTCTGAAAGCTCTTTACCACTTTTATCTCCACCCGAAGATTGTTTTTGAAGTTCTTTCAATGCATTTCGGATCATTTCCTGCTGAGCAGCCATTTTAGCGATTTCCATAGACATATTGCCTCCTGGTTTCTCTCCTCCTGGTTTGCCGTTGCCATTCTTTAACTGTTCTATTTGCTGGTTTAACTGCTTTTGCAAATCGCCCAAGCCGGGTTTTTTATTTTGCCCGCCAGGTTTGTTACACATCTGTGACCCACCCTGCATCTGAGCCAATTGTTGTTGCATCTGTTTCAGAGCATCATTAAGCATCAGAGCAAGGTTATTGACAGATGTCATGGTAAATTGCTGATTGCCGGTAGCGAGATCGGGACGACGGTCACGCAGATTTTTAATACTGGCATCCATATGACGGTTCATCTCCCCTATTTCTCTCGTTACAAACGATTGGATTTGGAATACCCGTTGAGCTAATGCCAGCAGACTATCTTCAATAATCCTGCTATCATCTTTTAATTTGAATTGCTTTTGCGATAACTCAATATATCTGGGATCGGACTGATTCACTTTTCGGAATTCTTTCATCAGATCCTCCTGGTCAAAAGATAACTTAATAAGATTGTCCAGTATGGCGCGTAGATCCTCCATATTCTCCTCAGTTTGCTCCTGGCTCATCTGACTCTGCATTTGTGCCATCTTATCTGCCATTTCCTGCATTTTATCTCCTGCGTCCTTTTGAGATTCAGAAGCTTTTTTATTCTGGTTTTTTTGGAGCTGCTCCGTCCCCTTTTGTTGTTTACTCTTTATCTCTTCTTTGCCATTGCTCATATCGCCCATGTCATTTTTATTCTTCATGTCGTTGTTGAGCTTGTCAAGTTCGTTTAATTCGTTTTCCAGGTTTTTAAAATCTTCATTCAGCTTTTCTTGTCTGTCAAGCAACTCTTCGTTATTGCTTTTCTTGTCTTCCTTGGTTTCATCAGCAAGTTTTTTCTGCTCCTTGCTCAGATCCTGAAGATCGTTTTTGATTTCATTTAATTTTTGCTCAAACTGGATTTGTTTAAACCATTCCAGGGTTCGTTCCAGTTCGTTATGCATGGTATTGTCTTTTTGCTTTATCTGCTCAAGTATCTTCTGCAATTCGTTTTTATCGACTTTATCCTGCAAAAGTTTCTGCATTTCTTCGTAAAGCTTTTTTGTTTCATCATCAAGCAATTCATCCATAAGCTTCTGTAGCTGTTCCATTTTTTGCTTCAGCTCTTCGTCGGGCTTGTTGAATTTTTCCTGTTTCTCACTCAAACGGTCGTATTCCTTCTTTAATTCCTCGATTTCTTTCTTTAACTCTTCATGCTTTTGGAGAAGCTCTTCCATTGCCTTTTTATCCTGCCAGTTGAGCTGATTTTTGGTCTTGAGTCTGTTCTCAATATCCTCCATTTCTTTTTTTAGCTGTTTGGATTTTGACAGAGATTGGGCAATAGATTGTTCAGTAGTTTTGGATGATGTTTTCATTTCTTCCCGTATTGTTTCCTTATCAGGAATAACAAAGGAGAACATACGTGATTTGCTGCTTTTTGGGCCGTTTACGCCATCATTGTCCCATACGCTGAGATAATAGTCCAATTGTTGTCCGGGCTTTAAATCAAATGAATCAAGAGGCCAGTTTATGATAAAGTTCTCTGAAAGACTGTTGGCATTGATACGAACAGGGAAGCTTTTATATATGCTTATTTTGTCCGTATCCTTTTCATTCGTTATTTTATAAAATACATTGAGTCTGCTTAGTCCGTAATCATCTGAAATATTACCGCCGATAGTAATGAAATTATAGAGAATGGAATCTTTATAGCTTTCAGCATTGATTTCCGGATACTGATCAGGTATCACATTGATATGATAGCTGATCTTGTCTTTTGACCGCCCGTACTTATTACCCAGATCGAGATGGTAATCAAGCGATCGTTTAATTTTTCGGGTAAGAGAGAACCGATCATTACCGGAATTTAGCTGTACGGTTTCCTGAGCAGGATCACTGAAACGCACGGTAATATTCTCTACGTCTTCTGTTATGAAATTCCATTTGAGAAGGGTGCCTTCCGGAATGGTCAGATGTCCGGCATTGGAGAGAATTTGGGAAGTTTTGTTAAGATACGCCGGATAGACAGCTTCTATATCAAAAGTTTTAAGATTAGGCCTGGAAAACAGTTTCAGTGTATAATCTGAGGATGTATATCCTGCTGCTTCAAAACGGAAAATTTCGTCTTTCTGCAGATTTTTAAATGTATGTGTATAAAGCCCGTCTTCCGATTTAGCCAGCTTGATTTTACGTTTTCCTGATTGTAAAAATACCTGAGACGGGATCATCTTCCCATCAACTTTTAAATGAAGGACATAGTCCTCATTCCGATACCCGTTTAGCTCTTCATTTTGTAACTGGAACGTAAAAGGTGCCGGATAACTATATTCTTTGTCGTAATTAATAATACGGGCGGTACTTTCTGTCAGCATCTCCGGAATAAAAATAATCAGGGCAAGAAAGATTGAAAATGGTATTCCGAGATATCTGAGATAACGGTTATTTTCTTTATAGTTTATCGCATTGCTAAACGGAACGATTGACAATTCACGGGTTTTTTGCGAAATACTGGCCTGTATGAAAAGATTATCTTTTTGGTTGAGAGAATCAAGCTGGAGGGTATTTAAAAGCTTATCGCTAACCTGGGGAAAAAATCTGCCGATTTCTTTTGCTGCCTGTTCATTACTCATTTGCTTTTTCAATGAAAACAATTCGGCCAGCGGGATTATAATCCAGCGGGATAATCCAACTATTGTCAGTACAAGATAACTGCTCAGAAATACAAAACGAAATACAGAATTATATCTCCCATAATATTCTACTATGGAAAGAATAAGATAAGCGACGAAGGCTAATGCAAAAAAAAATATCAGACCCTTCAACAGTCTGTTGAGGTAGTATTTCTTCTTGTATGCCTGAAGCTTCTGGAGCAGGTCTGAAAACAATGCATCTGACATCAGACAGAAAACGTAGGTAGTTTATAAAATATTATCCCGTACACCTATTAACAAAGATGCACGGGATAAGGTTTATACTGACTTTCTAAAGTTTATCACTTACTGGAAGGTACAAGATATACCTTTGAAAAGTCTCTATAGTTCATGGCATTGCTATAGAAGTTGCGCACGTTTGGCTGAAGCATATTATATCCTTCATCATACCATAGCATAATGGCTGGCGCATCCTGCATCAATACGTTTTCAGCCTGAAGGAAATACTTGTATGTTTCCTCCTCTGATTTGGAGTTGAGACCTTTTTCATAGAGCTCATCAAATTTCGCGTTTTTGTATCTTAACATGTTCGGATAAGATATCTGCGAAGGATTCTCAGGAACTGTTTTTCCATAGAACAACCAAAGGAAGTTTTCAGGATGCGGATAATCTGCAATCCAGCCAACTCTGAAGAAGGTTGATTGTCCGGTAATCATTTTTTCAACTAACTGTGCCTGTGGAATCAGATTCAACTCAATATCAATATTAAGATTGTCTTTCAGCTGCTTTTGTATTTCTTCGGCTACAGGAATATTACGCTCACCGTCTGCATTCAGATCAAGTACGATTTTAGGGAAACCGTTTCCATCAGGATATCCTGCTTTTTTCAGATAGAATCTGGCAGAATCCAGATTTTTGTTGTATCCCTTAATGAATTCCACATCATATCCCTTTTCCTTGAAGATCGGAATTGGAGGTGTGATTCCGTGATAACCAGGTGCATAACCCTCACCGTTCAAAACAGCTTCAAGTATCTTTTTTCTGTCAATCGAGAATGAAAATGCCTTACGTATATTGACATCGCTGAAAAGTCCCTGATTTAAGAAAGCATAAATGTGAGTAGCCATCTCAGGTGTTCTTTGAAGCTGATATTTTCCATAAACGCCTTTTTGAGAATTTGCTTCTTCAAGGATTTCAATAATATAATCTGTCGGAAGACGATACATCAAATCCAGGTTTCCTTTTTTGAATTCAAGCAACTCAGTTTTTCTGTCCTGAATAAATTTGATTTTTATACCATCGATGTAGGGAAGCTTGTTTCCTTCTTCATCATAAGCATAATAATTATCATTTTTCTTAAGAATAACAGAGGTATTTTCTTCAATGTGCTGAATATGGAAAGGCCCGGTACCTACAGCATGAACTCGCATTTCGAGACCATACTTTTCATATGCTTCTCTCGGGAAGATGAATGTAAACGGACGGGCAAGGTTGTATAGGAATATGGAATTGGGTTCTGTAAGCTCAAATTTGATGGTATACTGATCCACAACTTCGATTCCTGCTACTTCAAAGTCAGGTTTTTTGCCATTAGCGCTTGCCGCATAGTACTCATTTGCACCTTTCAGTATGTCCTTAAATACAGTGAACCCCTGATTATTTGGATATTGAGTACAAAGAAGGGTAAAGCAATATTTTATATCATCTGCAGTGACCTCTCTTCCTTTACCATCTTCAAAGCAGGCATCATCATGAAACATTACGCCTTTACGAAGTTTGAAGGTATAAATGGTATTGGTTGAATCTACAGAATAGTCCTCGGCAAGCCCCTTTACAAGGGTGAGATCCTGTGGGTTGAATTTTAAAAGTCCGTCATAAACCTGAGCCGCAATTCTGTAAGAGATGGCATCAATTACATGATGAGGAAACAGATTCTTGAAGTAATCAGATTCATTGATTCTCAAAACCTGTCCATAGTACTTTCCGCCCCGGGCTTCTCTGAGCTCCAGAGATGCTCCTGTGCTACCTTCTCTGCCGGTATCACAGGATTGAAAAATTATTCCAGCACACAGAAATGATAAAAATATTCTTTTCATTATACCTGTTATTATTTATTTGTCTTTGTAAAAATACGTTAATGTTGAAATTAAAAACAGCAATATAAAAACAATTTTCTTCAAAAAAAACTTTGTCTTTTTAATCTGCTATCTCTAATAAAACGGGACAATGATCAGAATGAAAGGCTTCTTTCAGAATAACCGAACGCTGCAGTCTTGGAAGCATGCTGTCAGTAACAGCATGATAGTCAATTCGCCAGCCTAAGTTCTTGCCCCTTGCTCCTGCTCTGTAGCTCCACCAGGTATAATGATGCGGTTCCTGATTAAAATGCCTGAATGCATCATGAAAACCGGAAGAAAACAATTTTTCCATCCATTCCCTTTCTTCTGGCAGAAAACCGGATGATTTGGCATTGGATTTCGGATTGTGTATATCTATTGGCCGGTGACAGATATTATAATCGCCACACACAATGAGATTTGGAAATTCTTTTTTGAGATTATGGATATACTCATAGAAGTCATCCATCCAACCAAATTTGAAGCTTTGCCTTTCATCACCGCTTGAGCCGGAAGGCATGTATACGTTTACTACAGAAAAAGTTTCAAAATCAAGTCGTAAAACTCTTCCTTCGGTATCATATTTTTCAATACCACATCCTATACACACTGATTTTGGAGATACCTTGCTCAGGGTTGCCAGACCGCTATAACCTTTTTTCTGGGCCGGGTGCCAGTATATTTCATATCCTGCTTCCCGAAAGGGTGCACTGTCTATATCTTCCGGCAAACACTTAATCTCCTGAAGGCAAACGAGATCTGCACCGGTAGCAAAAAGCCATTCATCAAAACCTTTCCTGAGTGCGGAACGAAAGCCGTTTATGTTATAGGTTATTATTTTCATAATCCGATTTCAGAGAAATATTCAATTATATGAGCTTTCAGGAATTTTTCCTGCTCGAGAAGATCAAATCTGGGCAGATCTCTGACTTTTTTCCAGTGAGGCCATCCGTCCTGATCGATTCCATCCAACTCATAATATCCCGAATAACTTAATACTTTACATATCCCAAGATGCATCAGATCCTGCTTCTGCTCTTTGGTATATTTCTTTTTTCCTTTGCCAAGCTCCTGAATACCAATCAAAAAAAGGATTACGTTAAGGTCCGGTTTTTTTTTTGTTTCACTTATAAACCTGTATTCAACCCTAGCCCATGCTTTTGCAAACTCGTCTTCTGATTTTTCCATTTCCACTAAAGAAACGACAAATTTATATTATTTTGTCGCATTCAATCATTTTTTTACCATGCTACGTGATTTTATTTCGTTGTTTTTTCCCGAATGCTGTATGTCCTGTTCTTCTATTCTGATAAAAGGAGAGAAACATGTCTGTTCTGTCTGCTATTTTCATCTTCCGCTAATTGATTATATGGAAGCTGAACATATTATGAAATTGCGATTTTACGGTCGGGTTGAAACAGAATATGTATTTGCCTATCTTAAATTTATAAAAGGAGGAATTGCAGGAAGAATTTTACATGCTTTGAAATATGAGGGACAGACAGAATTAGGGACCTGGTTAGGAATGTTGCTGGGTAATCGGATTCGGGAAATGAAATTTTACGGAAAATTTGATCTTGTAATACCGGTACCTGTGCATCCCAGGCGTTTTAGGCAACGTGGCTACAACCAGTGTGACTATCCTGCCAAAGCTATTGGAAAGAAGATTGGGGCTGATGTACAGATGGATGCAGTTGCAAGAATAAAATATACCGGCTCTTTTACAAAGAAGGGTCGTCTTGAACGTAATCAGAGTCTGGGCACTGCATTCCGGGTTATTCATCCGGACACAATTCGGGGGAAACATATTCTGATTGTGGATGATGTTGTTACTACCGGTTCTACGATTGAGTCATTAGCCTCCTGTTTAAAGGAGGCTGGTGCTGAAAAGATTAGTATAGCTGCCCTGTCTGTGGCAGTCTGAATGAATTTTGTCCTGACTAATTAATTATTGGTACTGCTATCCATTATTTTTGATATAATTTGCTGGTCGAGGTAAATACCGCTGTTTTGCAATTCATCAATTATGAATTGTTTCCAGTTGCCATCTGTTGTATATGGATGTGCCGGAATTTCTTCAAGCTGATACGGGAGTTCTGTTTCTTTATCGGCGGTATTCAGAATTAAAATATTTTTTTTCCCGACACTGGAAAGAAAATAGCCCAATTCCAGCAATACGTTCTGATTTACTCTCCAGCGTCCATGACTATTTTCGGGATAAATCATCTGATCAGCGGACAGAAGCACAATGGTATAGTCACAGCTTTTTGCCAGTTGTATAAACTTTCTGATATCGGGAACAGCTTCTGCCTCATTCTCCATCATTTCAAAATCGAGCCTTAACCGGCCTAGAAAAGTGGATACTTTATCCGTTAATGCTGAATTTGAGCCATGTATCAGAAAGATTCGCTTATTCTCTCCCATTACTTTATAAAGGAGATCAATGACATTTTTCTGAATTTTTCTGAAGTGCAGACGATCCTCGTCATCGGCGATGTAAGGCATATCCAGAAGAATGTTACGTAATCTTTCGAGTTCCTTCAGATATTCGCCTCTTTTGAAAAAAGTAGAATGATCAATAAGTTCATATACTTTATCATAACTATGTCTGAAATATTCCTTCCATTCACCCCGGTATTCCAGATCCTGCAGCTTTTTGATATAAAAATTTAGTTCTTCCATTGTCTTCTCGTACGGGATTATTCAGAAAGGGATACTTTATAAGCAATTAATTTTTGTTATTGTTTGAACTACAACAACTATTTAACTGCAAACGCCGGAAATACCTATTAAGAAAAGAATGAACTTTGATTGCAATACAGGTAGCTCCTTGTGTTCAAGAAAATATGAAAGGATACAGGATGGAGATCTGATTTTTGTAGAAATTTTCTGGTGCGTCACCGTATTGTATTCAACAGCATAAGATATCTGAGTAATCTGCCCGTTTGTTTCACCAAGTAGTCTTTTGACTTCCTGTATTAATATGTTGTGCGCGACGAATTACATGTCTTGTATGATGTATTACATTACCTTGGTGGAAGCAATTTTCGATATATCTATGGTTTACATGGTCTTACCTATACTTCGTCTTCCGAACTCGATGCTGTGTCGGCTTTTGGTGTCGCCTTTGGGGATGGTGGTTCAATACAACATCTTAAAATCATGGCAACAATCGCTGTATGCCCGGTAAGACGGTTTTAAGCGCATAGGAATGATGTTGGCTTCATTACCATTTCTCCAAGGCTTCATCGATCATGAGAAAGAGTTCTTCAAAATGCGGTCCGGTTTTTCGGCCTCGTTTTTTACCAAGTCTCACGATGATTAGCTCTTTTTCCGGTATTACAATGAGGTATTGTCCCAGGATACCTCTCGCATAAAAAATGCGGTGGTTTTTGTATTGCGGTACCAGCCACCATGAATAGCCGTAAAAATCTACCTTATTTCCGGTCTCTTTGTCGATAAGCGGAGCTGCCTCAAGTGACTCCTGAACAAAACCAGGATCCAATAGCTGTTGCCCGTTCCAGACACCATTTTGAAGATACAGCTTTCCAAGTCTTGCGAAATCTCTGGCATTGGAATTAAGACAACAATAGGCTTTTTCAGTCCCGTTTACTTTATCAAGTGACCAGAAAGCATCAAACTCAGCTCCGGTTGGCTGCCACAGATATTTTTCAACATTTCGGGAAAGGTTCATGCCTGTTGCTTTTTCCAATACCATGGCAAGCAGCTGTGTGTCTCCGCTCCGGTATTCAAACAATTTTCCGGGTTCTTCTATACAATGCAGCCGGAGACAGGTCCTGACTATATCATCTCCATAATATCCTTTGGTGGTTACCGAAAACGGATTGATATAGCTTTCCTTCCAGTTAAGCCCAGAGCTCATGGTGATTAAATGCCGGATGGTAATTCTCTTTCTTGCATCTTTTCCAAAGTCCTTGATAAAATCTGAAACAGGTTGATCAAGGCTTTTCAGAAAACCGTTCTTTAGGGCAATTCCGGTCATAACTCCCACATATGTTTTGGCCATTGAAAAGGAGTTGCTTATCTGCTTATTTTCATAGCCATTCCAATATTCCTCATAAAGAATGGTATCTTTTTTAACAACCAAAAATGCAATGCTCCGGAGTTGCTCAAGCTTTTTTCTTAATCGGGGAGAAAGGATGCTACTATTATAATCCCTTGCTATTTTCCAGGCCTGTGGCTGTTTACTTTTTCTGATTTTCCGATTGGAGAAAATTTTGTAATCATCGATACCGGGGAAATTATGCCGGATCACAGAAAATAAATACTTATTACCTGTTATTAATGCGATCAGACCTAATATAACCAGCACGAAGGAAATGGGAAGCAGAATTTTCAGGAGCCTTTTCATATGTTTACTTATACTCCTTTTGCTCAGAAAATGATATAATATACAAAGTTAAAAATCATAACCCAGGGTAACATAATATCTGGTGTTGTGGATCTGTCTGTCATGCCATCCCCATGCAATGTCCAGTTTTACAAAATAACCAAGCAATATAGTACGTAAACCCAGACCATAACCAATAAGATAAGGATTCTTGTAGGTATTAACCTGTGCACTGAATGGAGTATTTGAGTTATCGATTGTATTGGTATTCAGAATATTTTCTTTGGAATAAGGACTTTTTCCTGACCACGCTGCCCCTATATCCGTAAAGCCCGAAATTTCAAAATTTCTTATAAATGTTGAGCTTACTTCTTCAGGAAAAATAATTCCCGCAACAGGCATTCTTAATTCTGCATTAAAAACAAAAGCCTTATTGCCAAACTGCTGATTGTAGCTGAAACCCCGCATGGGCATTACATATTCAATAAACAATAAATCACTGTTGTTGACAAAGGGTTCTATTGCTAATGGATTATTCTGCCCCTGTCTTACTGTGCTGTTAAACAGCCAGTTGTTCATTCCGCCCAAAAGGAACTTTTTAGGAGCTTTCCCAAAAAACTGACCGTAATAGGCTCGCGTGGCCAGTGTGAGTTTTTTGTACAAAGGAAGATAGTGACGGAGATCAATGACCAGTTTGCCAAAATTGTACTGAGGCTGCGGACTCAGATAACTATCAAGATGTATAGCTCCGCGAAAACCGCTTCGTACGTTGGGTCCGTAGGCTATGGTATTGTCCATAACAAAAGATTTGCGTGCCCCGGCATACAATACATTGTAACGGATTGTATCTGGCTTTTGCAGTGATAAATCCAATGGTGTATAAGTGGTCATCGCAATGAAAGGTCGAAGATCCAGCCGCTTACTTACATCAAGAGGATATGAGATTGAAAACTCAGCCGTATTAAGCGCATACCTTTCTGAATACGCTCCGGAAGAGGCAAAAATGGTCTTTCGTTCGTATCTTAAGCCAAGATCGGTGCGATACCGGAGAAATTTGTAGGAGCCGAACATATTGCTGCTTTGCAGATCCATCAGACCGAATATTCCAATAGAAAGTTTATGGTTTTCCAGCAAGTCACTCATATCTGCGTTCAGCAAAATCCCTAGACCCCGAAGTGGATCTATAAGGATTGTGGAGTTGACATTTTGTATGGAAAACGGATTGTTGTAGGCCTCCGGACCCTTCAGATACACATCCGCCCCCAGTTTTTTCCGGATAAGCTCAATATCTGATACCGGAAAATCAGACTGCTTTTCACTTTCGAAACGATAGTTTTGAATATCAATTAATTCCTCCTCCGTATCTTCTTCCATATTTTCATTATTTTCCGGAGTTCTTGTGTAGCGTCCTCTTGCTCTGATTTCAGCGGCTTTATCATTACGTGCCTGATCTATATAATTTGCTCTTCGGGTCAAAAGGGTGCCGGTTTCTGTTTCGGCTAAGAGAGGATCAGCATTTACCTGCCTGAGTGTTACCTTACCATTATCAAAAGATTGAATTATAAATGTTTTACCATCGTCAATCAGTTCAAAATCCTGAATTCCGTTAGCTGATCTGTATATCAGTGTTATTGAAGAATCCAGAAAGCTATAATAATTTATTGATGAATAACCGCTTAGATCATTTAAAAAAAATATTCCTTCTTTCGTCGCCTTGGGGTGGCCCGAATTACCGCTGATTGGCAGAGTTATCTCGACCTTTCTTGTTCGAAGGTCCATTATGTGAACCTGAAAATATGTATTACCGGTAATAGTGTCCTTATAGCTGTTGGAACTATAGGTAATTTTGTTGGTCGATGGAATATATCCGGGATTAACCTCATCATGGACAAAATTGGTTAGCTGATACAATTTTCTGGTTTGCAGACTGAATTGATAGAGGTCACTATTGGCATTGCCTGATCCGGCCAGTAATATCGATTTACCATCGGGCGAGAAAGTGTAATCGGTGATATTGTTCAGACCCGGTATTCTGATTTTTTCCCATTTTCGGGAATCATTCCTGTAAATACAGAGAAAATAGCCTTTACCGGCTTTTGACAATAACAAAGCCGGTTGTTGAACATAATCAGCCCGTACTATTGGCAGATTACTGTTCTCTTTTCTGTTAAGTATCCGTTGCCCCCCTTTATAAATAACTTTTGTACGGGATGTGGCAGAGGTAAGCTCTTTTGTGCGAAGATGAAAACGGTTATTGGCTATTGTGCTTACTGCCAGTTTGTCTTTGCCCAGAAGACTGAATGATGTAACAGAAGAGCCGTTTTTTATTCCCGGGATTCTTTTGCTTTCAGATTCTTTTTCTAATTGAAATCCACTATTGTAAAAATCTTTCCAGTTAGACAAAAAAGTATCATATGGGACTCCTGTACCTGATTCAAAGGCTACTTTGTAATTTTTTACAACCTTGACAAAGTTGAGAATTGCCTGAAATTCGCTTTCTCCAAACTGAAATACAAAATAATTCCATATAGACTGACCTATTATTGCAGCTTTATCACCTTTCAGGTGGTGAGGATCACTCAACCTGCCTTCGGAAAGTATGGACCTTACATAATTGTCCATCTCAAGATCCCAGCCGTACGCAATATAGCGTGCTGCTCCGCTTATAAACCAATCCGGCAGAGAGAGAAAATAGGTATTCTGGAGTACTTCTTTAAAGCTTCCTCCATATAGCATGGAATAAACCAGTGTATTGGCAATTCCCTGCCGTATATCATTTTCGAACTGCAAAGTTGTACCTTTGAACGGAACCTCAACTCTTGTTTTTATGAAGGTTGTCTGACCGCCGCTAATATATTCCGGATCCGAAATGGCAATATTGGCCTGATGGTATTCGTCCATATTGGCATATATAATGAGACGGATTTTTGAATAAGGCGTAAAACCAGTAATATTCGTTAGAATCAGCAGATTTTCTTCCGAAAATCGTCCGGCATATTCTGCCAGCTCTTTGTTTTGACCGTAATAATAAACATCCGTATTTCGAAAAGACAATACCTTCCAGTCATAGGTTTTATTTTGTACCCGGTTTTTACCAAAGGTCTGCTCATACTCCTGCGCACAGGCGCAAAAGATGATTTGGAGTAAAACCAGAAGAATCCAATATCTTTTCAGCATGAACTTTATCTACTCATTCCCGGATACAATGATAAGAATCGGGCTATAGCTACTTCCGGATCCAACTTTTCGCCTTCTTCGAGGTGTTTGTAAAAACGCATGGCAAAATAAGGGGCCAGCGATACACCTTTTGTCCCTAAACCGTTGAAAATCCCTAATGTTTTAATTTCCGGATGCAGGCCGATAAGGGGTTTTCTGTCTGCGACAGCCGGTCGTATTCCTGCTTTTGCATCTTTTATGGCGTATGCTTTTTTAAGCATATTATCTAACCGGTTCTTAATATCCTGTGTAGCTTTTTCCGTGGGAGCCAGATCTTCAAACGTATTTTCATAGGTTGAGCCTGCCCTGAAGTGATTATTGCCAAGTGGAACAACAAACGCTCCTTTGTTAAGAATTACATGTTCATTAAGCTGATCAGATTCTATCTCCAGAATTTGTCCTTTTGACGGTCTGAACGGCAACCAGTTAAAATAGGGATTATTTATAGCTTTATTTCCTTCACAAAAAATTACCCGTTTTGATTTTATACCATTAACAGAGATGTGATCAGGAAAATGACTAAGATTTAATTCGTTAATTTTTTCATATCTGTTCTCGCTTTTCAGATAGGATCTGTATCGTTCAACCAGTAATGACACATTGATATAACCCGATAACAGGGTCTCAAAACCTCCATGCTCATTATATATATATTCATCATACTTTGATTTTGGAACTTCCGTATCGATAAATAAAGTATAGTCTTTTTCATAAGCTTTTGAGAGCCATTCATTCTGTTCCAGAATGGATGAAAAAGGTTTATATACCGGAAGTTTTCGGATCAATGTTACATTCAGGAGCTTTTCGAGATCTTCATAGAATGGGAACAGAAATGGAAATAACTCTTCGGCTTTCCACGTCTTATTAATTCTTTTTCCGGTTATGGGATTAATTATTCCGGCAGAAACTTTATAGGCAGCTTCAGGATCTTCTTTTTCCAATACGAAGACAGATTTGCCCTCTTTCTGCATAGTATGGGATAAAACCGTCCCGGCCAATCCCTGTCCGATGATCAGGTAGTCAAACATTCTTATGATTTCTTTCAGAAAGATACAATAACGGTAATATGAAAAGAAATCACAATCTGGCCCGGAATAATTAAATCACCTGATGTATACACATCCCTCAGTACACATTAATGTGTACTGATATGAAAAATAGAAATTGGGAAGTTACGAAGAAATTGCCACTGAGTTTCTGCTTCGAAAAATTCAGATCAGTAACAAAGCCTGCTTTAGATAGTTTATCTGCAAAAGTCAAGAAAATGAGCAAGAAGAATAAGTTGAGCTTTAATGCAACCTGGTCTATGGCAGTTGGAGGAATGGTAGGTGGCGGTATTTTTTCTGTCATGGGACTTATTGTGCAGATTGCCGGGCAATGGGCCTGGTTAAGTTTTCTGATCTCCGGGGTTATAGGTTTTATATCAGCATGGAGCTACTGCCAGATGGCTGTAAAATTTCAGGAAAGCGGAGGCGCTTTTACCTATCTTCGTAAAATGGATCGTAAAGGCTTTGCAGGAAGTCTGGCCTGGGTATTGATTCTTGGTTATATTCTTTCAGTATCTGTATACGGTTTTACGTTTGGGCACTATGTGGCTCATGCATTTCATTTTGGAGACTGGTTTCCCAGAGTTCTTGCTTTTGGTGTCATTGGTATTCTTACTCTGGTCAATCTCCGGAGTGTGGGCGATTCTTCTTCTGTAGAGATAGTAACAGTCTGGGGGAAGCTTATGGTTCTAATGGCGCTTGCAGTGTTCGGTCTTCTTCATTGGGATACTCCCAAACTCACAGAAGGAATCAGTCCTAAAAATATAGGAGATGCGCTTTCGGGAGCCGCTACGATTTTTATAGGATATCAGGGATTTCAATTGCTGACATATGATTATAGCTCGATATACAAGGCTGAAAAAACGTTGCCCAAAGCTACCTTGTCGGCGGTGTTGTCAGTGATCGTAATCTACCTGGCTGTTTGTCTGGGTACTACTATGCTGGTGGGAGCAGAAACAGTAATCAAGCAAAAAGAAATCGCTTTGTCAGTGGCTGGTCAGAAAGCCATCGGAAAGTCCGGAATGATCCTGGTTACGATTGCGGCTGCCTTTTCTACTGCTTCTGCAATTAATGCCACGTTGTTCTCAACCAGCCGTCTGGTTGAGGATGTGGCAAGAAAAAACGATCTTCCTTCAGAGTTAGCGAAAGAAAACAGGGCGAAGATGCCTTATTTCGGCTTGCTGCTTATTTCATCATTATCCATAGTGCTGGCGGTGATTGGTTCATTAAGCTCACTTGTGAGTGCGGCGAGTTTAATATTTCTGTTTGCTTTCGGTGTTGTAAACTGGATCGCTTATCAGGAGAAGATTCGTTATTATAAATTATCTCTTGCAGGAGCCATTGGAACCGCTATCGCGATTGTAGTGGATGGCTGGTATCTGGCAAAACAAAGCCCTGCAGCGCTAATCGCCCTGGCAGTCATAGTAGCGATTGCAGTGGTTGGAAGAAAGTTTCTGCTTGAAAAGTTTAGCAGTTAAGAGATTATCGTAAATATACTGCTTCAAAACGCGCAAGAGGAGCCATGCGTCCCTTTAGCAATTGCAATGTGTCATTATCAAGGTAATAGCTGTCAGCTATTTGCAGTACCTGGATAAAAGCTTCTTCTGCCTGTATTGCATTGCATGCAGAAAAGGTGCGGCTTAACGAGGTAAAGCGAAGGCGATTGGGGTTTTCTGTTTCATACTCTCCGTTAATAGCATTACAATATCCTGAACCAATGACTTTCTTATCGGCTTTAAGAATAATGTATGAATCCCGACTGATTTCCTGCTTCTTTAAACACTGTCCTGCCAGTTCAATAAGCTTCCAATATTTTTCTGTTATATCATTATCAAGCTTATCAAGGATATAGTTGTCTGCCAGCGCTCCTGTAATTCGCTTTCCGTTCTTATCCAGATGAAAAAGCCTGTTTTCACCCACCAGATAGTTGCTGCTATCCGAACCTAGTGTAATATAGCGACCCTGCTGATCCCATTCAAACACACCCTTTTCTTCCAGCAAAGAATCACTTTTGCCTGAATATTGACGAAGAATCCTGTACGTATTATCTGAATAGAGCGAAATCAATGTCTCAATACCGGTACAATCTGCACAAGGAAGTGTCCCTTTGTATGACCCTGCCCAATCCAGTGAAACCCGGCTGTTGTCTCCGATTCTATTAGTAGAGGCATGGCGTTCATGCGGAACACGGGCTTTTCTTGGCTGACAGGAAAACATGATGGTCAGAAGAAGAGATACGGCAGTAAACAAGTATATTGGTAAAACTGGCATTGCAGATATAATTGACTGGTCAGATTCAATATACAATGAACATAAAATATGCCATATATTACTACAAACAGAATTTTATCGGGTTCCGGAACCAGGAGTTAAAACTTGCAGCTGATTCGCAGATGATTATGCTCAGCGGAACAAAACCAGTTGGATATATGGAAAAAATAAAACAACTTTCCCATTCCTCTTTTTAATCTGTTATATACATTTAAGTACTATGATCAATATACAAAGTTTTACTTTTAATGCTTTTCAGGAAAATACATATGTATTGTATGATGAGACAAACGAGGCTGTTATTATTGATCCGGGATGTTATGAGCAAAATGAACAGGAAGAGCTCAGAGAATTTATAGCTGATAAAAATCTTAAAGTTACAGAACTTGTCAATACGCACTGCCATGTGGATCACGTTCTGGGAAATTCATTTGTAAAAAGGACGTTCAGGGTTCCATTCCGGATTCATCAGGAGGAACTATCAACTTTGAAATCAGTAGAGGCATATGGACCGGCTTATGGGTTTCATGCATATGAACCACTGGAGCCTGATGCGTTTTTTAAGGAAGGAGAAAAAATCCGGTTTGGAAACAGCACTCTTGATATACTTTTTGTCCCGGGACATTCGGTGGGACATGTAGCGTTTTATTCCCCTGATTTTGATTTTTGCATTGGCGGAGATGTGCTTTTTTATCGCAGCATAGGGCGTTATGATTTACCGGGAGGCGATTATAAAGTATTGATGAATAGTATAAAAACGAAGCTTTTTTCTCTTCCGGATCAGACTGTTGTTTATCCCGGGCACGGACCGGTTACAAAAATTGCCGATGAGAAAAAATTTAATCCTTTTATGCAGTAAAAAAAGAAAATCCGTAAATGAACCGTATTATTAAAAATATTCCCAATGCAATTACCTGCCTGAATCTGTCTTGCGGATTTCTTGGTATACTCCTGGCCTTTTCAGAATTGACTTATTCCTGTTATCTGATATTTCTGGCTTGTTTTTTTGATTTTATAGATGGTTTTGCTGCCCGTATGCTGAAGGTCAGCTCATCCATCGGTAAAGAGCTTGACTCATTGGCAGATATGGTTAGTTTTGGAGTGCTGCCCGGGATAATCGCTTACTCACTTATCGAAACAGCTGTTGTTAAAGATGTCTTTGCCGGATCTTCCGGTTTCACAACCTTATTACCCTATGTCAGTATCATAATACCGGTTTTTTCGGGCATACGTCTGGCAAGATTCAATATAGATACTAGACAGGTTCATGGCTTTATTGGGCTGCCGACACCAGCAAATGCAATATTCTTTGCATCGCTGCCTTTTGTTTTTGCCGATCCTGTTTTTGCCGGACTTATCAATAGCTATGTTTTCATGATTGTTGTTCTTGTTATGTCATGGTTACTCGTGGCGAATATTCCTCTTATTGCTCTGAAATTTAAATTTTTCCGGCTTAAGGACAATGCTGATAAATATATACTATTGCTGACTAGCGCTTTACTGATCGGTTTTTTAGGTTTGAAAGCAATCCCGCTGATTATAGTTGTTTATATAATTATCTCAGTTTTATTTTCTTCGAAAGAAGAATTATAAGAAATTAAAACAGGGACAAAATTCACTTTCTTTCCGCTATCACTTATCTTTTTATATTATCTTTGCCTTTTCGGTAATAAAAGATTACCCCTTTTGCCAGAAAAGAATGTGAACAGGAAACAACATATAAAAGTTCCCTGCGTTACATAAAATGTATCTTATTTAAAGCCACTGCATGATAAAAGTCTACTAGTAGATAGTCCTATTTTTATTTAATGAAGAGTTTCATACCTGAAAACAGGTTTTTCCGATTTCTGGTTGTCATATGCTTTTTTTATTTGGGAAATGGATATGCTCAAACCGGGAACAATGTAACCCTGCAGTGGCTGGATCCGATAGAAATTATTGATTCATCAGGACGCCAGCAACAATTGCCTTATTTCCTGGGGGCGGTGTATGGCTATTCTTTTATGCCGGAGCATAAAATCAGAATAAATGGCTACGTAGAACAGTTTGATATTATCGCTCCGCAAAGTGCGAGCCTTAGTCAGGAGGAGGCAAAGCTATTGGGTAAATTTGATGCAAGAGATTATAATGTAATAATCAGTTATGCACGATTCAGAGGCAATGTAATCTCAACTATCCGTATTCTTCCACTGCGTCGTTCATCTGCAGGAATATATGAAAAGCTCCTTTCATTTTCCTATACAGTGAAAATGGGAAATGCACCGGTGCAGTATTCAGGTATGGCTTCCTCAAGAAACAGTACAAATCCTTCCATGCGTTTGAATGCATCCGGATATTCGTCAGTTCTGGCAAGCGGGTCCTGGTACAAGTATGCAGTAACAACAACCGGTATACATAAAATCGGATATGAAGATCTGAGAAAAGCCGGCATAAATCCGGATCATATTGACCCCCGTCAGCTTAAATTATACGGCAATGGAGGTGGCATGCTGCCTCAGGCCAACAGCGCTGGTCGTGCTGATGACCTGATTGAAAATGCCATCTTTGTTTCTGGCGAAGGAGATGGCAGGTTTGATAAATCGGATTATATACTCTTTTATGCGCAGGGACCTCATACGTGGAAACAGAATGGAAGTATCTTTCAACATACCTATAACTTATATTCGGATAAAGCTTTTTATTTTCTCACGACCGATGGTGCTCCGGGTTTAAGGGTATCTTCAAAGACACAACCGGGCTCAGCAGCTCAGATTCTGAATACATATGATGCGTATATTTTTCATGAAAAAGATGAATATAATCTGTTGACATCCGGTCGAGAGTGGCTTGGCGAACTTTTTAATTACGTTAACCCGTCCAGAACGTTTAATTTCGTCTTGGACGGGCTCGTGCCTTCTTCCAATATAGCGATCACACTGAGTGTTGCTGCCAGGGCAAATATTACTACCTCATTTCAAATGCAGGTTAACAATACTCTGGTCGGGACTTTATCCGTATCCGGTATTGAAAATCTTTTTTCTTATGCCTATAGTACAAAAGCAAGGTCTAGAAAAAACACCTATAATGTAAATTCGGGACTGGTTCCGAACGGAGATTGTGCCATACGAATCACATACAATTTCAATAACATTTCATCTCTATCAGGACACTTAGATTATCTCGAAATTAACTATAAGAGTCGTCTTGGTCTGTATGGTAACCAAACCAGCTTCAGATCAGTGGCCAGCATGTCAGCTCCGACCTGCGAGTATGTTCTTTCCAATGCAGTACCTGATATGCAAATCTGGGACGTCAGCAATCCGTTGCTCCCTTCGGTAATTAATTATTCTTTGGCTGGGAATGCGGCAAGATTTAATGATTACAGCAATGACCTGCGGGAGTATATAACCTTTTCCGGGCAGGATTTTCCGGCCGCTGCTTTTGAAAGCAGAATCGGTAACCAGAACCTGCATGGTATTGGTTCTCCTGTTCCGGAGCTGCTGATCATTGTGGCAGATGAACTGGTTTCTTCGGCAGAACGCCTGGCGGCGCACAGAAGATCTTTTTCCGGAATAAAAACTCAAGTAGTTCCGGTCGGATCAATATATAATGAATTTTCTTCTGGTAGTCCGGATTTAACCGGAATAAGAGATTTTATACGCATGGTATATAACCGGAGTCTGGGAGCAGATTCATTACGCTATGTGTTGTTGTTTGGGGATTGTTCATACGATTATAAGGATCGTATTCCAAACAATACAAATCTTATTCCTATCTATGAGTCAAGAGAATCTTTTCACCCGATTCAGACCTTTTCATCTGATGACTATTTCGGCTTTATGGATAGTGATGAAGGAGAATGGCCGGAAGAATCAGAGAATAGCAGCAAGGGTCATGCACTTGATCTGGGTGTAGGACGTCTGCCGGCAAGTACCAGAGAAATGGCTGATCAGATGGTTGATAAGATCATCTATTATGACAGCAATCCGGCAACCAGGGAACGTTGGCGAACCAGAATCTGCTTTGTGGCTGATGATGGAGACAAAAATATTCATCAGGATACAGCCGAAAGGCTGTCAGGGGTAGTGGCGACCAGATATCCTTTTATGAATATCAGTAAAGTTTATCTGGATGCTTTTCCTCAGATCTCGGCTCCGGGCGGGGAAATCTCTCCGGAAGCTAAAAGAGCGTTAAACGGAGAAATAGAAAAGGGACTGCTGATTACCAATTTTACCGGTCACGGGAGTGAACAAGGCTGGATGCAGGAAGAGGTATTGCGTATCAATGATATTCTGGGATGGAAAAATAAGGATAAGCTGACCTTTATGGTTACCGCAACCTGCGAATTTGGCAGGTATGACGACCCAAACAAAACTTCGGGGGCAGAATATGCCCTGCGTTCGGCTGAAGGCGGTGCGATTGCCCTGATGACGACCACAAGGCCTGTTCTGTCTTCTTCTAATGATGAGATAAACAGCGCTTTCTATAAGTTTGTTTTTGAGAAAGTTAACGGAAAATGGCCTGCCTTTGGTGATGTCCAGCTGAATACAAAAAATGAAGCTATTGTCGGAGTTTATAACCGAAACTATTCACTACTTGGAGATCCATCGCAGCAATTGGGTTATCCTCAGGAAGAAATTGTAGTTACGACTGTCAATGGTAAAAACCCGGCTACATATGCGGACACTTTAAATGCACTTTCGAGAGTAACAATAGAAGGAGAGGTAAGAATTAACGGAGTGCGGAATAATTCCTTTAACGGAATGCTCCAGACGACTATATTTGATAAACCGTCTCAATTAATGACTTTGGGCAATGAATTAGGTGCTCCCCCTATCTTATTTTCCCGATATGATAATTCAATATTTGATGGAAAAGCTTCTGTACGGTCAGGAGAGTTTAAGTTTTCTTTCGTGGTACCCAAAGATATTTCCTACCTGATTGATAATGGAAAAATCAGTGTTTATGCGGCTACCGGAACGACCATTAAGGATGCCGCAGGATATGAAAACCGGATATTTATCGGGGGAACTTCGGATTCTGTTGTTTTAGATAATACCCCCCCTACCATGCGGCTCTATATGAATGATCAGAGTTTTGTCAATGGTGGTGTCACAGGAAGCAGCCCGATGCTGCTGGTTCATGTATTTGACGAAAACGGGATTAATATTGCCGGTTCAGGTATAGGACATGAGCTGACTGCGGTATTGGATGAATCCAGGGATGTAATTATTCTAAACGAGTACTATACCGCCAAGCTGGATAGTTATCAGGAGGGAACCATCGAATATCCGTTGAAGGATCTTGCTCCCGGGAATCATATTGTCAGGGTAAAGGTGTGGGATACCCACAATAATTCAGCAGAAGACTATCTGGAGTTTGTAGTTGTCAATGATGAAGATGTGGCTTTGCGAAACGTATTGAATTATCCGAATCCCTTTTCGACCAATACGGAATTTCACTTTGATCATAATCGGGCAGGAGATGATATTGAAGTTCAGGTTCAGGTATATACCATCTCCGGAAAGCTGATAAAATCAATTCGTCAGACTGTCTATCAGAGTGGCTCTCATGTGGCAGAGTTGCGCTGGGACGGGCGGGATGATTTTGGAGATAAACTGGCTAAGGGTGTATATATCTACAAATTAGAGCTTAGATCTGTCAGAGACGGTTCAAAAGGACATAAATATCAGAAGTTAGTAATACTGAATTAGTAAATAAATTATATATTTGAATTTTAAGAATATTTACAATGAGATTGAAAAGATTTCTTGCGGTAATTTTTAGTTGTTCGTCGATAGCGGCTTTTTCGCAGAATGTTCCCAGAAATGTGCCTATAAATACTTCGGTACCATTTCTTACACTGGCACCGGATGCCCGATCAGGTGCATTGGGAGATGCCGGTGTAGCAACTTCCCCTGATCCAATGGCTATTCGCTGGAATTCTGCGAAACTTGCTTTTCTGGACAATGATCTTGGTTTTTCTGTTTCATATAACCCTTGGTTGAGGAAACTGGTGGACGATATGTCGCTTTCCTACCTTACGGCCTATCGTAAGTTAAGCAAGCAGGAAGCGATTGCCCTTCAGATGACGTATTTTGATCTGGGAAGAATTACATTTACAGATGACAATGGTCTTGTAACCGGCGAGCATCGCGCGAAAGAATTCTCAATTGGCGGAGCTTATTCCAGAAAACTAAGTGAATATCTGAGTGTCGGGATCGGATTAAAATTCATACATTCTAATCTTGGTAATGGAAATGTGAACGGGTCCACGTTAGTAAGGCCCGGAAATACAGCGGCCGGAGATATCGGAGTATTTTATAGTAGGGATTATGTGGCGGCCGGAAAAAACTTTAAAGTTAATCTGGGGGCCAATATTTCTGATATAGGAGCCAAAATATCATATTCCAATAACGAAAACAGGAACTTTATTCCGACAACTCTGAGACTTGGTACTGCTATAACCGGAGATCTTGATGTGTTCAACAAACTGACTCTTATTGTTGAGCTAAGTAAGCTCATGGTTCCATCGCCGGTTGCCGACTCCACAGGCTATTCATACTCCTCTGATAAGGGATTGCTTAGTGGAATGTTTGGGTCTTTTGCTGATGCGCAGGGAGGAATATCTGAAGAATTGAAAGAAATTATATACCATCTGGGACTTGAATACTGGTACCATGATGCCCGGGGACTTCCTTTATTTGCCGTTCGGGCAGGCTATCATCTTGAGAGCAACCTGAGAGGTGGACGTAAATATCTTACAGCCGGATTTGGTTTCAGATATCAGATGTTCGGAATAGACTTTGCTTATCTGGTCCCTACCCAGAAAAATAATCCGCTTGCTGAGTCCTTGCGTTTTACGCTTATCTTTAATTTTGATTCCAAAAAAAGAGTAGAATCCATTGTTGACTGATCACTAATGCCAGACAGAACCCAGGCCCCGGTATATAATAAACCGGAAATATTTGCTTTACCTTTGGTCTCCGAAAGTTACCTGACTAACGGAGTACCTTATTTTGGGATGACTTCTGGTAATCAGGCGGCTGTAAAGCTGGAGCTTGTGTTTAAAGGCGGGCATCTGAATGAACCGGCAAATGGTTTGTCCTTCTTTACGGCCAAGATGCTTACTGCCGGGACCAGAAATAAGACTGCTGCTCAGATTGAAGAAACAATTGCTTCTTATGGTGCATTTATCGAGATCGGAAGTGGTTATGATCAGGTTGCTGTTACTGTATACTGTCTGGATAAATTTTTAAAAGAAGTATCGGAGCTTCTGGCGGAACTGATTCAGGAGGCTATATTTCCTGAAGAGGAACTGCAAAATCTTAAGAATATTCAATTGCAGAATATCAGAGTGAATATGGAAAAAACCTCCTATCTCGCATCTGTCAATCTGAGGTCACGTTTTTTTGAAAACAATCATCCGTATTCCAGAGTAATCACTGAAGATGTAATTAAGGCAATTGACCGGAAGGATCTTCTATCCTTCTATCCTGATTTATTCAGATTGTCTAATTGCTCGATATTTGTAGCAGGCGGGCGAATTGATTGCTATTCTGTTGTTAACAAAATTTTTGGAAATATTTCTGTTGAACCATTGAGCTATGCTGATAAATTGCAGAATGTTTCTTATGGGACAGGGTTTGTTCACACAGAAAAGGAAGGAGTTTTACAAAGTACAATACGTCTGGCTATACCTGCTGTCAGTCTCTCCAATCCTGATTATCCGGCGTATGCTCTGCTGAACGAAATCTTTGGAGGATATTTCGGATCTCGCCTGATGAAGAATATTCGGGAAGATAAAGGATATAGCTATGGAATACATTCTTCACTGGTGAATCATCTTGAAGCTGCTTATATGGTGTGTGGTACGGATGTAAATAAAGAAGTCCGGGAGAATACAATCAATGAGATATATGCTGAAATGGATCGCCTGTGTCGGGAACTGGTAAGCGTAAGTGAGCTTGAAACAGTAAAGAACTATATGCTGGGGGCCTATTTAAATTCGGTGAATACATCCTTTGCTGTTTTGGAAAAATTCAAGACGCTGTATTATCATAAGCTACCATCGACATTTTATGAAGATTTTTATACTTCAGTTAATGAAATAACTTCAGAAAAATTGCTGGATCTGTCCTCTCGCTTTTTTGACAGGGCTAAAATACTTCTTGTTAGCGTCGGTTAGTTTTTGTATTACCATTCTGCAAGACCAGCGGGTATTTACTTTCCAGATTTCTGATTATATGAACATTCCTTTTATAAGACGGTGGCCTTAAACCATCATGGGTATTACCGGATGGCAATCATAGTTGGAGTCAGTTAAGTCCTCTTTTTGTATAGCAAATCTCAGAATCACTTATTTACAGATATCCGATTCATAAGACAGCTTTCAAATCATAAAAAGATTGCTCGTTGTTTTTGAAAGAATGGTTGGTATTCATCAGAAATCAGCGATCCCCTCTTAATCAGTGGATTTGTTTGAATCGAGCCGGGACGAGATCTAAAATTCGCTCTGTGACTTCGCAATAATTGCTGTTTTCAGGTGAGTTGTACCGAAAGATATGCCGGACACAGAAAAAACTGTTGGATATACAAAAAGCGAAAGCCATTTCCGAATCCGGAAATGGCTTTATAATTAATTAAACTGAGACTTGATGTTATCAGGCGTTGGTTTCTACTTCTTTCTTGGAAGTAGTCTGAGATCTCCAGCTTCCGAAGTCAAGAACAATCGGAGCCCCGATATATACAGTAGAGTATGCTCCAAAAGTTGCAGCAACGATCATAATCAGGGAGAATCCTCTTAGAATATCACCTCCGAAAATAATTAGTACAACAACCACAATTAAAACGGTCAATGAAGTAACGATGGTTCTGCTGAGTGTGTCATTAAGAGCACGATTCATGAGTGTATCATCTTTTTCGCGTGAAGACATTTCCTGGCCTTCCCGAATACGATCAAACACTACGATCTTATCATTTATTGAATAAGCAATCAGGGTAAGCATGGCTGCAATAAATATCTGGTCAACTTCAATACTCATTCCAAATGCTGTTGCAATTCCATATATGGCGATAGCAACGAGTACATCGTGAGTAAGAGCGATCAGTGTACCAAGACCAAACTGCCAGTTTTTAAAACGTATGAAGATATACAGGAAGAGAACTCCCAATGATATGACGATTGAAATAATTGAGGCAGTAAGAATATCGCTTGCAACGGTTGCTCCAACTTTTTCAGATCCAATGATCCGAGGGTTCGCAGAAGCATAGTTTTCCAATCCTTTCTCAAGCGCGGCTTTTACTTCCGAATCAGCTTCATTGGATTCATCTTTACTGTGGAAGCTTGTGGTCACTTTCAGCGTTCTGTTGTCACCATATGTTTTTACTTCTGTTCCCTCGTTGTTGAAATATGGAAGAAGCCCCGATTTTACATCGGAAGCAGGTAATGCTTCGTCAAATTGTACGATGTATGAGCGACCGCCCTGGAAGTCAACCCCAACATTCAGACCGTTGATCATAATTGTAACGAGTCCGACAAGAATAAGGATGGATGAAAACAGGTAGGCTTTTTTCCTTGCTCCTATGAAATTGTAACTTAATTTACCGACAAGGAAGCTTCTTGAAATGAATGTATCAAATGACTTCTCGGTAATCTGTTTTTTCTTAGCCATCCATTCGATGATAATTCTCGATATGTATATCGCACTCAGGAAAGAGGTCAATATGCCAACAATCAGGACAGTAGCAAATCCTTGTACCGGTCCGGAGCCCACCCATGCCAGTATGATACCAACAAGTATAGTGGTAAGGTTGGCATCAAATATTGCGCTGAATGCTTTCTGATAGCCTTCTTTAATTGCAATATCAAGCTTATGGCCTTTACGCAGCTCCTCTCTTATACGTTCAAAGATTAGTACATTGGCATCGACAGCCATACCTATTGTAAGCACAATACCGGCAATACCGGGTAAGGTTAGGGCTGCATGCAACTGTGCAAGAATTCCTAATACAAAGAAAATGTTGAAAATAAGCGCAAAGTTCGCCACCATTCCTCCTATGCTGTAATAGGCAACCATAAATATAACTACCAAAGCAAGTCCGGCTACAGAAGACTTCAGACCCTGAGATATAGCTTCTTTTCCGAGGGATGGTCCAATAATACCTTCTTCAACAATTCTTGCAGGAGCCGGAAGCTTACCCGCTTTCAGTACATTCGCAAGATCTTTTGCTTCTTCTTCGGTAAAATTACCGGAGATGGAAGAAGACCCGTTTGGAATTTCTTCATTAACAGAAGGAGCAGAATAAACTGTATTATCAAGAACGATGGCAATTCTGTTACGGCTTTGAGGCGTGCTGGTTTCAACAGCCTTACGCGTCATATTTCTCCATGCCTTTGCACCGGCAGCATTCATTGTCATGCTTATTTCATATCCGCCTCTTCCGCTTGCAGCAAAATCAGCTCTGGCATCTGTTATAACTTCTCCTGTAAGCGGCGCTTTACCCAGTCTTCCTCTTTTGACAGGTACAAGTTCGATAATATTCTGTTTTCCGCCACTCTTTTCCCAAAGAAGAGACATGTTGGAAGGAATCATTGAACGTACCTTTGGGTCAGCAAGCAGAGTATTGATGGTAACAGTATCTTCCGCTCTGTACGCCAGCTGTCCGAACTGTTGAAGATTTTGCCCGATGGCAAGAGTTATAAATTTAGAAACGTCCTCATTCAGCGTATCAGCTTCGGCAAGTGCGTCGGTCGCTTTTTGTGAAGTTGTATCTGTTATTTTTTCGCCTGTAAGCGGGTCGATCTGGTCTTCTGTTTCTTCCTTGGCAGATTCCGCAGTGGGTACAGAAGAAGATTTTTCCGTTTTTTGCTTATTTACCAGATAGTTGTTAATCTGAACAATGACTGGTTGAACATCCTGAAACTGGTATACTTCCAGAAATTCAAGCTGTGCGACTCCCTGCAATAATTTTCTTACCCTTTCCGGATTATCAGCGCCGGGCAATTCAACCTGGATACGACCTGTGCCCTGGATTCGCTGAATGTTAGGACTTGTAACACCAAATTTATCGATCCGTGTGCGAAGGATTTCAAATGTTCTGTCAATCGCTTCGTCAACTTCTCTTTCAATATATTTTTTTACTTCCTGATCAGAAGATTTGGGATTAATAATATCCTTATTGGAATAACTGGCGAAGACAGAGGCAAGTGGACGACCGGGAGCTACTTCATTAAATGCTTTATAAAATAATGAAGTGAATTTTTCCGGGCTGTTCCTTTGCATTTTCTTAGCCATTTCGAGAGCTTCCTTAAAAGAAGCATCCTGGCTATTGCCGGCAATTCCTTTGAGAATATCGATTGGTGATACTTCAAGAGTCACATGCATACCACCCTGAAGGTCCAGACCAAGATTTAGTCCGTTTTGCTTTACTTCTTTGTAAGTGTATTCCCGGATACCAAGGAAATTGTATACAGGCTTATTATATACCGAATCAAGATAGCTTTGCTTTTTTGCAAAATCGATTTGTCCGGATTCGTTAGTGGCGTATATTGTCGCATCCTGTCTTACATTTCGGTCTACTATTGAAAAAGAAATAAAGTAGAGACAAATGGCAGTAAGAACTGCCGTCAGGATAATAATCCCGTTTTTAGTGAACATTGTGTTATTAAATGATTTATTGTTAACAAAAAGTTTATTATAAGGACTGTCACCTTAAGCTACATAACTATATTGTCAGTCCGGGCAGGAGCCGATTTCTCCTCTGAATAACAGAAAAAACGCACTAAGGGGCATTAACCGAGATTATACAGGTAAAAAGTTTTCGAAAATGCGTTGATAGTGGACGTATGTCAAGGTAAAGGTCCCCCTCGATTAGAAACTCTGTCTGTGGAAAGTTTATTGAAGAAGCATACAATAACGGAGCGGGGAAATTTATAATGGGGAGAATCGCTTCCACCGAAAATTCCCTTATTTCCGCCTTTTTTTCTGTTTCGTTATTGCTTTGTTGTTCTTTTTGTTCTTTTTTTGGCGTATTATTATCATCAATATATTCAGTTGATGAATAAGAAGCAAAAAGAATCAAAGTTACCAGAAACAGGCAAAAAACACTTCTGATATAAGCTTTGCTTTCTTTCATAGTTCGTTAGCCGCCAAAATTAGGTATAAATTTTCATAACTGATACTTTTCCGATAACTAATCCTTAAAATTAGTTTAAATTTAACGAACTAATTTTTCTTTTTTAAGTATACAATAAAACTAAAAACGATATAAAGAGTAATGTATGAATGCGTGGCATGATGTAAGTTTTGGATCTGATGCTCCTGAAAATGTTCAGGCAATTATTGAAATCCCGAAAAATTCGAAAGCTAAATATGAGCTCGATAAGGAAAGTGGCTTGTTGAAACTGGACAGAGTGTTATTTTCTGCAGTGCACTACCCTGCTAATTATGGTTTTATTCCCCGTACATACTGTGATGATCAGGATCCATTAGATATCCTTGTGATCAGCTCAATGGAAGTGGTGCCTATGTGCCTTATCGAAGCCAAGGTGATCGGGGTGATGCAAATGATAGATGATAATGAACGGGATGATAAAATTATTGCAGTTGCTAAAAATGATATGTCTGTTAACCATGTAAATGACATTGCGGAACTTCCGCCTCATACATTAGTTGAGATGAAGCGTTTTTTTGAGGACTATAAGAATCTTGAGAAAAAAGAGGTTGTTGTTAAACGTTTTCTGAACAGAGAGGAAGCTTACAAGATTATAAACGAAGCTATTGAGCTTTATAATTCTACTTTTTCCGAAAGAGAAAGAACCAGAGTTGTTTAATAATCCTGAATGAGAACTTTCTGAAGCTTCTCTTGTGTCAGAGGCTTTGCAATATAATTTTCAACTCCTAATCCAAGGAGTTGTTTTTTTATGTCATTAGTTAAGAATGAGCTCAACATAACAATTCTGCTGCGATGCCGATGATTGGAATTTATCTGGTTGAACAGCTCCATAAATTCATTGCCCTGCATATGGGGCATCTGGTAATCCAGAAGAATTAAGTCCGGGTAGTTGGAATCATAAGGAGAGCAGTTTTTGCTGAGGTACAGAAGAGCTTCCTCTCCATTGAGTGCAGTTCTGACATTGGAAGTAATCCCTGATTCCTTCAGGAGCCTCTCGTTGATTGCGTTATTTACCACATCATCATCCACCAATAGCACACAATTCAACTTCTCCATAGGCTCATAGTTTAAAGGGTGTTTCTCTAGTAAAACCTATGCCAGCCGAAGATCGTTCCTTTCTTTATTACTTGAGACTTTTGGCCACTTCACTAAAATGCCGGTTTATAACATCCTGTACTTTTTCCTTGGTCAGGGGTTTGTTGATAAAGTCTGTATTGCCGGAACCTTTTAGCTTTTCTATGTCTGTGATATTGGTAGAGGTAGTAAGAACGACAATAACAACATCATTCTTATTCGGAAAATCCAGCAAACGGAATTCATTGAGAAACTCAAATCCATCCATTACAGGCATATTGATATCCAGAAAGATGAGGTTAGGACATGGTTTATTTTCCTGAACAGTTTTTTGAATAATGCTTACTGCTTCATATCCATTTAGGGCAATTTTAATATTCTCAGCGACATTTAGCTTTCTAAGCAACCGTTCATTAATAAAGTTTGTTATACTGTCATCCTCAACTAATAAAATGGAATTCAGTTTACTCATTACTTATGATTAGAGTCTGATATAGTGAATTGATTTCTATATAACCAATACTTACTATACTTTGTTAAAAAAAATTAGTTTCGGCAAAAGTCAGATAATATCAGGGGATTTTCATTTCAGATCGTTTATTATAAGACTTTTGAGCTTGTCACCTGTAAATGGTTTCTCCATTATCTCATTATAGCCAAGATCGTTAAGACGGTCTTTTTTCTCCTGATCGATTGCTGCTGTCAGCAATATGATTCGTATTGACTGGTCCAGAGTCATTTGTTTAAAGTATTTGAGAAACTCCAGTCCATCCATCTCCGGCATGTTAATATCCAGCAAGATCAGATCGGGGCGTTTATTTACCGGTTCTGCCAGATATGTGAGCGCTTCTTCTCCATTCTTTACTGATTTTATTGTATTTGCTATGCCTGTCTTTTTTATATGTCGTTCTGTTAGATAATTGCTGACATAATCATCATCCACCAGCAGAATTGTATCAATTGAAAGCATGTAAAGCGTTCGGTTAATCTAGTTATATACAAAAACTAACCTAGCAATTGTCAAAAAGTTTCAAGAGATTACGGAGCTTTTCTTCATTAAGCGGTTTTATTATAAAATCATGAAAACCTATATTTTTTAGCAACTCTATATCTTTATGGTTGAATGAAGCGGTATAAATGACAATTCTCGTTTTATTTTTATCCATATTGTATTTTCGAAAAGCCTCAATAAATTCGAAGCCATCCATGACTGGCATATTAATATCCAGAAAAATCAGTTCTGGAAATTCTTCGGCCTCATCCTGAAGATACTTTAACGCTTCATCTCCATTTCGGGCGATAGTAATATGCTTACAGATTTTATGCTTATTGAGTAAATGATCAGCAATAAAATTGCTTATATAATCATCATCTATAAGTAAAACATTATTGAATTTGTACATGAATTTGGATCCGGAAAATTGCTGGGGTTCAAGAATAAGAAAAATGTACCTGATCAGAGACTATTAACGAGATCAATGTATTGTCGCATTGCATCCTCTTTCGAAAGCCCTTGCAGATTTTCCCAGGCTGCGTATTTCGCGTTGCCGACTATATCAAATGGATTTCCCGGTTTTTCGCCTTGTATATTACCATCTGTTGCCTGCTTGTATAGCGCATAAAGACGTAATAAATCCTCATTGGACGGCTTGGGCAGGGAGCGGGATCTGTGAACCGCATCTTCAAAATCTGCTTGTATGCTCATAGTTCTTAGGTTTTATGTAAAAATTGTGGTTGTTTCTTCTGATAGCCGGCTAAAAAATAATTTTTTTTGATTACACAAACAAATAAAAACCAATATGTAAGTATAACTATCCAATGATAAGCGGTTGAAAATAACCAGGCCTGTTAATATAAAAGGAATCTCATATGCCGGTTTTCTTTGCCTTGTCCCAGTATTCATCCATCTCTGTTAAGGACATAGATGACAGGTCTTTACCATCCTTTTTGGATTCGGTTTCCAGATAGGTAAAGCGTTGAATAAATTTCTTATTCGTTTTCTCCAGAGCATCCTCCGGATTAATATTTATAAAACGGGCATAATTGATCAGACTGAATAATAAATCTCCAAATTCGGACTCGATTTTATCCGCTTGGTTTAATGATCCACTGGCGTTTACTTCCTGTTCAAACTCCTTCAGCTCTTCCTTTACTTTATCCCAGACCTGTTCCTTCTTTTCCCAGTCAAAACCTGAAGCCCGTGCTTTTTCCTGAATTCTCATCGCCTTAATAAGTGCAGGTAAGGATTTAGGTACTCCGCCAAGAATGGTTTTATTTCCGCCTTTTTCAGATTGTTTAAGTTGCTCCCAGTTCTTTTTTACAGCTTCTTCATCTTCTGCTTTGCTGTCACCGTAAATGTGAGGATGTCTGTATATCAGCTTTTCACATAAGCTGTCAATGACTTCTGCAATATCAAAGCTTTGGGTTTCTGAAGCTATACGCGAGTAAAAAACAATATGTAGCAAAAGATCTCCCAGTTCTTTCCGTATTTCCTGAAGGTTTTCCTCCACAATAGCATCGGAGAGTTCATACGTTTCTTCAATGGTCAGATACCGGAGACTTTCCATTGTCTGCTTCTTATCCCACGGGCACTGCTCCCTGAGTTCATCCATAATTGTCAGCAGCCTGTCAAATGAGGCAAGTTTTTTATGTCTTCGCGAATCCGTATGTTTTGTCATATTGTTAGTCAGAGTAGCTGCCAAAAAGTATTTAATATCTAATTTAGCACAAAAATTGAAATACTGAAAAAAGAGACTGTTAACTTAATTTTAGATCAATAGTCTTGCTTTTTAGTAAATTTGCAACCTCATATAAATTGTAAACGAAGGAGATTATTGTGACACTGATAAAATCAATATCCGGAATCAGGGGAATTATCGGCGGGGCTCCCGGAGAAGGGCTTACACCGATCGATGTTGTAAAATATGCTGCGGCATACGGAACCTGGATCAGAGAAGCAACTGCCAACAAAAAAATAATAATTGGCCGTGATGCCCGTCTCTCCGGGCCCATGGTTTCTTCTTTGGTAGCATCAACCCTGCAGGGGCTGGGGCTGGACGTTCTGGATCTCGGATTGTCAACGACTCCCACTGTTGAGATGGCTGTAGTAATGGAGGAAGCCGCAGGTGGCATTATATTGACAGCAAGTCATAATCCGATTCAGTGGAATGCACTCAAGCTGCTCAATTCCCGTGGGGAATTTCTGTCCGAGGAAGCGGGCAAGGCAATACTGGACATAGCGGACAATGAAAGATATACTTTTGCAGAAGTGAAGAAACTGGGCATATACCGGACAGATGATTCATTTATCCGAAAGCATATAGACGCTATATTAAAACTTCCACTGGTAAAGAAGGAACTTATTGCCGAGAAAAACTTCCGGATAGCAATTGATGCAGTAAACTCTACCGGTGGTATCGCTGTACCAATGCTTTTGGAAGCGCTCGGGGTGAAACAGATTTCAGAGTTCTACTGTGACCCTGACGGACATTTTCCTCATAATCCGGAGCCTCTTCCGGAAAATCTTGGATTTATATCAAGTGAAATCGCAAACGGCGCATATGATCTGGGTATCGTAGTTGATCCGGATGTTGACCGCTTATGTTTTGTAAATGAAGACGGAAGCATGTTTGGGGAAGAATATACGCTGGTTGCCCTAGCTGATTATGTTCTGAAAAATACTCCTGGTAATACTGTTTCCAATCTTTCTTCAACAAGAGCATTGAAGGATGTTACGGATAAATATGGATATGAGTACACTGCGGCAGCAGTCGGAGAAGTCAATGTTGTCCGGAAAATGAAGGAAACCAAAGCGGTAATCGGGGGAGAAGGCAATGGCGGGGTTATTTATCCGGAACTACATTATGGCCGTGATGCTTTGGTCGGAATAGCCTTATTTCTGAGCCATCTTGCGGAGTTTGGAAAGTCAGCCTCGATGCTCAGGGCAAAATATCCGACTTACCATATCTCCAAAAATAAGATTGAGCTGACTCCCAGTATCGATGTCGATAATGTGCTGGCCGAGATTCAAAAGAAATACAGTAAACAACCAGTAAATACTATCGACGGAGTAAGAATTGAGTTTGGTAAAGAATGGGTTCATCTGCGCAAATCCAATACGGAGCCTATCATAAGAATATACGCCGAATCGGATACCGTATCTACTTCTGAGCATCTGGCCAATAAACTGATCATGGATGTAAAGGAGATTGTTTCCGCAAAAAAGGATAATTGATGAAGGTATATCTGGACAATGCCGCAACCACCAGGCTGGATGAAGAGGTTTTGGATGCAATGTTTCCTTTCCTGAAAGAAACATTCGGAAATCCTTCTTCTATTCACAGTCACGGAAGGGAAGCAAGAGCAGCGATTGAGAAAGCCAGAAGAATACTTGCAGCCCGGCTTAATGCTTCTCCTGCTGAAATTTTCTTTACTTCGGGAGGAACAGAAGCTGATAACATGGCTATTGTATCTTCAATTCAGACATATGGCCTTAAGCATGCGATAACTTCACCTATTGAACATCATGCCGTACTTCATTCGTTGCAGCATATGGAGAGAATGGGATTTATTCGTTTGAGCTATGTGGGTCTAACTGAGAATGGCTCCATCTCAATAGAGCATCTGGAAGAGTTGCTTCAGAATAACCCTCGTTCGCTGGTATCTTTGATGCATGCTAACAACGAAATAGGAAATATTACCGATATAGAAAATATAGGTAATATCTGTAAAGCTTCCGGGGCGCTTTTTCATTCAGATACTGTTCAGACTGTTTCTCATATACCGATTGATCTTCAGGCGATCAGTGTCCATTATATTAATGGATCGGCCCATAAATTTCATGGTCCGAAAGGTGCCGGCTTTATATATATAAACAGTGAAGCGCCATTAAGGCCATTCATTCAGGGTGGAGCTCAGGAACGTAATATGCGGGGTGGCACTGAGAATGTTGCAGCTATTGTCGGTATGGCCAAAGCATTTGAGCTTGCTTATGACAGAATGGGAAATGACCGGCTCCATACAGAGGGCCTTAAGAGGACAATGATTGAAAAACTGAAAGAAAAGGTAATAGGAATCGAGTTTAATGGAGTAAGCGCAGAAATGGATAATAGTCTTTATACTATTCTGAGTGCTTCTATTCCCGAGTCTGATGATAATGAAATGCTGCTTTTTAATCTTGATATACAAGGAATATCCGTATCCGGCGGCAGTGCCTGTACAAGCGGCAGTGTGATTGGAAGTCATGTCCTTCAGGCCCTGAATGTAAATCCGGCCAGAGGTCATGTCCGTTTCTCATTTAGCCGGTACAATACAATGGAAGAAATTCAATATGTCGTTGACCGGCTTGCAGAGTTTGCAGACCATTCTTAATAAAAAAGGGAGTTCATATAACTCCCTTTTTTATTAAGAAACTCCAATCATCACATCAGATAAAAGTCATTTACTGAACTCTTCGGCGCAACAGGCTGAGGAGTTTCATTAAGCATATGTCTGAGATTCTTCTCTATATTTAAAGCGATTGCCGTAACAGGGATATCCGTCGGTTTATTTTCAAATGGATCCTGCAAATGAATTGCCATTTTTTCTATAAGAAGTAATGCAGAAGATATGGCAACCATTAATGGAATCTCAAATAGCCCGAAATAGCTTGTCAGTGCAAACGGGAAGACAAGAATGAAGATCCACAGAGTAAAATTGATATACATACTGTAAGTGGTTGGAAAAACAGTATTCTTTATGCGTTCACACTTGCCAAGTGAATCACAAAGCCTGCTGAGGGTCGTTTCAATTTCAACTTGCTGATAGGAATTTATCCATTGTTTTTCATAAGCATATTTTATGTCCATGCTGTGAAGAAACAGAAGTGCATTGGGAACGTTGTCATACTGACTGACGATGTTAATATCCTTTTCAGACAGAAGGTTGTTTGTGTTCTTTAAAGGATTCTGATTTCGGAGTGCGTTACCCAGGCTATAGGCCCAGGCTATCTGACGTTTCACAAAACGCTCTTTAAAATTATGTTTTTCAACGCTGAAATCTCTGTCCTCAATAAAAGACAATACGATACGGGCAAGCGATCGGGAGTCATTGACTATAGCCCCCCAAATAATTCTTGCTTCCCACCAGCGATCGTATGCCTGATTCGATCTGAAAGCCAGCAGAAGGGAAATGATTGTACCCAGAATCATAGGCACTCCTGTTGCCACAGAAATATTGTTCAGCTGAAGATGCTTATCAATAAGACCTACGGCAATAGCGTATATCGTTATAAAAACGAGTTCGTATTTGATTTTGGAAAAAACGTACTTTATCGGTATGTTTTTTTTCAGTAGCATAATCTTTCGGTTAATGGTTTGGTGCTCTTAATGTGATACTGCCAGCAAAGCCACTTCGGACTGCTTCTGATCTTGCAGGTATTGGTGAATTTTGGTTTTATTATCGAGCCGATAATCCAGTTTTATCTTGTTCTCAATAAAGCATGCGGGAAGATGAACTTGTTGGTTTTTCCCTGCAAGAGAGAATAAGCTGCCTGAAAACACGGCAGGTTCAGATTTTCTGCCTAATAATTGACGTGCGGTTCTTAGAAGACGACCTTTGAATGAAATGTTGTTTTTCAAGAAGACAACTACGTTGGAGGCATTATTGAGATCAAAATATTCGGGTAGAAACAGTACAGGGCACTGAATAGTATGCATGGCATCCTTCAGGTCTCTGTTATGTAATAATGATTCTGCCTTGTCGCTAAGAGGCATAATGCCCAGCTGGATATTGTTTTGCTCTGCTATCTGTTCAAGAATTGGCCCGGAAATTCCATATTGAAATAAGTAGCGTATTTCTACAGGACAGTTCCCGGCAGTTTCTTTAAGTTCCTGAATTTTAGAATGAAATAGATTCTGCTTCTCCTGTTGTATATTGATTGATGGCAGATACAATAATTCGGTTATCGAATCGGAAATCGGAACACAATGCAGGAGTGTAATTGTCAGCGGTTTTTTCCCTGCAAGAAAGCAGGCGGCTTTTACTGCCTGGATAGTATTGTTGGAGTAATCGTTTGGAATCAGTATACTCAACATGGCTCTGGATCGGTTAGTTTATAGTTAATTGCTATTACAAATAACCGAAAATGCCATTACAGGGGCCTTAAGGCTGCATTAGATGTTTATTAAAATTTCACCGATATACCTATGTGTTTTTTGATTGATTATGAGGTTGTTGTTGTTTCCGCCCGAATCCTCATTAAAATTGGCTTAGTACGGAATTAGAATTTCATTAGAATAAAATTAAGAACTTCTTATTCCTTCCTTAGGAAAGGTGATGATTACGCTTGTTCCCTTATTTTTTTCCGAACTTACGCTGATCTTTCCTTTGTGGAGCCTGATTATTTTTAAAGACAGTGGCAACCCTATTCCATGACCTTCGAAGTGAGCAGTATTGCTGCCACGGAAAAATGGTTCGAACACATGGACCAGGTCCTGAGCCGGGATGCCAATTCCTTTGTCTGTGATTTTGATTTCAAGCGTTTTCGGGTTTTCGGAAAGTACAACTTTCACTTCATCGTTATTAGAATATTTTATGCTGTTCTGGATAATATTATAAAGCGCGAGCTTGATCCAGGTCCGGTTTACGGTAATGAACAGCTGATCTCCAGTGACCGGAAAATTTTCCCATTCTATGGATACTTTGTTGTCCGGTATACGCATATCAAGATTTCTTTTTACGAGCATGATCAGATCATCAAAGCGGACATTTTCAAACAATAACTTATTCCCGTCAAAACCTATTTGAGACATTCGAAGAAGACTGGACAGAATTTCATTTAATCGTTCCGCTTCTTTCTGAATTACTGTAATAGATCTGACATATTCTTCACATGATCTGGGATGGCGCAAAATAATCTCTGATTCACCGAGCAAGGTTGTTAGCGGGGTTTTAAGCTCATGAGAGGCATTGTTGACAAAATTGCTCTGCATCTCAAAAGAAGCTTCCAGTCTGTCCAGCATGTGATTAAAGGTGGTAGCCAATTGTGACAGCTCATCTTTATTGTTATTTCCCGTTTCAAGTCTCAGATGAAGATTTGAAGCACCGATGTTGTTTACTTCACCTATTATGCGTGCAACAGGATCTAATACTTTGCGAGAGTAAAAAATACCGCCCGCAAAGATTAATGTGGAACTCAGAATGCAGCCTACTGAGAGGGCTTTTTTAAGAGAAGAAAGCATATAGCCGCCTGCTTCGTCAATGGCAGAAACTATTACAACAATATCTCCTTGTTTCCCTTTTCTTATCATTCCGGCGTATTGCCTGTCTTTTTGGTTGTATTCGGCATAGCCTCTGCTTTGAAGATTTTTGTAGAATGAAGCGGGAAGTTTTGATCCGGTGGCAGATCTGATAAAATACTGAATAGAATCATATGGGAATAGGAAATCCTGTTCATCAAGTAATGGAAGAAGATGTTCTTTTCTAACCTCTTCATATATAGGTAAAGCTTTTTCATCTTCTTCTCCATAATGTTTTGCCGCCAGCGATGCTCTGGCTTTGAGGCGAACATAAAAACTCTCATTCGTAAAATGCGAAGCCAGAATGTAGATGAAAATACTCATCAGAAAAAATGTGCCGGCAGAGATGGCTACAAAAGTCAGCGTTATTCGATTTCGTAGTTTCATTGATTTTTGCGTAATGTATATCCCATTCCAACAATCGTATGAATCAATTTTGTGCTGAAGTTTTTATCTATCTTTTTCCGCAGATAATTTATATATACATCTACTACATTGGTATTCATGTCGAAGTTAATGTCCCAGACATTTCCCAGAATCTGTTCTCTGCTTAATACTATTCCTCTGTTGATTGCCAGATATTCCAGTAGCTTGTATTCTGTTGCGGTAAGATTTATTATAATACCCTCTCTTTTTACGATTTTTGCGAGTGTGTCAATTTCAAGAGAATCAATTAAAAGCAATTTTCCGGAATTGGGGTTTTTTGAACTTCTGCGTACTACAGCTTCTATTCGTGCCAGCAACTCAGCGAATTTAAATGGTTTTACCAGATAATCATCGGCACCGGTTTGTAGTCCGGATACAATATTCTCTGTGGCGCCCAGGGCAGTAAGCATAATTACCGGTACCTCGATTCCCATCGCCCGGATTTTCCGGCACAAATCCATGCCATTCATACCGGGCAGCATAATGTCAAGAATCAGGACATCATACTGATGATTCAGAATCATATCGAAGGCTGTCTGTCCGTCCATTGCAAGACTTGGATTATACCCTTCCTCACTCAGCCCCCGGTGTATGAATGAGGCAACATTCGTTTCATCTTCAACAATAAGTATATTCATATACTACAACGTTTTGCAGAGGCTAATCAGGAAAGTATGAATTGTACACTTAATGTATGAATTTCTCCTGTTTTTTTCAGGGAAAAATGCATGGAAGATTACCTCTTGTTTATAACGAACAACTCATATAAGTAGACAAACTGCATTTGCGTCTCTACGAACCTTAAACAATTTTTAATTGAAATTTTGATAAAAACAGGAATTTTATGAATTTAAGGCCTTAATCAGAAAATGTTTGCCACTTAGTCAAATTTAGTGATGAACAATACCTAATCCAACTTTTTTAGCTATGCGTTTTAGTTTAGTCCTTGAAAGAACCGGTAAGAAAAACTTTCTACCATTTAATTATCAGTATGAGCTTTCCTCCTGGATATACAAGGTGATATCCATGGCCGATACGGATTTTAGTAATTTTCTGCATGGAAGTGCTTTTCAATCCGGTACAAAATCATTCAAACTTTTTACTTTTTCGAATCTTGATTTGCGTCCTTTCAGAATCCACAAGCAGCACGGACGTATTGAAATTATCGGCAAGCATGCCGTATTGCAAATCAGTTTTATGGTAGATAAAGCCGCAGCAAACTTTATTAAAGGATTATTCCTGAATCAGCAGTTTTCGATCGGAGACAAGATCAGCAATGTCGATTTTTGTGTAAGCCGCATTGAGGCAGAGACTGCGCCCATATTTACCGAAAGAATGGTTTATCGTACTTTATCCCCCATGTGCGTAAGTATTCATGGAGAGCGGCATGCACAATATATAAGCCCCTCGGACAGAGAATATGAAAGCCTGCTTTTATCAAATCTCATTGGTAAACTTAAGTCGATGCCCTTAATACATGGCAACAAATCATTGCAGGCGGTTCCGGAGAATGAGTCCGGGTTCAGTCTTTTGTCTGAACCGAAGTCCCGTCTGATCTCTATCAAATCATTTACCCGGGATGAAACCAGAGTGCGTGGGTATGAATTTAAATTTGAATTACGCGCTTCTCCTCTGCTCCAGGAAATAGGCTATTACAGTGGCTTTGGAGAAAAAAACAGTACGGGCTTTGGATGTGTGGAAATTGTCTGACAGAATTTAAGAAAGCCTAAGATGCCGCCAGGTACCTTTGATAAGATTATATTTGATAGTGCTTGGCAGGGCTTTAAACCAGTATCTGTTCATGTTGACTGCAAATGATGGTTGCATATAGCAGTTGATGACACAGCCTGCGCATTCGGGTAGTCTTCCTTCCTGATGGATTACCGCTTTAACCTGACTGGAGTTATATAAGGAAAATAAATTATCCTCAATATCAAATTCTTGTTTGCCAAGGTGGTAACATGGTAATACCAGTTTATTGTCTGGAGAGATGACAATAGTGCTTGATGCAGCTTTACATACCGGATCATGGATATTGTTACCACCTTCCAGACGTAAATCAAGAAAAGCCCGGTTGAGATATACATTTTTTTTCCCGATCCATTTTCTTTTCAGATATCTGATAGACTCCTCGTCAAGTTGGTCAAGGGAGCCTTTGGTATTATATTCAAAAAGCGGATTAATAATTAATACCAGATTGTTTGGCAAGCAGATCGAATGGTAAACTTCCTCCAGTTCATAGACGGAGTCTTTTCCGGTGGTAAAAAGTATATCAGGTCTTTCACCGATGCTTTTTGCTATTTCAATGGATTCGATCAGGGTGTTATAGCAGGCCACCCCTCTTGACTGATCGTGCCGCTTCTGGCTCGAAGAATCAAGTGAAAAATGCAGCATATTAATCAGACCTCTAAGGCGGTTGGCCCATTTGGGATACAAAAGTGTGTTTGTAGTAAGGGTTGTGATAAAACCAGCCTCCCGTGCCATGCTTAGCAGCTGGTCTATTTGTCTGTGCAGGAGAGGCTCACCCCCGGTAAAATCAATAACTTTCACTCCCAGCTTTTTCAGATCTCTGAGATTCCTGGAAACGGTATCAGGGGAAGCATAAGGAGATGGTCTTTCCCATATATCACAAAAGGAACAACTGGCATTGCACCGATAGGTCACATAGTAATTACATAAAACGGGGTGTTTAATAAGCCTCACTGCTATATATAGAGTATTCCTGTGTGAATTTATTATTTAATCCGAACAAAATTAAAAAAGAAGGCTGCGCGTAGCAGCCTGAATCTGGTAATAGGAACCTATATCGAACGTCCTCTGATTAATCTGAACAACACAGCGATAATAGCCAGAACCAGTAATATATGAATAAGTCCTCCTGCATCAAACGCAGTGAGACCTATGATCCATCCTATTATCAACAGGATAGCAATAAAATATAAGAAACCACTCATCCGCACACTCCTTTCTCTTTATTTCTTGTCTATATCCTAAACAGAGAAATATTCACATTAGTGCATTAGGTTGGAGCGCTTGAAGTCCTCTTTCCTAAATCCCGCAGAATCTGATCAACAGATTCGGGAATTATGTCCATTTTTGTGGCAATACTACGGCAAGTTTCAATCTCTTCAGGTGAGGTTACATGGTCAATCAAAGCCATTTCTGCCAGCTCATACAGAAGCTGAAGCCTGTCTCCCAAGTCCTGCGGGAATATCATTTTTATTTTATCCGGATTCCGGCGCATTTCACGGAGTTTTTCGGAGCTTATATTGTATATACCTGCTTTTTCTTCAAGAAATTCCTTTTCTTTTTGGGTCAGATTGCCATCGGCCATAGCGACCATCAGGAGATTTCTTAAATGGCATAAATGTCTTAGTTTCTTCCGCTTTTTCATCTGATTAGAAGAATGTTTGTAGTGTATACGTGAGGAGCAGAGCCGGAGATAGCAAATGTGGAAAAAACATTTTTATTAGCTTTTTCAGGTCAAAATGTCACTATTGTAATGGTTTTACACTGTTATGCAGACATAATGTCTTATTTTCTCTTATGGAATAGCAATTGTTTTATAGGACTGAAACCAGAGGAAAAATGAATATACTAGATAATAAAAAACTTCTCAGAAGTCTGCTGAAGCAGGCAGACGGAATGAATACCATCGGAGGAGGAGCTTCGGTGCCTGTATTGAAATCAATGCAATCCGGGAATAATCTGATACTGACCCTGCATATTGCCGGAGTCAGTCCGGAGGCGTATCATGTATTTGTAAAGGATAATGAATTACTTTTGCTAGTGCATAATTTGTACATAAATGAATCTGCTACATGGAAAAACGGGAACTCTGTTCCGCGGTATGTCCATAAAACAGCAATTCCGGATTTTGTGGATGCTGAAAATATTGAAGCTTTTTATGAAGAAGGAGTTTTAAAAGTGATCTTGCCGGCAAAAAGAATGCTGCCAAACAAAATCCGTCAGATACAGGTTAGACAAATCTAAGCTGTGCTGCCGGTTTCTGATGATGTCTGATAAAGGGACGGGGGCTTGGGTTATTGTGAAAGAGGAAGAAAATGGGCTTTGGGGACTCTTTTTATATAAAATCCAAAAGATTACAATATTTTCGTAGAATTTTCCTGTTTAAAGTGTTAAATTTGTCTTCTTGCAAAGTTTAAACTATGAAAAAGCTACTCATTCTATTTATTATTGCCGGATTTCTTAGCAGTTCCTGCAGTGTTGGCTGGTCAGGTAAGTTTCATAAGGAAAACTGGGGAACCCCAAAGCCTAAAAAAGCTAAAAAGGGCAAAAATTATAGTAGGTAAAAATTGATATACGGTAAAGCCTTCTAATAATACATGATATTGGAAGGCTTTTCTTTCTTTAACCACTGGGTCAGGGTTTTTTGGGATTCGGGGTTATCGGAGAGCCGTCTTATATGTAGTTTGGCTTCATCGGGACTGCTTATACATATTTCTTTATCAACAAAACCGTATCCCAGCAGAACTCCGTTTTCTACCACTACCAGAGAAAATTCCTCAGTATTTCTTCCCATGCCCTTTATGATAAGGTTTTTACCTTGCTGAGTTCCGTTTATTGCTTCCATGACATTGTTATTATAATTTTCGGGATCGGTATTCCGGCAATAATCATGGCAAAGCGGACAGGAATCTTTTCTTATACCGCATTTTCTTTCGCACAATTTATACTGATCGGCAATTGCTATAAGATATTCTCTGGCCTCAAGATAGCTTCGGAAACTGGAAACGGGCTTCATGGATACCTGCATTTTCCCAATGGAAAGTCGCAGATATCCCGAAGGGTCCTCATACATATACACTCCATATGTATATCCCGGTTTTTTGGCCTCTTTGTTGTAAGCAGGCCAGAGACGTTTTATTTCGGCTATTTCCAGCAGCAGACTGATCAGCTCATTCCCGCATAGCTCATAACTGATATCGCAGATGGATGAAAAAAGACGCTGTTTTTGTCTGGATTCGGAACCCGAGGCGAAATGGCCTTTTACCCGTTTGCGTAAATTGTCGGCTTTGCCTACATAGATTACCCTTTGGTGCTCATCATGAAAATAATAGATTCCGGGCAGTTCCGGAATCCGGTCAAATGTGGTACGGGGCAAATTGGGAGGTAGTACTGCTTCGCCGGAATTGCGTTTTACACTTTTGTCTATTGACTCTTTATCGATCGAGTATAGCTTATGAAAAAGAAGAGTTGTAGCCTGAGCGTCTCCCATTGCCCGGTGCCGCCCTTCTATTGGAATATTTAAGTCCGCACAGAGTGAGCCAAGGCTATAGGACCTATATCCGGGAATTATCTTACGGGAAAGTCTGACGCTGCAAATTCTTTTTGGGTTAAAATCAATGTCTTCTCTGGCAAATTCAGACTTCAGAAACCCATAATCAAACCCTACATTATGGGCTACAAATATCTTGTCCGCCAGTATTGCCTTTAAATGTTCGCAGATTTCGGAGAATAACGGAGCCTCCCGGACATCGTCCGGTTCAATCCCTGTAAGACCGGAAATCCAGTATGGAATGGATATACCCGGATTGATAAGTGTTTGAAAAGACGAAAGAATTTCTCTTCCATCGGTTGTGACCACAGCAACTTCAATAATACGATCATAAGCGGTATTTGAACCGGTTGTTTCTATATCCACGATAGCATACATTGGTTAAATTTAGCTAAATTTTGTAGCAAAAACATTTGTTGCAGGCAAAAGTTATGAAAACGTATGGTAAGTGATCCTCATAATGAAAAACCGGTCTGGTACTGGATCCTCCTTCGGATAGGAACGTTTGCAGCCGTGTTATTGCTGCTGTATATTCTCTATTTTATCATTGGTAAGCTCTGATCTTTATCCTGGAATGACTGCCCGATTGTAAGAAATTCCGTTATAATTTGCCTGATTGTAAGAGGGTCTGTGCCCTTTGATTTTTTCCTTTGCTGTAAAAAAGCATCACTTTTATTATGCACGCATAACATATTTCCGATATGCACGTTTAAGCCTTCAAAGGGATATTTATGAAGCGAGGAGATACCGTTTGTTACCAGTTCAAAGCCACCTGGCATGAAATATCCAGGATGTACAATGAGGAAGGAGTCAAACACGGGCTTACAGCTTCGGTCGGTTATGTATTGCTGAATATTGATGAGAAAGAGGGGACTCCTGCTACACGAATCGGACCTTTGCTCGGTATGGAGCCGACAAGTATGAGCAGAATGCTGAAGAGTCTGGAAAACGACCAGTATATATACCGACAGAAAGACCCTGATGATAAGAGACTGGTAAGAATCTTTCTTACACCGAAAGGAAAAGAGAAAAAACAGATAGCCAAGAAGGTAGTGAAAAAGTTTAATGCACTTGTCAGAAAAGAGATCGATCCCCGGAAGCTGGAAATTTTTTTTGAGGTGGCTGCAGATATAAGTAGAATTATAGATAGAAAAAATATATTTTAAACGGGAAATATTTTCATATGACCAGAATAATTAAAAATGTGGTAGTACTTGGCTCCGGAATTATGGGTTCCCGAATCGCCTGTCACTTTGCCAATATTGGTGTAGATGTTTTACTCCTGGATATGGTTCCTAAAGAACTGACTGAGCCGGAGAAAGCCAAAGGTATGACGCTGGAGGATCCCAGAGTACGAAACAGGATTGTTAATGAGGCATTGCAGGCTGCTCTTAAATCAACTCCATCTCCTATATATAAAGATGAATTTGCTCTGAGAATAAAGACAGGGAATTTTTCGGATAATATGAAGGAAATAGCCGGCTATGACTGGATTCTGGAAGCAGTAGTTGAGAATCTTGATGTTAAGCGGTCTATTTTTGAACAGGTGGAGCAATACAGAAAGCCTGGTTCGATTGTTTCATCCAATACATCCGGTATTCCTATTCATCTCATGGCAGAAGGCCGCAGTGATGATTTCAAAAAGAACTTTCTTGGTACGCACTTTTTTAACCCGCCCAGATACCTTCGTTTGTTTGAAGTAATACCGACGCAGCATACCGACAAGGATCTGATCGATTTTATGATGCATTACGGGGATTTATACCTTGGTAAAACCACAGTGCTATGTAAGGATACCCCGGCCTTTATAGCGAACCGCGTTGGAATTTATTCCATGCTTCAGGTAATGCATGTTATGAATGAGCTTGGATTGTCGATTGATGAAACCGATAAACTGACTGGTCCGGTAATCGGTCGCCCTAAGTCAGCTACCTTCCGGACTGCGGATGTAGTAGGACTTGATACGCTGGTTAAAGTGGCTGATAATCTTTATCAGGCATTGAAGAAGGATGAGGGTGTGGAAATATTCAATGTCAGCGGCGATATCAGGACAATGTATGAGAAAAAATGGCTGGGTGATAAAACTGGTCAAGGGTTCTATAAAAAAGTAAAAGGTGAGGGAGGGAAATCCGAGATACTTTCACTGAATCTGAAAACTCTTGAATATGAACCTCAGCAGAAAGTGAAGTTTGCAACGCTTGAGCAGACCAAAACGATTGACAAACTAAAGGACCGGTTTAAGGTACTGGTGTCCGGAAAGGACAAAGCGGGAGAATTTTACAGAAAAAGCTTTGCAGGGATTTTTAGTTATGTGACTTATCGGATACCGGAAATTGCTGATGAGCTTTATAAGATTGATGATGCCCTGAAAGCCGGATTTGGCTGGGAAATGGGTCCGTTTGAGACCTGGGATGCTGTAGGGCTTGCCAAAGGGATTAAGCTGATTGAGGAATCAGGAAATAAGCCGGCTGACTGGGTTTATGAACTGCTCAATAACGGTAACAGCTCATTTTACAAAAATGAAAACGGTGAGCGCCTGTATTACGATCTTGGATCGAAAACCTATAAGGAGATTCCGGGAACAAAATCGTTGGTTCTTCTGGAAACATTAAGGGATAGCAAAGTTGTCTGGAAGAATGACGGGGTTTCATTGTTTGATGTGGGGGACGGAATACTGAATCTGGAGTTTCACACCAAAATGAATACGCTGGGCGGAGAAGTAATCGAAGGAATTAACAGAGCTATTTCGATCGCAGAAAAAGATTATCGCGGGCTTGTGATCGGAAACGAAGCAGCTAACTTCTCAGCAGGCGCCAATCTGGCTTTGATTTTTATGTATGCCATTGAGCAGGAATATGATGAGATTGATTTTATGATCCGTCAGTTTCAGAATACCATGATGCGCATACGCTATTCGGCTATACCGGTTATCTCTGCTCCGGCAGGACTGGCACTCGGAGGTGGCTGTGAGTTGACGATGCATGCGGATCATGTACAGGCCCATGCGGAGACGTATATTGGTCTTGTGGAGTTCGGGGTTGGACTAATCCCCGGAGGTGGCGGTACAAAGGAAATGGCTCTGAGGGTTTCTGATTCATTTGAGCCTGATGACATCATGACGAATAATCTGAAAAATGCATATATGACCATTGCTACGGCAAAGGTTGCAACCTCTGCCTATCAGGCTGTAGATATGAGGATTCTGAAACCTTCAGATGGCATCACGCTTAACAGAGACCGTTTGCTGGCTGATGCAAAAAGAAAAGCGATCGAACTGGCTGACGCAGGTTATACCAAGCCAATTCAGCGAAAGGATATTAAAGTTCTGGGCAGATCCGCATTGGGAATGTTTATTGCCGGAGCCAACAGTATGAGAGCCGGGAATTATATTTCCGAGCATGATCAGAAAATCAGCGAAAAACTGGCCTATGTGATGTGTGGTGGAGACCTGTCCCAACCTTCGCTGGTTTCGGAGCAATACTTGCTGGATCTGGAAAGAGAAGCATTCCTTTCTCTGACAGGAGAACGTAAAACGCTTGAACGTATTCAGAGTATTTTAAACTCAGGAAAGCCTCTGAGAAACTAGGCAAACGTTGAATTCAGGGACAGCTCTTTTACGGGCTGCCACCACCAGTTTAAACTTAACCATAAAGAAAATGAAAGAAGTATATATAGTTGCCGGATATAGATCAGCTGTGGGTAAGGCACCCAAAGGTAGCTTTAAATTTTACAGGCCGGATGATCTTGGAGCAGATGTCATAAAACATCTGGTTGCAAGTGTGCCTGATCTGGATAAAGATCGAATCGATGATGTGATTTGTGGTAACGCGACTCCGGAAGCAGAGCAGGGACTTAATATCGGTAGAATGATTTCGCTGATGGGGCTGGATACAGTAAAAGTACCGGGTATGACAGTTAACCGGTATTGCTCATCCGGACTTGAAACGATTGCCATTGCCGATGCCAAAATTAAGTCTGGTTACGCCAGTTGTATCATAGCCGGAGGAGTGGAGTGTATGAGTCCGATTCCTTTCGGCGGCTGGAGAATAATGCCAAATCCGGAAGTAGCAAAGGAACACCCGGATTATTACTGGGGTATGGGACTTACTGCGGAGGCCGTTGCTTCGGATTATAAAGTATCAAGGGAGGCTCAGGATGAATTTGCCTATAACAGTCACATGAAAGCAGTCGCTGCCCTGAAAGAGGGACGATTTAAAGATGAGATAGTACCGGTTTCTATTCGTGAAAAGTTTGTCGGAGAAGACGGTAAGCTTAAAACCAGAGATTTTGTAGTGGATACCGATGAAGGGCCGCGCCTGGATACCAATCTTGAAGCACTTGCACGCCTAAAGCCAGTCTTCAAGCTAAACGGGTCGGTTACTGCCGGAAATTCTTCCCAGACTTCGGACGGAGCGGCCTTTGTGCTTTTGATGAGCGGAGAAATGGTGAAAGAGCTCAACCTTAAACCAATAGCCCGTCTAGTATCGTATGCAGTAGCTGGTGTGGAGCCCAGGATAATGGGTATTGGTCCCATAGAGGCGATTCCTAAAGCTTTGAAAATGGCAGGTCTGAAGCAGGATGATATTGATCTGATAGAATTAAATGAAGCGTTTGCTTCTCAGTCTTATGCGATTATCAGGGAGCTTGGCTTGGATCCTGATAAAGTAAATGTAAATGGCGGGGCTATTGCTCTGGGGCATCCGCTTGGGTGCACAGGGGCAAAACTGTCCGTGCAGATCTTCAATGAGCTAAAACGAAGAAATAAAAAGTATGGACTTGTTACCATGTGCGTAGGCACGGGACAGGGTGCAGCCGGAATATTTGAGCGTTTGTAAAAAAGATTCCGGATTTTTTGAAAGTTAACATTATTAATAAAATATTAAAGGTACTACAATGTCTACAACAGTAAAGAAAAGTATACAGGGAGGAGAATACCTGATCCGTGAAACCCGTGCGGAAGATGTTTTTATTCCGGAAGAATTTAATGAAGAACAACGCATGATCCGCGATATGGCTAATGATTTCCTTGATGCGGATGTTCTTCCGAAGCTTGAGGAGATTGACAAACAGGAAGAGGGATTAATGGAGACGCTGTTATCGAAAGCCGGTGAGCTTGGCCTTCTTGCTACTTCTATACCGGAGGAATATGAAGGTTTTGGTAAAGATTTTAATACCTCTCTGTTGCTGACTGAAGTTGTAGGAGCAGGACATTCATTTGCCGTTGCGCTGGCAGCTCATACTGGTATCGGGACTCTGCCGATTCTTTACTTCGGGTCGGATGAGCAAAAGAAGAAATATCTGCCGAAACTTGCTACAGGAGAATGGAAAGCGAGCTACTGTCTGACAGAGCCCGGTTCAGGATCGGATGCCCTTGCAGCTAAAACAAAAGCGGTTTTATCGGATGATGGCAAGCATTATATTCTCAATGGTCAGAAGATGTGGATCACAAATGCCGGTTTTGCTGATGTATTTATTGTCTTTGCTCAGATTGACGGAGACAAGTTTACCGGGTTTATTGTTGAAAAAGGAGAAGGGCTGTCGCTGGGTAATGAAGAGCACAAAATGGGAATCAAGGGGTCTTCTACCCGGCAGGTATTTCTGAACGACTGTAAAGTTCCGGTAGAAAACGTGCTTGGTGAAATCGGAAAAGGTCATCTGATCGCGTTCAATATTCTGAATATTGGCCGTATTAAGCTGGCTGCGGCTGCTATCGGAGCTTCTAAAAGAACCAGCACGCTTGCTATTCAATATGCAAAAGAGAGGGTTCAGTTTAAAAGACCTATCGCCGATTTTGGTGCGATAAAGTATAAACTGGCTGAGCAGGCTATACGAATTTTTTCTGTAGAGTCTGCGATGTACAGGGCGGGAGCTGATATCCAAAATGCTGAAGAGGAGTTGAAGTCGAAAGGAAAATCCTATGAAGAGGCTTTGCTTGGTGCTGCACAAAACTTTGCGGTTGAATGTGCTGTTCTGAAAGTTGCAGGCTCTGAGGCGCTGGATTATGTGGTGGACGAAGGAGTGCAGATATATGGCGGCTATGGCTTCTCTGCGGATTATCCTATGGACAGAGCGTATCGTGATTCCAGAATCAACCGGATTTTTGAAGGTACAAACGAGATTAACCGGATGCTTACTATGGATATGATCCTCAAAAAAGCTATGAAAGGGGAAGTCGATTTTATGTCAGCTGCCATGGCTGTTCAAAAGGAGCTTACCGGTATACCAGAGTTTGGTAACGATGAGGAAGGGCTCTTTGCAGCTGAAAAAAAGGCAATACAAAATTTTAAGAAAGTATTGCTGATGGCGGCAGGTGCGGCGGCTCAGAAATATATGGACAAGCTGGCTCATGAACAGGAAATACTGATGAATCTGGCTGATATCGCCATTGATGTATATGTTGCAGAGTCTGCTCTGCTTCGGGCGGAAAAGCTTGTTGGACTTAAAGGAGAAGCTGCTGTTGAAGCGCAGGTTAATATGGTCAAAGTACTTGTGTTTGATACGGCGGATAAGGTAAGCATTGCCGGTAAAAACGCTGTTGTTTCTATGGCAGAAGGCGATATGCAGCGAATCATGCTAATGGGGGTAAAACGTTTTACCAAGGTGACACCCGTCAATACAAGAGATCTGCGAAGAGCTATTGCTGATAAGCTGATTGAAGAAAACAGTTACTGCTTCTAGCAGGGGATTCTGCCTGGCTGAGTTCTGGTGACTTTAAAAAAGAGGCCGTCTGCTTTCAGACGGCCTCTTTTATCTGATTTTAGGTAGTGACTATTTTATATAACTATCAGTCAATTTTTTTACTCAGAATATTCCCTTCCGCATCAAGGATAACATCCCAGTCTTCTCTGAAGCTTTTCAATTCGACAGTATAGATAACTTTTTCCCCTTCAGTTATTTTTTTTATATCATCTAACCGGTATCCGTTAAAATCCCGGCTTATCGTTTCCGATACTTTTTTAGGGAGCTCGCTTTTTGTAATTTCTTCTTTGTGTCTTATCATTTTGCCGGCTTTGTCGTACCAGATATCATGGTCTCTGCCGGTAAGCCCTGTTTCAAATTCAACCTTATACAATTCACCGTCTATTTCCCACTCTATATCATAAGCTTTGGGGAATGACTGCTGGAAGCCGTTTACAATTAAGGATGGTACCTGGCTTTGAGGAATATCCTGTCCGAAACCAGTGTTCAGAATCAGCGCGAGAGTGCCGAATATCAGATATCTTTTCATATGTGTTACTATTAAGTTTACAGATATAAATAAAGTACAGGATTCGGGAAACAATCGGGAATCCTGGCTTACAATTCATAAATAATCCTGATAAAATGACCAAAGCCTTTTCCTTCGCTGGTGTGTATCGGCAGGCTTGTTACCACTCCTATGGCCAGAGCCGGATTTAATTTTACCTTCATTTGGGGACGCAGAGTTATTTCATTGTGCCTATGTGATTGTTCATCACTTAATTCAAGCCCGATGAAATGCCCGGAACCAGAAATCGCATAATGAAATGCAGCATTAATCTGCCAGGAAACAAGGTTTTTTTTTCGCAGAAGATCGTTGCTGATCAGTGAGCTGGTGTACAATAATGTATGTATACCTGCTCCCCAGTTTTTTGCAGCGACCAGGAATGGGCTATAGACCGTTTGGCTGAAAGCCGAGCTTCCGCTGCCGGATTTGAAATGGCTCAGCTCTAATAATTGTGTGTATCCGGCGGCTATGGTTGTTTTGTATTTGGGGGAAACGAGAAAAGAATATTGCATGGATAATTTTAAACATCCTGATTTATCATGGATGATATCCTGATTGCCCTCTCTGTTTCCGAAAAAAGATACATCTGTTTCAATTTCAAGGGCCAGCCGGTTGAGTGGAGCAAATTCGTATTCAGCCAGAAGCATATATTCATTGTAGTTCCGGGTGCCTGTGAAGTCAGCTCCGATATTAAGCTCTTTCTCTCCTTTGCGTGCTCCGAGATCTCTTACAAGGTCGATATATAGAGGCTCGGTATGAGAGACCTTGTCAACAGAGTGTTTGTTTTCATTTGTCTGGGCATGGCAGACTGTCAGGATAATACTGAGCGATAGTATAATACTGCTTCTTAGATAACAGGGTCTGAGCGCATTCATACGGCCAAAATCTCCTGTGATACTGGAAAAAACCGGGAATACTGGATTGTATATTAATGAAAAGTAAAATCAATTTTGAAACAATGCTTCCCATTTTCAAAGGAATAGAAAGCCCTGAATCCATATATGTTACAAATGGCTTTCACAATAGCCAGTCCTAGTCCAGTGCCTCCTGATCCTGTATCAGATTTATGAAACCGGTTAAAAATCCTGTCTGCGTCAAGAGGAACTGGTAGACCGGTATTGCAGATTGTAATGGTATTATCTGCAATATGAATGTTTACATTTCCACCGGAAATATTATGGAATACGGCATTTTTGATCAGATTTGTGATAACAATACCGGCGAGGGAAACGTCCATATGGACGATTAGTCCGGACGTTTCTTCAACGGAAATGCTGACGTTTTTAAAATCTGCGATATCCTGCAGCTCCTGTATCGCCTGAGCGGTTACCTTACTTATGGATACGGACTGATTGTCTGCAAACTGTCGGTTTTCTATCTTAGTGAGCAGCAGCAGGGATTTGTTTAATCGTACCAGCCGCTCGATAATCTGCAATACCTGTGTGATATCTTCCATGTCCGGATTTTCCGGATGCCCTTTTTCCAGAAACAATTCCAGCTTGTTCATGGCAATTGCAAGTGGTGTTTGCAGCTCATGGGAAGCGTTGCCGATAAACTGCTTTTGTTGCTCGTAGGTTTCGATATTATGCTGCAACAATGTTCTGACAGCATATTGCAGATCATTAAACTCCCGGGTCCGGGTTTTTATTTCAGGCAGATTTTTGCTGCTACCCAGCCGGTATGTTTTGAGCTGGCTGAGCAGATTGTAAAAAGGTTTCCATAAACGTTGCAGTACAATATTGTTAATCACGATAATGGCAGCAATCAGGATCAGATACAGGTATACAGTCTCCCGGAATAGTTCTTCGATCAGGTCGTCTTCTTCTACCATCGAATTGATAATTTTCAATTCATAAAAACGGCCGTTTTTTTCAAATGCAGTAGTAAGCATACGGACTGGTTCGAGCTCTGGCTCTTCATCGTCCGCATCCTGCATATACATCAGCGTGTCAATATAAGTATCCCTGATCTGGAATGCCTGATCAAAGGGGAGCTCACGGATAGTAAAAAACGTTTCATCAAAATCTTTTTGTGGTACAATGGCCGAATCCGGCCTGACTCTGCGAATGATCAGACGCTTATTATTTTCCAGTCCTTCATCAATGCTCTCTTTGATTTCATCAAGCATATTTATGTAAAAAATCAGCGCCCAGATACTAATTATCAGGAGAATGGAAATGGACAGGTATTTTACGGACTGGTTGAGCAGCTTCATTCTTCCAGTATTTTGTATCCTATACCGTAGACTGATTCAATTTTAATATCCGCGTGTGAAGACTGTAATTTTTTGCGCAGGTTTTTAATCTGATAATAGATAAAATCGAAATTGTCTGTCTGATCAGTATTGTCTCCCCAGACACGCTCCGCCAGCGTGCTTTTTGTGATCAGCCTGTTTTTATTGAGCAGGAAGTATTCCAGAATATCAAATTCTTTTCTGTTGAGCGGGACATTTTCCCGGTTGACCAGAAATAGTCGTTCGTTCAGATCCAGTAAGCAATTGCCGGCTTCAATGATGCTTTTTCCTTCAAGTTTTTTTCTGCGAAGCACTGCTTTTACCCTGGCATTGAGCTCTGCCAGATGAAATGGTTTAGTCAGGTAATCATCTGCCCCAAGCTCAAGTCCGCGTATTTTATCGTCCAGAGAGTCCTTGGCAGAAATAATAATCACATTATCGGCTTTTCCTGACTGTTTTAGCTGTTCCAGCAATTGAAGGCCATTTCCCCCATGAAGCATAATGTCAAGCAGTATGCAGTCATATTCATAAAGATGCATTTTTTCTCCCGCTGTTCGGAAATCAGTCGCTTTTTCTACAAGAAAATGTTCTTTGGCAAGGGAAGCTGCAATTGCTTCAATCAATTCTTTTTCATCTTCAACAATCAGGATTTTCATAGAAACATAAAATTAGCCATTGAATCTGGAAAGATACGGGAAAATAAGCCTGGCATTTTATCCTCGGAAATCAGATAAGCCCTTTGTGAGATGCTCTGATAGCACGATTTCCTATGGAAAAACGTGAAGAAGCTTTTGTTCTTATCCGGGAGTGATCTGATTTTCCAGCAATATCTGTTTGTTGTCTTTCAAGAGCCTCAGGCAACTGAAATCTTTGAGTCTTAAGCTTTACGTTTCTCCTTGTGAACGAGCTATAAATCAACCGACGGGGGATATTCAATCCTGAAACCTTATTTGTGCAGATGTTTCCGATTGTTGCGATTGGCCTCGCTTACGCATGTGGCGATCTCTGAAAGAAGTCCCGGATTTTCTTCGAGGGCGTTGCCAACAACGATTGTATCTGCACCTGCTTCAAGAGCTGCACGTGCTTTTTCAGGGCTGTTGATTCCGCCGCCAACGATAAGAGGAACTTTTGTTGTTGCCTTTACCTGAGAAATCATTTCGGCCGAAACAGGTTTAAGAGCTCCGCTGCCACCGTCGAGATAGATAAGCTTCAGGCCCAGCATCTGACCTGCCAGCGCAGTACAGGCAGCGATAGAGGGCTTGTCGTGTGGTATGGGAGTAGTATTGCTGATATAGGAAACAGTTGTGGGGCGTCCACAGTCAATAAGAATATAACCGGTAGGCAGAATGGCCAGATCAGTCTGACGTAGTACCGGAGCGGCTATGACATGTTGCCCGATCAGATACTCCGGATTCCTTCCGGAGATAAGAGATAGCAGAAGTATGCCATCGGCTTCCGGGCATATTTGCATATTACTGCCCGGAAAGATAATTACAGGTATATCGCAGTCTTTTTTTAGTTGTGCTATAAGCTCGGAAAACTGGTCATTGGTAATTAGACTGCCGCCGACAAACAGGTAATCCACGTGATGTTCCCTGGCCTGTATGGCCAGCTTGCGGGCGTCTTCCGGGGTTGTTTTGTCCGGGTCGAGGAGAATAGCGAGGCTTTTAAGCCCTATTTTTCTATTTTTCTTCAGTCTTTTCAGAAGACTCATCGTTTTTGTATATAAGCTTTTTTTTGTCGATTCCGGTCAGATCGGCAATTTTCTCTCTTAGGATTGTTAATGCGATAAAGGCAAGCTGTTCTCTGATATATCGAAGAAATGAGTTTTCTTTTACTTCTTTCTCAACTATTACCTGCGACTGGGCCGGGGTTAACCGGGCTGTCTCTCCACTTTCTTCCCGATCTTCTTCCTTGTCACTTAGTAGTTTGTATAACATGTATGAACCGGCTACTATGCCTCCGGCAATAAGAGCATATCGTCCGATCCGGAGAGCCTGCCCTTTCAGATCATCTACCTCATGATCAAGGGCGGTTTTGTATAACCGGTTTTCCTTTTCGAGGGTATTTTTCATATCCGGTGATCCGATCTGATAATCTGGATTGTCGTGCATACGATCATTTTTTAGGTTTAGCAAACATGGATTGAATCGATTTTCTGATAATCCGGTGAATAAACCCCTTATTGATACTGAATACAAGCAGAATCATGATAAGGAGATAAAAGCTCCCTAATATAACAAATCCCAGGAAGTTACTGTCACATAATTGATTTAAATAGAGAGCAAGTGCAAAATTGAGGAAAAAAAATGCAAGAACACCGAATACTGCTACACAAAAGAAAACGAGAATAACTGTGATCAGTGTGGTCAGCTTTTCCTGAGCCTCAATTTTAATAAGCTCAATTTTAGTCTCAATATATCCCTTCAGATTATCTAATAATACCTCCAGTCCTAAAAGCCTGAAAAATTTTCCGTCCATGAAAATGCAGTAAAAAATTCCTATATGGTTTTAACCTGTATCAGGACTAATATGTTACTCTGCAGCTACAAGCATTTGGAGCAGCGACTTTTATTTCTGCTCATAACATAGTACTCCCTCCCTCTCAAGTTAAGAAAGGCAGGCAGAATCAGCAAGGAAAACATTCTTTTTTATACGATCTGATCGTCTTCTTCTTCGTCCGATCCATCCAGAGTCTGGGGGCTTTCTTTGTGCTTGCCTTTGGCTTTTTCTTTTTTGTTATGGCGCAGTACTTTGGCCTTGACATAGAAAATAATCTCTTCGGCAATATTGGTAATATAATCGCCCACCCGCTCCATTTTGCGTATCACGGAAAGGAAATATATCGCATGCATGATCTTTTGGGGATCTTTTTCGTTCAGAACATACTGCTGAAGGACTTCATTGGCTTTGTTGTTGATTTCATCAAGTATTTCATCCTTGGCAAAAACAGTTCTAGCCAGCTTGGTATTGTCTTTTTCAAAAGAGGTACTGAGGATCTCCAGCATATCAATGATGGTATCCGTCATCTCTCTGAGCCGGAACTTTTGGATCAGCTCTTCATCGAAAGGGGTTTCAAAACGAACAATATATTGAGCAATTCCTTTGGCGTTGTCACCTATGCGTTCCAGATCGGAAACCATTTTTAGGGCAGCGACAACAAAACGAAGGTCAATTGCAACCGGGTTAAACAGGGCAAGAATATGCTCACATTTGCTGTCGATTCGCAGCTCGAATCCATTGACCCACTTTTCATTCTTTACAATCTCTTTGGCGAGATCCTTATCAAATGAGTATACAGCGGTTATGCATTTTTCGATCTGACCTTTGACCATATAGGTCATATCGATCATTTCCGTTTTTAACTCACCAATTTCTGTTTCTATTAAATTCATAGCCCCTCTTATGGTTTAGTATCAATATACCTAAAATATACAAAAAAAGTTCCGATAATTATCCAAATCGTCCGGTGATATAATTTTGTGTTTTTTCTTTCCTGGGATTCGTAAACAAGGTTCTGGTGTCCTCATACTCAACCAGCTCACCCATATAGAAAAATGCGGTCTTGTCGCTGGTTCTTGAGGCCTGTTGCATATTGTGCGTAACAATCAGGATCGTATACTTTTCTTTGAGCTGATATATGAGCTCTTCAATCTTTACCGTAGATATCGGATCCAGCGCGGATGCCGGTTCGTCCATCAGCAGGATGGATGGCTCAACGGCAAGAGCTCTTGCTATACACAAACGCTGCTGTTGCCCGCCTGATAATGCCAGCGCAGATTTTTTAAGCTTATCCTTAACTTCGTCCCATAGCGCAGCCTGTTGCAGCGATTTTTCGACTTTATCTTCGATAACCTTCTTGTTCTTTTCACCATTTACTCTTAAGCCGTAGGCGACGTTTTCGAAGATTGATTTCGGAAAAGGATTGGGTTTCTGAAAAACCATTCCTACCGATTTTCTCAATTCGTTTACGTTGACAGAAGGTGAATATACATTGAGGTGGTCTATGGATATCTCTCCTACAATTTTGGTATTGTCAATCAGGTCGTTCATTCGGTTGAAGCATCTGAGAAACGTTGACTTCCCGCAGCCGGAAGGGCCTATGAGAGCGGTGACGGTTTGCTTTTTGATTGACATGTTCACGTTTTTCAGCACGTGATCCATACCATAATATACGTTCAGGTCTTTTACTTCAATTTTCATACTGCTTCGGCTAAACTACCACTTAATTTTCTTTTGTGCCTTGTATCGGAAATAAACAGCGATGCCATTCATCAGGAATGTAATGCCCAGAAGAATAATAATGGCAGCGGCGGCATTTTCCGCAAATTCGGGCTGTGGTCTTGAAATCCAGTTAAATATCTGAATCGGTAATACGGAGAACGGGTCCAAAGGACTGGTTGGAGCGAATGAGATATAAGAAAGCGAGCCTATCAGTACCAGCGGAGCGGTTTCTCCGATAGCTCTTGAGATTGCCAGTATAGCCCCGGTAATTATTCCGGACATGGAAGCCGGCAAAACCTGGTGCCATATGGTCTGCCACTTGGTGGCCCCGATACCGTAGCTTGCTTCTCTGATCGAATAAGGTACTGCTTTGAGCGCTTCTCGCGTTGATACGATGATGATCGGAAGAATCAATAAGGCCAGTGTCAGGGCTCCGGTTAATATGCTATCACCCAGATGCATTGCCCGGGCAAATAATTCGAGACCCAATAATCCGTAAATGATCGAAGGAACTCCGGCCAGATTGGCAATATTTATTTCAATAAAGTTGGCCAGTTTGTTCTTTTTCCCATATTCCTCCAGATAAAGTCCTGCGCCTATGCCCATCGGGAGGGCAATTATTGCGGTAAGAATCATAATCCAGAGGGTACCGATCCAGGCAGTGTAAATGCCAGCTTCGGAAGCCTTTCTGGAAGGAAGGTTCATGAGAAAATCCCAGTCCAGCCTTTTCAGACCGGCCATAAGGACATCGATCAGGAGGGCTCCCAGTACTACAATTCCGAAGAATGTACAAAAGATGCCAAGATATTGAAATGCTTTGTCCTGCAATTCGTATTTGCGGACATTCTTGAATCGTTTTAAGCGTTTTCTGAATCGTTTGCCTTTCACTACTTATATTCCTCCTGATAACGTTTTTTTAGCCAGAAACTCAGATTGTTCAATACAAAGGTCATAGCGAAAAGTGTGATGCCTACTGCAAAGATCGTTCGGTATTCAATGGAGTCGTGCTGAATATCTCCCATACTTACCTGAACAATATAGGTTGTCATGGTTTCAATAGGTACTGTCGGGTCAAAGGTCAGCCTCGGCTGCTGACCTGCTGCTATGGCAACAATCATTGTTTCTCCGATTGCCCGGCTGATGGCGAGAATTACGGATACGGATATTCCTGAGAATGCGGCGGGAACAATTACTTTCCAGGCTGTCTGAAATCTGGTACTTCCCAAGGCATACGCTCCTTCACGAAGATTTTTGGGAACAGAGTACAAGGCATCTTCGCTTAATGATGAAACCAACGGAAGAATCATTACGCCCATGACAATACCCGGAGACAGCGCGTTAAAACCAGAAAGCCCGGGTCCGAGAACGGACTGGAGAAGTGGAGTTACAAATTCAAGGGCAAAAAAGCCATACACCACGGTCGGAACAGCCGCCAGAATTTCAAGTCCCGGTTTTACAATGCTCCGGAGTGAATCGTGCGCATACTGACTAAGGTAAATTGCGATAATAAGTCCCAGCGGGACAGCAACTACTACGGCAATCAGTGTAGTGAGTATGGTTCCGCTCAGAAGCGGCAGGATACCATAGCGCTTATTCTGAAATAATGGCGTCCACTCTGTGTCGGTAAGGAAGCTGATCAGTGAAACCTCACTGAAAAACTTAAAGGTTTGCACAAGTAAAACAAGGATTATTCCGAGCGTTGTAAGAATGGTAACAAGGCTGCAGAATAATAAAAGTTTCTCAATTATTTTCTCTTTAAGATTCATTCAATTAATCAGGGTGCAAGTTAGAAAAATTATTTCAGAATCTCTTCCAGCTTTATGCCAACGTTTGATTCAAGATTGACAAATGAAGAGCCTGTTTTCTGCTCCTGAAGTCTTTTGTTTAGAAGCGCATAAGTCTCATTGCTGAGGGAGATATAGCCAACATCCTGAACAAGCCCGGAGACATTATCCAGATAAAAGTCCATAAAAGACTTTACCGTTTCTTTAGCCAGGGATTCTTTCAGTACATATACAAACAGCGGTCTGGAAAGCGGCTGATAAGTTCCGTCTTTGATCGTTCCGGTAGACGGGTAAACAGGTCCCTTGCCGTTTTCATCATTCTGATCATCAACGGGGATCAGCTTTAACCGGTCCTTGTTTTGCAGATAGTATTCGATACCAAAGAAGCCAAGGGCATATGGATCTGTGCTGACACCCTGTACGAGAACATTATCATCTTCAGAGGCAGTATAGTCTCCTCTTGAGGATCGTGCTTTGCCAACAATGGCCTCTGTAAAATAATCAAAGGTACCGGATGCGGTGCCGGCACCGAAAAGATGTATTTCTTCGTCCGGCCATTCTGCACGAATCTGATTCCAGCGTGTTATATTTCCCTGTGCTTCGGGAGACCATATCTTTTTCAGCTCAGCCACTGTGATGTAATCGATAAATGTATTGCCGGGATGTGTAACTATTGCCAGTCCGTCATATGCGACAGGAAATTCCAGAAAATCAATATTTTTTTCTTTTAGCTGGGCAACTTCTTTTTTAGTAATCGGTCTGGAGGCATTGGTTATATCAACTTCTCTGCGAAGCATCTTTTTGAATCCGCCACCTGTTCCTGAAACACCTATTGTAAGCTTAGCCGAGGAAAATTCAGACATGTATTCTTCAGCTACTGCTTCTGTTACCGGATAAACGGTGCTGGAACCGTCTACTCTGACTCTGTCATGCTGATTTGAGCAGGAACTGGCGAGCAATAAAAGAATCGCGGAAGAATAGCAGAATTTTCTCATAGTATTACCCGTCAAATTTAGATACTTTAATGTTAAGCGAATATTAATTTTCAGATATGAGAGGCACAAATCTGTCAGGATGATCCTTACTTGCCAGAGGAACTTTATAGCAGCTTCAGAAGGTAAGACATAACGTTGCTTTTTACTTCGCTGAGCAGAAGCGGCATGATTGAGTTTTTCGCATACTCCTAGTCCGGACTCCATTGAGGATATGATAACCTGAATTATTTTGGTTGAATCATTTGCAGTTGCAATATTAGTCTAATTGCCAGAATTTATAAAGTATTGTATGTATAAAATAGCAAAGGGACTTCATATTTTCACAACGTGTTATTTTTTAAATATTTGATATTCTAGTAGTTAAATTGCAGTTGCGTCCGAATCAGTGTACCAGCCTGACGGTTGTCCGGTAAGCTGAAGTCCTCATACGTTCTGTCGGAGAAAACATACATAATACACAGTTCAAGCTGAGGAATCGGCTGCCATTCAATACCCAGCTCCAGCTCACTTACCTTATAGTTCCGGGCATCGGGTTCATGCTTTTTACCACCGTCATACCAATGATATCTGGCAAATGGCATGAAAGCCATATTATGATACATAATGTGGTACATGCTCATTATATATCCTCCGCTAAGCTGCCTGAGCTGAACGGAGTTTTCTCCCGGCACAAATTGCGGACCGCGTCCCAGATTGAACTCGGTCTGAAATCCAAAGGGCTGTGGGTATACGATGAGAGATGCGGCAACCCGCTGGTCCAGGTATTCGTTTTGGTGACTGGTTTCTGAATTGAATGAGCTGAGTACATATTTGCCTGTATAACCCTGTATGCCTGTCTCGATGATCTGGCCACCGGCCAGCTCAAATGGATAAGTGAATCTGGCGACTGTATGAAAGTTGTTGTTCAGATCCGGCTTATTAAGTGTTTGTCCGTTGTACAATCCCAGACCTATCATACCGTAATCTCCGCTGCCTTTATACCGCGAATTCTGGAGCATGGCGAAGCGTTTTCTGATTTTCTGAGGTGTTATATACAGGAATACCCCCAGATCCCGTTCATTGGCGATGGCGCTGTTTAGCCCGTCATTCCGGTCCAGTGGCAGACGGTTCTGGCTGGACTGCAGGTTTTCGAACCCAAACGGGATTTTGCTTATTCCTGGCCGAATGCGAAGCGTTTTCTGATCATTAAGGAAAATATCAGCATACAAGTCCCTTACCTGGGCAAAATTTAACAGACCGCTGACAGGAGAGGATGCAAGATCCTGTTGGATGTATATTGCTACACGGTCATGCACGTTACCACTGAGTACGATCCGGGCACGACGTATAAAAAACTCCTCTTTACCGCCCCAGGATTTGTCGCACTGATCGCATGCCAGGTCGGGATTGGAAGCAAGGCCGTTGAAGCGGATCTGAGTATACCCGCGAAAAGAAAGTGTTTTGAACCATGGCTTTGCTTCGGCATCCTGTGATGAAGAAGATGGGTTTACCTGTGCAATACCAGCATACGGAATACAGCAGAAAACTATAAAAAACAGTATGTATTGCCAGGTTTTACAATTAATTAACATTTCGATAATAGAAAATTTTTACGGAGGCAAAAATCCGCAATCACTATTATCGAAATGTTATTCCAATGTTAAGGAATTGTTAAGAAATGGAATCGGGCTGCTATCTATTCAGCAGTTGTCTTTTTCGTTTTTACTTTTTCAGCTTTCGGAGCTTTCGTGCTTTTGTCAGCAATTTCTGCTGTTTTATTTTTTTTGCGCTCAGCTTTGGCTTTTTTCTTTTCAATAATGGCGCATTCTTCTATAAACGATTTCGAAAGTCCGCTGGAAACTTTCTTGATTTTCTTTTTTAATTTGGCCGTAGCTTCCGGATTTTCCTGCTCGAGGATCAGAGTGACAGAAGCAAGAATTCTCGTCTGGACCAGAAGTTTCAATTCTTTTTGTTTTTGTTTGTTCGCCATTGGTTTTTTCAGATAGATTGTGAAATATGATATTATTCGCTGATCTCTAGTTTATAGCCGATTCCTTTGACAGTATTAATAAGATCATCACCTATTTTTTCTCTTATTTTTCTTATATGAACGTCAATGGTTCTGGACACTACACAGACATCGGTGCCCCAGACTTTCTTGAGCAGCTCATCTCTGTTGAATATTTTGTTGGGATGCTGGCAAAGAAAATAAAGGAGCTCAAACTCTTTTTTTGCGAGCGTGATCTTTTCGTTATTTTTCATTACGGTATAACTTTCCCGGTCTACTGTTATGCCCCGGATAGTAATTATACTGTTTTTTGCCTGTATGGTAGTCTCCCTTTTGAAGCAGGCAGATATCCGGCTCATCAAAGCTCTCGGCTTTACCGGCTTGATAATATAGTCATTTGCACCTGCATCAAATGCTGCTATTTCAGAATACTCTTCGGCCCGGGCGGTCAGAAAAAGAATAAACAGCTCTTCGGAAAATGTTGTATTGCGTAAGATCCTGCAAGTTTCTACTCCATCCAGGCCGGGCATCATTATGTCCAGCAAAACAAGATTGGGCTGAAAATCCCGGGCGATTTCCAGCGCTTCTTTACCGCTGTGCACAGTCTGTACAATGTAGCCCTGCTGCTCCAGATTGTACTGAAGCAGTTCGGTGATGCTGCTGTCATCATCCACAACCAGAATTTTGTATGGTTTACTCATGGGCACTATTACTTGAGTACAAATGGAATTTTGATACTTTTTTCCTGTCGTGCTGCCATACCGTTTTGCTTAGCCGGTGTCCAGCGGGGCATTTGCCGGATTACTCTGACAGCCTCCTCATCCATTCCGTAGCCAGCACCTTTTACGACACGGACATTGTTTATGGAGCCATCTTTATTAATGACAAATTTTACCACGACAAAATCAGATATCTGTTCTTTTTCAGCTTCTGCAGGATACTTGAGGTTGTTTGTAAGGTATTTCTTTAATTCGTTTACTCCTCCGGCAAATTCCGCAGATTGTTCTACCCAGGTATACACTTTATTATCTTCCGGTTGTGCCTCGACAACTTTTTGTGCTTCGATATCACTCTCGACCAGCTCACTCAGGGTGGTAGTGCCTTCCTGGTCTACCTCTCCGGGATTGGCATCTTTGAGATCTTCCGTGGTAGGTGGAACCTCTTCAATTTTGACCTGTTCATCAGGAGTTACCTTAGGGGGAAGAAATTTCACCTGGGAAACTTTGGGTGCCTCAATCTTAATTTCCGGCGGTGGCGGTGGCAACTGTTCCGGTGGCGCGATCGACGGAATGTCTTCCAGGATTACTTCTACATTATGTATAACGGTTTCTTTTTTGGGAGAAACGAGATACTTATTGTAAATGAGCGGGCCAAGAAGAACTGAAGAAAAGGCGGCCAGTGAGAAAACAATGGCTTTCAGAACATGCTTTTCATAAATTCGCCGTAGCAGATAGGCGCCATATGCCTGATTTCGGTTTTCGAAAATGATATCAGCAAATGATTTTTCCAGCAGACTCATGGTGCAACCTCCTTCTTTTTAGTCTCCATCAGCTCCAGGTCTACCGGTGATATATCAACGATTGCATATCGTTTTATTGCTGTAATATGCATTTCATCGAGTATATCTACCATGTTTTTGTACCGGGCTTTTGAATGTGCTTTAATCAATATGACCATATCTTCGATTTCTTTTTTCTTTTGGAGCAGGACCGAGCGTATACCCTGAGCTGAATAGTCAGTTGTATAGAGTTCCGGATCCTGCAATCCCTGGTAGTAATAGATAATATTGTCTTCTCCCAGGAGTATGGTAAATGCTTTGGATTCTTTCAGGGGCTGTTCCTGATTATCTTCCGTCTTGTCAGGCATGTTCACTTCCATCGCCTGAGGTTTTCCGAATGTTGTAGTGAGCATGAAAAAGGTGATAAGCAGAAATGCCAGGTCAACCATTGGAGTCATGTCAACTTTGGTTGATGCTTTCTTACTGCGTTTTTTTCCGCCTTTTCCACTGTCGGAAGTATTTACTTCTGCCATTGTATAAGTATTATCAGATTGGGAATTCCTGGATTACATTTCGAGTGTGGTAATCAGGTTGAATTTGTTGATATTCTGCTTTTGCAGCGTTTCGATTACCTGTTGTATGACACTGATATCGGTTTCTTTGTCGCCTTTTATTGCAATCCGGCATTTAGGATTGGAAAGCCTTGCCAGATGAATCCAGTCTTTGAGCTCATTGGTTGCAGAATCTGCCGGTATGCCAGGCATAGTTGTTTGCTGACGCTGCTCATGGCTCATGTTCAGCAGAGAACGTAATCCGGATACCGGAGCTCCATAAGCATCCATTAATGTGAAAAGTGTTTTTTCCTGATCGGTAAGGGCGAGATCATATTTTTCATTCATTTTCCGGATAAGAGCAAGACGAGTATTCTGACCATCCACTCCGAAAAAAACTGCTCCGTTTTTTTGAACCGAAATAGTGATTATATCGGATTCCGGAACTTTAATTTCAGAGACCGATGAAGGAATATCAACGATCGCGCTTTCCTCCGGCTTGAACTTGGTAGCCAGCATAAAGAACGTAAGCAGAAGGAAAGCCATATCACACATGGCTGTCATATCCAGTGTTATGCTTTGTCTCGGGACTTTTATTTTAGACATGGATGTGACTGCTTTTTATTGAACAACAAATGTTTCGGCAACTTTCCGCTCGCTGCGCGGTTCCCGGTATGTTGCATTGAAGTGTGATACAATGCTAAAGCCGATCTCATCGATACTGTATGTGAGCGTATCAATTTTGCTTGTAAAGAAGTTGTATGAAATAATGGCAAGTGCGGATGAAGCGATTCCAAGTGCGGTATTAATTAACGCTTCAGATATACCATTTGCCAGCGCAACAGCGTCCGGTGAGCCGGCAGTCGCAAGTGCGGCAAAAGCTTTGATCATACCTATTACTGTTCCGAGAAGACCAATTAGTGTAGCAACAGAAGCGAGGGTGGCAATAATGGTAAGGTTTTTTTCAAGAACCGGCAGCTCAAGCGCGGTAGCTTCTTCTATTTCTTTCTGAATAGCTGCTGTTTTTTGTTCTTTGTTATAAGCGGAATCAGAAAGGATTTGCTGATAACGGCTGATTACTGAGAAAACAACATTTCCGACAGAACCTTTTTGTGAAGAGCACCGTGTTTTTGCTGTTTCAAGATTGTTATCTGAAAGCTGGAATTTGATATCACGGAGAAATTTATCCAGAGAACCTTTGCCATATGCTTTGGAAATGGTCAGAAATCTTTCGACAGAAAAGGTTAGTACCATTACAAAGCAGGACATAAGAAAAGGAACAATAATACCACCTTTGTATACTGTTCCAAGATAATTAAGCGGATGCCCCTTTACAGGATCGCCTCCTTCAAAATTGCTTTCATGGCCCAATACATAGAAGAACAGTACAAGGCATGCTGCGAATATCACTGGTATGGCGATAAGCGCGAAGAAGGAAGTGAATTTGTCGGATCGTTGAGTCTGATTTTGCATGTTTGAACGAGTTTGTTTTTATTTATGCAAATGAAGTCTTGCCGTATAGCTTTATCGTTAAGGGATTGTTAAATAATTGTTAAGCGGAATGAGAATGAAAAAGCCCCGTCTGATAAGGCGGGGCCGTAAAAAATTAGCTACAATATGCTGATTTCACAGAAATCAGGAATTGGCGTAGTTGAAAAAATGCGATACAGGATTTTGCCGGCTTATTTTTGTCCGGTCATGATGTTTTTGAATACAGCAAGCTCTGAATTGTCAGGAAATACCCATCGATTTGTTGCTTTGTCATAGCTGACATTAGGGTTTGGCCATTCCATATAGGCAGGGTTGCCGAAATACTCATCCATGTTTTCGTTTTTTACCATGGATTTAAAAAGCTCAGCGCCTTTTCTTGTCAGCTCTTCTTCTACCAGCATAGGAGTTATGAATTGAATTTCCATTTCCACAATCGAATCACGTTCCAGTTTGAAGATACCGCCCACGGCCCTTTTCTCTTTATAGAGACTCTTAGCGTCATTTTTGACCAGGAGAAAGTAGTGGAGAGAGTCGTTTACATAAAGCTGTTCAATACGGCTATTCAGATTTCCGGCTACTCTTTGATAATAGGTGCGATGCTCTGCATTAAAACGATCAGCATAACTTATATGACGTGGTTTCTTTTCAGTATAGGCAGAGATGCGCGTAAGCAGATCGTCCAGCTCCGCAGATGTTTTATATCGTTCGGGACTGTAATCACTACATGAGAAGCTTATTAGTGCAATAAAACCTAGAAGAAAAACAATAACTGTGGATGACTTTACCGAAAACATAAGATTACTTTAGTAAAAAAGCCCGGGACAAAGTTTCCCGGGCAAACAAACCTATATTCGTATTTGATATTAGTATTTGGTATAGATAGGATCAAAGTTGATCCAGGCACCCCAGTTCCAGTTTGGAGAACCACCAAAAGCACCTTTATCTCTGTAAGTCTCAGCTACAGCTGACAAATCAGGATTCTCCAGGTTTTTCCAGCCGGTGTTAGTGAATAACGAGTTCATATCATCGACTTCGATTATGGAAGAACCGGCAGGTGCGTCACCTTTTACATATACAGAACTTGCAACAGCGTTATTTTTTGCAACGACCGTATTTTCTACCATTACACCCTGACCTGGCTTGTCAAAGTTAATACCTGTGGGCCAGCCTACGATAAGAGAGTTTTTGATTACAATATTGGAGCCTCTTCTCAGGTGACCTCCGTGCTGATAGTTGGCGTCAATATCTTTGGATTTGAAAGCGTATGGTCCTATCACAGTGAAGTAGTTGAACACTGGAGCAGTGATTGGCTGCAACTCAGGCTGAGAGCTGTTGTTGTCAGACTCGAATCCGTTTGAACCGGATACGTCAGCGCTTCCCGGATCTCTTACAACGATTCCGTAATTCACAGTACCAGTATAACCCATATCCGTATCGAAATCATCGTCAAGGGTATTGTATGCAATCAGATGATTACCGTCTACGTTACCGCCGAACCACTCAAATGCATCATCTCCGGCATAAGATACCAGGATGTGGTCCGTTACTGTGCCTTTTCCGACAGATCCCATGGTAAGAGAGTTAAGCTCATTGTCCGGAGAAAGAGCGATTCCGGCAAATTCGATACGAACATACTGCATTACACCAGAATTGTCGTTTTCTTTTTCACCACCATGTTTTCCGTTTGCATTGCCACCAGAGATACCTTCGATATCCTGTCCAGCGCCACGGTTGTTGCGTGCTTCACCCAGAAGTACCACACCGGCCCAGTCTCCACGGTTTCTGAAACCTTCGGGAGCATTGGATGTAAATACAATTGGTTTATCGGGAGTTCCGACTGCATTGATTTTAGAGCCTTTAGTGATAATCAGCGCTCCTTTGGAAAGCTTGTCTCCAAAGATAACTGTACCTGCAGGAATGGTTATTGTTGCTCCATTGGTTACAAATACATTGCCTGTAAGCAGATATTTTTTTCCGGCATCCAGCGAAAGGTCCGAAGTGATTTCTCCGGTTAGTACAGTCAGGGAGCCATTATCGTTTCCATTTCCATTGTTGCCCGGATTATCATCATCTTTTTTACAAGCGACAAGTCCGGCTACAAGCATCGCAAGGAGGAAGGTTGATAGTTTTCTCATGTTAAATAGTAATGATTAATTGGTTTATTTACTTGGGCAAAACTATAATTGGCATGTTAATGAATGGTTAAGACCTTATTAGCTTATCATTAACATTGAGTCTTTTTACCATTTGTAAGTGAATCCGAGCGTAACGTATTGTCCGCGTCTGAAAACCCGATATGGCTCGTCAATGCTGTTGATTTTTTCATTCCGGTCGGAATCCTGATAGAACCGGAACGGAGCATTGAAAATGTCCTGGATGCCAAAAGAAGCTCTCATCCGCTCGCTGAGATCTTTGGTGATGGTAAGATCGAGGGAGTTTCGGGGCATTTCATATATGGTCGGATTATCAATATTTCCAATCATGAAGATCCGCTTTCCATAAATATTGTAAAGAAGTGTTACAGACAGATCGCCTTTTACATTATTGTAGTAGATACCTGTATTGATCACATAAGGCGACTGGCCCTGCAGCGGACGCACACGTGCTTCGAGCAGAGAAGAGGAATCTCCCAGATCGATCTGACTCTGAATCAAGGCTCCGTTAAACAGAAGACTCAGATTCTGAATAAACCGGCTTTGGGAAAGTCCCGCCAGGGATTTACGGATTTCAACTTCTGCTCCGTAATTGTATGCACTGTGAGCATTCTGGAAGGTAAATACGGGGTTTGCAGATCCGCCGATTACTGTCTCGATCGGGTTTAGAAAATATTTATAGAATACACCGAAAGCTATAAATTCAGATCCGGAAGGATAGATCTCATAGCGAGCATCAATATTATGTATGGTAGCTAAGATCAGGTCCGGATTACCCTGAAAATCTGCATTAAGATCAAAGTCATAATAGGCATATGGAGCCAATTCCCTGAAATACGGACGATTCAGGGTTTTTCCATACGTAAGTCGTACAAGCTGCTTCTTACTGATATTATAGGCCAAGTTAACAAAAGGCAGAGGAGAGATATAAGTGCTGTCAACATTAACCAGTTCTCCATTATTAAGCTGGCTATTCAGCTGCTGATTGAACACTTCTGTCCGGATGCCTCCGTTGAGCTTAAATCTTCCAACAGGTATGGTAAGTCCCGCGTAGCCGGCTACCAGCTTGTAATTGGCATCATATGAATCTGTATTGTTGGTTCCTTCTGTAAGTAGTAACCCGCCCGGCTTGAAGTAATTTCCCCCAAATAATTCTTCGACAGGTTTCTGCAGCAGGCTATTGTCAAAACCTGGCTGTCTGGTGTAGGAAAACCAGCGTGCGGCAAAGTCACGGACTTTATACTCGCTATACAGCCCGTAGCTGACTTCATAACGGGATGAGTCAGGACGATCAATCTTTGTTATAAAGGATGTGTTTAGAGCATAAGTATGCTCATTAAGATCTGAATAAAAGGTGGCAGCATCGTACGTTGTCGCTGAAGATGGAAGAACAATCTGATAAGGTTCGTCACTGCCGGAAACTTTTTGTGTTCGGGCTCTTTTTACATTAGGTTCTTCCCGGTTGATATTGGAATAACCGGCAACCCAGCTAAACTCTGTAGGGTGTTTAAATATCTTCAGGTCATGTGTTCCCTGCAGCTGACCGGAATACATTCTTCGTGTAGTATAATAGAGTGAAAAATTGCGAACATCAAAGCGCGGGTCTTCTATAGGCCCAACCACACCGGTACGTAGCGTAAAATCACTCATGCCCGACTGATTGAGCAGGTTGCGAAACTCAATGATGTTTTTGCTGTTAAGATGTAAGCGCCAGTTGCTGATGAGTGAAGTAGTGGCGGTATTGGTATACTTTTGGTCTATATAGTTAAATTCCCGCTGGCTTCTTCCCTGTGCCTCGATAAACTGATCGTACCGGGTAAACCCGACTTCTGTATGCTGAAAAGTATTGGAATAGCTTAATGATGTGAGCGTGGAAAGCTTTTTAGCACCCCAGTACCAGTTTTTGCCTATATCCAGGTTAAAACGCATATCAGGTCTTGCAGTGACAGTATTGTAATTCCATGATCCGGGCAACATGCCTGCAGCATTGGCGAGTGTAGAAGGATCGAATATGCTTCGGAGGTTCGACTTAGGAAAATTGGAAGGAAGATTTCTGTTGCCATTATCAAAGCCTAGCCAGTCTGTACTACTTCCTGATCGTGCTTTTGAAAAATCGTTTAGTGTGGTTCCTGCCCGGAAGCCTCCAGTAAGGCCTACGCTAATAAAATCTTTCTGGACAACACTTCGCGTGTAGATTTTAACAATGGCTCCTGCAAATTCGGCGGGAAGGTCGGCTGAGCCGGATTTGAAAACAAGCATGCGGTCGATAAGCCGGCTTGGAACTATATCAAAGGAAAAAGCTCTGGAATCGGCTTCTGTGCTGGGAGCAATAATTCCATTCAGCATAACCGTATTATAGCGCTGGCTCAGGCCTCTTACCATTACAAAACGATTGTCAATAATCGTAGCTCCCGGTATTCTTCGCATAACGTCTGCAGCTGACCGGTCCTGAGATTTGCTGATTTGTTCGGAAGAAACAGCGGTTACTACTTCATCACTTTCTTTCACTTCCTGTATTACGGCCTGTGTGGTTCCCGTCACTTTGGTGCCGACTACAGCAATATCAAGATCAAGAAGCTCATCTCCTTCCTTGATTAGTGTATGGTTGATTTCAGCAACCTGACCCGGAAATACTGTTACGCCTTTTAATGTATCGGATTTATAACCTATTACTTTAAACAGAATCTGGTAGGTTCCGGCAGGAATATTCTGGAGCATGTAATTCCCTTCCCAGTCTGTAACTGTGCCCTTTTGCAGGGCGGGTATCACCACATTTACATCCATTACGGGTTCCCCGCTGTCATCCAGGATAGTTCCCTGAATGCTGCCGTGCTGGGCTGCTGCATCGATAACGCTGAAAAAAACAGCAAGGAAAATCAGGAGACGAATTTGCTTAATCGTTTTCACGCTGAAATAGTTTTGGTAATTTTTATTGTTTTGTCCAAAACTATCCCGGTGTTGTTAACTCATGATTATTGCTATGTTAAGTATTTGTTAACTGTCTTTGCAAAAGATTTGATTCTCCCTGACTTTTGCCAGAAATATATAATGTTGTAAAACATCAGGGTGTCTGCGGGTAAAGGAAAAAGCTGATAAAAATAAAAACCCGCCGGTGATTTGTGGCGGGTTTCTGAGAGGCTTATTTGTAAGCAAAGACTTTTCCCAGTCCGTTGCTGTCCAGAAAGGTAATATCCAGGTCAATCAGTTTTCCGGTACTTATATCAATGACCATTCCGTGAACGGCAAGGTCGTCACGCTCTTTCCAGGCATTCTGAATGATTGATGTAGTACATAGGTTAAATACCTGCTCTGCTACGTTCAGCTCGACAAGGCGATTGACTTTTTCTTCCGGATCGGCGATATCATCAATTTCCTTATTATGCAGGCGGTATACATCTTTGATATGGCATAGCCAGTTGTCGATAATTCCATATTGTTTGCGGCTAAGCGCTGCTGCAACTCCCCCGCAACCGTAGTGGCCGGCAACGATTACATGCTTTACTTTCAGTACATTGACGGCATAATCGAGTACACTTAGCATGTTCATATCTGAATGTACACACATATTGGCAATGTTGCGGTGTACAAAAATTTCTCCGGGCTTGGTATTGGTGATCTGATTGGCGGGAACCCGGCTGTCGGCACAGCCGATCCATAATACCTCAGGATTCTGTCCTTTGGCAAGCTGCTGGAACATTCCGGTTGTATCATTGGCTACTGTTTCCATCCACTTTGCATTACCTTCCAGTAGCCTTCCGAAGCCTTTGGTTAATTCTATATTATCAAATTGTTTCTTTAGCATATGTATAGTTATTGAATGGTTATACTTTATGTTTTACTTTTTTTGGTTTGGAGGTATTGGTCAGTTTTCTGATATCCGGAATATTCTTCATATTGACGATATCAGTTAATTCTGTTTTGATACCTTTGCTTGTTGCATTCTGCCTGAAATCATTGATGACTTCAATCACGTCCTTATCAATAAAGCGGCTGTAGCTGCCATCAATGACTACTTCAGTAGTTTTTTTAGGAAGATTGTATAGCGCTTTCTGAATAGCGGCTTTATTAAGGAATGATACTTCTTCGGACAATGTAATGGTGATTCTGGAACCGCTGTCTGCATTCTCTACCGAATACTTAAATGCATTAGACATGTTGTTGCGCAATATGAAGAACATGGCTACAACCAGTCCGATTCCTACGCCCATTAGCAGATCTGTAAATATTATGGCGAGAATTGTTACCATAAAAGGAATAAACTGATCCCTGCCTTTCAGCCACATATCTTTAAATAGCTTTGCCTTAGCCAGCTTATAGCCGGTAAGCAAAAGTATGGCGGCAAGAGATGATAATGGAATCAGGTTGATTACTCTGGGAATAACAATTACAGCAAGAAGCATCCACAAGCCATGCAGCATGGCGCTTTGACGGGTCCGTCCTCCTGAGTTGACATTGGCAGATGAACGTACAATCACTGAAGTCATCGGCAGCCCTCCCAGAAGCCCGCTGCTCATATTTCCGATTCCCTGGGCAATAAGCTCTCTGTTGGTCGGAGAAACTCTTTTCTGAGGATCTATCTTGTCCACTGCCTCAATGCTCAACAGGGTTTCCAGGCTGGCAATTACCGCAATGGTAAACGCTATAAGCCATACATCACTGTTAAGAATCTGTGTGAAGTCAGGCAGCGTAAACAGGCCCATAAATTCTCCGAAAGACTGAACAACAGGTATTACTACCAGATGTTTTTCGTCCAGAGACAATACGGTTTCATTAAAAACCTGACCCAGCACTATACCAACGATGACCACAAGCAATGGAGCAGGAATAAAGCTTAGCTTCTTTACTTTCGGCCATGCGATAAGTATAAAAAGCGATATCAGGCATATAATTGCAGCTCCGTAATTAATCGATGAGGCTGCTTTGCTCAGAGCAGTAAATGTGTTCTCATGATTAAGCTGAGAAAAGCTCTCTTCGCCAAAGAAGCTTGAATCATAGCCGACTGCATGCGGAATCTGCTTAAGAATAATGGTAATACCAATTGCAGCAAGCATTCCTATAATAACGGAAGAAGGAAAGTAATTGCCGATCATGCCGGCTCTGACGATGCCAAGGATTAACTGCATAAATCCGGCCAGTACAACTGCCAGCAGAAAAGTCTCATAAGCGCCAAGTTTTTCAATGGCTCCCAGTATGATTACGGTGAGGCCCGCAGCCGGACCGCTTACACTGAGTTGAGAACCGCTAATGGCAGCTACTACAATACCGCCGATGATTCCTGTCAGCAATCCGGCAAACAAAGGAGCTCCGGAAGCCATGGCAATACCAAGGCATAGAGGCAGGGCCACTAAGAAGACCACTACACTCGCAGGTAAATCATATTTTAGGTCGCGTTTCGATAATTTGAGGAACGCAGACATACGTGTGCCTGTCATAATTTTGTTGATTTGAATAGTAATTCTTTTTGCTACAAACAGGAAAATATTCTGTCACCCTGAATATAGCTCTAAGCTATTCCGGACAGTTCAGACTTTCCCGTCATGGAGTTGTTTACAAGATGTGTTTCAAATCAGCCAATTGGGAGGGGGTGTGGGCACAGATGGGTAAAAAGCACAAATACTTTCAGAGTCACGCGGAATATAATTGATTGATTCAATATCATATACCGGTATAACAAAATTGGGATATGTAAAAAACTTTGCGTAGTAACCGGAGAATACATCCTCTTCGCATATATCGACAAGGCCTTTACCGCTGTTATTGTTCTCAATTTCCAGTTGCAGGACCACACTGATATACGTGTCCCGGTCAAAGTTTTTTATAAAAGACGGAGTATACAGCATTATCATCTTCGAAAGAAAGATGATAAGGAATACTTTTGAAAATATGTCTTTTATAACGGAACCTGACATTAATTCTTATCTGATGATGATTACTCCTATTGTTGCAAAAGTATCAAGAAAGCACTAAAATACATGAATATTTCTCATATTTGTTATGAATTTTACTTCTTAACACGGATTTAGTTATTTAATAATCATTTCTTTACTTTGTTTTCAATAGCTCTGGTTTTTCTGTCTCGAAACAGCCCGGATTTGTAAATAGTTCCTCTTCCCGGATAGATGCCCCGTCGGGGTAATAGGAGAATGATTAAATATTTTTATTCATAACTTTCTTATAATCACATGTATTTTCGGCAGATTTCTCTTTTTTGTTAACACAAATGCATGTATAACAGTTAATAAGAATATTGATAAAATCAAATCCTCAATAGTTATGGCAACAACAAAAACAGATAAGAAGAAATCGCAAAAGCCAGCATCCAGAAAAGATATCAAGAAATCTGAGTCCATAAAAAGGTTAAAATCTTCGAAAGCCATTGTAAGCAAAAGCAGTGCCAAGAGCGGCCCCGGATCAAAAACCAGGCCTGCTTCAAAACCTGAAGCAAAAGCTTCTGCGAAGCTTGCCGGCAGAACCAATACCAATAAGAAACCTTCCGGGCTTGCTGCATCAAAAATCGGCTCATCCAAATCCCCTCAGAAAGCACAGGCATCCAGAGCCGCTTCAAAACCTACAGAAACTAAAAAGAATGGAAAACTGAATGCCTCTGCACTGAACAAAATCAAGGAGACCAACCGTAAGCCGATTTCAGCCAAGCTGATTAAAATCAAACTCGGGGATATAAAGGATAAGTCCAAAGCAGAATTGCTGAAGCATGCACGTGCTGCCGGTATCGAAGGAAGAAGCAAGATGAACCGGGAACAGCTGATTAAAGCCTTGTCGCTGGTAAAATAAGAAAAAACCCTCCAGGGAGGGTTTTTCTATTACTCTCCCTGTGATTACTCTTCCCGTTCGACTTCATTTTCCAGTTTCAGCACTTCACTTCCGTTATCACTTTTAATAAGTAAAGCTTTATTGTCTTTTTGTCCGTAACGGGTAATTTCGGCTCCCTTTATTGTTCGGGTTATTTTGCGATGGTAGGTTGCTTCTACCCGGCCTCTGCCAAACGATTTACCATATCGCCATTTTACTCTTGTGCCTTTTCGTATTACCATAGCTCACATTCCTTCCCTCTGTAAGACAACTTCCCGGAAGGCTATATGGTTGTAAATAGTGATCTAACTATCTGTTTATTATGCTTTTTTGTCAGGTTGTTAACTTATGGGAATATGAATGAGTTATATTTTTAACGTAACGTACTTTGAAGATAGGAGGTAGGGATGGAAGTATATTCCAGGTACAAGGTGAAAGAGGCTTTGTGGGAACCAAGAACTTTTATGTGTGTCAGAAGCGTTGTTAGAAATGAAAAACTGGGAGATTTTATAGAAGATAACTGCTCCAGAATTTTACGAAAACTTAATGATCTGTCCTTATGTTCGAATGGGATCCCTTTTGCCATGATCTATTCAGTGGATCAGGAAGCCGAAGAGACCGATGTGGCTGCTGCCATATTATGTGAAGATGCTGTATCGGTGGATAGTGGTTACGATGTACTTATGGTTGGAGGAAAGGTTCTTAGTACTTCTCATAGGGGTTTTTTTGAAGATATAAAACCTGCTTATGAAGCTATGGATCAGTTTCTTAAAAAACATAATCTGCAGCGGAACTTTTTTATCGAGGAGTATCTTGGGAATCCTCAGACGGAAACAGATCTCAATAACTGGAAAACCAATATTTATTGTATTCTGGATTCATAGAGGATAAAACATCACTTTGTAAGTTGGCAGAATAGATTCCCGAAAGGGAGTCTATTCTGCTTTTATAGCTTTTGCTATAAATGGAAAGAAAAGGCTGTATCAACGGCAGCCTTTTTCATTGTAATAATGGTATTTATTGCACTTTGGCTTGTCCATGCACCTGATCCATACATTCTTTCAGCTTTTCGGCAATCACCCTTACATTCGGATCCTTAAATATCGTATTGTGATCTCCGGGCACTTCAATAAGGCTTATGTTCTCAACCGGGCAGTATTTGCTCCATCCCATATACTGATCTCCTGTAGAGCCAACCATACCGTCTTTCGACTTGAAAAGAAGCATCTTTCCGTCATATGGCTTAATTGTATAATCATTCAGAATCTTCCGGAAAGTATTCTTGAAAAAGTAATTAAACAGTTTGGCTGACTCCGTAGTAACCAGCTTGTATTTGCCCTTCAGCGAACTGGACATAAACCCGGCTTTCCAGTAGGTGAGCTTATCACTGAGATATTGCCCGGAAGCTTTGGCAACAGTTGCTTCCGGAGTGTATACTTCAAACAGTGCCAGCCAGCCAGGCTCCTGCCCTGCTTCTTTTAGCTGACGTGCCATTTCAAAAGCCAGTATTCCGCTTGCACAGTATCCTCCGATGAAATATGGTCCTTCGGGTTGGATTTCCCGGATCTGCTTTATGTAATGCCTGGCAATATCTTCTGTCTTAAACTTTGCAATAGGCTCAAAACCATAAAGGGGCTGACTGCTTCCCAGAACCTTGCTTAGATTGTAGTAAAAGAGGTAGCCGGGAAGAAGGAATATTGGCGTTCGGTTTCCCTTCGGCTGAATCGGAACAAGTCCGACGCTGTTAAACTCCGGTCCCATAATAATAGCAGAAAGTTCTCTTACAGTCGGAGCCTGGAAAAGCAGAGACAGAGGAAGCTCCTTGTTAAATGCTTTTTCGATGCGGGCCATGAGCCGGGTTGCCAGCAGAGAATGTCCTCCCGAATGAAAGAAATTGTCCGTAGCTCCTACCCGGGCCTTGCCCAGTATTTCTGCGAAAATTGCAGCCAGCTTGCTCTCGACCGGATTGGCCGGAGGTACCATGGAGACTGATTGGACTTCATTTGTGATCATAGTCGACAATTTCTTCCGGTCAGTCTTACCGTTTTGGGTCAGAGGAATTTCGTTTATTCTGGTAAAGCTACCCGGTATCATTACCTCAGTAAGAGTTGCTCTCAGATGACGATACAAATCATCAAATCCGATTTCTTCCCTGCTTTTGTAGAATGCAACAAGTTGTTTTTCTCCGTTGATATCTTTGACAATGACAGCGGCATCCTCTACCTGAGGATGTGAGATAATCGCACTTTCTATTTCTCCCGGCTCGATCCGGAAACCTCTTATTTTTACCTGATTGTCGTTTCTCCCGATAAACTCGACTACTCCGCTTCTCAGCCATTTGCCCAGATCACCTGTTTTGTACATTCTTGCTCCCGGGCGGAACGGATCCGCCATAAAGCGGTTTTGGGTCATGTCCGGATCGTTGATATAACCCCTGGCAACTCCGTCGCCTCCTACATACAATTCTCCCTGAACGCCCACCGGCACTGGTTGTCGCTTTTTATCCAGAACATACACCGTAGAATTGGCAATCGGTCTTCCGATCGGAATAGTATCTTCATAATCTTCTTCAACCGGAAAAGTCAGAGAGAATGTAGTATTCTCTGTCGGACCATAGCCATTGATGAGTTTCAGATCCGGCAGTGCTTTGCGAACTTTGTTTACATGCCTGGCTGATAACTTGTCTCCTCCGGTCAGAAGGTAACGCAGCGGACCAAAGATTGTCTTGTCAAGATCCACCAGCTGGTTAAACCAGGAAGAGGTGAACCAGGCATGTGTAATACCGTGTTCGGCTATTTTTTCTCTGACAAAAGTATAATCCAGCAGCTTGTCTTTGGAATACAGATACAATCTTCCGCCATTAAGCAAAGCTCCCCATATTTCAAAGGTAGATGCATCAAACGAGAAGGCGCCTGTTTTTAGAATCCGGCATGAATCATCCAGAGGTACATAATTGGTATTAACTACCAGACGTAAAACCCCAAGATGCTCTACTCCGACCGCTTTGGGAAGACCTGTTGAGCCTGAGGTAAACATTACATAAGCCAGACTGGACCGGGTCGGGTTCCTGTCTGGATTGTGTATGTTACGGCCGGTTAAATACCCGGGAGTATCCATTGTGTAGTATACAAAGTCTCCGTTCACCAGCTGATTGAGATAGCTTTCATGCGTTATGATATGCCGTATTTCACATTGCCGGATCATGTGTTCAAGACGATCGGCAGGATTGGCAGGGTCGAGAGGAACAAACGCTCCGCCGGCTTTCAGTATGGCAATCTGGGCTATGATGGCATCAGCCGATTCTTCCATAAGCAGTCCGACCATTTCATCCATTTTCAGACCGGAAGCTACCAGCTTGTGAGCCAGTTTGTTTGATTTTTCGTTGATTTGCCGATAGGTAAGCTGTTCATTTTCCGTGATCAGGGCAGTCGTCTCAGGGCGGACTGATGCCTGATATTCAAACAGGGCATTAATACTGGTAGCGTCTATCGCTCGTTGCGTATTGTTCCAGTCATACAATACACGATGTTTTTCTTCAGGCGATATTAGCTCAACAGTATCCGGGTCAATGGACGGGTTCTTACCTATTTGTTCCAGCAACCGGAGATAGCTCATCAGAAGATGTCTGATGGTTTCGGGGCTGAACAGATCCTTTTTATATTCGGCATACAAAAGAAGACCATCTTTTTCCGGACTCACCGAAACGGTAAGGTCAAACTTGGAATAATAGTTCTTCAGCCTGATTTCATCAACCTCAATATCCCCCATTCGGGTAACTGGCTCGCTGATATTCTGAAAATCAAACATAACCTGCAGGAGTTCGCTTGCCTTTATCCCACTCTCCCGGTTCAGCATATCAGCCAGTATATCATAGGGGAGCTCTTTGTTGCCAAAAGCCTCCAGCACTTCGGTTCGGGTAGAAGACAGCGCGTTTTCAAAAGTTGATCCGGCCACATATCGGGAAGGAATCAGCAGCGTATTGACAAAAAAACCAACCAGATCACGGGTCGCAGCATGCTGTCTGTCCGCAATAGGAATACCGGTATGTACAAAATCCTGTCCTGTATACTTGTGAAGAAGGGCGTGAAAAGCGCAGAGATAAACCATGAACGGAGTAACTCCCTTGGCTTTGGCCAGCCCGAAAAGACTTTCAGCAAGAGGGGCAGGTATCCACACTTCCTCGTGTCCTCCCCTGCCGGAAGATTCAGAACTGCCAGGCAGATCATAAGGCAGACGGAGTTTTTCAATTTTTCCGCTTAGCTTTTCTTTCCAGAACAGGGTCTGTTTCGTAATAAGCTCCTCGTTGAGAATTGCCTTATAGTGAAATGTATAATTGGTATATGCTTTGGTGAGCGGTTCCAGTTCAATTTTTTCATTATTCCGGCTGGCAGAATACAAGCTGTGGAGCTCTTTCATAATAATATTGAAAGACCAGCCATCGGCAACAATGTGGTGTGTTGCAAGAATCAGGCGATGCTCAAAATCATTTCTGGAGATCAGCGTAGCCCTTACAAGTATATCCCCTGACAGATCAAATGCTTTTTCGGCCTCCTTGCTGATTTCTTCCTCAAACAGATTTTCAGAAGTATCGGTCTGTCCGCAAATGATGTTAAGCCGTACCTGTATACGCGGTCTCAATGCTGCGACTACTTCACCATCGAGTTCATAAAATCTTTTTCTAAGGTTCTCATGGCGGTTGATTACCTGGTTGAGACTTTCTTCCAGTAGCGTCAGATTTAGTTTTCCGGTCAGCGTATATGCTTTCAGAATGTTGTACATACATTTTTCATTCTGAAACTTGTACAGAAACCACAGACGCTCTTCGTGGTACGAAAGAGGAAGCTTGTTTCTGTTGGCCACCAGCGCTTTTTTAATTCTGGCAACCCTTGGCGGTTTTACTTGCAGAAGCTTTTTCCATTTTCTGGCAGGTGAAGCAACTGATAAAGAGGGTTCTGTCTGTTTATCGCTGACATTGTCTGTCCGGCTTATGGTCTCTTCCGCCGGTTCCGAGAGTAACTGCTCAGGATTTGGAGCCTGGCTGATAATGAAGTCGCTCAGACTTGCAGTGGTCTGATGGTCAAAAAGGACCTTGACCGGAATATCGAGCTGGAAAATCTGTTGAATATGAAGCTTGAGCTGCATTACACTGAGAGAGTTTCCGCCAATATGAAAGAGATTTTCATCCGGATCAATCACAGAACGATTCAGTCTGGTTTTCCAGAAACCGGCGATTTCTTTTTCTACTCTGTTTTTGTATAGTCCGGCGGCGGGTCGGGTAGCAACCTGCTGCTGTTTTTCTAGATAGATCTGCAACAGCGCTTTGGTGTCAATTTTATTGCTACGATTGACCGGAAGCTTATCGAGCAGAATAAATTCACCCGGAACTACCGGAGCGGGAAGATGATGCTGCATGAAATTCTTCAGATTTTGCACCACAAATGCATCCTTTTCCTTTGGAACAATACAGGCGATCATTGATTTGTCTCCGTTTCCTTCTTCTTTTACCAGAATTTTGGCATCAGTAAGCATTTCAGAACGGCTCATTATTTTTTCTACTTCCTCGATTTCCACCCTGTATGTCCTGATTTTTATCTGATTATCCTTTCTCCCCAGAAAATCAATATAACCGTTGGGAAGCCAGCGGGCTATATCCCCCGAATTGTACATTTTTTCGCCTGGTTTGAAAGGATTCGCAACAAACTTCTGCTCTGTAAGCTCAGGATTATTAAGATAGCCTTTGGTCACACCTTTTCCACCAATATATAACGTGCCGAATGTGCCGATAGGTACTGGCTGCATATGATCATCCAGAATATAAATAGCACAATTGGGATTTGGCTTGCCTATAGGAATCCTTTCTGTGCTTTCGCTATCCTGCCTTGGTATGGTATAGCTGGACGAGGAAACAGTTGCTTCGGTAGGACCATAAATATTCATGATTTTGACCTGTTCTATGATTTTATCAAAATCCGTATATCTGGCTGATTCTCCTCCGGTCGTGATGACCCGTATAAAAGACAGATCCGGGTTGATCTGATTGATCAGCCGGAGTATAGCCGGAGTAGAAGGATAAAGCACCGGTTTGTGCTTCTGCATCAGCCGGATCAGTTTCTCCACCTCCATAGTATCTTCGCCCGTTGGCAGAATTGCAGCTCCGCCTACGGTCAGGATAGAAAACAATTTTGAAATGGAAGTATCAAAAGACAGTGAGCTCATGGACAGGACTTTTTCACCTTCTTTCAGCTCATAGCGTTGTACGGTTATATAGAGATTATGCACAATATTGCGATGTGTAATCATGACCGCCTTAGGATCCCCGGTAGATCCGGATGTATACATCAGATAGGCAGCTTCGGCCGGATCAGTACGGATACCGGTATTTTCCTTCAGAAGACCATACTTATGCTCCGGGCTGTCTGTCAGAATAGTCTGGTCTGCCGGAAACAGCTCATTGCCGGGAGTGTTGCTGACAGACAGGAGAAACCGAATCTTGCAGTCATTGATCATGAACTGGTGCCTGCTAAGCGGATGCGCCGGGTCCATGGCAATAAAAACACCGCCAGCCTTGAGTATTGCCAGCATGCCAGCCACGGCATCAATAGACAGATCCATCAGGAGGCCGACTCTTTCTCCCGGTTTCAGGCCCCGGTCAAGAAGCACTCTGGCCAGATAATTCGCTTTTTCTTCCAGTATTTTATATGAAATCTCTTCGTCTTTGCAGATCAGCGCTATGGCTTCCGGAGTGTTCCCGGCTTGCTCTCCGATGCGTTCATGAAGACACTGATGATCAGGAAAATGAATGGTTTGTCCCTGCCATTCATTGAAGATAAGATCCAGCTCCTCCGGAGAAACGATATTTACTTGACGAATTCTTTTCTCCGGATTTGATAAAAGATCGTTGAGCACCGTCAGATAATGATCGCGCATACGATCTACGGTAATTGAGTCAAAATGACTTGCCCTGCAAAGGATCCAGGCTCCGAATATGCTTTTATTGTGAAACATCTGGAGCGCAGACTGAAAATTGTCCAGATGACTCTCAGGACGAATCTGATGATCATTGAGATCGGTATAATCCAGGCTCTCGTTAAACTTTTCAAACATTGAAAAGTAGACAGGAAAAAACTCGTCCGGATCCCTGTCTTTCATTGACTGATCAGGCTGGTTAATTTTATCAGTGAGAAGGTTTATTACTTCGAAGCAGCTCAGGTCATCTGAAAGTTCTGCTTCTATGTACCGTTCACCGGGAAAGGCAAAGTCCGAATAGCCGATGCGAAACAGCCGGTTTCCGGTATAGCGCTTAAGAAGAATGATATATGCTGCAAGTAATATGAGGTGCTGTGCTTTGTGATCATTCTGATCAAGTGTTTCTCCCCTGAAAATAAATCCTTCGAAAACCTTTTTGGATAAGGTAAATTTTTGTCGGACAAGTAAATTTTCCATAATCAGCTTTTAAAATTTACACAATTGAAAAATCGTGGATGCCTGAATGGCTCATGGAAAAATAACAGAATCAATTTTCCAAATGTTTTTAAATACAACAGGTTATAGTATCTGTGAGGTTTTTGTAATTGCCAGCATCTGAAAACGTCACCCAAACCCGTCTGTTCGTTGTTTTGTTCATTTAGCAGCTTCTTTTATCCGGCAGAGAGCGGCCTGAGCTTATCCGGTCCGGGAGAACAGAATAATTTTTAACAAATCACATTTTCTGCCGGTTAGCCAGATAGGTAATTGGTAGAAGATGATGGATAGATTGGAAAAAACACCGGAACGAAATGTGCCGGTTGTCATTAATGGAGCAGGAATTACCGGTTGTACTCTTGCATTGTATCTCGCACAAAAAGGCTTTAAGGTAGCCGTTTACGACAAAAGAAAAGACTTTCGGGACGAATATGAGAATAAGAAACGCACAGTAGGAATGTCTATTTCCGAACGCGGAATAAATACATTAAAGGACCTGAAAGTTTATGATCGTTACAAATCGATTCTGGTGCCTAAATATGGCAGAGCTGTACATCTGAAAGACGGAAATGTTTTTTATCAGGAGTATGGCAAAATGAAAGAAGCAATTTATACCATAAACAGAAAAGATTTTAATTCATTTCTGATGGAGTGCTGCCGTGAAAGCGGCAATGTGGATTTTTTCTTCAATCACGATCTGGAAGCAATCAATTTCAAGGCAAAAAGGATTCTTTTTAATTCTCAGAGCGGAAAGAAAAAAGCGGTTTACTACAACCACCTGTTTGGATGTGACGGAGCCTTTTCGGCCGTCCGAACACAGATGAATAATTACGGACTGGTTGAGTCTGTATTGCAGAAGCTGGATTTCCTTTTTAAGGAAGTGTATATTCCGCCGCGCAACGGAGACTATGTGCTTGATCCGAATTATGTACATATATGGAATGTGTCTGAATTGTTGTTTGTAGCGCTGCCGGATGGCAGAAACGGATTTAACGGAACTCTTTTTTATACCCGAAACAGTGAGTTTGCGAGAATAACAGACAAGGATAAGCTGTACGATTTTATTGATAAGAACTGTCATTTCCTTTCCTATATAGACAAGGATCATTTTATAAAGGAATTTAATGACAATCCGGTTTCAGATATCTATGAAGCCAGATCATCGCAATGGAACTATAAGGATGAGATTCTGTTGATGGGCGATGCTGCGCATGCCATGCCGCCTTTTTATGCAATGGGTATGAACACTTGTATGGAATCGGTTCGCGTCTTTTCGGATCTTCTGAATCAGGTAAACGGTGATCTGGGCAGAGCAATCAGCCAGTTTACAGAAAAACGTATGCCGGATGCGGATGCCATGAAGCAAATGGCTTTTATTAACTACAATAAGCTGAAAAACTGCCATACCTATGATTTTGACAAAAAGTGGCATGATGCACAGGAGATGATGAAAAGCAAAGAATGCGAATACGAAACAGAATATTTTCAGGTGGCTTTTACCAATAAGCCGTTTCTGGATATCCTGAAGACTGTCTCCGGAAAGGAGCAGGAAATGCTTCTGAGTCACTGAAAAGAATGCATGGTTTTTTGTTCAAAGTGTGCTCCCCGAGAAATGTTGGGTTGATAGCGGCGACCGGGGAGCCGCTTTTTTTATTGCTCACAGATCGGTACAATCTGCATTTTAATACTGGTATCGGCTAACATTTTCTCATAAAACTAATTAATTTATAAACATATACTAAACAGGAAAACAATGAAAAAAATAGTTACTCTCTTTGTTGGACTAATGGTTACATTTTCGCTGCTGGCTCAGGATTCGAAGACCGGCCCCGACGGAAAAAGAAAGCGTAAACAAACTTACCTGTCTCAATATTCCGGAGATAGCCGCAAGCGGGTGCTTGACTCGGATTTTGAGAAGCTGGACAGTACGATCAGCAGAGTTGTTTTTGACGGACAGCTACAGAATTTTTATAAAGAGTTTTTCGAATATGATGTCAACGGAAACCTTATACGAAACATTGATTATAGCTGGAACTCACAGACTCAGACCTGGGTAAATGATCAACGCTGGGATTTTGTGTACAATGAGGCGGGACAGGTTACTACGGTGACAGGTTATGTCTGGTCGTCGGGGCAGTGGGTCCTTGATACAAGAGAAACCGTTGCTTATGATGAAAATGGCAATGCGACAGAGTATCAGGTGCAGCAGAGAAATGTAGATGCCGGGCAATGGGTCAATGATTTCCGCAATATCAGAACTTATTCTGGCGAAAATCGTCTGACATCTTCTTCAGACTTTATCTGGAGTGGTTCTGCCTGGGTGCCGATTAGTCTTACCAATTATGAATACAATCAGCAGGGGCAGCTGATTCTGGAAACGGAATATGTGCTTAATGACGATAATCAGGTGGCATCTGAGCGAAGCTTGTATGAATATGACTCCAATGGCAACAGAACGGAACAGTTGATCCAGACCTGGAACGGGGACTGGACAGATCAGAGCAGGCATTTGTATGTTTACAATGAAAACAACCAGCTGATCGAAGAGACTATTCAGCGTTATCAGGCAAGTGTCTGGGTAAATGAAACCCGTTTTGTATACTCATACTCGTTTACAGCAGATGAAAGCAATTTGAAACTGCCTGTCTTCTTTTATGAGCTTAACGGGGAAACAGATGTAAATGCTCTGGCAAATAGCGAGGAATTTCGTTGGGATGCTGGCAGCAATACATGGGAACTGGTGGCAGAGCGTCAGCTTAGCTTCTCTGAATTTGAAAGCCCCATTACCGGCTATAAGCAGGTAGCATCAGCACAGCTGAGCATATATCCTAATCCGACGTCTGAGGGTATATGGATTGCTACTGCATCTGCGGGCAAATCAGTACAGGTAGAAGTATATTCATTGCAGGGGCAGATGCTGTTTCAGAAATCATTGACAAATCAGTCGTTTATGTCAATGGATATGCTGGACAAGGGTACTTACCTGCTAAAAATATATTCGGACAATATCGTAAAAACCGAAAGAGTGATTTACAGATAGGATTGTCCACGCTTTTTTCCGTGAAAGCCTGTACCAGACCTGGTACGGGCTTTTTTTATCGGGCTATGACTGCTATCCGGATAGAGCAACAGTGTTATATTTCAGGCAAAAAAACTTTCACGGGAGACCATTCCTTTTTATTTTTATTCAATCCGGCATGCTGCCAGACAAGTCTGAACAAAGTGCTAAAAACAAATTATGGCTGTCCAAAATTAGAATTATGAACGGTCATAAGCCATCACGGAATGCGCCTTTTTAAGAAGATTGTACAATATCTCGGGATTTTTTTTCTTTTCCTGATAAGCCTCATGCTGATTATTGCACTGGTTGTTCATATACCGGCTGTTCAGCGTTTTGCGGTAGACAAGGCTACGGTATTTCTTGCCGGGAAAACCGGAACCAAAGTACATATAGGTGGTTTTAGTCTTTTCTTGTGGGATATGATCGAGGTTACCGATATCTATATTGAGGACCAGCACAAAGATACCTTGTTCCATGCAGAACGAATCGGGGCTGATATTGATTTTAGCCGGCTGATCAGCCGTGTCGTTGAGCTTAACTATGTGGGCCTTGAATCTGCCAGAATCTCCATTACAAAAAAAGCAGCTGAAGACCCCTATAACTTCCAGTTCCTGATCGATGCCTTTTCCTCGGGAGATTCATCAACGCCCTCTCCCTGGGAGTTTTCGGTAGAGACCGTCCGTCTGAAAAATATACATTTTTCACTGAGCGATCATGAAGTTGGTCTGAGACTCGAGACACGGCTCGGGCGGTCAGAGGTCGGAGTGGAAAGCCTTACTTCCTCACCTGTAATCCGGGATTTATATCTTTATGGAACAAAGCTGGCGGTATCAACCTATACGCCGAAGCAAAAAAGGGTAAAGACTTCTGAGGCTCCGCCGGGTCCTCTGAATTTACTTTTCCGGCGGGTCATGATCGAAGACTCGGAGTTCAGGCTGGATAATGAGGATCAGGTAGCGGCAGGCAAAGGAATTGACTGGAATCACCTGGATATCCGTTTGCATACTGGCCTGGTTCAGGATTTGTCCGTGACGGAGTCTTCGTATGCAGGCAATGTAAAAGAAATGAATTTGCAGGAAAAAAGCGGATTCGTGCTCAATGATCTGGCTGCTGCAATTGATCTGGAAATGCCGCATCTGGCATTTGATCTGGATAAATTTTCCACACCACATTCTTCGTTTACCGGAATGTTGAAAGCCCGGCTGCCGGATTTGAGACATCTGGACGAGGTAGCCGGAAAAATTACTTTTGAAGGGGACCTGGATAATGCATTGCTGCATACAAAAGATCTTTTCTTCTTTGTGCCGGAAATGGATACTATCAAAGCTATTCATAATAAATCTGTTAAAATAGACGGAAAGCTTGATGGATCAGTCAATAATTTTATCGCCCGGAATTTTTTGCTGCAGCTGGATGAGCATAATCGCCTGAGCGGAGATTTTAAAATCAGCGGTATCCTTGATCCCGAGCATGGAACCTGTGACGCACAGGTCCGTGATGTGCGGACTACCGGGCAGGTTCTCCGGGGATTTATTCCTCAGGATACAGGCTTTGACCCGGTTCCTTTGGGTAATATAAAGGGAAGTGGCACAATCAGCGGAAACCTGAGCCGTCTTCAGACGGCGTTTGACCTGACGTCCGAAGCAGGTGAAGTCAGTACGGATATAAGGCTGGGCTTCGGAAAAAATTATACCCTCACCTATACGGAAGGATATTTCACAGCTACAGACGTTGAGCTTGGGCGTTTGCTCAGACAATCCCAATTAGGAGTTGTAGAGGCAGAAGCAGAGTTTCGTACCAGGGATGGGCAAATAATTATCGAGAAAGGCCTGATCCGCAAAGCCGGATACAACGGGTATACATACAGAGATGTAAATATCGGAGGAATCTGGCAGAATAATACGTTTAACGGGGCGGTTGAATCCGCTGATCCGAATGTCCGGTTAAAGCTTCATACCGTCCTTGATCTCCGGCAAAAACTTTCGATAGAAATTAATGGTCATATAGCCAGAGCAGATTTAAAAGCGCTGAATTTCAGCCCGAATCCGCTGGTGCTGTCCGGCAAGCTGGCGGCTTATATGCAGGGGGATGATATTGATGCAGTTGTGGCAGGAATCGAAGCTGATTCGTTAACTCTTTCCAATGAGAAATATGAATATCTGATTGACTCGATTACGGCTTCTACCGGTACAGAGGAGGGGCAGCGTTTTATCAGGGCCCAATCCGGATTTTTTACTATTGATGTCAGCGGCAATTTTCGTTTCTCCGAGATCCCTGCTGCAGGGCGTCATTTTCTGGCACATTATTACTCCGGTATCCGGAATGATACCGATGAACATATCGACAGCCTTTATTTTACCATAAGGGTGCAGGATACCAAAGGCTTGTTACGCATGTTTGTACCCTCCATGGAGGTGCTGAGGGATGTCACCTTTGATGGAAACTGGAGCGGTGAGCGGCATCTGCTGTCAGCAAGCCTGACGGTCGGGGAAATCGGCTTTGAGCAGTTTTCAACGATCGGTCTTCAGTCATTTATTAAGGCCGATCAGGACAAAATAGATCTGCGTGTCCATTCGGGACCTCTTACCATACTTGACAAGATCAGGATAAGTAAGCCGGATATTAATGGGTTTATTATAAAAGACAGCTTATTCTTTCATCTGGATCTTGCTGATTCGTCGCACAATTCGGGAGTAGATATCGGGGGGCTGCTCGCATTGAAGCAAGATACCTTTTACCTGAATCTGGACAAGATACACCTTGAGCTCAAGGAAAATCATTGGGACAATGACGGACAGGCCCGTGCAGTCTTTGTTTCCGATTATTTTTTTATAGAGAATTTTAATCTCAGGGCTGATACTGGTCAGCATATACGAATAGCTTCGGTACATTCAGAAGAAAACAGCAATATTCTCGAAGCAGATCTGAAAGAGGTAAATCTTGATGAAGTGTCCCGCATTATGCCTGTTGGTCTGGCTTTTGACGGAATACTTAATGCCAGTGTACGAGTCATAAATCCGATGGGTAATCCGGCGGTAGAGGGCACTGTCAAAACAAAAGGGCTGGAAGTTGATAAGTCCGGGCTTGGCGATCTGGATATTCGTTTTGAAAAGGAAAGCGATAACAATAAGCTTCTGGTTGATGGCAAACTCATCGGTCAGATTCACGAGCTGGATATATACGGCACGGTAGACGTGGCGGGCGATTCCAATGCATTGGACTTCAGGATTCTGGGGAGGCAGATTCAGCTTGCATCAATTCAGCCCTTTATAAAGAAATACGTTTTCAGGCTCAACGGACGGCTTGATACCAGAATACATCTTGGTGGTACCATTAGTGATCCTCAGTTGACAGGGGAATTTCATTTTACCGGAGAAAATCAGATTGGTATTGAAGCGATAAAAACAGTCTACACCATCAAAGACGAGAGGCTTACTGTTTCTAACTCAAGTATCAATCTGAGAGGAATAACCTTGTATGATAAGGATGGAAGCAAAGCAACTCTTCGCGGAGAAATCAGGCATAACTTTATGAAAGATTTTTTTCTTGATTTGCATCTGAACGGTCGCAACTTTTTGTTTCTGAACAGCAAAGAGGCCGGAATAATTCCGTTTTACGGACGACTTTACGCTGATCTGGATATGAGTGTACAGGGACCTCAGGATAATATCAGAGCACAGCTCAAGCTGGAAACCAGAGCCAAAACTGATATTTCGATGTCTCTGGCAAGCCCTGAGGCCAGTTATGAGACTCCGGACTATATCCGTTTTGTGTCTCCCGATACGTTCAGCAGCGATGGTATAGTAGTGCGGCGACAACCAAAAAGTGATACACTTAAGGAAGCAGGAGTTGATCCGTCTTCATTCAATATTTCCGGTGAGCTCAAACTCAATCGTCAGGCCCGTGTCAATATTGTAGTCGATCCGGTCAATGGAGATAAGATATCATCGCTGGGGACCGGTGCTTTCAGGTTTGAATTTGACTCTGAAAACGATATGAATCTGTTTGGCACCTATACAGTGGAGGAAGGCAGCTATACATTTACCTTTCTCAATGTGATCAAGAAGGATTTCAAAATTGATAAGGAGAGTACCATCAGCTGGCAGGGTGATCCGGCCGATGGCATACTTAATGTAACTGCCAGATACGAAACCAAAGCTTCGAGAACTGCTCTGGTAGATGATCAGCGAACCTTTCTTAGTCCCGAAGAAGCCAGAGCGGCTTCACGCCCGCTTCCGGTAAGAGTATTTCTGTTTCTCAAAGGAGAGCTTTCCGCTCCCGAAATTACTTTTGATATCGAGATACCTGAAAGCATTGAAGGAGGTTCAGGCAACAGCATGATCGCTCAGCGGCTCAACCAGATAAAATCGGAGCCGGGAGAGCTGAACAAGCAGGTCATGGGGATTATTGCTTTTAATCAGTTTCTGCCTTATGACAGCTGGAATCTCCAGGGAGGAGCCGGTACAAATAATATAGCGGCTCAGAGTGTCAGCAAAGCCCTGAATGCCCAGCTTGGTCAGCTCACTGATAAATTGGGCGGAGTTGATATCGAAGTCAATGTTGAGAATAGTCAGAGTCTTAATCTGGAAACATTTAATCTTATGGCCTCCAAGCAGATATCTGAAAGACTGTCGGTAAGTGTCGGCGGCAATTTCAATTCAGCGAATAATCCGGCAGGACAGGCATCAAATACTGTTTTTGCCGGAGACTATATAATCTACTATCAGCTCAACCGTTCGGGTACCCTATCCCTGAAGATATTCAGCAAAAGCAATCCTGATTTATATCTTAACTATGTACAGCAGGTTAGCGGGGTGACCATACAGCACTCAAAGCAGTTTGATCATTTGAAAAATATTTTTTAAGCCTGCTCCTCAGCGCCCGCTTCCATAGGATATTTTTTTTCGTACCAGTCCCAGACTTTAGAGGAATAATATGTCACGAGCTTGAAAATTATAAAACCGACAAGACCGGATATGACAAATTCCATCAGTTCAAACGTATCCTGACTGACCAGTGTTTTGCGGCGAAAATTTGTAATGCCCCATAGATTCCTGACGCTTTTTACTTCAAAAAAAAGGGAAAGATTGTTGTAGGCAAGTACGCCGGCAAGGTAGCCGATACCATGATTAAAAAATTCTGCCAGTGATTCTCTGAGTAGCTTTCTACGAAAAATAGCCTGAGATAGCCTGCTTAATGACGGGAAAGAAAAACGTTGCATATTTCCTGTTTTGGGGATAAAATTGTATGCTGCCGGTCAATCATTTTGGTGTTCCGGTAGTTTCAGTTTAAGAAAAAACGGGAGATTATGTCCAATAATCGATCCTGCGAACAATTGATTATCGGGTACAATTTATGAAAAAAAACTTTTTATTTGCCTGGCTGATTGTCTGTTTTATTCATTTCCATGCTGATGCCCGGGGCTTTCTCGCCGGTGCAAAAAAGGATGGTAAATGGGGTTTTATCAATGATAAAGGAGAATGGATAATTCAACCGGCATTTGACAAAGTACTTCCTTTTCGGGAAGGGCTGGCAGCTGCCAATATAGGGTTCTTTTTTGACCCACTTGATGCCGGCAACTGTCGAACAGGCAAATGGGGTTTCATTGATAAGACGGGCAAATGGGTAGTGGAGCCCCGCTTTGATGCCGTGGAGAGCTTTCAGGAAGGTTTTGCCAGAGTCAATGCAGGTGCTTCGTATCGTGCTTACCAGGGAATAACTTTAATGGGTGGTAAATGGGGATTTATAAAAAAGGACGGTTCCTGGCTGATACAGCCCAATGATACACTATACACTGTTTTTTCGGAAGGATATTGTGCATTCAAAATTCCCAAGGGCTCTAAATGGGGGTACATAGATAATCAGAATCAGGTAAGCATTGCCCCCGATTACTGGACCGCCGGAGAGTTTCGTCAGGGAGTGGCGCCCGTGATGAAGGGAAGCTCCAATCACCAGTATATTGACAGACAAAACGGACAGGCCTTTCCCCGGAGCTTCAGAAAAGCGTGGCCGTTTTCTGGAGACAGGGCATTTGTGCTGGACGAATCCGGCAGGGCGGCATTTATTAACACTGAAGGCAAAGTGATTTTTACCATCGATCATCTGCAGCAGAACGACAATATCAGTCTTTCTTTTTCCGAAGGACTGGTTCGGGTACCTGTAGAAAAGGATGAGACAGTCAATTATGGTTATATGGATAAATCCGGAAAGTGGATAATTGAGCCGGTATATCAGCTTGCAAGCCATTTTCAGGGAGGATTTTCCTTAGTTTTTATCGACCTATTCTATTGGTTTATCGACGTATCCGGCAGGAAGATTTTTCGTCTTCCGGATGAAGTTGTGGAAGATTCCAAGACAAAAGTTATATTCAAAGGAATACCTCACCCCAATATCGGGCACTTTAGTAACGGGTTATGCAGGGTAAAACTCTTGGATCAATGGGGTTTTGTAGATAAAACAGGTAAAATGGCTATTAAGGCATCCTTTGAAGATCTTTTGGATTTTTCCAATTCGGAATAGGCCTTTTTTAAAAAGCTATCTGTGTGAGTATGAAGCGATGAAGATGCAACCATGCCAACTGGTGAAGCGTATAATTTATTGTAAACAATTTGTTTTCATATTCTTTAAGTACACACTTCAGATCACCATCACCACCCCTTTGATGGCCTGGGGTGTGTTTTTTTTATTATGCCTGCATAGTTATTTGAAATAATATTGCTGGTATATTCGTATCAGTCCTGTTTACTTTTTGGTTTGTTAATTGTCGTACTAAAATAAAGAGCCTTGGAAAGCGATAGCCAGATTATTGAAGCCATAAGAAACGGGGATAACGCTGCTGCCTTGTCTTTTTTGTATAAAAGGACCCTGAAAAAAGTGCGTGGTTACATTATTAAGAATAATGGAACAAGGGAAGAAGCAGATGATATTTTTCAGGAAGCAATCGTTATCTTTTTTCTGAAAGTCAGGGAAGATCAGTTTCATGAGGGCAACAGCATCGATGGTTTTATCTTTTCCATTGCGCGCAACTTCTGGATTAATAAAATACGCAGACAGTCGCTTCACAAACAATATGAAGAATATATTGCGTCTGAAGAAATCCTGCCGGAACGGGATCATCTGTCGCATATCATGGACAGAGAAAAATCAGCCATACTTCAGAAGCTGTTTGAACAGCTGGAAGAAAATTGCCGGAAAATTCTGAAATATTCGCTTTATGAGCGTCTCTCGATGAAAGAGATATGTGTCAAAATGGGACACAAGAACGAGAATGTGAGCAAAGCCCAGCACTACAGGTGCAAGCAATACCTGGTGAGACTGGTCAAAGAAAATAAGAGTGTATTAGATGCATTGAGATTTTGAGGTACGACAAAGAGACATATGAACGTATAGAAAGCTATCTGAATGGCGACCTGACTCCGGAAGAAAATCAGGCTTTCGGGCAGTTGATGGCAGACGATAAGGTATTCGCGGCAGAAGTGGAAGCATGGATGCTGGCCAATCGGGCGATAGAAGCATCGGCTTACAATGAGCTGAGGCAGGAAATTCAGGAGGGAATCCGGAAATACGATCGCCAGGCAACTATCCGATGGAAGCTAGGTTCGGCTATTCTGCTGGGAGGATTGCTGATCAGTGGTCTTTTGCTTGTACTGAAACCGGTACCGGAGCCTGCTGAAACTGGCGTATCTGGTCAGGATACCATAGAAAAAAAGGAAGTACCCGTAAATGCTGATAAAGATACGGCCGGGTTAGCTTCGGATGACAGGCATATCCTGCCGATACCTTCCCCGGACAAGCCTGTACAAAACCTGAATCGGAATGGAGCGGATGCAGATAGTCTGCTTATGGTATTTGTTGACTCTGATACAGTTGTCAATGAGCAAAAAAACGTTGGGGAGATATTGGATTTCTCCCCGGAGACAAAAGCAGAACCTGTGACCGAAGTGCAGCCCGAAAATATTCCCGCTGTACACATGCCTGATTGTTCCGGTTTCCGTGCAGAGCTGCAGCCGGAACTTAAACCGGCGTGTGAGGGCCGGGCAGACGGTGCAATAACTTTTGCGCCTGGCAGAGCAGAAGGCGGTCAGTCTTTGTATTCGATACGTCGTCCGGGAAAGCACCCGGCTTTATCCTATGCAGACCTCTATAGCGGCGATTATACCTTTATTGTTACCAATCAGGAAGGATGTCCGGATACAATTCTGGTATCTCTGCCTGGGAAGATTTGCAGAGAGCAGAATTTTGTGCTTAATCCTGATGCCGGTGAAACCTGGGAAGTGCCTGTTTCTGATGTTGATGTTTTCGATCTTCAGATTATGGACATGAGCGGTCAGGTGGTCTTTAGCCGGGTCCGGGAACGCAGATTTGAATGGAATGGAGTCAGCAGTCAGGGAGTTGTTTTACCTTCCGGACTTTACATATATTTGATTGTTTTGGAAGACAAGACACAACGAAGCGGACAAATTACCATCATACGGTAAACAGAAAACATATATGAATCTTATCAGGAAAAAATGCTTTTTTAGTGTACTGCTTCTGCTGATGACAGGCATTGGTTTTGCGCAGTGTCCGGATGGACAGGAGTGTTATACCCGTGTACATCTGAGTGCTTATTGCCTGGAAGACAATAGCTCAATACTAGAGACGGAGACAGATGGCTCAGACATCGAATGGAAAGTGACGAATGGTGATGCTGAAAATCTTACTATAAAATCGTACTGGCAGATGGAAGTCCGTCCGCTTGTGCGTACAACTTATTCTGTCCGCTCCAGGCATCTTCATGCAACAAACTATATCCACAACGGATCCTTTGACTCGGATATACAGACATTTTCTTCAGATTATACCTTAGGCGATAATGAGAACTTTCGTTCCGGAAATTATGCTGTCGTATCCGATCCTGCTCTTATTTCGTCTGCTTTTGTAAGCAGGCATGACCACACTGGCAACAGAGGTAATATGTTGTTGATTGACGGAAGTCTGGATACTTCGATGGCATTTTTTATTGATACGGTTTCTGTCTCTGCCGGGGTTCCGTATCAGGTGTCTTTGTATGCGGCCAATATACACAGACGGTTTGCCAATGAAGACTATGTCACAGGAATCATCGGCATTTATTTGGGAGAGCATCAGGTGCATGTTGTATCCATGCCCAAAGATACTTCCTGGCATTATATAACCTATAGCTGGGTGCCGGAGAATGACGGAAAGCAGATTATTAAGCTCAAAAGCCTTGCTGGCCGGTTAAAGACAAATGATTTTGTGGTGGATGATATATATGCCGGAGGGTATTTCTTTTCGGAAGACTCTGTTGTGGTAGAGCCCTGCAATACCGTCAATGTGTTTTCACCGGACAATGATGGACAGATGGATACCTTTTATATAAAGGATTCAGGTATTGCCCGCATTTATAATGCTCAGGGAAAATTTATACGAGAGCTTTCCATACCAGCCCTATGGGATGGAAGAACAGAAACCGGAGAACCGGCCCCTACCGATTATTATTCTGTTATCATTAATGAAAACAAGGTGCTTCACGTGACTCTTATCCGATAATTTTTAAAGGAAGAAAGTTTAAGCTTAGGACTCGAAAATCCAGGGGGGAGCTGAGCCTGCGGAAAGAGACTCTCTTTGATCCTAAAAAGGTATGAGTGGATTGTGATTATACTACTTAAAAAAACCGAAGGCTTTTAGAGTCTCAGCCTGCGGGAATTTCAGTTGTCTGGGATTCCCACAGGCAACTTGAAGTTCCGGATACCCTTATTCCTGGTTGATTACATAAACAATACTCAGCTCGACAACCGAATCTGTAAGATCGGATAAATAGCGCGAGCTGAGAAGCAGAAATGATGCGCCTGCCTGCAAAGCACCCTGCCCCAGACCTATTTTTCCCAGACCTGCATATACATACATTCCTCTTTCGAAGTCATAACCCGGGCCTAGCTCAATTAGTTCTTTCCAGGAGTAGAGGGGGCATATCATGAATCCGGATCGGTTATTATACAGCTCATACCGGAACCAGCCGTGTATCTTCAGATCGCTTGCAGGGCTAATAGCCAATTTGTACGAAGAGGCAATATTGATATACCGTCTGAGCTCAAGTCGTTCATTGAGGGGCTGAAGTCCGGTGTTGAGCAGTTGCATCATGGATACACCTGTCTGAAACTTATCGGAGAGCAGCCAGATTCCGGCTGCCAGGTCCGGACCGAGGGCAGATCCGCCTGCGCTCGCCTGAGAAGCTGCCAGACGATAATTGATGAGCCCGCCTGATACGCCCGCGGAGATATAGATATTTTCAGAAAGGGCAGTAGTAAGCGCGTAGCGAAAATGAATCTTGTTGAGTTGGATATACTCGCCTCGCCGCATATTGGAGATATGCAATCCAACTGTATTGGCCCGGGTCCGGGCCCGGTTGTATCCGGTATACCGGATGTTGCCGTATGAGCTTCCGATTCCGGAAAATACCCCGACCATTGACCGGTTACCGGCTGCCAGATGCAAACGGTTTTCCAGCGATTCATTGGCAGGATTGATCAGGTAATAATGATTGAAAAATTGTTGAGGAGCCAGTGTGTATACTGCCGAAACCTGCGCAGAAGCCATTTTGAACAACAGCAGCAATACAGTACTAATTACAATCCTGGCATACACCATAAACAACGACACAAAGATAAGTTTATCGCTTCTGACCACGACGGCTGAAAGATCTTCTCATAATACGAAGCATCAAATGCTAAGTTTCTGAAAGCGAACAGGGAAACTGGTTGCTTATGAGTATAAATATATATAGATTTTTTATAATCGGAATCTATTGTTAATAAAAAAAAGCCTGAATGCTCAGGCTTTTTACAGGTGTGATGATCACTATAGGAGAATCAGTGCGTCTCGACCTCAAGTTCGGCAAAATATAAGACAGATTCATTGCCGGCGGCATCAATTGCCTGTACAGTCAGATGATATTCACCATCGGCAGCATTGTCAGGAATATGGATATCAAGATGCTCATGGGCCTGTTTGCCGCTTATTTCCAGAATAGAGTTATGGGCAAACGGAACTGCGTTCACTCTGTGCGAATGCCCGTCTCCGGCATGGTGGATTTCTACCTTAGCGCTTTTCAGTTCTTCATTGTCTGAGAAGTGAATTTCAAGTTCAAGCTCATCGCCCGGATGCAAATGAATATGGTCACTGTCTGTTTTCCCGTTAATAAGCACTTTTTCAATTACGGGAGCCATGGTGTCATTTTTCTTGTTGTCATCATCTTTTTTGCAAGATGTGAAGCCTGCGACGGCGAGGATGAGAATGAAAGTGTAAAAGATGTTCTTCATGATACAAATGATTTTTGCAATAATGTTGCAATTATAATCTTAATATTTCTTATATGCAACAATGTTTCATTTTAATTTCTTTTGATCGTTTTTTCCAGAGGATAAGCAATGCTGATCATAAAGTTTCTGCCCTGTTCAGGAATGGAAAGTATCCGGTAGCGGCTGGTATGTTTCATATACTGTTCATTGAAGAGATTATTGACTCCTATCAGCATATTGAATACCTGATTTCCGATACGGATACCACTGCCCAGGGCACAGTTTACCAGCTGGTATGACGGCGTTGTCTTTTCATTACGGTCAACTCTGTTCTGAGCAGCAGTCCATTGGTAGGCCAGTGCCAGATAAGGAGAAATAAGAGGACCCAGTGCCGGAACAAGGGTTAGCTCGACTTCCTGTCGTATGCTAAAGGGAGGAATAAAAGGAAGTGGAAGTCCTGATTCCGGATTATATGTATACAGATATTCTGCGCCGGTTTCAGCGTGTATCCAGGATAGCGGATGCCACTCGATGGTGCCTTCTGCACCACTGTAATATGCCTGAGACTGCGTATACTGATAGATCTGACCGCCGTCCGGTAACGGAGAAAATGAGACTGTAGGCCGCAGATAGATATAGTTGAGATAGTAATTAAAAAACGGGGATAGCTGAAAGATCAGATTGCGCCGGAGATATCGGAGAGCAAGGTCAAGCTGATAACCTCTTTCGGGATTGAGCAGCGAGTCTCCTTTCTCATGACGGGAAGTACCGTGATGCACACCGTTGACAGACAACTCAGGTACGGAGGGCAAACGGAAAGCCCGTCCGGCATTTACCTTAATATTCCAGTGGTTGTCCTGCGAGACCCAGGAGGCGCCGATTGCTCCCGACCAGTTGTAGAATAAACGGTCAATATCTGATACATAATCGATCGTGTCGATTGGCTGCCCGTTGAGATCACGCACAATTTCGGAGAATCCACTGATCGTATAATATCCGGCATCAAAACGTAAACCTCCGTTGATTGTAAGTGCCGGAGAAGCATCATAGCGGGCAAAAGTAAACAGACCGTGCGTTCTGCTCTGGTAGCGGGGAAGCAGAAACTCAAAACCAGACATACTATTGTGCCGCCATTCGTTGCTTATGCCGCTAATCAGATTCAGATTATCGGTGATGGCATAATGATACATAGCATTGAATGTTCCCGTCTGAAGTATCCAGTGATGAGCGATATCACTGTCTGGAAGACTCTGATTAATGTTGTGAGAATGTGCGTATGAACGTTCAAACCGGTTATTATTCTGATAGGCAAGATCCAGCTCAAGCCAGTTCTGGTTGATAAATAGTTCATTATTAACAACTATTTTAAAATGGTTTGTCTGCTGACTGGGTAGAGTTATATCTCTCGGGTTGCCATCATCCCTCAGCGAATAGGCTCCCGGGATGCCGATGGCACCTGCAAAAAAGCCTGCCTTCTGACGAAAGTTGCTTACTTTTACCGTGCTTTTACCCCATGATCGCAACGTGCCTGCTGTGACACTTATGCTTTCAATGTTTCCCGCTGTGTTCTTGAGTCGTTGGTTGTGTATAGGCAGTTTAAAATTCAGATAGGTAAAGGTGTCTGCCGGCACTCTGTAATCGCCGTAATCCTGTCTTGAATAAGAAATCCGGTACCAGTTTTTCAGATTTCTGCCCGATACGGTCCCGGCTATTCCGTATAGCCCGTTATTGGATTTATAGAATGTCCGCAATGAGCCAGCTATGGTATGAGGCGGTGGTGGTCCTGCCGGTTTGATGCTGATTATACCTCCCATACCGTCAGAGCCATAGAGAAGACTGGTCGGTCCTTTAAGGATTTCAACCGTCCCCACCTCATTCTGGTCAATTTCCAGGCCATGGTCAATACCCCATTGCTGGCCTTCCTGTTTGATACCGCTTTCAGTTACAATAATACGATTGCCAAACATTCCTCTGATAACTGGTTTGCTGATGCCCACACCGGTATTAATGCTATTGACACCAGGGATTTTTTCCAGCGCTTCTGCCAGTGTATTGCCCTGCGCTTTCAGGATAAAGTCCTGATCAGCGAGATTGGCTGAGAGGGAGCGTTTTTCCTCCCTGGTTTTAAGATATTCGCCTTCAATCACAATCTGTTTCAGCTCAAGAGCAGTAGGTTTCATTTGTATCCGGAGCTGCAGATCGGCAGAGTCGAGCCGGATATCCAAATGGACAGTTTCATATCCGAAAGCATTGAAATGAAGATGATAACGCCCCCTTCTGAGATAATGAATGTGGAAAAAACCTTCATCGTCTGTATAGCCGCCGGTACCGGTCTCCTGTATGGTCACAGAGACCGCGGCAATAGGCAAAGCCGTTTCCGAGTCTGTAACTGTACCTGAGATGACATACTGGTTCTGGGCGTGCACCGGAATAAAATAAAAAAACAGAAGAGCCGCCAGTATGATTTTCATATATGAGATTGAAAAGCAAAAATACGAAAGAAGAATTTTTTAATGCAACTGTATTGCAATAAATATCCTGATCGGGCGATTTTGTATGTGCGATGCTTTTCATACACAAATCCGGTAACGGAACAGAGGAAAGGTATAAATAAAGGAAAAGCACGATAAAAAATGACTTTACCGCACTTTTCTTCCTTACATTTCTTGATTCTGACGGTAAGTCAGGGCTACGATTTGTCGAAAAAGTCTCGATAAACAATCGCTCCGACTAACAACACTCTCATATGTCACTTAAAACATATTCCGGCTCACGTTTTTGTTCTTTTGATCCTCTTCCCTGCTGTCAGGAAGAAGCAAAAAGCCTATATCAAAAAAGGAGTTTCCTGAAAACATATGTTTCTGTTTTATTTGCAATAGTTGATAAGTGAATAACATCCCAGCAAATCCTCCAGGCTCACATCGTTGAGTGGCTTGGGAATCTGTATAACCGGTCCTTCCGGCAGGTTGTCGCTTACACATATGATTGTCTTGGATATATGCTCTCCTTTTGTATTGGTATACTGATAGGGAGAAACATAGATCTTGTTCGAATCGTTGCACTTCTTGCGACAAATCATCATAACCCAGTTCTTGATCCTTTCGACCGCGACCTTGTCGCTTTCGCCGATCTCCAGTATTTTATCAGAATTTATTGCTTCCATAGCTTCGTGTTCTATTCAACTAATCTTCTTTACTTATAATAAGCAGGTAGTCTGCTTATAAATATAATAGCAATACTGTATGAAGTGTTTAACAGTTTTGTTTTATCGCGTAATTTTGCTTTTTTAAATAAAAAATTGGATTTTTTAAATCATGAAAGGATATTGTCGATGAATATCTATATTGAATATTGACAAACTATAATTTTTTAATATATTAGCTGACGATTCGATGTTAATAGTTTAAGGGGTTTATTACACATCGACGACTTTTTACTTTGTCAGTTTTGCTATCCTCCAACCGGGGGATGGCAAGCTGAGTTTTTAAGCTTCCGGAAGCCTTTGTATATATATACATTAAGCAGATAAACCTGTCTGTTTGTTCAGATTTCCGAAATAAAAATCATTTTTTTCTTTTCCGGACAGCTAGCAGCTACAGTGCCTGCCGGCATTCTGATGGTAAGCAGATTTTGATGCGGAGTGCTACTGTCAGGTAATGTATGAGTTGTAAATCATTGTTTATTTCCCCGGCTGGAAACCGGGTACTGCGACCGGGAAAATGTACAGGAGGTCCAGGGTTAAACTTTATACGCTTAATTTTTTTATCCCGTCCGATTTGTGATTATTTTGCAGGCTCTCCGGTAAGTGTCCGTTTTATTTTATTTACAGATTATCATGACTGCAAAGATTTTTCTGATCAGAGGGCTGACAGCGCTTGTCTGTGCCGCCCTGAGCTATCTGGTTGCTGTAACTTTCCCAATCGAAAAGAATAATGTTCTGATCAATCTGGGCTTTATGGCTTTCCTTGTTACTGCGGCTGTATCCATGACTGTTGTTAACAGGAGAAATATCGCTTTTGGTATTTTTTACGGATTAATAATCGCAGTGATCATTGCGATCGTGCTTCTGATGCAAAAGCTCCTGGCGTCTATGCCCGGATTATAAAAAAACCTCTCCGGTTTTATCAGAGAGGTCTGGAATGTTTTCAGGATATAGCTTCTGAGCGATCTTAGCCAAGTATTAGTTTCATACCTGGTTTGATGTTTTCGTCTTTCAGATTGTTTTTCTTTTTGATTTCCTCTACCGTCAGTCCTTCGTATTTTTTGGAAATTGACCAGAGTGTGTCACCGGGTTGTACCTGATAAACCTTTGGGACAGCATTGCTTTTCTCCTGACGTTGTCCGCCTGGTTCGGCACTACTGTTAATGACCAGTTTTTGTCCCACATTGATTACCGTCGAGTTTAGTTTGTTCCACTCTTTGATATCACTGACACTTACATCATAGCGTTCGGCAATCCGGTGCAGATTGTCACCGGGTTTTACCTCATGGTAGATTTTTAGTGAGCCGGAGTCCGACTGGCTTTTCGCAGTCGATGTACTACCGGTTGTTGAAGTACTGCCTGCTCCGGTTTTCCCGGCCGGCGCGGAAGTTGTCTGTGCGACCGCTGCTTTAGGTGCAGATACCGGTTGTTTTGTGTGAATGACAATTTTCTGTCCTACGTAGACTGTATTTTGTTTCAGCTTGTTCCACTGTCTGATATCGTTGACACTTACCCGGTGCTTCTCAGCAATTTTGCCAAGGTAATCTCCTTTCTTAACTGTATAGACAATTTTAGCCGGTTGTATGCTTTCTTCGTAAGCGATCTTTGCAACTTCAGACACCAGACAACTATCCAGGATAGCGGTACGGTTGGCATGCAAAGTAGCCATGACATCGGCTGGCAGACGCAGTGAATAATTCAGATAGCCGGGAATAAGCTCCTGTCGGAGACCGGGATTGAGCTTGCTGACATCGTCTCTGCAAATATCCAGATACTGACAGAGCATATCAATATTAATCGTCTGGCTTATGCGGATTGTGTCAAACTCCATGGCATATTCGGGCAGCACTTTCTCAAAGCCATAATCATCCAGGTGATTCATGACATACATGATTGCCACAAACTGAGGAACATATCCCCGTGTTTCTTTGGGCAGATGGTTGTAGATTTCCCAGAAGCTTTCCTTGTAGCCTGATTTGCGGATGGCTTTGCGTACATTGCCCGGCCCACAATTGTAGGAAGCGAGAGCAAGCTCCCAGTCATTGAAAATATTGTAAAGCTGCTTCAGGTATTTGCAGGCAGCTTCAGTGGCCAGGTAGGGATCGAGCCGCTCATCAATATAGGTATCCTGACGCAGATGATAGATTTTTCCTGTACTCGGCATAAACTGCCAGAGACCGGCTGCTCCTGCTCTGGAAAGCGCTTTGGGGTTGAGGCCTGATTCTACTATGGATAAGTATTTCAGTTCATCCGGCATATCGTGCTTTTTGAGATACTCCTCAAAAATCGGGAAATAGACATTTTTCCTCTGCTCCATAATGGTGAGGTAGTTTCTGTTTCTCTTTGAGAAGTAGTCAATAAAGGATCTGATCTGTGGATTGTAGGAAAGCTGAATCTTGTTTTGCAGACACTGCAAACGGTCTTTGATCAGCTCATCGGAAACTTCCGTGGAATAATAGGGGATCTCTTCGATAATACCGATGATTTCTTCCGCTATTTCCACTTCTTCCTCTTCCTGCGCCCGCACAGGCATGTATCCCGCAGATAATAAAATAACTGTAGTCAGGACAGTTATCCAGCCGGTTGTCTGTTTAAGCATAGTTCAGTTTTTTTTCCAGTAGAACCCTGGAGAAAGCCAATAGGTTTTGCTCTTCGAAGGGCTTGGTCAGTATTTGCAGACCGATAGGAAGCCCCTGACTGTCTTTTCCATTGGGTATCGATATGGCAGGAATTCCGGATAGATTGGCCTGTACCGTAAATACATCGGCCAGATACATCGAAATGGGGTCTGCCGTATTCTCTCCCAGTTTAAACGCTGTAGTCGGAGTAGTTGGTATAATCAGGAAATCATATTTGGAAAGAATCTTTTCCGTTTCCTCTTTTATTAATCTTCTTACTTTCTGAGCCTTGGTATAGTAGGCATCATAAAATCCGGCGCTAAGCACGAAGGTTCCCAGCATAATTCTTCGTTTTACCTCATCGCCAAATCCTTCGGAGCGTGTTTTTTTGTACATGCTTTCCAGATCATGCGACTGAGCGCTTCTATATCCGAATTTTACGCCATCATAGCGTGAAAGGTTGGAACTGGCTTCGGCAGTAGTGAGAATATAGTATGCCGGAAGTATGTAATCCATCAGCGGAAAGTCAAATGCCTCTACTGTATGGCCGTCATTTTTAAGATCTTCAAGTATGGCCAGCGTATTTTCGCGAATCTCTTCGCTTACGCTTTCACTCTCAAGAGCAGTACGCAGATAACCTATACGGGCTTTGCCTTCAAATCCCAGATTTTTCGAATAAGCAGGCACCGGACGGAAGGATACGGTGCTGTCATAGTCATCCGGGCCGGCAATAATCTCGAGAACTAAAGCAGCGTCTTCGACCGATTTGCTGATAATACCGATGCTGTCAAATGATGAGGCATAGGCGATCAGTCCGTATCGTGAGATCCGGGAATAGGTCGGCTTCAGACCTACAACTCCGCAAAACGCGGCCGGCTGACGTACGGAACCTCCGGTATCGGAACCAAGGGAAACGAGGCACAGATCGGCCTGCACAGCAACGGCCGAGCCACCAGAGCTTCCGCCCGGTACACGGCTGGTATCGGCTTCATTGAGCGAGGGGCCGTAAGCCGAGTTCTCATTGGATGAGCCCATGGCAAATTCATCGCAGTTTTGTCTGCCGATAATGATCGCATCCTCATCGATCAGGCGCTGGATAGCGGTGCCGGTAAACTGGGATTCAAATCCTTCCAGTATTTTGCTGCCTGCACTCAGCGGAAATCCTTTCAGACACAGGACATCCTTGATGCCTACGACCATTCCGGCAAGCCGGCCGGCAGTGCCATTGGCCAGTTTGCGGTCTACTTCATCAGCTTTCTGAAGCGCGTATTCTTCATATACATCCAGAAACGCGTTCAGATTGGATTTTTTCCTGATTGTATCAATATACCGCCCGGTTAATGAACGGCAGGTTATTATTCCTTTAGTAAGGTCTTCTCTGACCCCGGTTAACGAATGGTAAGACTTCAATGTTCCTGTAAATTATTTCTTTTCCTCTTTGATTCCCTGTTCGATTTCATCTTTTATTTCCTTGGAGGCGTCTTTGAATTCGCGGATACCTCTGCCCAGGCCTCTTGCCAGCTCAGGGATTTTTTTTGCACCGAACAAAACGATGATAATAAGGAAGATGACAATAAGCTCTTGCATGCCCAGAGATCCCAGAAACAGGAATAGTGATGTTAGTGTAAGCATAATGTTGTACGATCAGTTTGTGAAATGGCGCTCCCGGACGGGGGCTTTTTTCGCCATTCTGATTTTATCAAATCAATCAGTAAATATACGAATTAAACGACAGGCCAGCAAAAACCTTGATTTTTATAAGAAATTTTTTAGTAAAAAGGTTCCTCATTACAGGCCGGCTTTGGCCAGTCTGATGCTAGAGACCTGAAAACAATCCAAAGCGGGCGGAGGTTAGTCTGGAAACAATTCAACATTTCACAAACAATAATCTAATCGGTATGACTAACTCGGACAAAGTAGTTGTAATAACGGGGGCATCCAGCGGAATCGGCAGGGCTACCGCTCTGGAATGTGCCCGTCTTGGCTATGCCGTGGTATTGGGGGCCAGACGTGAAAACGCACTGCTTGCGCTGGAGCAGGAGTGTGTTCGTCTGGGCGGACGCGCTTTAGCTTTTCCTCTTGATGTAACCTATGAGCATGATGTATACAGAATGGCGGAAGCTGCTATTCGTCAGTTCGGCAAGATCGATGTCTGGATCAACAATGCCGCAGTGTCCGTGCTGGGGCGCTTTGAAGATACGCCTATGGACGATATACGCCGGGTGATCGATATCAATCTGTTTGGCTATCTGCATGGGGCAAGAGCGGTAATACCACATTTCAAGGCCCGCAATGAAGGGATCCTGATCAATATATCAGCAATTGTTGGTCGTACCGGTCAGCCGTTTGCCCTGCCATTTACGGTCAGCAAATTTGCGATCAGGGGTCTGAGTCTTGCCTTGCAGCAAGAGCTTGCTGACAGTGCAGGTATTCATGTGTGTACGGTATTGCCGGGTATCGTCGATACGCCGCTGTTTCAGCATTCTGCCAACTATATGGGGCAGGAAGTACAGGCGCCGGGACCTGCCAGGGACGCAGATGATGTGGCCAAAAGCATTATAAGCCTGTTTGATAATCCTCGGGAAGAGGTATCTATTGGCAGTGTCAGCCGTATGCCGCTTCTGCTGACCAGACTGTTTGTGCCAAGAAGCTTTAACCGCCAGTACAGAAAGCTGATTTACAAGCACCACTTTACCAAAGAACCGAGTTTTCCGACCAAAGGCAATCTGTATGATCCTATGCGGGAGTATGCCAGCATCAGCGGTGGCTGGAGACATGACAGCTCTGAAACCAGAGGTCGCCGGCTGGCTATAGCCGGAGCATTGGCAGCCGGTACGGCGATTGGCGCTGCTTTGATAGCCAGAGGCGCCCGCAGAAAGGATGAGAGCAAAAAGAGCAAGAAAGAAAAGGCGAAATAGGATTTTTCTTTATATCGAAACCCGCAAGGTTTTGATGGATAGATGTGGTATACTGGAGAGCCGACAATTGTCGGCTTTTTTATTTGCCTTCCTGTCAGAATGTTGAAATTTTGCACAATTGTAAATAATTGACTACGTGATTTAAAATGTGGAAAACTTGCAAAACAATTTGTTGATCAGGGCGTATGGGTTGGGTATAATTGCTTGATTCTTATTTTATATAATGCGTCTTTTACTCAAAACAACCCATAATACATCAGTACTGCCTTATAACTATCAGGCAAATCTGGTTGGAGCTTTTCATAAGTGGTTAGGAGAAAACAATGAACATAATGATACTTCTTTGTACTCTTTTTCATGGCTGCTTGGTGGCAAAGCGACAAAGGGAGGTATAAACTTCCGTTCCGGTGCAACCTGGGTGATCAGTAGTTATAGTTCCGAGCTAATCAAACGGCTGATTGCCGGCATCCGTGCAGAACCCTCTATTGCCTGGGGAATGGAAGTCACAGAAATTCAGATTCAGGAAGAACCTCAGTTTGCCGGGAAAGAATATTTTAGGCTCCTTTCACCCATATTTATCAAAAGAAACATAGAAGGAAACAGTAAATACTATCTCTTTTCGGACAAAGAAGCATCAGATCTGTTGACGGAAACATTAAAAACAAAATTGAGAAAAGCGGGAATGAGTGATCAGGGAGTAACTGTTTGCTTTGACAATGAATATCCAAATCCTCAAACCAAAATGATCAATTATCGGGGTATCGACTGTAGGGCCAGTATATGTCCGGTCATAGTAGAGGGTAGTTCGGAGCAGATTGCTTTTGCCTGGAATGTAGGTGTTGGAAATAGTACGGGGATTGGATTTGGGGCTTTAAAGTAAGAAAGAATGGATGGATCATTGGTGCGATTAAATATTAAGAGCCTTATATGCGGCTCATGATCATTTTTCAATTCCATAATCCATCCATCATCAAAAGTAATACAATAATTTTTTACCACCAATTTAGTGTAGAAGTGGTGTATAAACTATTACTTATATACGTATCATAATCATAGGTAATTATTTCTAAATTCATATATTTGGAAAAATGATTACCTATGAATGAAATCGTATATATAGCAAGTGATGGGTCTGGGATGACTTATGATGACTTTTTATTTTGGATATCAGATATTTGCAAGAATGGCCCTGATTGGACATTTGATGAGTTGACAGGCGGGGAAGATGAGTTCTTCTCGAAGGGAGCTTATTGGGAGTTTCGATCATATTATGAAATAAGGAAAAATGAAATACTATGTAATTAAATACTCTGGTCCATTTGGTTTTATCAAACCCTGGACTGCTGTAAGGGATAGCGAAACATTTAGCCAGCAGTTTCTGACACCAAGCATTGTAGAAGGAATAGAAAAGAAGTTGTTTCCGGAAATGTTGAACTATACAGGTATCAAAAAGATAAAGCGATATCGTCTGAGGTATCAGCAGGTCAGTCAGCAGCAGGAGGCGATCCAGACGAGAGGGTGGAATTCGACCCGTAAAGGGAAAGAGTTTTTATATGAACGCCAGAAAGCGATTTTATTAAGAGGTGTATTGCTAAATCCGGTGCTTTGTCTGGCTTTTGCAAGCAGGGAAGACGCGGAAAAGGCTTTTAGTCAGCATATATGTCTGTGTCGTAATGAGGATATTCTGCTTCCTGTTGATTTTATAGAAATCCGGCAGGAGGATTTTGATAAAGATGAAGAAGAATTCGCAGGCTTCGAATTGATTTTTGAAAAGAATGACCAGGCGTTTCATGTTGGTTTCGACAGAAAAACGAATGAACCTATGTATGGTTGGCTAAAAATTGTAGGAACCCCTGTAAACAGCATGGAATAATGGAGAAACTGTATGCGAAATCGGCTCCTGAGTGGACTCTTTTAGACGTTCACTTGCAACATGTCGCAATTGCCACTAAAAAATTCGCTCAATATCTTGGTATAGATGAAACCACTGCATATTATGGAGCTATCCTGCATGATATTGGCAAAGCACATCCTGTTTTCCAGAAGAGACTAAAACAAAAAGAGAGTCGTAATAATGTTTTTCGTCATGAGATCGCATCAATGTTTTTTCTGTCAGTTTTTCCGGATATCATGAAAGATGCTTTAATCGAAATGGTGATCGGGCATCACAAATCGGTTAAAAAAGACATTGGGGAAAAGGGATTACTGGATCTGGATGAGAATAGTGAGTCCTATATTCATTTCCATTTAGGAAAATGGGAGGAATGGAGCGGGTTGGCGATAGAGATACTAAACCAATTCGGTATCAAGTGTACCTCTATATCCCGAGAACAAGCGGAAAAGAATCTGGAATATTGCATTACATATTGTGAAAAGGCAGTAAAAGAGCGGGGATACTCCCAATGGAGAGGCTTGTTGATGGGAGCCGATCATTTTGCATCAGCTTTGATGGATAATACTGAAAAAGAATCGACCCGGATATTTAAAACGCCTGATCTTGACTTTTACAACAGGCAACACCCTTTATACCCATTATCTTATAGAGACGCATCCGGACATCAGAAACACACGATCGTGGTGGCTTGCACAGGTGCCGGAAAAACAGACTACCTTTTTAGAAGATGTCGTGGGAGGATATTCTACACCTTGCCATTTCAAGCCTCTATCAATGCCATGTATAAGCGGGTAGGATATGATTTGGAAAAAAACAATCCTGATATAGATATCCGAGTACTGCATTCAGCATCCAGTATTGTAAAACGAAAAGAGAATGAAGAAACTGTGTCACAGAACCTGATAGGCTCCGCGGTAAAGATTCTGACTCCCCATCAACTAGCTTCGCTCATCTTTGGTATGGCCGGATATGAAGCCTTGATATTGGACCTCAAAGGATGTGATGTGATCTTGGATGAAGTACATACCTATTCCGGTGTGTCGCAGGCTTTGGTATTGAAGCTGATCGAAGTGCTGAAGCAAATTGATTGCCGCATACATATTGGTACAGCGACTATGCCTTCGATTCTTTATACAAGAATAAAAGAAATTTTGGGTGATGATGTCCTGGAAGTGAAATTAAAAGAGGAGGAATTAGATCAGTTTGACCGTCATATAGTTCGTAAAATCGACTCCTTTGAGGATGCTTTGTCTGTTGTCCGGGCAGCTATACAGGGAAAGAAAAAGATACTGATTGTGCTTAACAAAGTAGGGAAGGCACAAGAGGTGTATAGAAACATTCAGGAATTGTATCCGGATGTGCCTGGTATGCTATTACATAGCAGATTCAAACGTGGTGACAGAAACGAGAAAGAGGCACAATTGTTAGGACTTGATGAAAATGGTAAACCTACAGGAATGTTCAATACGAGCAATGACGCGTGTATTGTCGTCTCAACACAAATAGTGGAGGTAAGTCTGGATATCAGCTTTGATTTAATGATTACAGAAACAGCCCCATTGGATGCTTTAATTCAACGGTTTGGACGAATAAACAGAAAGAGAACGGACGAGACGATCGGAAAATATAAAGAAGTATATGTTATTAAACCCGGTGAAAATCAAAAGGAAACCAGGCCTTATGCTTTTGAAACCATTTGTAAAACCTTCGAAGTACTGGAAGATGGTGAGGTATTAAAGGAAAAAGATTTACAATCAAAAATCGACCAGGTTTTTACATCAATTGATTTCATAAGTATTGAAGAGCATTCTGTATTTAAATCAGATGGAAGAATGTCAATGGATAAACTGACCCACAACAGCAAATCCATTTTATTTGAATTGCTGGATATTGAAAGCGTATCATCCATATTGGAATCGGACGTGGAAGCTTATGAAAATGGTGGGTTTGAAGAACGGCTTCTTTTGGAGATTCCTGTTTATTATTCATCGGTGAATAAAATGGAGCAATCGGCAAAAGGAAACAAGCCATTTGTTATCCCCGATGTTTCCTATGACTATGAAAGAGGTCTGGATATAAGCAAAATAAAAAAAGAAAATTTTAATGTTTTGAACCAGTTCTTATGATTACGACACTAATTGGCAAGACCTTTTTAAAGGCTTATAATGATAAATACAGCAAATCGTATTCCGCTAAGGAGTATTTCGAGAAAGAGTATTTTGAGCTTTTTTTTAATCATCCGAAATACATGCAATGGGTGACCAATTCACCATTTGTTCAAATGAAAACCGGTCAGAAGCCGGAAACGCTGTGTTTAGAAGATCGGTTAGAAAAATTGCAAAATCTATATGAGAAAGCCGGAAACGGGAGTGCTGATGCAAGTTTTGCTTTGGGGTATCCCGCTTCTGAAACGAAAGAATATGCCAGTACTTCGGGATTAGTTTCAGATATAGTAATAGAAGCAACCGAAGAAGATATCTTTTACTCATGGATTGGTTCAGGACTAGGTATTGGCGTTTCGGGTGGGTTCACATTGTTAATTAATGATGAGAACATCCTATTAGAAACATATGCAGGTTGGCAACATTACAGAAAGTATCTTAATGATAAAGCATTACAAAAGCTTCGAGGAAATCAGATAAACTCATGGAACGGGCAATGGCTGACGTACAAACTAGATAAAGAGTATAGAGACGATTTTGATTTTACAACGCTCACCAAGGAAGGTATTTTTAAAGCAGAATCAACACTGGCGGAAGTGAATACTGTAAACTGGTCCAACCTTTTTTTTAGCTTATCGCAGTTCTATCCGGATAAGATTTTAAATGCCTATGTGTACAGTTTCGGGCAGACAAATAAAACGATAGGCTTTATCCCTATTCATCTGAAGTCAGGAAGAAAACTTAAAGAGGTATTTAAAAAGATTTTTCATTCAGACAAAGAATTTGAGACTAAAGACTTTCAATCGCTTTTCGGCATTCATATAAAACGAGCCTGTGAGTTAGGTAACATTGGTTTACATGCGCTCCGACCGGATAGCCTGAAAAAGTATATGAATGAGGAAAAAAGTATTTCATTCAAAAAGGAAGAAGATTTTATTAATTATCAATCATACAAAACCTGGTTAGTAGCTATGTTGTCAAAGAATAAAGAAGAAATTACAGAGTATACTTTAAAAATTGCTGATGTACTATTAAAGTATCGGAATACTGGAAAAGGGAATACTAGAATTACACTCATCGAGAAAGAGCTTTTTCAAGCAAAATCAAAGAAAGGGTTTTTAGATTCTTTGACAACAGTTATTCAAGATTCAGATAATGACTGTTTGGATGAACTAAAAAAGTTACGAGATGAGATTCATTTAATGACTAATGAAGAGTTTGGGTATTTTTTAACTCTTTTGAAATTTGACTATGTTTTTATTCAAAGAAAATCTTAAAAATATAAATAATGAACACAATTTATATTAGAACTCTTAAAAGAGTCGAACATTCCGTTTTTAACGTTGCTAATGGACAAAAGTACTATTACGATGTACAATTTAATAAAAGAATACCTTTTTCAAGTGGGCAACAAGTGAAGCGCTCTCTGATTGATAAACTTTGTGAGGAAATTAATCAGAATCCCTCTCCAACAACATTCCTATTTGAAGTCGACAAGCAAAAGAAATTAAAAGAAGGAGAAGTTTTCGGTACCTGTGACCCAACCTATGTAGACCAGCTTTTTGGTGGGTGGATGAAAGCAGGAAAAGGTGGAGCTGAAAGAACATTGAAACGAAGAAGCCCTTTGTCTATTTCTGCTATGAGAGCATTACATCCATTGCTAGCTGGGTTAGATTCCAATGGTGGAGAGGCAGGGACATTTGATAGAAGTGAAAGGCCAAATAATGTGGTCATAGTTAGAGATGATAAGGGAAGGGTTCTCAATGAAGAAGAGATTAATGAGGTCTTATCAGTAGAAGGAAATACTGATAGAAGCTTGGGTAGGAAATGGTTAAATCCTGCGGAACGAGCAACAGGACTTTTTGTTTATGACATAGCTATCGATTTGCGCAGATTGTTTTCTGTTAGTCTCAACTCGTTTGAGCCAGAGATGGCTGAGCATACGATTGAAAAGCTAAAAGCAGCAGGCTGGATTGTATCCCAAAATGTATTTGGTGATTGCCTGGTGGCTCCCAAGGAACTTAGAACAAAATGGACAAAGGCTTTGGCAAACGCTATTATAAACTGGAAAATAACTTCCAATCAATCACGTACTTTTAGCTTAATGGATACATTGGCAATATCGATTAGTGGTAATGCCAATATAATTGGGGGGAGCATAAGGGCTAAACTTTCCGAGGAAGATTCTCGCAGAGCAGAGCCGATTATTGATGAATCACTTTTAAACGTGGAGACTTTTATTGCTTTACAAGCGGGTGGCTATGTACATACCAAAGGCGAAACTGCCGATGCCCTCGAACGTGCTGAGAAAGCTCTGATTGAAAAAATATCCGCTTTTGATTTTGAAAATCAGCTGGCAGCGCAATAACCGACTTCGCATCCCTTCAAGGGTTTCAAACCCTTGAAGGGATAGCTGTCACCTATCAACCCAGCTATTTTTTACTATGACCACTATTTTTGAAGCAGAAACCGTCTATCATGTATATACCCATGCGAATGGCAGCGAAAATCTTTTCCGGGAAGAGGAAAACTACCGGTATTTTCTTCAGCGCTATGGCGATTATATTGATCCGGTCGCGGCCACTTATGCATACTGCCTGATGCCGAACCATCTTCATCTGATGATACGGATACGGAACGAAGAAGAGGTGCTGGCGTTTGTCCGGAGGAAGAAACCACACCTCCAAGGTTTTCAAAACCTTGGAGGTGTATCTGCGATAATCAGTCAACAGTTTTCGAATTTATTCAATGCGTATACAAAAGCGTACAACAAACGATACGATCGCCGTGGAAGTCTTTTTATTCCGAACTTCAAAAGGAAGAAAGTAGAAGAAGACCGCTACTTTACGCAGTTGATTGCTTACATCCATAATAATCCAGTCAAGCATGGCTTCGTAAAGGATCTTTTCGATTGGCCACATTCATCTATTCATGCCTACCTGTTTGATAAACCTTCCAGGTTGGATCGTAGATATCTTACCGACTGGATCGGAGACAGAGCAGTCTTGCTGAAATTCCATCAGGATATGATCAGTTTTCAGGACCCTGTATTTTAGCTATTGATTATGAATATTACCGGTACACATATTCACTATTATTTCGTTTGTCATCGGAAACTCTGGCTTTTTTCCAATGGATTGACAATGGAGCATACTTCAGATCTGGTAGCTGATGGCAAGCTTATTCATGATACAAGCTATCCCCAACGTTCTGAGAAGTATACAGAGCTCACTGTCGGGCCTGTCAAAATTGACTATTATGATTCAAAAAATAAGGTTATCCATGAAATTAAACGAACGGATGCGATAGAAACCGCTCATGAATGGCAACTAAAGTATTATATCTATATTCTGGGAAACAATGGTATCGAAGGAGTTACAGGCATTCTGGAATATCCAAAGCTGAAACACCGGTCGCTGATTGAGTTGACAAGGGAGGATAGTATCAGAATAGAGGAGGTGAAGAAAGAGGTAGAAAAGATTATGGATTCGGAATACTGTCCCGAACGTATTCAAATGAAACTTTGCAAAAAATGTGCATACTATGACTTTTGCTGGAGCGGTGAAGGGGAATAATTGTCAGCACCGGGATTTGTCGGATTGCGAGATTGACAGGATTTAGGAATATTTTTTTAAGACTATATTTTTGACCATGAAAGATTTTCAATTTGAAGAGATTACACATAAAATAATTGGAAGCGCTATGCGGGTGCATAGTGAGCTTGGTAATGGTTTTCAGGAAGTGATCTACCAGAGAGCATTGGAAATCGAATTTCAGTATAATGGACTTCTCTATGGAAGGGAAGTGGAGATGCCGATTTATTATCGGAATGAGTATATAGGCACAAGAAGAGTGGATTTTTTAGTAAATGACTACATCATTGTTGAATTAAAAGCCTTGGTTAAGCTGGAAGATGTTCATTTGGCTCAGGCTAAAAATTATCTTGAGGCATTTAAGCTGGAAGTGGGTTTGTTATTGAATTTTGGAGCCACAAGTTTGCAGTTCAAGAGGCTGATCAATAAAAGACTGTCAGCTCCGGGATTTGATGAATTATTGGATTACAAGGATGATTGATCCTGGTAATCTTTAAATCTGTGTAATCCCGGTGCTGACTTTTATTCTGAGTTTACCTTATGCGCAAAACGTTTTATTTATTCAATCCCGGCCGCCTGAGCCGGAAAGACAATACCCTCAAGTTTGTGGCAACGGACGAGGATGGCAATGAGCAGCCGCCCAAGTATATACCTGTGGAAGGGGTGAGTGATCTGTATGTATTCGGGGCGCTGGATGCTAACTCGAGTTTATATAATTTCCTGGCTAAAAACGGGATCACCGTACACTTTTTCGATTACTATGAGCATTATACCGGCTCGTTTATGCCCAAAGATTATCTGTTGGCGGGAAAGATGCAGGTGGAGCAGACACTGGCCTACTATGATAAGAAACGAAGGCAGGATATAGCCTGCCGTCTGATCGACGGAGCCAGTGCCAATATGCTCAGAAATCTGCGGTATTATGCCAATCGGGAAAAAGACCTTGATCAGGAAATCGAACGGATCGAGATGTACCGTGCTTCTATAGGCGAAAGTATCCGTATTGATGAATTGATGGGTATAGAAGGCAATATCCGGCAAACGTATTATGACGCGTTTGATATCATTTTGTCCGATCTTGCCATGGGTGGAAGAACAAAACAGCCACCGCTCAACGAGGTCAATGCGTTGATCTCTTTTGGCAATATGATGTGCTATACGCTTTGTCTGGATATGATTTATCATACCCAGCTCAATCCGACAATCAGTTTTCTCCACGAGCCAGGTACCAGAAGGTATTCGCTGGCGCTGGATCTGGCTGAGGTCTTCAAGCCGCTGTTGGTAGATAGAGTGATCTTCCGGGTAATTAATAAAAAGGAAGTGCAATCGTCCGACTTTGATGTGCATACGAATGGCTGTACGCTCAAAGAGAAGGGAAAGAAAGCATTTATCAGGGCGTTTGAGGAACGTCTTAGCGAAACTATCCAGCATCGCACGATGAAAAAGAAAGTAAGCTATAAGCATCTGGTGAAGCTGGAGTGCTACAAGCTGGTCAAGCATATTTTGAAAATCGAAGAATATAAGCCGTTTAAAATATGGTGGTAGATTAAAAAAGGGATGAGGGATGAATGTTGAGAGGTGAAGATTGAGAAATGAAAGGGGGAGGAAAGATGAATTGATATTAAAACAGTTATGAACACTATCGAAAAAGTTGAGGCTTTTAAACAAAGGACGAAGCGTTTTGCGCTTGATATTGTCATGTTGTTTCAAAAAATTGCCTCAAACAAATGAAGCTGGAGTAATGGACAGACAGCTTTTGCAAAGTGCGACTTCTGTTACGGCAAACTATCGGGCAGCTTGTCGGGCCAGATCGGAAGCCGAGTTTTTAGTAAAATTTCGATCGTCGTAGAAGAAGTGGATGAATCGCTGTTTTGGTTAGAATTACTACTGGAATCAAGAATTATTGAGGTGGTAAAAATAAATCCCTTATTGAAAGAAGCGGAAGAACTGGTGAAAATAACAAATAAGGCACAAACGAAAGAAATTGTAAATTTTTTCAATCCTCAATCCTGATCTATGTATATAATTCTTGTTTATGATGTAGGAGAGCGCCGTGTGGCTAAAATGCTAAAGCTATGTCGCAGGTACCTCAATTGGATTCAGAACTCCGTTTTTGAAGGAGAGATTACTGAAGTAAAGCTTAAAGAACTTAAGGTGGAAGCTTCAAAAATTATGGATAAATCAGAAGATTCGCTAATTATTTTTCAAAGCAGAGAGGAAAAATGGCTCAAGAAGGAAGTGATTGGCAAAGAGAAGAATGAGTTGGATAATTTTCTGTAAAAGTCGTCGATCGACCGGAAGTAGGGGTTCTGGCATGGACAGTTTATGGTGAAAAGTGTCTAACTGTTTGATTTATAGCAGTCGTCGATCCCCGGGCAAAATCATATCATTGCCGATCGACGACAAAAGTATAATAAAAAGTCTGTTTTTGTAGTTGAAGTATCCCCGAATTTACTGATATTTATGTAGGCCAATCAAACGGCTTTTAATCGTACCATGTTGGAATTGAAATGTATCTCCGAGTAACATACGCGTCATTATATGAACACTTTTAATCGTACCATGTTGGAATTGAAATGCGGTGACGATCATTTAATCACAAGATTTTGATTTTCTTTTAATCGTACCATGTTGGAATTGAAATCAGGGATCTATCGTAACTATATCGCTTCATTCAGCTTTTAATCGTACCATGTTGGAATTGAAATGTGTGTGCTTTTGCTAATCTTTGAAGACTTGCGCCTTTTAATCGTACCATGTTGGAATTGAAATCATTTTTGAAATAAAAAGGCTACCCGTTTGAGCACTTTTAATCGTACCATGTTGGAATTGAAATAGTATGGGGAAAAGGGAATTATACACGGTGTTGACTTTTAATCGTACCATGTTGGAATTGAAATGATGATGTATTTGAGCAAGAGTACCTGGCAAGGTACTTTTAATCGTACCATGTTGGAATTGAAATAACATCAACCCTATCTTCTCAACTTTCGCCTTGTCTTTTAATCGTACCATGTTGGAATTGAAATCGGACAAATCAACATTGTCGGGCTGGATAAATGGCTTTTAATCGTACCATGTTGGAATTGAAATCCGACACCAGCAGCAAGCTTCATTAGGTCGCCAGACTTTTAATCGTACCATGTTGGAATTGAAATGATGTAAAGGCATATAAAAAACAGCCAAACGCCGCTTTTAATCGTACCATGTTGGAATTGAAATATGCCAAAGGGTAGCACAAATATACATCAAGTTACTTTTAATCGTACCATGTTGGAATTGAAATTATGTTACGTGCTGAGTACGGCCATTGCTGCTAACTCTTTTAATCGTACCATGTTGGAATTGAAATTTTTAAAAGATATTGAGGCTCAGGAGGAAAAAAAGAGACTTTTAATCGTACCATGTTGGAATTGAAATTAGGCTGCAATGGAAGACTGTCGCTGGTAAATAATCTTTTAATCGTACCATGTTGGAATTGAAATATTGTCCCAGAAGGAATTTTAACGTGATAAGAGTTCTTTTAATCGTACCATGTTGGAATTGAAATCTGCCTATTTGCATTTAAGGGATGGCGGAGCATTAACCTTTTAATCGTACCATGTTGGAATTGAAATGGAAGAGTTTCATGAGCAGATGGTTCTTGCATTAAACTTTTAATCGTACCATGTTGGAATTGAAATAATGCTTATATAATCAAAATCCCTTCGGGGGCCGAGACTTTTAATCGTACCATGTTGGAATTGAAATATCCCTTTAAAAATGTCTCCTACTTTGCTCATTTTCTTTTAATCGTACCATGTTGGAATTGAAATTAGGCTGTAATGGAAGACTGTCTCTGGTAAATAATCTTTTAATCGTACTGTCCTAGCCCCGTAATAGACTGGACTAAATTTGGGAAATAATTTAGTAGAGTTAACTTAGTAAATTAATGGGAAAAACAAGAAGACATTTTAGTGTAGAACAGAAGATGCAGATACTTCGTGAAGC
>JAEWYS010000012.1 GCA_023458555.1 Bacteroidota bacterium | reverse complement strand
ACTTCGATGTGGATAATGCATCCTTAACTCGGATATGGCGACTATCTCCCTCACACATCGCATCTAAATCTTCCGACATCAACGCCGGTAATGGCTTACCATGAACCACAACCAAAACACTGTCCTCCAGATAGCAAGTCGCATCACCAGTTATACCATCTTCAACACGTACGTAATACCAACCACTGTCGGCAAGCGCTATTGACGGAAACTCAATTTCCTGATCTTCCTGATCACTTGTAAAAGGCTTCTGACTAAAACCAGTCACAGGAGTTGATCTGTCCTTAAAGAACCAGGTATATACATAACCTTCTAATGCCCCATCGGCTATGGTATCGACATCAAAGTTCAATGTAAGACTCTCTTCTACACAAATATTAATTGTATCAGGACCCTGCATGGTAACTGACTGTGGCGGAACACAAGGCGGGCAGTCTTTAGGTATTTCCACAGCAATTCTTCCACAAGGATAATCCGAACCGGATTTAACCTTCCAGTCGAAATAATACGGCAGATGATTGGGGTTGTAATATTGATTAAACTTTGAATGGTTATTGACATAAGATATTAAACCATCATAGCTGGTAGGATATGAAAACCCATCTACATAAGCCTGTATACCTCCATTCGTTACAACAATGGTATAAGTACCGATGGGAAGCGTTGATGAATTAATCGGTACTTCCAGAGGGAAGAAGCCGGTCGCAGCTCCCGGAGAAGTCGCTGTACCGGAAGCAACGACAGTACCCCCTGAATTTCTTATTTCTACGGTTACATTGCCGGGACCTCCGTCTTTCCGAACATTTACAGAAACGGCTTCAATAGTAAGAGGTTTTAGCAAATCAAACTGCAGATATGAATCATCTCCATTCATGCCATTATTAGCAGAATTTGAGAGTCCTGTGGCGTTTCTCAGTCCAGTAGTAGTCGAAAATATAGTAGCATCCTCAACGTATACTGTATAGGTTTCAGTTGCAGCATCAAACTCCAGATTCGCAGCAAAAGGAGTAGGATCAATAAGTGCTGTATCTCCTTCAGAAGTACTGCCTATCTGTACTCCTCCGGTAGCTTCGGTATACCAGTTATATTCTCCATCCCCATCCACGCTCAGCAACATCATATTATTACACCAGTACAGCTCCCTCAGAGCAAAAGGAATAGGCCATTCTGAAATAGTTACTGTAGCCTCACCTAATTCACAAGGTTCGCAAGGTCTCTCTGTCGCATTTCGTTTATCTTCGATCTCAACTTTCCATTCGCCAAACTCCCCTGCCTCATAACTTACCTGTTTGGGAGTTCCTGTTACCACCTCAGTAGCTTTCAAAACTCCATCAAGATACCACCGAACCTCAAAGCCAGGATAAACGGTTCCGACATTAAACTCTTTCGTAAATCCCGGACAAGCTTCGAAATCAGGCCCCAAATCAGGATTAGGACACGGCGCCGTAATACCACAATCCGGAATGGCTAATTCCCTGAAACAAAATGAGTTATTAGTGTTACCTAGTCCCAACTGGCCTTGCTGATTCCAGCCAGCTACGAAAATTTTTCCATCAGACGTTAAAGCAAAAGTCCACGAGTCACCGTCTGATACTTCCACAACATTCGTTAAAACAGTTCCATCACATAATCTTCCCACCAGTGGAGCTGTATTTTCAGCATCTGCATCAGTATAACTCGCGGGCGTTGTAAAGCGATTACCCACTCCCAATTGTCCTGCAGGTAGAGATGGACCCGCATCAACAAAGCGCCCATTAGACCCCCAGGTTAATACCCTACCATCGGCAAGCACCGCAATGGAATGAGCCTGACCGGCTGCAATTGAAACAACCGGATTAGAAGGCCCACCAAGAAACTCGGTTTTCCATAAAGCAGGAGCTGAAGCCGTTTCACCGGCAATAACCCTTGTTGCAAATAGCTGCGTATAATAACCACCTGTATTATATCCGTCTCCTACCTGACCATGTCCCCAGTCACCACCCCAAGCCCACAGATATCCGTCTGCATCTATGGCAAGGCAATGTCTGTCACCTGCCGAAATAGATACTATATTCGTAAGATTTCCTCCACCTTCTTTCTGTACCGGCCTTGCATAGGCACTATTGGCTAAAGGTCTTCCTAATGCCAGACCACTGTTGTCCTGAGCATCTCCCCAGGAATATACGGTTCCGTCAGCCGTAAGCGCATAACCGTTTTCATCACCGGCTTCTACCATGACAACATTCGTGAGAGGAGTATTCGCTGCTGTAAGCACATATACAGGAGCTAAACGCTCCGTTGTTGTACCATCCCCTAACTGCCCTTTATCATTTTGTCCCCAGGCCACCAGACGGCCATCCTGCATAATGGCAAATGACTCGTCATTACCTCCGGAAACATAAGAAACTCCCGTAAGGTTACCTGTTCCTCCGACACCTCTTACGTAGACAGCTTTGGCTTCGTGAGAGGTTTTATTCCCTCCCCCTAACTGTCCGTAATCATTTCTACCCCAGGAAACAACCTGACCATCGCAAGTCAAGGCCAATGTATGCCCGCCAGATCCCGCATCCACCTGATAGATCTCAGACAACCCATATACTCTTTGAGGTGTTGAATAGTATGGATTAGGATAAGGCGTTACACCATCTGGTCCAAGGCCGACCTGTCCCTCTGCATTGCTTCCCCAGGCAAATACGCTCCCGTTGGAACAGATAATTACAGAGTGGCCATTACTACCCGAAATTCTCAAATTTTGCCCGTTAGCAAAAAAAGATACACCTAGTATCCAGAAACACAAGAATACCGCTTCCTTAAGAAACCGATAGGGGTTGGATTTAAGAGTATATTTTATATTCATTCCTATATGTATAAATTTTAGGTCAATAATCATTTGAGACATTCTGATGATAATAAAGCTTAAAGTCTTGCTTTATATTCTACTTTGTCTCCGAAAGTAACTCATGAATGCTAAAAATAACCTCACTGTATTTTACACGGATAATCAATCCCAAGCACAGCACTATATAACATTCCAATTTTCAAATATAAGAAAATTCAAAAAAAGTATTAAAATGTTATAATATTATTGAGCTTATTTTTGTGCTAAAACTTATTAACATTCGGAATGTTATGCCATTGAACTATATTCTTATCAGCATTTCAGGCTCAAAAAATTAGACAAATAAAATATAAACACATACCAAGGCGGGAAAAATATAGATTAGAAAAAAATCAAGATTTAAAATACATTCAAACCCAAGTACAAAAAAAAACACCTTGAGAAACTCGTTATTTCTTCCGCATACGGGCAGAGCATGCTAAAAAAAAGAACGAGAACTGCCAAATAGCAGTTCTCGTTCTTTTTTGGTTTCGCTTTTTAGTAAAATTTTACTCAACACTTACAGAAGCAACCTCTACTTCAGGGCTTATCTTTTTCACAAGTCCCTGCAAGACTTTACCGGGACCACATTCGATAAATATGCCTGCTCCGTCTGACGTCATCGACTGAACAGACTGGGTCCATTTTACCGGCGCAGTCAGCTGAGCGATCAGATTTTTCTTTATGGTTTCTATGTCATCTGATGGTTGTGCATTTACATTCTGATACACCGGACAGACTGGTTTACTAAATACCGTACTTTGTATTGCAGCCTCGAGTTCTTTAGCAGCCGGCTCCATCAACGGAGAATGAAAACCTCCGCCAACCGGTAGCGGCAACGCTCTTTTTGCTCCGGCTTCTTTCATTTTTACGCAGGCTTCCTCGATACCATTTACAGTACCGGAGATTACCAGCTGTCCGGGACAATTATAATTGGCTGCAACGACCAGCTCGGATACACTACCACAGATTTCTTCTACTTTAGAATCTTCCAGTCCCAGCACTGCAGCCATAGTGGAAGGATTGATCTCGCAGGCCTGCTGCATAGCCAGCGCTCTTTTATAGACAAGTTGCAATCCGTCTTCAAAGGACAATGCTCCGGCAGCCGTAAGAGCCGAGAACTCACCGAGGGAGTGCCCTGCAACCATATCCGGGGCAAAAGCGGCATCCAGTCTGGCAAGTATCACACTATGTATAAATATAGCCGGCTGGGTTACTTTCGTTTGTTTAAGTTCATCTGCTGTTCCCTCAAACATAATACGGGTAATATCAAAACCAAGTATCTCATTTGCCCTGGCAAACAATTGTCTGGCCTTTTCAGACTTCTCATACAAGTCTTTGCCCATGCCGGTAAACTGGGCCCCCTGACCGGGGAAAACATATGCTTTTTTCATCTATTTCATATTTCTGTTGTTCCGGCAAAAATAGAAAAGATTTTTAAGAAGGGAATAGTCCGGTATGGCTTATCCGGCAATTGCCATACGGACTATAGCTAATTAGCTATTCCAATCATCAGACTGTTTATTATTCCCGGCTTCCGGAAAGCCGGCTGATCAATTGTATCCAGCCTTTTAAATCTACGGTGTCATCGTCCGGATGTAATCTTCTTCTGAACGTAACCCGGGCTGAGTAAAAATAAACTCCGTCATTCAGCATCTCTCCACTCCCATTCCTTCCATCCCAGAAAATATAGGGATCTCCTTCATAACGATATAATTCTCCTCCCCAGCGATTATATACCGTAAATAGCACATTTGAAGCGTTCAGTGTCTCTCGTAAAGGCCTGAAAAGATCATTGGCTCCATCACCATTGGGCGTAAATAAATTGGGAAGAGCATAATAAACACATATATCTGTACAGACGCGATTACTTCGGTCACTTTCCACATGATAAGGACTCACCGCTGTGACCTCATAGCAGCCAGCGAGGGAAACCGAATCGTGATGCGTAAAGGACAATTCAGTCAGTGGCAGCAACAGACTGGCCTCCTGGTCAATTCTTGGCGAAAAATATAAGTTATAGTAGGCTATATCCGGATTGCAAGGCTCTTCCAGATCAGGTATCCAGCTAAGTAAGTTACTTCCCTGCTCGACCGGCGCGCAGGCGAGCGGCTCCAAAAAAAGCTGAGGGGGACAAGGCGCTGACGAATCCACCGGTACGATACATTTCTCCGCTGAGCGGTTAATAATCGATATATTTTTCAGCGTATCCAGACAATATTCTCCGGCCGCTTCGACATAATAGCACAACGTATCTTTCCGATCCAAATCTGAATCCGTATAGTTGGCTTCTCCATGCGGGTCTATGGTTATATACTGACTATCCCCGATTTTCCGCCTGTATATAAAAAAAGCAGAGTTCTCCTGTTTCCATGGAACATTATACTGCCATGACAAGGTTGCACTTCCCGAACCGGGAATTACGCTGAAATCTATCGTGGAGACTTTTGCTGATTCGGCGACCTTTGTTTCCCCCGCATATAATTCGATGCCATATATCCAAGGCATATAACTATTTACCGGACCATCAATATATAATGTGTCATCCAGACCCTGCAACCTGACAATTTCCGTTAAATAGTCCGTATTAATACCGTTACCTCTTGTTATTCTGTAGCTATAAGGCGGTTTATATATTGTCGTATCAAGATTAAACGGCGATAACCAGGCCAGGCTAATCATACCATTCAGAGAGTCACTTTCCACAACAGATACTCTGACAGGAACAGGAGCCTGAACATTAGGTGAGGCACATACCTGTTCTGAAAAAGCACTTTCACCGCCTTTATTTCCGGCAATGCGTACTTTCAGAACATAGCAATAATAATTACCCTGAGCAAGCCCTCTTCCCTGATCATCATCGGTATATTCTGTATGACTCAGAAGCACCTGGGCTATTTTACTGAAACCATACAATTGAGGATCCATACGATCACATTGTGCTACGTCAAAGTCAATGGAATCACACTGTTTTCTATATATCTCAACTACTCCTTCACCAGCTGAGGCACAGGTATATTGGTCCCAGGAGAGTTGTATTGCATTTGTTAATCCTGCTGCTGAAAGATTTTCAATTGGCGGGGCAAGCAACCGGACATTCCAGGTCTTGAGATCAAACAACTGTTTTTTATTGGGCGGTAGATCTTCTGCTTTAAAAATAATCTGGTACGGAGCTTGTCTGATCAATGCGCAGCTTGTCTGCCAGCTGAAAGCGCCTGCCGCAGGACTTGTCTGGGGATTAGGATTCTGAAGAACAAACACAGCTGAACCTGCACCAAGATCATAGACTCCGCTGTAGGTTCTCAGATTAATACGATCATTGTCGGGATCCGTGGCACTCACAAAGCCTTTCAGCTCTGTAGTTGCCACTACGCAGGTATCATCAGGAATTTTCAAAGCAGGCGGCTTATTTTCTGTCCTTTCCACAGCAATCTGCATATCTCTGAGCACATAGCCTATCCGGATACCATTACGCCATTCTTCGATCAGAAATGCTATATTATATAATCCTTCTTCCCGGGGGCTATCCCAAACAAGATCTCCGGTCACCGGATCAAGAGACAAGCCATCCATAAACTGATACTGGGGAACATTGAGCGTTGCCGACTGTTTGGGAACAACAAGTTTGTAGGAAAGACTATCACCATCAAAATCGAAAGCGCCTGCATTATGGATAAAAACCTCATTTACGGAAGCTTTATCCAATGGCGGAACATACAAAACCGGGGTATTATTGGCATTGGCAGATAAAGGAGAAACAAGTACATACGTCTCTATATAAAAAGGGTACGGATCCGACATACCACCTGCAATATTCCTGATTCCGTTATTTCTGTTTTCCTCAATAAAGCTTACAACATAGACCTTCGGTCCGGCGAAAGTATAGTTAAATACAAAATCATTCTTGTACGTTTCCGCAAAATCACCCACTACCGAACGGCTGGCTCTCCTTACCGAATCTATCTTTACACCATTTACATATATGTCCGCATACAGCAGATCCAGCTGATTGTTTGAGCTCTTTATCGCTTCAATATTTGTATAAACTGTAAGATAAAAACGCCATGTATAACCTGAAATAAACTCAGCTGTCATATTTCCTGCACGTATATGCGTGGCTTTCAACTCATGCAGAGCGCATGTCGAAAAAATAACACAAAATGCAATTAAATACCTCATCACTGTTGTTAATATATTAGTCGCGGATTATAAAGTACTTTGAGCAAAGGATATTGTTTGGGGAAAATTTCGCTGCAAATTATTTAGACCAGTATTAAATTAAAAAAACTACCAAATTACCCATTGATTTATTGGTCACACAATGTAATTTTGAGAGATTCATATTTTCTTAACAATAAATTTGAGATAAAAAGAAATGAGCTGGTTTAGGAACGCCTTATCTGGAGCGGTAGGGCAGAAAGTAATCATGGCAATTACCGGATTGTTTTTGATAACATTCCTATTAGAACACCTATTAGGTAATTTACTTTTATTAAATCCGGATGGCACAGTCTTTAATGACTATGTCGAATTTATGGGCAACAATCTGTTTATAAAAGTCATGGAATACGTTCTCTTTGCAGGCTTTATTATTCACATTTTGTATGCAGCCATAATTACTGCAAAAAACAAGAAGGCAAGACCAGTATCTTACCATTACAGCGAACCTTCTAAAAACAGCAGCTGGTTTTCCAGAAATATGGGCTTATCCGGATCAATGGTTCTCATCTTTCTGATTGTCCATCTGGGTGATTTCTTTATTCCTTACAAAATCACCAAAACAATGGAAACCACGATGTATGATGCGTCAATCATCAAATTCGGGAATCCGGTTTATGTGGTTCTTTACGCAGGAGCCATGGTTCTTCTGGCTTTTCACCTGAATCACGGATTTCAGAGTGCTTTTCAGACATTTGGTCTGCGTCATCCCAAGTACACTCCGATTATAAAAGGCCTTGGCACAGGTTTCGCCGTTCTGGTACCTGCCGCTTTTGCCATGATTCCAATAATTATCTACTTCTTCAGACAATAAAAGACCCATTCCAATCATGATATTAGACAGCAAAGTTCCGGAAGGACCACTGGCGGAAAAATGGACAAAACACAAATTTAATCTTAAGCTTGTAAACCCGGCCAATAAAAGGAAGTACGAGGTTATTGTCGTTGGTACGGGTCTGGCTGGTGCTTCTGCAGCTGCAACGCTTGCCGAGCTCGGATATAATGTAAAAGCATTTTGTTTTCAGGATAGTCCAAGAAGGGCGCACAGTATAGCAGCTCAGGGTGGTATAAATGCAGCGAAAAACTATCAGAATGATGGTGACAGTGTATACCGGCTGTTTTATGATACCATAAAGGGTGGCGACTATCGTGCAAGAGAAGCCAATGTACACAGGCTTGCAGAAGTAAGCGTTAATATAATTGACCAGTGCGTGGCTCAGGGGGTTCCTTTTGCCAGAGACTACGCTGGTTATCTGGATAACCGCTCCTTTGGAGGAGCTCAGGTTTCAAGAACGTTCTATGCCAGAGGACAAACCGGGCAACAGCTTTTACTCGGTGCCTATAGTGCACTGAGCCGTCAGATCGGTCTGGGCAAAGTAAAAATGTACTACCGTACAGAAATGCTTGATCTGGTTGTGGTCGATGGACATGCCCGCGGAATTGTTTCAAGAAATCTGGTTACCGGAGAAATTGAAACGCATGCTGCACATGCAGTATTGTTATGTACCGGAGGATATGGAAACGTATTCTATCTTTCCACCAATGCTCAGGGGTCAAATGCAACCGCAGCATGGCGTGCTCATAAAAAAGGCGCTTTCTTCGGAAATCCGTGCTTTACTCAGATTCACCCGACCTGCATTCCGGTTTCCGGTGATCATCAGTCTAAGCTGACACTGATGAGTGAAAGTTTAAGAAACGATGGAAAGGTATGGGTTCCCAAACAACCGGGAGATAAGAGAAAGCCTAGTGATATCCCGGAAAACGAACGTGACTACTTCCTGGAAAGAAAGTATCCGTCCTTCGGAAACCTTGTTCCGAGAGACGTAGCATCCAGAAATGCAAAAGAACAGTGTGATGCCGGAAAAGGAGTAGGACAAAGCGGGCTTGCTGTTTATCTTGATTTTGCTGACGCCATTAAGCGTATGGGAGAAGATCAGGTAAGAGCAAAATATGGCAACCTGTTTGATATGTATGAGCAGATTACCGGAGAGAATCCTTACAAAACACCAATGCGGATCTATCCTGCCGTTCACTATACGATGGGTGGTCTTTGGGTGGACTACAATCTGCAAACTACTGTGCCGGGATGTTTCGCCCTGGGCGAAGCAAACTTCTCAGATCACGGAGCAAACCGGTTAGGAGCAAGTGCTCTGATGCAGGGTCTTGCTGACGGATATTTTGTAATTCCATATACACTTGGAAATTATCTTGCAGAAATCGGACCTTCCAAACTGGATATAAACCATCAGGCATTTAAAGACGCGGAAAAAGAAGTAAGAGATCGTCTTCATAAGCTACTTTCCATAAACGGAACAAAAACTGTAGTAGAATATCATCGTGAATTAGGAAAAATCATGTGGGATTACTGCGGTATGGCAAGAAATGAGGCCGGACTAAGAAAAGCGAAAGGCCTGATCCAGGAGCTCCGCAAAGATTTCTGGCAAAATGTAAAAGTGACAGGAGCCAATGAAGAGTTTAACCAGAATCTTGAACGTGCGAACCGGGTTGCCGACTTCCTGGAACTTGGCGAGCTGATGGTTGATGACGCTCTTAACAGAAACGAATCCTGCGGCGGTCACTTCAGAGAAGAATATCAGACTACTGAAAATGAAGCCAGACGGGATGATGAAAACTACACTTATGTTGCAGCGTGGGAATATAAAGGCGAGGACGTTCAGGAGGTTCTGCATAAGGAAGAGTTAAAGTTTGAAAACGTAAAACTTACGCAAAGAAGTTACAAATAAGAACTTCCAGCCGGTTTTACCTGCCATCAGACACATAACAGTAATGCTGTTGCAAAGACAGCATTACATTTTAAAAAAAGTAATTAAAGAATCGTTTTATATCTAAAACATATACAGCATGAATCTTACAGTTAAAGTCTGGAGACAAAAAGATGCTAAATCGTCAGGCAAAATGGTTAGCTACGAAGTTAATGATGTATCTCCGGATATGTCATTTCTTGAAATGTTTGACGTGCTGAATGAGAAGCTAATCAAGCGGGGTGAAGAACCTATTGCCTTTGATCATGACTGCCGGGAAGGTATCTGCGGGATGTGCAGCATGTATATCGATGGCCGCCCACATGGTCCCAAAACAGGGATTACGACCTGTCAGCTGCACATGAGAAGCTTCAAAGATGGAGATACAATTACAGTAGAACCATGGAGAGCCGCTTCTTTTCCCGTCATAAAAGATCTTGTTGTAGACAGAACTGCTTTTGACAGAATCATGCAGGCTGGTGGATATGTATCGGTAAGTACAGGCGGCGTACCAGATGCCAATGCTATTCCTATTGCTAAGCCGGATGCTGACGAAGCTTTTGACTCAGCTACCTGTATTGGCTGCGGAGCCTGTGTTGCTGCCTGTAAGAATGCATCGGCGATGCTGTTTGTATCTGCTAAAATATCTCAGCTGGCTCTTCTTCCGCAAGGGCAGATTGAAAGGGCTGAACGTGTTGAAAGAATGGTAGCACAAATGAACGAAGAAGGTTTTGGTGCCTGTAGTAACACCGGTGCCTGCTCTGTAGAATGTCCAAAAGAAATTACTCAGGCCAATATAGCCCGTCTCAACAGAGAATATATAAAATCTCAACTGGGATAATCAGATTAGTTATTTCTTTTGCAGGAGCTCGAAAAGAAGCGGTCTCAAAAAAGGTCAGGGAATAAGTCCCTAAATACCCTCCTGTAAGAGTAGAGAATTCAGGCATTTTCGCATTATAATTAATCCTTCCCTTCAGCTTTGAGAACGTTATATCTTACTTTTATACAAAGAGGCTGCTTCATAAGTAGCCTCTTTTATTTAAAGCAGTAAATTAAATTCGTTTACTGCCTTAACCCCCAAAACCTCCTTCGGTTATAATTAGGATACACAAAGCAACTAATCGAGTGAGACATTCCCTGATATTTTTAATTGTCTGGCTGCTTTCATGCATGATGAAGTCTACAGCCCAGATCGATGTCATTGAAACATACAAAGAATTATTTCCTGCTGTACAACTTTCTGATATTTTCGAAGACAGCAAGATCTTTCCGGATTGTATTCCCTTACGACCTGCTGAGGCCATTATGAACGACTACGAAAAGCTCAATGATGACAGTAATTTCGTTCTGGCAGAATTTATTTACCAAAACTTTAGCCTGCCAAAAAGTTCCCGGTTTCACCCTGATGAAAACACCCCGGAGGAAGATATTGATAATCATCTGACGCAATTATGGAAATCTCTTGAGCGTCCTGCTGATACTATTAGTATTACCTCCCTTATACCTCTGCCCCATCCTTATATTGTGCCCGGAGGAAGATTCAGAGAAATATATTATTGGGACAGCTATTTTACCATGCTGGGACTTATCAGAAGCGGCTACACAGAACTGGCAGAGAACATGCTTTCCAATTTTGCCCATTTACTTGAAGTATACGGACATATACCAAACGGAAACCGTACGTATTATCTGTCAAGATCACAACCGCCTTTTTTTTCTCTGATGGTAGATCTTATTGCTCAGGAAAAAGGCGACCAGGTCTACCGGCAATACTTACCCCATCTGCTGAAAGAGTATACTTTCTGGATGCAGGGGCAGGACAGTCTTGACGAGGATTATACTGCACGTCGAAGAGTGGTTCGTCTGGGAAATGGTATAATTCTTAACCGATACTGGGATGACCTGGCAACTCCCCGTCCTGAGTCCTACAAAGAAGATGTTACATTATCAGCAACCGTCAATAATCCAACCGAATTATACAGAAACCTCCGGGCAGCCTGCGAGTCCGGCTGGGATTTCAGCAGCCGCTGGCTGGAAGATTCAAGTGCCCTTGCTACTATACGTACTACGGCATTTGTCCCGGTTGATCTAAACTGTCTCCTGTATCATCTGGAAAAAACAATCGCCAGATGCTACAAAATAAATAGAGCTAAAGATTCTCTGGAATATATGCTCAGGGTATCTTCCGGGCGCAAAAAAGCAATTATCAACTACTGCCGGAATCCGGAATCTGGCTATTACACAGATTATGATTTTATTAAGCGAAAAAGAAGCGCATCAAAGACAATGGCGGCAGCTTTCTGTCTTTTTTTTGAAATAGCAGATAAGAAAGATGCCAAAGCTATTTCCGCCATCTGGGAAAAGGACTTTCTGAGCAGAGGCGGATTATTGACCACACTGATTCATTCATCACAGCAATGGGATGCTCCCAATGGCTGGCCTCCATTACAGTATATGGCTATTTCAGGACTTTTTAAGTATAATTTGCATAAACCAGCCCAAAAAATTGCTCAAAGATGGCTATATTTAAACAAAGCTGTCTTTGAACATTCCGGCAAGATGATGGAAAAGTACAATGTCATAATTCCGGATATAAAAGCGGCAGGCGGTGAATATCCGACCCAGGATGGTTTTGGGTGGACCAACGGAATTTATCTTCAGCTTTCAAAATAAAATTACGGATCGTCTGTTAAAGAAAGGTATGAAGTTCCTTATCTGTTTATTTTTCTTATGTACCAGTTCTATTATTTCCCGTTCTCAGGAGATCGTACATCCTGATTATGTATACGCTCTCAGCGCTTACATACAATATCCTTCTCTGCAATATAATGAAAGAGGCGCCGGTGAATACCTGAGAGCCTATTGCGAAGCACAGGGTCTGTACACCAGCATCCTGGATACAGCTGATCAATCGTATAACTTTATAGCATCCATTTACCCGGTATCTTCCGGCAAACCCAACATCGTTTTCCTGAATCATATGGATGTAGTACACTCCGGAGATTCCGCATTATGGCAACATCCTCCCTTTTCGGGAGCTATCGAGGATGGATACATCTGGGGCAGAGGAGCTATAGATAATAAAGGAATGGCAATTGCTCAAATCACAGCTGTACAGCAAATACTTCCTTTACTTAAGGGAAAAGAGCTTCCGTTTAATATTAGCATTTTATGTGTTTCCGATGAAGAAAATGGCGGTCACCGGGGGGCGATGCGTATTGCAGAAAATCATCTTGATAAATTAAATATCAAGCTAATGCTTGGTGAAGGTGGCAGTGGTGTCCGGGGAGTGATCAGCTCCAATCCTGATAAGATTGTTTTTGGCACATCCACTGCCGAAAAATCAAAAGTAGTACTCAAGCTACGGCTTGACCTTGAAAGTTCCGGTCACGGATCAGTTCCGCCAAAGGAATATGCATCCAAGGAAATGATTTTTGCTCTTCAGCGGCTTCTGACCGGCAAGCAGGAAATTATCCTGTCCCGTATTCCGGTTAAATCATTGAAACTGCTTGGTAAAGAAGAAAAAGGGATCAAGGGTTTTGTGCTGAAAAACTTTACATTTTTCGCTTTTAAGCCATTTGTAAAAAAAGAAATCAAAAAAGACCCTATGATTTCTTCATTTTTCACCAATACCATCACCCTCACGAATCTGAATGCATCCAGTGGCGATCATAATCAGATTAGTCAGCATATAGAGGCTGTACTGGATTGCCGGCTTATCCCGACAACTGAACCAAAGCAGTTTATCCGGCAAATCAGACGGAGGCTAAATGACAGGCGTATCAAAATCAGTGTTGAACATCAAGAAATAACTGGGTCACGCTCTCATGTACCCGAGTATTATTCACTGCTTTGTCAGTCTCTGCAGGAAGTTTTTCCCAGCAGTCTGAACCTGGAAATCATTTTTCCGGCCACTACCGACAATTACATATTCCGCAACAAAGGGATTCCGGTATTCGGTTTGTTTCCTGCCGTATTTACTGAAGACGAACTAAAAAGTATTCATGCAGAAAACGAACGTATCAGTCTGCAAAGCCTGGAAGACGGCATTAAAGTATATCATACATTTCTAAAAAAACTAATACCTCTGAACTGGGATCCCACAATAGCAAACTCCCGCTCGGAATCTGTGACAGAGCATTAATACTCCCTTACTTCATATATACTATACTACTAATAATATCCAATTGCAGAATCTGACAAGCTCATTATTATTGACCAGTCCTGGCTGATATGTGCTTTTACATAATTCCGGCCCGGTCCAGGGCTTTCCGGTACTTATCAGCATTTAGCTTATGTTCTTCGAAAGTCTCGGTAAATAAGTGGCACCCGGACAAATCGTCCTTCGCACAAAAATACAGATAGCTGTGATCCTCATATTCCAAAACAGCATCTATAGCCCAGGACGGAGTACAGTGGATGGGACCGGGCGGCAAGCCATGATAACGATAGGTATTGTACGGTGAATTAATCTTACGGTCTTTAAAATACACACGCCTAGCTCCGAATTTATGAGCTGCATAAATGACTGTCGGATCAGATTGCAGGCGCATATTCTGCTCCAACCGGTTGAGATATACTCCCGCGACAAGTGGCATTTCGTTCCTGTTTTTTGTTTCAGAATATACAATTGAAGCAAGAACAGAAATCTCTTCCCTTGATAATTTCAGCTTATCCGCTTTCTCCTGCCGTTCTTCATTCCAGAAGAATCGATATTGATGATGGAGATTTTCGACAAGCTCTCTGGCAGTTATATCAGCCGGCAAATAGTAAACGCCCGGGAGGAAGATGGAAAATACATTTTCTTTCGTATAACCCAGACTATCCAAAAAAACCGGGTCTCTAAGCAGAGACCATACCTCTGATTTATTTACTTTTTTGAGATGAAGACAAGCTTTTTCCACCACATTCTTTCTCAGTTTATACGAAGGTACCTCTACCCGGACATAATGAGGGGAAGTCTCTCTGGACAGCTCGCTAATGATTTTAAAATTATTCCAGTTTTTCCTGAATGTATAAAGTCCCTTATTAATCTGGCTGACACCCCGTAGCTCCGCCATACATCTCAATAACAGGCTACTCTTAATCACTCCGTGACTTTTTAATGTATCAGCAAGAGCATGGACAGAAACAGGATTTTTTACCAAATAGAGATGTTTGTCAGCCTGAAAAGCTATATTTGGAACAAGAATAATTTTGTATGAGGCAAATAACAGCAAAAAAATAAACAGGCTGGCTCCGGATTTCCACCATAAACCGGGAAACGTACCGGATTGTACAGATTTTGTTCTTTTTTTACCCATACGTATAACTAAATATAAGAAAATTCCTGTTGTTGATCAACAATTCCATTCATTAGTCCAAGTAGTTCATGATTACCATACTATCAGCAACCAATCGTATCAATTCAAGATCTTTTAAGATTGCCAGTCTGTATAAGATGCTGCTCGACACTAAAAACGTTGAAAGTCAAATCATAAGTCTGACCGAGCTGCCGGAAAATAGCCTTCATACCACTCTGTATCAAAATACCGGTAAGAATGAAGAGTTTAACGAGCTTATATCCAGAATGAGAATTTCGGAAAAGTTTATATTTGTAATACCAGAATATAATGGTTCTTTTCCCGGAGTTTTGAAGCTGTTTATTGACGGTATGTCTTACCCTTCCCCTTTTGCAGGGAAAAAGGGAGCGCTTGTCGGGATCGGTTCCGGTGCAATGGGCGGCGCGCTGGCCCTGAGTCATTTCACAGACATTCTTCATTACCTCGGGATGCATGTACTTGCCAATAAAGTACGCCTTGCCAGGATCGAGACGCTGCTGCTGGACGACAGGATCAGTGATAATTTTCTGAACGGCTTGATAGAAAATCAGGTCAGAGACCTGATTTCTTTCTAACAAACCTATCTATATCCGAAATTTCCATTCCTGATCTAACTAGTCAACATTATCGTGGAGAAAACGATTGTTGCCCAGTATCTCATTATCATCGTTGAGATTAAAACGGCTGATTTTCTTCTCGGAAGAATGTGGCTGATCGGGCAAGTCGACCTTGCGTCTCAGATAAGCAGGCACTTCCAGCTGATTTTTAAAATCACCCGGATTAATTTCCAAAGGAGTATTCAGGTTTTTCAATCGCTTGATACGTTCCATTGCCTGTTGCTGTAACATACGCTTCTTTTCTTCCATTTCATTGACAAAATCAAACTGTCCCTGAGTTACCTCCGGTTCTTTGCTTCGTTCACTTCTATCCTCGTATGGCAGACCATTCATCGCAGTGCTTTCAGGCGTATATGACGTCTGTTCAGAAGGTCTGTTATAAACAGGCCTCTCCGGCTGAGGTTCCGGTCTGAATATTATATTCTGCTGTTCAAACTGATTCTGGGCCGGATTATTCGGCGCATAACGTTCAGGCTCCGGTTGTACTGAGGGCCGGCTTTCCTCTGCCGGTTTCCCATACACATACATTTCACGGCTTTCGGGTTTTACCTGCGCAGATTCAGTCATAGCCACCGGCTTCTGATCTCTTTCGAGATCAAAAATTTTTTTGCGGCCGGTATCTGCTTTTTCGTAATTATGATCAAAGCCAGTAGCAATAATAGTTACCCGGATGTTTCCACCAAGGCTTGCATCAATACCCTGCCCCCAGATCATTTCGGCCTCATCACCGGCTTTTTCTTCAATATATGAAGTAATTTCATTAAGTTCCTTAACCGTAAGTTCTGCATCCTCTCCTGATACCAGAGAAAGCAAAATACGTTTAGCCCCATGAATATCCGTATTGTCAAGCAACGGAGAGCAAATAGCTTCTTCAGCGGCTTTACGTGCTCTGGTCTCACCATTAGAAACAGCTGATCCCATAACCGCAGCTCCGGAGTTTTTCATTACCGTCTTCACATCTTCGAAGTCTACATTAACGTGGCTGGTAACTGTAATGATTTCGGCAATACTTTTTGCTGCTGTAGTAAGAACATTGTCAGCCATTTCAAATGCCTGACGCATGGTAAGATTATCGTTGATATCAAAAAGCTTATCATTTACAATAACCAGGATGGTATCACAAAACTGCTTTAGCTCGGCAATACCGGTTTTGGCAGCCTGAAGCTTCTTGCGACCTTCAAATCCAAAGGGTAATGTTACTATCCCTACGGTAAGAATATCCAGCTCTCTGGCTATCTTCGCAATCACGGGAGCGGCACCTGTACCGGTTCCTCCTCCCATACCTGCTGTGATAAAGACCATTTTTGTTCCGTCACTGAAAAACTCTCTTATCTCTTCCTTACTTTCCATAGCCGCATTGTGCCCGGTTTCGGGATTCGCACCGCAACCCAATCCCTGAGTCAACCCTATGCCAATCTGCAATTTGGTTGGAACCGGACTGCTTTTCAGAGCCTGTACATCTGTGTTACATACCACAAACTCCACATCTTTGATGCCCTGATTGTACATATGGTTGACCGCATTGCTGCCACCACCCCCGACTCCAACTACCTTTATAATGGATTTGTGATGAGCGGGAAGATCAAATTTATATGGTGTAGACATAGGCTTAAAATTTTCTGTTAACGGTAAAGAGTTTTGTTTAATCTAAGTTAGGATCGCTTTACTTTTATCAATAATTGCTTTTATCATCCAGATCATCAATTAGTAGTCCTTTGATCCGGTCAGTCATTTTTTTCAGAATCTGCCCCCCGGAGTCTTTCTTCGAACTTCTGGATGCTCCCGTTGCGCCGGGATAATATTCGGAATATCTGTTTTCTCTTTCATCAATCGAACTGTATCCGGTAAGGACAAGTCCCACGGCCGTAGAATACATAGGGCTCTTTACAACCTCTATCTTGCTCTTTCCCAGATGCTGATTAGGATGGCCAATACGCACCGGCTTTCCGGTCATATATTCAAATAATTGCTGCAAACTCTGCAACTGCGCTCCGCCACCGGTAAGTACAATACCTCCACCCAGGCGGTCTTCAAAGCCCGAATAGATGATCTCGGCATGTACCAGCTCAATAATCTCTTCCATTCTGGCCTGAATGATATGCGACAGATTTTTGACAGATATTTCTTTAGGCGGCCTGTTATGAAGCCCGGGAATAGAAATCATTTCATTCGGACTGGCTTCCTCGGCAAAGGCTTTACCAAACTTTGTCTTCAAAAGCTCTGCCTGTTTCACCATAACATTACAACCCTGCTTAATATCCTGTGTAATAATATTTCCCCCGAAAGGAATGACTGCCGTATGACGAATGATATTATCCTGAAAAATTGCAATATCGGTGGTACCACCTCCTATATCGACGAGAACAACCCCCGCTTCTTTCTCTTCTTCACTCAATACAGATATGGCTGAAGCCAGTGGTTCCAGGACCAGACTTTCAATCTCGAGTCCGGCTTTAAGCACACATTTGTTGATGTTGTTGATCGCATTGGTCTGTGCAGTAATAACATGAAAATCAGCCTCCAGACGAACCCCAAGCATACCAACAGGATCCTTTATGCCAGGCTCATAATCAACAATATAATCCTGAGGCATCACATGTATTATTTCGCTGCCAAACGGCATGACGGTTTTGTACATATCAGCATTCAGACGCTTCACATCATCAACGGTAATTTCTTCGTCCGAAGAATTTCGGGTGATGCTGCCATGATGCATAGAGCTTTTAATATGCTGTCCGGCTATACCAACGTTAACAACTTTGATATTAATACCTGCCTGATCTTCCGCATCTCTGACCGCCTTTGTGATGGCATTTACCGTGGTATTGATATTGGTTACCATACCTCTGATCACCCCTTCGGAAACAGCTCTGCCCATTCCCAGGATTTCAAGCTTGCCATATTCATTCTGACGGCCTACCATCGCCACTATTTTTGTGGTTCCAATATCCAGGCCAACTACAAGTTTATCTTTCTGCATATTTTACAAAAATATTTTATTCGCAAACGATCTGATTCTTAAATTTCAGACTGACTCTTTTGTAATGATTATATCCCTTAAAAGGGTAAATCCGCTTGTAAAAGATTTTCAGCTTCCGGAATTTTTCCTCAATATCATCTGGTTTTCCAAATTCAATTTTCTGATCGCCAATCTGCGTGTAAAACACAATCTCTCCATCTCTTTCAATGGTCATCTGGGCTATCTGTGCTTTCCAGAAACGATCCATTGAGATATAGCTAATCAGGTCAAAATACGCTTTCCCCTTATCTGATTGCAGGAACTCCGTGCTTTTCAGTTTCTCCGCATACGGACCGTCAATAAGCATGACTCTTGCCGTAAACTTTGCGGACGAAGGTAAGCTGTTGCCATTCTCTCCAATATAAGCATTAGGACCTTTGGGATCAATAATTCTCGCTATTGGCTTACACTGCGTTACATTGACCGTAAGATTTCCCTTATGATCTTTATATATCTGCGCATCTTCTACAAAATTATGGGATTTGACACGGACTTCAAGCTCTTTAAGGCTTATGTTATCCACATATTGACCAATAATCGCATCTGCACCGCTCAGAGTGATCAGGTTAAGAACGTCAGACTTCCCAACAAAGTAATTATCATGCTGATAGTCGACATGCACATAGATATCTTTTATGGTTTTGTCTGACTGCTCACCGGACACAAACCCCATCAACAGTACTATGCCTGCCAGAATGGAAGACATGACTGCATATCTTTTTATACGGCTGTCTTTAAACCATCTTTTCATGACTAACTACTTTTTTTATCGGTTCCACAAAACGATCAATATCACCTGCTCCCATGGTAATCAGTATATCTGTTTCAAGAACTCTTATTTTGTCAATCAGCTGGTCTTTACCAATAACGCTCTTACTTTCTACTGCGAGCTTTTCGAGCAACACCTCAGAAGTAATGCCTTCAAGCGGCAGCTCTCTGGCTGGATAAATCGGTAGCAAGAGGACTTCATCAGCGATTGAAAGACTTCCGGCAAATTCATCCATAAAATCTCTTGTTCTTGAAAACAGATGAGGCTGAAATACAACTGTAATTTTTCTTCCCTGATACAACTCTCTGGCAGCGCTCAACGTGGCTTCAATCTCTGCAGGATGATGTGCATAATCATCAATATATACCAGACTCTCATCCGAATAAATCGTTTCGAAGCGCCTTTTAACTCCTTTGAATGAATGAAGTGCTTTCTTTATATCAATGACCCCGACCCCTGCTTCACGTGCAGCAGCAAATGCAGCCACCGCATTGTATACATTGTGTCTTCCGGGCAGATGTATTCTGAAACCTTTCGCAGTTTCGGCACCTTCTATATCAAACTCAAAAGCGCCGTCCCTGATCCTGATATTAGCTATTTGCAAAGAGCTGTTTCCTTGTCCGAAACTCATCATTCTTCGACCGAAGTTATCATTCTTCAAAGGCAAGCCTTCCCGGCAGATAATACAACCGTCAGAAGCCACCTGCGCTGCAAATGCATTAAACGAGTCTATAACCTTACTGTCATCACCATAAATATCAAGATGATCAGCATCCATGCTGGTAATGATTGCCGTATTCGGATACAGCTGCAAAAAAGAACGGTCATATTCATCTGCCTCCACTACCATAATTGCATCGCCGAGAGCGGAGTCTCCGAGCAGAAGATTGGATTCATAATTTCTGGCAATACCACCGATAAAAGCAAACACATTCTTTCCGGATTCTTTCAGAATGTGGGCCACCATAGATGAGGTAGTGGTCTTGCCATGTGTACCGGACACTGCTATTGTATAAAACGACCGTGTAAGCATACCAAGCACTTCAGAGCGCTTACGCACGTCATAGTTTGCAGACCTGAAATAGGTGAGCTCTCCGTGAGACTGCGGCACAGCCGGCGTATAAATCACCAGGGTCCGTGAGTCTTTAAATATCTCCGGGATATTTTCTCCCAAATCTTCATAATGGATCTCAATACCCTCTGCTTCCAGCTGAGCAGTAAGAGACGACGAGGTAAGATCATAACCACCCACCACAAACCCCTGGCTGTTAAACCAGCGGGCTAGTGCGCTCATACCTATCCCTCCTATGCCAATCAGGTAAATATTCTGGTAGTTGGTTATCATTCTTTTAATACCTATATCTTTATCTCAATTGTTATTTCTTTTTATTCCGGATCGTTTCCTGAACCAGCCCGGCTATTTCCATAGCTGCATCCGGACGACCTAATGTTCGGATATTTTTTCCCAAACGTTCCTGCTGCTTCGCATCATTAAGCAATGTCATAGCTCCTTCTATCAGATGTTCTCTCGCAGCTTCGTCTTTTACAAGAATCGCAGCCTCCTTTTGCACCAGAGCCATGGCATTTTTGGTCTGATGATCTTCGGCCACATTTGGTGATGGCACCAAAATGGCTGGCTTCCCGACCAGTGAAAGCTCTGATATAGACAGAGCACCTGCTCTGGAAATTACAATATCAGCAGCAGCATATGCCAGGTCCATTTCATAGATAAAATCGAAGACATTGACATTCTTAAAGGCTTCTGCTCTTTTTCTGGCCTGATTTATATACCATTTCCCTGTCTGCCACAATACCTGTATATTTTCCTGCTCGATACGTTCAAGTCCCTGATCAATGCTTTCGTTGATTGTTCGTGCACCAAGACTTCCTCCGATCACCAGCAGGGTCTTCTTCTGTGCATCCAGCCCAAAGTGCTCGTATGCCTGCTGCCTTCTGGCATCAACTGAAACAATGTCTTTCCTCACCGGATTGCCGGTAAGAACGAGCTTATCGGCAGGAAAAAACTTTTCCATTCCTTCATAAGCAACGCATATTTTCTCCGCTTTTGAAGCCAGAAACTTATTGGCTACTCCTGCATATCCATTCTGCTCCTGGATCAGCGTGGGGATTCCCATACGGGAGGCTGCGAACAATAAAGGAAAACTGGCATACCCGCCTACTCCTATGGCTATATCCGGCTTAAACTCCCTGATAAGCTGCTTTGCTCTCCGGTAGCTGCTCAGCACTTTAACCGGAAAAAGCAAATTATCCATTGTCAGTCTTCGTTGAATACCACTGATCCACAAGCCTTCTATTTTATATCCGGCTGCCGGAACTTTCTCCATCTCCATGCGTCCCTGTGCGCCAACAAAAAGAATTTCCGTACCGGGCATCAGTTCTTTCAATGCATTGGCGATGGCAATGGCCGGATATATATGACCTCCGGTCCCGCCACCGCTTATTACCACCTTGTATTGATTGCTTTCTGCCATCCTTTATGATTGTTTAGGAGCATTATAATTTTCAGAGACTTCCCCTCTGCTTACACTTAATATGATACCCAGCGAAATCCCGGTAAACAGCAGCGAAGTACCTCCCATGCTAAGCAATGGCAACGGCTGTCCGGTAATCGGTCCCAGACCGACTGCTACTCCCATATTGATCATTGCCTGAAGTACAAGACTAAAGGTAAGCCCGGCTGACAGCAGCCCTCCAAAGGCCCGATCGCTTCTCGCTGTTGTAACTACTCCCCGATACAACAGCGCCAGATACAAAAACAGCACTGCCAGACCACCGATTATGCCATACTCTTCAATAATTATGGAATAAATAAAATCGGAGTATGAATGAGGCAGAAAATTACGCTGGTCACTATTACCAGGACCTTTTCCCAACACCCCTCCGGTTGCTATGGCGATATAGGACTGCTCTGCCTGAAAAGGGATCTCTTCGCTGATAAAGAAGCTTTCAAAACGGCTTATCGTTGTTTCCAGACGCTGTCCGAACATCAATCCCAACCCACCTGCAAGAACACCGACCAATACCAGCATCATCAGGTATTTGACAGGTACTCTCCCAATAAACATCAACAGCATACATGTGCTGAAGAGAATCACAGCAGTCGAAAAGTTTGCAAGCGCAATCAGACCGCAAATAATTCCGCACCATAACACGACTGGTATAAAAGATTCCTTAAAATCATCAATATTGTTTTGCCTTTTGGCAAGCATACTGGCAAGATTGGTAATCAGCGCCAGCTTGGCAAAATCCGAAGGCTGGAATGACTGCCCGATAATCGGAATTGTAATCCAGCGGTTGGCATCGTTCATCTGAACTCCGTTGTAATAGGTATATACCAACAACGGAATAGAAATAAACAGGGCAAACTGACTGATTCGCGAGTAATAGCGATAATCGATCTTGTGAGCCAGCCACATCATGGTAAGACTGAGAAATACCAGCATGGAGTGCTTCATAAGGTAGTACTCTGTATCACCGGCCATCATCTTATACGCCAGTGAACCGATAGCGCTGTACACCACCGCGATACTTAACAGGGAAAAAGCGAATATGATCGCCCAGATCACCGGATCTCCCTGCAGGTTTTTAGCTCCCCAAATCTTCAAAGCATTCATAGGGTAGTATCGTTTGTTTCTTTAATTAATCGATTGACAACGGATTTAAACTGATCGCCCCGATCTATGTAGTTTTTGAATAAGTCAAAGCTGGCACATGCCGGTGAAAGCAATACCATATCTCCCGACTCTGCATAATCGGTTGCCAGTTTTAAAGCCTGCTCCATACTTGTAGCATCAGCAATCGTTGAAACTAGTCCTTCAAAAGCTTCATGCAAAGGTGTATTATCCAGACCAAGACATATCAATGCCTTTACTTTTGCTTTTACCAGTTCCTGCAATACGGAATATTCATTCCCTTTATCAATTCCCCCGGCTATCCAGACTACCGGCCTGATACAGCTATCCAGCGCATACCAGACAGCATCCACATTGGTTGCTTTGGAGTCATTGATATATTCTACTCCATGTAACATACCTGAAAATTCCAGCCTGTGCGGAGCATTCTCAAAATCAGACATGGCTTCTTCAAATCTGCTTTCATCAAACCCAAGCAAGGAAGCCACAGAGATCGCTGCCATCGCATTGATCTGATTGTGCTTACCTCTGACCGGAACAGATGTCACCGGAATTTCAAAGCTGTGGTTCAGAGCGAAAGACAACTTATCGTTCCGGACAAATGCACCAAAGCGTTTCTGTTGAGAAAGAGAAAGTCCAACAGCAGTAGCATGCACTTTACCTAAATACTTTTCGATCACCTTATCGTCCGCATTGTAGATAAAGTAATTGCCGCTGGCCATATTATTGGTAATACGAAACTTCGAATAAATGTAATTTTCGAATTTGTAATCGTATCTGTCCAGATGATCCGGAGTAATATTCAGTAATACAGCAATATCTGCTCTAAAATCAGCCATATCATCCAGCTGAAAGCTGCTAAGCTCCAGTACATAATAATCGTATTTGTCTTCTATAACCTGTCGGGCAAGGCTGTCACCGATATTGCCTGCCAATCCGACATTAAGGCCGAGCTTTTTCAGCAAATGCCAGGTTAGCAGTGTTGTGGTCGTCTTGCCGTTACTTCCGGTTATAGCAATAAATCTGGCTCTGGAGTACTGAGCGGCATATTCAATTTCTGAAACAACCGGGATTCCTGCCTGCCGTATCTTTTTCATAATCGGCGTACTTTCAGAAATCCCGGGACTTTTAATAATCAGTTCAGAATTTAGAATATGATTTTCATTATGCCCTCCTTGTTCAAATTGTACAGATAGATTAAGTAATTCTTTTTCATAGTTGGGGGCAATAGTTCCATAATCGGATACAAAAACATCCTCTCCCCTGCTATGCGCAAGCATAGCGGCTCCTGTTCCGCTTTCGGCAGCTCCGAGTATGGTTATGCGTTTACCCATTATTTCGTTATTATCGAAGTTTTAATGTAGCCAGTGTAAACAAAGCCAGCAATATCCCGACTATCCAGAATCTGGAAACGATCTTTACTTCAGAAAAGCCCGATTTCTGATAATGATGATGCAGAGGCGCCATCTTAAATATTCTGCGGCCTTCTCCGTATTTTCGTTTGGTATATTTGAAATAAAAAACCTGCAGCATGACGGAGAGATTCTCGATCAGAAATATTCCGCACAGAACAGGAATAAGCAACTCCTTGCGAATAGTAAGGGAAAGTACGGCAATCAGCCCTCCGAGAGTCAGACTACCTGTATCTCCCATAAAAACCTGAGCAGGAAAAGAGTTGAACCACAGGAAGCCGATACAGGCTCCCAGCAAGGCTGCACAGAATATAACCAGCTCTCCGGAGTCAGGAATAAACATAATATTGAGATACTTGGCAAAGACCGCGTTACCGGAAACATAGGTAAATACAGCAAGCGTAAAGACTATAATCGCGGAAACACCGGCTGCCAGACCGTCCAGGCCATCCGTCATGTTTGCGCCGTTAGAAACTGCCGTAATCACCAGAATAACAAGGAGCACGTAAGGTATCCATACCCAGTCTTCTCCGGCAAAACCGAACAGATTTTCATAATCCAGCTCATTGCCTTTGAAAAAAGGGATCGTTGTCTTTAACGACTGAGTATCCACATATTCCGTGGAGACAGAAATTTCAGTCGCAGTCTCTGTAGATGGCTCCAGATACTCCCTGATCCGTACATCATCATTGAAATACAGAACGAGACCTACAATCAGTCCGAGTCCGATTTGCCCGACAATTTTGAAACGACCAGCCAGTCCTTCCTTGTTCTTTCTGAAGACTTTGATATAATCATCCAGAAAACCGATCATTCCAAGCCATATGGTTGAAAGGAGCATCAGCAGAATATATACATTATGTATCTGAGCCAGCAATACAGTCGGAAGAAGCACACACAGAATAATAAGCAGTCCGCCCATGGTCGGTGTTCCCTTTTTCTGCATCTGCCCTTCGAGCCCCAGATCACGCACAGACTCTCCGATCTGCTTTACCCGCAGAAAACGGATCATCTTTTTGCCATAGATCAGCGCTATCAGCAATGACAAGATCATTGCGGCACCGGCTCTGAAAGAGATGTACTGAAATACCCCCGCCCCGATCAGGTCAAACTTATCTTCAAGAAATTCAAACAGGTAATATAGCATTGCTAACCTAGTTTAAAGTAACGTAATCCACTTTGGTCTTTTTGGTAATGCTTTCGGAAATGTAGCTGAGCACTGCGATCAGCTCATTCGCTCTTTCAGCTGCTTCATCACAACAATCGCTTGCATCATAGCGCATCTGAATTTCCTTAAGCCAGAAACGTGTTTCCACCACTGCATCCATAGCCAGCTCCATGCTTTCCTGATACTCTGCTTTTATTTTGGTCACGAAAGCTGTTTCCAGTCTTTTCCGGATCCGGTGGGAAGCCGTCAGCGCCCGATCCCCCAGACGGGAATCTTTCCCGGTAAGCAACGAGCAGTATATTTCATATACCGCATCGGTGAGTTCGAAACTCAGGCTTATAATGCCTTTGCTGTCTTTTTGTGTCGGATGCGGAAAAGGTTTATCGACCAACAAACCCAGATTTAATCTCTTTCTTTTATCTGATCTCATGGTTATTTCTCCTGAGCATTAAATAGTTCCAAAACAATTTTTTTATCATCAAAGGGATGCTTAATTCCCTGAATTTCCTGATAGGTTTCATGGCCTTTACCGGCAATCAGAATGATATCGCCTTTTTGAGCCAGCATGACCGCGGTACGAATAGCTTCTTTACGATCTGCAATGGTAAGCGCTTTTTTCTGTTCGCTGACAGAGATCCCTTCCTTCATCTGAGCAAGGATATCCTGAGGATCTTCATTCCGCGGATTGTCGGATGTAAGCAATACCTTATCACTTAATCTTGCCGCTATGCCTCCCATCAGCGGGCGCTTGGCCGCATCCCTGTTTCCGCCACATCCCACTACAGTGATCAGCTGTTCGTTACCATTCCGTATATCTGCTATTGTATTGAGCACATTTTCCAGGGCATCAGGCGTATGTGCATAATCAATAATGGCTGTAATACCTGACGGGGAAACAACCTGATCAAAGCGCCCCCGTGCTCCATCAAGGCTGGAAAGCGCAGTAAGCACCACTTCTCTGTCTTCTCCAAGCAATACCGCTGCTCCATATACCGCCATCAGATTGTAGGCATTAAAGCTACCGGTTAGCCTGAACCACACATCCCTCCCTTCAATATCCAGCTCAATACCCTGAAAGCTGTTTGTCAGCATCCGGGCTTTAAACTCCGTTATGGTTTTAAGGCTAAAGTAGTTTCTCGCTGCTGCAGTATTCTGCAACATGACTGTACCACGCTTATCATCCGCATTGCTCAATGCAAATGCTTTGGAAGACAAGCCATCAAAAAACATCTTTTTTGCCCGGATATACTCGTCAAACGTACCATGATAGTCCAGGTGATCGTGTGTAATATTCGTAAATACAGCTCCGGCAAACTGCAAACCGGCAATCCGCTGCTGTACTACAGCGTGCGAGCTTACCTCCATAAAACAATGTGTACATCCCTGCTCCAGCATATTTCTGAGCAGAGCGTTCAGACTCACTGCATCCGGAGTAGTGTGCGTAGCCGGTATGATCTGATCATTGATTTTATTCTCTACAGTTGACAGCAAACCAGTATTGTAACCCAGCGCTCTGAAAAGATTGAACAGAAGAGTGACACAGGTAGTCTTGCCATTCGTTCCGGTAACACCTACCAGCTTTAGCTTCGCAGAAGGGTTTTCATAAAAGTTTGCAGCCGCAATACCCATTGCCAGTCCGGTATCCGCGACTTCAATATAGGTAATACCTTCCGTGAATACATCAGGCAGGATCTCGCACATGATTGCTGTGGCTCCGGAAGCAATTGCTTTATCTATAAACTGATGTCCGTCGGCCTGCACTCCTCTGACTGCCACAAACAAACATCCCTCTTCTACTTTACGGGAGTCGAACTGTATGGAGGCAACGGGCAGATCCGTGCCGCCGGAAACCGCTCTCAGAGAGATTTTATACAATATGTCTTTTAACAGCTTCATTAATCCAGTGTCAGATAAATAATTTCACCTTTATTGATTTTGCCGCCGGCAGCCACTGACTGATGTACGACTCTGCCATGCCCTTCATGCCTGACCCGAAAGCCTGAATTTTCCAGAATATAAATAGCATCTCTTAATGTCATCCCTTTTACATCCGGAACAAGACCAACATTCAGTTTGCGTTCTTTCCAGGAAACCGAATTGTTGTTTACCTGAGCTACCGCCCACTCATCTCCGTTTAACTTTTCCCCGTGGTTACTGATTCCTATTTCATTGCACACCAACCGCATATCATCAAGCATACCGGCTTTAATGACGGGAAACACACCATCCGCCACATTGTTTGCTGAAGCCAGAATCGGACTATGTAAATCCAAATCAGCTGAAAAAACCTTATCCGCGACTTCCTTAAACACGGGAGCAGCCACATCGCTTCCATAGCGGTTGTACCCTTTAGGATTGTCAATCACAACAATACAGCTGTACTTAGGCTGATCAGCAGGAAAGTATCCGGCAAAAGAAGCATAATAGCTCTTGGTATATTTTCCATTTATAACTTTCTGAGCCGTTCCTGTTTTTCCTGCAATCTTATAGGCTGTATTGCTGATATTTCTGGCAGTTCCGTTTTCTACTACACCTTCCAGCATTGAGCGTACATACGAAAGAGTCCGGTCTGAGCACAAACGCTCTCTGATGACTTCAATCTTATACCGTTCCTTTGTCTTGTCAGCTCTCCGTACTTCTTTTACTATGACCGGCTTAATCATCTTACCGCCGTTGGCCACTCCATTGTAAAAAGTAAGAATATGTAATGGTGAGAGCTTAAGCTCATACCCGATAGACATCCAGGGCAGCGAGATACCGCTCCAGCTTTTATCCATTGATGTCTTAATATAAGGTATCGCTTCTCCGCTCATCTGAAAACCTATTGGCCTGGTCAGTCCGAACCCCTCCAGGTACTCATAAAAGCGCTTTGGCTCCAGTCCGAAATGTTCGTTGACCAGCTTTGAAATACCGATATTTGAGGACTTTTCAAAAGACTCTGCTACCGTTACTTTTCCATACCCACCTGGCTTGGTATCCGTCATGATACGATCATAAAACTCGTATTCGCCCACTCCGGTATCAACCGAATCAGCAGGCTGGATCTTGGAATCCTCAAACAAAGCCATCACAGAGGCCAGCTTGAAGGTAGATCCCGGCTCAATCAGTCCCTGATTTCCTACTGCATAATTATATATCTCCGCATAATTTCCGTTGCGCAATTTGCTGAGATTAACCATTGCCTTGATATGTCCGGTCTGAACTTCCATAAGCACCAGACACCCATAGTCCGCATCATGCTTACGGAGGTGTCTTTCCAGAGAAGCTTCTGCCACATCCTGTATATTCACATCAATCGTAGTCACTATATCCAGGCCTTCCTTAGGATTGATCTCCGAATTATCATTCATAGGCTTCCAGGAACCTCCCGCAATTTTCCGGAACAAGGCTTCCCCATCCATACCAGCCAGATGAGAATTAAAACTAAACTCCAATCCGGCTCCTTTATTATCCTCATTTACAAAGCCAATAGTACGATAGGCCAGTCCTGAAAAAGGCTTGAACCGCTGATCCACTTTTTCAAAAATCACCCCGCCTTTCAGTCGCCCTTCTCTGAATATAGGCCATTCGGACATCTGCTTTTTAGTATGATAATTTATCAGATTCCTGCTAAGCACCAGATATTGCTTCTTTTGCTTTCTGGCATCATTGATTTTTCTTTTGTACTCAATCCAGGTTTTATCCTTAAAATGTCTGGCAAGCAATATGCTCAGCGAGTCAATTCCTTCCTCAAATACATCCTTGTCGGGAATCTGAGGATCAATCGCCAGCTTATAAAAGGGTAATGAGGTAGCCAGAAGACTTCCATTGTCTGAATATATATTGCCTCTGGTTGCTTTTACCTTGCGGTACTGCAACAGATTTTCCTGAGCAATTTTTCTCCATTTTTCTCCCTGAATCGTCTGAATGGCAACAATTTTTAGTCCCACCGCTATCGCAAAGAGAAAAACGAATAAAAATGCCAGTCTGGCGCGAAGCACTATGGACTTCTTAATATTCATCCTTTTGCACAGATATTTTATATGGTGCCTGCATACTTTCTTCCAGCCCCATAGCTGCAACTCTGCGAGCTACTTCCGACTGCTTGCTCGAATACATTACTTCTGCTTTCAGCGTCGTATAGTCTGCTCTGAGATCATCAACCCGGGCTTTCAGTTTTTCGATTTTTCGTATCGTTCTTTCCGCATAATGCGTATTGCCTATATAGAAAATAAGAATCGCAGCAAGAAAAATAATTTTAGGAAGGAGCTTTACGGGCAATCCTTCATCAAATACTTTTCCCGCCCTTAGCAAATCTTCTACAAAGGGGAAAAAAGCCTTTTTTTCTTTTTCCGGTTTCCTGAATGTGTTTCCCATTTCCCAGATTATTTTTTGACAGCGATCCGCAACCTGGCGCTACGTGAACGCGGATTTTCGTTTAATTCTTTCTCCCCTGCTTCTATTGGCTTCCTGGTCAGCGCTTCAAAAGGTTTCTCCACGTTCCCGTATATATCCTTTTCAGCTTCCCCGTAAAACTTTCCCTTATTTATAAAATTCTTAACCAGCCTGTCTTCAAGCGAATGATAGCTCATTACCACAAGACGCCCTCCCGGCTTCAGCACCTCGGCCGACTGAGTCAGCAGATCTTCGAGCGCCTTTAGCTCATCATTAACCTCAATCCGTAATGCCTGAAAGACCTGCGCCTGATATTTAAACTCTTTGCCTCTGGGCATCAGTCCCTGCATAGCATGGATCAGATCGGTGGTGGTAACCAGCTTTTTATTGATCCTGGCCTGAACAATCGCTCTGGCCAGAGAGCGTGCATTTTTTATTTCCCCGTAAATGCCCAGAATCTTGTGCAATTCCGCCTCCGGATATTGATTTACGATCATTTCAGCCGTCCTGTCGGTTGCCTGATCCATACGCATATCCAGCTTTGCCTCAAAACGGGTTGAAAACCCTCTTTCCGGCGTATTGATCTGATGTGACGAAACTCCGAGATCCGCCAGTATCCCATCAACCTGCGATACTCCGTGCATTTTCAGAAACTGCTTCAGATAGCGAAAATTAGCTTCAACGAATGTAAAAGAACGATTATCAATCTGATCAGCATTGGCTTTTGCATCTTCATCCTGATCGAAACCATACAGATGCCCTTCTTTCAGACGGCCGGCAATAGCTCTGCTGTGACCGCCACCGCCAAAGGTGACATCAACGTATATCCCGTCCGGCTGTATATTCAACCCGTCAAGACATTCATTTAATAGAACCGGAACGTGATACATTCCCTGAATTTAAGTTTTAGTTTTCCGGATTATCTCCTAAGTATTTTTCTGCAAGCTGAGCGTATTGATCCTGGTCTTTGATCAGGAATTCTTCGTAGCGTTCCGGACTCCACATCTCCATTCGATTTCCAAGCCCCACAAATACCACATCTTTTTCCAGTCCGGCGTAATTGAGCATTATTTTAGGAATCAGAAACCGGCCGTTGCTGTCAAGCTCCACTTCGCTAAACCGGCTAAAGAAAGTCCGCTGCAGCAATCTGTGTTCCTGATTAAATTCATTCATTCCCGAGACCCGTGAGTATATCTTATTGTACTCAATCATCGGATAGACAACCAGACAAGGCTCTACTCCTCTGCTGATCATAAGGGCATTACCATTTGATTCAGACAAACCGGACTTGAGCCGCGCAGGAAGCACAATCCTGCCCTTCGCATCCAGTTTACCTTCATATTCTCCTGATAACCTAGCCATTTGCCTATACCATACATTTCACCCTGAAACAAATATAGAAAGAAAATTTCTAATTTCAACCACTTTTTCCCACTTTCAACCACAAGTACCACTTCTGAAACGAAAGATCGAATAAATTGTTTCACCTATCTCCTTAAAGTACCGCATAAATACTGACTATTATGAATCCGCAGGCTTATCTAAAAGTTTTCCACAACCAACCGCTGTTTTTATAAAACTCAGGAATTAACACAGAGAAATAATAAAAAAACACGCTATATATCAATGTTTTAAATAAAAAAACAAAAAAACTAAAGAAAAGAAATGACAAAAGTGGAAGAAAGTGGGAAAAAAATCGATATAAAAGAAAATTTCCTTTACCAAACTGTTGTTATGAATAGAAGTAAAGCAAGGAGGTGATATGGGTTTATTTGTGAGTGTAATGGCCATAATATTCTCAATAGGAGGATATTTTATCTGGGCCGGGTTAAAACTGAAAGACAATATAGAGCATGGTAATTATCGTAAACCGGATGAATCGTAATTAAATCTGTAAAAAGACAGAAAACTCCGGGCCACCTCAAAAATTATTGCTATTTTATCCCGGAAAAGAAAAGCGTATGGATCAATTTATGCAACTGGCAATTGAAGAGGCACTGACCGGATTGTCAGAAGGCGGTATACCAATCGGTTCCGTATTGATTAAAAACGGCGAGGTGGTGGCCCGGGGTCATAACAAACGCGTACAGGAAGGCAATCCTATTTTACATGGTGAAATGGATTGTCTTTTTAATGCCGGAAGGCTGGGCAGCTACAAAGATACTGTTATATATTCCACTCTCATGCCCTGCTATATGTGTGCTGGCACCATTGTACAATTCAAAATTCCAAAAGTAATCGTTGGAGAAAGCCATACTTTTGCCGGCGCCCGTGAGTTTATGGAGGCACATGGAGTGGAAGTAATAGATCTGAACCTTCCGGAATGTATCCGTATGATGGAAAGGTTTATCAGAGAGCATCCCCACTTGTGGCATGAAGATATCGGAGAGCTTTAAAAATTCCCGGACAAGGTTACTCCGGATCTTATCGGTTATCGGATAATCATTGGTATGCTGAATGTATCAGAACACTAAGCAGGGGGATCTCTCCGGATTCGGCACCCGGCTTTCTTTCTCAAAGAGGTAATACATACAAAACGGTATACTCATTATAAAATAGGAAACATCCACACTACTATTGAAATACGCTTCCACAAAGCCCGGGGTAAGCACATGGTAAACAAAGTAGACCGAGATGGTAAGAAACAGGCTGACGCCACTGTAGAAATATACATCGCTTTTCCTTTTGAGAAGAAAAAAGGAAAACAGCGAGAGAGTCACACAGGAAACGCTTAGCCAGGCAGGCATGAGGTAATCAGATTGAATAATAAAAGGATTCATCTGCAGGAACTCTTCCCAATGCCCGTATACAAATGGCACGTAGGTCAAAGCAAATACCAGTACTGTTACTATCCCTATATAAAAGAGCTGCACCAGAGACAGCAGAGTATGCCGGAGTATATACAAAAATGCAATTGCATAAGCTATAACAAATACATTTCTCGTGGAAAGCATAAGACCTATAAAGACGCCGTTCCAGAGAATAGCTTTTTTGTTTTCTATACTGTAAAAAAGATACACGATAGATATCAGCACCAGACTGCCATTCAAAAACACATTGCTTCGACACAGCACTTCCCAGAGGAAAAAGAAGGAAGACAGCAGCCAGACGATATAGACAGTCTGAAGCACAACTGGCGTTTTTGTACTGCGCAGCAACAATAAAAACGGAAAAATGCCAAGCAGCGAAAAATACCCCAACTCTCCGGTCAGATAAAACGGCAGAGCCAGAATATAATAAAAAGGCATAGGACCAGGATAATTCCCCATATGTGAAGTAGCCAGATAGGTATATTTGCCCTTAAAATAATTATCCCAATAAGGAGCTTATTACACTCCAGCGATCAACACCCAATGATTCCTGGGAAATTTTGCCAAAAAGATAAGCGCTTCCTGCAATATAGGTGGCTATTAGCATCCAGCCGGCAATATTTATTAGTTGCCTGTATGGCTGAAGCTGATATCTGAACCGCCATACCGGTATATAAAACAGAGCCATGAGTATAGCTGCCGGCAGATAGAAGGGTGTAAGCCGCTCCAGGTATTTAACAGCAAATAAAAAATTTACTCCGGCAAATATTCCGATACAAATAAATGTCCTGGAATTGTTGCGTTCACTGGTCGTTATCATCGGAATAGCATTGACTTAAGAATTTTATTCTTATCCAGAAAATACTGAAAAGACACGCTGAGAACTCCCAGCCCGTATTTCACATGAAATTAATTGAAGAGGCATTCTCAAAATACTTTGTAGGACAAGTTATTTCGGCAACTTCATACCCCTTATAAAAAATCTGAGCCAGAAACTGATTATCAAAAATACAATCGTCTGAATTATCCATATAATTAATACACTCCAGCACATCCCGGCTATATGCCCGGTATCCGGTATGATATTCCGACAGCTTCTGATTTCATCAGCAGGTTTTGCACCAGGGTCAGAAAACGATTGGCAATGTATTTGTACAAAGGCATGTCTCCTTTTAGCGCTCCTTTGCCGAGGATTCTGGAACCGATGACGACCGGATAGACTTCATTTGCGATCAGATAGGCCATAGAGTGGAGCAGCTTGGGCGTATACTGATAGTCCGAATGAATCTCATTATAACAATATCTCCTCCCAGCGCCTTGGTATAGCAGGTTTTCTGATTACCACCATAACCGGTATTTTTTCATGCCGAATAATGTGCTCTTCCCAATAACTTACCAACTTCAATCGTATTATCCGGACTGTTGTCATCCACCAGCACCACCTCATCAACAATATCAAAAGGGATTTCATTATATGTATCGTCTTACGGCTTTATTACGCCGGCAAAACAATTATTATTTTTTTATTGTAAATCACCTTTTGTCGGATTTATTATACAGTGACTGATTGTATTTGATTACAAATATAGAATATTAGTGATTCTTACCAATCAGATAGTCTCATTGTACTATGATCCCCGCCTTTTCACTATCCGGAAGTAATTGTAGTACTTAATGAGAAATTTTGGTCTGCCTACTTGCCTTTATATTTCTCCAGCCAGCCCAGAGCATCCTTCTTATCTGTAAACAGACGAGTCGGAACCTGCATCGGGTATAAAGCCAGCCATGCATTGGTCAAAAGAACTTCGATCTGCGTTTTGATGAGGAAAGCCCCGGCGCTGATTCCTTTGACTCCATCTCCGGTGGATAAATATTGACGAGCCTCCTTTGTCATTGTTTTGGCACTGCGTACATCAGCCAATATAGGCAGTGTTTTTCCTTCCGTTATTTCAAGCCGGGCAGCCACATTAAGTTCAGCTATTTCCAGAGTGATTGTGGCAAAAGGTACGTGCACAATATGCAAAATTCCATTTTCCACCCACATTTCAACAAATTCGTTGCAGAAGTATTTTTCTTTCATTAACTTACCATCAATTTTAGTAAAGTTTCAAATCAGCTCAATTCTCCGCTACAACCAACTACCGCCATCTCGTAGCAGAGTAAGGATTGTATCTATTATAGAAATATAATCAGGTACTGAAAAAGCACTTTTTTCGGTACAAAACATAATGATACGATAATTATTATAAAAAAAATTGACCAGGGAGTCCCCTTTACTCTCTGATCAGCCAGTAGCAATATTGATAACCAGTCAATAAAGAACCATAATGTACAAAATTCAACTGAGCAAATTCAAAACCCCAAATAAGAATATCTTTTATTCAATCATTTTTTCACTCAAAACACCACATTTATGGCAAAACAAAACTATACCCCTAATCTTATCAATGTTGTCAATGAGATTGCGACAATAGCCAGAAATCGTTCAATAGCTCACCTGTATACACAGGATTATCAGCTACAGGGCAGGAGCATCACCCTCAATGGACAAGCCAAGCTCCATTTCGGATCCTGCAGTTACCTTGGGCTTGAATTTGACCCAAGGCTGAAAGAAGCCGGTATTGATGCAATTAACCGGTATGGCACGCAATTTTCCTGCTCCAGAACCTATGTTTCCTTTACCCTTTACGAGGAGCTGGAAGAACTGCTGGCACAAATTTTTGGTAAGAAAGTAATTCTTTCTACCAGTTCGAGCATGGGTCATCAGGCAGTTATTCCGATTATCATTGAGGACAATGATGCAGTTATTATGGATCAGCAGGCCCATGTCTCTATGCAGGAAACAGTAAATAAGCTGCAGCTCCGGGGCATCAAGGTACTTGTATTGCGGCACAACAGGCTTGACGAACTGCAGCAAAAGATTGACATGCTGAGTCAGCAAAGCGGAAGCAACGGCAAAATATGGTATTTTATGGATAGTGTATACAGTATGTATGGTGATCTTGCTCCGATAAACGATCTGATACCAATGCTCGAAGCAAACAGACAGCTATATCTGTATATAGACGATGCTCATGGCATGAGTTGGGCGGGCCCTGACGGAAGCGGCTACCTGCTCAGTCAGACCAGTCTGCATTCCAAAGTAGTGCTTGCAACCTCCCTGGCAAAAGGATTTGCCAGCGCCGGCGGAGTATTTGTTCTACCCTCTGATGAAATGTACTGGAAGGTAAAAAACTGGGGTGGTCCGCTCACTTATTCAGGCCCTCAGCAACCTGCGGTCATCGGAGCATCCATTGCTTCAGCCAAAATTCATTTGTCTCCGGAGATTGAATCTTTGCAGACTTCTCTGAGATACAAAATACAAATGGCCAATGAAATAGCACGATATTATAACCTGCCGCTTGTATCAGAAACAGTAAGTCCGATTTTCTTTATCGGTCTCGGACTTACCAAAGTTGGTTACAATATGGTCAGAAGGTTATCCGATGACGGGTTTTATGTAAATCTCGGTATATTTCCGGCAGTACCCGAAACATGTACCGGCATACGAATTACGATTAATAATCACCATTCCATCGATGATATCGACCAACTGTTTTACACGATTGCCAAACACCTCCCTCAGGCCCTGCGTGAAGAGCAACGCAGCATGAATGATATTTTCAGGGCATTCAAATTAACGCCCAGACAACAGGTACAGGACCTGGCTGCAGATCATGACAGAAAACCGGAAAAGTCAGCAGAAACTCTCTCTTCTCTCAAGCTCAAAACCTACCGCTCCATCACGTCTGTTTCCGAAAAACTCTGGAACGATCTGCTGGGAGACAATGGCCTCTTTGACTGGAAAGGATTGCGTCTGCTTGAAGATGGTTTTTCTGACAATGAGCATCCTGAAGACAACTGGGATTTTATTTACTATATTATTGAGGATGACAAGGGTGTTCCGGTTCTCGCGACTTTCTTTACCTCGCTGCTAACCAAAGACGACATGCTCGCTCCTGCCGAAGTTTCAAAAAAAATAGAGGCAGAACGTCTGAAAACACCCTATTATCTTACTTCAAGAACGTTGATGATGGGGCTGGTCATCACTGACGGAAGACATATGTATCTCGACCGCACTCATAAAGACTGGAAAAAAGCATTAACAATGCTGCTGGACAGACTCTGGGAAGATCAGGAAAAAGAAGGTGCTGACTCTCTGTTTCTTCGTGACTTTGATGAAAATGACAAAGAAATTTCGGAGTTCATGGCAGATCACGGATTCATAAAATTGTCCCTTCCCGACTCTCACGTAGTTGAAACTACCTGTGAATCCATGCCAGACTACCTGACTGCTCTCAAGCACAAAAACCGATATTATGTAAAACATGATATACTAAAGCATCAGGAGCTGTTTGAAGCAGCTATTATAGACGGATCATTTGGCAACAAGGAAGAAATAGACCAATGGTATAAGATGTATGAAAGCGTAAAACAGAATAACCTTGATATTAATCTGTTTAATCTTCCCAGAAAACTATTCAAAAAAATGGCTGCTTCACCCGACTGGGATAAGATTGTGATCCGGTTAAGGAATAACAACGGAGCAGCTGAAAACAATAATGTCCCGCTGGCCATCGGTTTTGCCTACAAAAGCAATAATTATACGCCTTTTCTTCTCGGTCTCAACTATACAGTCAAGGATACACTGAATGTATACAAACAATTGCTGTACCACACGATTTCGAGGGGAATTGATCTAAAAGCCCGAAAAATCTATCTGGGACTTACCGCTACGCTGGAAAAGCGCCGCCTGGGTGCAGTAACACAATCCAATGTGGCCTTTATTCAGACCAAAGACAATCTGAACATGTCGATTATTGAGAAAATTCCCAATACAGCTCAGGGATAATCCGGAATTACTCCGGTTATTCTTTGTTTTCTGCTACCTGTGTAATAAGATACAGGTAGTAGAAAACATCCTGATAACTGGACTGCAATTCTTTGACATACAGATTTACCGGAAGCAGCGTTGAATCAGCATTGACCAGGTATACCATTTTTTCGGTCATGGCATTGTCCCGCGAAGTCATAAAACTGATATTGGTAGCAAAAAAATTCTGAATTCGCTTATCAATCAGATTCTTTTCATCATAGTTGATCAGACCGCCTGCCATCTCGTTTTTGCTGCTGAATTTGACAATCCCCTCACGTGTGGTTATTATCACCCAATCCGGCTTAAAATGAACAACCTGATTCATCGCAAGCTGAACAATTTCCTTCGGGAGGACCCGTTCCTCGAGTTCTTCATTGAGCATATTCAGGCTTGTCGCCATATAAGCCCATAAATCCTTGCGGTTGTCTACATCAAGCCGATGGGAAAAGTCCATTCTTGTCATGGCAATGATTGCCCTGTTGAAATCATTAAACTGCTTCAGAACATCATACTCCTGCTGCTTGACAGAGATCATCCGTTTTATTGACTGATAGTAAGCAGCCTCATCCTCACTGACATCCTGAAGCTCTCTAATAATTTTATCTAACTGGTCTTTTACATCCGAAAGCAATCCGTCGTGTTCTGCAATCATAAAACTGTAGTTGGGTGTTTAGTTGAGAAGCATCTGGCTTAATCACCAGCAAGTAAATAGCTCATGCAAGATAAGAATTAAAAAACACTTATGATTAGATCATTAGAAAATTAATTTTTTCAAGTTGGGCACAAAATAACTGGCTGATAGCAGTTATCCGGAGAAGTTTGCTTCACTTTTCCTCTCCGGCAAGAAGCCTTCTTTACTTTTCAACGCAACAAATAAAGTAATAAATTCACGGTTCCAGATAACCGGTTACAAAGCTATTTGGTGCATAATATCAAATGAGTTGATATAAAACACCACACTTTTAGGATCAATATCCTTACCAACAATTGTAATTGGCTTAAAGAAATCTGTTTTATTCTGATAACTGTAATTTATATCAAAATATGATTGGTGGGAAACTATTTTTTGTCCGCCTAAACTCAGGCTATCTGTATGTAAACCCTGAATAGAGCTACTTTTTGAAACATGAACTGAAAATTGTTTAGAAGGAGAAAAAGCAAATAACGTCAAGGTATCAGTACTATATTTAATCTGATTATCAACACATTGATTTAGTTTTGAAAATGAGAAAAACTGGTCATTTGAACGTAAATTCTTAGAATATCCCAGATAATATATATTGTTGACAGTTGTACTTAAACTATCGTCTTTAACTACCTTAATGCTTTTATTTAACATGGCTTTAAAATAACTGTCCCATTCATAATTACAACAATTATAATAGCTGATATCAGATCTATTGTTAAATAACTGAGGCGCAATAATTATCGAGTTATCAGGTATTCTTTGCAATACTTCAGATTGTATCAATTTATTCATTGCCTCAAAATGCTTATGTATATTTTTCAAATCAATTGAAGCATGATAATTGGCATAGTCGGTTAAGACTGAACCAAGAGCAAGAAATGCAATACAAATACTCTGATAGATTTTTCTAAAAAATCCGGAGTTTACTTTTCGATAAAGAAAAACAAAAAATATAGCTAGTAAAATATAAACAGGAAATGTAGAAAAATAAGTAGTCACATAAGAGCTCATACCCATCATGGCGTATTGTTGATACTTTACAGTTAAAGCTATAAGTGACTGTGGAATATAAATAAGAAAAACCAAAACTGTTATACTCCAATAATTCAATTTGCTATTCGCTCTCTTAACGGACAATCGCTCAGTTTCTAACAATGAAAATAGTATATAGGCTATTACACTAACAAGAAGTGCTTTTGTCAACCAGGAAACTTGTATATTAATAATCGGATTCAAAATACTTTGAATATGCCCGATATCATTCATAGAAAAATTATTATACAGAGATAAACCTGTAAAATAATTAAAGAGAGGATAAGCACCTCTGGTTACACTGATAAGCGTCTTAAGAATAATTAGTAAATTGAAATCACCTGAAACAGTAACTCCATCATAGCTTGAAACGGCAATAAAAGATTTGAAAACAGAATAGGCAATTAAATACAGTATTATTATTCCGACATAAAGGAACAGCTCTTTGCGAACAATCAGAAATTTTAGAAAAGTAGTTTCTGAATCAGTATAATATATTGCAAAAAACACATACAAAGATATATACAATATATAGTTCTCGTAAAAGAGCAGAGCGGAGCAATAGGTCAGCAATGAAATGAATATCCACTTATTTTTTTTATTGTCCAGATAATTTAAATAAGATAAGGTTGAACAGGAAAAAAGAAAAAAAGACAATGTAAAATAAAATGGATAACTGACAATAGCATTATTAGCAGATTTTATATTTATAAAAACCAGGGTTATCAACACAAATAAATATTGAGCGATTAAGCTATTGAATACTTTATTGACAATTACGCTTATTGTAACTATAGTTAATAATACAATTGTAAGATTCAATAGCTGGCTGATCTGGATTGGCAAAACATTGGGAATAATCACATTAAACAAGGGCTGCATGAATATAAAATAAAATCTTCCATTTGATTTTGCATATTCATAGCTATAATCCCATATATTATGTTCTTTATGAAAAGCAAGAAAATATTCCAGATCATCATTGGTAGTATATCCTCTATATATAAAATTACTGAATGTAATTATAGCCACTATCCCCAATAACCATTTAATAATTCTGATTGCAGATAGTTCTTCTGTATTTGAAAGAATCATTTCTTAATTCCAAGTATTTTTTTCACAAAGTGCTTTATTACTAATTTAGTAAAGGCCAATCCTTCCTGTTTTAGTATTTTAATATTCATTCTGGTGAATACTACACCTTCTTTTAAAGTTACATTTACAGGCTTTATTAATATATCCTTATTATTTGAGCTCAAATAAACAAATTCCAGATCAAACAGATATCTGTTTATTGTCGTTTGCAGGAAAATCTTTCTGCCATTTTCATTAAATCCTTTCAAACCACATTGAGTATCAGATATGTTCATTCCAAGAAACAGCTTATTGAATGTTCTGAGAAGCTTAGAAATAACGATCCTTACAGTTGGCACATCCTTATAATAGGTTTCTCCACGGTTTCCTACAACAATATCAACATTCCTGGTTAATCGAGTGAATATATTACAAATGGAGTCAGTGGTATATGGAAAATCTATATCATTGTATATTACATATTTCGCGGTTGATTTCTCAACTCCTTTTCTAAGCGCATAACCTTTTCCCCTATTTTCCTTATATGAAATATAAATAAATGATTGTATATTTTCTGTTAAATATTCAATATGATCCTGTGTCGTATTATGCGATGAACCATCATTTACTATTATAATATTGATTTGATACTGATGTAACAGCTTAACAAGTTTATCATAGTTGTGTACAATCACTTTTTCCCAGTTTTTTGGAGGATTATAACACGGCAGAATTATATCTATAGAATCTTTATACATTACAAATAGGACGAAGACCGGAAAAAGAAGGCGCAAAGATAATATTTTATTTCTGGATACAAGTTTGGTTAAAGTTCCTTTATACTCATAGGCAGGCTCTGGATCGAAAAAAAGCTGCCCTGTATACAAGTGTGAACTGGCGGAATATCTTCGTCAGTATCATAAGTTAGTTTGCGCTGGAAACTACCGGCTATCCCCAAAAGCCTGTAAGGTAGGTTCCCTCCACAGGTCAGGATGATATTATTAGATCAATCCCCCCTTGCGAATCCGGATAAAAAGAAACAGCTATTACACGGATTCGATAGGCTATGAACGGATCGGTGTTCTGCTGAGACGGGAAGAGACTGGGAAAGCAATCATAAATGAGTTTACAGAATCTATCGGAAGAAGGTCTTAATCGGCGCAACAAAAGACCAAGAAGATCAGCAGCACATCGACTGGATCGTCCCTTTGATAAATTAACAACCTTTCCGCTTCTGATCGCTGCTATTGCTTTCAAGAGCTTATAAAATTTATTAAACGAATTTCACAACTACAAACCAGCTATTTATTAAATTAGTCCCGTAATAAGTATTTTAAAACATTACACCATAAAAAATTTAACAAATGAACAAAATAATTCACTTATTTTTATCTGTATTTTTCTCACTTTTTATTTATTCAGTATATGGAGAAGAATTCACTGTTAATATACCCATAGTGGAAGATGCAGATATTTTTAGCAGAAATGATCAGAAAAATGTAAACTTTGGAGATAAAACCACTGTTAATCCTCTTTCATGGACCTGGGATTCGGACAGACTGGGGCAAGGAACTTTTCGAAGCTTGCTAAAACCGTCATTAGCCGACCTGCCGGCATATCAAAAAATTATAAAAGTTGAATTATATCTTTATCACACTGACGGCGGATGGGCCGGCCATCCATACAGTAACCAGAATATTTCCTTATCCGGCAGAAATTCAGCAAGAATATATCCGGTATCTTCAGCATGGGAGGAAAATAATGTTACGTGGAACACTCAGCCAGGCATTTCCAATAACCTGTCCGCAACTATTCCTGCAAGCACTTCAAAAACTCAAGACTATATTATTGATGTTACTGAACTATTCATTAACTTATTAAACTCACCGGACAACTTTGGCTGGATGATCATGCTCGATCATGAATCCCCATACAGGCAACTCATATTTGCATCTTCCGAGAATAGCAATCCTGCTATAAGACCGATGTTAAAAATGACATATTCTGCCAACTGTAAAGAAATTACCACAAAGCTGTATAGTACTGCTGACGCCAATATTTTTAGCAGAAATGACCAGGTTAACATAAATTACGGCACTCAGCCTACCATTAGCCCACTTGCCTGGACATGGAATACCGATAACCTGGATGAAGGATATATGAGGTCCTATATTAATTTCGAATTTAATGAAATACCTGCAAATGCAGATATACTATCCGCTAACCTTCATTTATTCCATGCTTCAACAGGAGGTTTTGCCGGCCCGCCATACTCCAATTACCACACTTCCCTTAACGGAAAAAATGCTGCTTCAATATACAAAGTAAGCTCAGAATGGGATGAAAGCACTATAACATGGAACAACAAGCCAGGCTTCGACAACCACGTCTCAGCGCTCATTCCGGAAAGCCAAAATTCAACTCAGGATTATACCATTAATGTTATAAATTTATTTACCGGCAATAACCCATACGGATGGATGATCAAGTTCGATGATGAAGATCCATATAAGCAACTATTATTTGGCAGTCGTGAACATACGGATATTGCCAAACATCCATATATCGAGGTCACATACAGCAGTTGCTTAATTTTAAATACTGATAACCAAATCTTTACTAACACAAAAGATCTGACCGTTTTCCCTAATCCATCAAATACTATTTTTCACATAGATCTAAATACTAACGAAAAAATAAAATCTATTGAGATACTAAATTTGTCGGGGGAAGTAATATTAATACGTGAGGGAAATTCCTCCCAAATCAATGCGGAAACATTAAAACCAGGAACCTATCTTTTAAAAGTAGCCGGTGAGCATACGATCTTAACACAAAAGATTATAAAACATTAATCTAAAAGCTGCTAAATCAAAGCTGCCTGTTCCAGGGCAGCTTTTTTATTCACTCTCATTATCTGAATTTTTCTCAAAAAGCCTCTCCATACGATTTTGCAGACGTTTGTCAATTAAACCCAACTAGCTGTTTTTTTTAAATTATTTCGATATATCGAAGCCCATCTGCGCCTCTACAATAATATAGGGGGATAAAGCTGAGGATTCAACAGGAATTATTCTGGTGATTATTTTTCCGGTTACCCATATAAGGCGCTTAAACCATCGTACCAGAAGTGGTTTTTGCTGTTCATTTTCCAGCCAGATGCCAAATTTCCCAAAGTACCCTGCCTGTTTAACAGTTAGCCCCGCCTGTTCACAAATCCCGCGAAGCAGATTCGGGTCCATAGAAGTCAGATTATGCTTATCAAAATTAGATTTGTCAAATTTTTTCTGGATCCAGCCATTCAGGGCTTTAAAATTAGGTAAAGTAATAAATAAGATTCCACCCGGCTTAAGAAAGGCAATGTGCCTGCGGATAATATCAGCTGTATCTTCGAAATGCTCAATTAATCCGCAACTTAACACCAGATCATATTTTTTGACGGGCGCATAATTAAACAGATCTGCTTCTATTATTGAAATCGCTGCAGGTGAGAGCCCGTTTTTTGCCAATAAGGCCGTAGTAACAGGAGGATGAATAAAATAATCTAAAAGCGTTACATCAAGGAGAGCGTATTTTTTTAAAAAAACGGCATAATAGCCGGGGAATCCGCCTAACTCTATGGCAGTTTCCACATTATTTTTTGTGGCTATCTGATCTAATTCTTTATGAAACAGAAAATTGTACGGTATTTCTATTATAATGCCGGTTTTACTGTTCCAATAGTTTACCCAAAATTGCCGATCTGTTAAATTATTTGTCATGAACTGCTCCTGCTTGTTAAATGCCGGTTTATATTCCGGCAATTTTTATTTATTTTGTCAGCTTCCCTATATTTGTGGCCACTCTAAATTAGAGTTTTCAAATTAAGCACAGGCGTATTCCACCGGTGTTTTGTCGTTTAATGCATCATGAGGTCTGAAGTTATTGTAGTCCATTCTCCATT
>JAEWYS010000011.1 GCA_023458555.1 Bacteroidota bacterium | reverse complement strand
TCGGTCGAGCTGACGTATAACTCGGGCAGTGGCGCCAATTATATAGTACAGCTGAACGGGGCAGACGGTATCGAGTTCAGGAAACTAACGTTCCGTCCGACGAACAGTACTTATGGCATCGCGGTAGATCTTCGTAACGGAGCAGACTGCAATGTATTTGAGAGCTGTCATTTTTCGGGGGTTACGACCACAAGCACATCCACGAGCCGTGCGCTTATTTTCTCCTCGAACAGTGTGGACAACAACAACCGGTTTATCAGCAATCATATAGAGGGTGGCAGTTACGGTATGGTTCTCGAGGGCACTTCTACAGCAGAGTCTTCCCGGGAGCGGGGCACGGTAATTCGCGGCAACCGCATTGTAAACAATTACTATCGCGGGATCAGCATGACTTATCAGACGGCTCCTGTTTTGGAGAACAATCATGTAACCGGAGCATCGACGTATAGCAGCTATATCGGCATTTATCTTTCGTATTGCTACAGTGGTCTGGTACTGAGTGGCAATGATATTCAGAGCCGTGCTGGTTCAGCTGTTTATATGGCCTATAATTACGGCTCGGCGAGCCAGCGTGGCCTTGTTTCGAACAACTTTATCAGCATCGGCGGCAGTGGTAATGTGACGGGTCTTTACAGCTACTATGATACGTATCTTAATATTTACCACAATAATATTCATGTATATCAGGGTGGTACAGGTTCCCGCGCGATGGAGATTGCTCATGGCTCCGGTTCATTTGTATCGCTGAGGAACAATATATTTTCGAATACAGCCGGAGGGTATGCTGTATATAATTCTGCGACTGGTCTGGATTCGGATTATAATAACCTATATACAACAGGTACCAGCATCGGCTTTTTCAGTGGAAACAGAGCAACTCTTTCAGCGTGGCAGTCATCGGGCGCCTGGGATGAGCATTCTGTTTCTGCAGATCCGCTGTATACATCCGAGACCGATTTGCATGTCGGCAATGTCTCATTAAATGCTGCCGGTATCGCAGTTGCTGAAGTATCAGTCGATATCGACGGACAAAGCAGGGATATTCATACGCCGGATATCGGTGCGGATGAGTTTGGTACGGCTCTGGCTGATGCAGGACTGCTTCAGGTAGTAGCGCCTGCGAAACCATTTGTAGCCGGAAATCATCCGGTGCTTGTTACGCTGGTTAATAATGCCGGCAACAGTTTGCAAAATGTCACGATCAACTGGGAAATAAACGGACAGCCACAGCCTGCTTTCGAGTGGCTTGGTACGCTTGATGAAGGTAAAACAAAAATAGTTGAGATCGGAAACGCCGATTTTGCTATCAATACCGCCTATACTATCAGGGCCTGGGTAAGCAGTCCCAACGGTATGGAAGATGAAAGCAATGGCAATGATACCATCCGGGTGGATGATCTGTACGCTGCGCTTAAGGGAGAATATACGCTGGGTCAGGAGTCATCTAATACATTCCATAGCTTTGAAGAAACAGTCCATAACCTTGTTATGGGAGGGATTGCAGGACCGGTTATCTTTACAGTAGCCAGTGGTGAGTATAATGAACAGATTCGCATTCCTCAGATTGTCGGGAGCTCTGCCATCAATACAGTAAGCTACCGTTCTGCTACCAGCGACAGTACGTCAGTTGTATTGCATTATCAGTCTGCTGCCTCTGCCTCTAATTATACGCTGGCTCTGGACGGAGCGGATTATATGACGTTCGAGAAAATGACCATACGGGCTGCTGGTACGACCAATGCAGTTGCCGTTCTGCTGCAAAATGGCGCGCAGGGCAACCGCTTCCTTAATAATAGTATTGAGGGTTATGCCAGTGCGGGAACGGCGGCCGGACAGTCGGTTATATACTCAGGAGCAGATATAGATTCAGATACACGTTTCATCAGTAACCTGATAAAAGGAGGTAGTTACGGAATTAATCTTTCCGGGAACTCCAATGGTTATGAAACGGGAGTGTTAGTGCAGGGCAATGAGTTTACCGGGCAGTCTTATCGCGCTATCTTGTTGCAGTATGGCGGACAAAGTATAATAGAATCCAACCGTTTTGTTGCTGCCGGAAGCCGTTCGGATTATATCGCGGTTTATCTGTCACAGTGTGGAAACGATACACGTATTCTTAAAAATCATATCCAGCAGTCAACCGGTCGTTATGGAATCATGCTTGCCAATGTCCAGGGAACGGCTTTTGCTCCCGGGCAGGTGGTTAATAACTTTGTTGTACTGACAGGTTCAGCTCAGATCGCTGGTATTCAGCTCTCAGCATCGAGCTATCAGCACATATATTACAATAGTGTACATTGTATAAGCGGACACAGCGGAAGCAATGCGCTGGCAGTAAGTGGCGGTGGTGCAGGCAATCGTTTTGTCAATAATATTTTTGCCAACAGCGGAGGTGGTTATGCTGTCAATATCGGCTCTGTCGGGGCAGTAGAAGAAAGTAATTATAATAACCTGTTTAGTACAGGAACTCAACTTGGATACTGGGGTAGCGAGCGCGCCAATCTTACTGCCTGGAGAGCGGCAAGTAATCAGGATGCCCAGTCACTTTCTGTAGATCCGCTCTTTACGTCAGATGATGATCCGCACGTGCGTCAGGAAGCGCTCAACGGTGCAGCCAGGCCAATTGCCGGTATAACCACCGATATCGATGGTGATCCGAGACATCCGTCTGCTCCTGATATCGGAGCAGATGAGTTTTCCGGACTGAGCAATGATGTGGGTATTGCTTCGGTAGTCAGTCCGCAAAGCGGTTGCGGATATAATGAACCGCTTAATGTAATTGTTGCTGTACGTAATTTCGGAAGTATGCCTCAGGGAGGATTTGAGGTTGCTTACCGGGTTAATAGCGGGGAGTGGGAAAAGGATACAGTAAAAGTATCGATTGGTCCGGGAGCATCGCAAAACTTTACATTCCGAAAACCGATCGACTTATCTGCAAACGGTGAATACAGCATAGAAGTTATCAGTAATCTGGAAGCTGACCAGAACAGTGCCAATGACACGGTTTCTGTGATTGTCCGTAGCCATGCGGCTATGATTACTTCGCTTAACTTCAGGGATTCCACAGTTTGTCAGGGAAGCAATTTGCGTCTTGTGGCCGGTGGTGGCAGCAGTTATCTGTGGAGTACAGGATCAGCTTCAGCTCAGATACAGGTAGCTCCGACAGTAAATACCATATATAGTGTCAGGATTACTAATGCGAATGGCTGTATTAAAAATGATACAATACGGGTGCAGGTACTGACTCTGCCTGAAAAGCCCGTGATCAGCGCGGTAGGAAATACCGCTTTGTGTCCTGGTGATTCCATATTGCTGACTTCCAGTATAGAATCAAACATTCGCTGGTCGGATAATCTGACCGGAGCAAGCCGTTATGTTTCCAGAACAGGCAATTATACTGTACGTCATACCAATGCATCCGGATGCAGTGCAGTGTCTGATGTATTTCGTGTAATCAATCCGGCTAAACCAGTTGTGGAAGCCAAACCGGCTACTGCTGTCTGTCTGGGTGATACAGTAACCTTGCAGGTAATTAATGCATCGGAATGGACCTGGGAGGCAGGTGCTGCTAATCAGCCTTTGAAGGTTAGTCCTTCTGTGCTGACTACTTATAGAATAACGATGGAAAATACTGCTGGTTGTACCTATTCAGACAGTATTACTATTAATGTAGTACCTCGTCCACAGATTCTTGAACACAGTCCGGATACCACTATATGTGCCGGCAGTCGCCTTACACTTTCTGCGCAAGGACTGGCTCAGCGGTTTGTCTGGAATACTGGTGTGGTGTCCAACCGGCTTATAGTAAGTCCGGCAGTAAATACAACGTATCGTGTTGTTGCTGATAACGGAGCGGGGTGCTCCATGACTGATACGGTGTTTATCCAGGTCAATGTGACACCTGCGCCTGCGATTCCGGTTATTAGTTATTCCGGTTCGCCTAATCTGTGCTTTGGCGACTCTGTACGTCTGTCATCCGACCAGTCGGAGAATATCGTATGGTCTGACGGAAGTCAGGCCTCTTCCATATGGGTTTCAGAAAAAGGCAACTATACTGTTACATACCGCGATGCGAGAGGTTGTGAGTCCGTTTCAGTTCCGGTTAGTATTCAGATCGAAAATAAACCATCTGTTCAGGCTGTCGGCTCACAGACATTATGTCGCGGGGATGAAGCTGAGCTTCGAACAGTCAACACCCAGTCTGTTGTATGGTCTACCGGAGCTGTCAGCTCTGCTATACGGGTAAGCCCGGTTGATACGACAATCTATTATGCTGATTTGCGTTCTCCGCTTGGTTGTTCATTCAGAGATAGCCTGAAAATCAGTGTTATCGATCCGGTGCCGCCAATGGTTATATCAGATGTCGTTCCGGAAAATCAGTCACTGAATCTTACACAGCCATTTACCATCTCGTGGAGACCTGGCAGCAACTCAGGGTTGTACGATTTGTATATCTGGCCGGATACTGCTGAGCGTCCGGAAAATGCCCGCATTGCCAATACTGCCAATATACGTCATGAAATTAAGGACTTGGATTATGGAAAAAATTATGTCTGGCAGGTAGTTTCCAAAAACTCCTGTTACAGTACGGAGAGCCCGGTATATGCTTTCCATGTCAGAGAGCTTCCGGATCTGATTGTCGAAAATGTACAGATTCCGGCTGTGGCTTACTCTGCCGGAAACCTTAGTGTGAACTGGGATGTCCGGAATATCGGCAAGGGAAGCACCATTTCAGAAAACTGGGATGAAACAGTATATCTTTCACTGGATACGCTGTATGACAACAATGATATTAAATTGGGTACTGTAAAACGACTGAATTTCCTTGTTCCCGGACAGGGTTATACCAATTATGGTACATTTAAGCTGCCTAAAACTGTTTTTGGAGATTATTATGTCCTTGTTCGGGTAGAACGTAACGGTCTGATCGAATCATCGACTACCAACAATATCGGATATGCTTATCCGCTTCACGTCTCGATACCGGCTACACCGGATCTTCAGATTCTGAGTGTGGCTGCTCCCGCAGTCGTATTTGGCGGAGATACTATTACGGTAACCTACGGGGTGAAAAATATTGGTAATGCCGAGGCAAAAGGTAAGAAAGTAACAGATCGTACTAGTCAGTCAGGAATGACCTGCCCGAATCTGGAGCATACTGTCTGGACAGATGAGCTTTCCATAGGACAGGATCCGGTATATTCATCGGGTACAGTACATGTGCTGGAAGGCAAAACCATTGGATTCCGTAAGGAGCGTTTTTCATCTGATCGTTGCTATCTGCCGGGAGGAAATGCTGCCGCTGTTACTACTCAATGGTACAATACTCCGGACTACTTCAGCCCGGACAGCATATATTTCAAAACATTCAGGGTGAAAATTCCGCACAATTTTTACGGAGACTACTATCTGTATGTGCGGACAGATGCTGACCGGGATATCGACAATGAGCTGTTTACAAGCAACAACCGTTCGGAGCCAAGGCCAATTCAGGTTAATCTCACCCCGCCGCCGAACCTGGTGGTGAAAACGGTATCGATGCCTGCCGAAATGCAATCGGGGCAGACAGTGCCTGTTCGCTGGACGGTAAGGAATGACGGAGCGAATGCCCCGGTGGAAAATGCCTGGATTGACCGTGTTTATATCTCTCAGCTTGATACCTTTAATCAGCAGGCTTCTGTTGAAATCGGCTATAAGGTCCGTACCGGAGGATCGTCTTTAAAGGCTGGTGATACATATTCCGAGGAACTGAATCTGAAGATTCCGGATGGTATAAGCGGTCAGTTTTATTTATACGTTTATACCGATGCTTCACGTCAGGTTTTCGAGTATACCTATGAAAAGGACAACATCCTGCGCAGTGCGGAGCCATCTGTAATCAGACTGGCAGCCTATCCTGACCTGGTGATCCGAAATATAGAGCATATCCCTCAGGAAGTAACACAGGGTGATACACTCAGCCTCTCATGGCTGACCTATAACACCGGTGATACCATTATTGCGCAGGCATGGAGCGATAGCTATGGACTGGTAAAAGATACAAATCAGGCCCGTTTATCAACGTTTGCACGTCATTTTAGTGCAGCCGACTCAGTACTGATCAGCAATCCGGCAGGACTGGACTCCCGTTCCGGATATACCAATGACAGTAAATTGCCGCTGCCGCTTCATATTCATGGAACCTATTACCTGCGAATCAATTCAGATAACACGAGAAAAGTATATGAGCATGATAAGGAGGGAAATAACCTTTCTCATAAAGCGATTCATATACGTCCGGTTTATTCTGATCTTGCGATCTCCTGCAGCAATGTGCCGGCAGTCATGTATGCAGGTGATCAGCTGATGATCGATTTCCAGGTACAAAATATCGGAGAAGGTTTTACCGGAACTCTTTTATGGGAGGACAGGCTGGTGCTTTCTAAAGATTCTGTATACAGCGCGGATGATATAAGCCTGCATTCGTTACGAAGAAACGGAATTTTACAGCCTGCTTCGGGGTATAACGGACAGTTTAGGATTAATCTTGCCAATACGCTATCAGGAAATTATTATCTGATTGCCCGTACAGGGTCTTATCTGAATCCTTCGACGAGGAATGTAGAAATACTTCCTGTCAACGATACTGCACAGAAGAATAACCATTATGCTGTTCCGGTTGAAATTCGCATTCCGGAGACTCCGGATCTGGTTATTGATAGTATTATCGTGCCGGACGTTGTACTTGCCGGTGAGCGTGTCCAGGCTACTCTTGTTATCCGGAATACAGGTGTGGCAACCGCGGCTAGTGGCTGGAGCTTCAAAACAGAGCTTGCGGCCAATCCTAAGGGGACGATTCTTAATGGCTTGACAGGTAGCAGGGTATTGCAAACCATTGCTCCGGGTGCTTCGATTAATACAACGGTTACTATTACAATTCCGGCCAACCTGACCGGTAATTACTATTTGAGAGCGATCGCGGATTATCTCAATTCTGTATTTGAGTACAATGGGGAGGACAATAATTCATATGCAAAGCTGATTCGTATCAATCCTGTGGAAGCTTCTGACCTTGTTGTCCGTCAGGTAGTGATCCCGGAAAAAACAATTCCTGGTAAGGAAATTACGGTGAGCTATCAGCTCCATAATCAGGGTAGCGGAAGAGCGGTCGGACTGATCAGGGATGATGCGTATTTCTCCAAAGATCAGCTGCTGATCGAAACCAATGATTACCTGCTCCGCACCAGAGACCACTATCTGGATCTCAAACCCGGAGAGTCGGTCAGTCGGGAAATTACCTACCAGATGCCGGGAGTAATGCCGGGTGATTATTTCGGTCTGGCCCGTACCAATACCATTCATTCCATTCCGGAAACGAATCTGGGAAATAATACGGGTGTGTCTGAGAGTACGGTGAGCGCTTCGATTCCGGTTATTCATACAGGAGAGCCGGTAAAGAGTTCGCTTGATTACAGAGAGCGACTCTATTATCAGGTTGCGGTAGGCGAAAATCTGGATATGATTGTTTATCTGAAAAGCAACCGAAGCAGCGGAAATAATCAGATATATATAGCCTATGACCGGGTTCCGGGCCCTGATGATTATGATTACATTTATAAAGATGAAGGAGTTCCGAACCAGACGATCCTGATTCCGGAAACCAAAGCCGGGACCTATTATCTGCTGATTACAACACCGGAAAGTTATTATGGTCAGCAGGAAATCACACTGCTGGCAGAAGTATTGCCATTCTCTATTCTTAATGCCCGTGCTTCAATACTAGGTCAGGGTGTGGTGAGCAATGAAGTACAGGGGGCCGGTTTCCGAACGGGAATAGCATTGTATCTGGAGCATCCGGTTACAAAAGCCCTGGTTGCTGACGCGGTCGTTACCAGGTTCAAAAGCAGTATGGAGCTTGGACTGCGCTGGAACCTGAGTAATACAGAAGAAGGCATTTATAACCTGGTTGCCCGTAATATGGATGGTGAAATTGTGCGTCTTGAGGCTGGTATACAGGTTGAAAAGCCGACATCACCTGAAGTGGTTTATGGAACGATTGCTCCGGCATCTCTGAGAGTAGGAACGGTAGGTACCTGGAAGTTTACGCTTAAGTCTGTTGCCAATGTTGATATACCTTATCTGGAAGTGGCTTTGTATGCACCAGCGGAAGATCAGGTACAGCGTTTCCGAACCTCGCCTAATCTTAAAAAAATGTCGGATCGCTATCCTGAGGAATACAGAGATCAGGTAGAGATTGACAATTTCAGTGAATATTATATGACGGGAGGCGAGGATCTGGATGTTGGAAATTTACAAGTAGCTGAATTGCTCGCAAGAGATGTAAAACCCGGTGAAATACTGGAGGCTGAAATTTCCATAAAGGCGACACGATATAGTTCCTATCCTGTGGGCTATCTGAAGGTAAGGCCTTTGACCAGAAAACAGTTTATTGAAAACGAGCTGGATGTTATTGAAGAGACAAGAAAAGGAGCATTGCTACAGCCTGAGTTCGCAGATGCATCAAACCTGGTGCTTCTTAATGACTCCGCGGCTTTTGCGACAACTATGCTTCGGAACAATTATATTGAGACTGGCCTTCTGGATGAGGAAGGACTTGAGGGGCGTTATGATTTCAGTCCGGGTAATAGTCCGGGAACTGCGGAATATCCGTCTATTGTGTTCCATGGCAATGGTAACTATCTGTGGGAAATCAATGACATGAACGGCCAGGCAGGCAATGATCCGGGATGGGATTTGTTGCGTACTACTAATACGTTGGTTATAAATGCTAACGCAGGAATGCCGTTTACAATAAAAGTGACTTCGTTGAATCCTGACAACCAATCCGGATCAGTAGCCAATTGGGATCCTATGCGTACTCAGCAATGGCCGATTGCGATCGCTGATAAGGGTATTACAGGTTTCAATGCTGCTGCCTTTACCATCGATCTTTCTGATTTCAGACAACATAATTCGGTTTTCGGAAACTTTAGTCTGGAGCTTTCCGGAGCGAATACGCTCATGTTAAAATATGTTCCTCTGGAGGATGCGGATGGTGACGGTACTCCGAATGTCCTGGATAAATGTCCGCTGGATCCTAAAAAAACTGAGCCGGGTATCTGTGGCTGCGGAAAAGATGATAATGCGGACGCGGATGGTGACGGCACACCGGATTGTCTGGATAAATGTCCGGCTGATCCGAACAAAACAGAACCAGGTGATTGTGGTTGCGGGGTAGCGGATACAGACAGCGACGGAGACGGAGTGGCTGATTGTAAGGACAAGTGTCCGGATGACCCTGCCAAGACGGCTCCGGGCGCCTGTGGTTGTGGCGTTGCCGACGCGGATACTGATGGAGACGGTACACCTGATTGTCGTGATCGTTGTCCGAATGATCCGAATAAAACAGAACCGGGCGCCTGTGGTTGCGGTATTGCTGACAAGGACAGTGACGGAGACGGAGTGCCTGATTGTAAGGATGGATGTCCGCAGAACCCGTCTAAAATAGCACCAGGTAGTTGCGGATGTGACCGGGCAGATGCTGACTCGGATGGCGATGGAGTGGTAGATTGTCTGGATGCCTGTCCGACGGACCGGAATAAGATATCTCCAGGTATTTGCGGATGTAATGTGGCGGATACGGATTCGGATGGTGACGGAGTATATGATTGCCAGCCTGATGCCTGTCCGACAGATCCTGCCAAAACAGATCCTGGTATCTGCGGATGTGGTGTACCGGATATAGACAGTGATGGTGATGGTACTCCGGATTGTATAGATCCTTGTCCTTTTGACCCGAATAAAACCCAGCCGGGTATCTGTGGATGCGGTACTCCTGATACGGATTCAGATGGTGATGGTGTCGCGGACTGCTATGATCAGTGCCCGGATGATCCGAATAAGACGGAGCCCGGAAGCTGCGGATGCGGTACACCGGACAAAGATAGTGATGGAGACGGTACACCGGATTGTTATGACAATTGTCCGGAAAATTCTGGTAAGACAGAACCCGGTGTCTGTGGTTGCGATACGCCGGACAATGACTCCGATGGTGATGGTACACTGGATTGCAATGATGGATGTCCGTCTGATGCCAACAAAACCGATCCCGGTCAGTGTGGCTGTGGGGTAGAAGATAAAGATACGGATGGAGACGGAACCCCGGATTGCCAGGACCGTTGTCCATATGATCCTCAGAAAACAGAACCGGGTAAATGTGGATGCTACCTGCCGGATGATGACTCCGATGGCGATGGAACGCCGGACTATTGTCTGGACAAGTGTCCGAACGATCCTGAGAAAACCTCAGAGGGCGCTTGTGGTTGCGGCAATCCGGATGAAGATTCGGATGGTGATGGTACTCCGGATTGTAATGACCAGTGTCCGAATGATCCTAAAAAGATTTTCCGGGGTTATTGCGGATGTAATAAAACGGAGGTAGAATGTCTGGAAAGGTGCGGGTCGCCGATCCCCACGCCTAATTGTGGTGGTGGTCCGGGAATGGGTAATTGTTGTACGATTACCAATGTAGCCTGTAAACTACTGGTTGGGCGTAAAATGTGTCAAAAGCGATGTCTGGGAGTAGCGCTTGCCTGTATGCTGAGGGTGCCACCCGGGCCATGGACCGCTGTCGCGGGAGGAGCTTGCGCCGCGGCGTGTTGGTATGCCTGCGATCAGGGAAGGATGGATCTGGCATGTGACGCGGTCTCTGATGTTATATGTGTACCGGTTTATGCATCCTGTGATCCGAATGAGATACTTGGTCCGATCGGTTATGGTGAGGCTGCCTGGGTGGGTAAGCATGAGCAGCTTCCGTACGTGATTTTCTTTGAAAATGATCCTGAGCTGGCAACAGCCCCGGCTCAGCGGGTGGAAATCACACAGAAGCTGGATAGCCTGGTCAATCCGCTCAGTCTGCGTCTCGGAAGCTTTGGATTCGGTCCCTATGTGTTTGAAGTGCCGGACAACGTAGCCAACTATACGGCTACGCTGGACCTGACCGATTCATTGGATATCCTGCTTCAGGTTACGGCTGGTGTTGATATTGTTAGAAAAGAAGCCTTCTGGCTATTGCAGAGCATTGATCCTCTGACCGGGCTTCCGCCTCAGGATCCGATGAAAGGTTTCCTTGCTGTCAATGATTCCACCGGTATTGGTCAGGGGTATGTGAGCTATAGTATACTACCAGATGCTGCTGCTGTGACTGGTGACAGCATTCATGCTGAGGCTTCTATCGTATTTGATGATAATGCGGCGATTATTACGAATAAATGGTTCAATATGATCGATGCTACACACCCGGTGAGCTGGCTGGAAGAGCTGCCTGCGATGACTTATGATACAGTATTTACAGTAAGCTGGAGCGGATCGGATGTTGGTTCTGGTATAGCTGCTTATCAGCTGTTTGTTTCTGAAAACGGAGGACCTTTTGCCGTATATTATTCCGATAGTCTGGCCGGTACAGATTATGTTTCTGCTACATCCGTCGAGTTTGCCGGAAAGCGTGGCAGTACGTACGCTTTCTACATACAGGCGATTGACAGTACGGGTAATATTGAGCCTCTGAAAACATCGGCTCAGGAGGTGCATATAGTGAATGAAAACAATACGGCTCCGAAGTTTACCCTTTCTGAGAATGAAATCAGCAGAGAGGAAGATTTTGAAGAGACTGTACTAGTATATGTAATACCGGGAGAAATTCCGGAAGAGGAACGTGAACAGGTAGTCCGCTACTCTATAGAGCCCGAGGTTTCCGATCTGGTGAGTATTGTGTTTGACAACCACACCGGTGAGCTTCAAATTTCTTCGGTGAAAGATAGGTTTGGAGTTCAGGAATTTGTGATCATCGCCGACGATGGACAGGCATTCAATAATCTGCATGCAGAGAATTTGACAGTAACTGTTCTTCCGGTCAATGATGCACCAGAATATGCTGGTCAGCTTGCAGATCAGTGGCTGACAGCAGGTGAAGAGTTTAGCTTTACAATTCCTTCCGGTACATTTGCAGATGCTGATCCTGATGACCTGCTCACGTATACTCTGAGTATGGAAGACGGCTCCGGACTTCCGGTGTGGCTGGCATTTGACCCTGCCGGTCCGACACTGAGCGGTGTGCCGGAGGAAGCGCAAGTGCTGGTAGTAAGAATAACAGCTTCAGATGTGTCTGGTATGTCGGCCAGCGGTACCTTTACACTGACAGTAACTGATGGATCTGTAAAGGCAATACTTTATGCAGAAGCTACTGCGATTTGCGAAGGCACGGAAGTAAGCTTCCAGGTTCAGCCTGCACAGGAAATGACAGAACCTGTATATACCTGGTTTATTAATGATCAGATGGTAGAAGGCGCTGCAGATGCCCTCTTTACAACTTCCGGAATCAGACAGGGGGACAGAGTAAGCGCAGTGGTAAGCGAAGCTGCTAATCCGCTGCAGGCCGGCAAGACTGAAGTAGTCACTATGACGGTTCGCGAAAACCCTGAACCATCGGTAAGCATTGATGGTATTGTACTGACGGCTTCTGATGCAGAAAGCTATCAGTGGTACTTCAATGATCTGCCGCTTGAATACTATCAGCAGGCAATTACTGTTACTGAAAACGGAGTGTATCATGTTGAGGTAACGGATGAGTATGGCTGTAAAGGAAAATCGGAACGTCTTGATATGATTATCACTGATTATGCCGATCGTATTGAAAGTATAGGTATCAGTGTTTATCCGAATCCGAACAATGGCGTATTCCGTGTTGACCTGAGCAATGCGGTTGCAGAACGGGTGGATATTCGTATTGTCGATACCAGAGGGGTAACCATGCATACAGTCAGCAGGCAGGCAACGGACAGACAGTTGACGGAAATCGATATCCGTTTTGCTCCTGCCGGAGTATACTGGATGATTGTAAATCTGAATGGTAAAAACTATGTTCAGAAGATTCGCAAGGAATAATAACTACAGCCTGCCTGTATAATGTTAAAAGCCACTGGTTGCATTGCAGCCGGTGGCTTTATGCTGAAAGAATATGGGCAAACAGCTGTTGTGATTGGTTTTTAACAGGTATTTGAAAATAATTAGTTGTTTTGTATTTGATTAGTTTATATTTGCCGGTAAAATAATTGATTTTTATGTTTGTCTGATATCAGCTGCTTTGCTTGTTTAACGGGATGTGGTAATTATTTTTTATCCGGATACTTAATGTATACTGATTTTATTCTCTGTTTTTTTTGAACCGGTATTGTTGCTATAACATTCAAATGTTTTTGGTAAGCTTTTTTATATGGATACAATTACATTGACCCGATCAGACTATGATCAGATGGTGGAGCTGAAAAGGCTGGGAGATGAGCTGGCCTGTCGACTTGAGCAGTTTGTGGAAGAGGGAACGCTTGATAATCACTACAGGTATCATTCGCTGTTTCAGATGACGAGTGAGTTGCTGGAAACAAAGATTCAGTGTGATGAGCTGATCAATAAATTTGATATACTCAGTCAGATAGTGAACTCAGTGGCCAAAGGGGATTTTTCGAAACGGGTGGAAATACCCGGAACTAATACCATGTTTGCCAATTTGGGCTTATTGCTGAATATGCTTGCTGAAGAGCTGGAGGAAAAAGTTGTAAAAAAGCACTATGTATATGAGGCTATCGAGCTTATTGACGACGCTGTCATAATGACCAACAATCAGGATGTGATTATTTTTGCCAATAGCCGGGCCGGACTTATGCTTAACCGGCCTATACATGATATGCTGCAGCTGAAAGTAGCCAATATATTTGTGCACCGCAAGCACTATGAAGAGGAGTCCGGACTATGGATCAACCGGCCTGATCTTGGGCTGGTGCAGCCATACAATAAAGGGCCTGTGGAAGTTTGCACCAGCAGGAAAGAGCTCAGAGACAGCTATGGAGAAAAAGACGGTATGCTTTATATTTTAAAAAATACTGGTAGCCACTGCTGAAGAATTTGATCAGAAGATAGATTGCACGAAAGCATGGAGCGGGTCAGACCCGCCCGCTATGATATTGACTGAGCTTTTTGATCAGATTTTAGCCGAGTTTGCCATTGTTGCAGCACGGATTGTTTTGAGTTCTTCCTTGGTGTTATAGTTGTCCACTGCACCGCCGAGTGTAAAGAGGTCGATAAGTGAGCCTATTCCAAAGATTCCGCCGGTAATAATCCAGATAATTCCTTTTACGGCTTTTCCAAGATAAAAATGATGAAAGCCCAGCCAGCCAAAAATACTGATTAGCCATAGCAGGTATGCAGTTCCTTTTGATTTCATATGTAGTATTGTTTTAGATGAATGATTACCAGTTATAAATGAAGAATATAGCAAGTTGAATAATAAAAAAGGGTATATCTTTTGGCGTGTAAGTTTACGGTGTTTTTTATAAATTTCAAATTTTCAGGCAAATAAAAAACAGAAGGAGATTGGGAGTAAGTCTCAATTCCTGTTGCATACCATCAGGAGCGCTTTTGCATTATTAAGATTTTTCCTGCGAAATACAGGGAAATACAACTATGTTTTTTTATTTATGATTACAGGAAAGAGCAGCCCGCAGGTCTGGGCAGTATACTGTATATCTGAAAAAGTCCCTTACTTCATAAAAGAAGAATAAGGGACTTCTTGCCGTACTTCGGAGTTTTTAACCGCAGATTATTGCAGCTCTTCGATTTGTATGTTTTCGTTCACGTCCTCCAGATAATTGACCTCCGGAAAACCAAATCCGAAAAGGTTGAGAAAATCGGATTTATATCCCTGCAGGTCTCCGATCGATGCAAGGGAATCAGTATCGGCCTGTGACCACAATTCAGAGATCCTGTTCTGAATATCTTCTCTCATTTCCCAGTCATCAATCCGGATTCTGCCATTCTCATCCATGGGTATTGCTCCGCCTGTATACAGACGTTCTCTGAACAGTCTGTCTATTTGCTCGATACATCCCTCGTGGATTCCACTTTCTTTCATTGTCTTGTAAAGAAGGCTGATATACAGAGGAATGACCGGTATAGCCGAGCTTGCCTGAGTTACCAGAGCCTTGTTGACAGAAACATATGCTTTTCCGTTCACCTGTTTCAGCAGATCGGTTATTTTGAAGGCTGTAGCTTCCAGATGATCTTTGGCTTTTCCTATGGTACCTTTCCGGTAAACAGCTTCTGTAAGCTGTGGCCCGATATAGGAGTACGCCAGCGTCATTACATTTTCAGACAGCACGTCTGCGGTCAGAAGCGCTTCCAGCCACATTTGCCAGTCTTCTCCACCCATTACAGCGATCGTATTTTCGATATCTTCTTCATTGCACGGATCTATGCTGATCTCGGAAACCTTTCCGGTATGAAAGTCTACTGTCTTATTGGTAAAGTTCTGACCTATCGGTTTGAGTACCGAACGATGCGTAACGCCTGTTTTCGGATGAGTACGCACAGGAGATGCCAGGCTGTATATAATCAGGTCTATTTTGCCAAGATCTTTTTTAATCAGATCAATCGTTTTGTTTTTGATATCATCGGAAAAAGCGTCTCCGTTAATGCTTTTTGCATAAAGTCCTGCTTTTTTGGCTTCTTTCTGAAAGGCGGCGCTGTTGTACCAGCCGGGAGAAGCTGTTTTTCCTTCTGAAGGCGCTTTTTCAAAAAACACGCCTATGGTTGAGGCATTTGCTCCAAATGCGCTCACAATTCTGGATGCAAGTCCGAATCCGGTGGATGCTCCTATAACCAGTACATTTTTTGGGCCGGTGATCGGGCCTTTGTCTCTGGTGTATTCAATCTGATTTAGTACGTTTCTTTCACAGCCCGCGGGATGTGAAGTCAAACAGATAAATCCTCTCATTCTTGGTTCTATTACCATATTCTGCAAATTTTATCTCTCTCTTGTTCTTCAAAGATCGTGTTAGCCTGTAAATATATGCAATATTGCGTTTTTCATACAGAATTGAGCCATGTATTTAAGTAGTTGGACAGAATCAGGAGATGAAAAAGCGTATTGCTGATTTTAAAATTGATAATTATTTGGCTTGATAGCAACGGACAAAAAGACCGGACACAGGCTACATTGGCTATCATGTCGCAGGTGTTAACCCTTTCATTCTTTTCCAACAGATGGTTCTGACCTATCCGCGTTTATGGGATCTGACAGTGCTGTTTCCTGAAATAATGCAGAAAAACTATATCCCTGATATCCGGTTGTATTATCTGCCGGGTGATGTGCGTATATGACAGCCTGACCGGTATAAAAACGATCCTTTTCGTATCTTTACAAAAAAATAGTGCATATGGAATTAGGCGTAGGCATGTTTGGAGATAACCATTACGATCAGCAGGGGAAACCTCTTCCGGCCGGCGAACGGCTGCGGGAACTGATCGAGGAGATAAAGCTGATGGACGAAACCGGTCTCGATTTCTTCGGCATAGGAGAGCATCACCGTCCGGATTATGCAGTCTCTGTACCGGAAATTGTTCTGGCCGCCGCGGCTACCGTTACCAAACGCATTAAGCTGGGGAGCGCTGTTACCGTTTTAAGCTCATCGGATCCTGTGCGAATCTATCAGAGCTTTGCCACAATTGATCAGATTAGTAATGGCCGGGCGGAAATCACTGCCGGACGAGGCAGTTTTACAGAGTCTTTTCCCATATATGGCTATGATCTGAAAGATTATAGCGGTCTGTTTGAAGAAAAGCTGGATCTTCTGGTAAAAATAAATGAGGAGGAGCGTATTACCTGGAAGGGAAAATACCGGGCAGCGCTCGACAAGCAGGAGGTCTTACCGCGCGCGGTAAATAACAGGCTTAAAATCTGGGTGGCAGTGGGAGGCACACCTGAGTCTGTGCTTCGTGCGGCCAAAGCCGGATTGCCGGTGATTTTTGCTATTATCGGAGGTAATCCAGTACAATTTCAACCACTGTTTAATTACTATCTGGAGGCTTATCAGCATTTCAAACACGATATGAAGGCATTTGAAGTGGGCGTGCATATGCATTGCTTCTTTGGAGAAGACAGCAGAAAAACTGCCGATGAATACTATCCGGTTTATTCTGATCAGATGAACCGCATCGGCCGTACCAGGGGCTGGCAGTCGTACTCCCGTGGTCAGTACGATTACGGCCGGGGTAAGAGCGGGCACCTGATTATTGGTGATGCAAGTGAAGCAATCGATAAAATTCTGGAAATGCATGAGCTGTTTGGTCTTACCCGTTTCTCCGCGCATATGGATGTGGGAGGCCCTTCACATGCGTCCCTTATGAAGTCGATCGAGATCTTCGGGACAAAGATAGCGCCGAAGGTGCGGGAAGCGCTGAAGAAATAGGGGGAGAAGATAAGGGTAGAATCTTGTTTGGCAGAAAAAAAGCGTATGGCAAATACTTCGACTATAATAATCATCGAAGTATTTGCCTTTTTAAGACTGAAATGAGTATAAAATTCAACTATAATCTTTTACGTGTTGAAAAGAACATAACTTTTTGTAAGCCCTTCTTAGACTATCGCTTTTTTCCATAGCCCTATCAACATTCCAATATTTATAAACAAACTCCATAAGCCTTCCATTATAATTAGGACCAATTGCTGCATTATCATTAATTGGTATTATATCATCTTTTATGTTGCGCCTTCTTGATCGTTTTGCAAGATCAATTAATTTTTTTTTGGGGTCATTTTCGGATTCAGGATTATTGGGTATACTAACTTTTGAAACACCAAAAAAATCATGACATCCTTCTGTGTCAGCTAAAAGCCATGCCTCCACTTCTTTTATCGCAATCCGAAAAATCATATTAGGATGTATGGGATGTTTTAACCAGCTGTTGATTATTGTTAGTGGACACGGGCTATTATCTAAATCAGTTAGTACCAAAAAAGGGATTGCATTACATGCTTGATTAAACCCATTAATTTTAGACTTAATATAACCAAATCCGTTTCCATTATAGCTATGACCTACTTCATATTTATCGTCAAAACAACTTAGCAGTTTACGTAACACATGCTCGCTCAATTCATCCTCAAAAACCAAGTTAATCATAATGCTTTCTTTCATAACTAGAATAAAGATAGTTGATTAATGTTTTTGGGTTTAGTGCGAGGTAGAATGGCTTCTCCGGGCGGAATCCCGCCGTCTAGCATTGCTTTGATCTCAGGAATCGAAGAGGCTGTCTTTACTACAGTTCCCTCAGGTTTAGGGTCAAGTAATAATATTTCATCCAATGATATGCCTCGGTCATTGAGCAAGTCGATACTATGGGAAGTGAGTATAATCTGTCTCTTTTTAGGTTTTTGAAGTTTGTATATAAGGGAGGGGATTTTTGAAACTATAGCACCGTTTAATGATAACTCTGGCTCTTCCAGTAGTAGCAATCCATCTCCTTCCTGTAAAGACCATAAAAGCCCAATCAGCCTGAGTGTGCCATCCGAGAATTGATCTTCTCTTTGCTTTCCAGCTTTAGGCCGCCAATGGTCATAAATTGCCTCTAAATGTGGACGCCCGTTTTCTTCAGTATAATTAAACTCTTTGAATTGAGGCACCGCAATTTTTAGTGCTGCTTCTATCTTTTTTAACCAAGCCTTCCTCGTTTTTTCATTTACTTTTGATATCCTTTCTAAAAAGCCTTTTCCAAAAGGGTCACCGGGTAAGTCTGGTCCTGTAAAGGATTGTGGATGCTTTAATAATTGAGGTAAAAGATGTAGGTATACTATATTATCAAAATGTCTATTTATCTCCCGAAAATCTTTGTTAGCATTTATTTGTTCAAGATGTGTTTGAGTAAGTCTATCTTTATCATTTTTATCTTCTTTATCCGGTCTGTTGAGTATTAATTTAGTGCCTTTCCATACTTTTTCATGAGTTAAATAGGGAAGACGATAGCCTCTGGTTTCTTGTTTTATTCCTATAGAGTATTTCCATATTGTTTCATCTGTGCCATCCTCAGAAAAGTGCACTTCAATTTCCACGTCAGGAAATGCTCTGGCAGCCAAACTTCTAATTTTAGATATCCCTCCTCGGTCAGTCACTGCTTTTTGTAACCCTCCACCAGGTTTAGCAATATCTCTTAAAAAACGGAATACATCTAATAAATTTGATTTCCCAGAAGCATTTGGACCAACCACAAAAACTCTTTCAGTTAAGGGAACATCAACTTCTTTAAAATTTTTCCAGTTTTTTAATAATAACTTTGAAATAATCATATGTTTGTTATCTTATGTAACTTTGTGATAATAAAATTACTTAGAAATTAACCATAAGTTTAGTAATAGTTAAGTAGACAGAGTAATATAAGAATAAAATAGATAAATAGGATTCTGATTCTAAAATTAAATTGCTTCATCAGTTTTAGATAAAGTGATGAAACTGCGGTTTATTAAAAGTTTACAGCCCCTTCTCCCTCTTATACTTCATCATCTCTTCAAAAAGCTCTTCCTCATTGCATTGCTCAAAATCACGGGCCATCACCAGGAAGTGTTCTGTTTTGGAAAAGGAGGACGAGAAATTAAAATGCATCAGTCGCTTGCAGACACGCAGGTATACATCTTTGACCTGCTGTGCCCAGGTTTCGGAAGCTTCTTCGTCCTGCCAGGGAATGTTGGTGCTGTGCGCAGTGGTGATCAGATACGCGGACTGAATATCTTCCGGATAAAAATCGATGTTGACCAGCCTGGGTTTATCATGCTCGGAAAAATACCGCATGTCGGGGGCATTGTACAGCTCGCAGGGTGCGTGATCTTCAAATTTGCCCTCTATCTCGGAAGCTACGCCGAATGCGATGGCGGGCGGGAAAGGACCCTGCATGGTATATTCAAACAGCATGCAATATACGGGCTCCTCAATGCTGACTTTTTCAAGAATCTGGTCCGCGATATTTTCTACCAGAAAATTTTCCAGCTCTTCCAGTACGGTTTCAATATCTCTGGTTTCCAATCCTGCTTCAAACAACAGGCGGACTCTGCCGTCCGAAACAGTTTCAACAATCTTTATCAGATCGCCATCCGGATTGTAGCTTAGCTCTCCGATACAGTGATGGTCGTAATCCGGCCACTCAAGCTTATAACTTTTTATGAATGTTTCGTCACAGATATAGGTTTTGAGCGAAATGCCGTATTCAGTGCACTCTATAAACTGATAGGGAAGACCATCTCTGAAATACAGATAGCTCAGGTTGGTTGCTTTTATACTTCCGTTGTTCTGGTATATGGAAAAGCTTTTGTGGTATTCCTCATCCTCATGGTATTCATAAATAGTGCTGTAGAATACGTCTTCGCCGAAATGAAGTCTTTTGAGATAAGCTTTCCTGCTTTCAAAATCAATCCTGTAGTCATACAAATCATCCAGCTCGGGGTCAAAATCTTCTTCCGATTCGATGATCAGTTTTGCGTCCGGAGGCAGCATTTCATTAGTGAGCTGCGCATGGTATGGCTGCAAATCATGCAGGTTGTATTTTGACTGCAGGATAATCAGCTTTTCGTCTTCAAGGATTGCTTTTTCCTTTTGGCTGAAGGTATCGGCAATCCGGTCAAACTCTTCCTGTATTTGTATATATAGTGTCTGGTGCATTGTATCGTTGCTTATTCAGAGTCCGTTACAGATCTGTTTCTTAGTTCTTTTTTTCGTTTTCCCCAATATCCGGACAGCTCCACGGCTGTCATGATGCACAGCTGCTTCCAGCCTAACCCGGGATGGTAATAATAGTTTTCTCTAATTTCCCCGATGAATTGTATGGTATCATAAAGGAATGCGCTGAGCTGCCTGTAATTGCTGTTTTTTGAAATTCTTCATATACCGGTTCCGTACAGAGCTCATGCAATATAAGGCTTTTGGTCAGTTCATGCACGGCCTGCGCTTCATTGTTTTCATGAGCAGCAGATATGGATAGCTGAAAAATCCTTCAGATGGTATTTATACCTTACAGCCGGGAGTGCCTTTTTCAAAATGTCTGTTTTCTCTGTGTATAAAATTCCGCTCCTGTATATCGTTTGCCATCGGTGGCATCCGTATCTTCCGGTGGTTATATTACAGCCGGAACGTGACAGGAATAGCGCCTTACAGTATGACAATCTCCGGGTTATTGTAGCCATAGTGGGTCATTCTGATTGACCAGGCCGGGTGTATCTTGCTGGTGTCTATAGTGTCTCATTTAATCAGGAAATTGCTGATCTGTCATGATGATATCTAATATTTATCAATAGATTTATACAAATATACAGTGCATGCTGCTTTAATCTGAATGAATTTATTCTGTCAGGAAGTATATATAATATAAACTTGTTACTAATTAATTTACGTTGAAACCCTTCACTTCTTATACAAAAGCCGAAGCCCCGTTTTTTAACCTGTCAGAGTTTCTGACGTTGCCGGTATTGCCTCTGACGGCTGTTGCTGTTGTTTCTTACCCCGTCCTTTACTTCCTTGGACTTGTTCCTATGCTGGTAGTCAATGTGCTTATAGCTTTCGTAGCTACTGGTATATATCACGGATTAAAAAACGCTGCTCCCAACGGAGCCCGTCCCCGTTCGCGCGCAGTACCCGGCTATATCGTTATGCTATCCATGTTGCCGGCTTTTCTGGTTATTCTGAGCGCAGAGCTTATAGTTAATGCAGGTGTATATATACTGGTCATTTATCAGAAAACAAAGGTGTTTCATGGCTGGTATTTTTGTGCCTGGATGTTTGTCGTATTTGGTATCCCAGGCTTGTATTTTTTTGCTCGGCATCTGTCGTACCGACGCCTGCTGTATTTTCAGGCGCGTCATTTCAGGCCTCTGACTCTGAGTGTAATCTGGGATGCGGAGCTGCAGATATATATGGAGGAAATCGTTTTTCTGAATACGGAAAGGAAATTGCTGGGCAGCGCTTTTGTTAATGGCCGGCCCGCCATGCGCAGAGCTACTACGCATACCATGTCGCTGAAAGAACGTAATGCATATTTATATAATACAGCATTTGCCACAACTACTCATATTCCCAAAGATGCTGACCGGTTGAGAGTCTCCTGGTATTCGGCGACAGAAGACTGCTGGTATCAGGAAGAAATCAGCTTCCCGTTTCAGAAGCTTCCTTACATAGAAAACAACTATCCGCTTAACCAGTCAAAGCTGCTGCGGGGAGAACGGACAAAACCGGTTACATTGTCTGTCGGGGAAGGAGGCAGGGTGCATATGTACAGTCGTGAATATGCTGTTATTGAGCCCGTGTATCTGAAGCCTGTACCGGCGGATGAAGCGAAGAAAAAGGCGCTGCTTGGTCTTACGATGTATGAGTGGCTGCAGAGCAATAATGAAAAAACGGAAGATTCCCGTGTATTACTGGAGCGGGTACGACAGCGCTCCTTTCTGGCGGATTTTGCCTGCCGCTGGCAGGTGACGGGTAGCGGGCTGGAGGAACATGCTCTGATGATATATGATGTGCATAGTGGTACAGATAACGGCAGAGAGATCGGCTTGCATACATTTGAAATGCGGTCTCTTCCGTTGACGCTGGAGCTTTCATATGAGTGCTATCATTGGGCGAAGCTTCATATCGATACTGAAAAGCTCTACGGATTGCTGGAGACTGCCGGCTGTGCGGAAGTTGATATTTCCTTTGATATAAACCTGGATGTGGAAAAAGGGAATGTGTCTTTTTCCGTGAAAGGCAGCGGCGCAGACTTGCCCTTTACCGCATTTGAAAAAGAAATTGTATCGGACAGCCTGGAAGTAGTGAAGAAAAAAATCCGGAAAGCAAAAGAGAAGAATACGAAAAATGAATTGCTGAAGCGTGTCTATGAGCTGATACAGCAGAAGGCTTTTGATAAAGCTCAGGAGCTCTGCCGGACTGCATTGGAGCAATATCCCGAATTTGAGCTGATGTATTTTTATGAGGCGCGTCTGCTTTGGTACACGCAGGGTTATGATGCTTCCTATGCGAGAGAGGAGTACTTTGTAGAGAAAACGAAGGGGGAACCGTATGCGCTGGCGCGTATTTACAACCACTATGGCTGTCTTCTGGATGAAGAAAAACGCTATCAGGAAGCGTTGACCTGTTTTGAAAAGGCTTTTGCGACATATCCTGATGAGATGATATATACGGCCAATATCGCGGAGATATATTATAAGCTGAATAATCCCGGACAGGCGCTTCGCTATGCAGAAGAATGTGTAAGCAAAGGCTATACATCGGATATGATCAGCGAGATTATGGCGCTCAGAAGCAAAAGAAAATGAAAAGGCTGTCTGATTACATAAATAGCAGTTGGCGGGATTCGAAGCGATGCTTTGAAGCCATACCCGGATCAGATTGAACATTTTGAGACATAAACGGAAAATAGTTCATAGTCACCGGCTAATGAAACCGGAAGTTTGTACAGCAGTATGTTGCTGAAGATGATACAGATGTTTCGGGACTGCCATAGAGGTATACGGAACAGGATGGCACAAAAAGAACATGCTGATTTCTTCGCATTGGAATACCAGCCATGGGAAAAGTGGCTGGGAATGACAGCCAGTGAGGTGTCAGTCAGCGGATTCCTGAACCGTAGATTGTCGTACATTATCTTTATGAAATGACGTTTGCGGGTTTTGACGAAAAAGTAATTCAGGGAAAATGAGTAAATAAAAAAGACTGGAAGATCCCGTCTTGGGATATCTTGAAATCAACGCGATGGATCTTTATCATGAGGTCAACTTGCTTTGGGATGCAGGACGGTCCGGAAAAGTATTCTGGGGCGTATAGGTATACCAGTCGTTTTTTTGCGCAGTAAGAACTGGTAAAAGAAGGTTACGATTGGTAGCCCATGACTGCTTATATTAAAGTACTGCAATCAAATGAGAGGCAATTTTTTATACCTTGGTTTAAGCCAGGTTGCCTGCTATAAATTGAAATTTTAATATTCAGATTGATTTAGTAGTGTTATATTTGGACATTCTTTTAATAATAATATAATGAAAATAATAAGGATAAATTCAGGGGTTCGGTTTATTTTTAGCATAGCTGTCTCATATGTATTGGTTAATACCTGCCAGGCTCAATACTTTCCGGCAGAGTTTGATAAGACAACTGTTGACGGAATCAACGGATTTACGATCCCGTCTCTTGCTCCCAACACGAATGACGCCTTTGGTACAGAGGTTCAATTTATCGGAGATATAAATAACGATGGCATCGAGGATATGGCGATCGCAAGTGGTAGCGCTATTATTGGGGAAAATAAACTTTCCGGAAGAGCCTATATACTGTTTGGATCTAAAAATCGTTTTTCTTCTCCTTTTGATCTGGCAACACTGGATGGTACTAATGGTTTTGTAGTAGAAGGTATTGTTTCTGATGAGCGAAGAGGTGCAACACTTGCAGGGGTAGGAGATATCAATGGGGATGGTATTGATGACATACTGATTGGAACCAGCAGCTTGGAAGTGAAAACTATCCTGTTGTATGGCTCTACAGATTTTCCCGCACTGATTACCAGTAACGACATCGATGGTTCCAATGGTTTTCTGATAAACGCGATAGGATCTACTCAGGTAGACAAGCTGGGTGATGTGAATGGCGATGGCATCAATGACTTTATTATCGCCACACCGCATTGGTCAGGAAATACATGGGTCATCTTTGGGCGTTCGGACAATTTTCCCTTTGAAATTGAAGCTTCTTATCTTGATGGAACAAAAGGATTCCGGACCGGTTCTTTTCCGGGTTCAAGACCGGCATACAAGGCCGGGGGTGCCGGAGATATTAACGGGGATGGCTACAATGATATACTGATCGGCAACTGGGCTTCATCGTTCGATACTAACGGAGAAATCAGTTATGCTTTGTTCGGTAAGTCCGAAGCGTTTGACCCGATGGTAACTATTACCGAGGTAGACGGATCGGATGGTTTTCTTATTGATAACCGGGGCAACGAGTTCCTGACTTTCGTCGGGGCGATTGGTGATATTAATGGAGATGGCATTTACGACTGCTACTCAGAAAACAATGTAATATTAGGGACGCGTAATCCTTTTCCCTCAAAAATGATGATGGACGATTTCGATGGAGAAAATGGCTTTTTGATAGAGGGGTATGTGCTGTCTATGGCACCCGCAGGTGATATTAACAGAGATGGTATCGATGATTTTATGATTGCGTCATCTCCTGACAACTATGTTGTATATGGCAATAAAAACGGGTTTGCTTCCAGCCTGAATCCTTCTGCTCTGGATGGCACGAATGGCTTTATTATTAAAAATGCGGGCAAATCCAATATAGGCAGGCCGATCGATGGAGGAAAGGATATTAATGGCGATGGATTGCCGGATCTGCTTTTTGTAGATCAAAACAACGTATATGTGATTTATGGATCGGATGGCGTCCTGAGAACTAAAAAAGCCTTATTCGCTACACCCCTGTTCATATATCCCAATCCGGCTGCTGAAAGTCAAATAAGAATAAATGGAAAAGAAAAGGTGAAAACCTTCTTGCATGTTACTATTTATAGTGCGGACGGGCAAAATGTTTATGAAAACGAATTGTATACTGCCGGAGAAACACTGGATATAGGCTCATTAGAACCGGGAATATATATGTTACAGGCATTGGGAGATGAATACAAAATCGTAGAAAGACTGGTCGTATATTAATCATTTTGTCAAACAGCGTTTTGCGTTATTAATGCTTATTCATTAGTCCTTCTTTGACAAAATGAATCATGCGCTTTACAAAACACGCAGATTTCGTGATCCGGGAAATGAATGCGCAGTGTATGGAGGCCGGCATCGGGGAAGATTGCTGAAGCTGATCCATTAGCTATAAAATACAGTACCGCTCAATGACGAGCGGATGTTTTGTGCTTAAGACAAATTCAGGTTAGGGGAAATTAATGTCAGGGTTTGGGGGCTATGAAACATTGCTCCGGAGGTATCCTTTTCTGCCAAAAAACGGTCCGTCGTTTGCTAACCCTATGGATGTTTTTAAAGTTATAAAGCCATGAAACGAATACTTGTCTTCCTGTTTTTGATAGTTGCCGGTAGTACTTCCCATGCCCAGTCTGCCAATGCGATTGTCGGCAAATGGCTCAACGAGGAAAAAGACGGACAAATCGAAATTTATGAAAACAAGGGTAAATACTTCGGAAAGATCGACTGGATGAAGGAGCCCTATGAGCAGGGTGGAAAAACACTTCGAAAGGACAGCAAAAATCCTGATGCAGGCCGGCGAGACAGAGCGTTGCTCAATGCGGTAATCCTGACAGGTTTTGAGTACGGCGACGGAAAATGGAAAGGCGGGGAGATCTATGATCCCAAAAGCGGCAAAACCTATAGCTGTGAGATGAAACTCAATGAAGGCAAACTGGAAGTAAGGGGGTATATAGGTACGCCGATACTTGGGCGAACCGCCTATTTTACTCCGGTAAAATAGATGGTGCAGAAAGTGCTTATAATTTGTGGAATTTAGGAAGCTTCCTGATGAATGATGATTTTCTCAATGTATTTTTTCAGTTCATCTTTTTCCTGGAGCGGCACTTCTTCTCCAGACCGGGAAATTATCAAGAAGCTAGTAATGGTATTTGCATCCATTCTACCCTCTTTATGAAGGTAACGTATCTGTTCAATGAATATGGATATGGATTTTTCGTATTCGGCTGAAAGACGGAGCATCGTACTGTCTCCCCTGAGTAGTTCTCGCCTCTCTTTACTAGATAAATCGGTCGTGAGGAAAGCATTGTCAGGGCTGATTTTTGTATGAAGATCGGATGCGACTTTACCCTGACCGTTACAGTATGCACATTGACCCGGAACCCAGATCAGCTCTTTCCTGAGACGCTTTATGTCATTGAGATCCACATGCCCTTTACCCAGACAACGAGGACATTCGTTTTTTTTCTTGTTAAAGAGGTTACTAAACAGATTCATATTAATTCAATAAATAATTGTTACAACTTCGTCTGATAGATTCTTGATTCCTCTCCCCAGGGATGGTAACCCTGACCAATATAAGTAAATCCATATTTTTCATAATAGCCGACATGCTCTGTACAGAGATAGAGGCTTTTGAATCCTGCTTCCAGGGTGTCTTTCTTTGCCTGCTCGAGCATAAGGGTACCATAAGCATTGCCGCGGTGTTCTTCGTTTATGTATATGGCGCATACCCAGGGATACAGATCCATCCGGCTTATAAAATCGTTGGTGACCAGTCCGGCGCAACCGATGATTTCTCCTTCTTTTTCCAACAGATACCATTGAGGCAACGCCTGACTGGCTCCGATGCTGTGACGTATGCAGTCTTCGTAAAGGATGGGGGATACTTCCGGCCAGCTTTGCTGGAAATAAGCAATGGCTTTGTCCGTATATTCCGGGTTCTGACGTATGGAGATGATTTTCATTCGGTATCATTATGATTTTAAATAAAAACAGATATACGATCAGGTATCGCAGGTTATATCATCCCATTCCTGGTCCTGATAGCCTGTCAGCCAGTTGAGGGTATAGTACCGCTCGTAAACTACACCGGGATGAGCTTCGTCCGTTTTGGTATTGCTGAATCTGGCATCTGTACAGGCCCAATGCAGGCGGTAGTATAGATCGCGGGCTATTAGTATCTCTTCAGCGGAGCGGCTGCTTTGCGCCGCTTGTATAAAATCGTTGGGGTCCTTGTCCGGACCTGCCGGGTAATCTGCCGGGTCTATATCATTGAGCTGGCAGAGCTGATCGGGAAAACCGAGCTCCGGCACCTTCCCCAGCGCCCACATCAGGGTCCAGATTGCCTCGCATTTCCAGGTAGCGAGCCGCTTTTTTTCCTCATCGGGATTGTGCAGCAGATCCTTTTCACCGGATGTGACAAAATCCCGCAGATGATATCGTTGCAGATAAGCTGTTGCTTCGTCAGCGCTTATAGAATCAAAGGCAAACAGATTGATAATTGCCAGGACACTGACCCGCCGGGCTATCTCTTCTGGGCTACGTAGCGGGATCCGGGTGGCATCCGGTGAGCAGGGCAGGTGAGGATTAATTTTGATTCCGTGCTGTCTTATAAGATCTTCGTTTTCGGATTTTATGTTTTTCTGAGATTCACTGAGTGTTTCCTGCGGTATATCATAATACTGGCTGTCGATACTTACCGGCAGGCCGTCAACCGTGCAATTACCTTTGGCATCAAGAAGCAGCTGCAGGTTTCTGTCCAGGAAATGCTGCCCCGCAGCTTTGCTGATCGGAACGTTGGCCTGTACGAAGAGAAAAGCATCAAACTCGAGTGCCAAAGATTCAATGAGTCTTGTAAGCGATTTAAATTCGCCCTTTTCCTGAATAATGGAAAATTCTGAGTTGACGGTCTGTATTTTCCGGAGAAAGAGTTCCCGGATCTCCGGTCTGGCTGCCGGAAGGGAAGCCACATACGTATACAAACCGGTCAGATTGGACGTAAGAGCGCAACTCTTAATGTTGGTAAGCCGATAGGAGGATTCCAGTCGCTGACGGTAACTGATCTTCAGCTTCTTTGCAGAGCCGAAGAAACCACTTTTTACAGTCAGCTCTGCTATATGAAAGCCGTCCTGTTCAGTCTCCGAGATTTGTCCGTAAGGAAAGGCTTCTTCAAGTATTGCGACTAACCGGTCAAATCCGGTGCGATGGGAATAGATGGTACAAATCATACATTGTATTGAATTGAAGCAGAAAAGATACCTGGTTATTCCACGATTTCAAAATCGAGTTTTGCCTGTTCCTGACCGTTGACGATCACTGAAAGGTACTGTGGACCTGGATAAAACTTTCTGGTGGTTATAATCCGGAAGCTCTGTTTTCTTGCGATGTGCAGCACCTCTCCGGGTTCTATCTGCCGCTCGCTGATTTTAAATACTTTTCTGCTGTGCTGTCCGCTTTGACGAAGGTAGTAAATACCATATTCCATTCGTATAGTCTGCGGTATCTGCGCAGTATTCCGGACAGCAAAAGAGAAATGCAGATCCTCGCCGGTTTTCAGCTGCCGGTTCTGAATACGGGCATCCGATACCACCAGGTGTTCACTTTGCAGACCATAGTATGCGAGAATCTCCGGATGTCCCTGCTTGAGCAGGCTGCGGCAGGCATGCTTGATGATCGCGTCTGTTTCACGGCTGATACCCTGCCATGCACGGGCTATGGAAAGCACGATATCAGGATGAGTTTTGGATATATCATTAAGGTTATTGGCCACACTTCTGCGTACCCAGTCAGAGGGATCGTTTTTGAGATTTTCCAGCAGCGGCAATATAGGCGCAGGGTTTTTTTTGAGCGCCGGAACGGCCATAGCCCAGGGCAGCCGCGGACGCATACCTTCGCTGGCCAGTCTGCGTACTCTGTGGTCGGGATGCTGTGACCATCGGAACATCTGATGCATCATTTGGTCGCCATACCGAAGAATAAAAGGCCTTACGGCAAATTCGCAGGAGATAAACCGGGTGGTAAATTCCATGGATTTCACCGAGGCTTCAAAATGGTCAATCCCGTACACTTCGATATAGTCCGGAAAGAACATAAATTCAATACTGCTTCCCCGGAACTCTTCGCGGATCAGGCAGCTGATCGTATTCTCGAGAAGCACGGCGGCTTTCTCAAAATCATCAGGCATAAACTGATGCATAACCTGCGACGTATGCCGCATGCGCTCTTTAAGCTCTCTGGCCGGCCAGGCCTCATCAAAGATGTCCGCGATAAAACGCTTTTTGTCAAAACCGGGAAGAGTCTGCTGAAGTATACCGGAAAAACGATCATAGAAAGCGGGTGAATACAGGTCTTTGAGTAAATAGCTCATGCAGGTTTTCCGGGTTTAGGATATATGGCAAATTAAGGGAAAAATGAGATAGGGCTATTATTTTTTTACGAGTTTTGCAGGGATTTAATTCTTCGCAGATTTCGGTATAGAAGCAAAGGGGAATATACCTTCTTTCAAAAGTGCTGGCCCTTAAATATTTTGATATTTAAGAGCCGGTTTTTTCAGCAGAGCTTACTTCCCTGTTCGTATGGTATACGCAGTCAGGGCATTCCGGAGCAGGTCTTTCAGCGCATCGGAATTTATATCATCTACTGTCCTGATTTCCACATAGAGGGAAACCTTGCCGCTTCCCTTGAGCAGCTGGTCAGGATCAGGCAATTCCGCTCCTTTGTAAAAGCCGAGCTTAAGCCCTTTCTGTGAAGGAATAATGGCGCAAATCATTTCGGTATATTTTTGCCCGTAGCAATAGGCAATCATTTTGGCGGGTATATCCACCTGCTCGACAATTCCGGGGAGATTTTCCAGCAGGATTTTTCGAAGCATCAGGGCGTGGATGCATACCTGTTCGTTGTATTGAGACAGAAATGTGTGTATGTCTTTCAGCATATTATGATTGCATTGATCGCGCTTTTTGCTGCTAATATACCAGATTTTTGATTACTGAATATGTGCGCGTCGGACGGCTGTTTCGGAGTCAGGTAATCAATCAGCGAAAAAAGATGAATGAAAAGCCGGATACATCATGCGACGAAGCTTTTGTATTGAGGCCGGCAACCCGCCACCGATTAGTACGATCTTTTTTGTCATGGTACTTGATTTCTGTCCTGAACTAGCAGTCATTATTCCTTTAGTATGGGGTTCAATTGTAAGTTTATCAGTAGCTTAATGCGATGTCAGCTTCAGGCCAATGATAGAGCCTATCAGTGTGCTGAGAAACAGTATTCGCCAGAAGCTGGCCGGGTCCTTGAACACGAAAATTCCTATAAGCACTGTACCAACGGCTCCTATTCCGGTCCAGACGGCATAGGCTGTACCGATCGGAAGATGCTGAGTAGCCTTGATCAGCAGGAGCATGCTTATGGTCAGAGAGAGCAGAAAGCACCCGTACCACCAGTATGTGCCTCCGACAGAAGATGCTTCTTTGGCTTTGCCGAGACAGGCGGCAAAGGCTACCTCAAATAATCCGGCTGTAATTAAAATGATCCAGTTCATTTGTCTTTTTTGATACAAAGGTCCCAAATGAAACTGTAAAAGAATTTTACAAATGATAAAAAAAAGCAGTTTTACCGTATTTCTGCCCTGATTCTGCTAAGGCTGACCTGGGTGATACCAAGATAGGAGGCGATATGTCCCAATGGCACCCGTCGGATCAGATGCGGATGACTTCTTAACAGCTCCCGGTAGCGCTCCGAAGCAGTACGTATCTGTCTTGAAATCAGTCGTTCTTCTGTCTTGATGAGCTCTTGTTCGGCAAACTTCCGCCCCCAGTTCGCCATATGTATATCCTCTTCGAAAAGTGTTTGCAGGCTTGCTGTCTGCAATTTATACAGGTCGCAGCTTTCGAGGAGTTCAATATTTTCGTATCCTTTCCGGTTTTCGACATAGCTTCTCATAGAGATAATGGTATCACCTTCCCGGCCAAACCAGAAGGTGATTTCATCATTGTCCGTATTGTTCGAATAAGCACGGACAATTCCTTTCCGGATAAAATAAATGGCTGTTTCCACTTTGTCCGCTTCCAGCAGGATATGTCCTTTGGGAAAGCTGATCTCAGTGATATGCTGACTTAGCGTCTTTTTTGATCTTTCCGGCAGCAGATATATGCTGTCAATAATCTGATCGATATGCATGGGTAGTTGTGGTCAGTGCTGGCAGAGTATTCAGAGATAGATTGTTGTCTTTCGGGGCTTGCAAGGGGAGAGGGAGTGTTTTGCAAAAGCTCCGGGCAAAAATAACCACGGAGCTTTTACAGATAGCTGACACAATCGGTATACCGGATACCGTATCTATTTCATTTCGGTTTTGATGCTTTCTGCATAACGCTTATACTCATCAGCATAAGCAGTTGGAGCGGCCAGTTCTGCGCTTTTCTGAGCAGCGGCGATTGCTTCTTTCTTATTGCCCATTTTCTGGTATATGCGGGCTTTCAGCCAGTATATCCAGAATGCATTCGGGTTTTCTTCAAGGGCTTTATTCACATAGACAATTGCCTTGTCCAGCTCCTTGTTGTTTTCCAGATAGTATCGTGCTGTCTGGTAGTATGGAAGCTGAGGCCGGTTGATGGCTGCTTCCAGGCTTTCGGTAATACGCTTGTCATTGTCCGCAAATACAGGGATGGAGATCTGTGTACGTTCCCAGCTCAATACGATATCGCAGTTGGTATTGGTGATATTTTCTATGGTGATGCCAAAGGTTTCAACTGCCTTGCTCAGCTTCGTGACGGGTACAGTTATGCTGGCTACATCATCCTTGCTGTCAAAACCATTGACAGTCCATGTACTGGTGCCTTTGTTAAAAATGACTTTCCACTCTTTTTCACCCGGAATAGTGTACAGCACATAAGTTCCGGCACTGACTGCCGTTTTACCGATCTGTACTTCCTCTCCGAACGTTACTTTGGTAGGAGCGTTGGCTCCGGTGCGCCAGGCTGCATTATAGGGTACCAGGCTGCCGAATACCTGACGACCTTTTGCTGATGGTCTGCTATAGGTAACCTCGATACTGGATAGCGAAAATTCCTGATTCAGAGTGGAAAGAGGGCTCGGTGTAGGAGTCTTCGGAGCCTGTGCAGCAGCAAAAAGCGCAAAAGCGCTGAATGCAAAAAATAAAAAGAAACGTTTCATGAATTTTTAGTTTTATATAATTTAAAAAGTTTAGTTACCAGCACAAAAGTAGCATTTATTTTTCAGGTACAGTTTCATTGCGCAAGGCATTATGCAACTATCAGCGCTTTTATAGTGCTTTTCAATGCTTAACATATGGTTATTGGCAATTATTTTTCCCACCATTTTTCCGCGATCTGTATACTATCTCCAAGGATAACAGGTTCTCCGATCATGGGGGTGAGCAGGGGTAGTGTATCTTTTACTGCGGCTCTGTGGATATTATCCAGAGGTTCGTACCAGGCATGTTTGCCGAGTGCGTATTTTGAATTATGCACTGTGAAAAAACAGCCGGGCTGAAGATCTTTTACAGCCTGTACCAGATCTTCGGGCATAAGATGGATATAGCGCCAGTCCTGATTATACTGTCCGTTTTCCAATATGGCAAAATCTATTTTTCCGAATTGCTTTTTTATATCCGCAAAGTGCGTATCGTATCCCGTATCGCCTGAGATGTAAATGTTGCCGAAAGTGCTTTGCAGCATGTAGGAAGCCCACAACGTATTATTTTCCTGCAAGCTCCTCCCGGAAAAATGACGGGCAGGTAATGTGTGTACTGTAATATGCTCATCCAGCCGGACATTTTCGTTCCAGTCATGCTCAATGATAATCGAGGGATCAAACCCCCAAAACTCCAGATGTGAACCAACTCCCAGTGGGCATAGTACTTTCGATATTCTGTCTTTCAGCTTCAGCATGGTGTCGTAATCCAGATGGTCCCAATGGTCATGGGTGATGAGGAGGTAATCGATATCAGGTATATCATCGGGCTGGTATATATCCGCACCGCCAAATGCTTTGTTGGCAAATGAAAACGGTGAGGCAGAAACCAGCACCGGATCAACCAGCATACGCTTTCCGTGCAGCTGTATATACAGGGAAGAGTGCCCAAGCCATACAATCAGATTCTGATCAGAGCCGGCTTGCTTAAGATCGCTTTTGACAGAAGGAATATTTTTCAAAGGCCGCAGATCCTTGATTTCCTGAAAAAGAAACTCTGCAGCGAGGATTACCATTGATTTGTCACTTGCCAGCGTGGTAGTGGCTGTCAGATTCTGGAATTTGCCATTTTTATAATTGGGCGATTGCTCTATCCGGGCCAGGCGTTTGCCGGATGGTGCTTTTCCGAAATTTAACCGGCTGGTGACAAGCCAGGCAGTAGCGGCTAAAAGCAGAGCAATGGCTGTCAGTATGATAAGGAGACGTACAAAGACTTTCTTTATTACTTGCATGATGACAAATTACCTGTATTTTACATGTCTCTACGACTGTGTAAGCGGCAACCTTGCATAACTGCAAGAATACTGCCAAAAGAAAACAGGATCGAATGACAGACCGTTATTTTTACCGCAGGAGAAAGACATTCACCAACGGATTTAACTATATAGAAAAATAAATATGGCAGAAGCAAAAGAATATGTTGCCCTGAGTGCCGGTGATGTACAGGTTGATAGTATGTGCGGCGGTTCTCCTATGTTTGTAGGATTAGGATATGATCTCGAAGTTCTGAAGCCCAATTACTGCTTCGCAGGCTCTTTGAGCCTTCTTTCTTTGAATACTATAAATGGCAGTAAGTCCGGATTCTTTGGTACCTTTGAACTACCGTTTTTCTTTCAGTATGCTTTATTTAACCGGTTTTGTGCTTTCCTGCTTTCTGGGGCTGCTGTTGCTCTTCAAGAACAATACGTCGCAGGCTGATAAGGTATTGTTGATCTGGATGCTGGTAATCGCCGTTCATATTCTGCTTTCGTATAGTGTATTTTCCGGTCTTGCGCTGCGATATCCGCATACATTGGGGCTTTCGTTTCCATTGCCGGTACTGCACGGATTGTTGCTGTACGTCTATACCCGTCTGATGACTGGCAATGGAGTACCTGATATAAAATCCATGATGCTGCATCTTATGCCGGCTTTGGGCATTGTATCGCTGGCCATTCCCTTTTATTTACTATCAGGAGAAGAAAAAATACGGGTGTTTGAAAATCAGGGCAGAGGCTATGAGTGGTTTGAAAGTATTTTGGTTCCTGTCATTGTGATTTCCGGCCTTGTATATTCAGTATTGAGCTTAAGTATGATATACCGTCACAGGAAGAAAATGGCAGAGCATTTCTCCAATACCGATCGTAAAATGCTGCGCTGGCTCGAAAAACTGAGCATTGCGCTGGGGCTGGTCTGGTTATGTGTAATTGTTGCGGATGATCCTGTTATTTTTGCTGCTGTTTCCTGTTTCGTCATTTTTATCGGATTTATGGGGATCAATCAGGTTCCGGTCTTTTATTCGGATAGGACAGAAGGGACTATATCAGATAGCTATCAGACAGGCGGTGTACTGATAGATGGTCAGGCTACCCGGGATTTTACCACAGTGACCGGAAAATCAGGACGGACAGCTCTTGCGGCAGAAGCACTCAGTACGAAAAAGGAGATTGTGGTTCAGGATAAATCTATTCATAGTCAATTGGATGAACGCCTGCAGATGATCATGGAGAAAACCGACATGCTACTGGAAGAGACAGAATTGTACAAGGACCCTGATCTGACACTTGCTCAGCTGGCGGGTAAAGCAGAGGTATCTGCCAATCTGCTCTCACAGGCGATCAATACGGTGATGAAGAAAAGCTTTTATCAGTATATCAATGATTATCGTATCGAGGCTTTTATCCGGACAGCCAGTCTGCCCGAAAATAAAAAATATACGCTTATTTCCCTGGCATATGATTGTGGTTTCCGATCGAAAACGACATTCAACAAGTATTTCAAGCTGAAAACAGGCAAGACTCCTTCGGAGTATTTTTTGATTCAGCATATTGATTCTTAATCTGCTTATGCAGCCGAACTTCGTGATCTTGTTCGGCTGTACCCAGCCGAACGTCCGTTTTTTATTAGTATTCCATCTTTGCGGAAAAACAAGAAAAGATGAAATACCTGATCTTCGGGATAGGACTGTCGCTTATCCTTTTTTCCTGTGGGAAAGAAATGCATGAACCGGGCAGTCTGGTTCCCAAAACAGTGGACGAAGATGCTTCGCTTCCTTCAGCCCGGATCAATGGCACGCTGTTGCATACCGAAGCGATCGGCAACCCGGAGGATCCTTTGCTTGTCGCGGTACATGGTGGTCCGGGGGCGGACTATCGCTCTATGCTCAACGCTGCTGTATTTGCCGTTCACGGGTTTTATGTGGCTTTTTATGACCAGAGAGGGTCCGGCCTGTCCAAAAGGGAACCCCGAAGTCAGTATGAAGGGGAGAGTGCTGTTCAGCTCTTTATTGATGATCTGCACGCTTTGATTGAATATTATAAAGTATCCGAAACGCAGAAGGTTTTTCTGCTCGGACATTCATGGGGCGCAATGCTTGCCACCGCGTATATCAACCAGCATCCGGACCGGATTGCCGGAGCTGTGCTGTCGGAGCCGGGCGGGTTTACCTGGACACAGACTTCGGAATACCTTAGCCGTTCCAACAAGATCAGATTTTTTGCCGAAGCGCTCAATAATGCAGTCTTTGCCGAACAAATCATTGCCGGACGTACGGAGCATGAGGTGCTTGATTACAAGGCTTCTTTCTTTGCCAGCTATGAAAACGCGCCGGGCAATACGATTGGCAATAAAGGGCACTATCCGCAGTGGAGACAGGGGGCAGTGGCGTTTCAGGCGCTGATCGACAATGCAGAAAAATATAATTTTGACTTCACTTCCAATCTCAGCGCCTATACAACCAGCGTGCTGTTTCTGTATAGTGAAAACAATAAAGCCTACGGAGCTTCCTGGGCTGCGACAGTCGCGGCCCCTTATCCCAATGCCCAATTGATGGAAGTGCGTGACTGCGGTCATGAGATGCTTTATTTCGGCTGGGAGGATTTTTTCCCGAAAGCGCTCCGGTATTTGAATGAAATGAAGTAAGATGATGAAAAAAAATACTATTTTATCTATTGGTTTGCTGCTTGCTGTTGCGCAGACATTGTTCGCCCAGGATATTAACTGGCGGGCGGAAGACAAACACAAAAATGTGCTGCAGGCTTATTTCGGAGCGGATTACAGTTCCTATTATGGTATCGCCTATGGCCGCTTAGTACAGATCAAAGGTCAGTCACTGGCAATAGGCAGTGAGCTTACTGTCCCTTTTGGATCGGATATAGCTGATGACTGGCGCCTGCGTACCTCTGTACAAACAGAGCTGTTGCGGCACAATCTGTTTGCGCTGACGCTGAAACCCGCCCTGATAGTCCGGAGATACGCCTCGCCTATGGCGCGTATATATAATATGGGAGCTGATATTACTGTTCTGTACGGGTATCAGGGAATCCGCTGGGGACTGGTCGCGCTGGCAAATTATGACAGGAGCATTTCCGCGCATTTTGCTCATCGTATGCTGAAAGAGGACTATCCGGCTATTCAGGATGGTTGGTATAATACACGCAGCGGCAATTTTAAATTTGGTATGAGAGCTGGTTATTCCGGCAAATCATGGAGTGGTTTTCTGGTTCTGGGGAAGCATTTCGGCCAGAATTTCAGCGACAACCCGACACTGCCTTTTTTCGCGGACTTATCTTTGCAAAAACGCTTCTGAGTTTTTAAAAAAGTAAACTCCGGCTTCTGCATGGCAGGGGAATTTGCCTGATCTGGCAGGAGCCGGAACATTAGTGCGTTGAAAGATGCTGTTCGATATACCGCAGCTTTTTATCTATAAAGTTTTTGTCAGCGCTGTTTTTCGTAAAGGAGCCTGACAAGGTGTAATATTCTTTTGCCTTGATCCAATCTTTCATTCGGAGAAAGATATAGGCCATAGCGCTATAGAAAGAGAACGCTGCTTCTTCACCTGCAGCGGGCTCAAGGTCTTGCAGCTCTGAGATAAGCTCTTCACCGGAACGGATATTGCATTCGGCAATAATTCTGTTCAGCTTTATCGCTATGGATTTTGGTTCCAGTAGTTCCAGTTGTCGGTACAGGTATACGATAGCTTGCCAATCAGTGGTCCGGTAGCTTTCCGAGCTGCTGTGAACAGAAGCTATCAGGGCTTCCAGATAGTATTTGCCGGGTATGGCCTGACCGGTTTTGGCCATATTCAGGTGATAAAAGCCTTCGCTGATTAATGTCTTGTCCCAACGATTCCTGTCTTGCTCTTCGATCGATATCCAGCAGTTCTGCCTGGTGCGCGCGGCAAATCTTGACGTATTAAAAAACATAAGTGCCAGTAACGAATGCAGCTCGGTGTTTTCGGGACAGTGATTGAGCATAAGCTTTCCCAAGCGAATGGCTTCGTAGCATAAATCATAATGAATATTCCTGTCTTTTTTTGAGCTTTTATAGCCTTCGTTAAAAAGCAGGTAGATAATTTTCAGCAAATGGGGCAGATGGTCTTTATAAATACCGGTTTCAGTCGCATCGTATCTGAATGCAAACTGCCGGATTTCTTCCCTGCTCCGCAGGATGACTTTTTTGACTGTTTCCCTTTTCAGGAGCAGCGCATTGGCAATTTCATCGTATCCGAAGCCGCACAGGAAATACAGTGAAATAATCAGCTTGTTCCGGTCAGAAAAATCAATTCCGCTAAAGTATGTCAGCAGACTGAGCAGACTTTCTTCCAATTCCTGCTCTGTAACGTCTTCTTCAGAAGAGCAGAGGGCGATCACATTCCGATGAGACTGATATATTGCTGTCTGCCTGATTTTGTTCAGCAGTTTGTTGCTGGCTACTTTGAGCAGCCAGGCAAATGTATTGTCCGGGATACTGTTAAATTTCCAGGTTTTGAGGGCGGCTTCAAAAGCTTCCTGTACGGCATCTGTGATCGTATCAATTTGATGGTAACCGTATTTACGGGACAGATAAGCCACCATCTTTCCATAATTTTCTCTGAAAAGATGGCTGGCAAGCAGATTAATGTCCCTGTCTGTGCTGTTATTCATCTGTATTGATGATTTCCCGGATTTCCAGTGTCGCTCCGCGTTTCAGATCCGGGCACTCTCTGGCAAGTGCAGCTGCTTCTTCCAGTGAGCGGGCCAATAGAAAATAGTAACCGCTTACACACTCCTTGGTTTCGATAAACGGACCGTCGGTAACACTGTCATTTTTTAGAATAACGCCGCTGGAGTCGAGAGGATTGCCTGCTTTGAAGTGTCCTTTTTCGGCTAAGGTCTCTACCCATTTGATATGCTCTTCGATATCCGCCTGCATTTGTTCAACGGATAGTGTGCCGTAGCCGGCGTTTTCGCGGATGAGCATCAGAAATTCTTTCATAATCTTTTGTTTTGAAATTAATGATTTATCTTGATTGTTTCTAAGACAATCGGAATGGGCATTCCGGGACAAAAAAGCGGATTTTTTTAAAATAGCCCTTTATTGTATGATCTGATAACACTGTTTAGTTTTTTACAAACTGCTTTTTATCGCTAATTGTCTGGTTTTATAGTTGATTTTTTTACTAATTATTTTAAAATAAAAATAGTTGTGCTGTATCGTCTTTTATACAATTAAAAGATATTTGGCAGGAAATACTAATTGATCGGATCAGACCTTTTTAAGCCAGGAGTGTGTTTGCGGGTCAATTTTCACAGAGGATGCCGTCACGTATATTCTGAAATTTATCCTGAAGGAATTTGGTTGTTTTTGTATAAACTCGTTCACGTTATGGCTGGGAGGCAAGTTGGTGGTATTGTCTTTAGGATATGTCTGGGTACAGAATCCGGCCAATACTCAGACTACCTGGGCGTATTGTTACCCTGCCTGGCAGGAAAACCATAATGACGATGTATGGATACATTGGAAAGATTTTAGTGCAACAACCCGAATGTTTGTGTGCTAACAATCAGTATACTGTATAGAAAAACAGGTCGCTTTCAGGCGACCTGTTTTTTTGTTTTCGTCGACTGACACGAAAAGATCTGAATTTTGCCTCTCTGAAAATCGTTATATTCGCGAAATTAAAACTTGTTTTTAATGTTATTCGCTTATATCAACCTTGCCATCGTTTTTCATTGTTTGATTTTCGGTATCTTTTTTTTAATCAGAACGAAAGAAGGTATCGGACGTGCTAATTTTCATCTGGGATTATTTCTTATTTTTTTATCAGTCATATCGCTTTCTTTTGCTCTTAAGTCCACTGGCTGGATATATGATTTTCCTTATTTGATTGATCTGGACTGGGCTGTAGGGTTCTGGCTTGCTCCCTTATATCTGTGGTATGTGAGGGAAGTGACAGGAGAAAAGCTGATGTATAACTGGAAACAATATGTGCTGCTCATTCCCGGCCTCTTGGTGTTTTGCTACTATGCAAAGTTTCATTTTAAAAGTTCTGAGGAGCAGCTCGCTTATATAGATCTTATACAATCCGTCTATATACAGGATTATCAGATCAGCGACTGGTTGTTTTACCCATACATTCAGACCTTTTTTATCTATGTGATCGTTTTACTTTATAATAGAAAAGATAAGATATCAGGGGTTTTTAAGGACAACTGTCTCTGGCTGCTGAAATATACCATTATGTTGCTGGCCTTTGGCTTTTTTGGCGCGGCAATTTATCTGCTTCCTTTGCCACCAATATATGTAGAAATACTTCCTCTGGTTTCCGGTGTTTTGTATGTCATTATTATATATAGATTTTTAGGTCAGAAATGGAACAGTGCTTCGTTTGAAGACGGAGGACTGAAAGAAAATAAACCTAAGTATACCAATTCAAGCCTGGATGAGGGAGAGGCTCTTCGACTCAATGAGGAGCTCTGCCGTGTTATGGAACAAAATAAGCTTTATCTTCAACCCGATCTAACGCTTCAGACTCTTGCCAGGGAGATCAACGTTAAACATCATCACCTTTCTCAAATCATCAATCAGCAACACCGGAAAAATTTTTCAGATTTTGTGAATGACTATCGTGTGAAAGAAGCCCGGAAAATGATTATAGAAAATGGACATCTGAAACTTGAAGCGATCGGATACGAAAGTGGGTTTAATACAAAAGCCACCTTTAATACCGCATTTAAGAAAATAACAGGATGCACACCCAGTGAATTCCGCAAAAAAGAGCTGGAAAAGATGTAAAGACCTATAATATTTGACTTTTTTACATTTCTGAGCCCTTATTTTTGCTTCCGGATAATTTAATAAAGGCTATGAAATTACTATGTTCTTTCTCTATCTCCAGTATTATTTTCATCAGAGCGGTATCATCCGCTATACGTCGTACCTGTTTGGTGAAATAATCTCGGATTACAGTGTTTGGTACAACCTCTGAAAACTGATTTTAATAAAAAAATACAATTTGTGTTTGATGCGGCAGAAGCTGCTTTAACTGGATTTTATCACATAAATAACCATGAGAAATCAATTATTCTTTCAAAGCAAAATGTTTGTATGCGTCATTGGAGCGGCTTTTTGTCTGTTATTTCAGTCGTCTGTCAGAGCGCAGGTTTCCGACAAGGAAGTGAAAAAAATGTTCGCTCCTAAAGGTACACATCGCGCTCCTTTCAAAAAGGCCGGTGAAGTAGCGCTCACCAGTGTCAATCTGCAGTTTAAGCTGGCAACCCGTCAGGAACAGGAAAAACGTGGTGTCGGTAATGTCATCACTTGGGGATTCCTTGAGGGTATTGAAGATGGTTTTCTTCAGGAAATAACGGATGAGTATTATAAAAGACTGGAAGCGAAATTGAAGGAAAACGGATTTTCGCTCAGCGAAGCATATAAAAATAACAAGGCGTATCAGAAACTGGTGGACAATAATGCTGGTCTTGCGCGTGAAACCGAAAAAAAGAATTGGGGAATCGCTAAAATCTTTACGGCCAATAATGCTCCTTATATCGAATATCCTACCGGAATGACGGGAGCGCATTCCTCTTTGGGAAATGATCTGAAAATACCCGCAGGTCAGTTGTTTATCACCGTTGATTTTATTGATATCGACCAGACCATCAAAAGAGGAACTACAGATCTTTGGGGCTATCGGTCCGATAAGTTCGAGACAGAAATTCAGCCTGTCATCAGAATAGAAGGTATCACCTCCGCGTCCTTGGGCAAGCAGTTTAAAGGCGATGGCACTTATGCCAAATTTACTGGTGGTAACTGGAGTTATTGCAATGCGTTGTTGCAGACTGGTAATGCAATTGTGTCTGATATTCCCTATGTCGCGGAACTGGACAAAGCGAAAGGAATGCCTGAAAGTATGAAAAAATTCAAGAGCGCTTTTGCAGGTGATATGGCCAGTATGTTTTCAGGCGGTATCGTCAAAAGCGGACGCGGTGTATCTGAAAATACGTTTGTGATCTACGCCGATCCTAAAGCCTATAAAGAGGCGGTACTCAATGCGCTGGATAAGTACAACGATTACCTGCTTGCTTATATCAAAGCCAATAACTAATAGCAGACCGCTCGATATGAGTTTTTTATCGGTTTTGTGCCTGAGTGATGTTATGTATGTTCTGTAATTTAAAATAACTGACTATGAAAAAAAGCTTTACTGTTTTCCATTTATTACTGCTCTCTCTTTGTATTAATCACAGTTTTGCTCAGGACTGGGAGCTTGTATATGGACAGGAATGGGATACAAGAGATTTGAAGGTAATAAACGACACACTTTATTTTACGCGCAATGTTCCTTCGGGAGCTACTACCTACGTAAATTATCTGTATCGGTCTGTTACACCCGGAGTAGTACTGGATTCAGCAAAGACAATAGACGGAGCATACGGCTGCTACGATTACAATCGTCATAAAGGCAATGAATACCTTGTGAGTAATACACCGTTTGCTGCTCAGAACGGATTCAGAAAGAAGAACCAGGAAAACGGGCAGTGGATTCGAAAAAGTTCCAAAAGCAGCTACCTGCTTGATAAAGTCAATGACAAGATATATATCAATGACCGATATACGATAGAGGTATCCGAAGATGCAGGCGAAACTTTTTCCCGTTTCTGGTCCACGAATGGTACTATAAGCCTTGTCGGCTTTGACAAAAATAATGATATGTATGTATCACTCAGAATTTCGGATGCTGACTCTACAGGACTTTGGAAAGTATCAGACAACGGACGGACAAAGACAAGAGTCTGGGCTACTACTGCTCTTTTTCCATATAACGGGGCTTTGGTGTACGGCAATGATGGAAACAGAATATACATACATAGTGAAGACAATAAAATCGCTTATTCGGACAACGGAAGTGACTGGACTCTGGTAACCATACCAAACTCAACTTTTGACTATGGCGGATATTTTGCCAGTTCTCTTTTTCAGCTTGAAAGCGGAGAGCTCTTGATTTCACTTACGACGTATCAGGGAGGCAACGGAAGAACTGAGCTTGCATACAAAGCCGGTGCTAATGTAAGCAACTTTGTTTTATATAGTGACGGTTTGCCACAAACAACCCAATTTAGCTCCCTGACTTATTGGAAAGGCTATGTATATGCCAAAAGCCTGAAAGGCATCTACCGGACAATGGTGGATGGTAATGTTACGAATCTGTCAGGAAGATCAGGGAATGAGTTACAACTGACCATATATCCCAATCCTGTGTCGGATGTCTTAAAAATCTCTTCCGGAGAAACCGCCGCCTTTGGTAAAATCTATGCCATCATGGATTATACCGGTAGAACTGTGGAGCAGGGAATTATTACAAATGAACTCTTTGAAGTGCGCTTATCTGATCTGCAACCTGGTCACTATCTTGTAAAGGTAGGAGATACGGTGAAATCATTTATTGTTGCACGATAATTTCCTCGTGCAAGTATACAAACCATTTAAAGGGTTGTAAAAAGACGACCAAAAGGTACGGGCTATCCGCTTGTGCCTTTTGGTGTTTTCTTCTCAGCCGGTATTGTACTATTAAAATCAGATATAACGGATCGATATAGAGGAGCATTGGCGAACAGACTGTTGTATGAGTTCGCATTCAGCATTGGAAAAACAAACAAAGATTTTTGGGGTATACTTCCTGTAGCAAACGTTACCCTTCTCTTTCAGGATAACGTTTACAGGATGTTCTGGACAGAGTGATTGAATAATGTCTCTTGTTCAATCTTCAGGCACCTGTGCATTTTTATAAATCAGGCCTTCGTCTTTTAATTCTTTCCAAAAAGCATCTGGAATTCTGGCCTGCCAGCCCTTTACATTGTCTTTTACCTGTCCCGGTGTGCTGGCACCCGGAATAATGGAAACAAACTCATCTGCTGCTAATACGAACTGGATTGCAGCATGTATGATTGTAGTGTCGTATTTTCGGGCTATGGATGCGATTTTTTCTCTTTTTTCTTCAAATCCTTTGGGAATTACTTCCTTATAGTTGTAGCGCTGTCTTCCACCGATAAAACCGGAATTATAGCCTGCACCGGATACCAGCTTTACGCCTGCTTTTCTGACTGCCGGCAATAGTCTGTCTGCTGCATCCTCATGTTCCAGGATAGAATATTGTGTAGCCGACAGACAGATGTCCGGATCGGCAGAGTCTATACAATCCAGGATCGGCTGAATCTTGTTTACGCCCATGCCCCATGCTTTGATCACTCCCTGGCTACGCAAATCGGACAGCGCTTTGAAAGCGCCTTGTCTTGCCTGCTTCAGAAAGTAATCGTAGCGGTCGCCTACCTGGTCTTCCGAAAGATCGTGCACATAGACAATATCGATATGGCCCACTGCGCTCCGTTCCAGGCTTTCGTCTATAGACCTTTTTACGGCATCGGCGGTATACATATGCTCAAAATCAAAGGGCAGAGGGTTTTTCCACATAGTAGCCGGCACGTTGTCTGCCGGTACAGGATAAAACAGACGTCCCACCTTGGTTGAAAAGACATACTGATCCCGGGGCTTTGTTCTCAGGAAATTGCCGAAACGCCGCTCGCTTCGGGTGAGGCCGTACCATGGTGATGTATCATAGTAGCGGATACCGAGCCTCCAGGCCTCTTCCAGCACTCTTTCCGATTGTTCGTCCGTAACGTTTTCAAATGCAGTGCCTATTGCGACACCGCCCAATCCAAGCTCGTGTTCTTTTTTCAGAATAGTATTGCTCATATCGATTGCATGTTTTGATTAACTACCTATAGCTAAGGGCTGATTTTTACAGTTAGTCCGGCCTTCCTGACAGAGAATAAAGAGATATACCTTTTAATTGTTTTGCTGCCGGCCGGGTAGAGTAAAGGAAAAATCCGGGATGATATGAACAAGTGTTCGGGGGCGGATATTGTGTGAACAGAAAACAGTATAACTTCCGGGACTTTTTATACGAAAAATCCGATTGTTGCAGAAATCCGGAAGAAAAATAAAATTAATAAAAATATAAGCGGTTGACGGAATTGATATTGTACAGTATTGCTGAAGCAGATCATCAGAAATGTTCAACAAATAACAGGAGTGCCTGTTAGATGTATCAACTAAAATGAAACTTTAAAATACAAAACTTATGAAATTATTTGAATTAAATTGGGAGGAAGGACTTCAAAATCTTGTAAGACTGTTGGTGGCTTTGATACTTGCTATCCCGATGGCATGGGAACGCGGAATCGGCGCTCAAAGTGTCGGCTTCAGAACTTTTCCGATTGTTGGTATGGCCAGTTGTGGTTTTGTGCTCATAGCCAGAATTGCTGCCGGAGAGAATAGTTCTATACTGGGTAATGCTATTCAGGGCCTGCTGAGCGGAATAGGCTTTATTGGCGGAGGAGCAATTCTTAAAGTCAAAAACAATGTACAGGGCCTTGTAACGGCAGCCAGTATATGGAATACCGGAGCTATGGGTATCGCAGTGGCTTTGGGTGAATTGGAAATAGCAGTGTTTCTGAGCTTAATAAACTTCCTTGCTCTGTATTTTCTGACGCCGGTAGCCGAGCTCGGATACCTGGATCCGGGTAATGGTCTGCTTAGGGCTTCCGAGGAGAAGAAAGGGTTGTATGATGCAGACGGAAACGAAATAGAAGGGGCAAAGAAATAGAATCTGATGGATGTTGTAGCGGATGGCCCTGGGCCGGATTCAAAAAAAAGGCTCCTATGCGGTTTTGAGCATAGGAGAAAGCTTTTAGCAGATGAGAAGAGCTGGTTTTGCTGCCAGAGTTTGTTCTGATCAAATGGTCACTCTGCCGCCGGTTGCAGGTATGGTAGCTCCGGATATATAGCTGCTTTCGCCGGAGGCAAGAAATACAAATGCAGGGGCAATCTCTGCCGGTTGTCCGGGACGTCCGACCGGGGTATCCTCTCCGAATGTCGGTGCATCTTCCCATTTGGTGGAGGTGATTAGTGGAGTCCATACAGGCCCGGGAGCTACAGCGTTTACACGGATACCTTTTTCCTGGCTGAGCAGAATCTTACTCAGATTTGCCGTAAAATTTTCAACAGCTGCTTTGGTAGCGGCATAGGGCAGCAGATCGTCGGAGGGGTAATACGTATTGACGGATGTGGTATTGATAATGGAACTGCCTGGCTTCATGTGAGGTACTGCCGCTTTGCACAGATAGAATATACTATGCACATTTACTTCAAATGTATGCCGCCATTCATCGGAAGGGATATCTTCCAGTGATTTCCGGGACATATGAAAAGCGGCATTGTTGACCAGAATATCCACTCTGCCAAAACGCCGTACGGTCTGATCGATAATTGACCTGCAATGCTCTTCACTGGTGATATCGCCTTTGATAAGAAGGCAGGATCGTCCTGCTTTTTCAACATAGCCGGCGGTGTCACGGGCGTCTTCGTCTTCCATGTCATTTAAATAGCTCAGGACGATATCCGCTCCCTCTCTGGCAAAAGCTATAGCGACTGCTTTGCCGATGCCGGAGTCTCCGCCGGTAATGACAGCAATTTTTTCTTTAAGCTTGCCTGAGCCTTCGTATGTATCCTGTCCATGGTCAGCTCTGGGGCTCATCTTTGCTTCCACGCCGGGATGCTGCTGTTTTTGCTCCGGAAACGGAGGCTGAGGATATTTCAAGTCAGGTTGCCGATTGCTTTTCATAAAGTTCTTCCGGTTAATTGTAAAGGAACAACTTCGTGTCTGAAAATTTTGTTATTTGACTTTACATGTGAATGGTTTGAGGAGGTGATGGTCCGATGCAGGAGGGAAGGTGAAAATCTGTATAAGGGTGTAAAAAAAACTCCTGTGCCGTACCGGGCATCAGGAGCTTACTATACGACTGATAGCTATGGGCAATGACTAATTGGTTCTTGTTACATTGACAGCGTTCAGACCTTTTTTTCCCCGTTCTACATCGTAGGTTACTTTGTCATTTTCACGGATCTGATCAACCAGTCCTGATGAGTGGACAAAGATTTCGGCTTCACCGGAATTGTCAGGTATGATAAATCCAAAGCCTTTTGCATCGTTAAAAAATTTGACAGTGCCTTTATTTTGCATCGTTTTTTGTTTTTTTGTATTAATAAATTGTTTTTCCAGTTAATTGTGATATAATCTGAATGAAAGCGCTGTGCTTTCTGTCCGGATCACTATCTTTTGATTAGGGATGCCGGATGAGCCTGAATAGGAAATTAATCGCTCAATAGCCAGCTTTTTCTGCTCCAGCTCTTCTCTTTTTGAGTCCAGCAGGATATTTTTAAGAACCAGATCGCTCTGAATGTTTTTTATATTCTTTATTTTTTTACTTAATATGTTCTTTTTTTGTATCAGCTTTTTATTTCGTTTATTCATTAAACAGGTCTTTAAATAAAACTTAGGAAAGTCTCCTTTTGACAGAGGTATAGATGCCTGAAATTCTTCTGTTGCGCAGCCAGTCATTTACCTTTCTTTTGCTTTTTTCCTGTGGCATCATCTGGGCTGACAGAGCAGAGGTAGTGTGTCCGGTGGAAAACGGATGTGTATCAATTGTTGTGATCGTATTGTTTGCCAGCTTATTGATTTTGTTAAAATGATTTAATTCCTCACTATCGCAGAAGGAAATGGCATGCCCGTTTTCACCTGCTCTTCCGGTTCTTCCGATTCTGTGAACATACGTTTCCGATTCGCCGGGAATGTCGTAATTAATCACCAAGGCCAGTTTTTCTATGTCAATGCCCCGGGCAGCGATATCTGTTACAACGAGTGCGCTGTTTTGTCCCGATTTGAAACCGGCAAGTGAACGGTTGCGTGCGTTCTGAGACTTCCCGCCATGCAATGCATCTGCCTTAATACCTATTTTATTCAGGTCAGAGGATAGCCGGTCGGCTCCGTGCTTTGTTTTCGTGAATATGAGAACATTGGAAAGCTCCTTGCTTTCAAAAAGGTGAAACAACAGCTTTTTCTTGTTCTGTTTTTCTACGAAGTAAACAAATTGCTCTATGTTGTTTTGGGCGGACTCAGCCGGCTTTATATTGATATGTACCGGAGCAGTCAGGATATTTCCGGCCAGTTTTTTTATTGAATCCGACAGGGTGGCGGTAAAGAAAACAGATTGTTTTCTTTGAGGCATTCTGGATTGTATAAACTTTATATCATTGATAAAGCCCATATCAAGCATTCTGTCGGCCTCGTCCAGTACGAGTATCTCAACGTGGTTCAGATCAATATATCCCTGTATCATCAGGTCTTTTAATCTGCCGGGTGTGGCAATTACAATATCAACTCCGTTACTGATTGCTTTCACCTGCTTTGCCTGCGGTACTCCGCCATAGATTACAGTATATCTGCATGTGGTATATTTTCCATAGGCAGCAATATTTTCTCCGATCTGAGAGGCCAGCTCACGAGTCGGAGCAAGAATCAATGCGCTGATTTTTTTCGGGCCTGTGCTGCTGGTATTGTGCAGTAATTGCAGTATCGGAATAGAGAAAGCTGCGGTTTTGCCTGTACCTGTCTGTGCGCACCCTAATATATCCTTCTTGCTGAGGATATAAGGAATTGTTGTCTGCTGGACAGGAGTGGGATTTGTATAGTTTTTTTCTTCCAGTGCTTTTAGAATGGGAGAGATAACCTGAAGTTCTTTGAAGGTCGGCATAATTGGGTTTGTTTAAAAAAGAAAAGGGCTGATTTAGTGAATGGCTTCGGTTAAAGCAGATAAACAAAAAAGTCTTCTTCTATTGTGAAAATTAGTTTTACAGCCTTCGATGTTGATCACCGGTGTTCATCGAACACATAATACTCATGTATTAATTTGCTGAGTGAGTAAGAAGGTTGTAACAGAAAACCTTACTAAGGAGGGATTGTTCAAACGATATTACTGCGCCAAAGATAGGCAGATAAATTATATAATCCTATTTTCCTGGAAATAATTTGTTTTAAGGCGTTTGAAAAAACTCTTTTCGACATACACACTGTCCATGCGGTGACCGTGCAGAAGAATCCTGTCAGAGGTAGCTTTATGCGCATTCAGACCAGTCTCCATTGTAAATGAAATTCCTGTTTTTTTAATTTTCTGCTTGTTTATGCAACATTGTTGCAAATTATTGGTATATTTGAATCATTGTTGCAACAAAAGGGAAAGCCGAAAACCTGAAAGAGTAGGCATTTAATTTTCAAACTTTTTTACTATGACTTCTAAAAAGAAACTGTCACTGGATGATTTCAAAGTTCAGAGCTTTGTAACCAGCAATGAGAATGTGTTCGGAGCATTGGGTGCAGCCGCCATCGGTTCTCACGAAACGCATACTGTAAAGTCGGAAGACAAATTGCATGATTGCTGCAGCAATACGCGCTGGAACAATTGTGATGTAAAAGTCGCTTTATTTTAATCTGTTTTTTCGGGAGAAGCTGAATGCTTCTCCCGAATATGTACACTTTATACAGATACTTTTTTTATGGCTCACAGTATCAGAGAACGGCTTTACACCGAACTTTTGCGCATAGCCCGACAGCTCGGTGAGCAGGCTATGGTGACTCCCGAAGGAACAGGCTGGAAAACCCTGAAAGCAAACAATTTTTCTGCGCCGACTATGGAAGAGCGTCATTGTCTTTACTCCGGAAGCGCAGGTATTGTGCTGTTTTTTGCAGCACTCTATAGATATACCGGCGACCGGCAATACAGGGCTGTTGCCGAGGCGGGAGCTGACAGGCTTATCGGCCATTTGCATCGCACTGAAGATTACAGGTGGTCATTCTATACCGGCAGCATGGGTACGGCTTATTGTCTGATCAGGGTGCATGAAATAAGCGGTAAGGATGTGTACAGGGACGAAGCGCTGCGCATTGCTTTTCATTGTCTTGAACGTATAGGCGATCAGAATATACCCTGCGAAATGCTTACCGGGGCAGCCGGGGTGTTGCTGGCGCTGCTGCATATGCACAATCATACTTCTGATCATCGCCTGTACGCATATATTGACAGACTGGCCGGCTATCTTATAAATGGTTTCTGGCATGGACAAAAGGGTATCTGCTGGGATCGTTCGCATCATAATATCCGGGGACTCTGTGGCTTTTCCCACGGCGTATCCGGAATCACTTTCGCTTTGCTGGAAACTGGTTACTATGTTCAGAATCAGGCTTTTTATGAGCTGGCCGTACAAGGATTTATATATGAAGCTTCCCACTACCACGAAAAGCTGAATAACTGGCCGGATTTCCGTACCAGTATTTCGGCAGACGAGACCTTCCGCAGGTTCAGAAAAGCGCTGAAATCAGGCGATCTGTCAGCTTTTGATACGGCAGGTAATCTGAATGCATGGTGCCATGGCGCGGCAGGAGTAGGGCTGACCAGGCTCCGGGCCTGCGAATTGCTGACTGAGCATGAAATATATGAGCGAGAGGTTCAACAGGCTATCCGTAAAACTATTGAAACAGATATAGAGACGGAAAACCCTTTTCTTTCCTATACCTTATGTCACGGTACAGGAGGTAACATGGAGCTGCTGACAGAGGCTTATCGCCTTACAGGCCGTGAAAGTTACCTGAATACTGCCTTGCTGGCAGGGGAAAAGTCCCTGCAGCATTATGAAAAAACGGGATATTACCGTTGCGGATCGCCACATTATCCCGAGATAGAAGATCTCAGTCTGTTTACGGGTATAGCAGGGATCGGGTATTTTTATCTCAGGCTGCTCGATCCGATCCATACCGAATCGGTCTTGTTACCCAGATTGCATAAGCCTGCGGAGCGTATACCTGATAAAAGTTCATATTCTTATTTAGCCATAACCCCGTCATCACTCCGGTATGCTGTGCTGGAAAAAGCCTATCCACGGACTCTTTCTGCCTTGTCCGGTATCAGCCCGGAAAAACTTGATGAATGGCTATCACACAATCCGGAAAATCTGTGCCTGAAAGAACGCTTTGAGGAGTGGATGAAGCAGGTGCTGACTGATAAGACTCCTGCAGATACTTCTGTTGAAATCTTTTACGGACTGGAAGCCGAAAAAAATCAGATGGATCATTTGTATGGAAATCATGTGCTGATGTATGTAAAAGGAGCTGTCTGCATGGAGAATGCGGAACGACTGAATCAGCTTAGTGACCGGGAACTGGCAGGGCTGAGCCTGCATGTGAATCCGGATATCCGGATGCGGACAAGGCCAGATCCGGGCAGAAACAGTGAAGTACATTATCTGCTCATACCGACTTTTCAGGGCGTGAAAGAGCTTTCTGTCCAGTCACAGGTATACCGGTTGCTGGAAATGTTTGCACAGCCACAGCCGATATCGGACATCCTGACCATGGCAGATACCGATGACCAGAGACAACTGCTGATAACGCAGCTCCGGTATCTTATACAGGCTGGTATTCTGACTGAACCTGACATAGTCTGCGACTTATTTCAAAAACATCAAATCAATTCTGCCGGCATATGATTATTGACCGTTTCCCTTTTTTCAGGCAGCACGATACAACCGATTGTGGCCCGACGTGTCTGCGTATGATTGCGAAGCGGTATGGCAAAAGCATATCACTTCGCAGGCTTAAGGAGATAAGCGAAATTTCCCGTATTGGACTGTCTGTTAACGGACTGAGTATTTTGTCTGAAAAAACGGGCTTTCGGTCGCTGGCCATCCGCTCGGATTTTCGTCAGCTGCATGGCGAAGTGCCGTTGCCCTGTATTGCACACTGGATGGGTAACCATTATGTAGTCGTTTACAAAGCAAGCGCTTCAAAGGTACATGTGGCTGATCCCTCATTTGGCAAGGCTGTCTATACCAGAGAGGAATTTATCAAAGGCTGGACAGGAGGAGCGTCTGATGCTGAAGAAGGAGTTCTGCTTTTGCTGGAACCGACACCCGGGTTTCATGATCAGGAAGATGATACGGAAAACCGGCAATTCAACATGCGCTTCCTCCTCAGGTATCTGGTCAGTTACAAAAATCTTATCACTCAGCTCTTTCTGGGAGTGATTGCGGTAAGCATACTCCAGCTTGTATTTCCTTTTCTTACCCAGTCTATTGTCGATGTAGGTATTACCAATCAGGATATGAGCTTTGTCTACCTGATTCTGATTGCGCAGATCATGCTTTTTGTCGGGCGCACAGCAGTAGATTTTATACGTAACTGGATTATCCTGCATCTGGGAACCAGAATAAACATAGCAGTGATTTCCGACTTTCTGATCAAAGTCATGAAACTGCCCATGACTTTTTTTGAGCGGAAGCATACGGGCGACATACTCCAGCGGATATACGATCACAACAGTATCGAATATTTCCTGACTACTACGGTGATTGATCTGTTTTTTGCCGCGGTGACGATCGGTACCTATGGTTTTGTGATTGCGCTGTACAATACGCAGATTTTTCTGATCTTTCTGGCAGGCAGCATCATTTATTTTATCTGGATTTTTATATTCCTGGAAAAGCGGCGTACGCTGGATTATAAGCGTTTTGATCATTCCGGTGAAAATACCAGCAACCTTATTGAGCTGGTCAATGGCATACAGGAAATCAGGCTGCACAATGCCGAATTGCCCCGCCGCTGGAAATGGGAACGTACCAGAGCAAGGCTTTTTAAAGTCAGTGTAAAAAGCCTTGCGCTGAAACAGGCCCAGGAGGGAGGCTCACTTTTTATCAATGAGGTCAAAAATATCCTTATTACATTCTTCTCAGCCAAGCTGGTCATAGAGGGTGAAATCACACTGGGGATGATGCTGGCTGTATCGTATATGATCGGTCAGCTCAACGGCCCCATACTTCAGCTGATTACAATGATTCGTTCCGTGCAGGACGCCAGAATCAGTATGGAGAGGCTGGGGGAAATACACAGCGCCCAAAATGAAGAAGATGATCAGGTACCTAAAGTTGCCATTTTGCCGGAGATTCTGGATATACGGATACGGGATCTTTGTTTTGGTTATCCCGGAAATCCGGAGCTGGTGATCCGGAATCTTGATCTGGATATTCCTTACGGCAAAGTGACCGCTATTGTGGGGGCCAGCGGTAGCGGAAAGACCACGCTGATGAAGCTGCTTCTGAAGTTTTACACTCCTGTTTCCGGAGAAATCAGAGTAGGGGGCATTCATCTGGACAATATTGCTGCCAGAGTATGGAGAGAGAAGTGCGGAGCAGTTATGCAGGAAGGGTATATCTTTTCGGATACAGTAGCTGAAAACGTGGCGGTAAGCGGTGAAGCTACTGACCGGCAGCGCCTGCTTCATGCGGTACATACTGCCAATATCCGGGATTTTGTGGATTCCATGCCACTGGGCTTTCATACCATGATCGGCCGGAACGGTGTGGGCATGAGCGGAGGACAGAAGCAGCGTCTGCTTATAGCGCGTGCAGTATATAAAGATCCTGAGTTTATCTTTTTTGATGAAGCAACCAGTGCGCTGGATGCTCATAATGAAAAGATTATAATGAAAAATCTTGATATTTTTTTTAAGGGCAGGACGGCCATTGTTATTGCTCACCGGCTGAGTACGGTGAAAAATGCTGATCAGATTGTGGTGCTGGATCAGGGGCGGGTGATTGAGAAAGGTACGCATGATGAACTGGCCGCGAGAAAGGGCGCTTATTTTCACCTGGTGAAGAATCAACTGGAACTGGGAAACGGATGACACAGGAAACAATAGAACTGAGAAGCGAAGAAGTACAGGAAATCATGGGGGCGGTGCCCTCGTGGATTGTGCGCTGGGGTATTGCGACTGTATTGGCAGCCATACTGATCGTATTGCTTATTTCCTCCTTTGTTTATTATCCGGATGTGATAGCCGGTGAAATAATGCTGACTACGACAGTGCCGCCGGCAAAAACAGTGGTACGCAACAGCGGCAGAATCCGCAAAATTTATGTCCGTGAGGGGCAGCATGTGCAAGCGGGTGATATGCTGGCTGAAATGGAAAACCCAAGCGCTGCGGATAATATCGCATTTCTGAACAGCCTGGTCGCAGGATTTGACGCTTTTTACGAGAATCCTGAACAATATAGCGCTGACTGGCTCGATAAGGAGCTTATTGCCGGAGAAATGCAGCAGGAATACAATAACCTTCGCAAAGCGTGCAAGGATTTTCAGGTATTTATGCGTACTGCTTATTTCACAGACAGAATAAGCAATTTACGGGGGCAGATAGAAAATTATCAGTCTCTGACCGGTATCATACAAAAGCAACTCGGACTGGTCCGGCTGGAACTTAAAAATGCGGAGGAGCGATACGAAACGGACAAAGTGCTGTATGAAGGCAGGGTAATCAGTAAAATGGAATTTAAAAATACCGAAGACCTGTGGCTCCAGAAGCAGAGGGAACATGAGAGTATCAACCGTTCCCTGGCAGATCATCGGGTTATGCTTATGGAAAGCAGAAAAATGCTGCTGGACATGGAATATGAATACAGTGAGCAGAAACGCAATTATATTCTGACAGCCCGGCACATTATTAACAATATCCGGAACCTGACCAATCAATGGGAGCAAAACTATCTTCTGAAAGCCCCGGTGAGCGGTGAGGTATCTTTTCTCGGAAACTGGTCTGATAATCAGTATGTAGTATCTGGAGAGGAGCTGTTTGCGATTGTGCCTTCGGGGCGTGAGCTGAGTGGTATTGTCTATCTGTCTTCAGATGGTCTGGGTAAGATACGTCAGGGGCAGAAAGCAAGGATTCAGGTATATGATTATCCGCATGAGCAGTATGGCCAGCTCATGGGCAAGGTGGTAGCTATATCTCCTGTAGCCAGAGAAAATAAATACAAGATCACGGTTGTCCTGACCAGGGGGTTATATACAAGCTACAACCGGCAGCTTGACTTCAAACCGGAAATGAAGGGTAGTGCCGAGATTATTACCGAGCAGCTGAGTATTCTGGACAGAATTTTTAACAAACTCAGGAAGCTGCTGAAAAACTCTTTAACATAATCCGTTTATGAAAATTTTTCCTCATATACTGATTCGTATGGCAGGCGGGGCTGTACAGGAGCTTCGTACTATGGAATTGCAGGATACCTGTGAATTGCTGACCCGTTATGCTGCCGCGAAAAAACAGTTGCAGATGATCAGCGAAAATCTGAGTGTGATGTTGTACAAAATGATTCCGGAAGCAGCTGACAATGATAGTAAACAAAGCCTGATCCGGTTGCGAAGAGATGTATTCAACAGAAGAGGGGTTACTGTTCAGGATGTCCCGGTAAGCTGGCTGACGCCGGATCTGTCGTATCTGCTTGCCGGGTATCGGGAGATTTTTTCCGTTATGGAAATGCTGCGGAAGCGGGGAGAGCAGACTTTGCAGGAAGAATACGAGCAGTGCAGGCATCATCTGTATCGGCTGGCGAAGGATGAAAAACTAAGAAAAGGTCTGTTGCTGTCCAGCAATTCGTTGCTGAATAATATAGACAGCTATTTGCTTGCCGGCAGGGGAGAGCGCAACAAGAAAACACAGCAGGCAGAAAACGGTCTTCTCAAGTACGTGACAAGAATGTATGCCAAAACATCTCCGTTCAGCACGTTTACCAGTCTGGCTGCAGGCAGGTTGTCGGAAGACGACACATACATATTACTTCCGGAGAACGAAGAGACAGGAGGCATTATCAGTCATATCCGGCTCAATAATTATCTGTATGCCTATCTCAAAGAACTGCTGATCCGTTTGCCGGAGGTCTCTGTACATATGCCTGTCCGGCTCAATCCGTCTGTCCGGAAAGACGGAGCGAATTATTGTTTTCTGACCAATCATCACAATGCCGAATCCTTTCAGCGTATACCGGTGCACCCGCTCAGGGAGCTGATTATGGAACTGATGAATGCTGCCGGACAGTCGGTTACCGTGCGTTATCTGTCCGGTATATTGGTGCAGGATTATCTGGATGCTTCTTTTGATCAGGCTGACAACTACCTTTTGCAGCTGCTGGGATACGGATTTCTGGAATGGAATATTCCTGTATCCGGTACTGATCCTGACTGGGATAGTAAATTACGCTGTTTTCTCCACGATTCAGGTATCAGGCATCCTTTTGTGTATGAGCTTGCTGATCTGCTTGGCCGGATGAGGAAAGCTGCCGGGCAGTATGCAGAGGTTTCCCTTGATCAACGTCAAAGGATTCAGACAGAAACGTATCAGGCTTTTCGCGGCTATTGCATACAGGTGCTGGACAGACTGAAAGAGGATGCGAAAGAAGAGGAAACCGTCACCGGAGAGGTTGTATTCAGAAAAGTTACTGCGCTGGATTTTCAGTATGCACCGGAGCACCTTTTTTATGAGGATACGACATGGAAACAGCCGTTCCGGATAGCCGGATCGCAGGTGAAGCCGCTGATCGGACAATTGGCTCAGTTGCTGCATATGCTGAAACGTTTTGAAGTGCAGCGCCGGGGAAAGGAAAGAATGTACCGTTATTTTCTTCAGAAGTATGGAAAAGAAAGCCAGATTCCTCTCCTCACGTTTTACGAAATGTATTACAAAGATGTAGAAATACCCGCGAAGAATAAGCGTACCGGTGTGGCTGACGGACTAAATGAAGCTGCTGATCAGCGAGAGCGGATAAATGAGGCCTGGGGAAGGTTTATCGCAGAGCGTGGGATGCTTCGGAGCCCGGATCCTTTTCATGAAATACATATCCTGTCTGAGGATCTGGCAGAGGCCAATCAACGTTGCCCGGATGAAAACAGCGATACCGGAACGATATCACTGGGCGCCTTTTTACAATTGTATGAGGAAAACGGTCAGACAGTAAAAGCAGTCATCAATACAACATTTCCCGGTTATGGCAAGCTTGCAGGCAGGTTTCTGCACCTGTTTCCCGCTGAAATTACCGAAGAGCTGCGGATATGGAACAGCCGGATCGGCGAGGGTAGCCTGATGGCCGAAAATACCGACGCGTCCTATTTCAACGCAAATCTGCATCCGCCACTGCTCGAATACGAAATAGCGGTTCCCGAAGGTCATTACAGTTTTTCCGGGGAGAAACAGCTTCAGGCCGGAGATATACTGGTTACTGCCGATCAGGAACATCGGACGCTGAAGCTCATTCACGCTATCTCGGGGCAGACAGTCTGTGTAGTTGATCTGGGGCTTCAGAATATCAATACACGGTCCCCGTTTTTTCAGTTGCTCGAACGTTTTTCACCGGCTGCCTATATCTATACGACTCCGCTGACCAGAGCTGTTAACCTGCATTTGTATGAAAACCGGGCACTGACCGATATATTGGTGTTTCCAAGGATCGTATACGAAGATAAGCTGATCCTGCAGCGCAAATCCTGGAAGATAGCGCGAACCGCTCTGCCTCACAGGAGCAGTCAGGAGCCTGACTGGGATTATCTGCTCCGGCTGAATGAATGGAGACAGCTGCATGCCATACCGGAAGAAGTGTTTGCCTCGGTAACGACAAGCCAGGAATACGCAACATTGTCCGGGGAGGAAAAGGGAAGTATCGGCAAAGATGACTATAAGCCGCAATATATTTCCTTTAAAAACCCTTTGCTGATCGGGCTGTTTGAGAAGATGCTGCGAAAAGTGCCCCGTTTTCTTGTGCTTTCCGAAATGCTCCCGGCTGGCCGGCAGTTGCTGAGCCCGGACGGGCAACAGCAATACGTTACCGAATTTGTTTTTCAGTGGTATGATTCCGAATAATCGCACGGTATGGCTTACAGCCTGTCTGTATTATGCAGAAGATCTGCATGGCTTTTTGCGGGATGCCGTAGCTCCTTTTGTCCGTGAAGTAATGGGCGGGGGGCTTGCCCGGCAGTTTTTTTTTATACGTTACTGGGAAAAGGGCACTCACATCAGACTGAGATTTAAGGGTAATGAAACCATTATGGAGACTGTGCTGAAACCGGATCTGTCTGCTTTTTTTGAAGCGTATTATAAGGATAAACCTTCTGTGAGAGGCCGGAATTTCAGGTTGAATCAATATAGTGATGCTTCGCAATGGGCGCCGAACAACTCTGTTCAGTTTACGCTTTATGAACCGGAAACCGGGCGTTATGGCGGCCCTGCCGGTGTGGAGGTTGCGGAGCAGCAATTCGAACTGTCGTCCCGGGTAGCGCTGGATATTCTGCGCTTATATCCGCCCGATTATCAGCAGCTGACCGGGATAGCCATACAGCTTCAGCTTGCGCTGATGTATGCCTGCGGCTATACTATGGAAAAGGTTATAAAACTGAGCGATACGATTTGTCTGGCCTGGCTGCCAAATGCGCAGGCCTGGCTTATAACAGCTGAGCATGACAGCAGGTATGAGCACAAAGAGAATGTGCTGCTCCTGTATGCATCCCGGTTTGAGCAGCATAGAGACTTGTATGTCTCATATATAGGCAAGCTTTGGAATACCTTATGTTCAGGACAAGCATTTGAAGAAGACTGGATGAACCGATGGATTGGCGGAATGAAAAAAGTCACTACACAACTTCATGGACTGTGCGCCGGGGGACAGCTTCACGTGTCCGCTGATGACCAGTATAGCGATGAGGAGACGATCAGAGCTATTCTGGAAAGCTATATTCATATGATGAACAATCGTCTTGGGATACTAAACCGTGAAGAATCCTACATAGCCTATGTGATCTGGCGGAGCATGGAAGAAAATGCCCGTCTCAGTGAGGCGGGGAGGTTGTAATGATTCCGGCAGCAACAAATGTATCCAGCAGGCTATGTATCTTTTTCTCCTGTAGCTCATTCATGTGGTATTCCTGACGAAATTTCCGGATAAGCTCTTCTCTGGTACTTTTCCCATCGATTAGCCGCAACATAACAAGTACGGGAGCAGAAATCAGGTGTTTTTGTCCGTTTGGATCAATGATATACAGTTCTTCTTCTTCTTCCCGTGGATATACCGGAGCTTTTTTTACATACGTTACATCCGGGTGAAGTGTAAGCAGGTGACCGGTTGGAGAATTGGTCCGGAGTCTGGCCGCGAAAAACCAGTTGCGGTATTGCACGGACAGCATCGATACAGCCGATTCCAGATTGGTTGTATGTACCTCTTCATCTTTTAGGGTATCGAAGCCTTCTGTTTCAAATATAATCCGTATGTCCTCCGCAGACAGCATGTCTGCTGTTTCTTCAAAATGATATTCAAGCGGTCCGAAATGGACAAACAGACCACCGGGCTTCAGAATTCTTTTGACCTCTTTCAGATACAGACGAAGCGGAAAAACATCGGTGAAGTAGACCGAAACCACAGAAGAAGCAGAAGCATCCTGAAGGGGCGTATCCAGTGCGCTGGCCGCAATGTACAGTATTTCAGAATCATCCGGACCGGCATGCGGCATGCGTGCCTCCAGAGGTCTGATCATATCATCTGTCTGAAAAACTCTTTTGGTATTGATTTCATAAAAAGGAATTGGCTCTTGCTGCAGCCGGTAAAAATTGAATCCCATAGCAATGGAATTGTCAATGGCAACGGACTGTCTGAATACCGATGAAAACTCCCATGCTATTCTTCCCATGCCTGCACCCATGTATACAGCCAGCTCTCTGTTTTGCACCGAGTTATTGAGCACAGTTGCAAGTGTTTCTTTGATAATACGGATTTCGTGTTCACATTCAGGTGGCCGGCACCAGTCTCTGCGCAGGTAGTTCAGGCTGGTCGAATAGGCCAGTACATTCCGGCTGCTGACAGAAGCTACAGATCGCACCGATACCAGAGGTTCCAGTGCCAGGCGTACCGTATCAATAATGGAAAGATTCCGGGCAAGTGCTTCTTTTATCCGGCCTGCCAGATGTGAGCGCTGCCGGCTGGCCTTCATCTGCCGGTCCAGATCGGAGATAAGGCGCTGCTGTTCGGTTTCGAACCGGATGTAGGAAACATAGGTAGCGGCCAGCGCTTCTTCCGGCTGGCTGAACAATACGGGCAGCCGGCCGATCAGAGGGTAGGAGGTGCCGCAGTGGCCACATATGATTGTATGCATAGTGAAACCTGCTCTCCTCAATGAATTATTGCAACGCAGACATTTCAGCCTTGACAGATCGGGAGCTTTTTGAGCGGTTGTCAATTTTTTATAGTTTGTTTATGAAACATTGTTGCAATATATAAAATTGAGCGTATATTGCAACAATGTTTCAATTAAATAGTATAGATAATATGAAAAGACGATTACCTGATCAGAAGACTTTCATAATCACCTGGTATTTGCTGGTTATGACATCGCTGGTATATGGGCAGGCGGAGTGGACCTGGCAGAATCCCCTTCCCGGATCTACCACGTTCTGGACCAGTGAAGTTTTTGATGCCAATACTGTATATGTATTTGGGGACAACGGGGAATGGCTGAAAAGCACTGATGGTGGGCAGCACTGGGAAATAAGGAATAATGGTACCCGGGAGCGTTTTCTCGGCAGTTCCTTTGTAAGTGAGCAAACCGGCTGGATTGTCAGTCTGCAAGGTACTGTGTTGAAGACGACGGATGGCGGAGCAAGCTGGCAAAACCTGTCTACAGGCCTTATTGCTCCTCAGTTTTCCGCTGTGGTTTTTACAGATGAGCAAACCGGCTGGATCGCCGGACTTGCTGATGGGTTTCCGGTCATTGTCAGAACAGACGACGGAGGAGCGAGCTGGACAGAACAGGCTCACGCGTCTTTTTCGGAAGGCGGGTTCAGCACATTGCATTTTCTGGATGCCAGCACCGGCTTCGTGGCAGGGCATAACAATGAATTGTTCAAAACCACTGATGGCGGTGCTACCTGGATACTGAAAACCACACCAGATCCGTCGCTCAACTTCAGAGAGTTTGCGGATATTGACTTTACGGATGCGCTTACGGGCTATGCACAGCGGGATGATACACTGTTTGTGACCACCGACGGAGGTGAGACCTGGCAGCAGACTGCGGGGCAGCCAAGGCCGGATCGCTGGACTTATCTGACGAGTATTGATTTTTCAGATGCCATGCATGGATATGTTTCTGACAACTACGGAGGAATTCATTTTACCAGTGATGGTGGTGCGACCTGGACAAAGAGCTATCAGGAGCCAGGCTGGAATACCATCCTGGATATAAACATGCTGAATGCTCAGTATGGATTTGCAGCGGGTATTGGAGTGATTGTCCATACGGATAACGGTATCGGGTGGCAAAGCCAGGTAAAAGGCACTCAGGCAGCATTGCGCAGCATCCGGTTTGCGGATAAAGCCACTGGCTGGACTGCGGGCGATGATGGTACTATACTGTATACGGAAAATGGCGGAGCGACCTGGGTTGAGCAGCAGAGTAATACGGATCAGCGTCTGCTGGATATCGCCGTGGCGGATGCCGGTCATGTATGGATCGCCGGAAGAAACGGTATTATTCTCCGGACGGAGAATGGTGGAAAAGACTGGGTGACTCAGCATACTGGCACGGGCAAGCATATGAATGCTATCCATTTTGTGAATACCAGCCAGGGATGGGCAGCGGGAGATACGCTGGACCACATTCTGCATACGACCGATGGTGGTACTACCTGGACGTATCAGTATACAGGAATCGCAGAATCGCTGAAAGGATTATGTTTTGTTTCTCCTGCTCAGGGCTGGGCGGTCGGAACGAATGGTACTATACTCCATAGCAGCGACGGGATGTCCTGGAGCGTGCAGACCAGCGGTACTGGGAGGAATCTCAATTCTGTCTTTTTTATCAATGCGGAAAAAGGCTGGGCAGCAGGAGACAGCGCTACCATATTGTATACGACTGATGGCGGTATTACCTGGGCTCCGCAGACCAGTCCTGTCTCGTTTTTGTATCCCGATCTCAACGATGGTTCTATTGACCTGTACGAAGTACAGTTTCTGAACGAAAAACAGGGATATATCATGGGCCGCTACGGATATTTGCTTACTACGCAAGACGGTGGCGAAACCTGGGATTATGCAATAGTGCCTTTTGCCTATTCTCTGAGTTTTCAGGATATCAATACCGGCTGGATATCCGGTGCCGGAGGCGCTATTCTGCATTATTCGGACAACAAGGTATTGGCTCTGGATAACGCTTATGCGGCTACCGGCATGCCGGTGATCAGTGCTTATCCTAATCCGGCAGGAGAGCATGTACAGATAGAGTTTACAGCCCATGCCGGAACAGAAACTGTCATTGACATTGTCCGGCTGAGCGGAGAAAAAATTGCTTCTTTTAACATATTTGCTCATACCGGAGTCAATACCTTTCACTGGCACATCCCTTCAGCGGTGCCCAATGGTATGTATGTATGCATTGTTAGGAGCCAAGATAATGAGGGGTACCACAAACTGGTGATTAGCCGATAGACATTAAATCCGGACTTGTCCGGATTTAATGTCTTTTATCCAACCAAACAACACAACACACAGATATAATGATGATACGATTTACTGATTTGATTTTAGCCATATTTTTCGTATGTATTTCCCGCGTGTCCGCACAGGATATATTGCGCAACCACTCAGCAGATGTACCGCTGGTAGCATATGCCTATACCAGCCCCGGCAGCTGGGGGTATTACCTGGGGCATAACAGCAACTACCGGCAGCAGTTTGCCGAAAAATATACTGTTTCCGGCTCAGCGCGTGTCCTTGGCGTGATCAGTCACCTTACCGGAGTATATGCCAATCCGGGCAATATGGTATCTTTCAATATTTTTGAAGTGGGCACCAACCGTTTCCCTGCCGGCAAACTGGCAGCAAAAGAGGTGGCATACCGGGATCTGGATCTGAGCGGCAAGGCTATGACTACCTGGTTTGATTCGCCTGTAAATGTGAGCGATTCGTTTTTTGTGGCGCTGGATCTGTTTGATTATGCGCACGGAGGCTATGATGGCGATACTATCGGCTTGCTGTGCAGTCCGGACGGCTCCAGAACATCCAACGCGATTTCGGATAAAGGACGTAATGTGCTACAGTTTCACAGTCACTCTTCTGTGGCATGGAGGGATTATGCTACCCAAAACTTTACGCCGGCAGACAAAGATATGGTCCATTTTGCGCTGTATCCTGTTGTGGAATTTACCGGCATCACCAGTCTTGATAAAGCAGCTGTAACATCCGGCTCTCTGAGTCTTGGTGCGCCTTATCCGAATCCTGCATCCGGATATATCGTGCTGCCTTTGCATATGAAGGAGTCTGCTGCGGTTACTATCGGGATCACGGATATACAGGGGTGTCTTTTTCAGCAGATCAGCGCTGGTACGCTTTCTGCGGGTGACAATGAAATTGCGGTTGATCTCAGCGCTTTTTCCCGGGGGACCTATGTCTATATCATACGCACGGACAAGGGAACTGTAGCCGGGAGATTTAGTGTACAATAAGTTTTGCATACAAAAATGATTATGCTAAAACGTGCTTTTTTTCAGGCGGCTTTGCTGCTGCTTTTCTCCGCATGTCGGGAAAATGAACCGCTTCCGGACGCCGGACTTCCTGATAAGCCTCAGATTTCGGTTCTGACGCTGTCACCGGAAGCCGGATCAGGCATGGTGTGCGGAGCAGAAGAGTCTCATGTCATTCCTTTGCATACTTCGCAGGTGCTGCGTATGGAAATTAATTTCAAAGCCCGCGCCGGACTTGCTCAGTACAAAATAGATATCCACAGCAACTTTGACTGTCACAGTCATCGTGCTGCGAGCGGAGCCAAACGCTGGCAGCTGATTGAGATTGAGCAATTGGCAGGAACAGACTATACGCTTGTCAGAGAGCTGGCCGTACCGGACGATATCCAGGCCGGAGATTATCATTTTATGTTGCAGGCGCTTGATCAGAAAGGCAATGAGGCTGATATGGCTGTGTATAGTCTGCAGATCAGCCATCAGGCTGATACATCGCCTCCGGTGGTAGAGATCCGAAAAAGTACCCTGGCCGGTTCACATGTAGAAATAGTGCTTGGTATAACAGACAATAATGATTTGCAGGGTGGACGTGTGGAAGTGTCCTATACTGACCCTGTCGGTACAGAATATACTGCGGAGCAATATTTTTTCAGCGAAAGCAGCCAGACTGCGGACTATGCTCTGGCCTATGATTTTCCTTTGCCGCCCGCTTCCGGGAAATATACCTTTACCGTTCAGGTGTACGATGCCTTTGGTAATCATACGACCAGGTATTTCTATTTTGAGGTAAGCGAATGATTAAGGGCAGGGAAATGAGTGTAACATCGTTTCCCTGCTATCTGCATAGTTAAGCGCTTATATTCGTTACAATGAGGATAAAGAATGCCGGTGTTCCTATCAGGAATTGTTTTTCCGGCATTTTATCAGAAAAAACGGATAGTTTTCTGTTACTTCTTCAATTTCAAATAAGCCAGCCTGTTCAAATTCGGAGTGGATCGACGCTTTGTCGTAAAAAAACATGGATATTCCGCCGAACAGCTCAAACCGGTCTTTGCCAAGCTCTCTGCCCTGGCCGTATGTATGCGCTTCTTTGGAGATGGCCGAAAAAAACATGCAGCCGTTTTCCGTAAGCTGATTAAAGCAGTCCCGGATAAGCTTTTCCCGCTCTCTGCTGTCCAGCAGGTGAATCAGGGCGTGACAGAAAATTCCATCGTATAGCGTATTGTCAAACGGCATATCGGTTACCGAGCCATGATAGATCGTCATACCGGTTCCATAGTGCTTTGCGGCCAGTGCAATCGCTGTTTCAGATACTTCGATTCCGGTTACCGACATTCCTGCCTCTGCGAAAATCCGGGCGTTTCGTCCATAGCCGATACCGGGAATGAGAACATTCTGCACAGCTTGTCCTGCAAAAAAATCTTTCGTGATTACAGCAGAGCGTGCAGGTTCAAATCCCCACATTTCGTTCTTTTCCTTAAAGTGTGACTCCCAAAATTCGGCCATGGTGCTTTTATCTTTTCGAGTTTGTATAATGAAGCAGCTCAGAACTGCTCATCCGTTAATTCCTTATTGACCATTGCTCCCGCAATGTTGCCGGTATATACGGCGTTGGCAACGGAGCGCATCATCGAGGAATTGTCACCGCAGGCAAAAAGCCCTTTTACACTGGTTTTTTGAAAACCATCAATCTGGATGTATCCTTGCTCAGTCAGTGTACAGCCCAGTGAAAGTGGAATATCGGAGTGTTGCGTAAACGGAACCGCAGCATATATACCTTCAACATCCATGCTGCTGCCATCCTGAAAGCGTATATTCTTTACATAGCCCTTGTTGTGGAGAATTTCCACAACCGGTGTTTCGATGATTTGTATATGGTGCCTGCTTAGCTTTGCCAGCTGATCTTCCTTAAAGTCAGCTATGCCGGACGTAAGGACAGTGAGGTCGCCGGTAAGGTTTCTGACCAGAGAGGTGATATGAAAAGCTCTTTCGCCATTGGCCATTATGGCGGTTTTCCTGTTTCGTAATTCGTAGCCGTGACAGTAGGGACAGTGTACCACCGATATGCCCCAGCAGTCTGCAAATCCGTTGAGATCAGGCATGGTGTCTTTTATTCCGGTGGCAACAATTAGTTTCTTTGCCTCAAAACTGTCACCGGATTGCGTGCTGATCCGAAACCCGTTTTCGGTTTTATTTCCGGCCACAGCCAGGCCGTTCAGGAACCGGACCGTGTCGTATTTCAGTACCTGTTCTTTGGCTTTTTCAGCTATCGCAGCCGGTTTTTCACCGTCTTGCGTGATAAAGTTGTGCGAATGGGGAGTCTGCCGGTTGCAGGGCAGACCACTGTCAATGATCAGAACCTTACGCAACGAACGGCCCAGCGCCATAGCGGCAGAAAGCCCGGCATAGCTGCCGCCTAGGATGATTACTTCAAATTTGTTATTCTCCGGCATAGATGTAGTTGATATTGCTGAAAGTAAAGGATGAGAAACCGCTAAGTTTACGGATGCCATAAGGCCTTGTTTTATGAGGTCTCTTCTTGTCATACTACAAGGTATATAATAACGGCATATTTTGCAACATTGTTGCATTTTAAATCAAATTTTATCAAATTAAAAAATAAGCAGAAGGTCTCCGGCCGGTTTAATATCCCGATTTACATGCAGAAAGCGGATAAGCAGAAAAAATGGCTAGCCAAACCTCCGGGGTTTTTTATTCGTCATATACAAACCCCTGGAGGTTTATAAACTACCAGTAACTCTCTTTAAACAGTTCCGGATAGAGCAGCTTGTACAGGCTTGCCAGACTGACCGAGTAATATAGGGAACCGCCTGTAAAAAAGTTGATCGTATCCTCAAACTTCACTGATTTGCCTTTGTAAACGATTTCCATATCCAGCGAGGGGGCATCATCAAAATGGGTATTGCGTCTTTTCAGACTGGTAAAATCAATCCGGCGCATCAGATCTATGATCAGGCTGGCCGTATCGGCCGGTATATCCCAGGGCGTTTCTTCTCCGTCTTCGCTCAGGTAACGGCTCAGGCGTTTGCCGTTGTAGTGGTACACGATGTTGTTCCTTCCCCGGCTTGCCCTCAGATTGATGGTAAAGTTTTTCAGCTTCTCCGGTTTCTTCTCCACAAATTCCTTATCAATAAGCTCCCCTTTATACATAATGACATCCTGAGTAAAAACCGTGTCTTTTTTATCATTCAGATAATAGTAGGTAAATTCGTTGGCCTTTCCGGCAGGCACAAGGTAGCAATAATAGGGACAGGCCGGATTGAGTTTGACCACCTGTCTGGCTTTTTTGTTGGTCTGGTAATCCATCAGGAAAAACTGGTAGCAACAACCAAGCTGAGGAGTAAGAGCGGTCAGTAAATCCGGCTTACCGTTGCCGTTAAAGTCGCCCTGATAGATAAAGTCAAAGGTATCTTTAACAAATCTGTTTATGCTTAAATTAATGTAGCCTGAATCAGGCTCCCCAATATCTTTCAGGTTATAGTAGTCGATTACCAGATAGTATTTCTCCAAAGAACTTTCCTCATACAGCTTTAATACTTCGTCTTTTGTCAGCTTGGTATCCTGCGCTATACAGCAATACCCGTATAGCAATGCCAGTATCAGGAAACCGTGCCTCAGAATCTGTCTCATACCAGTGTCTAAAAGAAATAGTCCTTGATAAAATATTCAGGAAAAAGATTTTTATACAGGGAGCTTAGTGTAATTGAATAATACATGGAGCCACCCGTAAAGAAATTAATCTGATCCTCAAACTCTACCGACTTACCGTCGGAATAATAGAGGTTCATATGCAGAGCGGGAGCATCATCAAAATACGTAGGCTTTACATGAATGTTTTCAAAATCCATTGCCCGTATGGCTTTTTGAATAAATGCCATCGTGTCTTTCCCGACTGGTTTTTCCAAAAACGCTGTACCGTCATCGCTGATATATCGTTGTACTTCTTCTCCTTTACCCTTGTATACTACCTCTCTGCCTCTTAGTCGCAGACTGATTGTAAAACTATCCAGTGGCAGTGCGTTGGTCAAAAAGCTTTTCTCAACCAGACGGTTCTTATAGAGAAGCACTTCTTTCTGGTACATCTTTTTTCTATCTAAATCCATAAAAGTATATATGTATCTGTTAGCGGTATCTGTCGGTTCAAGATGACTGTGTATAATATCAAGACGGGGAATTTCAATAACCTGAGTGTTGCTTTTGTAGTCCAGCAAAAAAAACTGGAAGTCATAACCATAGTTAATATTAAATGTTGCTAACAAGTCCTTCTTCCCATTTCCGTCAAAATCTCCCCAATACCAACCCTTAAAATTTCCGGGTTTATATTTATTTATAAGCAAAGCAGTATCTGGTAAAAACATTAGATAATGCCCTTTGAGGCTACTTTTTTTAAAAATGTCTACGACCTTTTCATCGGTCATGCGTTTTTGAGCCACGCAGGAAAAAGCAACCGCACCCCAAAACAATAAAAACAAAATACTGAGACTATTCATACAGTTTTATTTTTTGATGTTGTTATTCTGAATATTCTGAACACTGCCACCGGAAAAGTTAGAAGGTGCAGTACCTGTATTGTGTAATACAGCATTGGGTTTTCGTTCACCTACCTGTCCGTTGCCAAGTCCTACATTACCCAAAATATTTTCAATAAATCCGCCAGGCAGGTTTAATCCCGGCTCACCGCCTCTTGCGTTATGCTCATCCGAATACATAAAAGTCCCGCTCTGACTATGAAGCTCTCGTACCAGAGAGGTAAACGTATGTCCTATTTCATGTATATCCAGCGTTCGGACAGTCTTTGGGTTTTCTTCGACACCGCCTTCAACATATACATGTTGTTTTAATTCAGTAATCCCTTCTGTATATCCTTTGACTATTTCACCATCAATGTTTTTTATTGTAGGTCCAGTCCTGTTTCCCTCCAGCGTGGTAACATGTCTTCCCGGTGCTCCCGCATGAAACATATTCCCCTCCGGGTCAATAGTAGCTTTCTCATGAGCCATTGGGACTGTTGTTTCAGGCTCCCTGACATCAATATCAAAACTGATGGTATAAACGAAACTCTCGCCCTGATCATTTTTAACAATGTACTGAGCTTTCAGATTTTCGTAGTATTCTCCGGCCAGCACCGCCCGGTTATAATTGTGCATTGACATCTGGCTTTGGTCATTACTAATATTCCTTGTCGTATAAAACGTCGCCTTCACAATAATCGTTTTGTTCGCATGGTCTACATAGACGCCGTAATCCCGGCCGTCATAATCCACGTACAGTATAGGGCTATTGCCGGCAAAATTATAGGGCGACAGGTTAGGATACTTCGCCGCCAGGGGATCCGGGCTCAGCCACCGGCTCACCAGCTCAGGTTCCAGGTTTGCTTCCGAGTACAAGGTATCCGGCACCACAAAGCCGATCACCCTCATTGTTTTGGTATTCAGAATTGCCGAACCGATTACTTCCAGCGTATCCGTATCAAAAAATTCCTCATATTTGCCATTGCTCAGGGTCAGTACCCTGGCTTCCCTGCCAATGGATTGGTAGGGATTGTAAGTCTGGGCCATCGCGGCAGTAGCTGCCATCGCCATGGCTGCGCAGATCATAAGCCGTTTTGCATTCATGCTACCTGGTTTGTAAAGTGTTAAAGTTATTGATTACTTTTTTATTCGTGTATTTTTCTTTGTTTTCTTTTAAGTCAAGCAGCCAGTCTCCATACATCTTTTCCGGCATTTTGCGATAGCCCAGAATATATATGTGCCGGATCATCGCTTCATAGGCAGCAAATACATCACGTGCTTCCTGCACCGCAAGAAGATCCTGAAGGGAGCCTGCCTGGTGCCGGAGCATTAAGTCGTCCAGCCTTCTCTTTGTTTGCTCAGCCTGCATCAGCAGCGCATTGACAAAATTCGGATAATGCTTCAGCGCAGTGGCACAGCAGCGGCCGGGAAATTCGCTGTCCTGCGTCCCGAATGTCCGTTCATAACCTTTGGCAAGGTCCAGCAGGCAGAGCGCCAAAGACTGTTTGCGGGAAAGCGTATCCATATAAATCCCGCTGCGGATCGCATCGGTATGAATATAGCCTGAAGCCATCAGCCAGGCATCTACAGGAAAGGCGGCATTGGTAAGCTCCGTATTGTACATCCCTGTTTTCTTTGCGTACAGCTTTATATACATATGATGGGGAGCCAGCGCCAGATGGGCCGCTAAGCCCATTTCCTCAGCGATGATTTTGTAGAGATAAGGCAGGGAATGGCAGTTGCCTTTATGCGTAGCCATGAGCTTGGAAACAAACATCTGTGACCAGTTTTCTTTGCCCCAGAAATCGTCAAAATCATAAGTGTAGGGGATCGTATGCACAATGTGGCCGCCCAGTTTCATCAACGGAATACTGTCGGTCATCAGCCTGAACAGGGCGGCGTGCTTTAGGATCGTTTCCCGGTCATCGTAATCGTATAGGAAACTGTCGCTGTTGGCCCTGGCATAATCCAGGCAGGTTTGCACCAGCGAGGCAATTTTGTGGTTGAATTTTTCGTAGTCAAGCGTATTGTTGAGAAAACAGTTTTCCGTCACAAATACCGCTCTTTTGAAGCTGTAAGGCCTTTTGCCATCCAGCATTTCTGTGATTTCCCGGCAGGCTTCTTCATAGTATTTTTTCTGCACGGCTCCCGATAAGGAAACGGAAAAGCCAATGAGTAAAAGGGTAAGGAAAAATTTCATCATCGGATCATTTTTGAGAAGTTGGCATAGTGCTGTTTGTGTTCCTGCTGTTGTCTTTTTTCATCCAGCGTTTTCAGCCAGTCCCTGTATACCTGTTCCGGTATAGGCTCATAGCCCAGACCGTCGATTAGTGCATACAACCGGTTTCGTTGTGTAAAGAGCTCCATGGCTTTGGGGTCAGTTTTCAGGGCTTCCGGCCCGTTAAAACCTTTTTGTTCAGCAATATATTGAAAAAGCAGGGTGTAATAATCCGATTTTACCTGAATAGCCCATATATTATTGGGGTGATACTCCATCGCTTTGTTTACACAGGTCAGGATAAAGTCATCATAAGCCCGGTAGCGCCATGTATAGTACTGAGCCAGATCCACCAGACATTGGGCAATGATCTGTTGCCTGTTGAGCGTATCCAGAAAGATGCCGCTTTTTACCGCTTCAGAGCGGACATAACCCGAGGCGACTACCCAGGAATCGCTGGTCAGCGCCCCATTGGTAAGCTCCATATTGTACCATGTGCCGTTTCTGTCCCGGCACTTGATATAAGAATGCGAGGGCGAAAAGGAAAGATAGGCATTGCCGCCCAGTTCGTACACCAGCATAAGAAAGAGCAGGGGCAGCGATTTGCACTGGCCGCTGTTCTCCGCCATCAGCTTTGAAACAAACATATTGGTGGGATTTTCGTGCCCAAAGGGATCCCGAAAATCATAGGTCTTGGGAAAGGTCGTGGCCGTCTTCTCATGCAGGGGCAGCTTGATGTCCAGGGTATCGGTAAAATACTGATGCGTCATATACAGGATGGCGTCGTTGTCTTTCAGCGGCAGCTTTTCCTGCTGCATTTTCAGGCGGATGAGGGTGGTCATTTCAGCTATCGTTGCCTGATAATCCGTATAGCTCATCCGGTTGCCGAAGAAGGCGTTTTCCGTCACGAAGACCGCCCGTTTCAGGTCCGGCGGCCTGCGTCCTTCCAGCATATCGGTCAGCTCCTGGTATGCCGCAGCAAAATGCGTATGGCCGGGTGCGGATGTCAGTGCCGGAAAGCGATACGAAATGGCCGGCTCATAGCTTTTCAGCTCATTTACTACAGATCGGACGATATCAACAGAGGAAGCGGCTTTGCCGGGAATGGTACTGCTGTAGTTCAGCACTGTATTGTTTTTGCGGAGTGTGCGGTAGATATGATCGGGCATGATGGCATCTGCCTTTTGGGGCTGCAAGGCCGATCCGTAGTGGTGCTCCGTCTGAGGAGCAGGCGCCTCTTTCTGCTCTGTGGTATAGCTTTTAGTCTGGGAAACAGGGCTGAGTTTTTTAAAAGCCGGGCGCTGTGGTTCGGGTAGCTGCGCGAAGCTTTCTACGGACAGGGTTGTGCTCAGAAAGTACAGAGCTACCGATAGCGAAGTAAAGGCAAAAGGGGAGAGGGGCCTTGCCGCTTGGGTAATCTTCCTAAGGGACTGTAAAAAATACGTAGTCAATGTGCCGGGATATCGGTAACCAGACAAAAAAATGAGTAAGGACATGGTAGCTTATTCGTTTTCGATCATTTTTAATGTTATTCTTTATTATCTGTATCCAGCCACGCTCTCTTGCCGCATGTCAGCATATCCCAGGGAGACAGGGGCTGGTTTTTACACTTCCTTTCAAAAAACAGAATGGTCATATCATATATCAGGAGAACAGCATATACTAGTTGTCTCAATGCGTTCATGATTTCTTTTCAACAGATTTAGGTATTTTGTATTGTGATAATTATTCATCAAAATCATAGGGCTTAGCTATGATCTTCCACCCGGCAGGAGCAATTACTCCTCCTATATAGTACTTACTCGCTTAATGAAATACTATTGAATAATCTGCTTGCTCTTGGGAGAGCAAGCCTTTCAACCGAATGCCTCAACAAATTGGTTTTTACTAAATTTTCCATAGCTTGCTTTGTTTTTATTTACAAATAAAATTTATTATTTTGAAGGTAAGGTTAATGTAATATTAACCAATAAGTTTTAAAATATTACCCAGAGATTACTTTTATATCCGAAATTTATGACAACATTAGGGACCAAAATCCGAAAGTTAAGAGAGTTGAAAAATCTAAAACAAGAGTATATGGCGGATCGCTTAGGTATAAGTGTGACTGCATACGGTAAGATGGAAAGAGACGAAACCAATATCGGAGCTGAAAGGTTAGAGCAAATTGCTAATGTACTGGGAATGTCCCCTGAAGATATTGAGGCTTTTGATGAAAAGTTGATTTTCAATGTAATGCACAATAAAGATGGTACATACAACAATAACAATGGAGGAACGCATTATTATCAATTTCCTCAGGAGTTGAAACAGCTTTATGAAGATAAAGTAAAACTGCTGGAAGAAAATATCCGGCTGAAAGACGAGAAAATAGAAAGTCTGCAAAAAGAAATTAAGCACCTCCGGTCATCCGGGAAAGAGTAGCGTAAAAGGACAAAGGGACAGGAGGAATCTGGTCCCTTTTTTCTGATTCCTTGTCATTGATCAGCTCAGCCTGCAAACGCTTTAAAAATACCGTCCTGCCTTCTTACGGTAGGCATCGAACTCCTCTCCGTATTGCTCCGCCAAAAACTTTTCTTCCTTTAGTACCTGTCTGTGAAATGTGAACGCAGCTACAGCTATATATAGCAGAAGTATCCAGCTCGGATATATCAGAAACTGCCCGATGAGCATAATGGCAAAAGATACATATATGGGATTTCTGCTAACTGCAAAAGCGCCTGTTGTAATTAATCCTTGTGCGGTGTTTTCAACCAGGCCGACACGAAAGCTTTTTCTGAACGAAATCATTGTCCACAGAAAAAACAGGAATGCAATGAGGCAGACCGATACACCAATCCAGGAAAGTCCTTTTCGTTGAAACAATTCCTGCCCTTCGATAGTCGGCAGATTGAATGCATTCGCTATAATGAGGTAAAAATAGAAGAGTGCAAATGGCAGAATAAAGAAATCTTTTTTATCTTTTCTGCCAAACTCCATTGCCGGGATACCCTGTTTCTTTAGATAGCGGGTACGTATGAGCACCGACAGGATAAATAAGGCAAGTGTAATTACTCCGAAATAGGCAGGCATAAGCTTGAATGGTTTTATGAGTTATGGTTTTATTGCATGCAGGAAATCATCCGCAAATAAAAACGGGAGATACCCCGTGTTGTTTGCTGTCAGCGAGGCCGCAGGGGGGCAAATCACCCGGGCAACTGAGGGGATATATACAGCATAGCGTGACAGGAATCCGAGAAATGTACACTATGAACCGGAAGCTAAATTCTGCCAGGACTAAATAATATGTGTAATTTTGCGGTGCACACAGCGAGTTAGCGGTGATTGCAGAACGAAAACCCAAACGATAAAAATGGAAAACTGGAAAACAGAAAAGCTGGCAGCCATATATTTGGAAGGCGTGAGGGGCGCCATACCTTTTGCTAATGAGCAAATGGAGATTATACTGAGATTAATCAATTCTTTTAAGCCTGACATGGCATCGTTTCTGGATCTGGGCTGCGGGGACGGAATTCTGGGACGAATGATCTTTTCTAAATGGAAGGATGCAAAAGGGGTTTTTGTCGATTATTCAGAACCAATGATCAACGCTGCAAAAAGCAAAAACGAACCCTTTCATAATCAGTCGATATTTGCGGTTTTGGACTTCGGGGATGCAGAATGGCTGACAGCTGTTTCAAAAGAGCTTCCTGTGGATGTGGTAATTTCAGGTTTCTCCATTCATCATCAGCCAGATCACATTAAGAAAAGAGTTTATAAGGAGATTTTTGACCAGGTCTTGAAGCCAGGCGGGCTTTTCTTAAACCTTGAACAGGTGAAATCACCCACGCAGGAGCTTGAAGCCGTATTCAATGAATTTTTTATGGATAGTATGCGGAAGTTCCAGAGAGAAAATAACAGCAGCGTTTCCATCGAAAATATTGAACAGGGGTTTTACGAAGATAAAAAAGTAAATATCCTGTCGCCTGTTGAAGAGCAATGTTTGTGGCTAAGAGAAACAGGCTTTACACAGGTGGACTGTTATTTCAAAGCATTTGAAATGGCCATATTTGGCGGAGTAAAGCCGAAATAGCTGCTTCTCTTTAAATTTTAAGACACCGCTTCCCGATGGTTCACCCATTGTGCCTGGAGAAGATGCTTACTGTCTTTCCTTTCAGCCCGGCTGCGAATGACGGTTATTGATAATACCTTCAGTCTGTTAGTAGTACCTGCTGACAATTGGCCGGCCGCCGCAGGAATAGTAGTCATTCGGGCTGCCCGGGTGATTGAAGATATTTTTATGCTCTTCATGAGTTACTTTTATCAGCTGTTTTGGGAAGCTCATCATCAATATAGACCGGCAACCGCGGCAATGAACGCTTATCGTAATATCTTCGTTTGAGCCAGAATGCGATATGTACCATTGAAATAAGTACCGGCACTTCTACCAGCGGGCCGATCACCGCGGCAAAGGCCTGACCGGAATTGATTCCGAAAACACCTATGGAGACGGCTATCGCCAGTTCGAAATTGTTGCCTGTGGCGGTAAATGTTATGGACACGTTTTTGTCATAAGGAATATTCAGTGCCTTATTGATAAAGAAGCTCACGAAAAACATCAGTACAAAATATATGATTAAGGGTACGGCTATTTTTATTACATCCATCGGCAGCTCAATTATTTTATCACCTTTCAGGCTGAACATTACTACTATGGTAAATAGTAAAGCATACAAGGTAATGGGAGATATCTTTGGTATAAATTTCCAGTTATACCATTCCATACCTCTTGATTTGATAAGGAAATAGCGGCTCAGAAAACCAGCCAGAAAAGGAATGCCTAAATATATCAGCACGCTTTCTGTAACATCTTGAGCGGATACGCTTACATTGTAATGGACTAATCCTGATCTGCCCGGTAATACATTGATGAACAGCCAGACTAAAGAGCTGTAAGCAAGGACCTGGAAGATGCTGTTTAAAGCTACCAATAATGCTGCATACTCCCTGTTGCCTTTGGCCAAATCATTCCATACAATAACCATTGCGATACATCTTGCCAGACCAATCAGAATCAGGCCGGTCATATATTCTGGTTCGTTTCTTAAAAACAGGACGGCCAGCCCGAACATAAGCCCTGTACCGATTACCCAATTGAGCAATAAGGATATGCTGATTGCTTTCTTATCTTTAAATGCGTTGGGTAATAATGAATAATCCACTTTTGCCAATGGCGGATATATCATCAGCATTAAGCCTATTGCCAGCGGAATATTGGTAGTGCCTGCCGACAAAGCATTGGTATGCCGGGAAATTTCCGGAAAGAAATACCCTAATCCTATGCCTGCTGCCATTGCAAGGAATATCCATAAGGTAAGGTAGCGGTCAGGGAAATTTAGTTTGGGCTGCATGGGTTACTTTTTAATCATCGAAAAAACATAAAACATTTCTGCTGCTATCTGCAAGCTTCTTTCAGCATACACCTGTGTCTGCTCCGGTGTATTGTCAGAAATTTTAGGGTCTTCAAATGTGACGGGAATTCTCTTTTCTGCACCTCTGATAAATGGACATCCGTTGTCGGCCTGTGAGCAGGTCATAATGGCTGCGAACGCTGATACCGGATTGAAAGGGCTATCGTATTTTTTGGAAAAGCCAATAACAGGCAATGTATTATCGCTGTACTTTATAGCATATACAGGATTGTTATTGTCTGCAATTCTGGAAATACTGAAACCCTGGCTGGTTAATGTTTCCGCTATTTTGGGAAATAATGCTGTTTCTTCTGTACCGCCTGAATAACAATATACATCCGGAATAGCAAAGTGAGCTGCTGCTGTCTGTGCCCAAACCTGAGATAAATGGCTTCTGCGGGAATTATGAGTGCAAATGAAATGGAGATTTATTTTCTGCCCATTGTTTATTTTTTGCTGTACAAAATCTATCAGGGGCTGTAATACGGGCTTACGTTCTTTGCGGATGTTCCGGACAGAAACAATTTTACCAATCGTTTCAACTAAATCGTTATACATCATGATTGATTTTTCTGATTTTAGCAACGTCCCGAATCAGGTGTACAACAAGCGCTGTTCAGCTCAGATAACATTATCTTTTGCTTTTCCGCAGGAAAACCGCAGGCATCATTTGCCAGACAAGCGGTTTGTTTGTTCTTCAGTACAAAATGATTCCCGTTAAAACCCAGATCGTATTTGCCAATTGTTTCGCTTTGGTATTCTACTTCTATTTCGGCATCTTCAATGTTCAGTTTTTCTTCGGACAATCTGATGATAGTTAATAGTTTGTCCGGCTTTAACCTGTGCTCAAAATCGCTGGCATTCCATAATTGGAAACTGACAGTTTTTTCATTTCTGATAGTTCCGCCACAATCAATAAAATGTTTGGTAACAATACCTATTTCTGTAACGTGAAAGTGTTCCGGTACAAATGTTCCGTTCTCTAATTGAAATTCAACATTATTCAATGCTGGTAAAATTTCTTTGATTGCTGATAGTTTCATTGGTTTTGTATTATTGTTATATAGTAATATTGCGATTATTGGCTGCAAAAAAAACTCAGCAGCATTTCTGATTGGTAACAGAAGATACAATGCCGGAAAAATATTCTTTCAGAATGATGAACGTCTTTTTATCAATACAGTAGCAAATTGAGTTACCTTCAACGTTCCCCTTTATAAGCCCGGCATTTTTCAATTCTTTTAAATGCTGTGAGATCGTAGGTTGTGCCAATGGAAGCTCATTTACTATATCGCTGCATATACAGGCATTTACTTTTAGCAGGTGCTCTATAATAGCAATTCGTGCCGGGTGTCCCAACGCTTTTGCAATTCGTGCGAGCTGATTCTGGTGGTCGGTAAAGTAATCTGTTTTTGTCGCTCCCATTATATTATCAGTATTATTTTAATATTGCAATATTACGATTTTTGCTTCAAAAACACAAAGGTTTTTTCGTGTTGTCTTTGAAAAGAGGCAGGGAATTATACTCTCTCAGTGTCCCGGCTGTTTGCTATTCGTACATTGTTTCTTGTCGCTCTGCTCTGCGGAATGAGAATTATTGATGATGCTGTTAGTAGTACCCGCTGACAATTGGCCGGCGGCCGCAGGAATAGTGGTCATTCGGGCAGCCCGGGTGATTGAGGAAAAAGATAAGTTGGAGGGTAATTTGTATCTCCAGGAAATTAATAGAAAAAATAATGACTGGCTCCTATTGTGGAGCCAGTCATTAACCGCATTTCAAGAAAAAGGAATTATTTTCGTGCAGAAACCACTTCTTCCATGGGGGTAACAATCGGGAACTGCTGATCAAATTGATCCATCAGTGAAAATAATTCTTCCAGCTTTTGCCGGCTGCCTGTTATTTTAATAGTGCCCTTATTCACTTGTTCTTTAAAGTTAAAATCAGGAGTAGCAAATTTGCCTAATTCTTTTTTGCTTAACGTGATGGTTGCATCCGGATTGCCAATTTTTTTATCAGGAGTATATATCAGAACAGAGTTGTCAAGGCTTAGCAGATACTGTTCTTTAGTGTCGGTAATATTCCAGATGGTTTTAATTTTTTTACCTTTTGCTTTCGTGCTGTTGAGTGAAATTCCTAAGTAATCAAAAAACATCTCCGCTGACATAGCGCCAAGCACATCAGAGCTGTTAGCAGTAGTTCCTGCTTTCTTGCTCATTCCGTTTCTTAATTCGTAAGCTCCCATAAGGAATTCGTTTCTCCAGGTCGCATTTTCAGCCTGATAACCTAATTGTTCCAGCGCATCGGCTGTCAGATTCTTTGCCTCTGTATTGTTTGGGTCGGCAAAAACAACCTGGTTCATCACCTGAGCCACCCATCGATACTCGCCTTTCTTAAAAGATTCGCGGGCCTTCCTGATGATATTGTCTGCTCCGCCCATAAACTCCACATATTTCCTGGCAGCTTCAGCGGGAGGCAATTCATATAGAGTAGAGGGGTTGGAATTGTAAAACCCGAGGTATTTCTGATATATAGCTTTTACATTATGATTGACAGAGCCGTAATACCCCCGGTTATACCACTGCTGGTTAAGACTGTCAGGCAATTGTATCATTTCACCGATTTCCACCATTGTATAGCCTTTGTTCATAAGGTTGAGGGTTTGATCGTGCAGGTACTTAAACATATCTCTCTGGTTTGAGAGAAAAGTTAAGATATTCTTGTTTCCCCATTTGGGCCAGTGATGCTGGGCAAATACTACTTCGGTTTTATCTCCGAATCTTTCTATTGTTTCATTCAGGTATTTCCACCATGCCTTGGCATCTCTTACTTCCGCACCCCTCAAAGTATAAATATTGTGCAGCGTATGTGTAGCATCTTCTGCTGCACACAGCGCTTTCTCTTTAGGAAAATACATTAGCATTTCAGCAGGGGCTTCTGTATGAGGAGCCATTAAGAATTCAATTTCTACCCCGTCAATTACTTTTTTCTCTCCTGTCGACTTTATAATCATCGTTGGCTCAATAAGTGTTGTCGTCCCCATGGAAGTGGTTTTTCCAAGCCCGGCATCTACCTGTCCTTTTTCACTTTTAGGTAATAATGCCCCATACATATATACAGCTCTTCTGCTCATGGCATTTCCTGCATACACATTTTCGCTTACGGCATGCTCCAGAAAGCCTTCGGGCGCAAGTATTTGTGTTTTTCCTGAATTGACGTCTTCCTGTGTTGTTACTCCTTTAACACCTCCGAAATGGTCAACATGGCTATGGCTATATATAACTGCCTTTACAGGTTTTTTACCTCTGTGCTTATAGTATAAGTCCAATCCGGCCTTAGAGCATTCTGTGGAAATTAAAGGGTCGATAATGACAATTCCTGAATTGCCCTCAATGATTGTCATGTTGGAAAGGTCAAACCCTCTGATCTGATAAATTTTATCGGTTACTTTAAACAAGCCGTTATAGAGGTTTAACTGTGACTGTCTCCATAAGCTTGGATTTACAGTGGCAGGGTTAGCAGAATTTTTCAGAAAGTCATACTCCTTTAAGTTCCAGATGACATTTCCTTTTTCATCTTTTATAACCTGCTCAGGCAATGAATCTATAAATCCTCTTTTGGCATCCTGAAAGTCTTCTTTGTTATTAAATGGCAGCTCGCTTTTTACCTGATTATTAAAATCTTTAGTAAAAGACTCTGCTTCCTTGGATGGTTCCGCTGAAGTATTGCCAACATACGAATATACACCTGCACTGCCTGCTATAATTAAGGCTAAAGGCAAATACCATTTGTAGTTTTTCATAATAGTTAATGAATAAAAAATTCCACGCTTTTATATACTGTTTATCAATAAGACAATTGAAGACTCATGCCGGAGACAGTTTGCTATTCCGGTTAGTTCACACTTCTAACTTTCGGATATTTCAATTGTTTACACCGGGGCCCGGCTGTTTGCTATTCGTACATTGTTTCTTGTCGCTCTGCTCTGCGGAATGAGGATTATCGATGATGCTGTTAGTAGTACCCGCTGACAATTGGCCGGCCGCCGCAGGAATAGTGGTCATTCGGACTGCCCCGGGTGATTGAGAGGGATTCCCAATATGGGCAGGCAATAGGTATATATATATAGCTGGTTGCCGGTCATAAGAATAGTAAGGCAATGGGCTGCCGAAACGGCGGAAAAATAAGCCATGACCCATTCCCGGCAGGTTCCACATGTTATTAGCCGCAACTATCATTATCAAAAGGGCTGGCTCTATAATAAAAGACAGCCCTTCTGTTTTTTATCAATCAGCAGAGCTTAATTTCTGATCAGCTTCTGCCGTGCCATAGCCCCTGCATTCGTTTGCATTTCTGCCATATACAATCCGGGATTTCCTTCCCAGTCAATTAGTATAGTATCTGTATGCTCAAAAGTCACAGTAGTAATTACGTGCCCCTCCATGGAGCAGATGCGTACTACACCGCTATCAGCGAAAGACAGCTGAAGTAGTACCTGTCCTGAAGAAGGATTGGGATATAAAGAAAAATTTGCTAATGTCATGTTTACAATACCGGTAACAGTATTTACTGTAATAGTAAACGTTTCGCTATGGCTTAGTTCACCATCACTTACTGTAACAGTTACCTCATGATTACCAGCCTGAGTATAGTCTGGTGTCCAGCTGAATTCTCCGCTTGTTGCCCCGATATTCATACCTTTGGCTAAAGAAGCCGCATCAAGGCTATAGGTCAATAAAGAGGGCGTTTCCTCGTCATCAGCAGTTACCGTAAAGTTTAGTTCTGTGTCTTCATCAACTGCTTTGCTGCCAATGGGGGCTAGCTCAGGTGCTGTATTACAGGATGTTCCTGTGACAACAGGAGAAGTATTTCGCCAGTTAGACGTGGTTCCTGTTAACGCAAAGTTTACTAAAGTGCCATGATTACTATTGGAGGTTGCATCGCTAAGGCTGGAAACCGTACTATTGCCGGCCGCATTAAAACCCTGGTTAAACTGATAGTAAGCAGCCAGACCCTGCTCTGTACCTTTCAGCTCGCAGTTCATGGCATCGGCAATTTCTTTGGCAGAACGGGCAGTATTCCATATACGGACTTCATCCATAGTTACATTAGGGTATCTGGGATCAGCGCCAGGCCAGGCTCCCAGCCAAAGACTGGAATTATTGTTGCCAATGCCGGAAAGTTCAGGAATAGTTACCTGTTTCTGGAAGATGCCATCTACATAAATAGTGGCCAGTTTAGTAACGTTGTCCCATGTACAGGCAAGGTGATACCACTTATTTACCTGTAGTGTATTAGCGTCTGTATTGAGCTCGTGCCAGTTTCCGTTACCCAGCATAAAATTTACTACGCCATTTCCTCCTGCACGGAGACCATAGCCATTATTGCCTGTCAAAGACTCTTTGTTGATGATGTTACCCTGATAGATCTGTATTGCGAATTGATCGAACTTTACCATTGCCTCCAGCGTAAGGCTTCCTGTAATCTGCAAAGAGGTTGCACTGCCACAATCCACTCCATCATTTATTCCGTCAAAATACAGGCTGTTGGCAGAAGAAGGGTCATCGGATGTAGACGGGTTACAGTCATCATCCTTATCATTAAATTCTATCTCTGTTTTTCCGGGATTTATACTGGCATCACTGTCGTCACAATCTCCGCTGCCGTTAGGAGCAGAACCCGCCTGATAATACATAACTGAACCATTACTGGGATCGCTACAGCTGTTAACAGAAGTACTGCTGGTATAACCGTCACCATCTGCATCGGCATACCAGGTAGCTGGAGTAGTTACAATAGCATTAGTATCATCACAGTCACGATTGCATGAAATACCGTCACCATCTGCATCGGCATAGAACGTTATCGTTTTGGTTCCTGCCGGGAACGTAAAAGCAGGAGTAATATGATAAATCCAGTAGGCCGCACTGTTTTGATTCGCAAAGGTAAGCTTATATTCTATCCCATTGTATTCCATACTATATTGTGTAGCTTCTTCGCCACTGGTAAAAAGTTCGTTGACTCCTTGCAGAGAACCTTTAGTCGTTTTGTAAATTCCTATTTTATTTATATCTCCATCAAAGGTTGGAGATGTCAGGAGCTCCGGAATAGTTCCTTTAGGCAGGCAACCCTGCGCCAGCACTTTTGCTGATCCTGCCAGTAATATCAGACAGAATAAAAGTAGATTTTTCTTCATAAACATGTATTGATTTCTTGAAAAGACAGTGAGTCTTGTAATCGGCAAAATTAAAAAGTACCTGGCAAGGAATGGTAAAAAATGCGAACGGCAGATGGAGCAGATTAGTTAGGAAATGAACAAAAGACAGGCTGTCTGATAAAGTTATATGCCGGATTTTCTTTTATGAATCACAAGATAAAATTCACGGATGAGAATATCGAAAAGAGGGTTTGTATTCTTAAAATAAGAGAAGGGGTTTTCCCCGAGAAAGTATCGAAAATCTTTTAGGAAATGTGCCTTATTGTATAAGTCAAACTTAGAGAGTTGTTCCTCTCTGTCCTGAGACAGTATTTCCAGTGTTTTTATGATATTCAGAAAACGAATTCTTTTGGCAAAATTTCCGGGGCTATTGCCCGTACCATAATAAAAGTGTTTTTCCAGATAGCGTCTGCTGCAATTATACTTTTTTGTTAGTGTATCTATCGCAATTTCTCCCTCTACAGTACAAATATCTTCGATGCATTGGTCTATTATGGGAGGGACAGGGTAGAGAGCTCCAAGCTTCTCCAGAAAGAACACATCGTGAGCAGCAGCTATCTCTTCATCATTTCTGGCGCTCATTACTTTTTGCATATAGCTTTGATCATCCACAAATTCACTTAAAGGTTTAATCTGATCTCTGACCAAACCGGCATTAACTCCCAATAGCTTATACATACCCAGAGGAGTAAAGGCAATACCCGTAAATTCGGTTTCCGGTGATACTTTAAACTCAAAATGCCTGATAATGTGTCCATGAAGGGTTGGTTCTTTATAGGAAAAAGTATGGTTCTTAATAAGAGTAACAACTTCTCCTTTTCTATAAAAAACAATCTGGGGATTACCTACCGGGAAAACTTTGATATAGGCAGGAGCCGGAAGCATATCAAAACAGACCGAATAATAGGCACGGATATAAGGTGATAATTTTTCAGACGGAGCAATGTAAGTAACTTTCATTAACGAGCGTACAAAACGTTGTTTAAATTTAAGTGCATTGTATAGTGCTTTCTGAAAATAAGCAGATTAAAAATAATATAATTTTATAAAGGTGCAATGTAAATCCTGAATTGGCCGGAAAGTTAAATGATATTCAAGCTGCTGTTAAATCCATTATTGGAAAAAGAGTTTATAACTCTGAAATATACAGGAGAAGCTGGAAGAACATATGTGATGTAGAATAAAAAACTATCCACAATAAGGTATTCAGCAGGTACTGTATACGGTCCGGTTACGGTAAGTGCCGAAGACTGTTTAAAAAATATAAAATAATACCCAGGGGGTTACATTTAAGTTTGAAAAAGGTATTTAATTTTAGGGGGTAATTAAAAGAGATTCACCTGAATTGTATGTGTCATGAGAATTATATTATTTTTATTTAGCCTCTTAACAACAATTTTTACACAGGCTCAGACAAAGGAATGGGAACAGGTAAGGAATGCTCCGGACACCTGTAGAATTAGTCCGTCGGTACAGGCCATCAGTACTGACGATGCTCTGTTTCTGTATCAGCAGGAGGATGCCGGTGTTACGTTTGTAAGCAAATCCGAAGATGGTCTCCGTTTTACATCAATGGGTACACTTGATGCCTCTTTGGGGTCAGCCCTGCCAATGTTTTCATATAGAAATGAAATCTATTTGCGTACATCGGACCGGCCTGCCCGTTATCTTAAGAGTACTGATGGAATACACTTCCAGACGTTTTTGCCCAGAGACAAGTACAACAATTATCTCAATCCCGTTGCATTTGGCATAGTCAGGGACACTTTATATGCCTATTGTGCCTTTTTTCAGAAAGGCGATGATACCTGGCGAGATAGTCTTTATTTTGTAGATGAAAATAATAACTGGACAGCCGCGTATGGTAAAACATTTACCGAGCATTATAGTGTGATCTGTATGCAGGAGCAGCTTGTCTTAAATGCTTCCGCAGGTTATCTTGATTTTTATTCGCTTCAGAAAGCTCCACGTATTGTACCTAAAACCGAAGTTAGCTTTAACCCCCAGAGCTGGAGTGCAGGCAAATACATTGTTTCGTATGATATCAATCATAACCTTAATGGTAAACCCGCCTTATTGCTTACTGATCTTAAAGCGCAGACTACTTCTCCTTTACCACTTCCGCAGAGCAACCTTGCAGCCAATGAGTTCAGCCTTCTGGTAATGCCTGACTCCAGTCTGATTCTTAAGAACCGGAATCAGATAATCATTTCGGGTAGTAGTATTTCGTATGTTTTTATATATCGTACGCACGACTGGGGCAACAGATGGACAGTCATCGACAGCTTTCCTCAAGACTGGAGAAATAAAGAATATCTTTCATTTTATACGTATAAAAATGACTGGTATATCACCAGTACACTTCTTCCTTACCGCAGATCAACAGATAAAGGACAAAGCTGGAACAAGACAATGCTGTATGGTACCCGCTGGAATACAAGCTTCGTCTCAGCAGACGGGAAAATGTTGTTGAATGATGAGTACTTTAGCAATGATGACGGTAAGACCTGGGCTTCATACGCTGAAGCCTTTCCCGGGTATACACCTCAGGAAGTTTTCTGGCGGGACAATCAGCTCGGCTGGTTTCTGCAGGAAAGCAACGTCTTTTATTACCAGATTAAACCCGGAACAAATACCCTGACACCTGCCGGAAGCAGTAATGGTCATTACTATAAAGAGGCTCAGAAGGTTCGCAATGAGATTGTTTATCTGTACCGGGGAGGTTATGCTGATTTTAGGAGTGGCTCGTTTTACAGACTGAACCAGTCCAATAAAACATGGTCATTAATTTCTGATCTTAAAAAGGTGTTAAGTGCAGATCCTGAGATGTACTTACTTAGCGACGGACAAAATCTATATTATTATGATATGGAAAACAGATTTATTAACGGTGTATTCACTTCCTCTGACAATGGGCAAAGCTGGACGCTTTTGACAATGCCTGAGCTGCTCGTCACAAACAAGAATCCTGTCTACAGTTTTTATGATGATAAAAGTAATCATTTGTATATGGGTATTCGTGAATCCAACGGCACGAATGCGGACAATTCATCTATTGATACGTTGCGTATCTTCAGGATAACGCCTAACGGGTTTGCTCCGGTAGCTGCGAATGGATTTGCCAAACAGCCATTAAGACAAAACAGTGAACACCCGGCTTTCCATAATCTGATTTCCTTTCCTTCATCAGGTACAATGTATTCCTGGAGTCAGGATTCAAGGAAAACAATGCTCATGCTCTTTAAGTCGGCAGATATGGGAGAGAACTGGGAACAGGTCGATACCGATCAGATTGTGGGTACAGTGCTTAATATAGGAGAAGACTTAAACGGACTACTTTATATTGCTACCAGCAATGGCTTATTCCGTGAAAAAAAAGAAGACGTTATGACCCGTGTAAAAGATATACGCAATATGGATTCCTATAAGCTGGCAGTTTATCCCAATCCCGCATCTGGTTCTGTAACTGTATCAGGCGGGGACAGGAACGAAAATATACAGGTTGTTGATTTGTATGGGCATGTGCTGATTCATACTGTTGTTTCAGAAAATGAATTGCATCTGGATATCAGCTCATTAGTGCCGGGAATATACATTATAAAGACAGAAGCTTTATCAGAGAAGCTGATAGTGCGCTAGTCGGCAAGATCAATTAAAGAAATCAGCACATTATTCCGGTTTGGCAGACCGGGAGAGGAGGGTTACGAACCTTTTTGGTACAGAATCCGGAGAGGTTTGATGGGATGGGTGAAAGAAAGAATGTCACAGATGCTGAAAGCTACCCTTTCCTGGGTAATAGTCGGCTCTGAAAGATCCGGGTGAAATAAGCATATGGAAAAAGTCTATATAAGTAAGAAAGAAGCAAAGCTCATCATGCATTGGCTAGGTCAGAAGATTGAAGAAAAATGGCACAAATCCTGTTTGTGCCATTTTTGTAAATGAGTGCTTTGTATACCTGTTTTTAGGAAGGGACAAAGCGATTTTTTACTCTACCGGAACTTCAAGATAGCGGAGGTATTTATCCAACAGCGCTTTATCAAATACGGGTTCTTCTATACCCGAACCTTTTAGGAAATGTGTAACATTCTCACAATCCCATATATACGTATGCTGATAAAGCTCTACTGTGGAGAGCCCTTCATGCATATTGTCCTTAAACAAGCTTGTTAAAGGGAACAAGTGGTTTTTGCTGTCATCTTCCCATTGCTTTCTCCATGTCTTATAAGGCAGAGCTTTCAATCCTGCGGAATAATACTTGTTCAACAGACCAAAGAAATCTTCAAGTGTGAGATTGGTTTCGGGTTTTGCGATCAGGTTGAACTTCTTTCCGATGGCCTCTTTATTCCTTGAAATATGAGCAATGGCTTTAGTCATATAATCCACAGTGATCAATCCTTCTCTTAGCTCGGTAAGTGCCGGATAGGATTTGAACTCAAAACAGTTTTTTACAAGACCTGTCCACCATTGATATGGAGCGCTGGCGCCGGATTCGCTATGGCACATGGCATAACCCAGCCGATAGGTAATCACAGGCAAACCTTCTTTCGCAGCAAGGTCTGCAATGGCTTCCATTACCCATTTACTTCTTACATAACCGATATCTTTGCTCACGGCCAGAAGATTTTGAGCAATATCGTCGCTTTCCTTCATGACTGTTTTATTGGTAAATACATGCCCCCAGCTGTAAACGGAAATAGTGGAAAGAAGAGACAGGCATTTTGTCCTGCCTGCGCCTGCGAGTCGTATGATTTCTCTCAGCCCTTCTACATTCGGAGCCTTCATGTAGGAATAGGGTTCTATAAAGTTGACCGAACTTCCGGAATGATAGATGATATCGATCGTATGGCTTAACATGTCAAATTGTTGAGGTGCTAAGCCCAGATTTGGTTTGGATAAATCACCGACTACAGGAATGATTCTTGGTCTATGAATTTCATTGATGGAGACATTGAATTCTGAAAAGCAGTCATTTATTTTTTCCATGGCATGGAATTCATCCTGAGCTCTTACAAGACAATAAATATCCGCAGCGCTGGTATTGAGCAGTTCGTATAGCAGGTGTATTCCTACAAATCCTGTAGCTCCGGTTAAAAGCAGCGCCTTTGGATTTTCAAGGGTTTCGGGACGGAAACTACCGGCAAAAACAGTTCCCGGAGAGAGACAGACATCATTGGTAAGTTCTACGTAGGGCTCTACATCTTCTATTGGAGCGGCAGCGATTTCTGTGCCTCTGTCAATCAATACTGCTGCAAGCTTTTGTAAAACCGGATACTGATAAATATCACGCATATATACTTTCTGACTGAGCTTTTTTCTTATCTCCGCTGTGACAACAGCAACCAGTAAAGAATCTCCTCCTATATCAAAGAAGTTGTCGGAAATATTTATGGCAGGACGTTCCAGTACAGAAGACCATATATCCGCGATAAGCTGCTCCACTTCGTTGGTAGGAGGTTCGGAAGCTAGTGTTTCCTGAGTGTATTTCCGGGCAAGTTCAGAAAGAAGACTTCTGTTGGTTTTGCCATTGGCTGTCAAAGGAATCTCCTCTATAATGATCAATTGGGCCGGTATCATATATCCGGGCAGTTCCTGTTTGAGCTGTTGCCTTATCGCGGCAATGTCGAGAGATTTTTTTCCTTCTTCAGGAGTAAGAAAAGCGACCAGGTATTTGTTGTTCCCGATGTTATCTTTTGTTAGCACTACCGCATTTTTTATTTCAGGCAGGCTGATTAGGGTACGTTCAATTTCTCCCAGCTCAACTCTGAAACCACGGATCTTTACCTGATTATCCATTCTTCCGAGAAACTGAATGTTTCCATCGGGAAGCCATCTGGCAAGGTCTCCGGTCAGGTACAGGTATTCTCCCGGCTGAAATGGATTGGCTACAAATTTTTTCAGCGTTAATTCTTGATTGTTAAAATAACCTTTGGCAAGTGCTGTACCGCCGATACATAGCTCACCTACAGCTCCTATCGGTAATACGTCCATTTGTGGACTGAGTATATATGCCTGGGTATTGGCTACAGGCTTACCAATGGAAGAAAGGAAGAGCCCGTTTTTTTCTTTTACAATCTTATAGGTAGCGAATACCGTACATTCTGTAGGACCATAATAGTCGACAAGATCATAAGGCAAGCCACTGGTAAATACTGGTTTTAACTGTTCCCCTCCTGTAAACAGGTACTTTAATTTTAATCCTGACAATTTTCTTGTGCGATCGACCAGCGCCGGGGTCAGAACCGAAGGACTAAAACCATGCGTGATTTCATTTTTGAGATAATAGTCTGCCAGCGCTACCACATCGGTTCGTTCTTCATTATCTGCAATATATAAAGCAGCTCCGGACAATAATGAAGACCAGGTTTCCCATACGGAGATATCAAACGCCAGTCCTGCGACGAGAGAGCATTTCGAAGACCTGGTTACGGAAAATTGCTGGTTGTGCCAGGTGACCAGATGTTGAATGGAATGATGAGTGACCATTACTCCCTTGGGTTTACCTGTAGAACCGGAAGTATAGATGACATAAGCAAGATCATATGGATGAGGCTGATGCCCTGTTTCCTGAGAAGCTAACTGATAAACATCAGGAAACTGCTCTATGAAGAGACAACGTGTATGATGATCTAACTGTGCACCTTGTAATTTGTCTGTGATGATAATCGTAGCCTGGGTATCTGCAATGATATAAGAGGCGCGCTTAGCAGGATAAGCGGAATCGACAGGAACATAGGCAGCTCCTGTTTTTAGTATACCTATAATGGAGATGAGCCATTCGACCGACCGGTCAAGCCATACAGGAACGAGCATTCCCGGCTTTATACCATTGGCAATGAGATAATGTGCTACCTGATTGCTTTTCTGATCGAGCTCCCGATACGTTAACTGACTGGTTAAATAACGGACAGCTATAGCATCAGGAGATAGCTGAGCCTGTTTTCTGAACAGAGAAACCAAAGTTTCATTCCTGGAATAAGTCCAGGCAGTTGCATTAAACTCTTTCAGAATTTTGTGTTGCTCTTCGGCGCTTAATACAGATGTAAGCTCTGTATGAAGCAGTTGTTGTTCAGGGGACGTTTTTAGATTTTCCATAGTACTAGCTTAAATGGTTGAAAAATGTTGGTTGAAATTCAAAGGTCAGCTATTCTCACGCCTGGTCTTGTTGAACGGTCAGAACTTCTGACAAACCATTCTGAGAATAGAACGGACTATTTTTATTAAAAGCTGGAAGAGTTTGAGTGTCAATTCAAACCCAGCTGGAAAATATAAAAACAAAATTTACTTTTCCAGTATAATGTCTGTTATTTTTTTACAAACGGGAGTAATGTTGTAAGCATTCTAAAATCAGGCAGCTTAAAAGAAGTATTCCCTGCTAAAATAGTCAGGAAAAATACTTTATACAGAGAGCTTAGTGTAACTGAATACTACATGTGACCACCCATATAGAATTGATCTGAGCCCCAGGCTCTACCGGAATAGCCGTCAGAAACAGGTTCATATGCAGAGTGGGAGCATCATCAAAGTATGCAGGCTTTACATGATGTTTTCAAAATCTGTCAGCTTCCCTATATTTGTGGCCACTCTAAATTAGAGTTTTCAAATTAAGCACAGGCGTATTCCACCGGTGTTTTGTCGTTTAATGCATCATGAGGTCTGAAGTTATTATAGTCCATTCTCCATTCTTCGGTTTTTTCTCTTACTTCTGATAATGATTTGAATATATAAGCATTCAATAATTCTCTTCTGATACTTCCATTGCAGCGTTCAATCAAACTATTCTGTGTCGGCTTTC
>JAEWYS010000010.1 GCA_023458555.1 Bacteroidota bacterium | reverse complement strand
CCCCCTGTCCGGTTTCACTTTCCAATCCGTCCAAGTCTCTACCATTTACAGGATTATTACTCCCATATTGGTACGGCGAAAGCTTCATATACTCTCCGGCAATGGGATCCACACTCACAAACCGGCACATCCAGGGGGCATAGTAACGCATTCCATAGTTATACAAGCCGCTCTCCTCGTCTTTCTCCTTGCCATTGTACCGGTAGCGCTTGCGGCCATAGCTCCCGAAGCTCGTCTCCCCAAAGGGCGTATACTCCTCTTTGTTGATCAGGGTGCCGTTTGCATCCAGCAGCATGCAGGATGAATTGAGGTGGTCTTCCAGATTGTACTTTACCGCAGGGGTATTATCGCCCAGCTCCGCACCGGTTCGCAGCGTAGCGATACGGCTCACCCCGTCCAGGATATGGTGCAGGCTCTGCTCACCTTCCTCGCCGCCTACAGACCAGGTGCCGATCCGAAGATAGGGTATCGAGTCGGTAAAGGTCGAAGCCTTGCTGTGCTCATAGAGGCCGTCTATATAGCTCGTGCTCTTATAGCCGCCGCCCTGCTTGCGCACCAGCTTTTTGACCCGGTTGCCGCCGCTGTCGTACAGGTAATGCGCGAATACCGAAGGCTCAGAGGTACCTGCCTGGGTACGGAAGGCACGCGGCTTGCCCGCATAGTTGTATTCCAGATACCGGCTGTTGCCCGCATCGTCGCTCAGCATATTGCCGCTCTGGTCGTAGCTGAAGCCATAGCTCTCCTCTCCAATGGATACGGAAACAAGACGGTTGCTGGCCTCTGTATAGGTAAAATGCCGGGTAAATCCGGAGACCGAAACATGCTGCAGGCTCTGGATATTGCCCAGACGGTCGTAGGTATACAGCTCTGTATAGGCACGGGTAGCATTGGGATCGCCGCCTTTGATATCATCGTCCCAGGGAGCGGCTACACGGCTGGCGCTGCTCTCACGGCCTGTAGCCGAAAGCAGGCGGTACAACGCGTCGTAGCCGAAGTCCCGCACCAGCGTGTCTTTGCCCGGCAGACTGCCGGGAATGCCCGCGTCAAGCGTCTGGTCCGTCGTACGGACAATATTGCCGCTCAGGTCGTACTCGTAGCCCATATTGATCCGGTTGCCCGCGTCGGGGCTATAGGTAAGACCGGACAGGGTGTATTTCTCCGATTTTACACGCTCCAGACGGAATGTCTCCGCATGGTAGCGGTAGCGGGTCATTACGCCATTGCCCAGCGCCAGCAGGATGCGCTGCCCGCGGGCATTGTAGGCGATACGCTCCACATAAGTCTCTGCCGGAGCCCCCGCGTGCGCCTGTACCTGTACCGACTCCAGCGCACCTGCCCGGTTGTAGACAGGGAGCAGGATTTTACGCTCCTCCTCGGTATTTTCAGGATAGACCAGCCGCGTCAGACGGTTGAGCGCATCGTATTCCATACTGGTTATATAAGACTGCGGAGACAGATCCTCCTCGTCTAGGTCGGTTAACTTTTCAAAACCCGGATTAAGGAATATCTTTTTATTCCTATTCAGATTTTCAAATTATAATATTTTACACAAGCACTTCACTATATCTAAAGTGTTTTTTCATATAATTTCGTAAAATTTGCCCCTACTTCCCATACAAAAAGTCGGAAAAGAAAATCTCTCTGAGACGAGGCTGAAAAAATGTTTACTTATAACCCTTTTTGTAATTTATCTTCTACACTCCTCTAATTCCTGACTAATATCCTTTGAGAAATTGCTCTTTTGTAAGTAAAAAAAATCTTGACAAGCTTTCTCTTTCTCCCCAATTTCATTAAAGGCTAATCCTCTGATAAAAAAAGCTTCTAAATTTAAAGGATCAATTCCAATGGATTTATTACAATCTTCAATAGCTTCCTTAAACTTTCCTACATCAAAAAAAGCTGCGCTCCTATCAACATAGTATTTAGATTCTTTCGAGTTAAATTTAATCGCTTTTGTATAATCATTAATTGCCTTATCGTAATCTTTTAGTCGATAAAATGCAATTCCCTTGACATAATAAGATTCTGCATCGGTAGAATCTAAAGTAATATCATAAGATAAATATTTAATTGCTTTCTCCGGCTTATTTAATTGCAAATAAGCCGAACCGAGATCGAAGTTCACGACTTGATTAGTTGAATCAATTTTACGTGCAATGAGAAAAAGATTTGCTGCATCCTGATATTCTCCTAAACTAAAATATGCATCTCCCATATTGATATGAATAGGAGCATCATACTTCCCTAAGTTCAACGCTTTTTGCCAATCATTGATAGCTTGTTCAAAAGCCCCGAGTTTATTATAGGAAAACCCTCGCATGTCATAAACATCCGCATCGGTAGAATCTGCATTTACAGCTTTTGTAAAAGCCTCTACGGCCTTCTTCCATTCCTGGGAGGAAACATACTTCATTCCCTCATCATAATACAAATTCTTCTGATGAGTTTGGCCGCAACAAGACGCTATCCAGAATATGAATAGAAAAAGACATGTTCTTATTATCATAATTATTTAAACTTAAATCCTGCCAATACACTTAAAGATTTACCTGTGTGTACAAATGCAGCATAGCCATGCGACATTTGCCCTAAGCTTTTTATCTGACTCATATCGGTAATCGTTCCCGACATCAATGCATCAAAATCTTCTTTATTCATATATAGCATTGAAAAGTCTTTCATTAACTTCTCATTATTATTCTTGTAATCTAAAGTTTTTTGATAGCCTTGAGAGAGTGCTGCATTCAATAACGCTTGATCTATCTCTTTAAACATTTCATCATTTACAAATGATAACGGTAATAAAGTATATGGTTCTGCCTTACCTAACATTACTTGAGCCATATTTGCGAGTTCCATATAATTTCCAACCTCGGAAAGCCCTTTTGCAACAATTTTTAAAGCCTTTGTTGTTCTAGTATTGGCATTGTATCCTCTTGTCGTAAAATATTGATTTCCTTTTTCTCTGGGAGTTCCGTCTTTCTTCAAAGTTGTTTGATAATTCTTCCCGCTGCTACTTCCTACAACTCCTTTCTTACGAAGATCTTGTTGAATATTCTCCGCTTTCTTTTCTAAAAGTTCACTGCCTTTTTCAGTAGCTGTCTTGATTGTTTCATCTCTTAAAGCCTGCTCAGCAGAGTTTAGTTTAAACCCTTCCTTTCTCTCATTAGAAGGTATGATATCCTGAGGATTAAAAGGTGTCTTTTCAACTCTTGTATTATCTGACTTTAGTACATCCTTGTCTGAGGCACCTGATACCTCAATTTTCTTGGACCACCCAAATTCCTTTAATATTTTTTCTGAGACACCTTCCTCTCCGGTATAAGAATATTCTTCTCCAGATTCATGGACAAATGTTCCTATTGCAGTATTATCATTTCCGCTGTCTCCTTTGCCGCTATTTGAAGGTTCATCCTCCATCCCGGAAGGATCTATTCTATTGATCGGATTATTACTTGCATAATGGTATGGTGTTTTATCAGGATTTTTTCCCGCCAGCGGATCCACACTCACAAAACGGCACATCCAGGGGGCGTAGTAGCGCATGCCATAGTTGTACAAGCCGCTCTCTTCGTCTTTCTCCTTGCCGTTGTAGCGGTAGCGCTTACGGCCATAGCTCCCGAAGCTCGTCTCTCCAAAGGGCGTATACTCCTCTTTGTTGATCAGGGTTCCGTTTGCGTCCAGCAGCATGCAGGATGAATTGAGATGATCTTCCAGATTGTACTTTACCGCAGGGGTATTATCGCCCAGCTCCGCACCGGTTCGCAGCGTAGCGATACGGCTCGCTCCGTCCAGGATATGGTGCAGGCTCTGCTCGCCTTCCTCGCCGCCTACAGACCAGGTGCCGATCCGGAGATAGGGTATCGAGTCCGTAAAGGTCGAGGCCTTACTGTGCTCATAGAGGCCGTCTATATAGCTCGTGCTCTTATAGCCGCCACCCTGCTTGCGCACCAGCTTTTTGACCCGGTTGCCGCCGCTGTCGTACAGGTAATGCGCGAATACCGAGGGCTCAGAGGTACCCGCCTGGGTACGGAAGGCACGCAGCTTGCCCGCATAGTTGTATTCCAGATACCGGCTGTTGCCCGCATCGTCGCTCAGCATATTGCCGCTCTGGTCGTAGCCGAAGCCGTAGCTCTCCTCTCCAACGGATACGGAAACAAGACGGTTACTGGTCTCTGTATAGCTAAAATGCCGGGTAAATCCGGAAGCCGAGGCATGCTGCAGGCTCTGTATATTGCCCAGTCGGTCGTAGGTATACAGCTCAGTATAGGCACGGGTGGCATTGGGATCGCCGCCTTTGATATCATCGTCCCAGGGGGTGGCTACACGGCTGGCGCTGCTCTCACGGCCTGTAGCCGAAAGCAGGCGGTACAACGCGTCGTAGCCGAAGTCCCGCACCAGCGTGTCTTTGCCCGGCAGGCTGCCGGGAATGCCCGCATCAAGCGTCTGGTCCGTCGTACGGACAATATTGCCGCTCAGGTCGTATTCGTAGCCCATATTGATCCGGTTGCCCGCGTCGGGGCTATAGGTAAGACCGGATAAGGTGTATTTCTCCGATTTTACGCGCTCCAGACGGAACGTCTCCGCATGGTAGCGGTAGCGGGTCATTACGCCATTGCCCAGCGCCAGCAGGATGCGTTGCCCGCGGGCATTGTAAGCGATACGCTCCACATAAGTCTCTGCCAGAGCCCCCGCATGCGCCCGGACCTGTACCGACTCCAGAGCGCCCGCCCGGTTGTAGACAGGGAGCAGGATCTTGCGCTCCTCCTCGGTATTTTCGGGGTAGACCAGCCGCGTCAGACGGTTGAGCGCATCGTATTCCATACTGGTTACATATGCCTGCGAAGACAGGTCCGTATCTTCCAGCTCTTCCCAGTCAGTCACAAAAGTATCTATGGTCTCCCAGCCCGGCGGGGAAAATACACTGAGTATAACCGCATCATCAATCATCCGGCGCGATTTTTCAGGCACATTGCCTTTGAAGTCGTAGGCGTCAATCGCTACCAGCCCCGCCTCATCGTAGTGCCTGTACAGTCGCCCCAGCAGGTTCTGCGCTGAGGGATCGCCCAGACCAGCCTGATCCCCGTAGATCAGCCTATGCCTCAGAGTCGTGCTTTCTGTCTGCCGGTCCCGGGCCCAGATGGCCACAGGCCTTCCCCCCTCGTCATAGGCATGAAGGCTCAGGGAGCCCCGCTCATCCCGGGATTCTACCGGGCGGTTGAGCGCGTCCGGAAACTGCATGCTATATCCCGCGTCGATATGGGTGGTGCTGAGGGGGCGGTTGAGCAGATCATAGGTATGGGCAAAGGCATAGGGACGCGTTGGTGTCTCCGCGATTTTGAGCGCGTCGGCGACCAGCAGCAGATTGCCCCGTATATCATAGGTATAGCGCATCTCGACTTCTTCCTGCCCCGAAGGGGTAGCGTTGCGGTCGATGGTGCGCACCGTACGCCCCAGCGCGTCGATCCAGGCCGAAGACGGTGTATAGTAGTGCTGCGCGGGCACATGCGGATGACCATAGTGGGTCAGCTCTGCCAGGTCATTGGCGTCATAGCTGTAGCTCACCCAGGGGCTGGGCTCAAACACGGAAGGATTGTCCAGACTGAGGGGAGTGCCAAAGATCACCCGCTGCTCGGAGCCATCGGGCATCACGCTCCGTATCACCTGCCCTCTCGGATCGTAAAACTGCCGGGTTTTTACACCTTTGCCGGGTTCCTGAGGCCGGGTATAGGCAAAGCCTTTGTCAAAATACGGCTCATAGGCTTCTACTACCCAGCCCTTGTTGTTGTACACCTGCCAGCCGCTGACAACCACATTGGGCTGCTCCGCAGAAGTATTTTCCAGGCCTGTAGCCGAAGCATTCTGGGAAAGATCCGCCGGCAGACCCGCATCGCCCAGCAGCTGGTCGCCAAACAGCACCTCTTCGGCCTGTGTGCGGGTCTGCAGCAGACGCCCGAAGCCGTCGGAATACTCCACAGAGACCAGTGTATTGTCATTGACGCTGTCGTGATAATGGTGTTCCCGCTGAATGGTTTTCACAAAAACAGGCTCTTTGCGCTCCGAATAGGCAAAAAAGTCGTATTCCATCCGTGTACCCGGCACAGCCAGCGTATCCCCTTTGTGTTCGCCCTCTTTGCCCGTGACCGCGGTCTTTATCAGAAACCCGAGAGGGCTGAAGGCAAACATCCCGCGGTTCTGATTGGGATCGGTAATCGTTTCGGCCTGCATCACCCGGTAGTTGTATGCCGCCTGAATCTCCAGTCCCAGAGGATCGGTCACGCGGACCGGCAACAGCTTATACGCATCGTATCCGATCTCTACCTGCGCATCCAACGGATCTTTCATCGCCAGCAGGAGCCCGTAGCTGCCTTCGCCGGTTTGCTGAAAGTCAAAGGACTTGCGCTCTGTCTCCGCATAGTAGCCGGTATAATGGCGCCCTCCCGTCCGGTACCGGTAACCCGCGTTGGCAGGCAATGCTTCCTGAAAATCTTCCGGATACTCCTCTGGCCAGACAAAGGCCGTACCATCGTTGAGGTATACCGGTCTCCGCAGGCCATAGGCCTCGCCCAATATAGCTTCGGTAAATACCAGGGTCTCGCTCCGGACCGGTACTCCGTAATTGCCCAGCTCTCCGTATGCCAGACCGGTAAAGGCCGTACCGTCGTAATAGGTCAGGCTGTGGCTCAGCAGCCGGTACAGCAGGTCCGAAGGCCGGTCGTCCTGCAGCGCCCGGATAATTTCTTCGTGAAGCTGATATATGCCCTTGCCCTGCGTATGCAGGACTTCCCAGCCGGCCGCTTCGATCACCCGGCCGCACAGATACTGATATGGTGTATCCTTGTGTACCCGTGCTTCCCGGGAAAAGGTACACAGAATAGCTTCCGATCCCGCTTTGGGCTTGCGGGGATCTACCCCGCGGGGTATCGCCATGGAAAGCTGTATGGCAGAAAAGCCGTACGCATCATAAGCATCTGTAAAGCCGATCTGCGTAAGCGGCTCACTGCCCCGCTCCCATTGGGAAGTACGGGAAGCCAGCCCGTAGGAAAAAAAGATGTAACCGCTGCCGGCTTTGTTGTTGGCATCAGGATCGTAAGAGGCCGAACGGACTACTCCCCTTCCGGGAGCATATTCCAGCCGAAGGCCCTGCAGGTTTTCGCTGACGGTATAGGGGCGGTGCTGACGGCTGCTGTGATCCAGGGCGTATACTTCACTCCGGAGCACACTACCCCGAAGCGTGCGCAGGGCATCACGGCGGGCACGGCGGGGAAGAGAGGCCAGCAGCACATTCATCTCGCCGGGACGGTGGAGTATATTGCGGTCTTCCTGCCAGTACTCTCCGCTGAAGTCCGCCTCCTGCCAGTCGGAGCCGCTCTCACTGCCGGATTTTTCCACAGGCCCCAGATGAAACCAGGTACGGGTCTCCACAGGCGGGCTGTAATGTATACCCTGCACCTGCTCAAAAGCGGCCCTGACCGGCAGACTGTAGTCTTTGTCAAAAAGAGTATTCGTATGCAGCCCTTCGGAATTGTAGCGATCAAACGTCTCCGAATCCCGCTGCACCACTCTGCCAAAGCCCCGGAACTCGCGCTCCACACCATCCCAATAGCCATGGCTGTAATCGTATTCGGTGGTGAGCTTGCCTCCGGAAAGGGCATCCAGCACCTCTACCCGCGCTACTACCAGCACCGGGAAAGGCAGTGTTGTCTGCCATGCTCCCTTATCTTTCAGGTAATAGCGGATCGAACTGCTGTATTCTACCCGGGTAAGGGCTCCCATGTGGTTGTCCATTTCCTGGAGCAGATAGGGCTTGACCCCACCGGTAAAATCAAAATAAAAGAAGCGGTCTCTGCCCGATCCGTCATAATCATAGCTCCACACTATGCCGGGCACGCCGCTGCCGGTCATATCGGCCAGGCGGACCATGGCCGGATTAAACACCGGCGGTGTGCCCTGTATGCGTATCGGCTCGCTCCAGGCATTGCCGCTGCGGTTGATCCAGAGGGTTAGCGAGTTATTTTCTATATAGATCAGATCCGAATAGCCATCTCCGTCCACATCGGCCAGATAGACCCGGGCCGGATCGTGGTTGTAGGGCAGGCGCGGACTGTTTTTCATGCTGATACGCTCTCCCCAGCGGGCATGCCCCAGATTGGGCCAGTAGTCGATGCGTCCGTCTCCGACCAGCACCATATCCTGCAGCCCATTACCGCTCAGCGAGGCGGTCCGGACTCTGGGATCGGCAAAGCTCAGTCTGGGAAAGCCCTTCAGCTGCGTTTTATCCACCGTAGCGACCTTGTAAAAACCCTGCTCAGGATCATTGAAAAAGCATTCGAAAGAAGCGCCGTTGCGCAATACATCGGTAATGCCGTCACCATCCAGATCGAGAAGCTTTACTTCCGGATCGGCCAGGCTAAACGAAGGAGTCCGCTCATAGCTGTGAAAGGATCGATGGCTCCATTGCCCGTCCTGCCGGAGGGGAAAATAGCCGGATAAGCCGGGCTTGTTGACGACCAGATCGGGCTTGCCATCGCCATTAGCATCCATAAAGCTTACTTCCGGGTCGGAAATCGAAACACCCGCGGGCGCCTCCTTCATGGTCCGCGGCGGATCAAAGCTCCCATCGCCCCGGTTGCGCCAGTAGCGGGCTACTGCCGAGAAACCGTCGGTTCCCATCTGCACAAAATCGGGCAGCCCGTTGCCAAAAAGCGATATCAGCTCCACATCATTATTGCCTACTCCGCTGGCCGGAAGATCGCTCCCCTGCAAGGGGGAAAAGTCCCGCTTCAGAGGCTCAAAGCGGCTGTATGAAAACTCCAGGGGCGGCATGCGCTCTGTCGCTGTTCCGTCGTGGCCCTCGATGCTGACCTGGCTGAGCAGGGATACTCCATTGAGCGGAAGCACCGAAGCCGCCATCTCTCCGGCCTGTACCCGGTCGTCCAGATAGATCAGGTGATAGGTTTTGGTCAGCAGCTCCCCGGACAGGGGATTTGTATAAATTTCTATTTTCCGGCATCTCCGGGTAGTACGGATTTCAAAGCCGGCCTGATAGGAGGAAAAAGGATCCGGGCGCTCTTCGTACACAAAACGCACGCGGACCATAGGTATCTGCTGCTGGCTGTGCGGATAGTATCCGTAGCGTATCTCCTCCGGGTATAGCTTGTCCCAGCGGTGGCCGTCCTTTGCTGTCAGCGGCTCACGGGTATAGGTATAATCGATCCGGTTGCCGAAGAGGTCTTCGGTACGGCTCAGCTTCCACTCAAAAGCGGCGGTGCGGTAAGCAGGATTGACGCAGGCCGCGGGATCTCCGAAGCGGCGACTGTCGCTGGCACGTGCCTGCGGAGTGCCGTACCAGCTGACCAGTCCGTCTTTGCTCCGGACACGCCAGTAATCGTTTTCGGCATCCAGCACACGCTCTATGCGGGCAAACAGCCCTTCTGTGCGCGGACGGTATTGCTGTGCATCCTGCCGGTCGCTCTGCACCGGAATGAGATCTTCCGCTCCGGAAAGTATGAAGACATCGCCCGCTCCCGTATCAAAGCGGCTGTCTTTGTACAAAGGGATACCCTTGCTGGTTTTGCGGCTTACACCGGGTATGGCCAGGGACCAGCCCAGACCAAACTCGCTGTTGGCATGGCCGGTGCTGTATTGCAGACTAAGCTCGGGCTGAAAACCGTTTCTGCCCTGAGGCAGTGCAATGGGCACACTAAAGTTGCCTGTACCGGTAAAGAGATCAGGGCTGAATTTTTCTCCCATACCACTAATTGCTCCTCCGCCCTTCGGTGTGCTGATCACATTGCTTCCCGCTCCTTTTACTGTTGTCATGCTTTGTCCGCTTAATTAAAAAAAATGCTTCTGCTTATACTGAATTATCAAAAATCAATGCCCCCGGTTTCCCGATTTATGGCCGGATAACCTGTGTCTCCTGAGGTTCCTGTACCCAAAGCGGGTCGGAGGAAAAGTTGCGGTATACCCCGCCTCTGCCATAGCCCGCTTCATTGACCCGGACTCTCTGCCGGATTATATTCTGCTTATATCTTGACACATTGGTCACTATGGAATACTGTGCCTTGACCTTATCAAGAAATCGCCGGTCTTCTATGCGAAAAAACGTCTTCCGCCCTTCTTCATCATTCAGATTGTAGCTCAGTCCCCCATTGGAAGAGCTCAGCTCTCTAACCTTGCCTGAAAGAAAGCAAAGACGCAGCAGTCCGCCGGATTCCTGCCACTGTCCGCGCAGCCAGTCGCCCTCGTGGATCGTATGCAGTCCCTGATAAAACTGCTCATCATCCCTGAGCGTCCCGGTTTCAAAACTGCCGTCATTATACAGAAAAAGGACTCTGTTCATTCCTATACCATACATGACATAGTATCCCGATAGCTTGTTGACAAAGTATTCTTTGCTGAAACGATCATGATCCGAATGAGCAATTGAACGAAGGAACTCTAATGAATCAATCTTTTCCTCACGCCGGCCCAGCTTCACCAGCCGTCCGTACAGATCCATATCCTCATAGCCGTAGGAGCTCATAGACTCGTCATAGCCGCCCACCGCATGAAAATCTTCGCGCCAGACACATACACGGCCAAAAGCATCCTTGTAGGCTTCTGTTTCTTCCTTATAATCAAAATTGACAATACAGTTTCTGTCCCTGTTAAAAACTTCATTCAGATACGCTGCGAAACCAGGTCCCGTAAAATTGTCCGCGTCTACATTGCAGATCAGGTCGCTCCCCGCCAGATTAAAGGACAGATTGCGCGAATGACTGCGGTTGAAAAATTCCGGTTCCTCCGTACGATAATAGACTAACCGACCGCTGTCCAGATGCTCTTGCATCTCTGTTTGAACCCAGTTGCCCATACCATCGCCGGAGTTATAATCCAGCAGCACAAAACGCGCGCCGGGATAGTCCGCGTTGTCACGCAGATTAGCTGGCACCGTCTCCTTCAGATGATGGAGACGGTTCATGCTTACGGTACAGAATGTAATGGAATACTGCTTCATGGCTGTAGCTTCTCTTTAATATGTTGGCCACTCCGGAGTATCGCCTTTAATTGATACCACAAAAAGAATATCTGTAATCTGTTCGCTGAGAATCAGATTGACCAGGGGCCCGTCCAGGCTCAGCTCCCAGCTCCCGACCGGATTTTTGCCTTCGATCAGTGTGTTCCAGGCGGAGGCCTGAGCACGGGTGCTCATATCCTTGGCTGCACCCAGAATAGTGGCACCTGACTGCTCTTCGCCCTCCGGCCCGTAAGAAAGTCCGACATTGCCATTGAGCCGGACACCGTCACTTGCCGTCGCAAAAAAGAGCGATACCGCGGTAACCCGCATTTCAGCCAGGTTGACCGGGAAATCGAATCGTGTCGTGTTGAAACGCACCGTAACCGACTTGTTTTTCTGATCCGGATTGCTCAGATCATACCACTGATCCGCAAAGTTATTTTTGAAAGAAAACGGCCGGTCACCCTCAAAACGATTATTCAGTCGCTGAATGACTTCATTGCGATAAGTGCCGTTTTCCAATGCGGTATACTCTATGGTAAATATCACATCCGCAATTGTATTGAAATCAAAGAAATTGGCGGCTTTGGGCAGTATAAGCTCCCAGGTGCTCTCCACTCCCATGTTTTCAAAGGGATACAGCCGGCCGCTTTGCTCCTGCAGCTCAAACAAGCCGCTGGCCTGATACGGAGAGCTGAGAGAAACCGACTCGGGCTGACGAAGTATGTAGTTTTTACGGTAGTCTGTACCATTCACAATATACGAGATACCTGAGCTGCGCAAGGTTGCCTTGATACCGTCTACCGGTGGTGTAAGCGCCACAATAGTTGCCCGTACACGCTTGATCATACGCAGATAATGTCCGGGAAAATCTCGGTCAAAAAGCTCCATGGGCAGTGTAAACTCCATATGACCTGACTCACGGAAGCGCTGGAACTCTGTCGGAGCCATACGCATCAGGGAAATATTGCGGGTGAGCTGCAGCTTGCGTTTTTCCGAGTCAAAAGCAAACTGATCCAGCTCGGCGATGTTCTGAAGCAACCGGGCGGAAGCCGTCATACCTCTGCGGTCCGTGCCGGAAGCACTGCCACCAATGGAAAGCGCTGTCTGGGAAGGAGCCTCCCAGTAGTCGTCCTGAATAAATACCGGTACCTGTTCCTGCCGTTCAAAACCCAACTGATTCTGGGCAGTCTTGGCAGTGGCTGTAGCCTGGTAGAGGAAATAGCTGTAAACTTTTTCCAGCACGGTAGACATCCACTGATACAGTTCGGCATTGGTAAACTTTTTGGACAGGAACTCCAGTGTTTCAGAAGCATGATCGGACTGCATCTGCGCGATATTGCGCTCCTGCTCCACCACCTGCATACGCTGGCGGGCAATCCGGATCTCCTGACCCGCGATCAGCAGATCCTGCTGGGACAGCTGCAGCTGAAACTGCCACTCTTCCTGCCGGCGATCAAAGCCGGCCAGCATAGACTGAATGGATGATTGCATATTTAACAGCTGAGAACCAATTGATGCCGCAGTAGCTGTCAGGCTCAGACCTTGAGCGATACCCTGTGCATTCGTCATAGGATTAAAAGCCGCTGATGCAGCTATTCCGGATCCAATATAAAGCGCCTGGGCAATCATTAATGCTTCATGAGAGCTTATCAGCAACGACAATGCACTGATTTCATTGGCGATTAGTCCATTATCTATAAGCCCTTTATAATACTCGGATGTCTGCGTAATCCGGTCTCTCTGCAATTCACTCAGCACAATATGGCTTTCGGCCTCCTGCAATCTCAGATCCTGCAAACGTACTCCGGCACTGGTCAGGCGCAGGTCCTGACGGGCTTTGAGCAGGTTGTAGTTTTCCGCATCCCCTTTCTCATAAAGACTCAGCAGGGTGCTTTCGAGCTGCTGGGCCATACTGACCTGCTGTCTGGCACGCTCAATCAGTGCTTCAAACCGGTATATGGACGGGTTAAAATTCTGAATATTGCTACCCAGACTGATGCCGTTGGGACCAAGTACCGGCATACCGGTGCTCTGATCCGTAGGAGCCGCATAAGGCAAGAGCTCCCGCACTATACCCGCAATATTCATACAGTTCCGGATCTTGAACAGATTGGCTTCCGCTGAAAAAATACAGCTGCGTAATATCGGGTTAGCCGGTACGCAGAACACCGGGTTCAGCTGCGGCATATAATGCACGTTTTTACCATAATATTTATTAATTACAGTAATGGGGTTATTAATGACCCGAAGGGTTTCGATCTCCTTACTGGTCGGATTGACTCTGTTATACGCCGCCCGGTCCCTGATAAAATAAGGACTAAGCGGCTGATTTTGCGTCAGCTCCACAATAGACGCAGGAAGCGCCTCTACATCAATCTTCGGCTCACTGGCAAACCATGGAAGACTCATATCATCGGATAGCAACGCCGTCGCCACGACCCCTGTAGCACTGGCTACCGCATTGAGATAGAACTTGCCCACCTCCGATGCCAGAAAGCGCGTACCCTGCTCAATACCGGGATTATACATAAGTCTTTTCAGCGCTTTTTCATTCAGAACCCTGCCTGAACCAATAAGACCTGCAAAGTCTTCAAAATCTTCCGGAGTAATCAGGGCATCGTCCACCAGATCCCGGATGTTGGAAAACTTGTCCGCAAGTCCCGTAGACTGCTCCAGCTCAAGGCTGATTAACGCAATGGTATTATCCAATACGGCTTTATCTTCGATTCTGTACAGATCTGTGACAATTTCCAGCCATACCGGCTGCCAGTATGGCCAGTCCGCACTCTGCTGTACAGCAGCAGGAATGCGTAAATTCTCAATCTGGCTACTGCAGTTGGTCTTTTTGGAGAACAATCCTTCCGCCTCCAAAACCTCCAGCGAGGCTTCGTAGAGCACTCTGGCACGGGGTACAGACTCTGCGTTATCCTTGGTAAATTCGCTATCCGCGAATTCCTGCATGCACCTGACGATAGAGAGTATGGTATACCGGGTATAGCTCAATGCTCTGGTTTGGGCGATGGCATGCGGATCCAGAGGGTCATTCATCCAGTCCTCTGCCCGTTTGATGTCTCCGACATAGCTTTTCTCTGCGACCAGTCCATGCCATATTTTCCGCTTATCTCCCTGATCCTTATTGTCATACGAATACACCAGTCTGAACCAATCCAGCGCTTCCTTATAATAACCTTTATTTTGCAGAGCCAGCCCCAACAGCATCGGCATAAAATAATACCCTTCAGCAATTACACCGAAAAAGGTAGCGGGCAAGGTCTCATTGACCGTATAGAGGTTTTTTGTCGTACTTTTTAACGTACTTATGTCGGAAGCCGGAGTTAATGTATTTAATCCGCTTAAATTATAGCTCAGTTGTTTTGTATAACTTCTCGGATCTATGCTGAGAATATTGTTTGCCCGGACCCTGCCGAGCAAACTCACTTTGTATTCCACTGCCAATTTATATATGGGAGTGATCAAGATTCCCTTTTGGCCAGCTGTTTTGTTGTAAATAGCATAGGTCAGCCCCCGTTTGTCTTCAAACAGGCTTATTGAGGAGAAATCTGAAACAAAGGTGCTTATATTGAGGCTGGACACCTGATCAACCGAACCATCACTGTGAAACAATACTCTGTAGTACACCGAATTGCCCGATTTCTCTTTGTAAAAGAAACACGTCTGGGTAGAGCTGGGCTGCGAAGAGCTTCCGCCCCAACGGATATGTCCGAGATAGGAGTCTATTTTTACAGGTATCTCCCTTGATCCGGCATAGTATTTTTCTTCTTTTACTTCAATCTTCGCAGTGCCTCTTGTCGAATTAGTGTTAGTAGAGCTACTTGGTGGATTTGAAACTGCCCCGCCAACTGTTTGCCTTGGCTGATTGGCAGGCGCAGTTCGCTGTGCTGGTGCATTACTAGGAGGAGATGTCCAGGCAGAAATAATTCGCGAATGCAGCAATATTTCTCCAACAAAGTCATAGACTGCTCCGATCGTTGCGCTGTTCAGGCTTACCAGACTTTCTGCAGAATCAGTCTCAAAATTATCTCCGGATTTCTTTAACTTGAAAAATCGCACATCATCTCCACGATGAATTGCAATTCTGATTGTTTCAGGTATGGCTCCCGGCAGGTGTTTGTTAAGTACTATTTTTTTTATTTCACCTGCAAACCGAAGCTTTTTCTGATCACTGGCTTCTGCCTTAGGAATCTCGATCTCTGCCGCTTCCGCATCCCATTGCCCTGAATTCAGGTCAAACCGGGCGTATAGTATCCGGTCATTGCCATTTTTGATGCCACGAATAAAAAGCAATATATATGACTCTTCAGAACTTGGTTTCCAAAGAGATGCTCCAAGTACTTCCGATACTACAATATCCTCGAAAACCTCTAGCTTTTTCCAGGGCATAGGAGAGAAACTCGCTGTATCCTCTCCATCAAAAACCGACCAATACATTCTTTTGCCGGTTTCAGACATCCCAAAGATAAACTGACGTTCTTCTACCAGTTCCTCTCCTTGCTCATCTATTCCTTCACCAAGTGTTGTCAGCGCACTGCAATGAGCTACCAGCTTCATGCTATTCAGATCCTTGAGATAGTCAAAATACTCCTTAGCCAGCTGGATAGCTCTGGCCGGAGTAAATCGCTGATCATTTTGCACTGCTTCCACCAGCTCCCGGTAAGCTCCGGAACTTTGCTTTTTGAAAGAGGGATGCAGTACATTTTCGGGATACAGCTGGATAAACATGGCGGAGCGCCAGGTGGCATAGGAACCAATCCATTCCCATTCTTTGTCAAAATAGTCGGAAAATATTTTTAGCTTCGGATATTCATCAGCCAACAGGCCTGTCCGTATGGAAAAGAGCATCAGCTGCAGCGCTTCCATTCCCTGAGCTATACGGGTAGTCTTCTGACAGCAGTTGTTTTTCATGTCAATCAGAAGCTTCTTGGTCAGGTAGGTACGCTTGTCCTCAAAAGTTTCATTGAAGACCAGCGACGCGCGGATAAGAGCGTCACGCAATGCAAACAGCGCATTTTCTTCTGCTTTGTCTACTATTTCCGAAACAAATGTATGCTGATTATCATCAGAGGTAATACGGGCCTCCAACTTGTCCAGCCAGTCCCGTTTTCGTTGCAGATTGACGCGCCAGCTTACGATAGCCTGATCCCTGAGTTTCATAAACGTATCCCGGGCATATCCGGAAACTCTGAAGAAATCCGGAGATAAGGCGATCGCAGCCGTCTGCTCCTCTCTAAGCCAGCTGTAGTACTGGCGTTCCTTACCGGCTCTGGCCAGAATAGAATATACGGCATCCCACTCTTCTGCCAGTACGGAGGTACCACCTTCCGAAAGCACATCCCTGATCACCATCAGATACTCCAGCGCCTCATAACTCAGATTGAGCTGCCGGATCTCTCCCAGCACATCCTCTCCTGCCTGAGCAGCCTCATACAAGATACGCAGCCGGCCTGAATTGCTGGTAGCAACTATGTAGTTGTTAACAATCAGATCAAAAGCTTCCAGGTCCGTGCCACTTTGTGAATGCGTCTCACGCGTATCCCGTATTGACTCCAGCAGATAATCAATCGCCTGCTTCCGCTGTTTCCATAATACGAATGCCGGGCTTACATTATCAATGGATTTGAGAAAATCCGGACGTATATAATCCGGTTCGATAGCCGGCGTGCGCATCGACAATGCCAATGCTTTTTCCCATACGGCTCTTCCTTGCCGCGAACTCCGCCATTGAGGCAATGCCAGCCGGAATATCTGCCAGTAGGTAAAATCAGCCGTATCCTCTTCATCTATCCAGCCGGGGTTTAGCTCATTAATTTTATAAGCCTTCGCAAGAACAGATACTAATGAATTTATCTCATCCGATGTCATCGCTGATGCATTCGGATCATTGTTCTTTTCCCGAAACTGCATAAGATAGCGAAACTCATCGGTCGACATATGCAGATCATCAGTTATATACGTTTCCGCATCTGCTGACTTTTGCGGGTCTGCCGTCTGTTCCAGATCGAATAACAAGGTTTCCAGACTATCGTAGGGGCCCAGATAAGACGAGCCCAATGCTGTTTCCAGCAGACTTTCAAAGCCATCTGACACAAAAACTCCGTTAAGCATGCTATAGCTGCTTTGAAGTATTTCCTGCCTGTCTTTGTATAGCGTACGTGCTTCTTCGGCAATATAGTATCCTGCAATATCCTCAAAGTTAACCTGTCCCGGATCAATCAGAGGCTCCATCGGAGTGCTTGCAGGATGAGGCCCCCAATATCCTACAAGAGGGGAATAGGTTGCCGGCCAGAAAATAAGATTATCCAGGGAGAGTGCCAGTACATTTTGCTCTTCACTAATCCAGAAGTCATAAAAGCGTGCCTTTACTGCCTGGGCAAGTATGGATACCAGTTCTTTCAGCTCCTCACTGTCAGGTACCCGGCAGGTTTTAGTCTTTACGGTAAAAGGAGTATTGACTGCTCCTGTTAGTATAAGGTATTCTCCTACGGAGCTTACTTCCGCTTCGATATCCCAGGATTTGGCAACAAACTCCGGCTCTAAACCCTCCAGAAGATCCGCCAGCAGATCGCTTATGGCCTCATACTCAATATCTGCCTTGCCCGGCATCGAAAGCACAAAGCGGTCTCCCGCGCGTACCGTGGCAGGAATAAGATGGGTAATCTGAGGATTACCTGCAGAAGCAGCCTGATGCAACCGGACGATCAGTCCTTTGCTGTCATTTACCACTGTCTTGTTGTACAGCTGATACAGTCTTACAAAGCTTTCTGTACTAAGGTACAGATCGGTGATTTCATTCTGAGCTTCGTCATTTTCAGACTGGTCTGAGCTTTTAAGCTTACGGTAAATAGCTTGTAAATCTTCAAAGGTCTTTACGGTGGACCAGCACCGTACCACCAGGCTCTGGGAATCAAGTCTTGTATAGGTAAATTCTTCGGCAAGCAGGTCGACCATCGCCGACACCTGAGGCTGCTCATCTTCAAACAACGTCAGCAATCCGTCTACCCACCCTCTGCGGTTCTTCCAAACCTTGAAAGCATCGTTCTGATCCGGATCCGGTTTCCGGAAATCATCCGGGCCGATTATATCAGGATCAATAATGGGTAGCTCTCTGTCAAGATAAGGGTTGGCAGGCCAGTCTGATTCCAGCCATTGCTCCCTGTTTCGTGACAGGCGCCAGCATAGTACCATCGGGAGCACTGATACATATATAGAAGAAGTATCTGTGTAGCTGTCAAGATACAATTCCCCGCTTAGCTCACTTTCATTAAGCGGAGTGATTTGCAGAACACCCGGGCGACCAGCCTCCGTAGCAATACCGATCAGCGAGGCACTCTCCCTTGCAGCATCGTTGTACAAATATACCTCATCGGGAGAATCTGACACCTTAAGATAAATAAAGCCGTTTTCATCCGTATTATGCCTGTACTTCACTCCTTTAAAAATCCACCGGATTACCAGCTGATCCTGATCACCAAATAGTACGCCCGTTGAAAACGGGTCCCGGGTAGAATCAACAAAACCGAACAGTTTTTCCAGATTGGCTTCAGTAAGACGATGCTCCTCCAGCAGTGCATCCTGCTCCAGGAACAGAAACTCAAAAGGATCAAACTCCTCTGAAATGGGAAAATGGAGACGATTGGCCAGCTCCTGCCGCATTTCAAAATCAGCAAAACGATAGCTCCTTATTTGCTCATAACTCGTGCCGAGCTGAGTGAGCAGAGTCCGGTATACACTAAAGCAGTATTGAGCCGTATCCTCTGACAGCTGGGCATATTTTTCAGGCGCCAGTGTACGGGCATTCAGGTATCGGCGCATAACCTCAATCGCCAGACGCTGCTGACATACCAGCTCCTCTGTCTGCCCGCAGAGATAAGGTAAATCGCTAAGCTCCTGATAAAAGGTTGTTTCCAGAAAATTAATATCAATCGCCTGATTATTGTTTCTGACATGGGCCAGGGTATAGTTGATCAAATCTGTAAGATAGGCAAGGGGACTTACTGCGGTATTGCAATCCTGGCATATACAGGCCTCCTCAAACACCGGATCCAGCTCATCTGACAGCTGCCCGGGCACATAATTATTCGCCTTGGAAGTAAGGTGCCCGGAAATCAGACTCTGCAATAAAGCACCATAAGACCTGGATATATAGTAAACAGATGACGCATTAAAGCTTCCCACATTATTCGCTTCCTGTATTGTCACCATTTCTGATCGGGTAGCCTGCCCTATAGCCAGCGGAGTGGTATATCCTTCCTCAATCATTGCCTGGTTGGACAAGATATTTGTCGAAACCAGATTGAGCGAAGCATGAGCGTCAAGGGTTACAACTGCCGGATCCTCCGGTGATACCGGCAAATCTTCCAGAAATGCCAATCCACCAGCCGTTCGGATATCCTTTAACAGACGAATACCTTTTGCATTCAGATACGACATAAAGCCGGAGGGTAATTCCAGACTTATCGTGTCCACAACAGTCTGAATAGAAATATTACTATCGGATGCGACCGGAGGATAATATGGTATAGAAATTACAGCGGTTTCCTGATCTCCGACTGTATGTGAGAAATATTGTTTTGCAATCGAAACTCCATCAAAAACCTCTATCATTAAATTCCGGGGATCGGTATATGGAGTAGTAACTTCATATTCAAAGCTGAAATATCCTTCTCCAGTTGAAAATTCACTTCCTAAATTTTTTGGATAGGGCCTTGCATCTAAATCTGTCAGATTTACTCTTAAAAAAGCAGGAGTTCTTCCCTGTGCATTTATATTTACCAGCTGCCCGGAAAGTCTGTATTTTGATACTATGGACTTGTATACATCCTCAGATAAATTCGTGATATCCTCTGCAAGAAACTTATAAAAGTCATGACTCGAAGGTAAAGAAAGAACTATACTTCGTAAGCTGACCCAAGCTAAGGTATAATCTACAGCCTCAGGACCGGTAACTGACAAAACATTTGAAATAAGCGAAGCGCTGTATCCGGCCCAATCACTTTCCGAGTCAGCTGCCTGCAGATTGATAGCATCAACAAGAGCCTCCTTATCATTACCAGATGTCTTAGGTATTCTGATAATCTCGGAAGAGCCCTCCAATGCTAACCAATACTGGTCACTCCAGCTGCTGTCTTCTGTAAGGCCAGATAATTCCAGTCTGTAGATTTTTCCCTGAGATACAGAGGCTTCCTGTTCTACATATATCCCCGGGCTTGGCAGCGCTCTCTCCTGCCTGATCTCAATATTGCTGATATCAAAGTACCCGCTACCTGTTTTCCTGAAAAAAGTAAGGTTGGAAGCGTCTGCGACAATAGTCCGCGTATAATGCCCCAGGCTGATATCGATATCGATCGCCTCAGAACCGTTCTGTATCGTCATGGCCGAGACAGAAGAAATCCGCACTACATCAAACTCAACCTGATAGGTTTGGCCACTTTCCAGAACATGAGAGGAAAACAATGCATTCTCAGTAATCCGGAATGCGCCATCATGAATGAGCTCAGGATAAATAGGAAGACCGCCAGGACCCCGATACCAGCCTTTCACTCCTTCTTCAAACCGCGGGTTGGGTTGAAGCTGAAAACCCAATTTCTGTCCCCCTGCAACAGTATCACCGTGAATATATCCTGTAAAATGAGGAAAATTCAGCAAATCCTCCATTGAGCCGATCAACCCTGCATCCTCGAGACTATAATACAGCTTTGAATATGCCTTTTTCAATCCCTCACGGAAAGAGCTTATAACGCTTGCTTCCAGCTCATTCCCTCCCTGATTCAATTCAATAAACTGCCTGATACGCTGTATCAGCTGCTTGATCAGAAATGTCAGATATTCACTATTTCCATATCCGGAACTGTACCATGGATATAATTGAAAGTACGTATAGAAACTATTTGCAAGTGAACTTTGAGGAACCAACAACAGCTTTTCAAAAACATCATAATCGGGAAGGTTAGAAAAACGGTCTAAAAGCTTGATATAAGCGTCACGCTCAGAGACATCAACCAGATTCTCTAACACGTTATAACCATCTGTAGCCCGCTTTACTCTACCGGCAAACAGAGTCCCCAGCAACTGATAAAAAAACCAGTGACGAGACTTCACCGCCATAATAGCCGCAATGGAAGCCGGCGTCGCGCTATTTTTAAATGTATCAAAACTATCGTAACCGTTATGAGGTAACCGAATTTCATCTACCAACACATTTATAACATCTTGATAATCATAATCAAATAGCTTCTTAAAATTTTCCCACTTTTCGGCATTTGTTCCCCCAGAAGGCACCTCATCTTTCTTCGAAAGAAAAAAAGTAGCAAAATGCGTATTAAGCACATTAAGATTATTCTGAGTCGCCAGCGCTTCCTGCACATCTCGCTCAGAGACTGTAACCATATCGGAAAAGCGCCCGGAGGTAAAAGAAGTCGGATATTTACTTTGAACAATACTGATTATCTGATCAATATAATTAAGTTCATCGGGTGAGAAATAATCATTTCTGAAATCATTCCAGGTTGTCATGCTGCTTTTTTGGTGTTAAAAATCATTAAAAAAGTATTTCTCATGAAAATAATTATATTTCAAAAAATACATCACCCACATAAGATTTGTAACAAATATGTAAAAATTCTAACGAGTTTTAATGCAAAAAAACACTATTATATTACACTAAAAATCAAACAATAATTTCAATTATATAAATATAATTTAATCATAAACAGTAAATTAAATATTAAATAATCGTAAATATTTTAAAAAATAATTACGCCATAAAGATATGCTAATAATTAGGAGTCAAATTATATATGCAACGATTAATCACCTCATGTATAACCTGTAAACAGCTTATTAAGCGTCCAAACATTATATAACAATAAATTTGATCATTCATGCCGTTTATCTTTACGGCTTATTTATCCATAACATTGAGCAATGTATCAATAATAGGAATTGTCATCTTTCTGCTAGCCGGTATGGCAGGATGTAAGAAAAATTAAAACCCGGCACCTGCAACAATACGGAAACAGAAGGTTAATCTGTCAGAATTGGCTCTTGAAAGCGGCAGCTACTATAGAAGTTCAAGACAGGATGCCTCTCCTAATCCTATATTGATATAGGTAGTAGCTCAGAATCAATAACAGGACGTTTTGCCGGAATACTCAAAGAAAGGCCTTACTGATAAAAAATGTGGTCTCACCAGGAATCGAACCTGGATCTAGAGTTTAGGAAACTCCTATTCTATCCGTTGAACTATGAGACCATTTGGAAAAGCCATGCAAAGGTAAGGATTTTAGAAAGCTTTATCAATACCTTCTTCTGCAGATATCTTCTTAATCTTCATCAAATGAAATATCTATATCTCCGGGAATGTAATTGGGATATATTGTATAATGCTTTTCTTTTACCTTTGCAATCAGTTTTGATCGCAGCTCGTCAATATTTATCCTGTTGGATGCAGAAATAAATACTGTCTCGAAATCCGATTTGCCTATATAGGAAGCTTTTAATTTTTCCAGAGGAGATACCGCTTCCTCTCCATCCAAAGCCTCTTCTTCATCCATGCTAAACCTGTCGATCTTGTTGAATACAAGAATGGTTGGCTTATCAGATGCACTTAGTTCTTTTAGCGTCTTATTTACCACTTCAATCTGCTCCTCATACGCAGGATGAGCAACATCAACTATATGAAGCAGTATATCAGCTTCTCTTACTTCATCCAGAGTTGACTTAAAGCTTTCTATCAGACTGTGTGGAAGCTTACGGATAAAACCAACCGTATCAGAAAGCAGAAACGGAATATTTTCCATATTTACTTTCCGGACGGTCGAATCAACTGTCGCAAACAGTTTATCTTCCGCAAACACATCCGATTTGCTTAACAATGTCATAAGTGTTGACTTTCCGACGTTGGTATATCCAACCAAAGCCACGCGAACAACAGCTGACCTGGATTTTCTTCTGGTCGCAGCCTGACGCTCAATCTTTTTAAGCTTCTCTTTTAATAAGGCTATCTGATTTCGTATGGCCCGCTTATCTGTTTCAATTTCTTTTTCTCCGGCTCCGCCTCTTGTACCCGTCCCTCCCCGTTGTCTTTCAAGGTGCGTCCACATTCTTGTCAGCCTTGGCAAAAGATATTCAAAACGGGCTAGCTCTACCTGAGTTCTTGCCTGAGCCGTCTGTGCCCGCCGAAGAAAAATATCCAAAATCAGCAGGCTCCGGTCATACACTTTTATTTTCAGCGTATTTTCAATGTTTCTTAATTGCGAAGGCGACAGATCATCATCAAAAATAACTGTTTCAACCTCATTTTCCTGAATATAGAACTGTACTTCAGCCAGCTTGCCCTTTCCTATAAATGTTCTTGTGTCAGGTTTATCCAGACGCTGAGTAAAACGTTTTACTGTTAATATCCCGGCTGTCTCCGCCAGAAAAGCAAGTTCATCAAGATATTCTTCTGCTTTTTCAGCGCTCTGCTGCTGATTGATTACAGCTACCAAAACAGCCGACTCTGTTTTCTTTTCTGTAAGAATATATGTTTCTCCCATTAACTCTGATTTATCCTTGTGACAATTCCGGATTCTGACAATTATATTTTCCCAAAATAAAGAAATCCCGCTTTGTGTTATCAAATACTTATGATCTTTATTTTATAGGTAACCCGTTTCCAGGCAACAGACATTAATTAAAATTCAAAAATATATCCGGCAATCGTATCATTATAAACAAATTTAGCCAATCAGGCTGGCAGCAAATCAGAATATAAAGTATCTTTATAGTTCGATATGAGAGTAGCCGTTGTTATCAACACCTCCTGGAATATATATAACTTTCGAATGGGTTTGATTCAGGGCCTTCGGAAGGAAGGCATAGAGATCACGGCAATCGCTCCTCATGACGAATACTCCGGCAGAATTCAGCAGCATATCACCTTCCATACTGTAAAGATGCAGCAGAAGGGCGCTAACCCCTTAAGTGATCTGCGGCTCATTTTTGATTTATACTGTCTTTATAAATCCATTAAGCCGGACTGTATCCTTCATTATACAATCAAACCTAATATCTACGGAACCTTTGCTGCAAAACTTGCCGGTATCCCTTCAATAAATAATGTATCCGGCCTGGGCACCGTATTTTTGCATACTAATTATATATCGAAAATTGCTGTCTGGTTGTACCGCCTGGCGTTCCGCTTTCCTTCTACAGTTTTTTTTCAGAACAATGACGACCGTCAGTTATTTCTTGATCAGAAAATCGTCACTCTGCGGAACACTGATGTACTCCCCGGAAGCGGAATCAATCTTTCAGCCTGTACTCCGAAAGAGCTTCCGCCTGTTAAACCTTTCATATTTCTGTTTGCATCCAGACTTCTGTATGATAAAGGAGTCGTAGAATTTGCAGAAGCCGCGAGGATTGTCAGAAAAAAATACCCTGATACCATATTTCTGCTTGCCGGAGCGCTTGATAATAACAAAAAACTTGGGATAACCAGACAGATTCTTGATCAATGGATCAGAGAAAATATCATCGTTTATAAAGGATTTGTGGAAAATATTCACGACCTGATTGCTCAAAGCCATTGTATCGTCCTGCCCTCCTACCGGGAAGGGGTCCCCAGAACACTTATTGAGGCGGCGGCAATGTCCAGGCCCTGCATTGCAAGCAGAGTACCCGGGTGTACGGAAGTAATAGTCGATGAATACAACGGATTTCTGTGTAATCAAAAGGATAGTAGCAGCCTTGCCGACAAAATGGAGAAAATGCTGTTACTTAGCAATAATGATCTGCAAAAACTGGGTAGCAATGGCAGGATTCTGGCCGAAGAAAAATTCAATGAGCAGATTATCATAGAAAAATATCTTCAGGCAATTAGGAAGGCGGTAAAGAAATGAAGTAACTTTGTCCCAAACACGAAAGCTGTGTCGGAGTTAATAGTTGTTAATCCGGATCTGAAGAAACGGCAGAATACAACAAAAAAACAAGTTTATGGAAGTACGAGAATCATATATCAAGGGTCTTCTGGAAATCACTCCACGTATTTTTAAAGACGACCGGGGACATTTTTTTGAATCATACAGCAAACGTGAATTTGAGAAGCTAGGAATTTTCGATGATTTTGTTCAGGACAATCAATCCTATTCCATCCCCAATGTTGTAAGGGGGCTGCACTTCCAGAAACCGCCTTTTGCTCAGGCAAAGCTGGTCAGAGTACTTAAGGGACGTGTATTGGATGTAGCAGTAGATCTTCGTCCGGAGTCTCCTACATTTGGCAAATTTGACTCCGTAATCCTTGACGCCGGGAAAGGAAATATGTTTTATATCCCTGAAGGTTTTGCTCACGGATTTTCAGCGCTAGAAGAAGCTATCTTTCATTACAAATGTTCAAATTTCTATAATAAAGAATCCGAAGGTGGAATCTGCTATAACGATCCTGATCTCAATATAAACTGGATGATAAAAAATCCGATTGTTTCAGAAAAAGATCTCGAACTCGGTAAGCTGTCCGGACTAAAGGTAACCTGATTCTGCTCAGGAGAGTATACTACCAATTATGTACATAAAGCAAGTTTCTTTCTATACATTAAAGCTTCTGTTCACACTGTTCGTGCTAAGCTCCTGCAGGAATCACAGCATAATGTTTCGAACAGATAAAAGCATTGGAACTGACAAAGAGTTAAATCTGGTCAGCTCCAATTATCAGATCATCCCCGGCGATATTTTACATGTATCTGTGTATACAAATAATGGGGAACGACTTATAGACCCGAACTATGAATTGCATCTCTCTGGTGAACATGTCACAAAAAAAGAATTGCTCCCGCAATATATTGTTAAAGGAAATGGCAATGTATTGCTGCCAATGATTGGTGAAGTTCAATTGGCCGGATATACAATCTTTGAAGCCGACTCTCTGCTTAGCCTGAAATATGCAGTCTTTTATGAAGACGTTTTTGTTCTTACAGAAATACTAAGCAAACGGGTAACTGTGCTGGGGCCGGCCGGTGGCAAGACCATACTGCTTACTCAGGAAAACATGAATCTTATAGAAGTGGTTGGACAATACGGCGGAATCACAGAGTTTGGCAATGCATCCAATATACGGCTAATCAGAGGCAGCCTGAATGATCCGACCGTCTACTTAATTGATCTATCTACCGTAGAAGGAATGACTCAGGCAATGCTTACCGTAAAACCTCAGGACATTATATACATTGAAAGAAGAAAAAAAACGTTCATAGAAGTAGCTAGAGAAATATCGCCCAGTATCGCTATACTTACTAATATAATCGCGCTTCTTGTAGTTCTCAGCAGATAACTAACCCAAACCCGAAATGACGCCCGGCAACCAACATATCCATAATCAGGGCCGAAACTCCCTTCCACTGTATGATGATTCCAGCAACGGAGACTGGTTTGCAGAGTTTGATATCAATCGTCTGAGATACATATTCAGGGGCAATCTTATCTGGATAATAGCAATTATAACCGGAAGCCTTTCTCTTAGTCATGTATATCTCCGCTACACCAAACCCGTTTTTCAGTCTTCTTCAATTCTCAAACTGGAGAATAAAAATGATGCAGTTGTCCTGGGGCTGGACAATATGAAAACCCCTCAGACCAATAATAACCTCCGTACACTTTCCGGAGAGATAGAGCTTATTAAATCACAGCTTGTCTTTGAAAAAACACTGGAACGTCTTCCGATTGATGTCAGTGTATATTCAGACGGCAATATCCTCAATGATGAAAAATACAAGAAGTCTCCTGTTTCTATACAATACCAGATCATTAACCCTGCCTATTATGACTTTCGTTTCAATCTGAAGCTTATATCTGAGGAAACTTTCCAGCTTTCTTATCAGCAGGCAGGCGGGGAAAAACACAGTGCAGTATATGCTTTTAATACGGACATTATAAAGCCTGGCTTTTTGCTGAATGTAAACAAAAATTATCTATTTACGGACGAAGAATTCCGTCAGGATTTCTTTTTCATTATTCATAGCAAAAACAATCTTATTGCCTATCTCGAAAACAATCTTGAAGTAGAAATCCTGAATATCGATGCCAACACACTAAAGGTATCATTTAAAGACTACAATCCTGTAAAAGCCCATGATATCGTTGCAACCATAGATTCGGTTTACCTTGAGCAAACGATTGCCCACAAAACAAAGACTCAGGAGCAAACCCTGAAATTTCTTGATGAAAACCTGGAAAATACTGAGGCCCGGCTCATGCTCGCCGAACAACGACTTGAATTGTTCATGAAGGAGAATAAAACGCTGGATGTTAAAGGTGATGTTATAAGACTGATTGAAAAAATAGAGCAACTTGATAAGCATAAGATTGATCTGAGGCTAAAAGTAAACTTTCTTGATGAGCTTCAGAATATCATACTCTCCAACAAAGATTTAAAGTCATTCATTCCTTCTATTTCAGACGTAGATGACATACAGCTTATAAAACTTGTAGAAGAGCTTAATAGGCTACAACAGGAAAAAGACATAGCGCTCACCCGGAACAAAGAAAATACGTATGTAATTAAATCCCTAAGCTTATCGATCGAAAGTCTGAAAAACTCGATACTGGCAGCCGTATCACAAAACAGGAAACTTGTTTTCCAGCAAATTGGTGAGATTGAAAAACAAATCCGCGAACTCGAGAAAAATTTCCTCACTCTGCCGGGAAAAGAGACCGAGTATACCCGCTTAAAACGATTTTACAATCTCTATGAAAAATATTATCTCCTGCTAATGGAGAAGAAAGCTGAATATGGAATTGCCAAAGCAGGAATGGTTCCTAACTTTGTTATACTTGCCCCTGCAGATCTCAATGATCAAGCTATATTCCCGAAGAAAATATGGGTATACCTTAGCGGTATAGCGCTGGGTTTGCTTCTCTGCTTTCTCCTGATTATTATCCGTTATCTGCTTGACCGAACCATCACCAGTCAGCGGGATCTTGAAAACCACACTCTGGCAACCATTCTTGGTGCGGTACCATCCTATACAAAAGAAGCTCTGGATGTTTCAAGGCTGGTTGTCAACAAAGGCACAAAGTCTGCTATAAGTGAAGCTTTTCGATCCATACGAACGAATCTTGATTTTGTTAGTCCCGCACAAAGCGGGAAGGTATTATCTGTTACCAGTACCATTAGCGGAGAAGGCAAAACATTTGTTACCCTGAACCTGGCAGGTATCATAGCAATGTCCGGCCAAAGGGTCATCATTATTGATATGGATATGCGAAAGCCCAAAATACACAGAGCCTTCAACAAAATGAACGATCAGGGTATGTCTACCATACTGATTGGAAGAGACGACGTTGCAAGCTGCATCCATTCTACAGACCTTGAGGGACTTGACTTCGTCTCAGCCGGCCCTACTCCTCCAAATCCTTCAGAGCTGATATTGAGACCTTCATTTCAGGATACTATTGCAAAACTGAAGTCTTTATACGATGTCATTCTTATTGACACACCACCCGTTGGCCTAGTTACTGATGCTGTTTTACTTATGAAGCAGGCAGATATTCCCGTATATGTTGTCAGGGCAAATTATTCGAAAAAAAATGTAAGAAATACAATCAATAAATTAGTCAAAAATACAGGCTTTTCTAATCTTTGTGTTATCCTGAATGCTCTGAAGACTTTCAATAACTATGGTTACGGATATGGTAGCAATTATGGATATGGTTATTATGAGCAGGAAAGTAAAGAGCCCGGATTTATTGAAAGATTAAAAAACAGAATACGATAGTATGAGGCTCTTCAGCTTTGGGAAAAAAAGTAAATCAGAAGTAAAACCTTTGTATGTCGATATTCATTCGCATTTATTGCCGGGTATTGATGATGGCTCCGCAAGTCTCGAAGAAACCATCGGGCTTATAAAAGAGTTTATCGGTCTCGGGTACAGAAAGCTGATTACCACTCCGCATATAATGGGAGACTGCTTTAAAAATACTCCCGAAATCATTCAGGAAAAGCTGGAACTGGTCCGAAATGAGGTGAAAAATCAGGGATTGCTCATCGAACTGGAGGCAGCTGCGGAATATTATCTTGACGAAGCTTTTATTCAAAAGCTTGAAAGAGGAGAGCCTCTGCTTACCTTCGGGGACAGCTATTTGCTGTTTGAGACCTCATTTATGAATGAACCCGCAAGTCTGAAAGAAGTAATCTTTCAGATTGCATCCTCAGGCTATCGGCCTGTATTGGCTCATCCCGAACGCTATGTATATATGTACAGTTCATTTGAAAAGTATGAGGATTTATTCAATCGCGGCCTTTATTTCCAGCTAAATATAAGCTCATTATCAGGATATTACTCAAAAGAGTCCAAAAGAATTGCCGAAAGGCTTATCAAAAACAACATGGTTCATTTTGTTGGCAGTGATTGTCATGGCACACGCCATCTCGAGGCAATTAAAAAAGTCCGTAATGAGAAAATCTACACCCGGCTATTAGAACTTAATATATATAATAACAATTTGCTTGCATGATTTTTATATCCGGAAGTAACGGACTGGTTGGCAGCCATATTGCCAAGCTTCTAATTGATCAGGGGCTCTCTGTCAGAGCGCTTAGACGCCCGAACGCTGATCTTGGCCTTCTCGGCAGCTACTCGGATAAAATCGAATGGATAGAAGGAGATATTAACGATGTATTGTTATTAAAAGAATCGCTCAAGGGCATTGAAACCGTAATACACTGTGCTGCCGTTGTTTCTTACCTCCCTCAGGACAGAGAATATATGTACAAGGTAAATGTTGAAGGAACGGCCAATATTATAAATGCGGCAATCGAAAACAATGTCGCAAATTTTTGTCATATCAGTTCCATCGCAGCAATAGGAAAAAGTGGCAATGAGACGATCATCAACGAAGAGTTTGGCATTCAGGAATTAACATTTAGCACATATTACGCAAAATCCAAATATCTGGCTGAGCTGGAAGTGTACAGAGGCAGGGAAGAAGGTCTTAAGATTTTTATCGTTAACCCCAGCGTTGTACTGGGTCCCGGAGACTGGCACAAAGGCAGTACATCTCTTTTCAAATATGTATTCAATAAGAATCTTTTTTATACTTCCGGTACTTTAAACTATGTTGATGTCAGAGATGTCTCTCAGATCGTATATCAGTTACTTAATACGGACAAATCCATTGATGGCAGCCGTTTTATCCTCAATGCGGGAACCATCTCCTATAAAGATTTTTTTTATAAAATAGGTGAGTACTTTCAGGTTAAAAGTCCTTCACTTAAAGCATCACCCTTCATCTCAGAAATTGCCTGGCGTCTGGTTTATCTTAAAAATCTTTTTTCTTCCCAAAAAACTATAATCACTAAAGAAACCGTTAGATTAGGTAAAAATCAGTTTTTCTATGACAATGGCAAAATTCGCAGTCTTCTTGGATTTCATTTCAGATCGCTGGATGAGACTCTAAACTGGACCTGTCAGGAACTCGTAAAAAGACATAAAGCGGAAACCCGGTAAGAAATTCCGTATACAGTAATTTAATTTATCAGGGGATTTTCTATCTTTAGATAATTCTCAAACATTAATTTAAGTTATCGTGCGAAGAAAACATAAGGCAAGCGCAGAGGAAATGGAATCACTTAAACGATTTGAGGAAATGCTTCAAACCGGCAATAGTGTTTTTTTTGATATCAGTACTTATGAATATCTGATACAGCATTTTGTAGAAAAAGGCAAATTCAAGAAAGCCCTTAAAGCTTGTAATCTAGGGATGGAACAACATCCTTTTTCTGTCGAAATAATGATTGAAAAGGCTTTTCTCCTCGTCCGGAAGCAAAAATATCTGCAGGCAATGGAACTGGTCGAAAAGGCCGAACTCCTCCAGCCATATGACGTGGAGATCCTGGTTTTGAAAAGCAGTATTCTTTCCCAGCTGGATCAGTTTGAGGAAGCAATATCGATGCTTGAATGGGCTCTTAATATGGTCGATGAAAAAGATCAGATCTATTACGCGCTCGGTATGGTAAATCAGGATTTTTCCAACTATGAGGAAGCTATTGAGTACTATAAGCTCGCTATCGAAAATAATCCCTCTAATGAGGATGCCATGTATGAATTGGCTTATTGCCTGGATTTAATCGGCAGTCTTGAGCAAAGCCTGGAATGTTACCGCAAGTTTATCGATCAGGATCCGTTTTCTTTCTTTGCCTGGTACAATATAGGCATCATTTATTTTAAGCTTGAAAATATCCCTGATGCCATAAACGCCTATGAATACTCCGTTGCAATCAATGATGAGTTCTCATCTGCCTGGTTCAATATGGGGAATTGCTATGTGTCCCTGGGCAATTATGAAAAAGCAATTGAATGCTACAACAAATGTCTGGAACACGAAGAGCCCACTGCTGAAACATTTACCAACATTGCCACATGCCATGAAAAACTGGGCAATAACGACAAAGCGATAGAGTTTTATCGAAAAGCAACCAAGCTGGATTTTGAATATCCGCAAGCTTTTTTCGGGCTTGGAAAATCTTTGTTATTAAAGGACAAGGCTTTTGAAGCAATTCATTTTTTTAATAAGGCAATAAAACTGGATAAGGAAAATCCTGATTATTGGTTAGGTAAGGCAGAAGCAGAAGAACGAATCGGTAACTACAACGAAAGTGCTCTGGCTTTTCAGGAAGCGTCATCGCTGGATCCGTCCAATATTGATATCTGGAAAAACTGGGCTGAACTAATGGCCTCTCAGGATGAGCCGGAAAAAGCTGCCGATATTATCAGAGAGGCTCTTGAGGACAATACTGACGATCCCGAACTGTATTACAGAGTCTGTGCATACCTTATTATGGCGGGCAAATACAAAGAAGCCTTTATTTATTTAGAAAATGGTTTAATTTTGGATTTTGAAAAGCATACGATCCTTTTCGATTTTTTCCCTAATCTGGAAACGCAAAAGGCTCTGTATCGAATTATAGAACAGTACAGAAAGTAAAACATGTATAACAATTTTGTTCTGAGCAAGACTCCTGAACGGACTTTAAAGCCAAGGCAATTTGGCACAACAATGGTCATGGATAAGGGGCTTAGCGTAAGAGAAATAGAAGACATTCTCGAAGTCGCCGGTGATTATATTGACGTAGTCAAACTAGGTTGGGCGACTTCATATGTAACACCTAACCTAAAAAGAAAACTTGAAGTCTACAGGGCTGCCGATATTCCTGTTTATTTTGGGGGAACTCTTTTCGAGGCCTTTATCATTCGTAATCAGTTCGATGATTACCGCAAGATTCTTGACCAATACCAGATGACTTATGCGGAAGTTTCCGATGGTTCCATTACTCTTGCTCATGATGAGAAATGCAAATATATAAGTCAGTTAGCCCAGCAGGTTACTGTGCTTTCCGAAGTCGGCTCTAAAGATGTGGAAAAGATTATTCCTCCCTACAAATGGATTCAGCTTATGCAGGATGAACTTGATGCCGGCGCCTGGAAAGTAATCGGAGAAGCCAGAGAAGGCGGCAATGTGGGTCTATTCAGAAGTAGTGGAGAAGTAAGGTCCGGACTGGTAGAGGAAATATTAACCAAGATCCCTTCCGAAAAAATAATATGGGAGGCTCCTCAAAGAGAACAGCAGGTATGGTTTATCAAACTTTTAGGAGCAAATGTAAACCTTGGAAATATTTCACCGAATGAAATTGTTCCTTTGGAAACCCTGAGGCTCGGATTAAGAAGTGATACCTTTAATCACTTTCTTGACAAGCTGTAGCCTTTCATTTTCAGTTATACGTACTTTAAAGCATTATTCGGAATAAACACCGGGTGATGCTTTATTCATTTATATCAGAAAAATAAAAACAACTCTCAATCTATTTCTTTTCACCCATTGTTAAATATATGAAAACATACGGTCTAATTGGTTTTCCTTTATCACACTCGTTTTCTAAAAAATATTTTACCGGGAAGTTTTTAAGAGAAAATATCACAGATGCCCGATATGAATTGTTTGAGATTGAGAATGCGGAGCAGCTTCCCGATATCATTTCCTCAACCCCTGGCTTAAAGGGCCTTAACGTAACGATTCCTCATAAGGAAAACGTTATCGGGTATATGTCAGAACTTGACGAACCGGTGAAATCAATCCGGGCAGTCAATGTAATCAAAATACTTCCTGACGGTAAACTAAAAGGATACAATTCCGATTATCACGGTTTCCGGCAATCACTCCTTTCTTTTTTACCTGCCTCTTATCACGGTATCAAGGCATTGATTCTGGGAACCGGGGGAGCATCAAAAGCGGTTAAGGCTGTCTTGATGGATCTCAACATTCCTTTTCAGTTTGTTTCGCGTAAAGCTTCTCATGAAGCCATAGCATATGAAGCCATTAGCACTGATCTAATAAAAGACTTTCAGCTTATAATCAATACCTCTCCGCTTGGTATGTATCCTAACGTTGAAGATTGTCCGGAACTGCCGTATGAGGCGCTTGGGTCTTCCCATTTCCTGTTTGATCTGGTATACAATCCGGAAGAAACGCTCTTTATGAAGAAAGGCTTAGCGAACGGAGCACATGTCAAAAACGGCTTGGAAATGCTTATTGGCCAGGCTGAAAAGGCCTGGGAAATATGGAACAGTTAATTCTGTTTTATTGTTGTTGTACGGTATTGCTGTCAAACTAAAGATGTTTTGCCCAAATTTGCGTTACTATGAGATTCAAAATCCGATCTGATTATCAACCTACCGGAGACCAGCCCAAAGCAATTAAACAGCTCGAAGAGGGTGTAAACAGAGGCGAGCCATCCCAGGTTTTACTGGGAGTAACTGGTTCAGGCAAAACTTTCACAATCGCGAATCTGATCGAAAGAACGCAACGCCCGGCTATTATACTAAGCCACAACAAAACACTGGCGGCTCAGCTATATGGTGAGTTTAAGCACTTTTTCCCTGATAATAAGGTCGAATATTTTATATCGTATTACGATTATTATCAGCCGGAAGCATATATCCCGACCAGCAATACCTATATAGAAAAGGACCTGTCGATCAATGAGGAAATTGAAAAGCTGCGACTGGCAGCAACTTCAGCGCTGATGTCTGGCCGGCGGGATGTTATAGTTGTTGCTTCCATCTCCTGTATATACGGAATCGGGAACCCGGAAGAGTTCGGGAAGAATATAGTAAGCCTTCATAAAACCCAGGTGATTAGCCGCAATAGTTTGTTGTATTCTTTTGTGCAGATATTATATTCACGGACAACTGCAGAGTTCAAACGTGGTACTTTCAGGGTAACAGGAGACACAATTGATGTATTTCCCGCTTATGCTGATTTTGCATACCGAATAATCATGTGGGGTGACGAAATTGAAACTATCCATGTGATAGACCCTTTTTCCGGTAAAATGCTCGGGGAAGAGTCAACTCTTACACTTTATCCTGCCAATCTGTTCGTCACCGGCAAAGATTCATTGAATCTTGCAATACGCGAAATCCAGGATGATCTTGTAGCTCAGGTAAAACTCTTCGAAGCCGAAGGAAAATTCCTTGAAGCTAAACGAATTCAGGAGCGTACCGAATTTGATATTGAAATGATGAGAGAAATCGGTTATTGCTCAGGAGTTGAAAACTACTCAAGATACTTTGACAGAAGACAAAGTGGACAACGCCCATTCTGTCTTCTCGATTATTTCCCGGATGATTATCTGATGATCATTGACGAAAGCCATGTTACCATGCCTCAGGTAAGAGCAATGTGGGGAGGCGACCGCAGTCGTAAAGCAAATCTTGTTGATTATGGATTCAGACTGCCTTCTGCGCTTGACAATCGCCCGCTCACTTTTAACGAATTTGAAGGAATGATCCGGCAGGTTATATATGTCAGTGCAACTCCCGGCGATTATGAGCTTACTCAGACTGCCGGAGAAGTGGTAGAGCAGATTATCAGACCAACAGGTTTGCTTGACCCGTTGATTGAAGTCAGACCAAGTATCAATCAGATTGATGACCTGCTGGAAGAGATTACACTGCGAATTGAAAAGAAGGAGCGTGTTCTTATCACCACACTTACCAAACGCATGGCGGAGGAACTCTCTCGTTATCTGGATCAGCTTAATATCAAATGCCGATATATTCATTCAGAGGTAAAGGTCCTGGATCGTGTCGAGATTTTACGGGAACTCCGGCTTGGAGTCTTTGATGTCCTTGTAGGGGTAAACCTCTTGAGGGAAGGTCTGGATCTGCCGGAAGTATCTCTTGTTGCCATCATGGATGCCGACAAAGAGGGTTTTCTAAGAAATCAGCGCTCGCTTATACAAACAATCGGGAGAGCAGCCCGGAATGAAAACGGAATGGTCATCATGTACGCTGACTCGCTGACAGAATCAATGAAAAAGGCAATAGATGAAACAAACAGACGACGCTCTTTACAAATTGGCTATAATACGTTGCATAATATAACTCCACGCTCAGTTGTTAAAAACCGGGATGCAATTCTGACACAGACTTCAGTAGCCGACAGTAAAAAGGATCATAAAAACTATTATATCCCCGAGGAGCATTCACTCGTTGCTGATCCTGTACTCGCATATCTGTCCAAAAAAGAATTACAGAAAATGGCAGATAGCGCTAAAAAACAAATGGAAAAAGCAGCCAAAGATCTCGATTTCATCGAAGCAGCCAGGCTACGGGATGAATATCTCAACCTAGTTGCTTTGCTGGAAAAAAAGTAAGCACGCTACATTATAACTCTGAGTGATTTAGACATGATCTCGACGTGTATTTCTTCACTTAAAGCTATTGGTTCACCATCAATGTGCTGACATTCTTCCGTTATGTTTCTGATCAAGGCTTTTCGAGTCCGTACTACTTTATAAAAAGGAGTCTGATGAATCGTGTCGTTCAGCAAGTGATAAATAATGTAAGGTATTCTGGAGACCGAAAAAGGCTTAAAAATACTGATTTCGAACCAGCCATCATCAATTTCCCCAAGGGGATTAATGGAGATATTAGTTCCAAATTTGTTGGCATTGGAAATAATCATCATAAACGCCTCTCCTGTGTAGCTTTCAATCTTTGTGTTTAACTCAAAGGGAAAAGAACGGAACCTTAGAAACTCTGAAATGCCATACCAGAAATAACTTATTTTACCTCGAAGCCATCCATGAGCAAAACGATGTACTACACGGGCATTATAACCGAGGTCACTAAGATGAAAACAGTTTATCCCGTTTATGTTAAGTGAATCAATATACCTGGATTCGAACCGGTGAATTAACTCAAAGGCATCTTCAAGATCCATAGGCAAACCAAGATCTTTAGCAAGTCCGTTTCCGGATCCCAGTGGAATTATCCCGATTGGTATATCAGTATACACCAGAAGGTTTCCTACCAGATTTACCGTACCGTCTCCGCCAATAGCAATTACTGCATCCGGGGTAAAGATGTCAAAAACTTTCCTCAGCTTATTCAGATCATTATGTCCGGTTGTTTTATAAATCCTGAAGTTACATTTTGCCCGGTTACAAAATTTGTCAATCTGAGCTGGCACTTGCTCCTTTTTTCTTCCCCCGGCAATGGGATTCAGAACAAAAATATATTTTCTTTCTTTAGCTTCCATGAATCTCCTCTATTGAGAAACTCATGACATATTTCAAAGGTTATATTTACTTTTTCGAGACCCGGTATACAGCTCATACTCAAGCAATCGGGCTTCAATCTGCCCATTATAGAAAGGGATTTTACGCTTGGGCCTGAGACCGATCTTCTTAGCAAGATCAGCATTACCGGTAAAAATGTATCCGGTATAACCATTGCACTTCTTCTTAAAAAAATCACCTATTGCCTGATAAGTTTCAGTCAGCTCGCTAATCTCACCAAGGCGCTCTCCATATTCCGGATTTAAAATAACAACTCCGTCTTCATTTTCCGGTATCTGAGTTTCTTCAAAAGAACAGATTTCAAATTCCAATTCCCGTTTAAATCCTGCGGAAAGAGCATTCTTTCGGGAAACCTCTATAGCCTGAGGATCAATATCAGACAAAACAAATCGCCCCTGGAGCTCTTTTTCACCACTTTCCGCAACATCACTCAGATTTTTCCACTCTATTATCGGAAAACCGACCAGATGCATAAACCCAAAGTTGTCTCGAAACACTCCTGGAGCAATATTGCAGGCAATCAGAGCTGCCTCGATGGCTAAGGTTCCGCTACCACACATGGGGTTTATAAAGTTTTGGCCTGGCTTCCATACAGAAGTCAAAATTACGGCAGCAGCAAGCGTTTCCTGCATGGGTGCTTTATGTGGCAGCTTTCTGTATCCATGTTTGGCAATAGTTTCACCAGAGGTATCAATAAATATTGATGCCTCATCCTCTTTCCAGTGTAAAAAGACCACTATTCCATGTCTTTCCGAACCAGAATCAGGCCTGATGCCTTTTTTATCTTTTATTCTGTCAGCAATAGCATCTTTCACTCTCAGATTGGCAAAACGCGTATCACGTATATGCTCGTTAACCACCTGAGAGGAAACGGAGAAAAATCCATCTGCCGGAATAAACTCTTCCCAGTTTATTCGTTTGACTATCTGATAAAGCTGGTCCGGATTGCTGGCATTAAAGTCTGCAATCTTATACAAAACTTTATGAGCGGTACGAAGCCACAAATTGAGTTTCATACAGTCAGAAAGCGATCCCTTTAATTCTACAAAAGCAGGCTGCATATTCAGAACAGAGAAGCCCAAACCCTTTATTTCTTCTGCAAGTACCGGGGCTATATTCTTAGGACACGTGACAAGAATCTGTGATTCTTTATTAAAATCAGCCATAAATAAGAGTTGCCTTTGACCTTATCGAAACAGTGAGCCAAGTGGATTTTGATTGTACCATATTTCGGAGAATCCGATGAACAGTAAAAACAGGGCAAGCAGAAAGCCAATCATTAAAGCAACAAAACTGTTCTTGCCAATTTTCTTTGTACCCTGAATATATTTCTGGCTTGCTGCTTTCAAATAAGAATCTATAACATGAAAAGCGGGGTAAAACACGGCTACAGCTACAGCCATTGAGATCAATACGGAAATATAAATTCCAAATGCTGATTTCTGAACCCAGCCATGAAAAAAATGCTGCACATACTCATGGATAAGTTCAGCTAAAAGAATAGAGATAACAATTACCGCAAACTTAGTAGCTTTTCTTTTCATTGCTTTTAGGGTTTATTTTTTTCTGTAAGCCTTGTTTAAGCCTTCAACAACCTCTCCGGTAATATCGAGACTATCTTTAGCATATACCATAATAGACGGGCCACCTTTCGTATAAGTGAACACGTAATCATACTGCTGCTGCTTGCTAAGATCCTTCACATAATCATCCACCTTCTTCAGCAAGCTTGTATTGAAATTGTTGAATTCGTTCTCCTGCTGTTGTTGAAGCTCATCACGTAACTTGAACAACTCCTGCTCCTGCTCCATCAGTTGCTGCTCTTTTGTTTTACGATATGTTTCCGACAGGGTTGGGGCTGTCTGCTGATATTTCATGAACTCCTCCTCCAACGCCTTTTGCTTGGAAATAAGCTGATTTTGCTTATTTTCTATACTTCGTTCGATATTTTTCACACCTTGTTTGTAAAATTCATACCTGGCATAGAATTCTTCCAGATCAATAAAAGCTATTTTTCCGGATATTTCTTTACTGGCTTGGGCAGGAGATTCAGAATCAGTTGTGTCATCAGCTATAACCAGCGAATCAGGGAGGATTTCTATGTTTTCCGCCTTTTCATCTACAACCTTATGATCTTTTTGGGGACTAGTAATAGTAGAGTTTGTGGTAAAATGCAGGTAGTACAGTACTCCAACCGCAATAGCCAGAACAACATTCAGAATAAGTGACACGTTTTTCACAAAAAGTTTTCCTCCGTTTAATTTTTCTTAAAAAGTAATTGCCCATACCTAAGGGCTGGATTATTCTCCCTAAAGTATAAAAAAATGTCTTATGTATATACAAAATCATTGAAAGTTTGATCCAAAACGATTCTGTAATCCTGGCAACCTTCCCTGCATTCGAGCCAGAGGTCAATATTTATTGTAATGACATCCAAACATTGCCCGGCTTATAAAAATTATATATAACTGATTAGCAGTACTGGATTATTATGAAATAAATACATACTTATAATGAAGGAAGTGAAGAACTCAGAAAATAAAAAACCCAAGAAGAGGAAGCAGTTAAACGAAATGCATATCAGTCCGACCGTAACAGAAACTCCGGTTGAAAATGAACATAAAATACGTCGGGCCTTCAAGGAAAAAGATTGGAACGAGATCAAAAGCTCTGATTCCTGGGCTATTTTTAAAGTAATGTCAGAGTTTGTAGAAGGATTTGAGAAGCTGGCCAAAATAGGTCCATGTGTATCAATATTTGGTTCCGCAAGGACACAGCCTGATAACCAATATTATCAAATGACCGTAGAAATAGCTGCAAAGCTTGTACGACATGGATACGGAGTGATTTCCGGGGGGGGGCCCGGCATAATGGAAGCTGCCAATAAAGGAGCCCGCATGGAAAACGGCCGCTCAGTGGGACTCAATATTATGTTACCCTTTGAACAATTTAATAACGTATATATTGACCGGGATAAGCTTCTGAATTTTGAGCATTTCTTTGTTCGAAAAGTTATGTTTGTTAAATACTCTCAGGGGTTCATTGTTATGCCTGGGGGATTTGGCACAATGGATGAGTTCTTCGAAGCGTTAACACTGATTCAGACCGGTAAAATCGGCCGTTTCCCCATAGTTTTGGTTGGTAAATCATACTGGAAGGGTTTAATCAGCTGGATTAAAGACGTTTTATGTGAACAGGAAGCATGTGTTGATACATCCGACTTAAGTTTATTTAGTTTGGTTGACACACCTTCAGAAGCAGTAAAAGTAATAGATGACTTCTATTCGAAGTATCTGCTGCAACCTAATTTCTGATGATTGACAAAAAGATCATAACGGCCTTTACCTGTGGGCTTGTATTTTGCTTCATATTTGGCTACACTGTTGTCAAAAGTAAGAAAAATGTGAAGTTATACTATTCCGCAAGGATTCAGGACAGCCATAATGAATTTATTCTAAAGCTGCCTGATGAAATTACATTTGCCGGTGAAAAAGTACATTTTAAAACTCCCTCAAGTTATCAGCGATTTGAACGGGAGCTAAAACACAATACGAGGCAAAACTCCAGTACGAGGCTCTTGCTAAGGAACGTTCGTATCTGGTTGCCCGAAATAGAGTATATCATCAGAAAACATCAGCTTCCTGATGATTTTAAGTATCTGGCAGTTGCTGAAAGCAATCTAACTAACGCAATTTCCCATAAAAATGCAGCTGGCTTTTGGCAGTTGACCCAATCTACTGCTGAAGATCTTGGTCTGATTATAAATGATGAAATAGATGAACGCTATCATCCCATAAAAGCAAGTGAAGCAGCCTGCAGATATTTTAAAAAATCATATAAAGTATTCGGGAACTGGACCTCAGCGGCTGCATCCTACAATCGGGGTATATCAGGCCTTCAGAGAGCGTATGAAAATCAGCAAGTTGATAATTTTTATGATCTTGAGCTGAATGACGAAACATCAAGATATATGTATAAAATATTAGCAATGAAGGACCTGATAAGCAATCCGGAAAAATATAAATTCACCATTAAGCAATACAAGCGTAACAGCTACATCAAAAAGATTCGGGTTGATTCCACAATATCTAATCTGATTACTTATAGTAAGAAGCTCAATGTACCATACCTCACCTTGAAAGAGTATAACCCCTGGCTGCTAAAGAATTCGTTGACGGTTGAAGAGGGGCAAAGTTTCCTCTTGCTTGTACCTAATAATGCGTTTGGTATAACTAATCCGAAAAAAGCAATCTCAGACGAGTTGAACTCAGTCTCACCTACAGAAACATCTGTTCAAAAAGATTCAGCAGTGGAGGTGATAAAAGTTAAAATGGAGGAAAAACTAAAATAAGCATATGCGAACTCTACTTCTTTCCCAAACAACAACAAATTAAAATACAAAATTAATTGCATGTGTATCAAAGTTGATTGCTTCGAATTGGAGAATATCATTAATATGATTGCCTGAAACAACATTGAGACCTCTTTCGTTCAAGGAAAGTTCGATCCCATCTATTTTTATAGAGGCAAATGAACCGTTCATTGCTCCTGCACTCATAATTTGTACAGTTATATCATTGATAATCTCAAAGAATTCCACTTTATTATCAGCTGAAATACATTCTTTATATAACTTACCATTTAGAAATACGGCCAAATACGAATTTCTATATCCCAGATCAGGAATGTTTGAACCATAGATATTTTTCCAATTATGTTTAAATTCCTCCGATAAATTTCCGGAAGCTTCATCCGCAACAGCTACAATACTGATTTCATTTTTACTGATAAGTTCATTTATATAATGCAAAGAATCTTTCCGAGTTCTGGTTATAACAAGATTACTTTCCAGATCATCTTCATAAGGGGAATATAACAAATGGAATTTATTGAAAAACATTGATTTCAATTTCAGGGGCACATCTACATCCAAATCTTTTAGTTCCATGAGATATAATGCAGAACTATCAATCACACCTCTCCTAAACCTTTGTCGTTCATCTTGTATTTTGTGATATGTTAATGTACCAGTGCTATGTGCTGTATAAAAGTTATTTATCGGAATCTTATGCAGAAGTGCGAATTCCGCTATTTTTAAATCTGCATTACCCAAAAAGCGTACCTCTTTTGAGGCAAGGATAGTCTTTTGCTCTTTCTCATTTAAAGATGTCGAATAATTTCGCTGAGACACATTAACCCTTTTGTAACAGGATGACAAGTCAACAAACTGTATAATTATCAGTTGAATAATAAAAAAGCATGCAATCTTCTTTGTCCCTATCTCCTTATATAATATACAAATAGCAAATATCAATAATATATGAATAGTTAACCAGAAAAACCTACCAGAGGATCTCATTAATCTTAATAAGCCAACATACGCAGAATCCTCATTCAATTGTATATTGTACAAATTATAATGCCCAATAAATGCATTATTAGATACAGCAATTAAAAAGCATATACTTGCAGGAATTAATAAAAGTGAAAAATCAAGTCTTTTGAATTTTAATACAAGAAAGACTATAATAAAATATGTTGTGAGAATTGCAAAAAAAACAGCTTTCTCTTGGATTGACAATGTATCTGGAGACGAATTGCCGAGAATTACAAGGAAAATGCACCATACAAGAATGTTAAATTTGTATTTTTTTAAGTACTTAGTCAAAAAACATAAATAGAGACTGGAAAACAATATTATAACTCCCAGGCCTAAGTAATTGAATCCTTCATATTGCCCATCCATAGTTGCAAATGGCTTAAGTATAGCTGAGAACTCAGCATGATGAGGATTTACTGGAGATAGTAAATTCATTGAATAGTAACCAAATCCCATTAACCCCTGATTGTCAGGCCTGTTATAAAAAAAACCCAAACACCACAATATCAAAACAAATAAAAGACTATAAAGAAGAGTTGTTAAAGCAAATTGCAAGAAATGAGAAAAAGCAGCATATTCGTTTCTTCTTTGAAAAATCCTAATTAGCTGAAACAATATCCATGTTCCGAAAATCATTAAACACATATTCGCTAAATACGGATGTACCATGGCTGCTACAATTACAACAATAAAAAATGATCGTTGCTTCTCTGAAATACTTAGGTTTGGAATTATATATATGTATATAGCCCATAATATTAACCAAAAACCAAGTAAGTTGGCATGCATGGTACGGTGAATTTGTGCAGGCAGTAGACAAAAAAGGAATGTGCCCAGTATTGAGAACAAATAATCATTTGTTAATCTCTTTAAAATTAAAAAACTAAAAACACTCTGTAAAATCCAACAAATAAGAAACCAAAGGCCAAAAAATTGGTACTCCGGAAGGAATATTCTTCGAAACAATTTAAAAAAAATTGAAAGCAAAGGATTAGAATCGGTATATATGATAGAAACCCCTTCAGGCGTATTGATCAATGTAGTTTTTGTTAAAGGGAAATGCCAATCGTCAGCTCTAAAAGCGTAGCTACCAAGATAGTGCTGCAAGGAATCTCCACCTGCATTTAACAACCATGCCGTATTAGAAGGATCGATAATCGCCCAATCGAAATAGAAACCAAAAATTAATATCCCTATCAGGATTGCAACACCCAAATAGACAGAAAGACTTAGTGAATCACCTTTACCTAACATAAGCTATATGAATACAAAATATTAACGCCTTTAAAATAAAAATCCCATACATTAGTTAGCTAACGAATTATGGAACAAACGAACCTTTTCCCAATGCTCAAGAACTCAAAACAGGAAGTTAATCTATTAATAACTTAGAAGCTTATAAATTATTTAAAAAAATGTAAAAAGAGCAGATAAAT
>JAEWYS010000009.1 GCA_023458555.1 Bacteroidota bacterium | reverse complement strand
GGTGAAGGGGGGGGGAGAACAGGGGGAGAATTGGGGAGAGTTTTGAGCAGTGGGGGAAATAAAGTCTGCTTCGCAACAAGTCTAATTTATGGATGGGGTTTGATGTGGATTGGTTTCTATGAAATTCATATGCGCGATAACTATATTTTTTGCCAAAATAACTTGCAACTCGCAATAGTAATTGCTTTTTGATTTGTGGTTGAATGTGTTGATTTTATTTTAGTTATGCTATGTTTTGTTGATTGTGTGTTAGAAGGTATTATTGCGTATATTTAGGTGTTAGCGGTAAGTTTAACGCCCCGACACCGAACAAATAATGGCAACAGAATTAACGAAAGACCAATTTTTAGAAATACTGCAAGACAGTGAAATAACTCGACCTGAAGACTTAGCAGTTTTTCAAACAATTTATTCGTTTGACGGACACAAAGCATATGCAAGCCAAGTTGGACGAATTTTAGGAGTAAAAGCAAAACTGCCAGCCAGCCCTATAAATTTACAAATCGGACGACTTGCCAAACGTATTGCTAAAAAACACGACATTGACTTTACCGTTAGACAAAATCAGCAGTTTAAGTATTGGGACTTATTTTTTAACGGTTGGAGTGAAAAACAATTTTGGGTTTGGCAATTAAGAGACAATTTAAAGGAAGCACTTGAAGAAGCCGAACTTACAGGCGACAAACCATATTCAGACGAAATCCCAACTGAATTTTTGGGACAATTATTTGAAGGAGCTAAACGGACAATTACTGTAAATTCTTATGAACGCAATCCATTAGCCAGACGACTGTGCATCGAGCATTACGGAACGACTTGTTCAGTTTGCAACTTTGACTTTGGAATGGAATATGGCGAAATAGGGAAAGGGTTTATTCACGTACATCATTTGACAAGAATTGCAGACATTGGCGAAACATACGAAATTGACCCTATCAAAGACTTGAGACCTGTTTGCCCAAACTGCCATTCAATGTTGCATAGTGACAAAGACACTTTGACAATTGACGAACTGAAAACATTATATAACAGTGCTGACGGACGAAAGAAAACCTACCGCTAACACGGTATTGCCAAAAGCGGGGCTGAACGGTTTCGATTGGACATTTGTGTCCCGAAGTTTCGGGATTCTCGATTGAACTTTAGTGCTAAATTTCCCCGCCTTCGGCAATACCCGAAACGTTATATAGTAACCGTAGAAACTCCCCTACAAAAAATGACATCAAATATTGATAAACTCAAACTTGACATTTCGACACTTATAAAGTCAGGGCAAGCAATTCACAAAAAAATAAAGGGCAGCAACAGCCTACTAAAAAGTAAACAAGATTTTGAAATTTGGTACTCAGAAGCCATTTCTGTTATTAAAGTTATTCTACCCAATCGACTAAGTGATTTCTCCTTAATGTATTATAACGATAAGGAAAAAAAAGGATTAAAACATTATTTTCAACATATTCCACCAGTAATCGAAAAGGGTTTAGAATTAGGAACATTTGATGACAAAATAATTCCGCCTGAAGATTATGAGATTGCTAAGTCAATTTTTGAAAGCCAGATAGGAATTCTTAAGGCTTGCGAAAAACGTTTTGAAAGTTCCTTGTTCGACATTAAGCAAATATTACAAGCTGATATTTTTGAGAACGAACTTGAGACTGCAAAAGAACTGAATAAAAAAGGGTTTTGGAGAGCGGCAGGAGCAGTAGCAGGTGTTGTTTTGGAAGGACATCTAAAACAAGTTTGTGTAAATCATAAATTGACAATAAAAAAACAGCATCCAACTATAAATGACTGTAATCAAACATTAAAGGACAATGAAGTAATTGATACTCCAACATGGAGATTCATTCAACATCTTGGAGATATAAGAAATCTTTGTGACCACAAAAAAGATGAAGAACCGACTATGAAAGATATTGATAACTTAATAACAGGTGTTGAAAAAATTTCAAAAACAGTTTATTAGAAAACGGCTACAGCTTCAGGTAGATAGATGTGAAAACTTTTTCGCCCTTGTTGGCAGCCCCTTGGCCGTGGTTGCGCCAACGGCCAACCACCTACTATATTGGAGAATTGGCGGTCATTGTGAACCGATATTTCTAAACAAGCCGGGGAAACAAGCTAAGAATTGAAAGTAAAAAATATGAAAAAAAGTAAATTACTTGAAATGAACAATGTTGGTATCGTTGTTGAAAATCTTGATAACGCAATATCTTTTTTTTCAGAGATAGGACTGAAACTTGAAGGACGAGATATGGTTGAAGGTGAATGGGCCGGACAAGTAACCGGACTTGGGAATCAATCGGTAGAAGTTGCGATGATGGTTACCCCTGATGGATACAGCCGACTTGAACTTTCACGGTTTCTAACACCAACAACCATTTCAGATCATAGAACAGCCCCTGTTAATTCTCTTGGGTATCTGAGAGTTATGTTCAGGGTTGATAACATTGACGAGTTGGTGTCCAGACTTACGAAGCAAGGAGCTGAACTTGTCGGAGAAATCGTTCAGTATGAGAATATATATCGGCTTTGTTATATTCGAGGGGTTGAAGGACTTTTAGTTGGATTAGCAGAACAATTAAATGAAAAATAAGTGCGTTGTGAAAACAATATATTACCAGCCCCGGCCATCAAAAAAACAAACAGATTTTTAATAATAAATAGAATATGGAATTTTCATCAGCCAACAACATCGTTAAACTTTGTCTTCAGGGAATGGCTATGGAAGATCAAGGTAACCTGGAAGAAGCAGGCACGCTATTTCTTCAGGCGTGGAAGGAAGGAACAAACGACTTTGAAAAATTTCTCGCAGCTTATTATGTAGCCAGACATCAAAAAAACATTTCTGAGAAATTAAAATGGCTGGAAAACGCTTTACAATTTGCGCTAAAAACAAATGACGATTCTGTTCAGAGTGCTTTTCCCGACTTGTATTCAAACATTGCCAAATGTTATGAAGGTTTGAATGACCCTGACAGCGCGAAAAAGTACGTTGATTTAGCAAAACTATTTAGAGAAAAGCTATCTGACAAAGGTCCTTTTTATCACGGAACAAAAGCAGATTTGCAGATAGGCGATTTGCTAACAGCAGGAGGAAATTCTAATTACAAGCCTGAACTCAAAATGAATCATATTTACTTTACAGCTTTAGTTAATGGAGCCGGACTTGCTGCAACATTGGCAAAGGGTGGCGAACGTGAACGAGTTTATATAGTTGAGCCAACGGGAAGTTTTGAGAACGATCCGAATGTTACAGATAAAAAATTCCCGGGTAATCTGACCCGTTCATATCGTTCGGAATCACCATTGAAAGTCGTTGGCGAAGTAACAGATTGGGTGAGACAGACAACAGAAGACATCCAAAAATGGAAAGCGAAATTAGCGAATAACAGGGGAGAAATAATTAATTAATAGTAGAGAGTACAGATAGAAACAACGAACCGCAATGAGGGTTTGCTGCAAGCGGGGCTGACGGAATACTATTGAACAGTTTTACTAAATTTTTCCGCCCCAGCTGGCAGCTCCTTGGCCGGGTTGTGCCAACAGCCAACCACCCATCACCCAAGCCTATACAAACATGCCTCTCTTAAGCTAAATTATTCATAGTTGATCGGCTATGGAAATACTAACTGATCACCCTGTTTTCTTCACTGCTACAATCCGGCAGTGGAAAAACCCCTCAAGCCAGATAAATATAAAAACATCATTCTCGATCAGCTTAAACAAGTTGTACATCAAAACAAAATCATTCTCTATGCTTACTGCCCCGATTAAAATCGGGGTGGATAACCATATTCATCTGATTTGGCAGATGAAAGGCGGACATAAATCATCGGAAATTCAAAAACGTTTTCTTGAAAGAATATCAAAAGAAATCAAAAATGACCTTCAGCTGAACCATAGTAAAGTATTTATTCTCTATGCTTTGCCTTTGTTGGTGTTGTCACCCAAATTCTTTCTCTTTGCCGATCAGCAAGGCGAAAAATTTTGGGTGCTTATTGTGTTGATGATCGGGTAAAATAATGGTCGTATTGTGTATATTGAGAGTGCAGACCAGACAGTATTAAAATCAAACGACAGACAAAAAAAGAATATGGAAAACAGAATGGACATTCAACAGCTTGAGCCGAACGGGTACAAGGCAATGTTCGCATTGGAAAATTACCTGCAAAGTACACAGCTTTCAAAAACGTATCTGGAACTGATTAAAATCCGCGCTTCTCAGATCAACGGTTGTGCTTTTTGTATCAATATGCACACGTTGGACGCTTTAAAACAGGGGGAAACCGCACAACGTATTTTCCTGCTCAATGCCTGGAGAGAAACCGGATTATTTACAGAAGAAGAAAAAACGATTTTAGCTATAACAGAAGAAGTAACCTTGATCAGTCAGAACGGATTGAGCGACCAAACCTACGAACAGGCGAAACGTTTTTTTGACGAAAATCAGATTGCACAAATCATAATGGCTGTGGTAACCATAAATGCCTGGAACAGGATTGCTATAAGTACAAGGAAAACGATATAATAAACAAAGACTTATATCAGAATAACGAATAAAGACAATATGAGCATGGGCATGAGGGCTTTATACTGACTATCCGCTTTTTTGTTGCTTATACGTCTGTAAGAAAAAAATCTGTACAGGAATACTATTTTACCTGTACAGACTCTGAGGTTACCTTATATTTTTATAAATCGTTGAGAGACGATTTTTCCGTTGCTCTGGAATGTGATGTGATAGATGCCGGATACAAGACCTGTAACATCTATTTTATAGAAATTTCCATGCTGTGCAGTAATTGCAGCCGGTATTGCATTGCCATGTACATCGATAACCCGTATGTCTTCAGGGCTCAGGTCAAGGTTTTGAAGACTTATGAAAAGCTCGTTTTGAACCGGGTTGGGGTAGAGGCTGATTTGCATATCACTGCCTGCATCTCTTGCAGATGTTACGATCGGTTCTTCGCAATTCAGGATGTTTAAGTAGGGGCCCTGATTATGGTTAAGGAACGATTTTTTGGAGGTTACAGCAACTAAATTATCATTGCCGAGAGCAATATCCGAGGCTTCTGTATTTGGTAACGCCGAATTTGAAGGGGAGTATACTTCCCATGAATTATTTTTGTGGTGGTAAACAGTGGTGTTTTCGTTTTGACTTCCACAATACCATACTTCGTTATTCCCTGCGGCTTTGATCGCTTTCGGATAGTAGAAGTTAATCTCAGAATCGTCTTCTGAAACTACGGAACAGTCGTTTTTTGAAAGGACAACATGATTCGCATAAGATCCTAATTCTTCTTTATTTCCGTAGAGTGTAATATTTTCAGAAGTAGCTTTAATAATCGAATAATATCCATAGGTTGTAAGCCAGATATTGTCCGAAGAGTCAATGACAATATTGCTGACAACTAATGCTCCAAGTGGTCCGTAAGGGAGGCAAAAACTGTCCTTCGTATAGATTTGCCAGTCTTGACCGGAATATCTTACAACTTCATAACCTCCTGTACCATCTTCATTTTTGGGATAAGCTGCCCATTTGTTATTGTGTTTGTCAATGGTAATTGTTCTGATGCTGTTGGATATCAGAGGAGTATTCGCTGTACTGTATATCGTCCAGAAAGTTCTGTCATATTCAACAATACCTGCTTCGGTAGCAAGCCATAGTACATTATCATTATCGCATACTATGCCGTGGATTCTGGAGTCAGGTAATTGAGAGTTGTCAGAAGTATAGTGAATGTACTGACTTTGATTAAAGTATAACAAGCCTTTAGGGTGATCACCATCGTATGTTAGTGTGCTCAGCCATACATTATCATTTTTATCAATAGCAATTTTGAAAAAACGATAATCAAAGCCGAGATTCGGTCTGTATTCTGTTGTTATGCCTTCCGGACTTCGGCGTCCGAAATAATTTCCTGCGGTAAACCAGATATTGTTTTTGGAATCAATGGCTGTACTGTATGCATATTCGTAATTAGGAGAACTTAAAGAGACTCGTTCCCACTCACAATCCTTTTCCGGAATGGTGATGTAACAGGTATCATTGAACACCAAGGGGCCATTGGCAGCTTTTATGACAAGCTGGTGTCTCCCCGGAGCAGGCGCACCCTGAATACTTATGTCCATTGTGGTTACATATGGTGGATTCAGCGGATTGGTTCTGAAATTTATAGCGGCAGAGCTGCCAAGATCGGAATGTACTGCACTAAGGAACAGCTGATAAGCAAAGTCCGCGTTTTCGACATTGACTGAAACAGTAGTTGTTTCACCCGTCTGCATCGATAATTCTTTCGGATTCAGCGTCAGCTTTGTGGTTTGAGCCTGAACATAATGAGTCAGCAGGCTCAGAGCAAATAGTAGAAAAGTATATTTCATTTAAAAAAACAGTTTGTGTAAAACCAGGACTTTATCGGAGATTTTGAATGCCAAAGCAGATTCTTAGTTGTCTGGCAGGAAAAAGTTTACGCTACGTTTAGTATGCCGCCGGTACGCCACACGTTAGTGAACTACTTCACTACCTTTACCAGCAGCTTCTCACATACTTTGCTGCTGAGCACTTCTTCTTTTCGGTCTGCATAGCTTACCGTCATACTTTCGTCAAAAGGTTCGATTATATTGATGGTAATAGTGCAGCCCAGTACCAGATCACGGTTGTTGAGAAACTTCAGCAACTCTTCCGAAGAGTGGCTTACAGCCATAAAGGTAACCACATCACCTTCTTTGCAGCTGCTTAGTTTGGTGTACGATTCCGATTCTATTTTGCCGTGAACATCAGGAATAGGGGAGCCGTGCGGGTCTACTTTGGGATAACCTAGCAGCGCGTCCATTTTTTCAAAAAATGCGGGTGATTTGATATGTTCGATCTGCTCTGCTATATCATGTACCTCTTCCCAGCCGAAGCCCATTTTTTCCACCAGGTACATTTCCGTCAGGCGGTGTTTACGGATAATCAGAGCGGCTTCCTTCATGCCCTGCGGTGTCAGCCGGACTGGCTTATAGCTTTCATAGACAACCAGATCCTTTTCAGACAGGCGCTTTATCATACTATTGACGGTAGGCATCTTTATGTCCAGCAATTTGCTTAGCTCATTGACACTTGCTTCTCCTTTTTCACTGGTCAGGGTAAACAGCGCCTTCAGGTAATTTTCTTCCGTCTGAGAAATCATGGAGCGAATTTAACTAAAGATTAACTGTTTTTAGTAAAAATTATTTCCTAATTAATTTGTTAGACTAGTCTAATATATTAGTTTTGTATATATAAATTAAAAAATTAGTTTTATATATATTGTATTGTTTTATGTTGAGAATAAAAATACAGGCAGCTGTGTTGTTTTTTGTTTTTACCTGTTTCATTGCCCGGGCTCAGACTGGCAGGATTACAGGAAAGGTTACGGATGTATATGGGTATGCTCTTGACGCAGCGACGGTGTCTGTTCCAAAGCAGAAGATCGGGACCGCGACAGATAGTACCGGTCTGTACCGGCTGGACAATATTCCGTATGGAAACTGGATACTGGAAGTACATCATGCGGGATATGCCACAGAGAGGATCACGGTAATAGTAAAGGGTGATGTCGTAGTATATAATGTAGTACTGGAACCGGAAGTAATGGAAGAGGTCGTGATCACAGGCACGATGAAAGAAGTGTCCAAGCTGGAAAGCCCTGTTCCGGTAGAAGTATATACCGCCAGATTCTTTAAGGCCAATCCCACACCTTCCATATTTGATGCCTTGCAGACAATCAACGGTGTACGGCCTCAACTTAACTGCAATATCTGTAATACCGGCGATATCCATATCAATGGACTGGAAGGTCCTTATACCATGGTACTAATTGACGGAATGCCGATTGTAAGTGGTCTGTCAACCGTTTACGGTCTGAGCGGTATTCCGCAATCCCTCATAGAGCGTGTCGAGATTGTCAAAGGTCCTGCGTCTACATTGTACGGAAGTGAAGCAGTGGGAGGGTTGATCAATATTATTACCAAAAAACCATCCAATGCCCCGCTGGTTGCGGTGGATATGTTTGGCACAACCTGGGGTGAAGTCAATACGGATATAGCGGCCAAATTCAGAGCAGGCAAGAAAGCGCAGTCGCTGCTTGGGCTAAACTATTTCAACTATCAGAATCCGATCGATAACAACAAGGACAACTTTACGGATGTGACGTTGCAAAACAGGCTGTCTGTTTTCAACAAATGGAGTTTTGACAGGAAAGATAATCGCCTGTTTTCGCTTGCAGGCAGGTATGTGTACGAGGACCGATGGGGCGGTGAAATGAACTGGAACCGCAAATACAGAGGTGGTGATGAAGTATATGGAGAAAGTATTTATACCAGCCGTTGGGAATTATTCGGTACGTATCAGCTGCCGGTAAAAGAACGGGTACTGTTCCAATTCAGCGCCAACGGTCATGATCAGAACAGTGTATACGGGGATATACCCTATATGGCGGATCAGTATATCGGTTTCGGACAGCTGACCTGGTTTAAAAAGATAAAAAGGCATGATTTGCTTACTGGCTTGACGTATCGGTATACCTATTATGATGATGATACACCTGCTACCGCATCTGCCGATAATCTTGCTGTAAATCAACCGACGCATACCAGTCTTCCGGGGGTATTTGTTCAGGATGAGCTGAGCCTGAATGAAAACAACAAGATCTTACTGGGTATGCGGTATGATTACAATTCGATACATGGAAGTATTCTTACTCCCAGGCTTAATTATAAATGGAGCTCTTTTAACAAGAAAAACACGCTGCGTCTGAGCATTGGAAACGGTTACCGGGTCGCCAACGTCTTTACGGAAGATCACGCGGCGCTTACCGGAGCAAGACAGGTGGTGCTTATCAATGATCTGCAACCGGAAACTTCCTGGAACGGGAATCTGAATTATGTAAAGGAAATATACGCCGGCAATACCTTTATCGGACTGGACGCGACTGCTTTCTATACCTACTTTACCAACAAGATCATCGCAAATTATGACACCGATCCTAACAAGATTATCTACGACAATCTGGATGGACATGCGGTCTCCCGGGGTATCTCGCTCAATCTGGATGTGGTATTGCCCAATGGTCTCAAAATACTGGCAGGAGCTACGGCCATGGATGTGCATAGCATGGAAGAGGGGGAAAGAATACAGCAGCTGTTTACCGAGCGCTTTACCGGAGTGTGGAATGTAGGCTATACCATCAAACGTATCGGAGTCACTATTGACTATACCGGCAACCTGTACGGTCCTATGCGTCTGCCTCTGTTGAGCGATACCGATCCCCGCAGAGCGTATTCTCCCTGGTGGAGCATTCAGAATATTCAGCTGACCAAAAGAGCTGGCAAAAGCATCGAGATCTATGGAGGTGTCAAAAACCTGCTGAACTGGACGCCCAACAAAGGCAATCCGTTTATCATAGCAAGGGCCAATGATCCTTTTGATAAAGGAGTAGTCTTTGGTGACAACGGACAGGCGATGGCTACAGCCGGCAATCCCTACGGTCTGACTTTTGATCCTTCCTATGTCTATGGTCCCAATCAGGGTATCAGAGGCTTTCTGGGATTCAGATACAATCTGAAATAGAAACATGATTATATCCGCTACATATATAGTTTCCTTACTGACGGCAATAGGTGTCATGATAGGTACATATTGCCCTGCGCAGACCAGCGCGCTGACAATGGCGCAGGCAGACAGCAGCATGCAAAAGGAAGCAAAGCCATTGCTTATTCTTCTGTCAACAGACTGGTGCCGATACTGTCGGATGCAGAAAAATCAGTTGCAGAAAAACAAGGATTTTCAGAGCGCTTTGTCCCAATTCTACTTTGTAGAGTTCAATGCCGAATATCAGGAAATGATACCTTTTCGCGGACAAAGCTGGCCGTACAAGCCGACCGGCGAATCCGTTGGTATGCATACACTGGCAGAGGAACTGGCCGGTGGTAAAGAAGTCGCCTATCCCGTATGGGTGCTGCTGGATAAGGAGTATCAGCTGGTTTTCCGCTACAACGGAGTACTGACATCTGAGCAGCTGAAAATACTGATAACGGCTATTGAAACAATCGGTCATACAGGACGAGATGCATTTTCGGAAAATTAAACTATGCAGAGAACAGATAATTCATACTACATAAAATGTCAGAACTGATTATACACTATTTCGAGACAATTGATCCTATTGTCGCGGCGCTGTACGCTACCATGTTTACCTGGGGAGTAACGGCTGCCGGCGCTTCGTTTGTTTTCTTTTTCAAAAACATGAACCGTAATCTGCTGGATGGCATGCTGGGCTTTACGGGAGGCGTGATGGTGGCAGCGAGCATCTGGAGTCTGCTGATACCTGCTATTGACATGAGTGAAGGGGAAGGTTTGGAAAAGGTGATACCCGCCATACTGGGCTTTTTGACAGGAGCTGCTTTTCTGTTTGCGCTGGACAAAGTATTACCGCATTTTCATGTGAATTTTAAACGGATAGAAGGGGTGAAGTCACCCTGGCAAAAGACCACCCTGATGATCCTGGCCATTACCTTGCATAATATACCGGAAGGACTGGCGGTAGGCGTATTGTTTGGCGGGGTGGCTGCCGGGATTCCCGAAGCCAGTATCGGCGGAGCGGTAGCGCTTGCCATTGGGATAGGATTACAGAATTTTCCTGAGGGTATCGCGGTCTCCATGCCATTGAGGCGTATGGGAATGAGCAGAAAAAGGAGTTTCTTTTACGGTCAGCTGTCAGCCATTGTGGAGCCTGTCGCCGGTGTGGCAGGAGCAGTGGCTGTCGCTGTGTTTACACCGGTGCTGCCTTATGCGCTGGCTTTTGCCGCCGGAGCGATGATCTTTGTAGTGGTCGAAGAAGTAATTCCCGAAGCGCAGCAGAACAAAAGTTCAGACATCGCTACACTCGGATTTATCGGCGGATTTATAGTGATGATGACGCTGGATGTGGTGCTGGGGTAAAGACGTTGTGCGTTTTAGGTGATACGTATTACGTTCAACATATTACGTAAAACGTATAACATACTACCTACAACCTAAAACCGGGAATAATATACAAATTCGAATATTATATGTACATTCGCCCCGAATTTTGGTGATGTCGTCTCCAACCGGAAGGCGCGTTTAAAAGGGAATCAGGTGCAAGTCCTGAACAGACCCGCTGCTGTAAGCTCCGCCAGAAGTCATTGAGCATACTTTGTTCCACTGTTCGCAGATCGGCGGATGGGAAGGGCGCCTCAATGATGGAGTAAGTCAGAATACCTGCCAGAATTCGTACGTTTTAAAGCTTTCGAGGAATAAGGCTTGAGACAAACAAGACAGGCAGGGTATAGTTTAATTATACCGGCGCTCCTGTACGTTTATTTCAATGATATTTTCAGACCGGTGCTTTCAATAAAGGCAGTCTCGGTATGTCTGATTGTTTCCCGATTCCTGTACGAAAGCTGTTTAATGGCAGATTAAAACAGCTTTTTATGTTTTTATACAGAGTGTTTTGCATGATCGTGCTACTGCTGTCGCAGCTGGTAGTCGCCTTTGCGCAGAATGATTCGGATAGCATACAGTATATAAAGGAAGTCAGGCTGACAGGCAATCGCTATCAGGAAGTTATTCCGTCGCAGCAGCTTTCCGGTGAAAAGCTGGAAGCGCTGAACAGCTTTTCCGTGGCCGATGCCATACGCTATTTTTCAGGTGTCCAGATTAAGGACTACGGCGGAGTAGGCGGACTAAAGACCGTGGATATACGCAGTATGGGAACCAACCATATGGGCGTATTCTATGATGGTATTCAACTGGGCAATGCACAAAACGGTCAGATTGATTTAGGAAAATTCTCTCTCGATAATATTGAGAAAATCTCATTATACAACGGGCAGAAGAGTGAGATTTTTCAGCCAGCCAGGGATTTTGGATCTGCTGGAACCATTTATCTGCAAACCCGCCGGCCCCGTTTCGCGGAGGGCAAGAAAACCAACTTTACGTTCTATAGCCGCACTGGCTCATTCGGACTGATCAATCAGTCAGTACTCTGGGAACAGAAAATCAGCAAAAGGGTCAGCTCATCGGTCAATGCGGAGTATATTCAGGCTTCCGGCAGGTACAAATTCCGATATCGCAGGGTACTTCCCAACGGACAGGTTGCCTGGGATACTACGGCCATTCGCCGCAATGGCGATCTGAACTCCTGGCGTCTGGAAGGCGGGCTGAACGGATATGTAAAATCCGGCAAATGGCATCTCAAAAGCTATTTCTATAACTCGGAGCGGGGAATCCCCGGAGCGATTGTCAACAATGTCTGGACCCATTCGCAACGGCAATGGGACCGCAATTTCTTTACCCAGGGCAGCTTCCAGAAGCAGGTATCCAAAAGGTATGACATACTGGTCAATGCCAAGTATGCCAATGACCGGATGCGCTATCTGAATCCGGATACCACACTGATGTATATCGATAACCGGTTTCAGCAACAGGAAATCTACACTTCTGTGGCTAACAAATACTCCATTCTGCCAAACTGGGATGTAAATCTGTCGGTCGATTATCAGTGGAATGTTCTGGACGCGAGCCTGAGGGACTTTGTACATCCCAAACGAAACACCCTGCTCGTTGCGCTGGCAACCGCTTTTGAGTGGAGACGGCTGAAAGCACAGGCAAGCCTTTTGGGAACATCCGTTTTTGAGCAGGTCACCAGAACCCGGCAAGGAACAGGAGAGGGAGCACAAACCGGAACTCCGGATAATAAGCAGGAATATACCCCGGCATTTTTTGTTTCCTATCAGCCATTTACTACATCAAAGCAACTGTCTCCCCTGCGGCTGCGGGCATTTTACAAGCATATTTTCAGGATGCCGACTTTCAATGATCTGTATTATACCGATATCGGAAACGTAGCGCTTCGTCCCGAATATACCACCCAATACAATCTGGGATTCCAATACAACCGGGACTTTACCAAAGGAAAACTCCACTCTCTGAATCTCAGGGCAGACGCCTATTACAATCAGGTCAGAGACAAAATTATCGCTGTACCGAAAGGTAACGGGCAATACCGCTGGATGATGATGAACATTGGTTATGTCGAAATACGCGGGATTGATGTGTCGGGCCAGACACAATGGGAGTTGCCCTTTAGTATGTTATTGTCCGCCAGCCTGAGCTATACTTATCAGCGTGCGCAGGATTTCAGCAATCCTGCCGACAACGATCCGCAGGCGGGAAGCTATGGCGGTCAGATTGCTTATATACCCCGGCACAACGGTTCGGTCATTACGAATATCAGCCGCAAATCCTGGGATTTGAACTACAGCTTTATTTATGTCGGCGAACGATATCATAACTCCTCCAATATCCGTGAAAATTATGAGCAGCCCTGGTATACGCATGATCTGACGGTGGGAAAGACGTTCAGCTACCGGAAAATCAACTGCAAACTCTCTGCGGAGGTAAACAATATCCTCAATCAGTACTATGATGTGGTACTGAACTATCCCATGCCGGGGCGGAATTATAAGCTGATTTTGAAAGTAAATATCTGAGCATCCTGAGAGGGATTTAGTAAAAAGAGACAATAAGAATATGAGCTATAAAAGATTGAATCAGGAATCTATACGGAAAGCCTTCACCTGCTGCTGGCTGGCTCTGCTGCTGGCTGGTCTTTTGCTGGCTTCGTGCCGCAAGGAACAGGAAGTGTATCCCGCAGAAGTTATCCCCCTGGCCCCGCCGGATACTACTACAGTGCCGGGTAATTCAGTTACCGGTGCAAAAATTATTGGCTTCTATCTGCTTAACGAAAGCAATATGGGCAGCAACAAAGCAACGCTCGACTATTTTGATTTTACCACTGGTAATTATCACCGGAATATCTATGCTGATGCCAATCCGTCCGTGCCAAAGGAAATGGGCGATGTCGGCAACGATATCAAAGTATATGGCAGCAAGCTGTATGCGGTCATCAGCTGCTCCAATAAAATAGAGGTAATGGACAAATATACCGCCAGACGACTGGGGCAGATCAATATTCCCAACTGCCACTACATTCAGTTTCACGAGGGTTATGCCTATGTTACTTCCTATGCCGGTCCGGTAGAGATCAATCCTGATTATGAGCAGATCGGTTATGTTGCCAAGGTCGATACCGCTTCCTTTCAGGTAGTAGACCGCTGTCTGGTAGGGTTTCAGCCGGACGAGCTGGAGATTGTCGGCAATAAAATCTATGTGGCCAATTCGGGTGGCTATATGGTCCCGAATTATGAGAGCACCGTCTCTGTGATCGACATTCACTCTTTTAAAGAAACCAAACGCATCGAGGTCGCGGTAAATCTGCACCGCCTGCGGGCAGACCGCTATGGCAATCTGTGGGTAAGCTCAAGAGGGGATTATTATGGAGCTCCTTCACGACTCTATTGGGTCGATACCCATACCGATACTTTCGGTGGTGAGCTGGATGTGGCTGTTTCCAATATGTACCTTGATGGTGATTCGCTCTATATCTACGGCGCGGAGTGGAGCTATGTCACCATGAATAATATAGTGACCTTCGGGATTGTCGATGTCGGCACGAAGCGCCTGGTTACACGCAACTTTCTGTCCGGTGGGGGAGAAAAAGAGTTATCCAAACCCTATGGTCTTATGGTGCACCCGGTCACCAAAGATATCTATGTTACCGACGCGGCCAATTATGTTTATCCGGGCGCTCTTTTTTGCTTTGACCGCTACGGCTACAAGAAATGGCAGATACGGACCGGTGATATCCCCGCGCATTTTGCACTGGTGTATGAATGACAGGATTTCATAGAAGATGCTTAAATATTGCTCCCTGCCGGGGCATGATCAAAAGAATAATTCCCGATAAATAAAGTAATACAAGTAACGATTGAGAATAATGAAGAAAATTGACTTATTGAAAAACCTGTTCCTGCTGACGATCCTCTTGTTGTCTTACATGAATGTAACGGCCCGGTGTAACATGGCCACCGCAACTTCTGAGCTGTCAGTGCCTGCCGTAACGATTGGCGGTATGGAGCATACAGAAGAAGGTTTCTGGGACAGAGCGCTTGTATCGCTTTCGTCTTCAGGAAACGTATCTGTCTACTATACCCTGGATGGCACAGAGCCGACGGAATCAGCCGAATTGCTGTACAACGCACCTTTTGAAATCAGTACGACCACTACCCTAAAGGCAATCGCGGTAGCAAACGATGATAAAAGCGAACTGCTGGATACACTAATCCGGATTACCGCCACCGCTTTCCGTTTTGTAGTGCCGGATGGAGCGCATGTGTTTGTTGGTGAAAAGTCGTCGCATTATATCCCTTTTGAGGAAAAATATCCGGTGTATATAGACAATTCCGGCGAAAATACCGTCTATGCCTACAATGTAAGCGGTAAGCATAACTACCGGGTAAGCAAAGAGGGCGCGCTGACGCATGTCGGCGTATTTACACCCAACGCGTCGAATAAAGTATTGACCTTTACCGATGAGCAACTGTTTTCCCGCAGCCCGAAAGAGGTTGATTACGATGTGAATAATCTCAATGGCCGTAATATGGCGGATATTTTCCTGAATATAAACGCACAGGGCTATCTGAGTCTGCCTTTTGATACTGCGTTTCAGATTGTCAATCTGCGCAACTGGCAAGCGGTCGATTCGGATATCAATAACTATTTTATTGAGCCTGATTTTCACTATACCGTACTCAACGAAGAGGGTGAGCCGGACAATAGTGTTGTTACAGTAAGTCCGACGGGAGTGCTGACACCGGTCAGAGCGGGTAAAGCGATTGTGCTGGTAACCTACGATGCCATGCTATGTGCTCATACCCTCAATGTCGGTAACAACGGAGCAGCGTTTTTCGGTGCGATATGGCCGGAGAATACAGGTGTATTTGTTGTATCAGTTGATGCGCCTGCTTCGGATATCAAGACCAATATGACGATTGGTGAATACTGGAGCTCCGATGGAACGGACAAGGCAGACAGTGTTTTTATCGACGCCGAGCATGACGTGCTTTACTATGAAGCGTCTACGGGTGGTTTCGATTATACCTTCAGGCCGGAAGGTGTGAGCTCTGTAACACTGGCGAAGCCTGTGATCGGAGAAAACATGCTTTCATACAATGGATTTTCTACAGATGGTGTTACCGCGAACAAAGACGGAAGCTATACCGTGCGTCTGGTGCATGGTCGTTCAATCATTCGTCTTACATCAGCAAGCGGAGCTGTAGAGTATCAGGTGCTGACCGCGAAGCCGGTTACCTATACGATAAGCAATGTGACCAGTCCGGGCGAACTTTTGCAGCCGGGTGATGAGGCAGGGGTTACTTTTAATACCCTGTATCATCCAAGCAATAAGCTTTCGGGTATCTACAATATATCAGCAGGTATACAGTACACTGGTTTCGATACCGAGTTTCCGCTGATCCTTGGTCCCGGTCAGTATACATTTGCCAGCCGTGCACAGGAGTACAAGATTACTATTCCTGCTGATTATACCGGAGAGGAATTTGTACTCACCAACGGAGTAATTAAAGTGAGAGGTTTCGGAAGCTTTTACGGAGAGCACCGGAATATTACCTTGCAAAACGGAGTAGCGCCAAACCTGAATGCTGGTGTACGTACAGCATACTTTGGTTCCCTGCCGGATATATACATTCGTATGACGGATAAGCCAGGTACACCGGGCAATCTGCAGGCTGATCCGGACTTTAGTGATATCATTCTCTCCTGGACCGCTTCTGTGGATAATATCGGTATCGAGGGCTATACCATTTATGTAGATGGTCAGTTTTACGGGATTACGACCGCGACAACGTATACAGTAAGTGGCCTGACCGGTGGCCGGGAGTATCTTTTGGAAGTAGAAGCCTTTGACGAGGCCGGCAACAAATCGGACAGAGCGTCGGTAAGAGAATCTGTTCTGGTTACCGGTCTGGATTCTTATGCTGCACATGAATTCAGGGTATATCCTAATCCCTTTGCCGATTATATTGTAGCTGCACCGGCTACTTCCGGAGAAGCGGTCATCTACGATCTGTCAGGCAAAGCGGTACTGAACGTGCATCTTGAGGCTGGTTCCAACCATGTAAACACACAAGTACTGGAAAGAGGAAGCTACCTGATGAAATTCGGGGAAAATGTGATGAAGATGGTGAAGTAAACGAAGCGCAGGCTCGCCGGCTGAGGTTCTCGAAGCCAGGTTCCCGAAGCCGGTTATCAGTTTGCCGGCTAAGGCACTCGAAGCCTCATTGGCCAATCCGGTTCCTGCTTCCTGTGAGGGAGTGGGGACCGGATTTTTTTAATGGGAAGGTGAGGAAGGTGTAGAATGATATTTTATATTAAATCAACTAAATCCTTTTCTGTATTATCAGTTTTGTATATGTAATTTTCACAAAAAATTATCTCTGAGTTAATATGTTTAAAAATGTCATTAGAAAGTTTATTTAAGATCGAATTGTCTAGTATATTATAAAAATCGTCAAATTCTGATTTTTGAAATATAATATGTCTTGAAGATGGTCTTAATTGGTAGTTTTCTTTTAAATATGGTTTTGATTCAACTAATTGTTCTTTGTAGCTTAAAATTATGTCTTCAGAATTTAAAATTTTAATCAAGTAATTATATAAGTCCTGGGTGTATGGTAAATGTATAAAAATAGTCTTATCCACTATAGGAGTTAAGAGAGGTCTGAATGAATATCTATGTTCTCCATCTTTTTTTCCCATTTTTAATTCTACTATTCCTTCAATAAAAAAATGTACATAATTTTTAGAATTATTGTTATAGCCTTGATTGTTAATATCAGTTTTGAGTTCAATAAGCAGTGGATAATAAAAATATTTTATAAAGCTATATTCATCCATTTCTCTTAGAAGTTGCAGTAGATTGTCTACTTCTCTTAGATGAGCGGAATGCGTAGAATTATATTTGGCAATTATTTTATTATAAACCCTTAGTTTTTCTTCTTCTTTTAGTTCAGTAATAAACAACGCAGTAAAATATTCTTGTAAAGACCTATGAGCAAATGAATATAATCCTTCATCATCTATCCATAATGAAATAGCAGATTTTAAGTCGGAGATAAACTTGTTATTATCAAACTTTAGTTCTCGTTTTTCTTTTATTAGTTTCAATTTTAAATTAACATAATCTCTGTTAAAACTAAATTCATTTTCGAAGTATGATAAAAAACTGAACGATTTCAAAATTAATTCGAAACTTTCTTGATCTAAGCCACATAATTTTTCTCGAACATAGCCAAGTTTTGTTTTGCTATCGTGTTCTGAAAATAAGGCATTTATAACTCGTCTATAAAAGATATATTTCTTATCAGGAATTGATGCGTAATTTTGAAAAGTAAGTAAATATAAGGACAATAATAAAGGATTTTTTAGGAAACTGTGAATATAAATTGAATCACCTTGCTCAATTGATTTTATAGCTTTTTCAGCTAATTCTTTTTCAGTGCCTAATTGTTTGTATACAAATCCTTTAATTTCACCATTTTCTAGACTTAATTCTTTCATTTTTAAGTTGGAAAATAGGGGTAAGTTTTCAACATTTGAGTAAGGTCGAGATGTGAGTATATAATAATTTTTATTGTACTTATTCACAAAATCATTTATTTGCTTTACTAATTTTTTCTTAGTTTTTTCATCAACTTCATCAAAACCATCTAAAAACAAAGTAAATTTTCCTTTATCTAAAAGTTTCTCAAGAATATTTTCATTAACTGCTAATTTATTTTGTGCAATTGTGTTCTTTATATGAATCTCCAGATCTTCTAAAAGTTCATTTAAATAACGTAGTTCAATTGTCCTAGCCCCGTAATAGACTGGACTAAATTTGGGAAATAATTTAGTAGAGTTAACTTAGTAAATTAATGGGAAAAACAAGAAGACATTTTAGTGTAGAACAGAAGATGCAGATACTTCGTGAAG